>NZ_WOWP01000062.1 GCF_009741375.1 Flavobacterium rakeshii
CTAATAATAGGTGTTGGAACAATACTAACTTCAAAGCTTGTCTCATCTGTACAATCAGTATTAGGTGTTTGAGCAAAAATATAAACAGTTTGACTTTCAGCTATTTCACTTCCAACAGCAAGTACATCGCCTGTACCTTCAGGACCTGTGTAATAGTTATTGTTTTCACTTAATGCCGGAAGTACAAAAGAATCACACTCTGTAACATCTTCCATTACATCAGCAACAGGTACAGGGTGTATAGTAACAGTTACAGCCTCGGTAGTTTCACACTCAACCATAACACTAACCTCATAAACACCTGACTGTGTAGTATTGATACTTGCACCTGTATCCGGTAAATCAGCACCGTCTAATGTCCAGGTAAAAGTAGCGTCTGCAATATCAAAGTTAATTGGCTGTACTGTTAGAGTAGACGTTTCATTTTCACAAACATCAATTTCTCCTTCTAAAGTGAATTCTGGAGCGTTATTAGAAATCATAATATCAAACGATCCAATATGTAAACACTCACTTCCGTTTTCCTGAACTCTTACATAAATTGTTTCGTTTCCGGTTGCCTCAAACTCAACATCAAGATTATCATCTCCACCTGCAAGAGCTGCCTCTTCAGTGGCATAGAATGTTATAGTAAAGTTATCAGGATTACTTAAATCAGCAACAAAATCAGCAATTGCATCATTAAGGTTTACAGCAACTGTTCCCTCTTCTACACAAATACCAACATCAGATAGCTCCCCAAAAGTAACTTCTTCACCTAAACGAAGAGTAACATCACTTTCTTTAACGATAAGTTCACCATTACAGTTTGTATAAGTAGCACGTGCTGTAAGTGTTGTAGGATCTGTAACACAAACAGTAATATCTTTTTCATCACTAAAAGAAACCCCGTCTTGTAACCATTCAAATACAACATTTGTATCACCGTTAGGAGTAAATCTCCAAGCTTCTTCTGTAGCAGTCCAAGCTCCTGTATTTCTGTCTGTAGGAACATAAGCCTCAGTACCGTCTGCATTTTGAAGTCCAAGTACACCAACACCATTTTGCCATGATGTACATGGTACTCTGTTACCAACATAAACCTCAATTACGTTAGAGATTTCGTAAAGTACAATTTGTGTTGTTTGTGCACCAATGTTTGGATCGTCGTTACATGCACTACTAAACTGAGCTACCTCAGAGAAGTTAACTACAAGTGCACGACAAGGATAAGTACCCAGTACCTGATAGTTAATATCCGGGTTAGCTACATCATTATCCTGGTTAGGATCGATATCCTGATACACACCATAAATAGCATTAAGGATAGGGAATCCGGCATTTGGAATTGTTTGGCTAAACGAATAAGGACAATAACCTTCTGCATCAGATGTATCAAAAGAAACAACACCGTTAGATCCAACAATTACTTCAGAATATATGTCTCCAAAGAAACAGAATTCAAAAGGAAGCTCTACCACCGGAGACCAAACGTCATCTGTACCAACCGATACCGGAGTACCTCCGGTGAATGGGAATGGTGGAGCATATTCAATAGATTCTATTTCATAAGAAGTTGTTCCACCTGTAAGTAAGTAATTAGCACTTAAAGGCACACAGTTATCTTCATCTGAACAAACTATAAATTCACTTCCTGGCAATATAACTTCAAGTTCCGGATCAAATACCTCAACATTAGCACATCCAGGCGGATTGAATATTGAGAACAATTGCGGACCTGACCATATGCTTGAACTGTTTTCATCACAAATAGCTCTAACATAGAATTCATAATATTCACCTGATTGTATATCATTAGCTATGTATGAAGGATCATCAGTAACTATTACAGATGTTGTAGGCTCATCACCAGGGTTACCTGTTCCAGCAGTCTGAACTACAACTTCCCATTGTGTTTCAGAACCTGTTGGAGTCCATGAAAGGTTGATATAAGAAGCTCCCTGTACTGCTTCAGCTAATAAATCTGTTGGCTGAGGGCAGGTTACAACTTTAAACATTACATTATCAATAGCTGCCGGTGGCTGTACTTCAGTAAACGTATTATTTCTCCATTCAAACACTAATCTAACCGTTTGCCCGGCATAAGCAGAAGCATTAAAGATTTGTGTTTCTGTTGTCCATTCAGGATTCTGACTATATTCATCTCCTAATTGCTGACCATCTGCATTAGTTATTTGAGTACCCGGAGTTGGAATAAAAGTTACCGGTACTAACCATACCCTGAAATAATCATTTTCAGAAGTATCTCCTGCTGATTTCCAGTCAAATGAAAGTTGAACATCTGCTATAGTTGCAGGAACCTCAATATCTCTAAAGGCATGTACTGTAGAACCTTGGCTGGCAGTATAAGCATTAGTTATACCACCATCGTTTGTAATATACAGTGATGTATCAGGGCTGTTGCTTACAGCTGTACCCACAACCCAAACATTAGGCTGTCCAAGATTGCTTAAAGACCACTCTGAAACTTCAGTTTCAAAATCGTCTTCAAAGTCCATTTGCGCAGGAACCTGAGGCAAAATAAATACTGCCGGCCCTACCCAGAAGCTATAGTCATCTGTACCACAATTACTTCTTACCCATACATAATGTGTTGCGCCCGGAGTTAAGTCTGTAGCTGTCGCATTTGTATCCGTAACGTTTCCTGTAGGAGTAGTATCACCATCAGGAGTAGCCCCTGAAGTACTTACATAATAATCGTATGAAGAAGGAGCTGTTTCAGGTGCTTCCCATGCAATATCTGCCGTAGTTTGCGTTAAGTTGTCCGCAGTTACGTTATCCGGAGCCGGACATGTAATAAGTGATAAATTAACATTATCAACGGCAGCAGGAGGGTTTGTACCTGCACTACCATCGTTTCTCCATTCAAACACCAGTCGAATAGTTGTCCCTTCATAATCTGTAGCAGGTACAACAACGCCTTCAGACGTCCATGAAGTATTCTGATTATAATTGCCGCCTATCTGGTCGCCATTACCACCGTTAATCTGAGTACCAGTTACCGGACTAAAAGTAACCGGAACAATCCATACTCTTAAATAATCATAAATACTTTCTCCTTGTGCTTTCCAGTCAAAAGTAAGATATAATTCTTCTGCGCCTGCAGGAATTTCAATATCCCTATATGCATGAACTACAGATTCTGAATTATTTGTGTAAGAGTTAGTTACACCGCCATCATTAGTTATATAAAGAGAACTACCCGAACCATTACTTGTAGCAGTACCTACTATCCATTGGTTAGTTTGAGTACCGTTATTTAATGTCCAGTTAATTGTTCCTTCAAAGTCTTCGCTAAAATCAAGCTGAGCCGGAATTTGTAACGTGTTAATTGTTACAGGACCAACCCATAAACTTGTGCTTCCGCTACCACAGTTACTTCTTACCCAGAAGTGGTACATTGTAGACGGATTTAAATTGTTTAATGTTACATCTTCGGCAGATACGTTACCTGTAGGTGTTGTAGTATCATCCGGAGCTGTATTATCTTCACTTATATAGTAGTCAAACGTAGGTGTTACCGATGTAGGTGAATCCCAGTCGAAAGTAGCACCGTTTAAAGTTTCACTACCAGCAGTTAAGTTAGTTGGAATTGGACAATCAACAAACTCAAGGCTAACGTTATCTACAGCAGCCGGTGGATTTGTACCGCCACTAAAATCATTTCTCCACTCAAAAACAAGTCTCATTACCTGACCTGCATAAGCAGAAACATTAACATAATACTCTTCGGTAGTAAAGGTAGTATTCTGATTATGGTTACCCCCTATTTGTACACCGTTATTATTATTAATTAATGTTCCCGGGGTAGGGTTAAATGTAGCAGGTACTAACCATACTCTTAAATAATCATAAGTACTTTCACCATCTGCTCTCCAGTCAAAAGATAATGTTAATGCGTCTATAGTTGCAGGCATTTGAATATCTCTAAAAGCGTGAACTACAGTAGTAGTTGAGTTTGTATAGGCATTAGAAACACCATTATCATTAGTGATGTAAAGCGACTGAGTACCGCCGTTATTTACAGCGTTACCTATAATCCATTTATTTACAGAAGTACCATTACTTAATGTCCAGCCTGTTACTGTTTCAAAATCATCACTATAATCCAGGTTCCCCGGTATTTGTGTAGTTGTAAAAGCAAAAGGTCCTGCCCAGGCACTAAAAGTACCGTCGTTACAGTCTGCTCTTACATAGTATTCATAGTTAGTTGAAGGAGCAAACGGAGTACCATCTGTTTTTGCAGTAGCATCAAAGTTAGGATTTGTAGTTACTGTAGTACCGGCACCTGTAGGGATACCCGCGCCATTGTCCTGAATTACCACTTCCCATGATGTGGCAGCATTTGCATCCCATGAAAGATCTGCCGATGCGTCATCAATATTTGTTGCCGTTAAGTTTGTAGGCGGTGCACAGTTAACAACCTGTACTGTTAAAGTATATGGTGTTGATTGTGGTGCAGCATATGTAGATATTACAACATAGTATGTAGTACCCGCTGTAACATTTATTATTGGCATAGAAATAGGGTTCGTACCGTTACCGGTTCCCCCGGCAATACAGTTAACACCTATATCATCACAGCTTTCATAAACAAAAGCTCCTGCAAAGTTTCCTAAGTTAGTAGCATCAATACTAATTACACCATCTGTTGGTGCTGTATATGCATAAACAACATCGTCACCATTAAGGTAATCACTAGTTGTTCCACAGCCTGAAGCTCCCGGAGAACCACTGTAGTCATCTCCATATCCTGCTGTATTATCTGTAGTAGAGTATGGTAAAGAAGTAATCTCTATAGGCGCTGCACATGTTGCACCAAGCGCTACTGTACTAAAGTTAAGCGGATTTGTCCAGTCACTAACGTTTCCATCAGAATCACAAACCGAACGTACATAGGCTTTATAAACAGTACTTGATTCAAGCCCTGTTGCCTGATATGGCAATGTACCTGCATATGGTACACCAACACCTGTAGGCGCTTCATCAATAGGAACTATCTCTATTTCCCAAGCTGTAGCACCATTAGCATCCCAGTTAATCTCTACACTATCTAACCCTGGGTTAGTAAATGTTAGGTTAGTTGGACTCAAACATTGTTGTACAACACTTACGTTGTCTACCAGCCAGTGGTCACCTCCACCGCTGTTTCCTCCAGATCTTACAAAAGCAAGATAAACATCCTGCCCTACAACATTTGCAGGCAAGTTAACCGTTGTAAGTTGGTAATCACTAGCATCAATTTCCTCATCATTCCAATCTTCAAGCAAAGTATAATCTGCCAAAGATGACGGATCTGATGAAGTGGAAATCATCACTTTTAGAACCGTTTGCTGCCCTCCTGGCTGTATAGTCATGTTATAAAAACGCAACTGAGGGTTAGCCGGTACAGTAAACTGTGGTGTAACCAACCAGTCTTCCGGAGTACCCGAAGGCACACTTTGTGACGAACAGTAAGCAGCATAACTGCCTTCATAAGGGGGCTGAATAGGACTTCCTAATGGGCTTTGTACCCAAGTGGTAGTCGTACCAGTACCTACACCATTGTCATAAATTCCCCAATCTGTTGGGGGCCATGTCTCAAAACCTTCCATTGCCAACTGTCCAAAACTGGCAATAGAAAATAATGACATGAAAATCATGAAAGTAAATTTTCTCATAGAATTATGTTAGTTTTGGTAGAATTAAGAAATCAAAATTAAAAAAATATAACATTTTAGTAACTTTTTGTTTTCATTTAACGTTTTCATTAAATTATCCTCGATTTTTTTACAAAATCAACTTTCATATATTTTGTATTTTTGCACTCTTTAAATAACATTTATGCTGGAGAAAGAAGAAATTAAGTTTGAAAAAACTGTAATTGTTGGAATTATAACACAAAATCAGACCGAAGAAAAGCTATCTGAGTACCTTGATGAGTTAGAATTTTTAACATTTACAGCCGGTGGTGAGGTGATAAAGCGTTTTTCCCAAAAAATGGAGAAACCTAACCCTAAAACCTTTTTGGGTACCGGAAAAATGGATGAAATTCATCATTTCATTAAAGAAAATGATATTTCGACTGTAATTTTTGATGATGAATTATCACCTGCTCAACAAAAAAATATAACAAAGATTTTTGGCGAATGTAAGGTGCTTGACAGAACCAATCTTATACTCGATATTTTTGCCCAAAGAGCACAAACATCTTATGCCCGTACACAGGTAGAGTTAGCACAGTGTCAATACCTGTTACCAAGACTGTCGGGAATGTGGACCCACCTTGAAAGACAAAGGGGTGGTATTGGTATGCGTGGTCCCGGTGAAACGGAAATTGAGACCGACCGTCGTATTGTTAGGGACAGAATTGCCCTCTTAAAAGACAAGATCAAAACCATTGACAAACAAATGTCTGTACAGCGAAGCAATCGCGGAGCTTTAGTTAGAGTTGCTCTTGTAGGATATACCAACGTAGGTAAATCTACCCTTATGAATACCATAAGTAAAAGTGAGGTGTTTGTAGAGAACAAACTGTTTGCCACACTGGATACTACAGTAAGAAAGGTTGTTATTAAAAACCTTCCGTTCCTTTTGTCAGACACTGTTGGTTTTATCAGAAAACTGCCTACACAACTGGTAGAATCGTTTAAAAGTACGCTGGACGAAGTTCGTGAAGCCGACCTGCTTTTACATGTTGTAGATATTTCGCATCCTGACTTTGAAGATCACATCGCATCGGTTAACCAAATCTTACAGGACATTGACAGCATTGACAAGCCTACTATAATGGTTTTCAATAAAATTGATGCTTACAAGCCGATTGTTATTGATGAAGATGATTTGATGACAGAAAGGACATCTAAGCACTATAGCCTTGAAGAGTGGAAAGCTACCTGGATGAGCAATGTGGGAGAGAAAAATGCACTTTTCATCTCGGCAACTAACAAAGAAAATTTCGAAGAATTTAGGGAAAAAGTCTATGAAGCTGTTAGAGAAATACACATAACACGTTTTCCTTATAACAATTTCCTTTATCCTGATTATAAGGAAAATCATTCTGAGGAAAAAGAATAAAGAAAATCCGGCCTTTACAGCGCCGGATTTTTGTTTTTATACTAAGTTTTTCGCTAATTAAAATCCGTAATTAACTGCTACACCAAACACCTGACGTATCTGGAAACCTCTATAGGCGTTATCGTCATAAATTGTTTGAAACGACAGGTTAGTGGTTAAGTAACGGTTTATTTTCATTACTATGTTAAGCTGATAGTCCAAATCGACATTTTGAGGATCTTCAAGGTAGTTGGAATACAGGTTAAGTATGTTTTCAAACGATACGTTTTCCCATACCTCAACCTTATAGTAAGCCGACGCGTTGAAACCCAGTTCGTAGCGTATTGACTTACCCTCGTCCACACCAAAATAAGCAGCATCGGGCAGCGTAAAATTCTTATCTACAAAAGTAATTTTTGAAGTAGCCGGAGACAGGTTTATCTTAAAATTATCGTCTTTTTTATACAGCATACCCGGACCAAAAAGCAAGTAACCCGGAGACATAAAGTTTGTATATTCGTCTCTTATCTCTGCACCATTTTCATCGGTCCCGTATTTGTATCCTTTTGCAAACTGGGTTTTAAAGTTTAAAAAGGCAGAATAATACCATCTTTCGGTCGCCTGTTTACCCAGTACCGAATTAATTTCTATCTTATCATCGGTTTTTTTGATAAATGAGCTGTTTTTAGTTCTTACAAGACCGTAGGCGCCAATAAACTTATTATCCCACGTCCACGGGCCTTTTTTGTAGTTTATATCGTAGTTTATACCTACACTCCCCGATATGTTGTTTTCACCACCGGCAATCCAGTTGTCAAAAGTTGACTGGTTAAACAATAAGGATGCGTTCCCTTTTTTCGTCCATGGGCCAATGGTATCGTTATCGGCCGCCGCGGCATTTTGATCCTGTGCCTTAGCCGTTATAAAACCAAATAACGCTACTGCAAATAGTACTTTTTTCATAATAACTGTGTTGGGGTTTTACGCAAATATATGTAAATAGCAGTAAAACCGTACAGTTAATGAAAAGTTAAACCTTAGGTTTTTTGTATAAAGGTACTGATGAACAGGCCTCTCCAAACATAATACTCTTGGCTACAGGCATAAGTTTTTGCATGGCTAACATATAGGCTTCTTCGGGTACCGGTTTATGCGAGCACCCCTTAATGATTACAGGTTTCCCTTCATAAGGAGAATAGTCCAATCCGTTAAGGATGTCGTTATATATCTTCACATCAAGCTGATGTAGTTCTCCCTGCATTACACTTTTAGCAAAAGGCTGTAAGTATGAAGTAATAAGCATGTAGGCCCATGCGGGCACAATAGCGTCTTCACTACAGTATATTGCCACATACTTATCCTGATACTGTTCCCAGTTATGGTCTTTTAATGCCTCACGGAAATCTTTTTCCTTAAGCACCAGTCCCTGCCAAAGCCACTGGGTAATATCTATAGCTATTCGTTCTTCTTTCGGGTAATAATCTTCCAGGTCAAAAACCTGAAGGGCGCTGTTTGCCACCCTGTTTACTATTTCTTCTTGTTCCATTATATTTACATTAGAGGTTGTCATCCTGACGAAGGAAGGATCTCAAAATACAACCTGAGATTCTTCATTTCGTTTCCCTTCATTCAGAATGACAAACTGTGCTCAATGCAACTGATAAGTGAGCACTTTTTTAAAGCATACCAAGCTCCAGCTTAGCCTCTTCACTCATAAGGTCGCGTGTCCAGGGTGGATCGAAAGTAATCTCAACCTCAGCAGCTTTTACACCTTCAATTTTGGTAATCTTTTCTTCTACTTCCTGCGGAAGGCTTTCTGCCACAGGGCAGTTTGGCGATGTAAGTGTCATAAGTATTTTTACCTCATGATCTGTATTCACCATTACATCATATATCAGTCCCAGTTCGTAAATATCAACCGGAATTTCAGGGTCATAAATAGTTTTTAAAACCTTTACAATTTCTTCCCCCAGCTGTGCAGTATCAATTTGCTGTTCCATAGTATTTTAGTTTTTAGCCTGGAATGCCAGGGCATACATTTTAATCTGTTTAATCATAGAAACCAGTCCGTTTGCTCTGGTAGGCGATAAATGCTCCTTAAGTCCTATCTCATCGATAAAAGACATATCGGCCTCCAGTATATCGGCTGCTTTCTGGTTAGAGAATACCCTAATAAGTATGGCTATAATACCTTTAGTAAGTATGGCATCACTATCGGCAGTAAAAACAATATTATCGTCCTTTTGCTCCCCGTGAAGCCAAACCTTGCTCTGGCATCCTTTAATAATATTCTCTTCGGTTTTATATTGCTCATCAATCAGCGGAAGTGAGTTACCTAAATCAATTACATACTGGTAACGCTCTTCCCAATCATCAAACATTGAAAATTCGTCTACTATCTCTTCCTGAATCTCTCTGATATCCATTTTGTTTTATTTCTTTTTAAAATCAGATGCTGCCATAATTTTATCTACAACATCTTTTATTTCCTGTGGCGGATTACCGTGGTCAAAGCTTTTGCTCTGGTAGGTTTTATCTCCGCGTATTACTTTTAGGTTTGCTATTGGTGCTGCATCTACCTGATGCTTTACACTTGGAGCCTTAATTTCGTTAAGTCCTTCAAGGTTTACACCCTCAAGCGATTTTAAAAGGCTGTTCCACTCACCATTTTTAAGTCCGGCTGTAACAACATCCTTCAGATCTCTGTCTTTAATAGTAATAACCGTATCCTGCTTTACAATTACCTTTTTGTAACTGCCCCTGGTTATGGCTTCATACTCAAACGAAATCTTATCGCTTTCCTTTTTAAGTGCCGATGCACATCCTACGGCAAAAAGCGCCAATAGTACAATTGCTGCAAACTTTTTCATACAATACTTTTTATGGTAAAAGTAGGTATTTTAAAATTTAACCCAACATTGTTTGCGCTTTCTTAACAGCGGTAACAAGAGCATCTATTTCTTCTTTGGTATTGTAAAAAGCAAACGAAGCTCTTACGGTTCCCGGTATTTTAAAGAAATCCATAACCGGTTGTGTACAATGGTGACCGGTTCTCACGGCAATACCCATTTTATCTACAATAGCACCAATATCATATGGGTGAATGTTACCCACATTAAACGATATTACCGATGTTTTTTCGTTAGCCGTACCAATAATTTTAAGACCTTCAATTTCCAGTAGCTTTTCGGTACCATAAACCAGTAGTTCATGCTCATAAGCTGCTATGTTATCAAGCCCTATTGAGTTAAGGTAATCTATAGCCGTGCCCAGTACAATACCTCCTTCAATATTTGGTGTACCTGCTTCAAATTTATGAGGTAAATCGGCATAGGTAGTTTTTTCAAAGCTTACCTCTTTTATCATTTCACCACCACCCTGGTAAGGAGGCAGTTTATTAAGCCATTCTTCTTTACCATACAGTATACCGCTACCTGTTGGACCACATGCTTTATGACCTGATAAAGCATAAAAATCACAATCAAGCTCCTGTACGTCAATTTTTAAGTGCGGTGCCGCCTGAGCTCCGTCAATAAGTACCGCTGCGCCTACAGCATGTGCCTTATCAATAATGTGTTTTACCGGGTTAATGGTTCCCAGTGAGTTACTAATGTGGTTAACGGCAACCAGTTTGGTTTTATCTGAAAGGCGTTTTTCAAACTCCTCAATGATAAGTTCACCGTTTTCATTCATCGGGATAACAACCAGCTTACCTCCTACTCTTTCACAAAGCATTTGCCACGGCACTATATTACTGTGGTGTTCCATTGCCGATACCATTACCTCATCGCCAGCCTTTACAAATGCCGCAAAACCGTTTGCCACAAGGTTAATACCATGTGTAGTACCTGCTGTAAACAGCACTTCGTAGCTATTTTTGGCATTAATGTGTTTTTGGATTTTTTGCCTTGAAATCTCGTAGGCATCGGTTGCCAACTGGCTAAGGGTATGTACACCCCTGTGTATATTGGAGTTTATCTCTCCATAGTATTTTGAAATTGCATCTATAACCACCTGCGGTTTTTGTGATGTTGCGGCATTATCAAAATATACCAGCGGTTTACCGTTTACGGTTTGGTTAAGTATCGGGAAATCAGCCCTTACAGCTTTTATATCAAACATTTTTCTTCTCCTCTATTTTTTGCCAACTAATGGCTTTACAACAAATTGGGTACAAATTTACGTCTTGTTTCTGTAATAACAGAATAAATGACACAGTTTTAAAATATCACTTAATAGATTTTAGCTATCAAACTGCGACTTACGTAAACTTACCGTGAAGCTATTTTATTTTAACATTCTTATTTTTTTTCATTCTAAATAAAAATAATACATTTGCTTTAATTTAGATTCATTAAAAACAATATCATTATACAAATGAAAAAAATAAGCCTTCTAACTTTACTTACAATCGCTTTATTTACAGATACTTCATGTAAAAAAGATACCAATAATAACAAAGAAACGACAACAGAACAGGAAGCTGAAACTCCTGTAGAAGGTCAGCGTATTGTATCGCTAAACGGAGCCGTAACCGAAATAATAGCTGCCCTGGGTCATGAAAGTGAACTGGTTGGTGTAGATGTTACCAGTGCCTACCCGGAGTCGGTTAAAACTACTGCTAAGGATTTAGGACATGTTAGAAGCCTTTCGGTAGAAACCATAATGGAACTGCAACCTACCCTGATACTGGGAACTAGTACAGACATTAGCCCTGAACTGGCAGAAAAACTAAAAGCTGCCGGTATAGAAACACAAATTTATACTCAGGAAATAAGCCCGGAAGGAACTAAGAAACTAATTGAAGAAGTGGCAAACACACTTCACAACGATAACTATAAATCCCTGCAGGATAAAATAGATACAGATCTTGCCAAAGTACAGCATTTAGAAAACAAGCCAAAAGTATTATTCATTTATGCCCGTGGTGCCAACATGTTAATGGTAAGCGGAACTAATACTCCTGTAGATAAAGTAATTACACTTGCAGGTGCTGCTAATGCCGTTACCGGATTTGAAGAGTACAAACCCCTAACTCCTGAAGCCCTTTTACAAGGGAATCCGGATGTTATATTAATGTTTGATTCAGGCGTTGGTAGCCTTGGTGGTCCACAGGGTGTATTTAAAATACCGGGTGTAGACAAAACCAATGCCGGTAAAAACAAAAAGATAATCATAATGGACGGTGCTCTTTTAAGTGGTTTCGGACCACGTCTTGGAGAAGCAGCAGTACAATTAAACAGTCAGCTGGCCGAAAATGCAAAATAAGCTCTCGTTATATATTACCTCCGGAATACTACTGCTGGTTACACTGGCAGTAGTTTCCCTTTATATGGGAGTATATGCCTTTGAAAAACACTCGGTGGCAGAGTTATTTTCGGGCATACTGTCGGGAGACAGTTCAATATCACAAAGCGACCGCTTTGTACTTTTAAACCTTCGTTTGCCACGCATTACCATGGCAGTGCTTATAGGCAGTGCTTTAGCAGTATCGGGCACCTGCTTACAGGGTATGTTTAAAAACCCTCTTGCCACACCCGATCTTATCGGGATAACATCGGGTGCATCTTTATTTGCTGCACTTACCATAGTATTAGGAAGTTCATTTAAACAATATATCCCCGAAGTTTTCCATTTCTCACTGCTTAGCATAATGGCCTTTATCGGCGCACTGCTAACCATGATATTGGTATACCGTATTTCTACATCAAACGGTAAGACTAACGTGGTTGTTATGCTGCTTTGCGGAGTGGCATTTACTGCACTTGGGTTTGCCATAACCGGTTTCCTTATCTACATCTCAAAAGAAGAGCAGCTAAGGGATCTTACCTTTTGGAATCTGGGGAGCCTTGCAGGAGCAACCTGGACCAAAAACCTCATTTTAGCCGTAATCGTACTGGTTTCCTATGTTTTCCTTATCAATAAAGGGAAAGCGCTTAATGCCATGATGCTTGGCGAACGTGATGCACAGCATTTGGGAATTCCGGTAGAGAAAATAAAAAAGCAAATAGTGTTGTTAACAGCGCTGATGGTAGGTACCTCTGTAGCCTTTGCCGGAACCATAGGCTTTGTAGGCCTTATAGTTCCTTATATTTTAAGACTACTGTTTAAATCCAACTATAATGTAATATTGCCCCTGTCTGCCGTGATGGGCGGAATACTCCTCCTTACGGCAGATACCATCAGCCGAACCATAGCACAGCCTTCAGAAGTGCCTATAGGTATACTTACTGCCTTTATGGGTGCCCCTATTTTTATAGTAATACTAATAAGAAACCGAAAATCAATGTAATATGCTGGAAGCCTACAAAATATCCTATTCGCATAAAAAGCATGCTATACTGCACAACATAGATATATCGGTTAACTATGGTGAACTCTTAGTAATAGTAGGGCCTAACGGTGCCGGAAAATCGACCTTGCTAAGTTTATTAGCAAACGAAACAGGAAAGAACGGAGAACCAATTTTCTTTAAAAAAAGAACTTTTGAAGAATGGGAACAAATGGAACTGGCACATAACAAAGCTAAGTTTTCACAAAACAACAGTCATGACATTCCGCTGGCGTGCAAAGATGTTGTGATGATGGGGCGTTATCCTTATTTTAACGCCAACCCAAATCAAAAAGACCATGAGGCGGCAATCAAAGCCATGGAAGAGACCGATGTGGCACATTTGGAAAGTCGTGATTACAATTCGCTTTCGGGCGGAGAAAAACAGCGTGTACATCTGGCACGTGTACTTACCCAACTTGACAACGAGGTGTTGAATAAGCTAGTTTTTTTAGACGAGCCACTTAATAACCTTGATGTACTGCACCAGCATAGGATACTGCACACCATTAAAAACTTTACTAAAAAGGGCAATACCGCAGTAATGGTATTGCACGACCTTAATCTTGCCGCTCAGTTTGCCGACAGGATAATGCTTTTGAAAAAAGGACAGGTAGTGGCACACAACACACCGGAGAAAGTGTTTACACCCGAGATAATAAGCAAAGTGTATAATTTTCCCTGTACGGTTTGCCCTAATCCTGTTAATAATAACCCGTTAATAATTTTTGGAACATAATAATAAATACCCGAATTATGGATACTATAACCAATAACCTTAAATCGCAGTGGGATGCCCTTAAGGCCGAAAACCCACATTTGAGAATACGTAATGCTGCCGAAAAACTTGGTGTAAGCGAAGCTGAGCTTTTAGCTACACAAACCGGAGAAACGGTAACCCGACTTAAGCCTGAATTTGCTGCTATACTTACAGAAATTGAAAAGCTTGGTAAAGTAATGGCACTAACCCGCAATGACGAGTGTGTACACGAAAGAAAAGGTGTTTACCTTAACCCAGATTTCAGTAGCCCGTTTGCAGGTCTTTTTGTTGGTGAGGATATCGATTTACGTATTTTCCTTGCTCATTGGGACAAGGCTTTTGCCGTAAGCGAAAAATCAGAGCACGGAGATCGTAAAAGTCTGCAGTTTTTTGGTAAAGACGGTTTAGCTATCCATAAAATATACCTGACTAAAGACAGCAACGAAGCCGCTTTTGATGAACTCGTTACAAAATACACATCAGACAACCAAGGTACAGAAGAGCCTACAGTAGCGGTTGCATTAAACATTGACGAGAAACCGGATACTGAAATAGACGTAAAAGGCTTTCAGGAAGCTTGGGAGAACCTAAAAGACACCCACGCGTTCTTTGGTATGCTTAAAAAGTTTGTCGTTACCAGAACGCAGGCATTGCGTTTAGCTCCAAATGAGAACTTTGCTAAGAAGATTGAAAAAGAAGCTGTGGTAAAAATGCTGGAAGGTGCTGCAGAAACAAAAACCCCTATTATGTGCTTTGTAGGTAACAGAGGGAATATCCAGATACATACCGGACTGGTAAGAAAAACCATGTGGCACAACAACTGGTTTAATGTAATGGATCCTGATTTTAACCTACACCTTGATATGGATAAAATTGCCCAAACCTGGATTGTTAGAAAACCAACCGAAGACGGTATGGTAACTGCCATTGAGGTATACAACGAACTGGGAGAAATTATCGTTCAGTTTTTTGGAAAAAGAAAACCGGGCATACCTGAACTTGAAGAGTGGCGAGAACTTGTCGCTTCGTTATAATTCGTGTTATCTTTAAATTGTGAACCCCGCTTATGCGGGGTTTTTTATTGGCCAATATTTACCTTATAAACAGAAAAAATCCCGACCGGTAACTATGAAATCCGGTCGGGATGCAGTAAAAACAAAAACTAACTTAACTACTGCTTTTTTTAGCTATGAATATTAAAATGATCCTATTGTAATTGCTTACAGAAGCTGGTATTGAAACAAAGGAAACCCTCTGTGACCTTCTGTATCAAGCATTGAAATAAATTTAATTTTAAATAAGTTTCCTTCACTGTCTTTAAGTACAAAGAAAACATCATCATAAAGCTGTACAGGTGTTACATTTCTCCATTCGGAACCTATAGCCCTTTGATCATCGCTAAATTCTGAAGGTACAACATCAAGAGCTGTAAAGGCGTCAAAAGTATCCTGTCCTCCTTCAACTTTATAAGCCGTAACACCTGCAAGCGTATTAATAACTATAAAATCAGAGTAGAAATAGGCTCCTGAAGAAATATCTCCCTGAAATACTTCGTTTGTAAACGTAGTGAAATTCATATCCCAACTGTCCTTTTGCGGTTGAACCTGAACAACTTCTCCGTTTCCTAAGTTAAAATAAACATGATTATACTGTGAATTTTTGCTTATAGTTACTTCTTCAAAATCTACTGAAGCTAAATCGGCAAATTGTATTTTATAATCAGATCCATCAACCCAAATCTTAACTTTTTTCCATCCTCTTGGGTCTCCTGCAACATTTGAAGAACCGGCAGCAGGTTCTGTAGTTGGTACTTCACTTCCTCGGTTTACTAAAAACACTTTAGCTTCTGCCTCGCTGGTTGCAAGTTCTCCAAAAGCAGTACCAAAAGTCTCCCCCTGGGGGTTATCAACATAAGCCATGTTAGCAGAGTCAAAAGTACCTACAGCTACACTAATATCTTCTTCAACTGTTTCGGTAATATCAGTTGTCTCAAGTTGTTTGGCAGCCATTCGTACTGCACCATTAATAATTATCCTGAACTCGCTACCAGAATAAAAACCTAAGTCCCAGCTATCTCTTATAACAGGTGAAGCACTAGTACCGCTAAGGTCAACATATACCTGATTAGGCTCTGTAGCCCCTCCTACTTCAAGCGGATTAGTTTCACCCCCAAATGTTATAAGTTCATTATTTACCGGATCGGTTATTACCGGATCATTATTGTTATCGTCGCTGCTACAGCTCGCTAAAAACAGAGCTACAACCGGAAAGAGAAATAACTTTTTCATATGTATGATTGTATAAATAATTATAGATTAATATTATAAGTTAGCTTTAGGAAAAAGGATCTTCCATAACCTAAAAGGTTATTGGTTGATCCTGTAGTATGGGCATCTGAAGCGCCTATGTTTGAACGCACATTTACAATATTGAGTAAATTTCTGGCGCCTAATGTTACATCAAATGCCTTATCAAAAAAGGTTTTCTTTACAGATGCATCCAGTAATCCAAAACTTTCAAGTTCCTGTAAAACATAAATAACATCACCACTTGAAGCATCTGTACTTTCTATATACTGTTGTTGTTTTCCGTTAAGTTTATAGAAAGCAGAGAATGTTGTTTTCCATTTTGGAACAGTATAGGCCAGATTAGCGTTAAACTGGTAATTGGTTAAGAATTTATCATCTGAAACAGCTAATCCGTTGTCTATTTTTCTTGATATTCCTGCAATGGTAAATCCTACTTTTGCCGATAAATTTTTATATCCTACCTGATGACCGGTAGATACATTCCACATTTGATACTTACTTATGTTAATGTATTTTGACTCTAACATAGGTGTTGTTTGTACCACTGCCAGTTCTATCCTGTCATTAACCGCCATATAGGCAAAATTGATATTGTTTGACAGTTTAAGCCCTGAGTCGAAAAAACTCATTTTTTTAATGCTGGCTTCAGCCGAGTTACTTGTTTCAGGTATAAGTTGCTCGTTACCCTGTACATTATGGTTTGCATCTACAAAATAAGTGTACAGTTCGTCGTAATTAGGAGTTCTGTATGACCTTCCGTATGATGCCCTTGCCTCAATATTATGATTAAACAGATACCTCATACCAAATGAGCCTGCCCATTGGTCATCAAACTTTGACTGGAAAGAGTAACGGTAGCCCGGCCTGATTGAGAACCTGTCTGACAGACTAATCTCTGCTACACCAAAAAAATCATAGTTTTCAAGCCTTCTGTCTGTATTCTGTGAATTTTCTGTAGGATTAAACAAACCTGTAACCGAAGAGCTGTAACCGTTTGTATTTACAAACTCATACCCAAACTGTAGGTCAAACTTTTTCTCTTTAAAGAAGTTTGACAGCGTACCGGTAGAATATATTACATCGGTTTCCTGATATGGTTTTGTTTCGTTGTTTGCTTCCTCTCCCGTTTGTATGTAATATTTAAACTGTTCGAGCTCTCTCTGCTGCGTTTGGTATGACAATGATACATTATAGTCTAAAGTGGAGAAAAGCTTTCCTACGCCGTTTAAATGATGATAAAACTTATCTGTATAATATCTCCTGTCTGTACTTATTCTCATCACACTATTTGCTTGTTCTGAAAACTCATTTGACACAATGGGATTATAATAATCAATATCCTCATTTAGGTATTCAAACCTGTAAAACAAACGCATGCCGTTTTTTTGATAACGAATAAGGGCATTGGTAAAAAACTGTTCCTTAGGAAGCCAGCTATAGCCCCTCTGATATTCAATATCACTCGTGTTTTCAGTAAAGTCCTTTCCTCCCCTGTTATCTTTAAAACCCTGAAAATCGTTTCTGTTAGCTCCTATAGAAAAAAACCAGTTATCATTAATCTCATGTGCTGCACGTAAAGCCTGTATATGTCTTCCTTCTTTACCTAAAGGCTCATATTCATTGCCTATGGTCTCTTCCTGCACCGTTGCGGTGATATCCCATTTGTTTTTGGTAGATTTTTTTGTGATTATATTAATCACTCCACTAACTGCATTAGCACCATGGGTAACCCCCATTGAACCTTCAATTATTTCAAGCTGCTCCACATCGTCAAGGTTAATTTGGGTAAGATCTACATTGTTACCCAGCCCTGTATCACTAACCATAGGTACATTGTCTACTAATATTTTGAAATACTGACCGTCAAGCCCAAACATACTAACAGAAGATCTCCCATCACTACTGTTAGGTCTTACCACAATATTGAGATACTGGTTTAAAACATCGCCAAGGTTATTAGCTGCCTGTCTTTGTATATCCTCTTTAGAGATAACCCTGACATTAAATACTGATTTTTTTATGGATTGAGGTTCAATTTGGCCTGTTACAATAACTTCATCGAGCTTTGTATTCTTTGTAGAATCAATTACGTGCTCTTGAGCAAATAGACTTATGCTTAACGAAAAAGCTATTGGTGTAAATAATTTTGTAATGCGCTGCATTATTAAACTTAAATTAGATTAATTCTAAATTGCAAATCTACTCAGGCGCTATCACATATCCAAATTATTTTTATTAATTCTAAATAAAAGAAAAGCAGCGCCAACAGCGCTGCTTTTTTATACTATAAAATTGTTGGTAATTACAGGTCAAAGCCCATGTTTACTCCTAATTTTGTTGCTATAATTTTATTGATTCTGTTTTTAAGCTCAGTAATTCTGATACTATCAATAACCTCATTAGAGAATGCGTACATCAATAAAGCTTTGGCTTCTTTTTGAGGAATACCTCTTGACTGCATGTAAAACATCGCATCTTCGTCAAGCTGTCCAATAGTACATCCGTGTGAACATTTTACGTCGTCAGCAAAAATCTCTAGCTGTGGTTTAGCATTTATAGTAGCCTTATCACTTAACAATACATTGTTATTCTGTTGGAAAGCATCGGTTTTCTGAGCAATTTTCTCAACATAAATCTTACCGTTAAATACACCTGTAGAGCTTCCGTCAAAAATACCTTTGTAGTTTTGATGACTCTCACAGTTTGGCTGAGCGTGGTTTACAAGCGTGTAATGGTCTACGTGCTGCTTACCACTAATAATTGTAATACCCTTAAGCGTACTGTCTATATTTTCACCTTCATGATAAAAGTTAAGGTTGTTACGTGTTATGTTACCGCCAAATGAGAAGGTATGAACACTCACGTTACTGTCACGCTTTTGTGAAATATAAGTATTGTCTATAAGATTAGCCGTTAAAACGTCATTCTGGATTTTATAATAATCCACATTAGCGTTTTCATGAGCATAAATCTCGGTAACAGCGTTAGTAAGCACCGGATTGCTGTTAAGGCTCTGATGTCTTTCAATAATTTGTACTTGCGCATTTTTACCAACAACAACCAAATTCCTTGGCTGTACCATAAGGGCTGCCTCATTGCCTGTAGAGAAACTAATAATCTCAATAGGTTTATCGGCTATCTTATTTTTTGGGATATTTATAAAAGCACCTTCATGGGCAAATGCCGTGTTTAATGAAGTTAGGCTTTCATCCTTATTGGCAATCTTATTAAAATAAGTATCTATTACTTCCTTGTACTTAGGTTTTGTTAATGCCGATGACATCAGGCAAACGTCAAGACCTTCGTGTGTAGTGGAAGAAAGGAAAGAACTGAATATACCATCTATAAAAACAACTTTATAGGTATCAATCTCATGCAGAAAATATTTTTTAACCTCTGCATAACTTAATGCATTTTCCTGTTTTGGGAATACGCTAAAGTCATTTTTAAGTACTGCATTAAGCGAAGTATATTTCCACGCTTCTTCCTTTTTGGTAGGAAACCCTTTATTTTCAAAATTCTTTATAGCCTCTGTGCGTATGTTATGTAAATCGGCATTTACATCCACACGCTCTTCAAAAGCCATGAAAGAAGATAATAATTTCTCTTTTAAATCCATTTAAGTCAAAAGTTTATAAAGTTGAAAGTCATAAAGACCTCTACTTTGTACTTTATTTATTCAGATATTTTATAAAGCCGCTAAGCAGCTTGGATATTTCTCCTATTTCGACAAGTAATTCTGTAAACACCTGTCTGTCTATATACTCCAGATCAAAAGCTAAGTACAACTGTGACCTTACCTCTCCTGCAGAACCTTTTGCTACATATAAAAAATGAATGAATTCCTTATCTGTATTTCGCTCAAAGCCTTCTGCAATGTTTGATGAAACAGAAACCGAAGCCCTTCTTATTTGTCTGGCAAGGTCAAAATCATTTTTAAAAGCTCTTGTTTCGGTAACTTCTAAATCCTTTTGTTGAAAACCCTGGCTTTTTGCCATGAATTAATTTCCTCAAAAGAACTGAACTTAGCCATTAAACAACCTTTTGACTATTAGACTTTAGACCTCAGACCGAATTAATTCTCTGATTTTATCCAGTCGTAACCTTTTTCCTCAAGCTCATAAGCAAGCTCTTTACCTCCTGATTTTACAATCTTACCATTGTAAAGTACGTGAACATAATCAGGAACAATATAGTCAAGCAGCCTTTGGTAGTGAGTAATTACAATTACAGCATTGTCTTTACTGCGCAGTTTGTTCACACCGTTTGCTACGATACGAAGTGCATCGATATCAAGGCCTGAATCGGTTTCGTCAAGAATAGCCAGCTTTGGTTCAAGCATAGCCATTTGGAATATCTCATTACGTTTTTTCTCACCACCCGAAAAACCTTCATTTAACGAACGTGATAAAAACTTCCTATCTATTTCTAATAATTCTGATTTCTCGCGGATTAACTTAAGCATTTCATTAGCCGGCATCTCCTCTAAACCTTTAGCTTTACGGCTCTCGTTGATTGCCGTTTTCATAAAGTTTGTTACAGATACTCCCGGAATCTCTACCGGATACTGGAAAGAAAGAAAAACACCTTTGTGTGCTCTCTCTTCAGGTGCCAGTTCGCCTATATCTTCTCCTTCAAGAACAATTTCCCCATCGGTTACCTCATAGTCCTCTTTACCTGCGATAACAGAAGAAAGGGTACTTTTACCAGAACCATTAGGGCCCATTATAGCATGAACCTCTCCTGCTTTTACTTCAAGGTTTATACCTTTTAAAATCTCTTTATCTTCAACACTTGCGTGTAAATTCTTTATTGATAACATAAAAATATATAATGGTGTATTTTTTAATAATTGATTAACCTACAGAACCTTCAAGGCTTATTTCCAGTAGTTTTTGTGCTTCTACGGCAAACTCCATAGGCAACTTGTTTAAAACTTCCTTACTAAACCCGTTTACAATAAGAGCAATAGCTTTCTCTGTAGGGATTCCCCTTTGGTTACAGTAAAACACCTGGTCTTCACCAATTTTACTTGTTGTCGCCTCGTGCTCAATTTGTGCACTGGTGTTTTTAGATTCGATATACGGGAATGTATGTGCACCACAGCTGTTACCCATAAGTAATGAATCACACTGGGAGAAGTTCCTTGCGTTTTCTGCTCTCGAAGCTATTTGTACCAAACCACGGTAACTGTTTTGTGATTTACCTGCCGAAATACCTTTAGAGATAATAGTACTCTTAGTATTTTTACCAAGGTGAATCATTTTAGTACCTGTATCGGCCTGCTGATAGTTATTTGTAACGGCAATAGAGTAAAACTCTCCTACCGAGTTATCACCTTTAAGCACACAGCTTGGATATTTCCATGTAACGGCAGATCCTGTTTCAACCTGTGTCCATGAAATTTTAGCGTTCCTCTCACAAAGTCCGCGTTTGGTCACAAAGTTGTAAACCCCACCTTTACCGGTTTTATCACCAGGGAACCAGTTTTGTACAGTAGAATATTTAATCTCGGCATCATCAAGAGCAATAAGCTCTACTACAGCAGCGTGCAACTGATTTTCATCACGCGATGGTGCTGTACACCCTTCAAGATAACTTACATAACTTCCTTCGTCTGCCACAACAAGTGTACGCTCAAACTGACCTGTACCGGCCTGATTGATCCTGAAGTAAGTAGAAAGCTCCATAGGACATCTTACGCCTTTAGGTATGTAACAAAAAGAACCGTCTGAGAATACGGCAGAGTTAAGTGCTGCATAGAAATTGTCTTTTTGCGGCACTACAGTACCAAGATATTTCTTAACCAGCTCAGGGTGTTCCTTGATAGCCTCAGATATAGAACAGAAAATAATACCTTTCTCAGCAAGTGTTTTCTTAAAAGTAGTAGCAACAGATACCGAGTCCATCACGATATCAACCGCAACACCTGCCAGCTTTTTTTGCTCATCTAGTGAGATTCCCAGTTTCTTGAACGTGTCTAAAAGTTCAGGGTCTACCTCATCAAGGCTATTATATTTCGGCTTTTTCATTGGTGCCGAATAGTATGATATATCCTGGAATTTAGGTTTCTCATAGTGTACGTTAGCCCATTCAGGCTCAATCATCTGTTCCCAAGCCCTGAAAGCTTCAAGTCGCCATTCGGTCATCCATTCCGGCTCTTCCTTTTTTAAGGAAATAGCACGAACAATGTCCTCGTTTAGCCCGTTAGGGAACGTATCTGATTCTATATCCGTATAAAAACCGTACTCATACTCCTTGTTCTCGAGCTCGATTTTTAATTCTTCTTCTGTGTACTTACTCATTTTCTTTTATTTAAAGATTTAAAATTTAAACATTTAAGGTTCAAATCCTTTTTATGCCCTCAACTTTAAATACTCTATAAATTTTGATAAACTCTTAGAAATTTCAACACTTAAATTTATTGCTTCTTCTATTTTGGTTTTAGAACAGAACTCCAATTCTACAGATAAGATTAACATACTTCTTACTTCGGCACAACTACCTTTAGCATGTTTTAAAAATCTCACAAACTGTTTATTGTTGTTGTATTCAGACCCTTCTGCAATATTATTACTTATTGAAACAACTGCCCTTTTAATCTGATCCTTAAATCCATATTCCTTTTCCAGTTTTTCCGTCTTCATCAAATCAAAAATTACTTTTGCAAGAATTATTGACTTCTTATAAACTTCAAATTCAGTAAAGGGTTTGGTCATCAGGATTAGAATCTTTTAATTTTAAATCATTAAATTTTTAAATGATTTAAAGCGAAAAACTTTCCCCGCAACCGCAGGTTCTGCTTGCGTTTGGATTATTAAATACAAATCCTTTACCGTTTAATCCTCCAGAATATTCCAGGATTGTGCCTGCCAAATACAGGAAGCTTTTTTTATCTACGGCAATTTTTATATTGTTATCCTCAAACACTTTGTCATTCTCTCCAAGCTCTTTGTCAAACTTTAAATCGTATGAAAGCCCAGAGCATCCGCCACTTTTAACGCCTACCCTCACATAATCAGTAGCAGCATCAAATCCCTCGTCTTCCATAAGGCTTGCGACTTTCTTTCTTGCTGTGTCAGAAACTTTTATCATAATTCAACAATTTACATTTAATCTAAATTTAGTGCAAAGATACCACCATTTTTACAGATTGCAATAGCAGATAACCTTTTTCTCCTTATTGCATTATAAGCAATACTTATAATGATATATGGGCTTAAATTAGTAATTTGGCACCTCTAAACTCAATACAATGAAATTATACCCAATAGAAAGTGGCAATTTTAAGCTTGACGGAGGGGCTATGTTTGGCGTTGTTCCTAAAACGATATGGAACAGAACAAACCCGGCAGATGCCAACAATCTTATTGATATTGCTGCAAGATGCCTTTTAATTGAAGACGGCAACAGGCTGATTTTGATAGATACAGGAATGGGAAATAAGCAAAACGAAAAGTTTTTTGGCTACTATTCGCTTTGGGGAGACCACAGCATAGACAAGTCCCTTGCAAAATACGGCTTTCACAGAGATGATATTACCGATGTGTTTATGACACACCTTCATTTTGACCATTGTGGCGGAAGCGTACAGTGGAATAAAGAACGTACCGGATATGAGGTTGCCTTTAAAAACGCTAACTTCTGGACAAATAACAATCACTGGGAATGGGCAACAAAACCTAATGCCCGTGAAAAGGCTTCTTTCCTTAAAGAAAATATTATCCCTATGCAGGAAAGCGGACAGCTTAAGTTCATCAACCGCCCTAATGGTGACTATTTAGACCAATGTGAGCTGGGCTTTGGTATCTTTTTTGCAGACGGACATACCGAAAAACAAATGATTCCGCATATAAACTATAACGGCAAAACCATTGTTTTCATGGCCGATTTGCTTCCTACTGCGGGTCATATTCCGTTACCGTATGTTATGGGTTATGATACCCGCCCGTTATTAACGCTGGACGAAAAGTCTAAATTTATGAATGCCGCTGCCGATAACGGTTATTATTTATTTTTGGAGCACGATGCTCACAATGAAATAATTACAGTACAGCAAACCGAAAAAGGTGTGCGCCTAAAAGATGTATACAAGTGTAGTGATATACTAATTTAATGTTAATCAGGATTTTTGTGTAACAAAATCAGGATACATTAGACCTATTTAAAAAATTAAATAAAACGAATTATGAAGTTCAAGTCAATTTACCTGTCAGCTGCCCTGGCTTTATTTCTGGCAAGCTGCGGTTCATCTAAAAAAATTACGGCAACTCCACTTGCCATCAACACTACTATCACAGCTAAGAAAGCTGACCTTACTGATACACAAGAAGAACGTTGGAGTCATTTAGACCTGTTTACCGATACCATTCCGGGAATGAGTGTAGACAGAGCTTACAGTACTCTTTTACAAGGAAGAAAAGCTACCAAAGTTATTGTTGGTGTAGTAGATTCTGGTGTAGATATTGAGCACCCCGACTTACAGGGAGTTATTTGGACCAACCCTAAAGAAATTGCTGGAAACGGTATTGATGACGATAACAACGGATACATTGACGATATACATGGATGGAACTTTTTAGGTGACATTAACCATGAAAACATGGAGTACATCAGAATCCTTAAAAAAGGGGACGATGGTTCTGAAACTTACAAAAGAGCAAAAGCTAAATATGATGAAGACTACAATCAGGCATATAGCACATTACAACAGATTAACCTTATTTTAAAGGCAGACGAATCTTTCCGTAAACTTACAGGTAAAGAGAACTATACTCCTGAGGATCTTAAAACCCTTGAAATATCAGATCCTAATTTAGATGGTGTAAGAGATCGTTTCATGATGATTCTTAGTCAAAATACAAGAGAAGATTTTATAGATAATATAAATTCAGGCAAAGAACACTATAACAATGAACTTGAATACCACCTTAACCTAAAATACAATGCCCGTGAAATTCTTGGCGACAATCCTGATGATTTTAACTCAAGAGGTTACGGTAATAACAATGTAATTGGCCCTGATAAAGACGGTGCTAAACACGGTACACACGTTTCGGGTATCATCGCTCAGGTTAGAAACAACGGTATTGGTGGTGACGGTGTTGCCAGCGATGTTGTAGAAATTATGGCTGTAAGAGCTGTGCCAGATGGTGATGAGTATGATAAAGATGTTGCTCTTGCTATTCGTTATGCTGTAGACAATGGTGCTAAAGTAATCAACGGTAGTTTTGGTAAATACTTCTCTACACACAGTGAGTGGGTATATGATGCAATTAAATATGCAGGAGAAAAAGATGTTCTTATTGTTTGTGCTGCCGGTAACGAAGGTGCTTACCTTGACAAAAACGGTGGTGTAGAGCGTTACCCTAACGATAATATGGTTACAGGTCCTGAGTTTTCAGATAACTTTATCTGTATTGGTGCCCTTAACAACAAACTTACAGAAAAAGGGTTAGTAGCTCCTTTCTCTAACTACGGTAAAAATAACGTAGACGTATTTAGCCCAGGTATGAGAATTTATGCAACAACTCCAGATAATCATTACGAATTCCTACAGGGTACATCAATGGCATCTCCAAATGCTGCCGGTGTAGCGGCGCTTATACGTGCTTACTACCCTAAACTTTCTGCTTCACAGGTTAAGCACATCCTTATGGATTCTGGTTTAGCACCAAACATGCAGGTACAGGTAGGTGAAGGTGAAGATAAAAAAGTAATCATGTTCAGTGAGGCTTCAAAATCAGGTAAAATTGTAAATGCTTACAACGCCCTGATAATGGCCGATCAGATTTCAAGAGGAAAATAATTTTCATATAAATCAGATAAATGGAAGGGAATTTCCCTTCCATTTTTTATTTTAAGCCCATGAAAAAATCAGTATTATTTGCACTTTTTGCCGTTTCGGGTTTATTTGCCCAAAACAACAACCCTAACCCGGGTTACTGGCAACAGCACGTAGATTACAAAATGGACGTTTCCATGGACGTAAAAACCTACCGCTATACCGGAACACAGGAACTTGTTTATACTAACAACTCTCCCGATACGCTTCGCCGTGTATTTTATCATTTATACAACAATGCTTTCCAGCCGGGAAGTGAAATGGATGCCAGGCTGCAAACTATTGCCGACCCTGACGGAAGAATGGTAAAAAGCTTTAAGAGAGGTGAAGAAACCATTAAGGAAAGTCGTATTAGCACCCTAACTCCAGATCAGATAGGTTTCCTAAACATATCTAATTTCAAGCAGGATGGTTTAGATGCTAAAACTATTGTTGCAGGTACTGTACTGGAAGTAGATTTAGCGGCTCCTATACTACCCGGAAAATCAACCACTTTTAATTTGAGCTTTGAAGGACAGGTGCCCGAACAGGTACGCCGTTCAGGAAGAAACTCAACCGAAGGTGTAGCCCTTTCCATGACACAATGGTATCCAAAAATTGCCGAATACGATTTTGAAGGATGGCATGCAGATCCATACATTGGTCGTGAGTTTCACGGTGTTTGGGGTGATTTTGACGTAAAAATTACTATTGACAAAGACTACACCATTGGTGGAACAGGCTACCTGCAAAACAAAAACGAAATTGGTAAAGGTTATGAAGACGAAGGTGTAAAAGTTAAACACCCAAGAAAAACCAAAACCCTTACCTGGCATTTTGTAGCACCAATGGTACACGATTTTGCATGGGGTGCTGATAAAGATTACATACACGACAAAATTATAGGGCCAAACGGTGTAGAACTGCATTTCTTCTACAAAGACAACCCGGAGTACAATGAAAACTGGAAAAAGCTTCAGCCTAAAACAGCCGAGCTTCTGGCATTTTATAACGAAAACATAGGTCCTTATCCGTACAAACAATACTCTGTTGTTCAGGGTGGCGACGGTGGTATGGAATATGCCATGTGTACACTTATTACAGGTAACCGCAGCTATGGTAGCCTTGTAGGTGTAACGGCTCACGAATTTGCTCACTCATGGTTCCAGCATATTTTAGCCTCAAACGAGTCTAAGCACGAATGGATGGATGAAGGCTTTACTTCTTTCATTAGTGATCTTGCTATGGAAACCGTGTTGCCTAACGACAAAAAAGAAAAACAGGCTCACCCCTGGACTGATGCCTACAGCAACTATTTCTATATGGTTTCTACAGGTAAAGAACAGCCTTTAACTACACATGCCGACAGGTATTCACTTAATATGCTTTACGGTATATCGGCTTATAGTAAAGGGACTATTTTCCTTACCCAACTTATAGATGTTATAGGTCAGGAAAATCTAATGAAAACCATTAAGCGTTACTACCACGATTATAAGTTTACCCACCCTACTCCGCTGGATATCATCCGTACCGCAGAGAAAGTATCGGGGGCTGAACTGGACTGGTATTTAACCGACTGGTGCCAAACCACAAATACTATTGATTACAGTATTAAAGATATTAGTGACAGTAATAACTCTACAACAGTTACACTGGAGCGTATAGGTATGATGCCAATGCCACTGGACCTTATTGTAGTTTATGAAGACGGTACTCAGGAAACGTACTATGTACCGCTTAGCTTAATGCACTACCAAAAAGACAATCCGTACGCTAATTTAAAGCGCACAGTACTTGCAAACTGGGACTGGGCACATACAACCTACCAATTCACCATAAACAAGCCTAAATCGGCTATAAAGGTGATTATGATAGACCCTATGGAACTCATGGCCGACATAAATAAAGAAAACAACATTTATGTAAAGCAATAATACAAGAAAGCCCTGCAAATGCAGGGCTTTTTCATGATAACAAAAAACCTCCGGAGAAATTAAGCCCGAAGGTTTTTTGAAACAGATAAAATAGAATCAAAAAACACTGCTTCTGTATAAATATATAGGCGCTAAAAACCAATCAACTAAAAGTGTGTTACGGTTTTATGGTTATTAGCTGGTTCAGCCGTATTGTATTCTTTAATTTCGATTTCAGTAAGTGTTGGCAACACCTCTCGGTATTACTATTTTAAAAACAAGTATAATGCCTTAATCCTTAAACCAGAAAAAAACATTAAACACTACTGTTTTACAGCGATTTAAACAAAAAACCATTTTTAACCCTAAATAAAAAATATTGGGGAAAAACGGGTAAAAATGTAGAAGGAAGGTGTGGATTTTTTGTAGAATATTAGTTCATGGCATTCATCCTGATAGAAGCCTTAACCAAAGCCAATGCCCTGATTTTTGAAAGCTCAACTTCTTTTTCCTGATGGTGCCTGTTTTCGCTAACCAGTTTTACCATACCCGGCTCCTGTGAGCGTTGTATATATTTCACGGTGATGTACTCTTCACCGTCCATATCAATACTTATCAGGTACATTTCGCCCCAAAAAATACCGTTAACCATATCATTAACTTCCTTGTATAAAACAATATCGCCACTTTTAAGCAGTGGATACATACTGTCTCCGGTTACATAAATTGCTCCGTCACACTTTGGAAGATGCGGTATGGAAATATGATCGGCCGGCGTTAATGCCTTATTGTTGCTGAATAACGGAACAAGACCCGCAACAGCCTCAAGATCATACAATGGTATTTGCTGCGATTCAATATTCCTGTCAGTTTTAAGTCGGTACGTTTTTACGGTATCCGGTGTTACAACCTCAACATCATTATTAAACATATCCCCTTCACCTGTTAATAACCACGACGGATTAAGATCCGGATATACTGAAAGAATTTTTTCAAGTACGTTAGAGCCAATACTCTTGGAGTCCTTTACTGCTTTGGAAATACTCCCTCGGCTCACATCTATACTATTTTCAAAGGCATAGTAACTAACTCCCTTAGCTTCTATGTACTGTTTTAATCGATCAGAAACCATAATAATGTATTTTTTTCTGTTACAATATTAAGAAAATTTTCTTAATTAAAGATAAACTGAAGCTGTTTTAAAAAAATGTACCTTTGCCCCACTTATGGAAAAAGGGAAGTTTACATATCCTAAAGAGGAAAAATTAAAAAGCAGAAACACGATAGACCTGATGTTTGCAGAAGGACGTTCGGTTTCAAAGTACCCTTTACGCTTAGTTTATGTACCCCTTCCCGAAAATGAACCCGGGCCAATAAAAATTGGCGTTTCGGTTTCAAAAAGGCATTTTAAAAAGGCTGTAGACAGAAATTATTTTAAACGCTTACTTCGCGAAACTTACCGCCACAATAAACAACTGTTACTTGAAAATCAGCCGCAACCTTATGCCTACATGCTGATGTACCAAACTAAAGACCGTTTATCTTTTGAGGAAATAAACACCAAAACGGTACAGCTGTTTGAAAAATTCATAGCTCAGATTACCGCGCAATAAACTGTTTTTTAACATTTTGTAATATTCGTAAAGGTTTTTACGTTTTTAACAAAAAACACCTTTACTTATGAAAAAATTTCTTTTTGCTTTTAGTCTTGTCGCCTTACTTATTTCATGTAAAAAATCTGTTGAAGGCGTAGACAATATGATATTATATGATGATGCAGTTGCGGTGGAAGAAACTTCTCCGGCTTATGAAATCAAATATAAGTCTATAGAGGGAGGTGTAGCCAGAACCGTTGAAACTGAAGCGAAAATCATTAAAACCGCTACCCTACGTTTTGAAACACAAAACCTTGTAACTACTGCCGGCAATATAAAACAGGCTATTGGTAAATTTAATGGACAGGTACAGAGTGATGAAGAAAGAAATGAATACAACACAGTAAGCCGTTCGCTTACCATAAGAGTACCTAACCAATCGTTTGACAATTTTATAGATGAAATCAGTAAAGGAGTATCGTACTTTGACAGAAAAGAAATTTCATCCCGCGACGTTACCGAAGAGTATATTGATACTCAATCCCGCATAAAAACCAAAAAAGCGCTGGAAGAACGCTATTTGGAACTGCTTAAAAAAGCCAATAAGGTTTCGGAAATGTTGGAAATAGAAAAGGAACTCTCTGAAATACGTGAGGAAATCGAATCAAAACAGGCACGTTTACAGTATTTGGAAAACCAGGTTTCATACAGTACGGTTTACATTTATTTTTACAAAACCGTTGCCGAAAAACAGGGCGCCACAGTATCATATGGCGCAAAACTGGGCAATGCGCTTAAATCAGGGTTTAACTCACTTTCAAGTTTCTTTATCGGTTTAATCCAAATTTGGCCTTTTATCCTTATTTTCGTAATTGTGTTTATTTTAATCAGAAGACGAATCAAAAGAAAAAAACAATAATAGTATGCTATCCAAACTAAAAAGAAAATATGTTATCCCGGTAGTTGCAGTTGCTTTTCTGTTTGTTGGGGCAAGCTTTAAAAACGATTTCTTTGAAATCGCAAAGCAAATAGAAATATTTACAACCCTGTTTAAAACGGTTAACGTTAACTATGTAGACGAGACCAACCCCGGCGAACTTATGGATATTGCCATAAAAAACATGCTGGCAGACCTTGACCCATACACCGTTTATTTTAACGAACAGGATGTGGCCAAATTTAAAATAAATAACACTGGTGAATATACCGGTATTGGTGCGCTTATTACACGTAAAGAGGGAAGGCTTATAATAAAAGAACCTTACAAGGACTACCCTGCCGATAAAGCCGGACTGAAAGCAGGAGATGAAATTATCCAGATTGGCGATGTAAACCTTGTTGATTTTAAAGAAGATGCCGGAGAACTTTTAAAAGGAACAAAAAATACAAGTATAGATATTAAATACCTGCGTCAGGGTAAAACATTAAGTACAAAACTGATACTTACTGAAGTAGACCTTAATGCTGTGCCTTACTATGCAATGGTAGATGCTACAACCGGATATATTGTACTTTCTCAGTTTAATGCAAAAGCATCATCTGAAACTAAAGAGGCACTACTTGATCTTAAAAAACAGGGAGCCACAAAAATCATTCTTGACCTTAGGGGTAACCCGGGCGGATTATTAGGCGAAGCAGTAAACATTTGTAACCTGTTCCTTCCTAAGGATGAAACTATTGTAACCACTAAATCTAAAAATGAAAAATACAATAACGTATACAAAACGCAGCGCGCTCCTATTGATACCGAGATTCCGCTTGTGGTTATAGTAAACGGTAAAAGTGCCTCTGCTTCAGAAATTGTTTCGGGAGCTCTTCAGGATCTGGACCGTGCTGTTGTTGTAGGTAGCAGGAGTTTTGGTAAAGGTTTGGTTCAGCGTCCGCTTGAACTTACTTACGGCACACAGGTAAAGGTTACCATTTCACGTTACTACACTCCTTCAGGTCGTGGTATACAAGCGCTTGATTACACCCATAAAGATGCCGACGGTAAAGCCATAAGAATAGACCAAAAAGACTACAATGCCTTTAAAACCCGCAACGGGCGTACGGTTTATGATGGTGGCGGTATATTACCTGATGTAGTTATGGAAGAAAGCAAACAAAGCTCTATTGCCGATGCCTTACAGCGTAATGATGCCATTTTTAATTATGTAACTGATTATTACTACAAGCACCCTAATCAGGGTACTGCAATACCAACATTTAGTGATGCCGACTATAACGGATTCAAACAGTTTTTGAAAACAACCAATTTTGATTTTGATACCGAAACCGAAAAATCACTAAAAGCAACGCTGGAAATAGCTAAAAAAGAAAAGGTAGATGAAACTATTGCTGCTGAATACAATCAGCTGCTTGCTGCACTTAAAAAGAGTGAAGAAAAGGAACTTGACCAGAACAAAGAAGAGATCAAAAAACTGATTGTAGACGACATTATAACCAGATACCAATACAAAGAAGGACTTTATAAATACTACACTACGAGCAATCCGGAGATTAAAAAAGCGACTGATTTACTCAAAAATTCAGCGGAGTATAATAAAATTCTTTCAAAATAAAAGCCTGAAAATCCTCATACTTAACCGTATGGGGATTTTTTTTAGGTTAAATATCTTACATACATTTATTGATTTTTATAAAAACGTATACCTTTGCGGTTTTAATTTATTGTTATCGTGAGCAGTAGTCACAAACATTTGAACAAAGTAACTCTAGGCGGACTAATAGTTACTTTAGGTATTATTTACGGAGATATAGGTACGTCACCCCTGTATGTAATGAAAGCCATAATGGGCGAACTGCCTATACAGGAAGAAGTAGTACTTGGAGCGTTATCCTGTATATTCTGGACACTTACACTGCAAACCACAGTAAAATATGTTATACTTACCCTACAGGCAGATAACAAAGGGGAAGGTGGTATTTTCTCACTCTACACACTGGTAAAACGATTAAAAAAACGCGGACTTATTGTCCCGGCCATCATTGGTGGTAGTGCCCTGCTTGCCGATGGTATCATAACACCACCTATCTCGGTTTCTTCAGCTATTGAAGGACTTCGCATTTACAATCCGGATATCGATACAGTACCTATCGTTATAGGTATTCTTTTCATATTATTTGCTATTCAGCGCTTTGGAACCAAACTGGTTGGTAAATTCTTTGGACCAATGATGCTAATATGGTTTGGTATGCTGGGTATATTGGGTATAATCCCACTGGTATCTAACATCGCTGTTCTAAAAGCATTAAACCCTTACTATGCCATACACCTGCTAAGTATACACCATGAAGGCTTTTATGTGCTGGGCTTTGTTTTCCTTTGTACCACAGGAGCTGAGGCTCTTTATAGCGACATGGGGCACTGCGGGCGCAGCAACATCAGGATAAGCTGGGGCTTTGTAAAAAGTATGCTGGTTTTAAACTATTTTGGGCAGGGAACTTACCTAATATCACATTCGGGTAAAACCCTTTCACAGTTAAGTCATAATTCCAACCCTGGTAACCCGTTCTATTTACTAATGCCAGACTGGTTTGTACCTGTTGGTATCGCTATTGCCACATCGGCCGCAGTTATCGCGTCTCAGGCATTAATTAGCGGATCGTTCACGCTTATAAGTGAAGCCATGCGACTTAACTTCTGGCCTAAAGTATCGGTTAAATTCCCTACAGAACTAAGAGGACAATTGTACATACCATCGGTAAACTGGTTGTTGTTTTTGGGCTGTGTATTTGTGGTACTGCACTTTAGGGAATCGGGCAATATGGAAGCTGCATATGGTTTAGCCATTGTACTTTGTATGATAATGACCACTACCCTATTAGGCTACTATATGGTAATGAAACGTTACAACCCTATACTGATACTATTTACCGTAATGGTATATTTTTCAATAGAAATTTCATTTTTTATTGCTAATATCAGTAAGTTTACTCACGGAGGTTACGTATCACTCATAATCGCCGGACTGCTTTCCACTATAATGGCAGTTTGGTTTACCGCTAAAAAGATACGTAGTGAATACACAGAATTCACGAAAATTGATAATTACAAAAGCGTATTGGCTGACCTGAGTAATGACAAGTCCATACCAAAATATGCAACCCACCTGGTATACTTAACCAATGCTCAGTTTAGCGATGAGATTGAATCGAAAATTATTTATTCGATATTACAAAAACGCCCTAAACGCGCCGATATTTACTGGTTTGTTCACGTAAACGTGGTAGACGAACCTTACCGTATGGATTATCGCGTTAGGGAAATAATGAAGGACGATGTGATAAGGGTTGACTTTTATCTTGGTTTCCGTGTGGCGCCAAGGGTTAACCTTATGTTTAAAAACGTTGTAAAAGACATGGTGAAAAACGGAGAGGTAGATATTACCAGCCGTTATGAGTCCCTAAACCGTAACAATGTAATTGGTGATTTTAAGTTTGTGATTATCGAGAAGTTCCTGTCTTATGACAACGATTTGCCTTGGTATGAAAGAATTATTCTTGACATATACTTTATCCTTAAAAAGGTGAGCCTTACAGAAGGACGTGCTTTCGGGCTGGACAACAGTTCGGTAAAAGTAGAGCAGTTCCCTATTGTAATTCACCCGCCTGAGGATTTGCATCTGACAAGAGTTGATGATCCTAACTAAAATTTACAAATGAAACCTTTTATCTGCATCTTATTATTACTATTACTACCCAAAATCTCATTTTCACAGGAGGAGCTCGTACACTCTGTTTACTTTGAATTTGATAAGTTTAACCTCGATGAAAAACAGGCTAACGATGTAGTTGGCTTTATTACAGCATTAGATACTACCCGTGTGGAAAGCATCCAGATTTTTGGGTACTGTGACGACCGTGGTAAAGACGAATACAACTACAAACTGTCTAACAACCGTGCCAATACGATTAAAGACAAACTTGTTTCAAAAGGCATAAAAAACAAGATTATCGTTACCATTGAAGGTCGTGGCAGGATTTTACTTGAAGAGGATATTGATAACGTATCGGAAGCGCGTTCTAAAAACAGACGTGTGGATGTACTGGTAAACTTTAAACCATTACCTCCTCCTCCGTTAGATCCCGGAGTTTATGACGCTATTAAACCGGAAATGGTTGTAGGAGACAGAATAATTTTACGCAACATTCTTTTTGATCGCGGCAGCAGTAAACTTAAACTTTCTACCCGTAAGGAACTGGACAAAATAGCACGCATACTGCACAAATACAAAAACCTTCAGTTCGAAATACAGGGACATGTTTGCTGTACGCCAACTTTCCAAAAGGAAGCTATAGATAAGGATACCAAAAAAAGGGAATTATCTAAAAACCGTGCCTATGCAGTTTATAAATATCTTGTGTCTAAAAAAATTCCGGCAAGGAGAATGACATACAAAGGCTACGGAAATACCCAGTCATTAGGCAAAGGTTCTGAATTTGACCGTCGTGTGGAGTTCCTTATCACAAAGGTATAAACCTAAACAAAAGATAAATTCATCTCAATATGGGGAATGCCGTCTTCAAGATAGCCTTCCCCCTGTTGTATAAATCCGTGTGATTCATAAAACTTTTTAAGGTATAGCTGTGCAGAGATGGTTACCTCTTTGGCATTATAGTGTGTTTTTATGGCTTGTAATGATTCTTTTATCAAATCATGACCCCATTTACGGTCGCGGTATTTTTCGCTTATTACAACCCTTCCTATTGAGGCGTTTTGAAAATAATCGCCTGGTTCAAACAAACGGGCATAAGCCACAACAGTATTATCAAACATGCCTAAAACATGAATTGCCTTTGTGTCTTTACCATCTACATCCTGATATACGCAGTTTTGTTCTACTACAAACACCTCACTGCGCAATTGCAGGGATTCGTATAGTTCAGAAAGAGAAAGCTCGTTAAATCGCTTTATTTTGAATATTGGCTTCATAGAAATTCGGCAGACCTGATTATGGACTCCAGTTCCACAATCAAATCCCTTTTTGGAGTAGACGGGCTGTAAACAAACCCTTCAATTATAAAGTAATCATTTTTAACATTATCCCTAACGGCATAGTTTATAAAAGGACCCGACATGAATTCGTTTGCCATTTCCCAGTTTCCACGGGTTTCAAACAGCATTCTGTTTTTATAACTTGTAGTAAAAAAATATGGGGAATACGCCTCTTCGGTAATCATGTAGGTGTTCTTTTCCAAACCGTGAATATACTTAACACCTATGGAATCCCTCATTTGGATAATATTGTTCAAAATGGTTTTGTCGTGCTCAATAACACCGGCAGGCACCCTGTATATTAAAATACTGGTATTTCCGCCGGGAGTATCTTTTTTAAGCCAAAGGAAATCATGCCTGTTCATGGCAAAATTATAGCTTGAAGGAACATTAATGCATATCCCGAATTTTTCGAAAACACCGTGGTTTACCAATCCTGTTTTGGCATTCCTTTTTTGGTTTTCATCAATTTCGGTTTCCCTTATTTTCCTAACTATCTCATCGGTATGAATCTCAATTAGGAAAAGTAATTCTTCGGCAGTTTGCCCTTTAATGGTAAATATGTTTTGAGGAGAACAGTACCTGTTTGTCTTGAACTTAAAGGAATTTATACTATCCCTGTCAATTACAATGATATTACGTCCTTTGGTAAGTCCTCCGTCAAAAATATTTTCGTTATACTGGTTTAGGGTAAACAGAGGTTCTTCCTGTGTAAGGCCTTCAACGGGAGCAGCCAGTTTTTTTCGCAGGCTGTCACCTACATCACCGTTCCACAGTTTATCGTCAATGATAATGGAAATCTCATTAATATCTCCTGAAGAACTGCTGCCATCACTGCTACTATCGCTATTACAGCTAATAATACACAGGATAAAAACAAAATTCAGTATTTGTTTTATTCCCGACATGAAATGCGTTTAATTTATACTGCTTACCTTAAGCTTCATTCCCGGCTTAATATGTTCGCCGCTAAGCTTATTCCAGTCTTTTAGATTTTCTACTGTTACACCTGGGTGTTTTTTTGCAATACTGAAAAGTGAATCCCCTTTTTGTACAATGTATAAACGGGCTTCCTCATAAGCTGTTTTAGGTTTTTTAGTTTCCTTAAGCGCTACTTTAGTTTCAGTAGTCTCAAGAGCTTCTTCCACTTTTTCCTCAGCATCAGCAACCATTACTTCCTCGTTATCTCCTTCAGTTGGAGACACTTTAGTTTCTTCTGCTTTTTTAACCTCCGGCTTAGTTTCTGCCTTTTTAGGTTTTGTCGTTTTTGCAGCTACGGCAGTTTCTTCTTTAGGCAGGTTAACAATTATGGTTTTATGTATTTTAAGTTTTTGTCCGGCATATATAGTATTGCCTTTTACCCTGTTCCATTTTTTAAGATCGGAAACCGAAACACCATATTTGTTTGCTATTGACCCAAGTACATCACCCCTGCGAACAGTGTGATATTTTGTACTAACCTTAGTGGTTTTACCTATACTGGCTAACGCTTCCTTATCTTTCTCGTCAATAAAATTAGGTCTTTCCCTCTTCAGGTCTTCATAATCTACATAGGCATAAATTGCCGTTTCGTTTGAAGTGAATAGCCCGATTTTATCTTTTGGAAGTCTTAAATAATGCGGCTCATCGGCAACATAAGGAATAACATCAAGCTTGTATATAGGGTTAAGAAACTCCAGTTCCTCAACCGGTACATCAATCAAATCTGCTACCTGTTTAAAGGTCATTTTACGTTTCACCATAATAGTATCGGTCTCAAAATAAGTTACCGGAGCTTCGTTTGAAGTAATACCATGCTCTTTACCATACTCATAAATGTACATGGTAGCGAGGAAAGCCGGCACATAACCCTGTGTTTCCCTTGGTAGGTTTTTACGAATGTTCCAGTAATTTTTTTGTCCGTTAGAACGACGTATCGCTTTAGTTACGTTACCCGGACCAGCATTATAGGAAGCTAATACCAAATCCCAGTCGCCAAATATGTTGTACAGGCTTGATAGGTACTGGCAAGCCGCCTCGGTAGCCTTTAACGGATCGCAACGCTCATCAACATATGAGTTTACCTCAAGGTTGTACTGCTTACCGGTAGGATACATAAATTGCCATAGCCCGGTAGCTCCTACCCTTGATTTTGCCCTCGGATTAAGTGCCGACTCAATTACAGCCAGGTACTTAATCTCGATAGGCACATCATATTTTGCCAGGTGCTCTTCAAACATCGGGAAATAGTACTGTGAAATAGCCATAAGTCGCGAAAAGCTTTTTGGCCTGTTTTTTAAGTACGATTTAATAATGTTTTCCAGCCCCTTGCTATATTCAATGTTAAACGGCGATTTGGCATCAAGTTCCTTAAGCCTTTGCTGTAAAAGCTCTGTAGATAACTCAAAAGCCACATCGTCATCAGGATTCACCATCTCAATATCATCCTGCATGTCATCAAACAACTCAGTGTTTGTTAACTCCTTCATCCATAGGCTGTCAATACATCTCAATTCGTCATGACGTACAAATCCTGATTTAATGGAATCCAAAAATGACATTTTGGTTACCGGCTTCAGTTGTACATCGGCCTCTGCACTTTCCTGTGCAAAAGCCCCGATTGAGAATGCTGCTAACAGCAGAGACAATGTTCTTTTACTCATAATTTACTTGTTAAACCGTTATATTACAAATTGTTACAAAAATAACAACTCATGCTATAACTTTAATTTTGTAATATTCGTATAAATTTTAACAGTGCTATTCTAAAATAGCCGCAATACCCGGAAGGGTTTTACCTTCAAGCATCTCCAGCATGGCACCACCACCTGTAGACACATAGCTCATTTTAGGCTCAAGCCCAAACTGCTTAACAGCCGCAACAGAGTCACCTCCACCAACAAGTGAAAAGGCTCCGCTTTCAGTAGCTTCGGCAATATAATTACCTAACGCAATTGTACCTTTAGCAAAGCTTTCCATTTCAAAAACACCCAGTGGGCCATTCCATAAAATGGTTTTGGATTCTAATATTACTTTTCTGAAATTTTCAAGTGATTTTGGTCCGGCATCAAGTCCCTGCCAGCCATCAGGTATCTCAGTTACGTTAGTAACCTGAGTGTTTGCATCATTCTTAAATCCATCGGCAGCGATAACATCTACAGGAATATGTACCTGTACATTTTTCTCTTTTGCTTTGGCAAGAATATCAAGGGCAAGGTCAAGTTTATCGTCCTCACAAATAGAATCACCTATTTTACCGCCCTGAGCTTTGATAAAAGTAAATGTCATCCCTCCTCCAATTATCATATGGTCTACTTTATCCAGTATGTTTTCAATAACCGTTATTTTAGAAGAAACTTTAGATCCTCCTAAAACAGCCGTTACCGGTTTTTTGCTATCATTTAGCACTTTATTAAGACTTTCTATTTCTTTAGCAAGAAGCGAGCCAAAACACTTATTTTTAGGGAAAAACTTTGCAATTATAGTTGTAGATGCATGTGCACGGTGTGCAGTACCAAAGGCATCATTAACATAAATATCGCCTAAATTGGCCAGTTGTTTTGCAAAACCTTCGTCTCCGGCTTCTTCTTCACTGTAAAAACGCAGGTTCTCTAAAAGCAGTACTTCACCCGGCTGTAAAACCGCAGCGGCAGCTTCAACATCAGCACCCACACAGTCTTCAACAAATTTTACGGTAACACCAAGTACTTCAGATATTTTGGCAACAATATGCTTAAGGGAATATTTCTCTTCTTTCCCTTTTGGTCTTCCAAGGTGCGACATCAAAATGGCACTTCCCCCGTCATTTAAGATTTTATCTATTGTGGGCTTCGCAGCTACAATCCTTGTATCATCAGTTACGTTAAAATTCTCATCAAGAGGCACGTTAAAGTCTACTCTTATAACTGCTTTTTTGCCATTAAAGTCAAAATCATTAAGGGTCTTCATACTGTATTTTAAGTTGTTTAAATTTGATTAAAGGCAAATATAGTTTTTTCCGTTAAAAAAATTATAATAAAATAAGGGGCTCCCCATTATTTAACATATATGTCTCATTGCTTTACAGTTAGGAGATTAACCACTAAAACGTAATAGTTTATTATGGTAATCATCCCATAAATTCTTCTATATTTGCCCTATGCTTTTTTCAGATATATTAGGCCAGGAACATATTAAAAGCCATTTGACAAAAAGTGCCGATTCCGGCAGGATTCCGCACGCTCAGCTTTTTGTAGGTCCCGAAGGATCAGGCAAGTTGGCCATGGCAATTGCTTATGCCCAGTATATTTTATGCTCCAATACTAACAGCGAAAACAACAGCGGTAATGCTGCCTGTAACCTAAAGTTCCAGAATTTTTCACACCCCGATTTACATTTTGTTTTTCCGGTAGCTACCAACAGCGAAGTGAAAAGCCATCCTGTTAGTGCCAACTTTTTAAAGTACTGGAGGGAGTTTATTACCGAAACCCCTTATGCCGGACTTTTTGACTGGTACAAGAAGATTGATATTCAGAACAAACAGGGACAGATAGGAGTAGATGAAGCACATGAGATTGTAAAATCACTCTCGTTAAAGGCATACGAAGGTGGTTATAAAGTGATGATTATATGGATGGCCGACAGAATGAACGTAGCAACAGCCAACAAATTACTGAAGCTACTGGAAGAGCCGCCGCAAAAAACCATATTCCTGCTGATTGCCGAAAGTGACGACGATATACTGCAAACCATACTTTCACGCTGCCAGGTATTACATTTTGGCGGACTTAGTGAGCAGGCTATTGCCGATGCACTTATTTCCCAAAAAGGACTTGACAATAATGAAGCCCTTAAAATTGCCCATCAGGCACAGGGAAATTTTAATAAGGCATTACAAATTTTAAACAAAGACAATAACGGTTTCCCTTTTGAAGAGTGGTTTGTACAATGGGTACGCGCCGCTTTTAGAGCAAAAGGAAACGCCGCTGCCATACAGGATCTAATTGCCTGGAGCGAACAGATTGCGGGTATTGGCCGTGAAGCTCAAAAACAGTTTATCCATTTTTGTATCGATATGTTCCGTCAGGCATTACTGCTCAACTATCAGGCAAAAGAACTGGTTTTTATGGAGCCTACTGTCGATAAGTTTAAACTTGAAAATTTTGCTCCGTTTGTAAACGGAAATAATATTAATGATATTTTTAAAGAACTGTCGGACGCACTATACCATATTGAAAGAAACGGTAATGCCAAAATTATACTAACCGACCTTTCCATAAAACTAACGCGATTAATTCATAAAAAGTAAAGATTATGACACCAGCTATCATTATTATCCTGATTTTTTTAGCCATAACTTTTATCCAATCGGGCTACGATAAAGTTGCCGACTGGAAAGGAAATGTAGAGTGGCTTAAAGGTCATTTTTCACAAAGTGCAATTAAAAACCAGGTTCCGGCCGCATTACTTTTAGTACTTATCCTTGAGATTGTTGCAGGTGCTTTTTCGGTTATTGGAATCATTCAGATTTTTATGAACGATGATACCGAATTTGCCGGTTATGCCGCAATAGTATCGAGCGCTACGCTGCTTTTACTGTTATTGGGTCAGCGTCTTGCCAAAGATTATGACGGGGCACGAACTATTGTTATCTATTTTATCCCTACCGTAATGTTATTGAACTGGTTATATTAATAACCAAACAAAAAATATAAAACCCCTCAGTGAGGGGCTTTTTTTATTCGTCATCGTTAAGGCTTGCCCTGTATAATCGTAGCTCACCCCAGGTAAAGGCTTCGCCGTGTTTTTCTTTAAGATTTGTAAGTGATTCCCCGTCAAAATCTTCAAAGGCTTTGGCAAGCTCGGCAATCTTATCTTCAGCAAGTACTTCCTCAATTTGGATTTTTCCGCGCTGAACCAGTCCGGCAATATGACTAAGCACCGTAGTTTCGGTAAGTTTCCTCACTCTGGCAATATCTTCAATACTCATTTTTTCTTTCCACAAATCAAACGTCTCCTCAAGCGTAGATTTTTTAGGCTGTTTCTTTTTCGCCGGATAGTTATCATATTCCTCGGTTTCCTCCTGCAATAAAGTAACAGGGTTATCCTTAAGGTTTTTGCGTATGGTTTCGAGTTTCTTAATTCGGTATGAGTATATTTCGGGTGTAATAAGATTTTCTTTTATAATCTCTTCCTCATTAAGCACGGCAAGCATTAGTCTTTTAGCTTTCATCAACCTGATTACCGTATAGGTTTGCAACTCTTCCAGTTCTGAGAGTTCCTCATAAAAACCTTTAGCTTTTCTCAGCCTTTTTATCTCTTCCATTTTTTGAAGCAAACCTGTTACAAGGCTATCCATAACCGGAAAGAAATAGTTGTAAGCCGCCTCTACCCTCTCCTGTACGAACTTCATATCAGGTTGTTCCACGGAAAACAATTTAGCCAGCTGACTGATAAACTTATGTCCCGGGGTATGCATTTTCTTTATCTTATCTTCAGATAAGTTGACCCATTCCCTGTGTTTGGATTTAAGTGATCTTGGTCCTTCCTGCAGGTAAGTAAGTTTATGTCGTTGCCAAACATCGGTAAGCTCGTCCCAGTCAAAGCTGTTTTTCAGGTAATTGAATATAAAACGAAGCGTATCTTTTTGTAAAAACAGCTCCATTTGCTCCTCCTTAACTTTAGACGAGGCGTAGCCCATTACATCCATATCATTAGTAAGACCATTCATTTGTAGCGGAGAAAGCAAAATAAGCCCGTTTAACGAACGTAAACGTGAAAGCGCTACGTAGGCCTGCCCCGGCAGAAAAACACCTGATACATCGAGCGCAGCTTTGTCAAAGGTTAATCCCTGGCTTTTATGTACCGTTATCGCCCAAGCCAGTTTAAGCGGATAGTGTACAAACGTACCCAAAACCTCTTCTTCTATTTCTTTAGTATTTTCGTTTACGTGATATTTTACGTTTTTCCATTCGTACTTATCGGCCTCAATGGTAAGATCTTCTTCAGGGAAATGTACCAGTATCTCTTCATCAGATACTGATTTGATTATACCGATTTTCCCGTTGAAATAATTCTTTTCGGGAGAAAGGTCGTTTTTAATAAACATTACCTGAGCTCCTTTTTTTAGTTTAAGCTCCTCCTCTACCGGATAGATTTTCTCTGGGAAATCGCCCACAATTTCAGGATGGAAAACAAATTCCTTTTCATCCAGTTCATCCAGTGCTTTGGCGTTTATATTATCGGCTTTCGCATTATGAGTAGTAAGTGTAATAAACCCCGGATTTTTTTTCAAATCAAAATCAGGTTGGGCGTAGTTATTTAAAACCGCTATATCATTTGGAGTTATTACATTGTTCCTCAGGTTATTAAGTATTGATATAAAGGCATCATCGGTTTGCCTGTATATTTTAGAAAGCTCTATATACAGCGGCGGATTACTACTAACTACCTGAGAGTGAAAGAAATATTTTCCTCTATAATACTGACTCAATACTTCCCATTCCTCATTTTTTACTACCGGAGGCAGCTGTAACAGATCTCCAATAAACAACACCTGAACACCACCAAACGGAATATCTTTATGACGCACATTGCGCAACATAAAATCCATAGCATCAAGCAAGTCGGCTCGCAACATACTCACCTCGTCAATAACAAGCAGTTCCATGTTTTTGATTACTGCCTGTTTATCCCCTCTCATTTTAAAGTGCCTACGCAGGCTGTCTTTATTTTCAAAACGTACGGTATCAGTCACCTGTGGTGTTACATTATCGGGGATAAAACCTGCAAAAGGCAACTGAAACATGGAGTGTATGGTTACACCACCTGCATTAAGCGCCGCAATACCCGTAGGTGCTACCACAACTACATTTTTATGCGTGGTACGAATAATTTCCTTAAGCAAAGTAGTCTTTCCTGTACCGGCTTTACCGGTAAGGAAAATAGATCTATTAGTTTGATTTATAAAACGTAAGGTATATTCGGCTGCTGTAGATAGACTTTGCATGAGGCGTATAATTATTGGAATCCCGAAATTAAGTATAAAAAATTTATGGCAACAAAAAAGCTCCCTTTTGGGAGCTTAATTTAATATTATAAGACTGAAATTATTTTGCAGCTTCTTCTTTTTCAGTAGTTTCTGCTTTTTCTTCAGTAGCTTTCTCTTCTGTTTTTACAGCGTCAGGATTCTCACCTTTAAACTTAGCGTTCACTGCTGTAATGATTTCTTCTGTAATCTCATAGCTGTCTTTAGCATAAAGCACATTGGCAGAATCACCGGTACCATAAATATAATCGTAACCGTTTTTCTTGCCATAATCTTTGATGTATGCACGCATCTCTTCAACAATACTATCCCTTTGCGGAGCAAACTCTTCCTGAAGCTGTCTCATCATACCATCCTGCATCATAGAAAGTTTTTGTTCTCTTTCCTGGAATTCCTGTGCTTTAGTTTGAACCCATTGCGCTCCTCTTCTTGGTGCTTCATCCTGAGCTTTTGCATAATCAAGTCTTAACTTTTGGTACTCATCGTTAAGTTCCCTTTTAAGTTCTTCTCCTTTAACGTTGCTTCTTGAGTTAAGATCCTTTAAAGCTTCAGAATCGTCCATTAACTTTTGCGTGTTAACATAAGCCGTTTTGAATTCGGTTGCACCACCTTCATTTTTGTTACATGAAAAAAGTGTAACGGCAAGACCAAGTATCAATAAAGATTTTTTCATTTGCGTTTTTCGATTTTTAAAAAAATTTCGGTAAAAGTAATAATTCGCATCAAAGATGCAAAAACAAGTTTTTATTAAAATTTACGGCAAAAAATTAACCATAAATAAATTTTATGAAAACAAATCTATGCTATAAACAATGTAAATCAAAATCGGGCTTCATAAATCGTTTTTAAGAGCGTTTTTAAAAACGTCAAGGCATTTCCTTATTACAGGCAGCAAACGTTTATTTATGAAGTTTTATTTAATTTTTACCATGTTTTATAACATAAATAAGCGACGAGTACTCCATATTTCCCGCTGCTTTTAAATTTGAGCGTAATCCGGTTAAAAATCCTTTTACAAAATTCATTTTTCCGGTTTTGTATTTTTCAGAAAGAAGACTCACATAAAAACTGTCAAATTTCATTGGCAGGATTTTTATTAAATCCATACCCTGTTTTGAAAAAAGCAGCTTAATGGATTTTTTCGAAAAATGCCAAAGGTGTCTTGGCACATCATAAGCAGCCCAAAACTTTCCATAATGCTTCGCATCATAACTGTTATAATTGGGTACGGCTATGATTATGAGTCCGTTTGGCTTTAAAATTCGCTTTAATTCGGTTATATGTTGCTGAATATCAGGAACATGTTCTAAAACATGCCACATAGTGATCACATCAAAAGAGCTATTTTCAAGTTCTTTTATATCATTTTTGAATGAAATTCCTTTTGAAACTGCAATTTTTTTAGCTTTTTCACTTGGTTCTATACCAAAACTATCCCAACCGTCATTTTTTGCTGTTACAAGAAAGTCTCCCGTCCCTGCACCAATATCCAGGAGTTTACCTTTTTCAGGATGGTATTTTTTTATGATAGATAATTTATCTCTTAATGCTTTTTGTTTTACAACATGGTATAATTTTTCAAAAAGCGAACGTTTACCGTCAGTATGCGAAATGTAATCATCACTTTCGTAATAGCTTCCTAAATTTTCGGGTGCGGGTTGCGGATGGGTTTTTAATAATCCCAAATCAGTATCCAGTAATAACTGAAACTCTTCTCCCGAAACCGAATGATCCTTTACGGTAATATAAACGTTGTTTTCTGAAAAATTCATTATAAATTATTGTATTCGTCCTTTAAGTCTTTTAGATAATTAATTACTATGTTTTTGAATAATGAAGAATCAGACAGGCAATCTTCATTATATTCATTAACAACAGAAATTGCCAGGAATTTTACTTTTGATCCTACAACTGCCGAATCAGATACAACATTAGAAGCAACATAATCTGTTGTGTCAAAATATTTGTTCACTTCATCATTTTCATAAAAAAAAACTTTAAACTTCATTCCTTCTAAAGTAATCCAATATTCAATATCGGTAAACTTCATCAAATTATACTTATTGCCTAAAAATTCTGCAAAAATTACTTTTTTAGGATTATTTTGAAAAATAAAAGCGGTAAGTCCTTCCTCTTTACCATAAATCTGTTTACCATTCTCAACTAAAATATAATCGGACACATCTATAGCTTGCCTGGGTGTAACACACGATTGTAAAACTCCAAACAGCAAAAACAGAAAAAACCCTCTTTGAAAAAGGGTTTTTATTTTACGTTCCACGTGAAACATTATTAGTCTATTCATATTATCTTCCCATATGAATTAAAAGTACCGAAACATCACTAGGCGACACGCCACTAATGCGGGAAGCCTGAGAAATAGTTACGGGTCTTATTTTTTTCATTTTTTCTCTTCCTTCGTAAGAAAGTGATTTAATCTTATCGTAATCGAAATTTTGAGGGATTTTTACATCCTCTAAACGATTAAGCTTATCAGCATTGTTTTTCTCCTTTTCAATATAACCAGAATACTTAACCTGAATTTCGGCCTGCTCAACAACTTCTTTATCTAAATTGTGTTCGTTAATGTATTCCTGAACTTTTTCAAACTTTAAAATATCATCAAGTTCAATTTGCGGTCTTGAAAATACTTTAAACATTTTATCAGGCTGACTCATTAACGAAGATCCTTTTTCTTCAAGTATCGGGTTAGCTTCTTCTGGCTTAACACTTGTTTCTTTAAAAAAGTTTACGAAAGCGTGAGATTGCTCTCTTTTGCTTTCCATTCTTTTAAGTCGGTCTTCTTTTGCCAAACCAATTTCATAAGAAAGAGGTGTTAGCCTAAAATCGGCATTATCCTGACGAAGTAAGGTTCTATACTCGGCACGCGAAGTAAACATCCTGTATGGTTCTTCTGTACCTTTAGTAATTAAGTCATCAATAAGTACTCCTATGTAAGCTTCGTTACGTTTTAATATAAACGGATCTTTATCGTGTACTTTAAGGTGAGCATTTATACCAGCCATCAATCCTTGTGAAGCTGCTTCCTCATATCCGGTAGTACCATTAATTTGTCCGGCAAAATATAAATTTTCCACCAGTTTAGTTTCAAGCGTATGCTTTAACTGTGTAGGCGGAAAATAATCGTATTCTATAGCATAACCCGGACGGAAGAATTTTACATTCTCAAAACCGGTTACAGAACGCAGTGCCTTAAACTGAACATCCTCGGGTAAAGAAGTAGAGAATCCGTTTACATAAACCTCTACGGTATTCCATCCTTCAGGCTCAACAAAAAGCTGATGACGGTCTTTATCTGCAAATCGGTTAATTTTATCCTCAATAGACGGACAGTAACGCGGCCCTAAACTTTTAATTCTACCATTAAACATTGGTGAACGGTCAAATCCTTCACGAAGCACATCATGAACTAATTCTGACGTATAGGTCATGTGACACGAACGTTGATGAACCAGTGGCTTTGTTATATCCAAATATGAAAACTTATCTGGGTTTTCATCTCCGGGCTGTTCAATCATTTTTGAATAATCAAGAGAACGTCCATCTACACGTGGTGGCGTACCTGTTTTCATACGTCCGGCTTCAAAACCAGCTTTAACCAAATCTTCAGTTATTCCGTATGAAGCACCCTCTCCTGCTCTACCTCCTCCAAACTGTTTTTCCCCAATATGGATTAATCCATTCAGGAAAGTTCCGTTTGTCAGGACAACCGATTTAGATTTGATTTCAATTCCAAGAGATGTTTTTATACCGGCTACTTTACCATTCTCGATAAGCAAACCGGAAACCATTTCCTGATAAAAATCCAAATTAGGAGTTTGTTCCAACATCAATCTCCACTCCTCAGCAAAACGCATACGGTCACTTTGTACCCTCGGACTCCACATAGCAGGCCCTTTTGATTTGTTGAGCATTTTGAACTGGATCGCTGTCTTATCAGACACAATCCCAGAGTACCCGCCCAACGCATCAATCTCACGTACAATTTGACCTTTTGCAATACCACCCATTGCTGGGTTGCACGACATTTGTGCAATGTTTTGCAAGCTCATGGTAACCAAAAGCGTTTTTGAACCCATATTAGCAGCGGCAGCAGCAGCCTCGCTTCCGGCATGACCTGCACCCACTACAATTACATCATATACTTCTTGAAACATTTTAACTTCTCCTATCTTGTTCCACGTGGAACGCTAAAAATTTTCTTCTCACTCAAACGTTCCACGTGGAACGTTTTAAAATTCACTCTCAAAAAATATTTATGTTCCACGTGGAACACAAACTCAAAAAAGATACCTAAACTACTGTTCCACGTGAAACATTAACGAATCACTTTACCAGTAACTGTAGTGCCATCATTTAAAAAAATGCGGTACAAAATTAGACTATTATTTGGTAATGTACAGCTATAAGTATCAGAATTAACAATAGTACTGTTAATTAGTCTGCCTGAAATATCATAAAATTCTATACTAGAGATATTCTGGTTAACTGAATTAAAATAGGTGGTTTCATTTTGAGAATAAATAGTTAAATCATTACTCTTGTTATAGTCATTCGCATTTAAATCATTATAACTTAACCGTGCTAAATTTACAACAGAAGATTCTCCAACTTTATCAAACCTACCATAAATCATTATCTCGTTATCATTCAAAACAACAGCTTTAGAAATATAATTATTCTCTCCATAAAATTCAGAAGTTACTCCTCCAATGTCAAAACTTTCATCAAAACTACCATCCATATTTAAAACAAGAAAATCATCAAAACCGTAGTATGAACTAAACTGACCACTACAAATAATTTTATCATTAAATTTTGTAATAGAATAAATTTCTTGATTATTACCGTTACTGTTTACCTCAAAAGAATCAAAAAAATAATCAACACTTCCATTTTCATTTAATCTCACAAGCGGTGACCTTAAATTTGTATCATAATTTCTAAAATAGCCTGCTAACAAAATTTTACCATTATCCTGCACACACATAGAATTGATAACACAGGTGTCTGTATTAAACACATTAAAAGACTCATCAAGACTCCCGTCATTATTAATCCTAAATAATCCTTCAACTAAACTTCCAACTAAAATTTTTCCGTTTTCAAGCACAGTAAAACATTCAATATAAGAAACATCTAAAATATTTTCGAAATTAAATGTTGTATCTAAACTGCCATCAAAATTAAGTCTTGTAATAGGATTTCCATAAAGTATACCGTCTACTAAAAACCCACCAGAAAAATATAATTGCTGAAAAGGATAATTTCCAATAATACTAATTTGAGATATATTTATATTCTCAACAACATCGTCAAAAGAATCGCTAGCATCAAAAGAATTATCTAAAGAACCATCGCCATTAAGTCTTGCCAGATATTTCCTTGGAACACCATTAAGTTCAGTAAAACTACCTCCTATAATAAGTTTGTTTCCTTGTGTAACAGCAGTACTGATATCTTGATCATAACATGAACCGCAATTAAAATTATAATCCACAGAGCCATCACTATTAATAAGAGCAATGTTACCAACCGGTACACCATTATACATATTCATAGTACCCATTAATAAAATCTGGTCGTTAGTAAATTGAGTAACATCATTTACTATACTCATAACAGATAAACCATTTCCCTGATCAAAACTCTCATCGACAGTTAAACTTTGGGAAAAAAGTGACGAACTACATAATAATAAAGCTGGTATAATTTTGTACATGTAAGGTGAATTTTAATAGTTATTATTGGTTAAATAGGTTAATTTTTTGGTTTTCCTTATCCCGCATTAAAGCAGAATCCTCTTCGGTTTTATCTTTATAACCGCAATAGTGAAGTATACCATGAGCCATAACACGTTTTAATTCTTCAATAAATTCAGTATTAAAATCGGCTGCATTATCTTTCACTCTCTCAACAGAAATAAAAATATCACCGCTAATAAGGTTCCCCATAGTGTAATCAAAACTGATAATGTCAGTTAAAGTATCATGATTAAGGAACTCTATATTCTTTTGTAGAAGGTATTCATCATCACAAAAAATGTAATTGATTTCTCCTTCTGTTTTATCTTCAGAATCTATAATTTTAGAAACCCATTCCTCATAAAGGGTTTCATTTTCCAATTCAAAATCGGTTTCGTAGTTAAAGCTAATCATTGTTCTTAAAATAGGTTTGTACCCTTTGGTTATAATTTGGGCGCAAAGGTAGACTTTGTCTGTTTAAAATCTCTATGCTGTTTAAATATTCTTTAAGTTCATCTGGTATATTGGTCGAGCTATTTTTGAAGTCCTTAGTATTGGTTTGCGACTGACGTTTATTCTCCTCGCCCTGTTGTTGAATAGCTTTATCTAACTTCAAAAGTTCGTATTTAAGATTAAGCATTTTATTTAGTGTTTCGTTCTTGAAACCTTTATTTAAAAGTTGCTTTTCAATATCCTTCATTTGTTGTAGAGCACGCTGACCATTACCACCCATACCCTCTTTTTCAAGAGCCTTTTCAAGAGCTTCTCGTAACTGTTGTTGTTCTTTATATATCTCTAAAAGATCTCCTGCTTCACCTTCACCACTGGTTCCACCCTCACCTGTTTCACCAGGTTTCTTTCCGCTTTTACTATCACCGGGTTTATCACCTTCATTCTGTCCTTTCTGCATTCCTTTTTTCATCTGTTCTGAAAGTCCCTGCTGTTTCTGGATAATATCTTTAAGCTGCATACCTCCCTGCCCCTGACCTTTACCGGGCTTAGACTGCCCCTGACCTGAACCTTGCATTTGCATCTGCATGTTGTTTAAAAGATCACTTAAAAAATCGGCCAGTTTATTAGCAGATGTTACTGCATATTGCTGGTTAGAAACACCGCGTGGAACTATATTTTCTGCTAAATCATTTAAGGCTTTGTCAATGTAATAATGAACATTTCCTACCTCTTGAGTAATCTCTTCTGTGATTTTAGGATTACGTAAAGACATAGCAAAAAGGCTATCGTCTACATGACGGAACTGTTGCTTTAAGTCTTGTTGTTTGATAAGGTATTTACTAAAACTTGGTGAACCAGAAGTAGTATTTTTAAACTGATTCATTACATCTTCCTGAGAGAACGAATACGCTAAAAGATTATCCAAAATCTGACGAAGCATTTTTACATCTTCCTCTAGCATATCCATACCTCCGCTCATCATGGACTGCATCATTTGCCCTCCCATTTGTTTCATTTTTTCACCTGCCGATTTTTGTTTTGGTGAAGCTCCCTGCTTATTGTCCTGCTGCAACTCATCGGTTGCCTTTTGCATATCTTCTTCTATATTCTCTTCTTCATTTTTATCAGTAGGAATATCCATAGGCTTTTTAAGATCATCGTTAGCCTTTTCAAGCTCACGCATTTCTTCCTGAAGCTTATCAAATTCCTTATTTATATCTTCCTGTTTCTCGGCAGAATTCTCTTTATCTTCTGATAATTGCTCTTGTTTTACACCAAGTTTTTGAAGTTCATCAGCTATTTGCTCAGCTTTCTTTTCTACATAATAACGCTTGGTAAGTTCAACCAACTGCTCTAAACTTTTAGTCTGACTTTTAGATTTCTGTTTGAATTTCTCCATTTTATCAAACAGTTCTTCCTTCTCCATTTTCTCGGTAAGCTTTTCAAGTTCTGATAAAAGTTTTTCATTTTTCTCAGCCTCCTTCTCCTGTTTTTCCAAACGCTTCATCAATTCCTCTTTGTTTTCATCCTTCTTTTCCGGGTTGAATTCCTCAAGGTTATCATTAAGCTTTTTAGAAAATTCCTTCATTTGCTCTTCCAGCATTTTTTGCCTGTTAATAAAATCTTCAACCTTTTTAAGGTCTTTATATTCTAAGGCAGATTTTTCCTTATTCAGTTTTTGAAGTTTGTCAAGGTCACTAAGCTGTTTATCCTGATTTTTAATTGATTTTTCAAGACTGTTTATGTTACTGTTTTGCTCCTGTAAAGCCTTATTTTGTTTTTCATCATCGGTTAACTCTCTGTGAGAAAAAACTGAAGACTTACTACTCTTAAAATTATGTATAACATCGTTATCAAATACTTCAAAATAGTATTCATAACTAACGCCCTGCTTCACATCAAGTCCCTGTGGGAAGGTATAGAAAAATCGGTCGAAAGTTTCTTTCTTAACAGGCAATACCATTTTCTTAGCATTGTCGGGGTTACCCTGCGGATAATATACAACCTGTAGTTTGGTTAATCCGTAATCATCGGAAACCTGACCCAATATAACTTCATTTTTTAAATTCAAACTATCGGGAGCTGTGCCTACTTCAATAGTTGGGTATTGATCTTTAATGGTAGTAATAGCATACTGTAATTTTTCATGATGCTGAACTTTATCATTAGAAGTCATAATCTGATAATCTATGTTACCCAGTATGTTTTTACTTAATGAGAAAACATTATCAGTAGTATTAAAAAGGAAGCTTTCATCTTTATCAACCCATTCAATTTTATTGGTAGCCAAAGCACTTACTTTCCAGGTTACTTTAGTCCCTTCGGGTACTACAGCATTTCCTGTTCCACGAATAACTTCAGCTTTTTTATGAAGATAAGACGGAAAATTAAGCTGCATTTCAAAGTTTGATATCGTTGGTACAGCTACAACAGCCAGTTGATACTCTTGTGAGGTAACATTATTAGCAACTAACTGAAAATCAATATTTTTAAGAGGTTTTTCAAAAGTATATTCAAAAACTCCGGTTTCAGTATTTTCTAAATAGTAATTTTCATCACCAATAGTGATCATAGTATTCTCTGGCACAATATTACCAACGGTTTTAACTCTTAAAGTAAAATCAGTTCCCTGTTGAGCAGTAAGTGAATTGTTTACAATAACAAATTCAAAAGGTGCAGGTGGCGTGTAATGCTTGTCATAATGCACCACCCTATCAAAACTTTGTGTAAATATGGAAGAATTTCCGCTAAGTGTAAATACTAAAATTAATAAAACCGGTATCGCTGCATATGGCAGGTATTTTAAATTCTTTTTAAAATTAACCGCATTAGCAAAAGGTACAGGCTGTAAATTTTTAGCTTTCTGTTCTATAGAAGCTAATAACAATTCTGACTCATGCGAAGATTTTGATAACTGAAGAAAATTGGTAAGCTTATCACTTACTTCAGAAAAATGATTACCGATAATAGATGAAGCCTCATTATAATCTATACCCTTCTGTAGTTTGAATAATTTGAAAACAGGAAAGAGTATGAACCGAAATAACAAAAATATTTCGACAGCTATAAACATCCAGAAAAGCATAGTTCGCCAACTGGTAGACAGCCATAAAAAATATTCTATAAGTAAAGTGAATATAAAATACAGCAGTCCCAGCCCTATAAAAAAGATACTTCCTTTTATTAACTCATTAGTATAGTACTTCTTAATAAAGCCTTCAAGCTTGTTGAAAATAATGTTTTTTGCCTCCAAAATTACAGTCGATTGTTAATAACTGATAAAAATACAATTTCTACCGGATAATTAAACGTAAAATCCTACTTTCTGTAGATTCAAATTTTTAAGTTTAACATTTGATAATTAAGTATTTACATGTAATAATTAAATATGTAGCTTATTTGGGTGTTTTTGAAAATATCATAATTGTATCTTTGCAGCTAAAATTTATTAACAATGTCCAAACAAGTTCGTGTACGTTTTGCACCAAGCCCAACAGGGCCATTACACATTGGAGGGGTAAGAACAGCCCTTTTTAATTACTTATTTGCTAAAAAAAATAACGGTGTTTTTTACCTAAGAATAGAAGATACCGATCAAAACCGTTTTGTACCGGGAGCAGAAGAATATATAATTGAAGCCCTTAACTGGTTAGGTATACCTTTTGACGAAGGTATTGGTAAAGAGGGTAAATATGGTCCGTACCGCCAAAGCGAACGTAAGGAAATGTACAGGCAATATGCCGAACAGTTAATTAATACAGGCTGGGCATATTATGCTTTTGATACAGCAGAAGATCTTGATGCTTTAAGAAAACAGGAAGAAGCACAAGGAAAAACATTTATATACAATCATACCAACAGGGATAAACTGGATAACTCTTTAAGAATTAGTAAAGAGGAAACAGAAAAAAGAATCGCTGCAGGTGAAGAATATGTTATCCGTTTTAAAATACCTGTAGGAGAAACTTTATTCCTAAAGGATATTATACGTGGTGATGTGAAGTTTGAAACCAACCTTTTAGATGATAAGGTATTATTTAAAAGTGATGGCATGCCTACTTATCACCTTGCTAATATAGTAGATGACCACCTAATGGAAACCAGCCATGTTATACGTGGTGAAGAGTGGTTACCTTCTCTACCCCTACACTCATTACTATACAGAGCTTTTAATTGGGAAGCTCCGGAATTTGCACACTTACCGCTAATACTTAAACCGGTAGGTAACGGTAAACTATCTAAAAGAGATGGTGATAAAATGGGATTCCCTGTATTTCCGCTTGAATGGACTAATGCAGACGGAAGCAAATCATCTGGTTACAGAGAAGAAGGATTTTTACCGGAAGCTGTTGTTAACTTCCTGTCGTTGTTAGGATGGAACCCGGGTAATGATCAGGAACTGTTCACACTGGAAGAACTGATACAGTCATTTGATTTAGAAAGAGTGCATAAAGCTGGTGCTAAGTTTGACCCTGAGAAAAACAAATGGTTTAACCACCAGTACTTCATTAGACAGGATAATAGTACACTAGCCTCTCAATTTAACCATACACTGCTTGAAAAAGGTATAAACAAACCGGTTGATTATGTGGAACAGGTTGTTGGACTGGTTAAGGAACGTGCTACTTTTACAAGTGAATTATGGGACTTAAGTGACTTTTTCTTTACTGCTCCAACAGAATATGATGAGAAAGCTAAAAAGAACTGGAAAGAGGATACAGGAACGCTTTTAAGCGAATTAAGCGAGGTTATTAACAATACTATGGATTTCTCTTCACAAAACTTAGAAACGGTTGTAAAAGCCTGGATAAGCGAAAAAGAAGTAGGAATGGGGAAAGTTATGCAACCGCTCCGTTTAAGCCTTGTAGGCTCATTAAAAGGGCCTCATTTGTTTGATATAATGGCATTAATTGGAAAAGAAGACACTGTAAACAGGATTAAAAAAGCCGTTGAAACATTATAAAATTTGAAAGCCTCTGTAACAAGAGGCTTTTTTATTATACTAATAGTCGTATCTTAACAAAACTAAAAATAAATCAACTAATCATGGGAAACGTTTTTTTGTATGTATTACTGTTTATAGTATTCATATTATTTCTATCATCATTCTTCACTGTTAAACAGCAAACAGCTGCTATTATAGAGCGATTTGGTAAATTCGGCAGTATACGTCATGCCGGGCTTCACTGGAAAGTACCTCTAATAGACAAGATTTCGGGAAGAATAAACCTTAAAATTCAACAGCTTGACGTAATTATTGAAACCAAAACCAAAGAAAATGTATTCGTAAAAATGAAGGTTTCGGTACAATTCAAAGTTATTCAGGAAAAAGTATATGAGGCTTTTTATAAGCTGGAATATCCACACGATCAAATTACATCATATGTATTTGACGTAGTTCGTGCTGAAGTACCAAAACTTAAACTAGATGATGTTTTTGAGCGTAAGGATGATATTGCAATTGCAGTTAAAAGAGAGCTTAACGATGCAATGACCACTTATGGTTATGACATTATCAATACACTTATTACCGATATTGATCCGGATATTCAGGTTAAAAATGCAATGAACCGTATTAATGCTGCCGACAGGGAAAAATCGGCTGCAGAATATGAAGCGGAAGCACAAAGAATTCGTATTGTAGCTAAAGCTAAAGCTGAGGCAGAAAGCAAAAGATTACAGGGTCAGGGTATTGCTGACCAAAGACGTGAAATTGCAAGAGGTCTTGTAGAAAGTGTTGATGTACTTAACAAAGTAGGTATCAATTCTCAGGAAGCATCGGCACTTATTGTAGTAACACAACACTATGATACACTGCAGTCTATAGGTAGCGATACAAATTCTAACCTTATCCTTTTACCTAACTCACCACAGGCAGGTAGTGATATGCTAAACAATATGGTAGCATCGTTTACGGCATCAAACCAGGTAGGTGAAGCTATGAAAAATGCTTCAAAAAAGAAGAAAGATGACGATTCTAACAGATACATAGAACCGGAAACTGACTTTGATAACGACGAAGATTAAAATAGAAAAGAGCGGCTGAGTAAGCCGCTCTTTTTATTTAAATATCTTTTTAAACAACATGGTTAATGCCAGGCTTTTTAAAGGTCCGGCAAACAAACCAAGTATGCTTAATATCCGTTTTGGTGTATCCCCTATTATATTTTTAAGCTGAAGACTCTCTTTAGTTTCTTCAACTTCTTTGATTAACTTATGGTACGCAAGATCTTTTTCAACCTTTAGTATTCTAAGGTCATTATTGATTTCTTCGTAACTATGATATATTTTTGATTTCATGGCTAATCGTAATCTTTAAAAAATATTCGTGAAAAATTAGCCAGTAAAGGTCCCTCGGTAATCTTATCCTGATAATAGTATACTATAATGGCCAGTATTAAATAAATACCGCCTACTATAAGGAATCCGTAGGCCATATTATCAAGGGCATAACCAATACCGATTGCCGCGGCTATCGAGAAAAATAAAACAACAAGTAACAACATTATGCCTAAAAGTATAACCTTAAGCATCATAGATGTTGATTTCATGAAGATTTTAAAACCCCATAGCTTGTAGTACTGTACATTAGCATCCAGTAACTCCTTAGCCTGGTTTTTTAAATCCTCAGCATTTTCTTTTATTTCCTCAAATGCCATATAACTAATTATTTATTTGCAGCAGCTTTTGCCGTTCCTTTAAGCTCTTCTAATTTTTTCTCAAGTGTAGCAATGATATCTTCTTTCTTTTGCTCTACGGTTTCAACCAAATGGTCAAGTCCTGACTGAAGATCTGCCTGAGAATGTCCGAATTTACTTTTTACCTGTTCAGAAATTTCATGAAGCTTATCTTTAATTTCATCTCTTTTATGATCATAACCGTCTTTAATTTTCTTTCTGGTTTTTGATCCTTCATCTGGAGCAAATAAAATTCCTACACAGGCACCTATTGCAGCTCCTACTAATACAGCTACTGCTGTTTCTGTTTTACCAGCCATAATTTATTGAATTTTTAGGTTAATAATTATAAAGGTAAAGACTTTAACATTTGTAGGATGTTAATGTGTAGTTAATTGAAGGCTAAATAAAACAAAAATTTAAATTAACGAGATATAAAGCGGTTTTACATATATAACCTTACAATCACCTTTCCTACAAAAAATAATGTGTTACAATCAATTTATGAAGGTCAGTTTTAATAGTAACCATTTATAAATTTCTAAAAAATAATAGTATTTATATATAATAAAAAACTCCGGATGTTATCCGGAGTTTTGATAGAGAATATTTATATCTGTTATTCTTTACTTTCTAATTTTGCCCAAGTGTCTCTTAAGCCGACTGTTTTGTTGAAAACAATTTTTTCAGTAGTAGAATCTCTATCAACACAAAAATATCCTAAACGTTGGAACTGGAATCGGTCACCATCTTTAGCTTCACTTAAACTTGGTTCCAAATATCCTTTAATAACATCAAGCGAATTAGGATTTAAGTAACTCTTAAAGTCAATTTCCTTATCACCGTCAGGATTTTCGTGGGTAAATAACCTGTCATAAATCCTGATTTCTGCCTCAAGAGCATGTTGTATTGATACCCAGTGAATAGTACCTTTTATCTTTCTAAGGCTGGCTTCAGTACCGCTACCGCTCCTACTGTCAGTATCATACGTACAGTGAATTTCGGTAATATTACCATCAGCATCTTTTGCAACACTTTCACCTTTAATGATATAGGCATTTTTAAGACGTACTTCCTTACCAAGCGTTAAACGGAAATACTTTCTGTTTGCTTCTTCCATAAAGTCTTCTCTTTCAATATATAATTCTCTTGAAAAAGGAACTTTTCTGAAACCTGCACTCTCGTCTTCAGGATTATTTTCGGCATCAAGCCACTCTTCCTGTCCTTCAGGATAGTTAGTAATAACAAGCTTAACCGGATCTAATACAGCCATAACCCTTGGTGCTGTTTTATTAAGGTCTTCCCTTACACAAAACTCAAGCACAGAAACATCTACAAGGTTAGTACGTTTTGCAATACCAATAGTATCGGCAAAGTTCCTGATAGCCATAGGAGTATAACCTCTTCTTCTCATCCCTGATATTGTAGACATCCTTGGATCATCCCATCCGGTAACATGACCTTCCTGTACCAGTTGTAATAACTTACGTTTACTAACTACAGTATGGCTTAGGTTTCTACGGGCAAACTCACGCTGTTTAGGACGCATCGATTTGTTATCATAAATCTGATCCAGGAACCAGTCGTATAACTCCCTGTGCATAAGGAATTCAAGGGTACAAAGTGAATGAGAAATAGATTCTACATAATCACTTTCACCGTGAGCCCAGTCGTACATAGGATATATTTTCCAGTCACTTCCTGTACGGTGGTGATGCTTGTGCAGTATCCTGTACATAATAGGATCACGCATTAGCATGTTTGAAGAAGCCATGTTTATTTTGGCTCTTAAAACGTGAGTACCTTCCGGGAAATCACCATTTTTCATTTGCTCAAAAAGCTTCAGGTTTTCCTCTACAGAACGGTTTCTGTATGGACTTTCGCTACCCGGTTGAGATGGTGTTCCTTTTTGTTTAGCCATCTCTTCAGACGACTGACTGTCAACATAAGCCAAACCTTTTTTAATAAGTTCAACGGCCCAATCATATAGTTGCTGGAAATAATCAGATGCATAACGCTCTTCGGCCCATTGGTATCCAAGCCATTCCACATCTTTCTTAATAGCGTCTACATACTCCTGCTCTTCCTTGGCAGGGTTAGTATCGTCAAAACGAAGGTTAACCGGTGCATTATAGCGCAATCCCAATCCGAAATTAAGGCATATAGAGCTGGCATGCCCTACGTGCAAATATCCGTTTGGTTCCGGCGGAAAACGAAAACGCAGGGATTCCCTGTTCATTCCGTTTGCCAAATCTTCCTCAATTATCTCCTCAATAAAATTTAATGATCTTTCTCTGGTCGACATATCCTGTTAATAATAAGATTGCAAAGGTATTAAAAAAGACTGTTTTTTTAGAATATTTAAAACACTATAAAAGACTAAGAAATTGTATTTTTACAGCAATATTTTATACTTGCAATGGGAATTATTAAACTTACCAATATACGTACCTTTTCTTACCACGGTTGTTTGGTGGAAGAAAGCAAAATAGGTTCTGACTACAGTGTTGATCTTGAAATAAAAGCTGACCTGAGAAAATCAATGGAGACCGATGAACTTGCCGATACCGTTGATTATGTTCATCTTAACAAAATAGTTATTGAAGAAATGGCTATTCGATCTAAACTTTTAGAACACGTAGCTAAAAGAATTGTAAAACGTGTTTTTGATGAAATACCTTCGGTTTCAAGAATTGTTGTGGGAGTTTCAAAGATCAATCCCCCTATTGGCGGGGATGTACAGGCAGTAACTGTACAAATTGAAGAGTACCGTACCTAAACTTTTCATTAATAATAACTTATAGTAAAATAAAACATTATATATTGCGATAACTTTGTATAAAGTTTAATTTTACTGGTAAATTTTCTTGCGTTACTGCAAAATATATGTAAATTTGCCAACCATAACCAAAAGGGCATCGTGGCCGAGGGGCTTAGGCACAGGTCTGCAAAACCTGCTACAGCGGTTCGAATCCGCTCGATGCCTCTACAAAAAAAAGCTATCATTTTCATGATAGCTTTTTTTATTTTGTATCGTTTTTTAATCTCTTACTTTTTATTCTCCAGCTTATCAAAAGCCTCATCCATTAGTTTCTTTTCTGCCGGAAACCACCCCTGTATCAATAAAGCAAGTCCAAATATCATAAGGATAATACTAATAGCTTTTTTTATTTTAGAAATGTTACTCATGGTAAGTTTACTTCTTAGCTGTTTAGCCAGCATAATTTTACCAATATCTATTAAAAGATAAGTACATATAATAGCAGTAAAGAATATAAATATTCTGGTTGGATCTAAATCCAATTGCGGCCCCCAGGTAATGATAATTGCCAGCCAGAAGCCCAATACCCCTATATTGATAAAATTAAGCAGGAAACCCTTTGCAAACAGGCTGAAATAGTTCTTCTTAATAATATCGCGGGATGCATCATCTATAATCTCATTTTTAGCCGATTTATTAATCTTTATAAATGAAATGATACCGTATGTAATCATAATGAGCCCGCCAAAAGTGAATAAGGCAGGCTCATCTTTAATATTTTGAAGTAATTTATAACTACTGAAATAAGCTATAAGGATAAAAATAATGTCTGAAAATATAGCACCAAGATCAAATGCCAATGCAGCTCTAAACCCTTTAATCACACTGGTTTCAAGCAGTACAAAAAAAACTGCTCCCGGCATAATACTTAAAATGAAACCTATAGATACGGCGCTTAAAATATCCTGTAACATCAACTATAATTATAGTGATGCAAGTTAGTATTTTAAATTTTTAAATAAAAACAACCGTACTAAAGATAAATGTAAATCAATGGGATACTAACTATTTTACAATAGTAATTTCGGCAGTACTGGCTTTAGTTTCATTAACCTTTTTAGGGTTACCGTGAATGGCAAGTTCGGCACCCGATGCTACTACTGCAGTTACCACACCTGTGGCATAAACAGAAACCTCGGCACCCGATGCAACATGAACTGTACTGTTTTCTGTTTTAAGCTTACTGGCATTAAGCTCACAGCCACTTGCCGCATGAATATCCAGTTGTTTAGCATCGCCGCTTAATATAATTTCAGATACTGAAGAAGCTGCCACACTCATATTTTCGGCATAAACAGAACAGTTCAGTTCGGTACCACTATCAACACTTAGTTGTAAGTACTTTGAATTAATAGTACCTTTTACTAACATTTCTATTGGTCCCGAAAGAGCTATCTGATTAATAGGCCCGTTAAAATGAATAATAATCTCGGCTGTTGAAGCCGAATTACTTAAAACAAGATTACCTTCTTCAGAACTTACCTGTAATGTATCTTCTCCTTCACCAATAATTAGCTTGTTTTCAGAAGATTCAACCATATAAACCTGTACATTTCCACTTATGGCAAGCTTATCAAAACTTTTAATTTCTACTGTTTTTTGTGCAGCAGCAAACTGAAATACCGCAATAGCTGCAATTAAAAATAACTTTTTCATGTCCTTTAAAATTAGTTGATCATTTACATAAAGACAGGTTTGTATGTCAAACTGTTACAGTTAAGGTAAAAAAAATCCTGATAAACCTAACCGGCTTATCAGGATATGTTATTTTTAATCAGGTAATTAGTTACATAACATTGATATTACCACCTACATTGTTGGTTTTATTTACCTGCTTAGGATCACCATAAATATCAATATCACCACCTGCAGTAGTTTTGGCATCTACAAAATCAGTAGCAAAAACATCGGCCTCCCCTCCTGCTGTTATACTTACAGAAGTTTGTGCTGTACTAAGATCTTTAGAGTTTAGTATACCTCCCGAATTAATACTAACATCATGGTTAGAAGCCTTACCGTTAATGGTTAATATAGCACCCGATTTGATTTTACTTTTAAGTTTATCAACATCCAGATTCAGTTTAATTTGAGCTCCCTCTTTAGCATTTAGCTCAAAGGCAACTGCTTTAAAAGTATCTTCAGATGAAACATAAGCACCTTCACTGGCTTCCACCTGGTCTACATATTTGTAATACAATGTAACCGATATATCATCACCCTGAAGGAGTTTAGAAAACTTCATTCTTATTTTTACTTCATCTTTCTTGTTTACCACTTCCACATCCTGAGAATCATGACCTGATATAACAATCTTATTCTCATTTGATTTCACCATTAAAACATGAATCTGGTCAAATACCTTTACGGTAGAAAAATCACCCAGATTCCTGGTTTCCTGAGCAAACAGGCTACCCGAAAAAAGCAATAAAGCCACAATTAGTTTTTTCATGATATATTAATTTTTGATTGATTACTCTTTCTTACCGAGGTACTGAAAATCAAGCTGCTTTTTAACCAAATCGGCATTTTTTACCTTAACGTAAACCTCGTCACCCAGCTGTAATAAATTGTGGGAAACCTGCCCTACTAAAGCATATTGCTTTTCATCAAAAGTGTAATAATCATCGTTTATTTCCCTTATGCGGCACATGCCTTCACATTTGTTTGAAACGATCTCAACATAAATACCCCATTCGGTAACACCCGATATCACACCTAAAAACTCCTCGTCTTTATGATCCAGCATGTACTTAACCTGCATATACTTAATACTGTCACGTTCGGCATTAGCTGCAAGGTTTTCCATGTCAGACGAATGTTTGCACTTTTCTTCATACGCCTGCTCATCTACAGATTTGCCTCCATCCAGATAATGTTGTAACAATCTGTGTGCCATAACATCAGGATAACGACGAATTGGTGAGGTAAAATGCGAATAATAATCAAACGCCAGTCCGTAATGACCTATGTTATCAGTAGAATATCTTGCTTTACTCATACTACGAATAGCCAGTGTATCCACAAGGTTTTGTTCTTTTTTACCCTGAACTTCAGCTAAAAGATTATTAAGTGATTTTGATACCGAATCTTTTGACCTGAAGTTGATATTATAACCGAATTTTGATATAACCGACTGTAAGTTAAACAGCTTATCTTCATCCGGTTCATCATGAATACGGTATACAAAAGTCTTTTTAGGCTGTTGCTTACCAATAAATTCTGCCACTTTCCTGTTGGCCAATAGCATAAATTCCTCAATAAGGTGATTAGCATCCTTAGCTACTTTAAAGTACACACCGGTAGGTTCAGCAGCTTCATTTAAATGGAATTTCACCTCTACCTTATCAAACGAAATTGCACCATGCTGCATACGTTTACTGCGTAATATTTTAGCCAGCTCATCAAGCTTAATAACAGCATGCTGTATATCACCGTTTATTTGGTACTCCTCCCCTGTTAATGATATTTCCTGAGGGATGGTATTTCCTTTGGTTTCAATAATATGCTGAGCTTCCTCATAAGCAAAACGCTGATCAGAATAAATAGCCGTACGACCAAACCATTGGTTAACAACCTCTGCTTTCTCATTAATTTCAAACACTGCAGAGAACGTATATTTCTCCTCATGAGGTCGTAGTGAACACGCAAAGTTAGACAGTACCTCGGGTAACATAGGTACTACCCTATCTACCAGATATACCGATGTTGCCCTGTTAAAAGCCTCTTCATCCAGTAAGGTTCCTTCTTCAAGATAGTAGGATACATCGGCAATATGGATACCTACCTCATAGTTACCGTTTTCAAGTACCTGGAACGATAGTGCATCATCAAAATCCTTAGCATCCTTAGGGTCAATGGTAAAGGTTAATACCTTTCTCATATCCCTCCTGTTGGCAATTTCCTCTTCCTTGATAGAAGTATCAATTTTTTGGGCATAGGCCTCAACATCTACAGGGAAATCATAAGGAAGCCCGTATTCGGCCAAAATAGCGTGTATCTCGGTATTGTGTTCACCCGGTCGTCCAAGTACTCTTAAAACCTCTCCAAAAGGGCTGTCTGCCTTCGCAGGCCAGTCGTCTATCTTTACCAATACCACATCACCGTCCTGAGCATTGCCCAGTTTGTTTTTAGGGATAAAAATATCGGTATACATTTTAGGGTTTGCTGTACTTACAAAGGCAAAGTTCTTTTGTATGTCTATAACACCCACAAATTCAACTCTTGCTCTTTCAATAATCTCAACTACCTCACCTTCAGGTCTTCGTCCTCTCCTACGGTTATAAATATATACCTTAACCTTATCGCCGTCTAGGGCTTTATTAAGGTTTCCGGTAGGTATAAATACATCATCTTCAAGTTCGTCACTCACAAAGTAGGCAGTCTTTCTGCTGGTCATATCTATCACACCTTCAATGTAATCGTTTTTAGATACGACTCTGTATTTGCCTCTCTCTACTTCTTCAATCGTTTCTTTAGAGGCAAGAAATTTCAACTCTTTAATAATCTCGTTTCTGCTTTTGGTATCTTTTAGTTCCAGTGCAGCAGCTATCTGCTTGTAGTTAAATAGTTTATTTGGATCTTTAGAGAGTATTTTAAAAATTTTCCTGGAAAAGTCTTTTTCTCTTTTCACAGACGGTTTTCCGTTTCTTTTTTTACTCATATATAGTTTAAATATTGCTGAAAATTACAAATTACTTATAGAATAGTTAGTACAATTAATGAAATAATAACTATTTACTCACTAAATTTATACGGAGAATACTGAATCTCATTTACGTATGAAGGACTTTATCACAGCCGCCGTGTTTAGCTATCCGCACGAAATAGCCATCCTGAGGCACTTATTAACAGAAGCCGGAATAAACTTCTATTTCGAGAACGAAACCATTACAGCCATAGCTCCGCTTTACTCTCATGCCCTGGGCGGAATCAAACTCAAAGTTCACACCAACGACTTAGATACCGTAAAAGAGATACTCAAAAACTTAGAAGACTCAAATAATCTCAAAATTGTATAGCGTAAAAGTTATCAAGGTTTTCAACATACATTAAAAACAATAAAAGCTTTTTTAAAATTTTAAAAATTTAATGATGGTTATTATTGCTTGTTAATAGTAGGGATAACTTTTGGCTAATTTGTTTTTTCAGCGAGTTATACAATTTTATACAAAGGTATTAACAAAGTTAAGAAATTGTAAATAATTAGTAATAAAGGTTTTCCTGAAAATAGGGTATAGGTTATTAACAATGGTTAATTTCTGTTTTTTTATTGTTTTGTTTGAAAACTTACCCTGTTAATTGCTGTTAATAACCCTTGTTAACCTTTTCATAACTTTCAAAGAAATTCTAAGAAATAAATTTGGTTTTAAAAGTTAGGTTTTTGATTACAAAATTTATCGTTACACTTTTAAAAAACTTTCTTTTTTCTGTTGTTAACTTATTAACAATAACTGTTAAAATTTAACTACTTAGTTTTCAGTACACTTACATATTCTATTAACAATGCAATATTTTAACATATTTATAAAACGTAACTATACTGAAAATCAGGCATAAAACATAAAAACCCTTTTAATAATATTACAGATGCTTAAATCTTGGTAACTTTGCAGCAATAAGTTTATTTATAAATACATTTTAAAGTATGAAAATTTCAATAGGTAACGACCACGCGGGTCCTGATTACAAAAAAGCTATTGTAAAGCACCTAGAAGAGAAAGGTATAGAAGTTATTAACCATGGTACAGACACTTTTGACAGTGTAGACTATCCTGATTTTGTACACCCGGTTGCCAATGATGTTGAAAACGGTACTGCCGATTTTGGTATTATTATATGTGGTAGCGGTAACGGTGTTGCCATGAGTGTTAACAAACACCAGAAAATTAGAGCGGCACTTTGCTGGATTAAAGAAATTGCGGCGCTGGCGCGCCAACATAACGATGCTAACATTATTAGTATACCGGCACGTTATACCTCTATACAGCAGGCTGTTGAAATGGTAGATACTTTTTTAAATACCGAATTTGAAGGCGGCAGACACCAAAACAGAGTAAACAAAATACCTTGTTAATAACATAAAGTTGTAGTGAGCGGGCACCATCATAATCATAGAATACATAAACATGAAATTGAAGGGAAAAATCTGCTTTTTTCCATACTGCTCAATACACTAATAACAATAGCCCAGGTTGTGGGAGGGATAATTTCCGGCAGCCTGGCTTTACTTTCAGATGCGCTGCATAACTTTAGCGATGTCCTTTCGCTGGTAATTAGTTATGTGGCACACAAACTTTCCCGTAAAAAAGCCACCATATCCCAAACCTTTGGGTTAAAACGATCAGAACTGGTTGCGGCTTTTGTCAATTCGCTTACCCTTGTTATTGTTGCTTTTTACCTTATTTATGAGGCTATTACACGTTTTTTTGATCCGGTAATTATTAAGCCGGGGCTTGTAATTTGGTTCTCCATACTGGGTATTGTGGCAAACGGACTCTCGGTACTGCTGTTAAAAAAGGATGCCAACCATAACCTGAATATGAAATCGGCTTACCTGCACTTATTAACAGACATGATGGCATCGGTAGCCGTGCTCGTAGGCGGACTCATGATGCATTATTTCGAAATGTACTGGGTAGATGCCGTACTTACACTTATTATTGCCATTTATCTGGTGGTGGTAGGGGTAGACCTGTTAATAAAGTCGACCAAAATGCTGATGCTGTTCACACCCGAGTTTATAGACATTAAAGCAATAGTTAGGGAAGTGCACAAAATTGAGGGTGTTAATAAACTGCACCATATTCACGTTTGGCACTTAAATGAGGAGGAACTGCACCTGGAAGCGCATTTAGACTGTACGCACGATATTACACTATCGCAGTTTAACCTGCTGTTACAGGATATTGAGGATGTGTTGTATGAAAAATTTGGGATTAACCACGTGAACATACAACCCGAATTTAAAAAGGAAGATCCTAAGGATTTTATTGTGCAGGATTAGGTTATTATTTGGTACGTTTAAGCTTAAACGAATCCTGCCTTGTATCAAAAACATCAGCAACTTTTATTAACTGATTTTTTTCATCAACACTGTATATTATTTTATAATTATCGCAAATTAAGTAACGATAGTCATTATCACGATTTAATAATAATTCTTCAAGCTGACCTATTTCGGGAGATTTAAGTAATTTTTCGGGTTCAGTAATAATTTTAGCCAGTATCTTTTTTGCTACATCAATTCCGGCATTTTCGCAGTAATATGTAAAAATCTTATCGAGCTCTGTTTCTGCAAAATCAGACCAGATAATAGTGTAAGCCATTATTTGTACTTAGATAAAAGTTCGTTGCTTGTTTTATAACGACCGTTTTTAAAGTCTTCTTCTGATTTGTCAATCCTGCTGTTAAGCTCTGCCGAAGTCATTTTATTTGTACCACCAGTATTTTGTTTAAGTAAATTTTCGAGCATGGAAATAACTTCCTCGCTTTGAAGTTTTAAAAATTCCTGTACAAATTCTATTTTTCTGGTTTGCAAATCCATAACGTAGTTAATTTATATCAAAATTACTAAAATTTACTGAGAACTATAGTTAACACACAACCTGAATTTAAAAAGGAAGATCCTAAGGATTTTATTGTGCAAGATTAATAATATTGAGCATCTTGACCTTCAAAATCAAAAGAATCTAGTTTGTGTATTATTCTTTTAAGCTCATTTTCAAGCTTCAAATATTGAAAAGTTTTGATTGGTCTATTTTTGAATTTTGTAATTGAAACAGTACTTAAAAGTTCTTTTAAAAATGGAATGTCATCTTCATGATATTTCTTAAGGGTTAAATTAGTATAAGTTTCTTCTGGGTGATATCTGTTATGTAAAAAGTTAGTAAATGAATCAATATTATCATTATTTAAATTCTTAATTTTAGTATTTACTTTTTTAGCGTTTATATACTTAAATATAGGAGTTCTATCATAATTTGTTTTCGAATCAGGATAAGTTTTACTTAATAATTCTGGTATAAAGTTTACATTTTCATCACTTAAGTGATGAAATATATCACTTAAGAAGGTCTTGGAATTGTTATTTTGGTTATTCTTAATAAGGCTGATTGTAAAATCTAATATTTCATTAAATTCTTTTGAATCTTTTGATTGATATTGTTTTCCATAAGAACTATTAAAATAGCCTCGTCCTTTTGATTCGAGAATTGTAATATTTTCATTTTTAACAGTTCTCCTTAATTGTTTCTTAGCATTTTTAATTATGAGATAAGGTTGTTTATTTGATAAATCATTTTTTAAAAGACTTAAATAAATACCAGAAACATGTAGTATTTCAAAAGTCGAATTTATTTTATTATTTATAAAGTCATTCCAAACAGATTTTTTTAATCTATTAAATTCTATATCATCTATAAAATACCATAGCCATAGTTTTTCCCAATCTTTTTCTTCAGACTTTCTAAAAAAAACATTATTTTCAATGACCTTTAAATATTTACTTACTGAGCCTGTCTTTAAATAATTTAAAAGTTCTTCAATTTCAAGAGAAAAAGAAGAATTTTTAATAGAATACTTTTTTATCAAACTATCATATTTCTTATCAAATTCTGAATTAGATTTTGTACTATAGTCATTAAAAAAAGAAGAAATTGATTGATAATGTTTAATATTTGTATTTCCACTTTTATATTCGAGAGAAGTAATTAAAAAATAACATAGAAGATTTTTACTGAAAATTTTAAAATTAGGATGATTTTTATATTCTTTTTCAGTTTCATCAATAAGTCTTTTGTAATCTAAAAGGGAGTGTTTTAAAATTCTAAGATTGTGTGTTTTAGATGCTATGAAGATTTCTTCAATTAATTCTTCATTTTGTTTAAAAAAACCATTTGAATTTTTAGTAAAAGATTTAATAGCGGTTGTAGTGTCAGATTCTATTTCAAAAGTTCTACCTATTAATTTTTCTTTAAAATCTTTATAACATATTCCTTCAGACTTTTCATATTTTTCATGTATAATATCTTCTTCAGCAACTAAAATTATTTTACAATTAGTATGTTCAACAAAATTGTTTATGTAACCAAAAATTTCATCTATAGGAATTTTACATCTTTCTAAATCATCAAATATTAATATTTTCTTTCCGGTAATATTTTTTGATTCAGAGTCTAAAAGAGATAGTAAATCTATTGTACCACTTATGTTTGAATCTGATTCACCATCGTTATTTATATCTAAATCAATTTTTAAAGTGGTTTTAAGGATACCTTCAAGAACTTTTTTACCAACTTTTACAGCTTTAGAATAGAGTATAGGACTTAATTTAGCTTTGAGTTTATCAGTTACAGTTTTTGTATTACTAATTCCATTAAGACTAATATAAATTGGATTGATTTGAATTTTAGCTTTATCATCTTCAGGTTCATTCCAATTTTCCAATAAATTTTGTATAAAATGAGTTTTACCAGATCCCCATTTACCTTTTAAAAGTACTGCATAACCTGGTTTTTCCAGATTAACAAAATATTCTAAGTAGTCAGTTATTATTTTATTTTTCATGGTAAGGTAAATTTTTATAAACATACAAAATTCATAAATATATAAAACCCCTTATTTTTCAACCCTTTGACACAAATGCCGTAAAAATGCCGTAGTAAAACCGCTATCAAATACCTACCTTGGTCAATAATTTTGTCCCATAACTTTAAATCAAAAAATTATGGAAACCATTGGAAAAAGAATTGCCGAAATAAGAAAGCAAAAAGGCTTAACTCAGGAAGAGGTAGCCGAGAGCGCTAAGATAAATTTACGCACACTACAGCGTATTGAAAAAGAAGAAACCGAACCTCGCGGTAACAGCCTTAAAGGGATATGCGAAGCACTGGAAATTAATATTGAAGATCTGGTAGATTATGGTAAAACCGAAGACAGAACTTATTTGGTATACATGCATCTTTCGGTAATGAGTTCGGTATTCATACCATTGGGTAATATAATCCTGCCGCTTATTTTATGGCTCAATAAAAAGGACAGGATTGTTTCGGTATCGGCACAGGGTAAAAACATAATTAACTTCCAGATCGTATGGACGGTTTGTTTCTATATACTATTGTTCACGTTTGTATTTTTCAAAATAATGCACCTTCCATTTAACGCCTTTCTTTTTGTGGGACTTATGGTAGCCATAGGGATTTTTAATTTCCTGTATCCGGTATATGCTGCCATTAGGGTAAGTAAGGGAGAGGTTAAAAACTTCTGGCCGGCACCAATTAAATTTATGAAATAAGAATACTATGTTTGTAGTTCATATTTTTGAATAATGACAAACATCCAATTCATTTCGGGGCAGGTTACCGCCCCTGTAAAAAGCATAGAAAATACATTACAACTGCTAAGTGAAGACTGTACCATTCCCTTTATTGCACGTTATCGTAAAGACAGAACGGGCAACCTTGATGAGGTAGTAATAGAACAGATAGCCAAGCTAAACCAGGCCTATGAAGCGATTGTAAAGCGAAAAGAAGCGATTTTAAAGAGTATTGAGGAGCAAAACGGGCTAATGCCCGATTTAAGGCAGAAAATCGATGCCAGCTTTGATATGACCGAACTGGAGGATTTTTACCTTCCGTTCAAAAAACGCAAAAAGACAAAAGCCGACACCGCCCGCGAAAACGGACTGGAACCTCTGGCAAAAATCATCATGGCTCAAAACAGTGATGATATTGATTATATAGCATCAAAATACCTTAACGATAAAGTGGCAAATGAAGACGACGCACTACAGGGTGCCCGCGACATTATTGCCGAATGGGTAAACGAAAATCTGTATATCCGTAAAAACCTAAGGAGGATGTACAACCGCAAGGCAGAGATAACCACTAAAAAGGTTAAGGGTGCCGATGAGGAAAAGGCTAAAAAATTTGAGCAGTACCTGGACTGGAGTGAAAACCTGGCTAAAGCGCCATCACACAGGGTACTGGCAATACTACGTGCCGAAAATGAGGGTATTATTAAGTTTAAGGTAGATATAGACAGTGATGAGGCTATCGATTTTATGGAGCAGTCGGTTATCAAAAACAACCGCGAAACCGCCGGCCAGCTAAAGCTGGCAGTAAAGGACAGTTACAAGCGCCTGCTGGCACCTGCTATTTCAAACGAGGTATTGCAGGAAGCCAAAGCCAAAGCCGATGCTACTGCTATTGGCGTTTTTGCAGGAAATTTGGGTCAGCTGCTGTTAGCTCCGCCACTAGGTGAAAAACGCATATTGGCTATAGATCCGGGATTTCGTACAGGCTGTAAGGTAGTATGTCTTGACGAGAAAGGTGATTTGTTGTATAACGAAACCATATTTCCACATGCACCTCAAAAAGAGACTGCCGTTGCCATGAAAAAAGTACGTTCTATGGTCAATGCCTATAAGGTTGATGCTATTTCCATAGGTAACGGTACGGCATCGCGCGAAACCGAACATTTCATTAAAAAAATAGCTTTTGATAAGCCGGTACAGGTATTTGTAGTGAGCGAAGCAGGAGCATCGGTATATTCGGCATCAAAAATAGCAAGAGACGAATTTCCTAATTATGATGTAACCGTTAGGGGAGCAGTATCTATAGGCCGCAGGCTGAGTGATCCGCTTGCCGAACTGGTTAAAATAGAGCCTAAAGCCATTGGTGTAGGGCAGTACCAGCACGATGTGGATCAGGGTAAGCTTAAAGACGAACTGGACACAGTGGTTATGCGCTGCGTGAACTCGGTTGGTGTAAATATCAATACGGCGAGTAAATCACTGCTAGGATATGTATCGGGTATAGGCGAGAAACTTGCCGAAAATATAGTAAACTACCGTAGTGAGAACGGTCCGTTTGAAGACAGGAAACAACTTAAAAAAGTGCCAAGGCTGGGGGATAAAGCCTATCAGCAGGCGGCTGCTTTCGTAAGGATTCCAAATGCTAAAAACCCACTGGATAATTCGGCTGTTCACCCTGAGGCTTACAGTATAGTGGAAAAAATGGCTAAGGACATGAAGCTTAAAACTGCTGATTTGGTTTCTAATAAGGAAGCAATTGCCAAAATTCCGGTAAACAATTACGTAACCGGAGATGTTGGGGTACTGGGACTTAAAGATATTTTAAAGGAGCTTGAAAAACCGGGACTGGACCCTAGGAAGTCGGCCAAGGTATTTGAGTTTGATCCTAACGTGAGGTCTATTAACGACCTGCGCACCGGGATGATTTTACCGGGAATTGTGAATAACATTACCAATTTTGGCTGTTTTGTGGATATAGGAATCAAAGAAAGCGGACTCGTACATATTTCTCAGTTAAAGGACGGTTTTGTGAGTGATGTGAATGAGGTGGTAAAACTACATCAGCATGTTGAAGTTAAGGTACTTGAGGTCGATGAGACCAGAAAAAGAATACAGCTTACCATGGTATTGTAAAAAAATAAAAAACCCTCTAAGCACTGCTTAGAGGGTTTTTTATGTATAGAAATAAATATTATAATTTATTTTCTTCTTTTTGAGATTGCTCATTTTTTGAGTTTGCCGGCTGGTCTTCCTTCGCTGCATCTTTAAATTCTTTAATACCAGATCCAAGGCCTCTCATTAATTCAGGAATTTTCTTTCCGCCAAACAATAGCACGATTAATACCACAACAATTGCTATTTGCCACGGGCCAACTGCTCCTAAAAAAATTGCTAACATGTTCATAATTACAATAAATAAAATGATTATTTCGACAAAGTTAAATATAAAATAATTTACAATAACTATTTACGGCAAATATTTAGTATTGGTTTGCGTTAAAGTTTAGAAATTTAAAGATTTTTAGCTAAAATACCGTATTGCAGGAGGCTATGGTATTAGTATATTTGTGAATTAAACAGGAAATATGTCGGGTAAAAAGCGTAAAAGGCAGGTACTCAGAAAGAAACTCTTTACAAAAAACCGCCTTGTAATATTAAATGAAGATTCGTTTGAGGAAATATTTTCCTTAAAGCTTAACTTAATGAATGTTTTTGTGGGGCTAACGCTAATAAGTATCGTTATGATAGCCCTTACAACCTATATAATTGCATTTACTCCTTTAAGGGAGTATATACCGGGTTATTCGTCTTCCAAATTGAAGAAAGATGCTATTGATAATGCGATAAAGTCAGACTCGCTTCAAAAAGTATTAGATGAGAATAACATTTATCTGGCTTCGATAAGAAAAGTACTAACCGGAGATATTGAACATGCTGCCCTTAACAGGGATTCTATAATAGCTGCCGAACATAATGACGCTAATGTAGACCTGACACCAAAAGAGGCAGAACTTAAATTAAGGGAACAGGTAGCACTGGAAGACAAGTATAACCTGTTTGAAAAGGCACAGCCAAAAGTGAACCTGGTATTATTCGCCCCGGCAAAAGGACATATTACCGAGAACTATAATGCTAAAGACAAGCATTTTTCTGTAGATATTATGCTTGCGGCTAATACACCGGTAAAATCGGTAGCGGCAGGAACAGTATTATTTTCAGATTGGACTCCTATACAGGGTAATGTGATTATCATTCGCCATAACGACGGTATTATCTCGGCATATAAAAAAGCTTCATCTCTAACAAAAGTACAGGGTGATGTAGTAAAATCGGGTGAGGTAATAGCTATGGCAGGAACATCGGAAGATGCCGATAAAGGAGCGCACCTACAGTTTGAATTATGGAAGGACGGTTATCCTATTAACCCAACCCAGTTTATTGATTTTGAATAAGAACTTATGTCTATAAAATCGTTTGCAGCAAAACTGTTTGCTAAAAAAATATACAACGATACCCAAAAATGGGCTCAAAAACCTGTGGAAACCCAACAAAAGGTTTTAGAAATGCTCGTAGCAAAAGCAGCACAAACCAATTTTGGGAAAGATCATCATTTTGAAGGCATACGATCGCACGCTGATTTTGCAAAACATGTACCTGTAAGAGATTATGAGGACTTAAAACCGTATGTGGAAAAGGTGGTTAAAGGACAGGAAGATGTGCTTTGGCCGGGTAAACCACTGTATTTTGCCAAAACATCGGGGACTACATCGGGTGCAAAATATATTCCGCTTACAAAAGAGTCTATGCCATATCATATTGAGGCAGCCCGAAACGCCATACTGCATTACGTTCATGAAACCGGTAAAGCTGAATTTGTAGATGGTAAAATGATATTCCTGCAGGGAAGCCCTGAGCTGGAAGAGAAAAAAGGGATTAAATTTGGCCGCCTTTCGGGTATAGTAGCACACTTTGTACCGGCTTACCTGCAACGTAACCGCATGCCAAGCTGGGAAACCAACTGTATTGACGACTGGGAGCAAAAGGTAGATGCCATAGTGGAGGAGACCTATAATGAGGATATGTCGGTTATTTCGGGAATACCGTCGTGGGTACAAATGTATTTTGAAAGGCTGGAGAAAAAAGGACATAAAAAGGTAGGCGAGATATTTAAAAATTTCAGCCTGTTTATATATGGTGGGGTAAATTACGAACCCTACAGGGCTAAGTTTGAAAACCTTATTGGGAGAAAGGTAGACAGTATTGAACTGTTCCCGGCTTCAGAAGGTTTTTTTGCCTATCAGGATAAACAAAATGCAAAAGGAATGTTGCTGTTGCTTAACTCAGGTATTTTTTATGAGTTTATAAAAGCAGATGAGTTTTTTAGTGAGCATCCTAAACGTTATACCATAGGTGAAGTAGAACTGGGTATTAACTATGTAATGATTATTTCTACTAATGCCGGTTTATGGGGTTATAATATAGGTGATACAATACAGTTTACATCTACAAAACCATACAGGGTTATTGTTAGCGGAAGGATTAAGCATTATATATCGGCCTTTGGAGAACATGTTATAGGCAAGGAAGTGGAAAGTGCCCTTAAGGAAGCAATGGAAGGTACAGATGTACGTGTAAATGAATTTACTGTAGCTCCGCAAATTAATCCGGATAGTGGTTTACCCTACCATGAATGGTTTATTGAATTTGAAAAAGAGCCTACAGATATGAATGCTTTTTCTTTGGCTATTGATAAGGCCATGCGAAAACAAAATGTGTATTATGACGATTTGATATCGGGTAATATACTGCGTACAGTGGTAATTACTAAAGTGGGCAAAAACGGTTTTCAGGAGTACATGAAATCGATAGGTAAGCTGGGAGGGCAAAATAAACTGCCAAGACTCTCTAACGACAGAAAAATTGCAGATGCGCTGTAAACCCGTTTGTTAATTAACAGGATATACAGGCTTTAACATAAGTAAAAAATAAAATCCTACATTTGCCTTAAAACACTAAAAGATTATGCAGGGCATTAAGAATACATCCCGATCCAAGGCGCAGGAATCTTCTGCGGCAATTGAGCGTTTGTATATTACAATGCGCCATCTTTTAAACCGTGGTTTTTATAAACCCATGGGAGTATCGGGCGATACGCTCAGGGAAGCTCTTTTGCTTTTAAGACCCGAAATTTACGGATCGATAGCAGAGGAGAAGGCCGAACTTAACGGACTGTTATATGTTATAGAGCGTTTGCCTATAGGTATAGAACAATGCCGCTTTATCAGCCTTACATCAGATGAAGGATATTCCAAATCACATTTTAAGGCCATAGTGCCGCCTAAAAGGAGAAGAAACTGCTATCGTATTGATGACGAGCAGATGAATGTGGAAATTACCCGGGGCAGATCGGATATATATGATATACTTACCCACCTTACTTTTATTTTTATAGAATCGCATAAAATAAAAGACAGGGTACTTATAGACGATAACGGCGAAATTACCCACGACTGGTTTAGACTGGAACAGATAGTGCTTCAGAAAAAAAAGAAGCTTACACTGGAAGAAAGGGAAAAAGCCATTTCGCACGTGTCTTCGGTGTTGGGAAGAACATTTTCGGAAGTATTGGATATTTATGATGCTTTTGGTTCGGCAGAAATGCCCGACAGGTTTTTGCATATAATATACTGGTTGGGTAAACTGGCTATTGATGAGGCTATGGGCGGTGCAAAAAGGACTATAACTTTTAGTCCTATTTTAAGGGAGCGGTTAGGGCATCATATTCATGGTGAGATTTGGGCTAATAACATAAAAACCATCCTTAAACAAAACGGACTTTTAGAAAGGCCTATTCACATTATAAGTGCTAATATGCACAGTGTGATGAACTCTATTTTTGCCGAAAAGGTATTGAGTAAAGAGTTTAAAGGTAAGCCTGATTACTTTATTTATGAAGAGTTAAGTAAAACCGGTAACGGAGAACAAAGAGCAAGAATTGAAGAAGAGGCTCTTAAAAACGGAATGATATTTATCCCTGATACATCGGGCACTAATATAGACGTACAGCTATTTGATACGGCAGCCATTAATTTTGAAGGCACACCGTTTAAAAATGGTGTTCAGGGTGAAGTAAAGCCGGTATTAATAGTAATGGATTATGCTTTTGGCGAGCAGGCCTACGAAACTATCGACGAGTTATTAAAACCGTTTAAAGAGTATAAATCAAAAACCTTTCTCGATGTAGAATCGGTTTCCATAATGGGTAAAGCCGGTATACTGGAGGGTAACAAGGGCGATATTATGATTCCTTCGGCACATATAAACGAAGGTACAGGAGATAATTATCCGTTTGAAAACGAGTTAAAGCCAGAGTTACTGGAAGGGCATGGCATACCTGTGTATACCGGGGCTATGGTAACCGTTTTAGGTACATCACTACAAAACAGGGATTTACTTAAGTTCTTTAACGAGTCTACCTGGGGTGTTATAGGTCTGGAAATGGAAGGAGCTTATTATCAAAAAGCAATACAGTCGGCCTCAAAAATACGCAGGAGTATTAACCCTGATGTAAAGGTAAGGTATGCCTACTATGCATCAGATAATCCGCTGGAAACAGGTAGTACACTTGCTTCGGGAGGGTTAGGTACAACGGGAGTAAAACCTACTTATTTAATTACAATTAAAATTTTAGAACAAATATTTAATGTCTTATAAATTATGGCAGAAAACACAAATAATCCTTACGATAAGGAATTAGATTTTAATTATGTTTCCGGGAAAATGAAGGGATATTTTGCTAAAACCGGAGATTCTTTTTTTAATGCTGTACAGTTTGTAAAGCGTAATATTATTGTTCTTGTTCTATTATTTATAGTAGGAGCAGGTTTTGGTTATTATAAAGACCTTAAAAAAGGACCTTATTACAAAAATCAAATTTTTGTGATCCCTAATTTTAAGAGTGTAGATTATTTATATTCTCAGGCAGATTTTCTTAATTCAAGAGTGGATGATTCTGTTTTCTTTAGTAAACTGGGTATCAACAGTAAAAAACAAATTAGAAAAGTAGAAGTAGAACCTGTTGTTGATATTTATGATTTTGTAAGAGAAGATGAAAATACAAAATTCCAGATACTTAAGCTTATGGCCGATAACGGTGATATTAATAAGATAATGGAAGAAGAGGTTACCGGTAAAAACTATAAGTTTCATGTTATAAACTATTTTTCTTCTGAGTGGTCAAATCAACAAACAGTTGATGGGATAATGAAGTTTTTAAACAACGATCCGTTTTTAGAATCCATGCAAAAAGAATGGACTAAAAATATGGAGATAAAAATTGCTGCAAACGATACATTGTTAAAACAAATAGATGGTATTCTGGACAGTTATGCTAAAAAAATGTCGGGCAATTCTGTTGTATTTAACGAGGAAAAAGCTCTTGATGAGGTTTTAAAAGAAAAGCAAAAACTGGTAGATGAACAAGCAAGAAACCGTGTAGATCTTGTTAACTACTCTAAGATAATTAAAGACGGGAGTGTGGTGCTTAATATTAATGAGCCAACATTTTTAAGAGGAAAGATGAAAATAATTTACCCTGTTTTGCTTATAGCAGTATTTGTACTGTTAGTACGATTTTTATCGTTTTATAAAAGACAGGTAAACAAAAGAAAGATTGTAATAACAGATAATGAATAAAGCGATATTAGTAACAGGTGGCGCCGGATTTATAGGTGCTAATTTTGTTGAATATTTTTTACAGGCCAATAAAGATGTTTTATTAGTTAATCTTGACAAACTTACCTATGCAGGTGATTTAACTAATCTTGCTGAGGCAGAAAACAATCCCAATTACACGTTTGTACAGGGGGATATTTGTGACAGGGGGCTTATAGAGCAACTGTTTAAGGAGTATGATTTTAGAGGGGTAATTCATTTTGCTGCCGAATCACACGTAGACAATTCCATATCGGGACCAGAGGCATTTATACAAACCAATGTTATGGGAACCTTTGTTTTGATTGATGTTGCCAGGAAACACTGGATGGACGCTCCAAATCAGTATAAGGCAGAATATAAAGATTGTCGTTTCCATCACATCTCTACTGATGAGGTATATGGTACACTGGGTAAGGAAGGTTTATTTACCGAAGAAACTCCGTATGCACCAAATAGTCCGTACAGTGCATCAAAAGCATCCAGCGATATGGTGGTGAGAAGTTATTTCCATACCTATGGGATGAATGTTGTTACGACTAACTGTTCTAACAATTACGGACCGAAACAACACCAGGAAAAACTTATACCAACGATTATAAGAAAAGCCATTTCCGGTGAAAATATTCCTATTTATGGTACTGGTGAGAATGTAAGGGACTGGCTTTATGTACTGGATCATTGTAAAGGGATAGAACTGGTTTACAAAAAAGGTGTAGCCGGGGAAACCTATAATATTGGTGGAAGAAACGAAAGAAACAATTTGTATATAGCTAATAAGATATGTGATTTACTTGATACTATGCATCCGCGTGAATTGGGTAAATACAATGATCTTATAACTTTTGTAAAAGACAGGCCGGGGCATGATATGCGTTATGCTATTGATGCAACAAAAATTGAGATCGAACTGGGCTGGAAAGCTGATGAGAATTTTGAAACAGGTATTGTAAAGACCATAGAATGGTATTTACATAAACTCACAAAATAAACAACTATGAAAGGAATAATATTAGCCGGCGGATCGGGAACCAGGCTGCATCCGTTAACCTTAGCGGTAAGTAAGCAGCTTATGCCTATTTATGATAAGCCGATGATATACTATCCCTTATCAACACTTATATGGTCGGGCATAAGGGAAATACTGATTATTTCCACTCCGCATGATTTGCCATTATTCAGGCAGCTTTTGGGCGACGGATCGAGTCTTGGCTGTAAGTTTGAATATGCCATACAGGAGCATCCTAACGGACTGGCAGAAGCCTTTATAATAGGTGAAAAATTTATAGGTAATGATAAAGTTGCCCTTATACTGGGCGATAATATATTTTATGGTACAGGCCTGTCTGATTTGCTTCAGGCCAATAATGATCCTGATGGAGGTATTATTTATGCCTACCATGTGCACGATCCCGAACGTTATGGCGTAGTAGATTTTGATGCACACGGTAATGTACTGTCTATAGAGGAAAAACCTCAAAATCCTAAGTCACATTATGCGGTACCGGGTATATATTTTTATGATAATGATGTAGTTGAAATAGCGGCAAACATAAAACCAAGTACCCGAGGCGAACTGGAAATTACCGATGTGAATAAGGAATACCTAAAACGAGGTAAGCTAAAGGTAAGTATACTGGACAGAGGGACGGCATGGCTGGATACAGGGACTTTTAACTCCCTTATGCAGGCAGGGCAGTTTGTACAGGTAATAGAGGAACGTCAGGGACTTAAAATTGGCGCCATAGAGGAGGCTGCTTACAAGATGGGCTTTATTAATAAAGAGCAATTAACTAAACTCGCCGAACCACTTTTAAAAAGTGGTTATGGTACACACTTATTAAGCATACTAGATTAAATAAATGACTGCAATACCTACAAAACTTGAAGGATGTTTTATAATAGAACCTAATGTTTTTTATGACGAAAGGGGCTATTTTATGGAAAGTTATAATGAAGCGCGTTTTGAGGAGCAAACCGGGCAAAAGGTACACTTTGTACAAGACAATCAGTCGCACTCAACAAAGGGAGTACTAAGAGGACTGCATTACCAAACAGGCGAACATGCACAGGCTAAACTGGTAAGGGTACTGGAAGGAGAGGTGCTGGATGTAGCTGTAGATGTTAGGCCGGGTTCGGTTACCTATGGTGAGCATGTAGCGGTATTATTAACCGCCGAAAATAAAAAACAGCTTTTTGTTCCCAGAGGTTTTGCCCATGGTTTTATAGTTTTGAGCGAAACGGCTTCGTTTTTCTACAAATGCGATAATTTTTATAATAAGGAATCAGAAGGGGGAATACTGTTTAATGATCCCGAACTGAATATAGACTGGCAACTGCCTACAGAAAACCTGATTATATCAGACAAGGACAAGGTACTTCCTAACCTTAAAAATGCAAGACCAATATGGTAGTATTAGTAACAGGAGCATCGGGTCAGTTAGGACAAAGTATTAAGCATATAGCGGCTAGTCATAGTTCGCTTTCTTTTTATTATGCCGATAGTAAAGAAGGCGATATTACAAATAAAGCAATGCTTGAAAAGCTGTTTAAAGAAGTAAAACCTGATTATTGTATTAATGCAGCAGCTTACACTGCTGTAGATAAAGCTGAAACCGATAAGGAACAGGCTTATGCCGTTAATGTTACCGGAGCTAAAAACCTTGCTGAGATTTGTAATAATCAAGGAGTTAGATTGATACATATATCGACCGATTTTGTTTTTGACGGAATAAAGTCAATACCCTATACCGAAGAGGATAGTACAAACCCGCTGGGGGTATACGGTCTTACAAAAAGACAGGGTGAACAGGAAATAGAACGAGCACTCAAAGAGCATTACATTGTAAGAACTTCATGGTTGTACTCCCAGTTTGCCAATAACTTTATGAAAACCATGTTAAGGCTGGCTGCCGAAAGAGACTCGCTTGGAGTTATTGATGACCAAAAGGGAACTCCTACTAATGCTGTTGATTTAGCTCATGCTGTACTGAAAATTATAGAAAGTAATAAAGCGGCATATGGCATTTACCACTACAGTAATGAAGGCGAAACAAGCTGGTATGGCTTTGCCAAACAGATTTTTGAAATTAACAAAGTGAGTATAGACATAAAACCTATACCAACATCGGCATATCCTACTCCGGCAAAACGACCGCAATATAGTGTTTTGGATAAAAATAAAATAAAAGATACATTTGATATACAGATAAATAACTGGCAGGATTCCTTACAACCTTATAACTAACCTATGCAAAAAGTTTACTGTGTTACACCTCTTTATAATGATTGGACCAGCTGTGCAGTTTTAGTAGATAAGATTATGCAGTTGGAAAAAAAGCATAATGAATTTATGTTTTACATGGTTATTGTTAATGATGGGTCTGTAATATTGCTGGAAGAAGATATTTTTTGGTCAGAAAACATAAAAATACTAAATCTTAAGGTTAATGTTGGTCATCAAAGGGCAATAGCTGTAGGGTTACAATACGTGCATAATGAAGTTAATGATTGTGATGTTGTAGTGGTTTTAGACAGCGATGGTGAAGACAGGCCTGAAGATATACCCTTACTGCTTGAAAAGAGTCTTAAAACCCAAACTATTGTTTTTGCCGAAAGAAACAAAAGGGAAGAATCCCTGATGTTTAAAACCGGATATTGGTTTTATAAGCTTATTTTTAATACACTTACAGGTAAAAAAATAAGCTTTGGTAATTTTAGTGCTATGCCTGTTAATCAGCTAAAAAAAGTTGTGGCATTAAGCAATATATGGAATCACTATTCGGGAGCTGTTATGCATTCCCGTTTGCCTTACAATAAGGTTTTATTGAACAGGGGTAAAAGATACTCAGGACAGTCTAAAATGAACTTTACCAGTTTGGTATTACATGGACTTAGCTCAATTTCGGTTTATTTTGATTCAATTTCGGTAAGAATATTAAAGTTCTGCTTTTATGGTATTGCCCTGTGTTTTACAGGGGTCTTTTATATATTGTTTCAAAAGTTTTTTACCGAAAAAGCTATACCCGGCTGGGCATCAAGCCTTATAATGATAATAATGGGTATTATACTTCAGTTGTTCTCGGTTACACTTATAGTATTGCTTTTACAGCTTAGTTCGAGAAAAAATACTGATGCGCCTAACACTAAAAAATATCTTGATTTTTTAGAAGATTAATTGTTTTTCTAAAAAAACAAACCACTCATTAAAGATGAAAAAAATTACAGCATATATTCAACAAAACTACTGGCTATTAATAATACTGTTATTAGCATCAATTTTACGTTTGTTTCATGTAGACTATCAAAGTATTTGGATTGATGAGATCCATACCATGATTGAATCAGACCCTTCCATGACTTTTCGGGAAATGAATCATATCATTCTTTTAAGAGAAGGTATAGGCCACATGTATTTTTTAATAGTTAAGGGGCTTAATGCAATATTTGGATACTCAACTTTAACGGCAAGGTTATTTTCGGCATTTACAGGAATAGCGAGTATATATGCAATTTATTTGCTGGGGAAAGAACTATTCAATAAAAGAACAGGGCTTATAGCAGCATTACTTTTAACGGTAAATTTGTACCATATAACATATTCACAGGAGGCAAGATCGTACATTCTTTTAGTTTTGTTTTGTACATTGGCTTTTTATAAGCTGGCCGTTTTCCTTAAAAGGCCATCGGTTAAAAATGCTATATGGTATGGGGTGTTTGCTGCCCTTATGTTTCATGCCCATATAGTGTCTGCCCTTACCCTGTTTGGACAGGTGTTGCTTATACTTTTTATACTATATACTCAGCCAAAAGAAGAAAGAAAAGCTTTTTTCAAAAAGTGTGTTGTAGCAGGTACGACTCTATTTTTACTTTTGCTTCCCGGATACAGTTTAATATTAAAAGTATCAAAGTATAAGTCGGGATGGCTTACTTTACCGGGGCCCGATGGTTTTTCGAAAATAGTAAAAGCAATAACCGGAGATACAGAGCTATTATGGTTTCTGTTTCTGCTTTTGACCATATTTTACTTTGTAAATCTTTTTAAACAAAAGGATAACAGTCTATTGGCACATAGCCTGCTTTCTAATAATATTATATTCTCGGCACTCATCTTTTTTTGTTGGATATTTTTTGCCATACCGTTGTCCATAATCAAGTCTTATATGGACGAACCCATGATCCTGTCAAGGTATTTTATACATATGCTTCCGGCATTGGCATTACTATTTGCTATTGCCATAGAACAAATGCGTAACAGGATTTCACAGGTACTTATTGTAGCAATGATAGTTATACTTTCTTTAACCGATATTTTTATAGTAAAAGACTATTATTATAAACTTTCCAAATCACAATACAGGGAACTGACAACCGAAATAATGAATAACAATCCGCAGGGAGATAAAGTAGTTTCCTCATGGGGGTGGCTCATGAGTTATTTCTTTAAACCTACAGGGGAACCGGTTTTAGAAATGAAATTGCGTGATTATGTAAATGCAATGAAAGAAGGTACCGAACAAGAAGTATCATTTTGGTACCTTGACGGTAATTCAAGACCTTATGACCTTACACAGGAAGAAGAGGCATTTTTAAATGAAAACTTTACCGTTAGTGAAAATATTGAATTGTATGATGCCTGGGCAAGGCACTATATAGTAAAAAGCGCTCCTAAAATTTCTGTAATAATGCCGGGAAAGGAAAAGGATAATTTCAAACATAAAAACTTTTATATGTTTGAAAACGGAGAACTAACATCAGAAAGTTTTAAACTGGAAAAAGGACAATATAACCTTATTATAAAAGCAAACAGTCTCCCTAAAGATCCGATAAAGGGTGAACATGCACACTTGCAGGTAAAAATAGGAAATGAAAAAATAGGAGATTACTATTTAAATGGGGATGAAAGTAATAATGAAATGAAACTGGCTTTTGAGATAAATAACAATGCTGAAACAGAAGCCCGGTTTATTTTTGATAATGATACTTTTGCAGAAGGCAAAGACAGGAATCTTGTAATATATTCTGTTCAGATAGAAAAAAAGGAATAAAATGGGAGTACTTAAAGTACTTAAGGAAAAATCAATAACCAACTTCATGGTTTATGGTATTGGGCAGGGTTTTAACCTTGTTACTCCTTTATTGGTAGCTCCTTACCTTATATCTGTTTGCGGAGAGGATGGTTTTGGTAAAATCAGTACCGGACTGGCCATTTCATTTCTGTTAATTGTTATTATTGACTACGGTAGCGACATAACAGGAGTAAAGGAGGTTGCCGTAAATAGGGAAAACAAACAAAAACTTGAAAAAACAGTAGGTACGGCTTATATAGCTAAGGCATTATTGGTTACCGTAGTTTTAGCTTTTATGAGCATCCTTTATCTTACAATACCATATTTTAGTAAGGAGAAAGAATTATACCTTTTGGCTCTTCCTATCTTAGTAGGTCAGTTTATAAACCCTACATGGGTTTTTCAGGGAGTCGAAAATTTTAAATGGATTACCATACTTAATATTCTTTCAAAAGTAATTTACGTTGCAGGCGTGTTTTGTTTTATTAAAACCTCTAACGATTATATTTATGCTAACCTGTGGTGGGGCTTAGGGATGATAATAGCTAATACCATAGCATTTTTATATCTTAAAAACCATTATGAAATAAGTTTTAAAGCCACTTCTTTTAATGAAGTTAAGGAGTATTTAAAAGATAATTTTTCCATTTTCAGTTCTCAGGCTGTGTTGTCACTGCAAATGTACAGCCCTGTAATATTGGTAAAACTCTTTATGGGAGATGCAGCTGCAGGTATGTATGCCATTGTAGAAAGAATAGTGGTAATGTTCAGGACCTATATACTACTGTTTTTTAACTATGTTTTCCCAAGAGTGTGTTATTTGCTGGATACCAATGCTAAGAAGGCAATACGTTTTTGGAAGCTGTTTAACGGAGCCAACTTTATATTTATAGCAATAGCAATGTTATTGCTGTTTGTTTTGTCGATACCGGTGGTTACTTATTTTAAAGCCGAATCAGTAAATGAAATTTCAGATTTGCTTCGACTTGGAACTGCAATCCCATTAACATTTGCATTATCTGCACCATTAAAACAGCTCATTTTAGGATGGAATTATAACAGGCAATATACCCGTATAACCATGATTATGGTTGTAGTAAATCTTACAGGTATAATAGCAGTAATGCCTTTTTATAAATTACAGGGAGTTTTAGTAACGTTTATAGTTACCGAGTTTGTAACGGGTCTATTATTTTTAAGCGTTATTAAAAACAGGCTCAAACATGTGTATTAGAAAAACTATTGTACTTTTGAGACCATATCAGCATTAGAAATGACGAAAAAACTATTTCAGAAACTTTTGCATAAATCGGGTAAAAACTACACCGTAGATCCTGCTATACCTAATGGTTTTTTCCGAAAGATATTATCCCAAAGAATTATAATGCTCTTAAGAGGTTATTTAAAGCTGGGTAAAAAAGTGTATATAGGCTCAGGTTGTAGTATTACTAATAAAAGCAATATAGACTTTGGGCATAATGTAACCATTGCCCATAATACAAAAATAGACGGATATGCCAGTAATAGGCTTTCTATAGGAAACGGAAGCAGTATTGGATCCTATTCGCTTGTTAGCTGTACCAGTCACCCGTCAAAATATGGGAAAGGATTAACGATAGGAAGTAATTCGGCGATGGGTCGTTTTACCGAGTTTGGAGCTGCCGGAGGAATCGAAATAGGCAATGACGTTATAATGGGATCTTATGTAAGTTTTCATTCTGAAAATCACAATTTTACCGATACAACAAAACTGATAAGGGAACAGGGCGTTACCTCAAAAGGTATTAAAATAGGCAGTAATGTATGGGTAGGTGCAAAGGTTACCTTTTTAGACGGATGCATAGTTGGTAACCATTGTGTGGTAGCAGCCGGAGCAGTTGTAAACGGTGTTTTTCCTGATAATTGTGTAATTGGCGGAATACCGGCAAAAATTATAAAGACTATAGAATAAGATATGGGGCTTAAGATAAAGAAACAGCGTATTTATGAGCTATTATTTATGGCCTGTATCGTGGTGCCTTATTTTAATACATATGAGGCTACTTTTTTTATATGGAGCCTAACTGCTTTAATAACTCTAAGAAAAAAATACAGTCTTACTATGATAAAACAGCTAGCCTGTTTTATAGGGATACTCCTTATTGCCCTAACTGTAAGTATTTTTGATTTTCCCGAACCCTATCCTTTTGTAAGGGATTTTGCCTATATGCTTAAACCCATATTAGGGCTTTTAATAGGTTACCAGGTATGTAAGGACTATTTTGACAACCCTTTTATTATAATTGTAAAAACAGGAGTGGTTATTGCTGTTTTCCATATGTTTAACCTGGCTTATGCCTTTACATTTTTACATATAAGGGATATGCCTACACTTCGTATGCATACCGGTTATTTTAGTGATTTTGAAGTATACACTATAATTATACTAATTTTTAGAAAACAACTTGGTTTAGAAATATCAAATAAAAGGGTTAAGCTTTTTCTTCCGTTATTGATATTTTCCACAATTCTTTATTTGGCTAGAAGTAACTTTATTCAGTTTGCAATTTTGTATGTAGCAATGAAAGGATATTTTGTAGCTAACAAACGCTCACTTACTATACTTGCATTTTCTGTACTTATATTAGGAGGAGGGTATACAGCCATATATTATTCAAACCCCAGCAGGACAAGAGGTATAGAGGCTTTTTTCTATAAAATTAAAAATTCACCTAAGGAAGCTTTTAAAACCCATGTAAACAAATATAACTGGAAAGACCTTAATGATAACTACCGCTCTTATGAAACAATAATGACATATAAGCAGGTAACAGATAAAGGTCCTGCTGCAGTTGCTTTTGGTAAAGGATTAGGGTCTACCACAGATTTAAAGAAAAAAATGTGGTTGCAAAGTAGCTATATGCGTTTTATTCCGTTTTTACATAACGGGTTTACAACCGTTTTTTTAAAATCAGGATTGGCGGGATTAATATTATTACTAATATCAATACTCCTTCTCTTTAAAAACAAACCTTTTGACAACCTTATAATAACCAATATTAATTTTTTAATAGTAGGTACAGGAGTATATCTGTTAGTGTCTTATTGGGTGTTTATGGGCTTTTACTTTACGGTAGATACTAAGGCAGTAATCTTCGGTTTTTTGGTAAGACACCGGGAAAACATAGCCAGGGCTGTAACAAACCGCACACAATGAAAAATATCCTTGTAATACATCAGGCAGCAGAAATGTATGGGTCAGACAGAATGCTGTACCTTACTGTTACCGGACTAGATAAATCTAAATTTTTCCCTGTAGTGATATTGCCTCAGGAAGGTCCGCTTAAAACCGAGCTCGAAAAACAAGAAATAAAAGTAGTTGTGGCTCCGGTGCTTAAGGTGTACAGAAGCATGTTTACCCCAAAAAACCTTAATAGGTTTTTTAAGGATATAAAAAAAGGAGTATCTATTTTAGATAAGCTCAATAAGCAATATAAATTTGATATTGTTTATTCTAATACTCTGGCAGTGCTATTAGGAATGGTATATGCGCGAAAAAGAAAAATAAAACATGTTTGGCATGTACATGAAATAATTGTGCACCCTAAGATATTTGCTGAAGCTTACCCAAAATTGCTTGCTAAAAGAGCAGATGTTGTAATATGTAATTCCCGTGCTACAGAAAGTAACCTTATAAAGAGGCAGCCATCTTTAGGTAAAAAAACGGTTGTAGTACATAATGGTCCTGCTGTATCAAAATCACAAACGGAAGCTGCAACAAAAGCAGATTTTGGATTTTCGGAGGAAGATATTATTATTACACTTGTAGGCAGAATAAGCAGGCTTAAAGGTCACAAATGGCTTTTAAACACATTTAGCAATTACCTACAACAAACGAGAGCAAAACTACTTTTGGTTGGTTCTCCCGTACCGGGGCAGGAGTTTTATGAAGACGAGGTTTATGAAATAGTGCAAGCCGAAGGTTTAGAAAATAAAGTGACAGTCTTACCGTTTACTAAAAGTCTTAAACAGGTTTGGAATGTAACCGATATTGCTGTTATGCCATCTACAGAGGCAGAATCTTTTGGGCTGGTAGCTCTGGAGGCGATGCTCGTAAAAAAGCCTGTTGTAGCATCTAATCATGGCGGAGTAACAGAGATAGTGGTAAATAATGAAACAGGTTTCCTTGTAGAACCATCAAACGAAAGTGATTTTGCCCAGGCTTTGCTTAAACTTATCAATAATGAAGATCTTAGAAACCAATTTGGAGAAAACGGATACGAAAGAGCTCTGTCTGAATTTTCTCCCGAAAAATATATTGCAAATATATCCCGTATACTACAGGGCTAGTTGTGTTATTATTGCTTTTTAAGATAAGTTTTTAAAAACACCTATATTTGCACACCTAAAAACACACAATGAAAATAGCCATATTAGGTACAAGAGGGGTTCCCAATTATTACGGTGGTTTTGAACAATTTGCAGAATACTTTTCGGCCTATCTGGCAGATAAGGGTCACGAAGTATATGTGTATAATTCACATAATCATCCGTATCAGGAAAAAATGTTTAAGGGAGCACACATTATCCATAAACATGATCCAGAGTACAAAATGGGTACCTTTGGTCAGTTTATATATGACTATAACTGTATAATGGATTCCCGAAAAAGGAATTTTGATATTATACTTCAACTGGGGTATACCAGTAGTTCCATATGGTTTTTCCTGTTGCCTAAAAAATCCATAATAATAAGTAATATGGATGGCCTGGAGTGGAAGCGTTCTAAATATTCGGCACCTGTAAGGCAGTTCCTTAAGTTTGCCGAAAGACTGGCAGCCATAAGTAGTGATTATTTAGTAGCTGACTCCCTGGGTATACAGAAATCACTAAAAAACCGATACAACAAAGAGTCAGAATATATTGCCTATGGCGCATATCCTTTTGAGAACCCTGATGAAGGGGTTATTAAAGAGTATGATGTAGAGAAAGGCAATTACAATATGGTGATGGCTCGTTTTGAACCCGAAAACAATATTGACATGGTACTTGAAGGGGTAGTGCAAAGCGGAAATAAAACCCCTATACTGGTTATTGGTAAGCATGAAACAAAATATGGAGCCTATTTAAAAAACAAGTTTGGAGCTCACAGCCATATTCGTTTTATGGGAGGTATATACAATATAAACCACCTGGATAACTTAAGGTATTATTCCAATTTGTACTTTCACGGGCACTCTGTTGGCGGTACTAATCCGTCACTTTTAGAAGCCATGGCATCTAAGGCCTTTATAATAGCAAACAATAACGATTTTAATAAAGGAGTACTTAAAAACAATGCTTTTTATTTTTCAAATCTGCAAGAAGTCGCAAATATTATCAATACGTTAAAAAAAAGTGATAATTTGCAGGCCATCGAAAATAACTATAAAGCAATAATAGACGACTTTAATTGGGAAAAAATTAATGGGGACTATCTTCACTTCTTCGAAAAATGCCTTACCAAAAAGTAAGAGGCCTGTAACAAATCCTAAAACGCTGGTTTTTTTAGCAGTAGCTGTATTGCTAACTATTCCGTTAAACTATGCATTTGGTAGTATAACACTTATACTTTTTACCCTTTATGCTTTGTTTACCGCAAAAAAGCAGGACTTTAGTTTTAGCATAGCCCTATTTATGCCTGTAGCCCTGTTTTTGCTTATGGCGGCTTCACTTCTTTGGACTATAGATTTTAAAAGTACATTAAAGGCACTTTCCAAAGAGATTCCGTTGCTTATTATTCCCGTTGTTTTTTGTATTATAAGACTTTGGCCAAAGCAACAACGAGATACGCTTAAATTTTACAGTTGGGGAATGTTTATATATGCCCTTTTTTATATAGCAAGGGCGTTTATAAAATACTTTGAAACAGGAGACAGTAATGTTTTCTTTTATCATGATTTAGTAACAAAAGATGTGAACGCTATTTATGTATCGGTTTTCATGTCGGTTGCCCTGTTTTATTTTGTAGCCAAAAAGCGAAAAAGAAAGTTTGACTATTTAGCCCTGTTATTTCTTTTTGTTTTCATTTTTTTATTGTCTTCTAAAAACATACTCCTTACAGATATTTTACTTACTATTTTATACTTTTTGTTTTGGTCTCCGGCTTCTAAAAAAGCGAAATGGACATTTACAACAGTATTTGCGGTAGCTATAGTAATAGCAGGGTACTTTGGTAAAATAAAAGAAAGGGTTGAGGTTGAGCTTAAACCAAATACAGAGCAGGCAGTTAAGGATATGGGTACAAGAGCCGTTACTATAGCTCAGGCATGGAATAACGAAACCTTTAGTCAAAATGATTATTTTAACGGAACTTCTTTTAGGGTTTACCAAATAAGAATTTTTACCGAAATGATGAGTGAAGATCCTGTTTTGCTTACCGGTTATGGGCTTAATGCTTCTCTTAACAGGATTAAGGAAAAAGGAGATGAGCATAATGTATATAAGGGCGACGAAACCCATAGGGGATATAATACCCTTAACTTTCATAATCAGTATATTGAGATTTTTGCCGATTTGGGCTTAATAGGTTTTTTGGTTTTAATGGTAATGTTAGGAATTAACTTAAAAAATGGTTTAAGCAATAAAGATTTTGTTCATATTGCTTTCGCATTTCTAATGATAGCCTTATTTTTGACCGAATCTTTTTTATGGAGGCAAAGAGGCGTTATTTTCTTTACCGTTTTGTATTGTCTGTTTAATAAAGAGTTGTATTCCAGTGTTATAGAAAAAGAAAGAAGTTAAAAATGAAAAGAATACTTATTACAGGAGCAGCCGGTTTTTTAGGGTCTCATCTATGTGACAGGTTTGTTAAGGAAGGCTATTATGTAATTGGTATGGATAATCTTATTACCGGGCATCTTAAAAACATAGAGCATCTTTTCAAACTTCCTAACTTTGAGTTTTATCATCATGATATTACAAAGTTTGTAAATATACCCGATAAGCTGGATTATATTTTGCATTTTGCATCACCGGCAAGCCCTATAGATTATTTAAAAATTCCTATCCAAACGCTTAAAGTAGGATCGTTAGGAACACATAATCTTTTAGGACTGGCAAGGGTTAAAAAAGCAAGAATACTTATTGCTTCAACATCAGAGATATATGGTGATCCTTTAGTACATCCGCAAAATGAAGATTACTATGGTAATGTAAACACCATAGGGCCAAGAGGGGTGTATGATGAAGCAAAACGTTTTCAGGAATCTATAACTATGGCTTATCATACTTTTCACGGTGTTGAAACCAGAATTGTAAGGATATTTAATACCTATGGCCCAAGGATGAGATTAAATGACGGAAGGGTAATTCCGGCATTTATCGGTCAGGCACTAAGAGGTGAAGACCTAACTGTTTTTGGCGATGGTATGCAAACAAGATCGTTTTGTTATGTAGATGATCAGGTAGAAGGTATTTTCAGGTTATTGCATTCTGATTATGTATATCCGGTTAATATTGGGAACCCAGATGAGATTACTATAAGGGACTTTGCCGAAGAGATAATTAAACTTACAGGCACAAAACAAAAAGTTATATACAAACCATTACCTATTAACGATCCGTTACAAAGACAGCCGGATATAAGTCGTGCTAAGGAACTTTTGGGATGGGAACCTAAAGTAGGTCGTGCCGAAGGTATGAAAATAACCTACGAATACTTTAAGTCGTTAACACATGACGAGCTGCTTAAGGAAGAACACAAAGATTTTTCAGGATATATATACTAATTAATGACTTCATCCGGAAAAAGGAGATATTCAAAATATATAAGACCAATAAATATAGCATTTGATGTATTGGTCTTAACCCTGTTGTTCCCTTATTTCTTTTGGGAACTGGGTATTAACCAGTTTTATTTTGGCACCTATCAGGTAGCTACATGGTTTATAATAGCTTATATATTTGGCTTTTATGAAATTTATCGATTTACGAGCTTAACAGATATAATTGTAAAAATTGTAAGGCAGGGAATAGTTTTTTTACTGGTGGTAATTGCCTTTTTCCCATTTTCAAAACAAGCCATATTTAGCGGTCAGGCAATAGCAAAATATCTTGTTATTGCATTTATAATTATAATACTGTTTAAATTTGTATTGTTTTATTACTTAAAGAGATACAGGGTAGTTACAGGCAGTAATTACCGTAAGGCAGTAATTATAGGATACACACCAGATGCTTTAAGACTAAAAGAGCTTTTTGAACAAAAGGGTGAATATGGATATAGGTTTCTTGGTTTCTTTTCAGACAGGAAGCAAAACGATCAAGTAAAAGGAAAAATAGCCGAGGTAGAAGCCTTTGCAATAGATAATAATGTAGACGAGATTTACTGTTCGCTTAACGAAATTACTAATTACCAAATTAAAAGACTGGTTGAGTTTGCCGATATTAATGACAAGATTATAAAGTTTATCCCCGATACTAAGGAGATATTTACTAAAAACCTTAGGGTAGACTATTATGAGTTTTTCCCGGTACTGTCGTTAAGAAAAACCCCGTTGCATGAGCCTGTGGCAAAAGCCGTTAAAAGGTTGTTTGATGTTGTTTTTTCGTTATTTGTTATAATTTTTGTGTTAACATGGTTAACACCCATACTGGCATTAATAATTAAGCTTGAATCACCGGGTCCCATATTCTTTAAACAGGGAAGACCGGGAATAAATGAAAGAGAATTTTTTTGTTATAAGTTCAGGTCAATGAAGCTGAACAAAACAACAGAAGAGTCGGTTATAAAAAATGACCCCAGGGTTACCCGAATAGGACGTTTTATGAGAAAAACGAGTATTGATGAGATGCCGCAGTTCTTAAATGTACTTTTTGGAGAAATGAGTGTAGTGGGGCCAAGACCTCATTTATGGTCACAAAATAATTTGTACAGTAAGAGTATAAAAAAATACCTTACAAGGCTTTATGTTAAACCGGGTATTACAGGCCTGGCACAGGTAAAGGGGTACAGAGGGGAAATAAGCACAGATGAAGATATGATAAACAGAATTAAGTATGATGTTTTTTATATAGAGAACTGGTCGCTTTTACTGGATTTAAAAATTATAGTACAAACGGTGGTAAACATTTTTCAGGGTGAAGAAAAAGCCTATTAGTATTTACCACAATAATTAAGCAATAACATATGAATATTTTATTACTGGGATCTGGAGGTAGAGAGCATGCGCTGGCCTGGAAAATGCTGCAAAGCCCGCAGTGTTCTAAATTATTTGTTGCACCTGGTAACGCAGGTACATCGGCCATTGCAAATAATGTAAACATAAACCCTACTGATTTTGAAGCTGTAAAAAAACTGGTACAGCAGGAAAACATAGGGATGGTGGTAGTAGGTCCGGAAGACCCACTGGTAAAAGGCGTATATGATTATTTTAAAAATGACAGTGACCTTAGCAACGTTCCGGTTATAGGTCCGTCAAAATATGCTGCACAGCTTGAGGGAAGTAAGGAGTTTGCTAAAAAGTTCCTTGTAAAAAACAATATTCCTACAGCAGCTTACGAGAGTTTTACAAAAGAAACCGTAGAGCAGGGGTGTGAATTCCTTACTACATTAAAAGCACCATACGTACTTAAAGCAGACGGACTTGCTGCTGGTAAAGGTGTACTTATTATAAGTGACCTTGCAGAAGCACAACAGGAGCTTAGAAACATGCTTGTAGATGCAAAATTCGGTCAGGCGAGTACTAAGGTAGTTATCGAAGAGTTTCTTGACGGTATAGAGCTTAGCTGTTTCGTTTTAACAGACGGAGAGAGCTACAAGCTGTTACCAATGGCTAAAGATTACAAACGTATTGGAGAAGGCGATACAGGGCTTAATACAGGTGGTATGGGAGCTGTTTCACCGGTGCCGTTTGCAGATGCCGAATTCCTTGAGAAAATTGAAACACGTATTGTTAAGCCAACTATACAAGGATTTAAAAATGAAAACATTGATTACAAAGGTTTTGTTTTCATTGGTCTTATAAAAGTAGGTAACGATCCTTATGTTATTGAGTATAATGTAAGAATGGGTGACCCTGAAACTGAGGTGGTAATGCCAAGGGTAAAATCAGATCTTGTTGAAGCTTTCAAAGCACTACATAATGGTACGCTTGCAGAAACTGCTTTTGAAATTGATGAAAGAAGTGCTGCTACAATTATGCTGGTTTCGGGCGGATACCCTGAAGATTATGAAAAAGGTAAAGTTATAACAGGACTTGATAAGGTAGAAGATTCTCTTGTTTTCCACGCGGGAACAAAAGATGATAACGGAAACGTGGTGACCAATGGTGGACGTGTAATTGCCGTTACCTCATATGGTGCTGACTTTAATGAAGCCATAAAAAAATCTTATCAAAATATAGACAAGCTAAATTTTGATAAGATATATTTTAGAAAAGATATAGGTTTCGATCTATGATAAGAAAGAGTGTGCTGTGGTATCCTGGTCATCTTCGTGATTCGCTTTGAAAATTTTCAGTTGCTGAATCCAGTACCAGGTTGCCCCGCAGCAGATAAGGATAAAAATCCAGGTAATAATGTTTGCTACCCACCAGTTTTCAAGCTCCAGGGCTCTAATAAAGTCAAGCGGTGCAAATAGTATGTGTACAAACAGATAATCTATTCCTTCAAAAAATGCTCTCATCTTTAAACAAGTATTATATTTACAATCACAAAAGTATAAAATATTCACATGCTGGCAAGTGTTTTTAATAAATCAAAGCCGATAAATTATGCTTTAATAGGTATACTAATAACTTTATTCTATTTTTTATACCTGTTTAAAGACACTTACTGGGTGGAATATTTCTCACTCATACTACAAAAAGTGGGGTTATATTTGCTTTTGGCCTTTTCGGTTTTCCTTGTAAATTTTATTACCAGAAAGAACTCATTAAGCCGGGACAATACTTACTCTATGTTCCTGTTTACCATGTTTTTAGTGCTCTTTCCTACCATATTGGTAAACACAAAAATCATAGTGGCAAATTTCTTTTTACTGTTGGCTTTAAGGAGGCTTATATCACTACAGTCACTCATTACCCCTAAGGAAAAAATCTTTGATGCTTCCTTTTGGATATTTGTGGCAAGTTTTTTTCATTTTTGGTGTATAATTTATATTCTGCTGGTATTTATTTCAATAATTTTTCACGTATCAAGAGATTATCGTAATTGGATAATACCTTTTATAGCCTTTTTTTCGGCGACTACACTTTACGTTTTAACAGTATTACTGTTTGGTAACGATCTGTTTTACAACCTGTATGCCGATATGCAAACCAGCTTCGATTTTACGTATTTTGAAAATATTTACCAGAATATAGCCCTTGCCCTGTTTTCATCAATTGCGGTGTTTTTTGTTGTGGCACAGGTTGCTATGCTTTCGGCAAAACCTATTAACCTGCATTCCTCTTACAAAAAAGTGATTTTCTCTTTTTTAATAGGTGTGGCTATATATGTACTTTCGGCCAATAAAAACAATAGTTTTTTGGCATTTACATTTGCACCATTGGCCATAATGGGGGCTAACTTTATAGAAAGCCAAAAGGTAAAGTGGATAAGGGAGAGTATACTAATACTGATTGTTTTAATATCGATAGGGTTATTTTTTGCCCAGTTATAAACGCTCTCCGTAAGCAAGATCTCCGGCATCTCCCAGCCCGGGAACAATATACTTGTGGGAGTTAAGGTATTCATCTTTATCAGCAACCCATAAATGTACATTATCCGGCAGGGTTTGTTGTAAATGAGCTATGCCCTCGGGCGCTGCAATTACTACTGCAATATGAATTTCTTCGGACTTATTTGTTGCCATAAGGTTTTTAAATACAGCTTCTAACGATAGCCCAGTAGCCAGCATTGGGTCGGCGAGCAGTAATGTTTTTCCTGTAAGGTTTGGCACAGCCTGATACTGAGTTTGTATTATAAACTCATCGTCATTATTAGGGTGATAACGATAAGCCGACACAAATCCGCTATCGGCATCATCAAAAAAATTAAGTAGTCCGTTATGAAGGGTAAGCCCCGCTCTTAATATGGAGCAAACTACTACAGGCTTTTTTACAAATTCGGTTTCCTTTTTTCCAAGAGGTGTGGTAATACTAACAGGGGTATATTCAAGTGTTTTGCTTATTTCATAAGCCATAATTTCTCCTATACGCTCTATATTCTTCCTAAAACGCATAGTATCTTTTTGAACGTTTACATCGCGTATTTGTGCTAAAAAATGGTTTAATACACTGTTGTTTTGTGAAAGGTAGTGAATATGCATAGTGCTGTAAATTAGTATTAGCAGGATAAAAGTATTAAAACTATATTTGTAAAATAAAATTTAACCCTATGTTTTCTAAAATAGCATTTCCCATTTTTGAGCAAAGTATAAACGATTATCACAAATTTGATAATGTAGATCAGCCTGTTAATAATCCTTACAGCAAGGATCAGATAGAGCATTTACTATATGCCAAAAACTGGATTGACACTGTACAATGGCACCTTGAGGATATTATCCGTGATCCGCAAATTGACCCTGTAGCGGCACTTGCATTAAAGAGAAGGATTGATGCCTCTAACCAGGACAGAACTGATATGGTAGAATATATTGACAGCTACTTTTTAAATAAATATCAGGATGTTACAGTAAATGATAACGCTAAAACAAACTCTGAGAGTCCGGCATGGGCTATAGACAGGCTTTCTATCCTTGCCCTTAAAATATACCACATGCAGGAAGAGGTGAACCGTACAGACGCTTCGCCGGAGCACATTGCAAAATGCCAGGAGAAACTGAATGTTCTTTTAGAACAAAGAACAGATCTTTCTACTGCTATTGATGAGCTTTTAGCCGATATTGAAAGCGGAGATAAATTCATGAAAGTGTACAAACAAATGAAAATGTACAACGACGAAGAATTAAACCCTGTTTTATACCAAAACAAAAAGTAAAACCTGCATAATATGGCGGGTATAAAACATATACTTGTAATAAGGCTCTCTGCAATGGGTGATGTCGCTATGACAGTACCGGTGCTGAGAGCCTTAGCTTTACAATACCCAGAGGTTAAATTCACGGTATTGTCCAGAGGCTTTTTCAAACCCTTTTTTGACGGTATTCCCAATGTAGGTTTTTATGAAGCCGATGTAAAAGGCAGGCATAAAGGTTTTGGCGGACTGCTAAAGCTATACCGTGAGCTTAAAAAGCTAAATATTGATGCCGTTGCCGATTTACACAACGTACTGCGCTCTAAAACAGTAACCAGACTGTTTGCTTTTAGCGGAATAAAAACGGCTACTACTGATAAGGTTAGGAAAGAGAAAAAAGCCCTAACCCGTGCCGAAAACAAAATATTTAAACAGCTTACCCCAATTGTGGAAAGACATGCACAAACGTTTGCCCAACTGGGCTTCCCTATAGATATTAGTGTGCCTGTTTTCCCTGAGAAACACGAACTGACACCCGATGTACTAACAGTAACGGGAGAAAAATCAGGACAGTGGATAGGTATAGCGCCTTTTGCCCAGCATGAAGGTAAGGTATATCCACAGGATTTAATGCAGGAAGTGATAAACGGTTTAGCTGACAATAAATCGTATAAACTGTTCCTTTTTGGCGGAGGAGCAAAAGAGATAGAAGTACTAAATTATTTTGCTAATAATATTAGCAACACAATAGTAGTTGCAGGGAAATTAAAATTACAGCAGGAACTACAACTTATTAGTAACCTTGATGTTATGCTGAGTATGGATAGTGGTAATGCCCACATGGCAGCCATGCAGGGAGTGGCAACCGTAACACTATGGGGAGCTACACACCCTTATGCAGGCTTTGCTCCTTACCATCAACCGCAGGAAAACCTGTTGGTTTCCGGCAGAGATAAATATCCGTTACTGCCAACATCTATTTATGGTAATAAAAAAGTAGAAGGCTATGAGGACGCCATGCGTACCATAAAGCCGCAAACAGTTGTAAACAGAATTAACGATATACTAAAAAAGGATGCCTAAGCATCCTTTTTTTATGGTTTTATGAGCGTTATTAAACGTCATCATAATCTACATGAATCTCGGCAGAAGTTGGGTGTGCCTGGCAGGTAAGTATAAGGCCTTCGGCTATTTCGCCGTCTGTAAGTATGGCATTTTTTCTCATCTCTGCTGTACCACCTGTAATTCGAGCCATACAGCTACTGCAAATACCACCCTGGCAGGAGTAAGGAGCATCCAGTCCTTCTTTTAATGCTGCATCAAGAATGGTCATTTTTTGAGACATCACAAAAGTAGTTTCCTCATCATCTACCAATACAGTAACTTTGGTTTGCCCTTCAAGATTTTCGTCAATTTTGTTATCTTCAACCGGAGTGGTGAAAAGCTCAAATTTGATGCTCTTTTCTGGAACATTATTTTCTTTAAGTATCTCGCTTACCGTTTTAATCATTTCTTCCGGTCCGCACAGGTAAAACTTAGAGAATTCTTTTTCCTTGTGTTTGTTTTTAAGTACAAAGTTTACGGTAGAGCGCTCTATTCGTCCAAAAAGAGAATCTTCTGCCCTTGCCTGGCTGTATACCATTTGGATAAACAAACGGCCTACATATTTTTGTTGCAGGTCGTGCAGGTATTGGTGAAAAATAGTGTCTTCCGGTGTTTTGTTACCATATACCAGTACAAACGTACTTTCAGGCTCATTTTCCAATACCGAATGTATGATGGAAAGTACCGGTGTAATACCGCTACCTGCCGCAAAGGCCGCATAGTTTCTCTGGCGGTCGGTTTTAGGTTCAAAAGTAAATTTACCTTCAGGGACACCTACTTCAACAGTATCGCCAACAGCAAGTTGCTCATTAGCAAATACAGAAAAGCCTCCGTTTTTAACTGCTTTTATGGCAACCCTTAGCTCGTTACTGTTAGGGCTTGAGCATATAGAGTAAGCTTTGCGGTATTCTTCACCGTTGTATACACTTTTAATGTTAATATACTGACCGGCAATAAATTTATATTCGTTTTTCAGATTTTCCGGAATCTCAAAGGCAATAGAAACCGCATTAGGCGTTTCTCTCCTTATATCCTTTATTGTAAGTGAGTGAAATGTTGACATATTTTGTGTTTTTCAATGCAAAAATAAGCAATCCTTTAACGGTATAAAACAACATTAAACAAATAAAACATACATAAAATTATTATGCATAAGAATTTTATGTATGTTTGCAGTACAAAATTCTTAAAATGAAAAACTCCCAATTATATAAAGGCAGCCTTACCACCATTATTATGAAACTGCTGGAAGAAAACGGACGCATGTATGGTTATGAGATTACCCAAAAGGTAAAGAGTATAACCAAAGGCGAACTTAATATTACCGAAGGTGCCCTATACCCGGCACTACACAAACTGGAGGGCGAAGGCTTGCTGGATGTAGAGGTAGAGAAAGTGGGTAACAGACTGCGCAAATACTACAAACTAACAGAAGACGGACAAAAAGAAACGGTAAACCGACTGGCGGAACTGGAAGAATTTATCAAGAATATGCAAACACTGGTTAACCCAAAAATTAATCCCGATTTACAATTTTAAACATGCAGGTAACAGACAATCAAATAAAATTTATTGACCAATATCTTGAGAATTCAGGGGTCAAATATTTGGACATACGTTATGAAATGACTGACCATGTAGCAACAGTTCTTGAAGAAAAGGAAGGAGATTTTTATGATGAGTTTAAGGCCTATATGGTTTTACATAAAAAAGAGCTTTTAGAGTCTAACAATAAATTTTCAAAAATTGCCAGAAACAAAGCCATTAAACTACTGTTTGGTAATTTGTTAAGTGTTAAAGGTTTACTTATTACAGGGAGTTTGTTCGGATTATCATTTTTAGGGCTTAATCATATGAATTTTGAAAAATTAGTTTACGTTTTTTATCTAACATATTTTGTTTTACTACTGGTAATATCAGGATTTAATATTTATCATAAACGGACAAAAAAGGAGAAACTTTGGTCGGGTACACATAAATTGATGGAGGTGGTGAGTTTTATATTAAACGGGGTAATGATTTTTGGGACAAATACTTTTAAAGCTCCTAAAGAGACAGGAGATAATTTTTATTTTATTTTATATCAATGTGTTATAGTTTCTATTATTGTTATGACAATAGTTACGTCAAGGCAACTGATGAAAAAATACAAACTGAGATATGAAGGATGATAAGATAAAAAGAATATCTGATGAAGAGGTAAAACGGCTTTATGCTTTTACCCGTAAACATTTTGTAGAATACTACGACCTGCAAACACTGGTTAACCCAAAATAAATCCCGACTTACAATTTTAAACATGCAAGTAACAGACAATCAATTAAAATTTATAGACCAATATCTTGAGAATTCAGGGATAAAGTATTTGGACATACGTTATGAAATGACCGATCATATAGCAACGGCACTTGAAGAAAAAGAAGGTGTTTTTTATGATGAATTTCAGGCATATATGGTTAAAAATAAAGCAGAACTATTAAGTTCTGCTAAGAAATTTTCAAAAGCAGCAACAATTAGGGCGTTCAAAATGCTGGTTAAGGGCTTAGTTAAGCCTCAGTTCTATATTGTTGCTACGATTTTGTTTACAGTAGCCTTACTGTTAAACCAAAGGGGTTATAATGATGCTGTATTTACAGGTTTTACCATTTTATATTTTCTGCTGTGTGGTGTAATATTCAGTAGTTATGTCCATATGGTTGTAATAAATAAAAAACCCGAATGGTCTGGCGTAAACAGGTTTCATTATGCAGCAGCATTAACAGTATATATATTGTTTTTGGCGGTAAAGCCTCAAACCATTTTTACAGATGATATTTACCTGTTTTTATATTATGCTGTAATCATCAGTTTTGTAGTTATGATAATAAGCTCATACCTAAAGCTTAAAAAAATGTACAAGCTAAGATTTAATGAATAAGGAAAGAAAAATAACCGATGAAGAAGTAAAACAGCTTTATGCCTTTACCCGTAAGCATTTTGTAGAATACTACGACCTGCAAACCGAACTGGTAGATCATCTGGCTAATGCTATTGAAGAGAAATGGCAACAACAACCGGATCTTTCATTTGATGATGTTCTGAAACAGGAATTTAAAAAGTTTGGTGTTTTCGGTTTTATGGATGTTGTGGAAAGAAGGCAGTTGGCATTGACCAAAAAATACCGAAAATTACTTTGGGGTTATTTTAAGGAATACTTCAAATTGCCTAAAATACTGCTTACTATAATATTAACCGTGCTTGTAGCAAAGTCAATACAGCATATTCATGCGGTTATAGCTCCGGTACTATTATTTTCGATATTAATTTTCAGTTTGTTTCGTTTTTTTGTGCTTAACTATAGGTACAGGAAAAAAGTAAGACAAACAGGCTATCGCTGGATGCTTGAAGAAATAATATTCCGTTGTGGGAGTGTACCCGTATTTATATTCATACCCTATCAGGTAATAGAGTATGTGTATGATAAAGAATATTCGGCAGTAGGGCAATGGATCCTGGCAGCAGGAGTGGTGCTGTTTGCTATATATCAATACATAATTTTATATGTAATAATAAACAGGGCAGAAGTGCATTTAGAGCAAACATATCCTGAGTATAAGCTGTTAAAGCAATAGTAAATTGTAACGTTTTTACAATTTATACTACTAATCAGGTAAACCAAACCAAAATACGATGTTTAAAAAATTTATAAAGCTCGAATGGAAGGCATTTACCAGATCGGCAGCTTTTAGTACTAATCTTGTTGTTAAGATAATCGTTTTACTATATGCCATAATGATGGCTTTCTTTCTCCTTTTACTGGGAACAGGAGCCTTTTTTATACTAAAAAAAGCAGGTACTAGTGACCCAATGCTTTGGGTAAACAAATACCTTATTTATTATATAGTAGTAGATTTAGGGATTAGGATTGTTTTTCAAAATATTCCGGTTAGTAATATAAAACCATTATTAACCCTCAATATTAAAAAGAAAACCATAGTGAATTTTACTATAGGAAAAAGCATGGCTACTATTTTTAATATATTACATGCTTTCTTTTTTATACCCTTCTCCATTGTTTTATTAGTTAAAGGATATAATCCTGTAAATGTTATACTGTGGCATGTAGGTATTATGGCATTATTATACAGTAATAACTTTTTAAACATATTACTGGAGGGTAAGAATTGGCTTTTTGCCATTTTCATTGTTTTACTGGCAACCTTTGGAGGCTTACAGTATTATGGCTATTTTGATATCACAACATATACAGAAGTTTTCTTTACCTCATTATACAGTACTTATTTTATGGCGTTGCTACCTGTTGCCCTGCTTGTTATTGTATGGAGAGCAACATTTAAGTTCTTTTACGAATACATGTTTTTGGATGCCGGTTTGAAAACCAAAGAAGAGGAAGCACGTACTGAGAATTATGCTTGGCTGGATCAGTTTGGTTCCATGAGTACCTACCTTAAAAATGATTTAAAACTTATACTTAGGAATAAAAGGGCAAAAATGACGGTAATATCGAGTGTATTATTTTTGTTTTACGGACTATTGTTTTTTAGTAATAGTATTGAAGTATATAATACACCAACGTGGAAAATGTTTGCTGCCATAATGCTTACAAGTGGTTTTATGTTCACTTTTGGGCAGTTTGTACCAAGCTGGGACAGTTCTTACTATCCGCTTATGATGAGCCAAAACATACCATACAGGGAATATATCGCCTCAAAATGGTGGCTTATGGTAATTGCCACGGTTATAACTACAGTATTGGCTTCTTTTTACCTTTATTTCGGTATTGATGTATACCTTATGATTCTTGCCTGTGCGGTATATAATATAGGTATCAATGCTTATATGGTACTTTTAAGCGGAGCTTTTGTAAAAACACCGGTCGATTTAACCAAAGCCAGGCAGGCAATGGGAGGTCAAAAATCCTTTAACCCTAAAATGATGCTTTTAGGATTGTCTAAACTTATTATTCCAATAGTGTTGTATGCTGTAGGTCATTATATTTTTAATGATACCATTGCCTATCTCCTAATTGCAGGGACAGGAGTAATAGGTCTTTTATTCAGGAATTTTGTTTTTAACCAAATAGCCAGGCTGTATAAATCTGAAAAGTATGATACGCTTGCGGCATACAAACAAGTAAACTAATCATCCAATCAAAAAATTATATATCATGATCAAAGTAAGTAATCTTCAAAAAACATATAACAATACAACAGTACTTAATATACCAGAGCTTGAAATTCCAAAAGGAGAAAGTTTCGGACTGGTAGGAAACAACGGTGCAGGTAAAACCACATTTTTTAGTTTATTACTGGATTTAATAAGACCCACAGAAGGGAATATTACATCAAACAATATAAGGGTAGACGAGAGTGAAGGCTGGAAACCTTTTACATCGGCCTTTATAGATGATAGTTTTTTGATAGGCTACCTTACGCCCGAAGAGTACTTTTATTTTATAGGAGAGCTTCGTGGCTGGAATAAAGCCGACGTTGATGCTCTTTTAGAAAAGCATGAAGACTTTTTTAACGGAGAGATACTTAAAAGAAAAAAGTACTTAAGGGATTTGTCAAAAGGAAACCAAAAGAAAGTAGGTATCATTGCAGCCCTTATAGGAAACCCTGAGGTTGTTATACTAGACGAACCTTTTGCAAACCTTGACCCTACAACACAAATAAGGCTAAAGCGTATTATTAAGGAACTGGCAGAAGATGGTAATACCACAGTGCTTGTTTCCAGTCACGATTTGGCACATACTACCGAAGTTAGTAATCGTATAGTAGCCCTACATAAAGGCGAAATAGTAAAAGATATTAAAACATCACAGGAAACGCTCCAGGAGCTTGAAGCTTTTTTTGCGGTTTAACTTTATTACAAATCCCCCGAAGCTTCGGGGGATTTTTTTTGCATAAAATAAAAAAAGAAACGTATTTTTACGACTCCTTAATACTAAAACATCAATTTAAAAGTTAAGGATAAAAACATGTTTTGCCTTGAAAACCAGTACTTATAAATATATACTCCTAACAGGAACCTTTGCTTTTTTGATAGCCTGCTCTACCAAAAAAGACAGCTTTGTTAACCGTAATTATCATGCTGTAACTACAGAATATAATGTGCTGTATAACGGTAACATTGCTCTTGTTAATGGAGTGGAGGAATTAAAAACCACCTATAGCGATAATTTTTGGGAGCTTTTACCTGTAGAAAGAATGCAGCCTGTTGCACAGCAGGAGGAGGAACAAAAACCAGCGGCGGGTAGAGGTAAAGCTGCCGATAAAGAAGAAAAACAAAAGAACCCAAACTTTGACAGGGCTGAAGAAAAAGCTACAAAAGCTATCCAAAAACACTCTATGTATATAGGCGGTACCGAAAGGAATCCGCAAATGGACGAAGCTCACCTTTTATTAGGGAAGGCAAGGTATTATGAAAACAGATTTATACCGGCACTTGAGGCTTTTAACTATATACTGTATAAGTATCCGTCAAGCGATAAAATATTTGAAGCCAAGGTGTGGAGAGAAAAAACCAACCTTAGGTTAGAGAATGAAGCCATTGCTATAAAAAACCTTAAAAAGCTTTTAGAGGAAAAAGAAAAGATAGAACCGCAAATTTTTGCTGATGCAAATGCTATGCTAGCTCAGGCATATATAGCAATAGGGTCTAAAGACAGTGCTGTTGTTGTACTTAAAAATGCAGCCGAATTTACAAAGCAAAGAGAAGAAGAAGCCCGATACCATTTTATATTAGGTCAGTTATACGAAAGTCTGGAATATCCTGACAGTGCTTATGCAGAATTCCAAACGGTGATAGATATGAAAAGAAAATCACCAAGAATGTATACCATACAGGCACATGCAAGGCAGGCGGCTCAGTTTGATTATAAAAACGGAGACACACTTGTTTTTATGGAAAAGTACAGGAAGCTTTTAAAAGACAGGGAAAACAGGCCCTATCTGGATGTAATTAATCATCAGGTAGGATTATTTTATGATAAACAGGATCTTGATGATAAAGCGGTTGAATATTACAATAAATCATTACGACAAAATCCAAAGGATAAATATTTAGCAGCATCTAACCACAGGAATATAGCCGAGATTAATTTTGAGAATGCAAAATATCCTACAGCAGGTAAATATTATGATAGTACTTTAGTTTTCCTTAATCAGAGAACACGAGAGTACAGGGCTATAAAAAAGAAACGAGATAACCTGGACGATGTTATTAAGTATGAGGGTATAGCACAAACAAATGACAGTATTCTTAGTCTGGCAGCTATGACAAACGATCAAAGAGTAGCTTATTTTGAAGAATATATTGTAAAGCTTAAGGATGCCGACGAAAAAGAAAAAGAAAGACTTGAAAGAGAAGCACAGATAGCCGAGAATATGAACCGAGGCCAAAATCCTCAGTCGATGTTAACTAATAGTGGAAACCTAAAAGGCGGCACTGTTAATAATATGGGAACTAACACTAATAAACTTGCAGGACAACAGGATTATAGTATGGTTCAAAGAGTATCTGGAAAATCAACAGGTAACAATACTACTTCCGGCAATACACAACAGCAGTATGGAGGAGGAACATTTTATTTCTATAACAATTCAATCGTTTCTTATGGAAAACTTGAATTTCAGAGAAAATGGGGAGGCAGAAAACTTGCTGATAACTGGAGATGGTCTTCTGAGCAGCGTAGCTCACGAAATGATGAAGGGGAAACCATTAATGACAGTACCGCTGTAGCTTCAAATGAAGATGAATTTAATCCAAGATACAGTCCTGAGTTTTATATAGGGCAGTTACCAACCTCACAGGTTGTACTGGATAGCCTGGCGAAAGAAAGAAATTTTGCATACTACCAGTTAGGTACTATATATAAGGAGAAGTTTAAGGAATACCAAAGAGCTGCCGATAAGCTGGAGAAACTGTTAACCAACAGTCCGGAAGAGAGGCTGATATTGCCGTCTAAATATAACCTGTATAAAATATACCAGATTATTAACCCAGAGAGGGCAGAGCTATACAAAAACCAAATACTTAATGAGTATCCTGACAGTCGTTATGCTGAGATTATCAGGAACCCCGGTGCAGAACAAAATAACAATCAGAGTCCGGAAGCGGTTTATGCAAATCTGTTCAAACAATATGAAGACGGTAAACTGCGTGAAGTATATCCGTTAGTTGAAGAAGCTATAGATACTTATACCGGGGAAGAGATTGCTTCAAAATTTGAGCTTCTTAAGGCAAATATAGTTGCCAGGCTTAAAGGTCTTGAAGAATACAAAAATGCATTAAACTACGTGGCATTAAACTACCCTAACAGTGAAGAGGGTAAATCGGCAGAGGCAATGCTTAAAACAAACGTTCCTACATTGGAGAAAATCGATTTTGGACGCCCTGCGGTAAGCTGGAAAATAATATTCAAATTTGATAGTAATCCAGATGATGCTAAAGCAAAAGAATTAAACGATAAACTGAAAAAGTTTATAGAGGAAAGCTACAACAGGAGCTTAACCCTTTCAAGAGATGTATATACCATGAACGAAGATTTTATTGTTATGCACGGGCTTAACAGTAAAGAGGCTGCAGTAGATGCCGTGAGTATACTAAAAGATTACAAAGAATATAAAATTACCCAAACACCATACATAATATCGAGCGAAGATTATAAGGTAATACAAATCAAAAAGAATTTCACACAATTTTTAGCAATTGAATAAGCATGTTTGACAAATCTCAAAAACCAACCACAGATTTAGGTAAAACGAATAGGATTGTAGAGGGCACAATAATTAAGGGGGATATCATTTCGAAAACCGACTTTCGCTTGGACGGCGAATTAATAGGAAACTTTACAAGCCAGGGCAAAATTGTAATTGGCCCATCCGGAAGTGTAACAGGAGACATTAAATGTACTAATGCCGACATTGAAGGTCGTTTTGAAGGTAAAATTGAAGTTGCCGAACTACTTAACGTAAAATCAAAGGCACAAATTACCGGAGAGGTAAATGTAAATAAACTTTCGGTAGAACCGGGAGCAGAGTTTACTGCAACCTGTACCATGAAAAATTCGGTAAAGCCATTGTCTAAAAAAAATGAGCAGCAACAGGCCGGATAGAAATAACCGAACCAAATGGATCGCACTTATTAATATCCCCATACAAATGGGGATAATTATTTTTTTGTTTGGCTGGTTTGGTAACTGGCTGGACGAAAAATATGGCAATACCTCAAACCCAAACACTATGCTGTTTACACTAATAGGTGTTGCAATTGCCTTATATAATGTTATAAGGCAGGTTAACCAGTTAAATAAATAATGAAAAAAGACTACATTTCAGCCTTTCTTTTATTAACGGTGTTTGCCGTTATACTACTTGTTTTAAACTCACTATTCTACTTAATTCCGGGTGTAGGGGTATCTGTTTCAAATTATGTATACCCAATGCCGGTAACCTACCTGTTTTTTTATGGCTGCTCTATAGCTATACTTGCCGTGCTGGTATTTGTTTCCCATAAAAGTAAAGAACAGTTAGGGTACGTGTTCCTTTTTTTAACCGCAGCAAAGGCCGCCATAGCTTATGCCTTTGGTTCACCGGTCATTAATGGGGTAGAAGGAAATAGTCCTGAAAAAATCAATTTTTTTGTGATTTTCATTTTGTTTTTGTCAATAGAGGCCTATTATACAGCACGTTTATTAAACAAAAAATAATAATAAACCCTATAATCTGAAATTACGGTAAATTTTTTTGCCCAATAACATTGGAATATTAATTAAAAATGTACCTTTGCACAAAATTTAAGGACCGTAAAATTAAGATTTTTAATAAGATGGTGTTTTCCGTAAAATCACTTAAAATCGCGTTAGCGACCCTATTTGCTGTAGTTCCGTTCATGGCCATGGCTAATTCTGTACAGGATTCCTTACAGGCTCATAATCAGGAGGCTGCTCATGCAGTTGAACATCATGCGACAGAATCGCATGAGCCAGCATCAAAAAAAGACGAAGTAGCTGCATTTATTGATCATCACTTACAGGATGCTCATGATTTTGTTTTCTTCTCTGACAAAGCAGAAGGTAAACACTATGGTTTTCCGCTTCCTGTTATCCTTTTCGATAACGGACTGAAAATTTTCTCATCTTCAAAATTCCACCACGGTGAAGAGATTGCAGAGGTAGATGGTAACTACTATGCATTACACCACGGTAAAATATACAAAACAGATGCTCAGGGTACTTTAAATTTTGATGAGCATCATCACCCAACAAATGTAAAGCCTCTTGATTTTTCAATCACTAAGAATGTTTTATCAATGCTGGTTGTAGCCGGATTAATGTTCTTCATGTTTGTTAGTATGGCTAAGTCTTACAAAAAAGGACCTATACCAACAGGATTCGGAAGAATACTTGAGCCGCTTATCATTTTCGTAAGAGAAGAAATTGCTATCCCTAATATCGGAGAAAAGAAATACAGAAAATATATGGGCTTCTTGCTTACTGTATTTTTCTTTATCTGGATTCTTAACCTTTTAGGTATGACTCCTATAGGTATTAACGTAACGGGTAACATCTCTGTAACGGTATGTTTAGCATTGTTCACTTATTTCATTACTCAGTTTAGTGCAAACAAAGATTACTGGAAACACATTTTCTGGATGCCGGACGTTCCTGTAGCTATGAAAATTATATTAATGCCAATTGAGATATTAGGTACACTTACAAAGCCATTTGCGTTATTAATTCGTTTATTTGCAAACATTACAGCAGGTCACGTTGTAATTATGAGTCTTATAGCGATGATGTTTGTGGGTCAAAACCTTGCGGCAGATATGCCAATCTCTATAGGTCTTACATTATTTATCTCTGTAATTGAGATACTGGTAGCGTTCTTACAGGCGTTTATCTTTACAATGCTTTCGTCATTATTTATTGGTATGGCGGTACAGGAGCATCATCATGCTGAGGATCATGATCCTCATACAGAAGAAGAGCCGATTATCATTTAATTATTTAGAAGTTTAATTTTTATATTATATAGTCATGGGTACAATACCAACTTTAGTAGGAGCAGGTTTAGTAGTAATAGGTGCAGGCCTTGGTTTAGGTAAAATCGGTGGATCTGCAATGGACGCTATCGCTCGTCAGCCTGAGGCTGCTGGAAAAATCCAAACTGCGATGATTATTATCGCAGCTTTATTAGAAGGTTTAGCATTCGCTGCTTTAATCCTTGGAAAATAATAAAGATAAGCTTAACAATACCTGTAGCGGTTGGCTACAGGTGTTGTTTTAAATTAAAATTTGACTTTAAGTAATTTATATATAACATATAAAGATGGATAAATTAGTAAACGATTTTTCATTTGGTTTGTTCTTTTGGCAGGCAATCATTTTATTAGTATTAATTGTACTACTTGTTAAATTTGCCTGGAAACCTATTATGGATTCTATCACTGCAAGAGAAGAAGGTATTTCTAACGCTTTAGCTGCTGCTGAAGCTGCACGTAAAGAAATGCAAAACTTACAGGCAGATAACGAAAGAATTCTTCAGGAAGCAAGAGCTGAAAGAGATGCTATGATGAAAGAGGCAAGAGAGATCAAAGAAAAAATGATCGCTGATGCTAAAACTGAAGCTCAGGTTCAGGGTGAGAAAATGATTGAGCAGGCTAAGGCTACTATTAACAGCGAGAAAAACGCTGCTATGGCAGAACTTAAAGCTCAGGTTTCTGGCCTATCGCTTGAAATTGCAGAGAAGATACTTAAACAAGAATTATCTAACGACGCTGCTCAGACTACTTTAGTTGAGAAAATGTTAGATGACGTAAAATTAAACTAATCTTATGACAGGTTCAAGAGCTGCAGTAAGATATGCAAAGGCAATCCTTGAAATGGCTCAGGCTTCTAACGTAGCCGAGCAGGTAAACGGGGATATGGCTCTTATAGCATCTACAATTAAAGAAAATAGCGAGCTTAACAGCTTTATTGATAGCCCTACCATTAAGGCAGAGGTTAAGGAGAGTGCTTTAAACGAAGTGTTTGCTTCTGCACAAAACATCACTAAAGGTTTATTCCGTCTTTTATTAGAAAATAAAAGATTTGAAATTCTTGGTAGTGTTGCTGTACAGTATGCAAAACAGTATGACGAAGCAATTGGTGTAGAGCAGGCAACTGTAACTACAGCTTTCCCTATAACTGCCGAGCTTGAAGCTAAGGTACTGGCGAAAATAAAAGAGTTTTCAGATAAAAAAATCACCATTAAAAATGTGGTTGACCCATCTATAATAGGAGGGTTTATCCTAAGGGTAGGTGATAAGCAGTTCAATGCATCTGTAGCAAACAGGCTGCTAACCCTAAAAAGAGAATTAAGTAATTAAGTATTTATCACACAAAAGTGTCTAAATTATAAAGTAAGATGGCAGAAATTAAACCTGCTGAAATTTCAGCAATATTAAAGAAACAATTGTCCGGTTTTGAATCGGGTGCTACATTAGAAGAAGTAGGAACTGTTCTTCAGGTAGGTGATGGTATTGCCCGTGTATACGGATTGTCTAACGCTCAATATGGTGAGTTAGTACAGTTTGATAACGGGTTAGAGGGTATTGTATTAAACCTTGAAGAAGACAATGTGGGCGTAGTATTGCTTGGCCCTTCTACCGGAATTAAAGAGGGATCAACTGTAAAAAGACTACAGCGTATCGCTTCACTTAAAGTAGGTGAGCAAATGGTAGGTCGTGTAGTTGATACACTAGGTAACCCAATTGATGGTAAAGGTCCTATTGGTGGTGATCTTTATGAGATGCCTCTTGAGCGTAAAGCTCCCGGAGTTATCTTCCGTCAGCCGGTAACAGAGCCGCTACAAACAGGTATTAAAGCTGTTGATGCCATGATCCCTGTAGGTCGTGGACAGCGTGAGCTTGTAATTGGTGACCGTCAAACTGGTAAAACTACAGTTTGTATTGACACCATTCTTAACCAAAAAGAATTTTATGATGCAGGTAAGCCTGTATTCTGTATATATGTTGCTGTAGGACAAAAAGCTTCTACTGTAGCAGGTATTGCAAAAACATTAGAAGAAAAAGGCGCAATGGCTTATACAGTTATCGTTGCTGCTAATGCTTCTGACCCTGCTCCGATGCAGGTATATGCACCATTTGCAGGTGCTGCGATAGGTGAGTACTTCCGTGATACAGGTCGTCCTGCACTTATCATCTATGATGATTTATCTAAACAAGCGGTAGCTTACCGTGAGGTGTCTCTTCTACTTAGAAGACCACCGGGACGTGAGGCTTACCCTGGTGACGTTTTCTACCTTCACTCAAGACTACTTGAGCGTGCTGCAAAAGTAATTGCAGATGATGATATCGCTAAAAATATGAATGACTTACCTGAGTCATTAAAACCAATCGTTAAAGGTGGTGGTTCGTTAACGGCTCTTCCTATTATCGAAACTCAGGCAGGTGACGTTTCTGCTTATATCCCAACAAACGTAATTTCGATTACAGACGGTCAGATATTCCTTGAGTCAGATTTATTCAACTCGGGTGTACGTCCTGCAATTAACGTAGGTATCTCTGTATCACGTGTTGGTGGTAACGCTCAGATCAAATCAATGAAAAAAGTATCGGGTACTCTTAAGTTAGACCAGGCACAGTTCCGTGAGCTTGAGGCTTTCGCTAAGTTTGGTTCTGACCTTGATGCTGCTACTTTAAATGTAATTGAAAAAGGTAGAAGAAACGTTGAAATCCTTAAGCAGGCAGTAAACGATCCTTTCACTGTAGAGAATCAGGTTGCGATTATTTATGCAGGTACTAAAAACCTACTTAAAAACGTACCGGTATCTAAAGTTAAAGAATTCGAGAAAGATTATATCGAGTACTTAAACGCTAAGCACAGAGATACTCTTGACGCTCTTAAAGCCGGTAAATTTACCGATGAGCTTACAGACGTTTTAGAGAAAGCTGCTGCTGAAATTGCTGCAAAATACTAATTAGATTTTAGACTTAAGTATTGAGAGCTGAGCTGGTAAAGCCTCAACTCTCAATACTCAAACTATATAAATAACAATGGCTAACTTAAAGGAAATACGTAACAGGATTGCTTCGGTTTCATCCACTATGCAAATTACTAGTGCGATGAAAATGGTTTCTGCTGCTAAGCTTAAAAAAGCTCAGGATGCTATTACGGCTATGAGACCTTATTCTGAGAAGCTTACAGAGCTATTACAAAACCTTAGCGCTACTCTGGAAGGAGATACAGGAGGTGCGTTTGCAGAACAGCGTGAAGTAAACAAAGTACTTCTTGTTGTAGTTACTTCTAACAGAGGTTTGTGTGGTGCCTTTAATGCTAATGTGCTTAAACAAACAAAAAACCTACTTACCCAGTATGCCGGTAAAACGGTTGATGTTTTAACCATTGGTAAAAAAGGTAATGATGCCTTACAAAAAAGCTGTAACATTATAGCAAACCAAAGTTCGTTGTTTGACGACCTTACGTTTGAAAACGTAGCAGAGGTTGCACAAACACTTATGGATAAGTTTGCAGCTGGTGAATATGACAAAATCGAGTTAGTTTACAACCACTTTAAAAATGCAGCTACTCAGATTGTAATGGCAGAACAGTTTTTGCCTTTAGTTCCTGCTCAGGCTACAGAGGAAGTAAACAGCAACAGTACTGATTATATTTTTGAACCTTCTAAAGAAGAAATCGTATTAAGCCTTATACCGCTTTCGTTAAAAACTCAGCTTTATAAAGCAGTTCGCGATTCTTTTGCTTCAGAGCACGGTGCACGTATGACAGCAATGCATAAAGCAACCGATAATGCTACTGAACTTAGAAACCAGTTAAAATTAACTTACAACAAAGCACGTCAGGCTGCAATTACAGGAGAGATCTTAGAGATTGTAGGTGGTGCAGAAGCTTTGAACAATTAATAATACTGAACACAGCACACAACTATATAAAGAGCCACGCATTGCGTGGCTCTTTTTTATTACCTTAGTAAAAAAATAGATATAAAATTGTGAAAACCGATTATTGGAACGTTAGTGATGAACAGGTTATTGAAAAAACCGGAAAGAAGATTGATGACTGGATGCAGCTTCTTGAAACGTTTAATGCAGGAGAGAAAAAGTCTAATGAGGTGGTAGCTTATTTACAACAGGAACATAATGTGCCCCGTTATTAGGCAAGGACATTAACCACACGTTATTTAAAGAAAGACGAGCTATAGTACTTTCATAACTTCATTATATAGCTATTTTTGTATTACTAAACCAATAAGCTTTTGAGCCTTTTTAAAAATCTTTTCAAGCAAACTGCTATTTACGGACTGGCAACGGTAGTGCCAAGGATGCTTAGTTTCCTTTTGGTAGGATTGTATACCAAGTACCTTCCGGATGATGAGTATGGTGATGTAAACGTAATTTTTTCGTGGATTGTACTGTTCAATGTGATACTTGCATATGGTATGGAAACCTCTTTTTTCAGGTTTTACAGTACAGATAATTCACGGGAGGTAGAGAGTACTTCAACCATATCACTTTTCTGGTCATCTATTGGTTTTTTGTTTCTGGCTCTTTTAGGCAGAACTTACCTTGCCAACTGGTCGGGTATTGAAGAGCAGTATATTACTTATACCATATGGATACTGGTGCTGGATGCCTTGGTAATTATTCCTTTTTCTAAATTACGGGCACAGGGCAGGCCTTTGTATTATACCGCCATTAAGGTAGGTAATGTAGTTGTAAATCTTGGACTTAATGTGGTGTTTATATCTTTACTACCGGCATGGGCTGCGGCAAAGCCAAGTAGTTTTTGGGGAATGATATATATAGATAATTTCCAGATAGGCTATATTTTCGTCTCTAATCTTATAGCAAGCTTCCTTACGCTTTTAGTATTGGCTCCGCATTATTTTAAAATAAACTGGAGTTTTGATAAGGTACTCTGGAAAAAAATGATGCGTTACAGCCTTCCGGTTTTAGTCGCCGGTATTGCATTTGCCATTAACGAATCGTTTGACAGGATATTATTGGAAAACCTATTACCCGAAGATATTGCGAAGGCCAAAGTAGGGCAATACTCTGCCTGCTATAAAATAGCGCTTTTCATGACGCTATATGCCACAGCTTTCAGACTGGGAATTGAACCTTTCTTTTTCAGTTATGCTAAAAACGAATCGGCACCAAAAACATATGCCATGATAACCAAATACTTTATAATTTTTGGTAGCCTTATATTGGTTGGTGTAGTTGTTTTTGCCGATGTTATAAAGGTGCTTCTAATAAAAAGTCCGGAGTACTGGGAAGCGATGAAAGTAGTTCCGCTTATTATCCTGGCTAATTTCTTTTTGGGTATTTACCACAATCTTTCGGTATGGTACAAACTTACCGATAAAACCAAAATGGGCGCTTACATATCTATCGTAGGTGCATTGGTTACTTTAGGGCTAAACTTCCTGTTAATTGAAAAATACGATTATATGGGATCGGCTATAGCAACCATTTCGGCCTATGGTACCATGATGATTATTTCATACTTTTTGGGAAACAAGTACTACCCTATTCCTTACGACCTTAAAAAAATAGGAGGTTACCTGGGGTTATCCATATCCATGTCCCTGGTTTACTTTTATTATTTTAGGGAAAATTACTACGTTGGTGCAGCTGTTATAATTGTTTACAGCCTGTTTATTTACCAAAACGAAAAAGAAACCCTTAACAGAGTGCTAAAACGGAAATAATACACCATAAAAACAGCACTTTTACCCGCTATTTTTGATATATTTGAAATATAAATATTTACCGTAATGACAATAAAAATTATCAATAAATCCAATCACGCTTTACCTAATTATGAAACAGAAGCCTCTGCAGGTATGGACCTTAGGGCTAATATAGATGAACCTGTAGTGTTGAGCCCACTGGGAAGGGCTATAATAAAAACAGGATTGTTTATGGAATTGCCTATAGGTTATGAGGCACAGGTAAGGCCACGAAGCGGACTGGCAGCTAAAAAAGGGATTACCGTGCTTAATAGCCCGGGTACTATTGATGCTGACTATCGCGGAGAAATTGGGGTTATATTGGTAAACCTGTCTAACGAACCGGTAACTATAGAAAACGGAGAAAGGGTGGCTCAGTTGGTTATAGCTAAGCATGAGCGTGCCGAATGGCTGGAGGCAGAAGTACTAACCGAAACGAGCCGTGGAGCCGGAGGTTTTGGTAGTACAGGTGTAAAATAATAAGTAAAAATCAAATCATAAAACCAACTTTGTCCGGAAGTTTTGAGGATACCACTAAGTATACTACACTCATAAACCAGACAATACAGAAATAACAGAATAAGAATGAAAATAATTGTTCCTATGGCGGGAAGAGGTTCACGCCTACGCCCACACACACTTACTGTACCAAAACCATTAATACCTATTGCAGGAAAACCTATTGTACACAGGCTGGTTGAAGATATTGCAGGAGTGATAAATCAGGAAATAGAAGAGATTGCTTTTATAATACATAAGGATTTTGGCATTCAGGTAGAGAAAGACCTTGTTGCCATTGCCGAAAAACTGGGTGCTAAAGGTACTATTTACTATCAGGAACAACCACTTGGTACTGCTCATGCTATTATGAGTGCTAAGGAATCTATGAGCGGACCTATAGTTGTGGCTTATGCCGATACACTTTTTAGGGCCGATTTTACGTTAGATACTACAGCAGACAGCGTTATTTGGGTAAAACAGGTTGATGATCCCAGTGCTTTTGGTGTTGTTCAGTTAAATGATAAAAAAGAGATTGTAGATTTTGTAGAGAAACCAAAAGAGTTTGTTTCAGATCTTGCAATTATAGGTATCTATTACTTTAAAAGCGGAGAAACCCTTCGTGAAGAATTACAGTACCTACTGGATAATAACATTGTAAAAGGCGGTGAATATCAGCTTACTGACGGACTTGAAAACATGAAGCAAAAAGGGCTGAAGTTTGTGCCGGGTAAAGTAGATGAATGGATGGACTGCGGTAACAAAAATGTAACTGTAGAGACCAATTCAAGAATGCTTAACTTTTTACATAAAGACGGGGAACATATGGTATCATCATCGGTAGTGAATGAAAACAGTACTATTATCCCTCCGTGTTTTATAGGTGAAAATGTAGTACTTAAAAATGCTACTGTTGGGCCTAATGTATCGTTAGGTAATAATACAAGAGTAGAGAACAGTGAGATTAAAAACAGTTTGGTACAAACCAATGCAGTAATAACAAACGCTCATTTGGATAATGCCATGATAGGCAACCACGCTACATTTAACGGTAAGTTTACCAGTATAAGTATTGGAGACTATTCGGTTATAGAATAAAATATGAACAGAAAAATTCTTTTTTGCGGATTATTGCTTTCAGGGATGTTATTAGCCCCTGCAGTTTCCCGTGCCCAAGAGGAGCCCGATAAAATTGCATTGGCCAGTGATAAGTTTGAAAATAACTTTTATGAAGCACTAAAACAAAAAGGAATAGAAAATTATGATAAGGCGTTATTGGCCCTGGAAGTATGCAGGGCCGAAGAGCCAAACAATCCGGTGGTATACCATGAAATGGGCAAAAATTACCTTGCCCTTAAAAACTACCCAGAGGCCGAGAAAGCTTTTTTAAAAGCTACTCAGTTAGATGCAACAAATCGTTGGTACTGGGTGGGGCTTTATGATGTGTATTACCAAACCCAAAATTATAACAGTGCTATACCTATAGTGCTTAAGCTTACCGAATGGCGTAAGGAGTATTATCAGGAAGATTTGGTATCGTTATACATGTATACAGATCAGTATGATAAGGCGCTTGCGCTAATAAACGAACTGGAAGAAACGGTAGGGCATACTGAGCGCAGGGAAATGTATAAACTGCAAATCCTTAGTGATAACAGGTACAATAAACCTGAAAAGGAAGCTTTTGAGGAGGCCATAAAGAAAAATCCGAAAGAGGAATCCAATTATTTGGAACTGATTTATTTGTACTCTGAAAGTAACGAGGAGGAAAAAGCGGCAAAAGTAGCTGAAATGCTACAAAAGGAAATTCCGGAGTCAGACTGGGCTCAGGTAAGCCTCTTTAAGTTTAACCTAAACGATAATAAGGGAGATGAGGCAGCCAAGTCTATGTTCAGGGTATTAGGGAGTGATAAAATTGACCGTAAAATAAAACACAGGGTACTTAACGAATTTCTTATTTATACAAACAACAATCCAAAATATGAAGCCGACCTTGACAGGGCGGTAGGTTATTTTGAAGATGATAAAGAAATTAATGTACCTAAAGAGGTAGGGAAATTCTTTTTTACTAAAAGAAATTTTAATCAGGCTATTCATTACTTCCAAAAAAGTTTGGAAACCAATGCCGATGATATAGAAACCATTGAATTACTGCTATACAGCTATGTTGAAGATAATAATTTTGCCGAGCTGTATAATGTAGCTACACAGTATACTGAACTGTACCCTACCCATGCCAGGCTTTATTATTTTGCAGGATTAGCATCAAATAAACAGCAGCAGTTTAAAAAAGCAAAAGAATGGCTTGAAAACGGAATAGACTTTGTTGTAGAGGATACAGAGCTTGAGGCAGGTTTTAACAGGCAACTGGGAGAGGCTTATGCCGGGCTTGGAGATGAAAAGAAAAAAGAGGCTTATTTTTCTAAAGCCAATAAATTGCTAAAACCCGGAGAATAATCCATGAAAAAAATAACAGCAGCCTTACTGCTTATTACTGTGCTTGTTTCCTGTAAGTCAAAACAGGGACTGGTATCTGAAAAGAACGCTGAAAAGGAAAAATCGGTTAAAGAGATAGTAAAAGGGCATTATGAAAACCCTTTGGAGTTTGATAACCTGCAAATAAGAGCAGGTGCTCATTATGAAGGAGGAGGCGACTCGTATAACTTTACTCTTGATATAAGAGTTAAAAAAGATGAAATGATATGGGTTAACGCTACTGTAATGGGATTCCCGGTTGCTAAGGCATTAATCACTAAAGATAAGGTAAGCTATTATGTAAATACCCAAAAGGAATATTTTGAAGGCGATTTCCAAATATTGAGTGACTGGCTGGGCACTGATCTTGATTATGATAAGGTTCAAAATATAATAACGGGTCGAGCCATGGATAATCTTGCCGATGGTAAATATAAAGCTTCACTTGAGGAAGGATTGTATAAACTACAGGGTAAGGAAGACAATGGTGTTTTTAAAGAGTTTCTTTTTGAAGCGGCTAATCTGCTGTTAAAGAAACAGGTAATAGAATACAAAGGGTACGAGCCACAAAAGCTTACAGTAAATTACCCGGGATTCAGGAAACATGAAAAATCGGTTATACCTACAGGTGTAATGGTTGAGGCCGAAAAAGCCGATAAGGTATACATTGAGATTGAATACAAGAATGTTACCTTTGACAACGAAGACCTAAGGTTTACTTACAAGGTACCACAAGGCATGAATCGTATATTTATAGAATAGAGACTAACCGAAACGGAGAAAATGACAAGAGCGCTTCTTACTTTACTTCTTATCTGTACCACTGCTTTAAGTTGGGGGCAAAATACTGCCGAACAAAAAAAACTGGAACAGCAAAAAAACAAACTTCAAAAGGAGATAAAGGAATTCCAAAGTTTATTAAGCACACAAAATAAAAAAGAAAAATCGGTTTTAGTACAAATAAAAGAAAGCGATGCTAAAATAAGGCTTACCCAAAATCTTATTACTACCATACAAAAGCAAAGCAAGCTGCTTACAGATAATATTTACTTAAATCAGAAAAAAGCTAATAAGCTTGAAAAAGAACTGGAAGTACTTAAGGAAGATTATGCTAACACGATTGTTAAATCATATAAAAGCAGGTCTGACCAAAGTAGATTAATGTTTATACTATCTTCAGAGAATTTCCTACAGGCATACAAGCGTGTTCAGTACATGAAGCAGTATGCCAATTTCAGGAAAATGCAGGCAGAAGAGCTTAAGGAGAAAATGGCCGAACTGGAAGCGTTATTAGCAAAGCTTAAAGTACAGAAAAAAGAAAAGGAAAACCTGCTCGCTGAAACAGAGAAACAGAAGAAAGAGCTTGAAGCCGATAAAAAGGAACAGGATGCGCTTGTTAAGGTAATACAGAAGGATAAAAAGAAATATGCCGCTGATATTAAAAAGAGGCAGCAGGAAGAAAGAAAATTAGAGCAACAGATACAGAAACTTATACGAGAGGCGATTGCTGAAGAAAACAGAAAGAGGGCAAGGGAAAGCGGAAAAAGCACTGATAACGTTTCTGATACAAAAATTGAGCTGACAAAAGAGGGTAAGATTATTTCAGATAACTTCAAAGCCAATAAAGGCCAGTTACCATGGCCAGTTGAGAGAGGTTACGTTTCTCAGCCTTATGGGCCTTATAGGGCGCATGCGGAAGGAGTTAAAGTTGATAGTAATCACTATAATAGTGGTTTGGATATCACAACCTCAAAAGATGCCGATGTTAGGTCGGTATTTGGAGGAGAAGTAACCCTTGTAACACACATTGGTACATTTGATAAGGTTTACACTGTTTTTGTGCGCCACGGTCGTTATGTTACTTCATATACTAATTTAAAAAGCGTTAATGTAGCTAAAGGTGATAAAGTAGGTATTAAACAAACTTTAGGTAAAGTTTGGACAAATGAAGCAACGGGCGAAACGGTGCTTAAATTTTATGTTATTCAGGATGTTAGCTCGTTAAATCCGCAACAATGGCTAAATCCCTTAAAATAGTAGTAGGGAATATTACAAAAGATAATAAACAAAAAAGGAAGCCCATTAGCTTCCTTTTTTTATTCTATAAATAATGCTTTCAGTTCGGTTGCATCATGCGGACTCATTTTGCCTGCAAGAACAAGGCTTAGTTGTTTTCTTCTCAATGCCGCTTCAAAACGTTGTTTTTCCAGTTCTGTTTGAGGTTCAATAGGAGCAATCTCAACAGGTCGACCTGTTTCATCAACAGCAACAAAGGTATAAATAGCCTCGTTTGCTTTTGCCCTAACACCCGATTCACGGTCTTCTGTCCATACATCAATAAAAATCTCCATAGATGTTTTAAAGGTGCGTGAAACCTTAGCTTCAACGGTTACCACACTCCCTAAAGGGATAGATCTGTTAAATGCAACATGGTTAACCGATGCGGTAACTACAATTCTCCTTGAATGTCTCCTGGCAGCAATACTTGCAGCGCGGTCCATACGCGCCAGTAGCTCACCACCAAAAAGGTTGTTAAGCGGATTAGTTTCTCCGGGTAAGACCAAATCGGTCATAATGCACATAGAATCAGAAGGATATTTTGCCTGCATGTAATTGTTTTTTGGCAAAGATAGTACAGAAAAGGCAAAAAAAATCCCACGCTTTAGCGTGGGACGGTATTTTTATAAATCTTTAACAAGAAGCCATGCTTCTTTGTTATATTCCTTTCTTATTCTGTTAAGATTTTCATGAGCTGCCTCATAAGTGGTATGACTTTCATAAAGTACCGGGTATAAACCGTACTTGTTTTTGTCCAGTTTTCTTGCTTTAAAGCCCTGAGCTTTTAATTGGTTTACCGCTTTGTTAGCGTTAGCCTCACTACGAAAAGCATTGGCAACAATATGATAGTAAAGTTCCTCATCTGCTTCTGCAGTATCTTCCTTAACGGTAAGTTTTACTGCCGGCATAGGATCAAGGAAAAATGTTGCTGTTTGTATTTCCTGATTTACCTGTTCCTGTACATGCTGTTCGGCAATACGGGTTTCAATTATTATCTTATTGTCGTAGTATACTTTAAAACCAGCACTTCCTATAGATAATGCTGCAACAAATACTGCTGCATATTTAAGAAAAGAGTAGTTTTTCTTCCTCTTTTCAGGAGTGAACAGTACTGGTACTTCTTCTTCAAGCTCTTCAATTTCTGCTTTGTAAACTTCGCGTTTAATAGCAGGAGAGGTAAAGCTGCCTAAACCGAAAGAATCGGTAAGGTAGTTAACCGGAGTGTTAGGATAGAACACAAGGCTACCTTCGTTGTTATAAGTAAGGTCACCAATGTTTTTAAGTATAAGCTTATCGCCGTTTTCAAGTTGGTCTGTCCAAACGGTAACCATCTTTTTAATGTCTTCTACAGCCTGTTCGTAAGAAATTTTTTCCTGTAAAGCGATATGGTTGGCTAAAAGCCCGTCATTATTCTTTAAATTCGCATTAAAAGAAATCAGCTTTTTAGGAGGATAGAACGTATTAGTATCTGTATCTATGCTGGCCGACTTGGTTTCGGTTAAAAATGCACCGAAGCCCGGAACGATAACGCACTGGTAACGATATAGTAGCGCCGATATGTGTTTCTCTATCATCATAACAACAAATTTAACGAATCAACTGCAGTTGCAAAATTTTATTCACAAATTTTATTAACAATTGCACCAAACCAATTTTATTCGCAACCTTTAAAATTACTAATGACTGACAACGAATTGTTTAACACACTGTCCCTGCTCAGGATTGATGGTGTGGGGGATATAGTGGCAAAAAAACTTATTAATCATTTGGGGAGTGCCCAGGCGGTTTTTGAGGCAAAAAAGCAACAGCTTACTGCTATAGAAGGTGTTGGCGAGGTGCTTTACAAAAGCCTTCAGGATAAGGAGGTTTTTAAGCTGGCCGAAGCCGAAATGAAATTTATACAGGAGGAAAAAATAACTCCTTTATTATATACGGAAAAGGAATATCCCGAAAGACTGAAACACTGCATAGACGGACCAGTACTGCTTTTTAGTTCGGGGAATATAAACCTTGAGAGAAGGAAAACCATAAGTATAGTAGGCACAAGGCAAATGACATCTTATGGTGCTGATTTTTGCCGAAAGCTTATTGAAGATATTGCTCCGTTAAACCCTGTAATTATAAGCGGGTTTGCTTATGGCGTAGATATTTTTGCCCATCAGCTGGCTATGGAACACAACCTGCAAACGGTAGGGGTACTGGCACACGGACTGAACCAGATATACCCTAAAGTACACAAAAAGTACATGGCTAAAATGGAGGAGAACGGAGGCTTTTTTACTGAGTTTTGGAGCAGCTCAAATCCCGATAGAGAGAATTTTGTAAAGCGTAACCGTATTGTAGCTGGATTATCTGAAGCGACTATTATTATAGAAAGTGCCGATAAGGGCGGTTCGCTTATTACGGCAAATATTGCTAACGATTATAACAGGGATGTGTTTGCTGTGCCGGGCCGTATAACCGATAAATATAGTGCAGGTTGTAACGATCTTATAAAAAGTCAGCGTGCACATTTATTAACGGGTGCTGCCGATTTGCTTTATATGCTTAACTGGGATATTGAAGAGCAGAAGCCTGCCGCAGTCCAAAAACAGCTTTTTATTACGCTGGAAGATGAGGAACAAAAGGTGTATGATTTTTTGCAGAAAAACGGAAAGGAACTAATGGACATTATAGCGCTGGAATGTGGTATGCCTGTATTTAAACTTTCGTCACTATTACTCACAATGGAGCTTAAGGGTGTGATAAGGCCGCTGCCCGGAAAACTTTTTGAAGCAATATAAGCCAAGTATTCCGTTAGACTGTCATTTCGACCGGAAGGAGGAATCTCTATAAAAACAAAAGCCCGACGTTAGTCGGGCTTTTGTTTTATGTTGAAGTGTATTAGTTGAAACCTAATTTCTCACGTACTTTTCCAAGTACACCGTTTGCAATAACAGCCGCTTTTTCAGCACCTGTTTTTAGAAGAGTATCTACTTCATTAAGGTTTTCCATGTAGTATTTGTACTTCTCTCTTGGCTCTTTGTACTTTTCAACGATAAGTTCAAACAAAGCCTGTTTGGCATGACCATAACCATAGTTGCCGCCCAGATAGTTGGCTCTCATTTGCTCAATCTGTTCTGGAGTTGCCAGTAATTTATAAATGGCAAATACATTGCAGGTATCAGGATTTTTAGGTTCCTCCAGTGGAGTACTGTCGGTCTCTATAGACATTACCTGCTTTCTAAGCGGTTTGTCTTCCTGGAAAATATTAATAATGTTATTGCGTGACTTACTCATTTTCTCCCCGTCGGTACCCGGTATGATTTTAGTTTCTTCGCTCGAAATAGCTTCCGGTAAAACAAACGTATCACCCATTTGGTGGTTAAAACGTGAAGCCACATCGCGGGTAATTTCAAGGTGCTGTAGCTGATCTTTACCTACCGGAACAAACTCGGCGTCATACAATAATATATCGGCAGCCATAAGCATAGGGTAAGTAAACAGTCCGGCATTCACATCGGCAAGCCTGTCGGCCTTATCCTTAAAGGAGTGTGCCAGTGTTAATCGCTGGAAAGGAAAAAAGCAGCTAAGGTACCATGACAGTTCGGCTGTTTGAGGCACGTCGCTTTGGCGGTAAAAAATTACCTTATTTATGTCAAGCCCAAACGCAAGCCATGTGGCAGCAACACTATACGTGTTTTCGCGCAGGGTTTTTCCGTCCTTAATCTGTGTGGTAGAGTGAAGGTCGGCAATAAATAAAAACGATTCGTTCTCTGGTTTGTTAGCCATTTCTATGGCTGGTATAATAGCACCTAAAAGGTTGCCTAAATGAGGGGTTCCCGTACTTTGGATACCAGTTAATATTTTTGCCATGATATGCTTTTAAAATTTACACAAAGGTAAAAGGTTTTACCAAAAAATAGGGATTGAATTCTTACATTTGGCAGCATGAAAATACTAAAGGTGATTTTTTGGATACTTTGGCGCATCTGGTTTTATATCCTGATGGGTGTTCCTATAATCATAATGTCGCCTTTACTTATACTTACCATCATTTCAGAGAAAACCTATCCGCAGTTTTTCAGGCTGGCAAGGGTATGGGCAAAAATCATACTTTTCGGGATGGGCTTTTACTACACCGTTAAGCGTGAGCAAAAGTTTGTAAAAGGGGAAAGCTACATGCTTGTGGCTAACCATACCTCTATGACCGATATAATGCTGATGCTCATTATCTCTAAAAATCCCTTTGTTTTTGTAGGGAAAAAGGAACTGGTTAAAATTCCGGTTTTCGGGTTCTTTTACAAACGTACCTGTATACTGGTAGACAGGGAAAGTTCCAAAAGTCGTTTTGAAGTGTTTCAGCGTGCGCAGGCAAGACTGCATCAGGGATTGAGTATTTGTATTTTTCCCGAAGGCGGTGTACCCGATGACGAGAATGTACTGCTGGATGAATTTAAAGACGGAGCTTTCCGCCTTGCTATAGAGCACCAGATACCGATTGTGCCCATGACGTTTGCCGACAATAAAAAACGATTCTCCTTTACTTTTTTTAGTGGGACTCCGGGGCTTATGAGGGCTAGGGTTCACCACTTTATAGAAACAAAAGGACTTACCCTTGACGATAAAAAACAGCTGAAAGAGAGAACCAGGGAGGTGATTTACCAGCAGTTGCTTCAGTTTCAAAAACGAAAAGCTTAACACTTCGCTTAAAAAGTATTTGGCTAAAAAATACGTATCTTTGTAGTCAGTTTAAATAACTTTTTTAAAGAATAAATATATATTATGTATCCAGAAGAACTAGTAAAACCAATGCGTGCCGAACTATCGGAAGCAGGTTTTGAAGAACTATATACACCAGACGCGGTAAAAGAAGCGATTTCTAAAGAAGGTACTACACTTGTAGTAGTAAACTCTGTTTGCGGATGTGCTGCAAGAAACGCAAGACCTGGTGTGAAAATGAGCCTTGATAACGGTAAAAAGCCAAGTTCGCTTGTTACTGTTTTTGCAGGTGTAGACAGAGAAGCTGTTGATGCAGCCAGAGAACTTATGTTCCCTTTCCCTCCGTCATCACCAAGTATGGCATTATTTAAAAACGGTGAGCTTGTGCATATGCTTGAGCGTCACCATATTGAAGGGCGTCCTGCTGAAATGATTGCAGAGAACCTTAAAGATGCTTACGACGAACATTGCTAATAAAAGCTCTTTTAAAGTTTAAAGCCGCGCCCTTGGTGCGGCTTTCTTTTTTACATTAGTATGCCTGCATACTAAATGTTTTTATTATTAACCAAAAAGACTGTACTTTTACGCGAATTTTTTAAAAACATATATGGGCAAAATATTGTCATATCCTATATCGATACTGTATTACCTGGTTTTTCTGCTGTTTCTCCTGATATTTCATCCGGTACAGTGGGTTTGCCTTAACGTATTTGGTTATCAGGCACATAAAAAGAGTGTTGACATACTTAACTTTTTTCTGGTAAGAACAACACATATATTAGGTACTACCTATAAGTTTGAAGGGATAGAGAAAGTGCCCGCTGGTGTACCGCTTGTTATAGTGGCTAATCACCAGAGTATGTATGATATTCCTCCCATTATTTGGTTTATGAGGAAATTTCACCCTAAATTTATAAGTAAGAAGGAATTAGGGAAAGGAATACCAAGCGTGTCTTACAATTTAAGACATGGCGGTTCCGTTTTAATAGATAGAAAAGACCCAAAGCAAGCCTTACCTGCCATAAAACAGATTGCTACCTACATTGAAAAGAATACACGATCGGCAGTAATTTTTCCTGAGGGGACCCGTAGTAAAAATGGGAAACCTAAAAAGTTTTCGGAAAACGGGCTTAAAATACTTTGTAATTTCGCACCAAGTGCTTACATTGTGCCTGTTAGTATTAATAATTCCTGGAAACTGAACCGTTACGGTCAGTATCCGTTAGGATTAGGTGCCCGAGTTACTTTTACAGTACAGGAACCTTTTGCCATTAAAAATATTCCTTTTGAAGAGGTAATGGAGAGAACAGAGAACGCAGTTGTACAAGGAATAAAAAATTAGAAATTATGTCTATAAAAAACGTCCGCTTAGAAGTAATGCACTTTTTGGAAAAGAACATTGATTCTTTTGTGGAGAACTATCTTATACCGGTAGAGAAGATATGGCAGCCATCAGATATGTTGCCTGATACGCAGAGTGAGAGTTTTGAGGAAGACCTTAGGGAGCTTAGAGAGATTGCTAAAGATCTTCCGTATGATTTTTGGGTGGTATTAGTGGGTGACACTATTACCGAAGAAGCACTGCCTACCTATGAGTCATGGCTAATGGATGTGGAAGGTATTGAACAGGTAGAGAAAGGCCCGGGCAACGGATGGGGCAAATGGGTAAGACACTGGACAGGAGAAGAAAACCGCCACGGCGATTTACTTAATAAATACCTATACCTTAGCGGAAGGGTAAATATGCGTGAAGTGGAAATGACCACACATCATCTTATTAATGATGGTTTTGATATTGGTACTGACAGGGATCCGTACAAAAACTTTGTTTATACAAGCTTCCAGGAGCTGGCTACTTATATTTCACACAACCGTGTGTCGCAGCTGGCTAAAAAATACGGAGATAATAAACTGTCTAAAATGTGTAAGCTTATTGCCGGAGACGAAATGCGTCACCATATGGCATACAGTGAATTTGTAGACAGGATTTTTAAAGTAGATCCAAGCGAAATGATGTTGGCTTTCCAACACATGATGAAGCTTAAAATTACCATGCCTGCCCATTTTTTAAGGGAGTCGGGTAATGCTTTAGGAAGTGCTTTTGAGCAGTTCTCTGATTCGGCACAGCGCATAGGGGTATATACCGCTATGGACTATGTGGATATACTTAGAAAACTGATTGCCAAATGGCAAATTGATAAAATTGACGGTCTTACTGCCGAAGCCGAGAAAGCAAGGGATTACCTTATGAAGCTTCCGGACAGGATGGCAAGAATATCTGAAAGAATTGTAATACCGGAGGAGTCACACATTTTTAAATGGGTGCAGCCTGCACTGATAAAATAATATATAAAGCTGCTTTCGGGCAGCTTTTTTAATCTTATATAGTTTCCTGCAATGAGTAATCTTATAGAAAAAACAAAAGCATTTGTAAAACAGCAATTGCAGGGTGCCGAAGGCGGGCATGACTGGTTTCATATAGAGAGGGTGTATAACAATGCCCTGCTTATTGCAAAAGGAGAAAAGTGTAACCTTGTTGTTGTACAACTGGGGGCTTTACTGCATGATATAGCCGACAGTAAATTTCATGATGGTGATGAAACTGTGGGCCCGGAAACGGCACGTAAGTTTTTACAACAGGAAAATGTAAGTGAAACTATAATTAGCCAGGTGGTGGGTATTATAGAGAACATATCGTTTAAGGGTGGGAATTTTGATAAGAAATTCTCATCGGTTGAGCTGGATATTGTTCAGGATGCCGACAGGCTGGATGCGCTTGGGGCTATAGGCATTGCCCGCACCTTTAATTACGGAGGCTTTAAAAACAGGGCATTGTATGACCCTGCTATACAGCCTAACCTAAATATGACCAAAGAGGAATACAAGGCCAGTACTGCGCCAACGGTTAATCATTTTTATGAAAAACTATTACTGCTTAAAGACAGGATGAATACTCCAACAGGTAAGCAACTTGCCGAAGAGCGCCACAGGTATATGGAAGGTTTCCTTTCGCAGTTTTATGCCGAATGGAACGGGGAAAAGTGATTGTTTATCAAGCTAAGAATGGTAGGGTAAACCTGTTTTTTGTGTACGGTTGCCAGTAGCCATCCTATAAAGCTAAGCACGAATACATCACCGCTTTCGGTAATGGCGTGTTGTGTTAACAAATCCAGTTGCTGTTTAAAGGTGTCGTTTTGTGCTATGGCTTTGTCCAGTATATATTTTTCTACCAAAGCGGTATATGCCAGTACCCTTTCTTCGTTTACTTCCTTTAGGTATTTTTTGTAGCGTCTTTTAAAACCTTTTAGTCGGGAAAGGGCAAGTTCGGTATCTTCCAGTTCGGTATGCATTACAATTTCCACGAGGCTGCGTTTTATGGCCCAGTCCATACCCATTCTTTTTTCATACCAACTGTCACTATGGATAAACTCGCGCATGTACCTACGGGCCTCACGGGCATTATTGTGCTGTAACCAGTATATCACGGCAAAAAATATAAGGTCGTTCCTGTCGGTAGGATCGGCTTTTTTAGTTTCTGCCAGTGCTTTTGTCATTATTGCTAGTGTGGCTTCACCATTACCACTGTAATTCTCGTTAAGCAGATGTAGTAAATAGTAGCGGGCAATAAAACGGCTGTAGTATTTTTTATTTTGCTTTTGCATTTCGGCAGCCATTATCTCCAGGTATTGTGAACACAATGTAAACCTCCTGTTCCTAAAATGGATATTAGCCATAAAATACAATATGTATATATGGTAGTACAGGTGCTTTTGTGCCAGTTCCTGACGGGTAATAATAAAACGGTAGCTTCTTTCCAAAAAAGGCTCAATAAGGCTGTAATTACTATTTATGGAGGCATATTCGTTTGCAATAAAAAGCATTTGGTACAGCGATTTGAAAGTAAGTACTTCCCTTAACGATATCCCAAACGATTTCATGGTGCCGGTAATTAACTGCTGCAGGTCGGTAATTTTCCCTTTATGGTAAATCTCACCCAGTTCACGTCGCATAACCGCATAGGCAAGATTAAGCTGTTCCTCATTTCGCAGTTTTTTATTGTTTGCCGAAAAACCGGCGATTGCCTTATCCAAATTAAACGAGGGGTCAAAATGAGCAAACTGTATTTGGGTTTGATAGATTTCGTTAAGCAGAGAAAAATGCTCGGTAGCTAAGGCTTTACTCTCGGCTTTGGCAAGGCACTTAAAGGCTTCTTTGTATAGTTTGTGTTCAAAAAATACTCGGCTAACCATAAGCAGGCGCATTATTTCGTGCTCATCATCGGTATTACTTTCAAAGCTTCGGTTAGCCATGAAACTAATAAGGCTGTCGTATACCCTTTTGCGTAACGCATGGTAGGCATCGGTGTTTTTTGAAGTGCCGTAAAGCTTTTTTTTAGTATTTATATCATCAGTTTCAAGTAATTTAAACAAATCAGTATTAAGGGTGTCTTTGCGTTTGTTTTTGTTGTTAAGATGTTTTATAAATGCTGATTTATCATCTGTTGACATTATAGATATAATTTCCCCTAATGCATTCATATAAAAACTACTTAAACGGTTAGTGATGTAAATATAAATAATATATCATCAGTTTTTGTTGTTTTTTGGGTTTTGTGCCTAGTTGTTTTATATGAGATTTGCCTCATAATTAAAAACCAAAAATTATGGATCCGCTAAAAACAAACGAAGGGAATGATACCTTCACACAGGAAAACAAATTCAGGAAAACAACAACTGCACAAGGGGCAACTAAACCGAGTAATGCCTTTGTGGGAGCCTCATGGTGTGCCCTTATTATAGGAATGGCTTCTTACTGTATAGGACTTTTTAATGCCGGGGCAATGCTGCTTAACGAAAAGGGATACTATTTTACCATATTGCTTTTCGGGCTCTTCTCGGTAGTATCGGTACAAAAAAGTGTAAGAGACAGGCTGGAAGGCATCCCGGTAACCGATATGTATTATGGCATAAGCTGGTTTACCACATTTGCATCGGTAATACTATTGATAATAGGACTTTGGAATGCCGACCTTGAACTCAGCGAAAAAGGCTTTTACGGAATGTCGTTTGCCCTGAGCCTTTTTGCTGCTATAGCCGTACAAAAAAATACCCGCGACTTAAAGACATTTGAAAAGGAGAATCCAAACGCTTAGCGGACGGCCCTGTGGTAGCTTTACCTTACCGAAGCTACTGCGGGGCTTTTTTTAACCGTCAATTATCTTACTATGAAAAATACAGTAAAAATAATTTTATATGGCCTAGGGTTGGTATGTCTTTTTACCACCATTGCCGATATGGTTTTATGGTTTAAGACCTGTGCACAATATGAAGGTTTTGAGGAAACTAAACAGGCTTACCTATCATACTTTCCTGTAAGTTTAAGGGGTGATTATACCCTAACACTTATTAATTGTGGTATGTTGGCTGTTTCTGTACTTGTTTTTGCTAACTCCATAAGGATAGGGTTTCTTAAAACAATTTCGTTTGTATTAACTATCCTATCAGGGATCTTATTCTACTGGCAACTATTTTCTTTAATGTAAATCAGGGTTTGATAACGAGAGGGAGCAGCGGTTAATTGATATGCTGAAGTTTAGAGATGTTTATAAAGAATAAAAATCTTACTTTTAATTTAAAACCAATCACCTATGAGTTCGATAATTAAAGATTTGCCCGAACTGATAAGTCATAATATTATCAGTGAACAAACGGCAAAAAACATAGAGCGGTATTATGCCGCAAAAAAAGAAGATCAGGGGAGTAATACCCTAATGATTTTTGGTAGTATAGGAGCTATACTTGTGGGGCTGGGCATTATTTTGATATTTGCCCATAACTGGGATAATTTTTCAAAAACAGTAAAAACCATACTGGCAATAGCACCTTTACTGTTATGCCAGATTGCTGCCGGATATGCCATATTTAAAAATAAGAGTCAGCTGTTTAAGGATATTGCAGGTATACTGTTGTTTTTTACGGTAGGTTCGTCAATAGCCCTTGTTGCTCAAATTTACAATATACCCGGAGATCTTGAAGGCTATCTTTTAAGCTGGACTTTGCTGTGTATGCCTTTAATGTATTTGTTAAGGTCTAATATGTTAGCCTTTTTGCATTTGGGCTTTATTACCTACTATGCGGTTGTAGCGGGCTATTTTGAAACCGAAAGACCATGGCCTTACCTGTTGCTTTTAGGAGCTTTTATTCCGTTTTATTTAAGGAGGTTAAAAGGGCATCCTTTTGGAAGGATAACTTCATTGTTTAACCTGCTTTTTCCGTTAAGCCTTATCATAACCCTTGGGGCTTTTCTTGCGGGGGTGGGTGAGTTTGGTTTCCTTGTTTACATGGCGCTGCTGGGCTTTATATACAACACCGGGCTTTTACCTAAACTGGAAAGTCGGAATGATTATTTAAGGCTGGGATCGGTAGGTATTGCTTTTATATTACTGTTCTCTTCCTTTAAATGGGTATGGGAAGAAATGGAAACCCAACAGGTTGTAGAAAGTTACTACATTATACTATGGGCAATATTGTTTGCAGGGATGTTATACATAGCGATAAGAAACGGAGGTAAACAGTTTTACAAAAATGCCTTTCAGGCTGTAACAGTACTGTTTCCGGTTGTGTATCTTATAGGTATGGCAAACAGTGTGCTGGCGGCAATACTGGATAATGTAATGGTTTTAGCACTTGGGGTAATAACCGTAAAGCAGGGTATTGATAAGGTTGATTTCAGGAAGCTTAATTTCGGGTTAACAATTATCGCGGCGCTTATTATCTGTCGTTTTTTTGATACCAATATGACCTTTGCCTTGAGAGGTGTATTGTTTGTTTGTGTGGGGGTAGGTTTTTTTGTGGCCAACTCCATGCTTGTTAAAAAGAAAAGGGCTAATGTTTTAAATACACCAGAAGATGAAAACTAAAAACATGTTTATAGTATTTGTGGTTGTGGCCGTGGTTCAGGCATTTGTACCGCTAAAAATGATATATGATACAGAGAAGATAAATGATGAGGGTGTGGTATATAAATTTAAAACCCAACCGATAGATCCTAATGACCCTTTTAGAGGTAAATATATCACCCTGCGTTTTGAAGCTGAAAATTTTAAAACTACCGATTCTCTTATGGATATGAGACAGGATGTATATGTTAGTATTGAAAAAGACAGTGAAGGGTATGCCCGGGTAAAGGAAGTTTTGAGAGAAGAACCGGAAGAAGGAGATTACTTTAAAGCAGAGACCTATTATTTTAGCACAAACGGATTACGTCTTAACTTTCCTTTTGACCGCTTTTATATGGAAGAAAGTAAAGCCCCTCAGGCAGAAGTTGCCTACAGGAAATACAGTACAGCCAAAAATCCTAAACCTGCGTATGCTTTAGTAGCCATAAAAGATGGTGAAACCTATTTAAAGGATGTTATTGTTGATGATAAACCCATAAGGGAATATGTTATGGAACAACAGGAATAAAAAAAGCCCCTCATTGAGGGGCTTTTTATTTTATAAGGAAAATTTAACCAGCTGTTTTTTTCTGCCTTTTCTGCCTAAAAAGTAAATGTTGTTACCTTTTTTAGTAGTGGCTCCATATGCTACCATAAACGGGACTTCATTATCCTTGTCATCAAGAATTTCCTTAAACTCAAATTCACCGTTTTGATTTACCTTAATTATATTAAGGTTTGATTTTTTGACTGATTTTTGTCCAAACTGTATCCTGTCATTACGAAGTTTTTTTACCTTTTCTCCTGTATTAATAAAGAAGTAAGTATCATTATTTACAATCATTGAGGTGTATGAAATGTAAGATTCATCACCACTTGTTTGTTGACGCTTGTTAATATTTCTTGCCCAAAGTAATTCTCCGTCATGTGAAATTTTTGCTGTAACAATATCATCATAATGATAAATATAATATACGCCTGTGCTCATGCCGTTTTGACCTGTTCTTTGATGGGTAGTTATATAATACTCTTCAGCATTAAATACAATGTCATTATCAGGGGTTAAAAATATATCTCTGTAAGAGATGTTTTTAAGCTCTTTTTCTTTTTTCTTTCCATATTTATCTATCAGAAACTGCTCTGTAAATTCATTGAATTTGGTGGTTTTTTTATCGAGGGTTAAAGGATCCATATCAAAGTAACAAAGACCTTTAAAACGGTTATCATTTCTGTCAGAATAAAAACCTACACAGGAAATTTTGTCGTTTTTATAAACCGTTTTAAGAGATTGTGCGTAATGTTCATCGGTGTCAAAAGTTTGTATTTTAGCATCGGTTGGGGTAATGCGGGTAAGCTCATAATGGTATTTTTTGCTTCCGCCTTTTTTTCCTTCTTTTTTATCTTTTACCCTGCCCAAAACATAAACTACTTTTCCGTCTTCAGATATATCTATGTTTTCGTATTTATATTTCCTGTCTTTTACCTCTCTCTTAAATTCATGTTTAAGGGTAGGGTTAAGATTGTTGTCAAATACATGTATCAGGTGTTTTTCCTTATCGTTTTTATCTTCAACATCAACAGTTACAGCAAAAGCGGTTTTGTCGTTATTTGTTATAAAGTTCGATATGTAATCATTATCAATACTTCCGAAATTAAATAACCCCGGAGTTTTAACTTCATCCCATTCCAGTGAGAAAAGTTCTTTTTTTGTAAACTTGAAGTCTTTAATATTGGCTGAATTAGCAGAACATACATATTGTTTTTTCTTTTTATCATAGCCATAATCAATCATGTGTACGATATCATTATTCACAACAATACCTATTAGCACACCTAGTTTAAGCTCATATTCATATTCTTTAATAAGCTGTAGATTGGCATCATAATGTTCAAAATAAAATCCACGTGTTGCTCCGGATAAGAGGCTACCCTGATATGCACGTACAATAAATACGCCGCCGTTTGAATCTTCTTCTACTAACAGAATTTTTGAATGTTTGTACTCATCTTTAAATACATCACTTTTCTTTACATTACAGGGAATGTCTGCTTCCTGAGCGGAGGTGTGAAAAATACTCACGATAAACGAAATAATTAGTAATATGTTTCTCATAAAAAAAATGTTAATAAGCAAATATATTCTTACTTTTCTAAATAAGGAAACAAAAAATCCAGACATTTGTCTGGATTTTTAACATAATTGATTTATTTGTATTATTTTCCGGGAAACTCGGCTTTTCTCTTTTCAAGGAAAGCGGTAGTTCCTTCTTTAAAATCGGCAGTGCCAAACGCTTCACCAAATGCTTTGATTTCTGCTTCATATCCGTTAACACCGTCTGTAAAGTTAGCATTGATAGCCTTAATCGCTGCTGATATTGCAACAGGTGAGTTTTTCATGATTTTTGAGGCAATACCTTTACAAAAATCTACAAGCTCTGCCTGTGGCACTACATGGTTTACCAGTCCGTAAGCTTTAGCATCTTCGGCACCTATCATTCCTGCTGTCATAATAAGCTCCATAGCACGGCCTTTACCTACAAGCTGAGGTAAACGTTGTGTACCGCCATAGCCCGGTATAACACCAAGAGATACTTCCGGTAATCCCATTTTAGCATTGTCTGACGCTACCCTAAAGTGTGCTGCCATGGCAAGCTCCAGTCCGCCACCAAGGGCAAAACCGTTTACTGCGGCAATAACCGGAGTGGAAAGGTTCTCTACAAAATCGAATAACAGCTCCTGACCTTTAGCTGCCAGTTCGCCACCCTGAGCCACATCAAAATCGGCAAATTCCGAAATATCAGCTCCGGCAACAAAAGCCTTCTCACCGCTTCCGGTTACGATAATAGCTTTTACTTCCTTATCAGCATCAAGAGCTTTAAAAGCCTCATGAAGCTCCTGTATAGTTGCCTTGTTAAGTGCGTTTAGCTTTGTAGGCCTGTTAATGGTAATTATGGCAAGCCCGTTTTCTTTTTCCGCTAAAATATTTTCGTAGTTCATTTGAGTTTATTTTAGTTATTGTCTGTTTCTTTAATAGGTAAATCACTGTCGGTAATTGGCAGGGATACCAGGAATTTAGTGCCTTTGCCAAGTTCACTTTCAAAGGAGATGGTTCCGTGGTAATTCTCCACTATGTTTTTAATAATCCCCAGTCCAAGTCCCATACCGCTTGATTTGGTCGTGAATTTAGGTTCAAAAATACGGTTTTTATTCTCTACGGTTATTCCCTTACCGTTGTCTTTAACTGCTATTTTTACAAAATTCCCTTCACGGTAAACACGTACCTGTACAATAGGGTTGTGCTCCTCTTCAGGTATGGCCTGTATCGCATTTTTAACCAAATTGGTAATAATACGTATTAGCTGGGTACGGTCCATACGGGTAGTGATATCCGGTTCTTCGGCTATAAAGGCGATAAAGCTTTCATTGAATATTTCAAGCGCCAGTTGAACAATTTTAACAATATTAACCGTTTCGTTTTGCTGTGCAGGCATTGAGGCAAAGCTGGAGAATGCCGATGCCACCGAACTCATGGTGTCTATTTGTTGTATAAGTGTTATGGAAAATTCGTCTAGTTTTTTCTTAATATCAGGGTCATTAGGGTCAAACCTGCGCTGAAAGCTCTGTACTGTAAGGCGCATAGGGGTAAGCGGATTTTTAATTTCGTGTGCTACCTGTTTTGCCATTTCTCTCCATGCCTGTTCCCTTTCGCTTTGTGCCAGTTTTGTGGCACTGTCTTCCAGATCGTCTACCAGTGCGTTATATGATTTTACAAGCTGGTTAATTTCCTGGGGAGAATCGTCCATGTGTATTCTTTCGTTTGTTTGGCTCAGTCGGGTTTCGGCAATCCTTTCACTAATGGCTTTAAGTGATTTGGTAATAAAACTGGAAAGGAAATAGGCTACAATTATCGAAATAAGCAACATGAAGGAGTATACCTGACCAAAGCGCATAAAGAAATTGCGCTGTTCTTTTTCATAATACCCTTCGTCCTTTATGTAGGGAAGGTTAAGTATGCCCAGTGGTTTGAATTTGGTATCGTTAAGGTAGCTGTAGGAGGAACGGAACTTTTGCCCGTCAATATTTTTAAGGTCTACATAGCGTTTTTCGGCAGTACTGCGCAGTACCCTTAAAATGTTTTTGGGTATGGTAGTGTTGTCTACGGTATCTACCGAGAATCCGGCTTTGGATGATTTTAATAAATGTCCGTTAAGATCATAAATGTTTACTTCCAGCCCATGGATGTTGGCCAGTTCATGAATCCTTTCCCTGAAAATAAGCGGAAGGTTTTCGGTAGAGAGCGGGTAGGTAGTGGTAGAAAGAATGTAATTAATATGCTCCTTTATGGCATTTTCCTTTCGCTCCAGCCTGTCTTCATGGTATTCTTTTGCCTCTTTTCCAAACTGGTAAATGGAAACCGCAGCAATAAGTAGCGAGGCTATAAGGGTCACCAATATCATGGAAAGGAATATCCTTACCCTTAGCGACCATTTTCTTATCTTAAACTGCTGCTTCATTTAACGCATTACGAGTTGTTTTTCTCCCTAATCCTTTTATAAAACTTAAAACCAAGCATTATTAGTATGGAGAATAGTAAAATACCTACCACGCCATAAATCCAGTTTACGGCGTTTTTTAAAATTACTAAAAAAACAACGGCAAATAAAATTATGGTAGCCCCTTCGTTCCAAATACGCATAAAGTTTGAGGTATGTTTTATCTCATCACGCTGCAATTGTTTGAAAATAGAGTGGCATTTTAAATGGTACAGGTATAACAGGAATACAAACCCCAGCTTTACATGCATCCAGGGTTGTGACAGCCAAGCGTTACCCGTAGGGGTAAAAAACAGCATCCAGTAAGCAAAAATACTTGCCAGTACTGCCGATGGCCAGGTGATAATATACCACAACCTGTAAGCCATAATTTTGTATTGTTTGATAAGTATTTCCTTTTCGGGCGAAGGTTTATCGTTAGCCTCCAGGTGGTATACAAATAACCTCACTATGTAAAAAAGCCCGGCAAACCAGGTAATTACAAAAATGAGGTGCAGTGATTTTATGTAGTTATATTCCATTATTCTTTTTTAAGATGGTGTGTCATTTCCTGCCTTAAAAACAGCCCTGTTACTATGGTAGAGAGCACGTCTGCAATGGGGAATGAAACCCACACACCAAAAATACCAAAAAACTGTGGTAAAATAAGCACCAGCGGAATTAAGAAAAAACCCTGCTTGGAAAGCGTTAGTAATAGCGCTTTTGTAGCCTTACCGGCAGCCTGAAAATAAGCTGCCCCAATAAGTTGTACAGCTATAATAGGTGATGCTGCAAATACCCAGCGCAAAGCACCCGGGGTATCGGCTATTACAATGGCATCGGTAGTGAATACCGATACTATAGGTTTGGCAAAGGTTAGGACTACTATAAAAACAATTACGGCAAAAAGCGCGGCATATTTTATAGAGGTAAAAATGGTTTCCCTAACCCGGCTGTAGTTTTCGGCGCCATAGTTATATCCGGCAATAGGCATAAAACCCTGTGTAATTCCCAGTACCGGGAAAAGAGCAAACATAAGCATACGGCTTATTATACCATATACGGCAACGGCATGTTCGCCGCCTTCGGCATATAAGGTATGGTTAAGAATAATTGCCAGTATACTTATTACACCCTGCCTGGCAAAAGTTACAAAGCTTAACGATAGTATTTCGCGCGCCAGTTCCTTATGGAAAGTAAAATGCTTTAGTTCCAGTTTCAGTTCGCTTTTGTAAATAAAGAACCAAAGGATGTACAAAAAGCAAAGAAAGAAAGAGAATGCGGTTGCCAGTGCAGCACCAAACACACCAAGGTTTAATACCTTTATGAATACAATATCGAGTATAATGTTTGAAACTGCCGAAATGATCATAGCCACCATGGCGTGACGGGATTTGTCTTCGGAACGTATAACGTTGTTACCCGTCATACAAAATGCCTGAAAAGGTACGGCAAAAAGTATGGGTAAAAAGAATTCTTTAGCCGGAGCCATAATATCTCCGTTAGCACCAAAGGCAAAAAGGACCTCTTCACTAAAAAAGAATCCTATGATTACAAATAACGATGCAATCCCGAAGGTCATCATGATTTGATGGGCAAAGGTATTAAGGGCTTTTTCGCGGTTGCCCTTCCCCAATGCACGGGAGAGTACAGAGCTACCTCCTATACCGATGGCCATACCCATAGAGGATATGAAAAAGGTAATGGGCATAACAACCGAGAGGGCTGCTATGGCCAGTGCACCTATCCAACGGCCTACGAATATGGTGTCAATAAGGACATTAACTGTCATGAACAGGATGCCTATGGAAGCAGGAACCGACTGCTTGAAAAGCAGTTGCTTAATGTCCTTATTGGCTAAATCCGTATAGGTTATAGACATTATACCACAGGTTTTTCTGCGTTAGCCCACTCGTTTATCCAGTTTGCCACCACATCAACCCATTCATTATTATCATTAAGGCAAGGAATAGCATGGAAGTTTTCACCTCCGTGCTCTTTAAAATCTTCGTTGGCACGCATAGCAATTTCTTCCAGTGTTTCAAGGCAGTCTGCCACAAAAGCAGGGGTAACTACGGCAAGGTTTTTAATTCCTTTTGCCGGCATGTTGTTTATTTCGATGTCGGTATAAGGTTCAAGCCATTTGTCGCCCGCCAGCCTTGACTGGAAAGTAAGCGAATATTTATCTTCAGGGATGCCCAGTTGCTCTACAACCAGTCTGGTTGTTTCATAACACTGGTGGCGGTAGCAGAATTTATGTGCTGCCGATGGTGTTGTACAACAGGTATCGTTTATTTTACAATGTGATTTGGTCACATCGGTTTTTCTTATGTGTCGTTCCGGTATACCGTGGTAAGAGAACAGCAGGTGGTCATAATCAAAACCTTCCAGTGAGCCTTTAATGGAGTTTGCCAGTACTTTAATATAGTCGGGCTTATTATAAAACGCAGGGACATCGGTAAATGTCATTTGCGGGAATTTCTTTTTGCGAATTTCTTCTGCCAACACTAAAATAGTAAGGGTAGAAGCCATGGCATATTGCGGGTAAAGCGGGAAAAGCAATACCTCGGTTACACCCTGGTCTGCCAGTTGCTGTAATCCGGTTTCTATAGATGGTTTACCATAACGCATAGCCAGTGCTACAGGAAGTTCGGTTTTTTGTACCACTTTTTTGTGCATCCTTTCAGAAAGTACGATAAGCGGAGACCCTTCGTCCCACCATATTTTTTTGTAGGCTTCTGCCGAGTCTTCCGGTCTCTTCCTTAAAATGATACCTCTAACTAAAAGCGCCCTTAGTAAAAAAGGAACATCTATAACATACTTGTCCATAAGGAACTCGTCCAGATATGGCTTTACGTCTTTTGGTTCCGGACTGTCCGGAGATCCAAGGTTAACTAACAATACACCTTTCATGTTTATCTTACTGTTGTTGTTTTTAGTGTTTGTCCGGCAAAGGTCATCAAAAACCATGCTCGGAATATCAAAAAATTTATTTTTAACGAATGTTGAATGTTTATGATTTTCAGATTTGCTGCAATTTTATCAAAAACATCAAAATCAGATACTTTCTTCTAATAATTAGCTTCTATTCGGTTATAAAAAGAAATTAGGCATTAGGGTTTATAGACATCAGGTATTTTTTAGGGGTAGTGCCAAACTTCTTTTTAAAAGCAGCGATAAAATGGCTGGCAGTACTGTAGCCTATTCGCAAACCTACTTCGTTTACATTATAAGTTCCGCTATCCAACAGCTTGCGGGCATACTCCATTTTATAGTCAAACAAAAAGCTGTACACACTGTCGCCATAAATTTGCTTAAAGCCCATTTTAAGCTTTTTCAGGTTAATGCCTACCTGGTCTGCCAGTTCCTGTAGCCCTGGTGGTTCGGCCATGTTGGCAATAACAATATCTTTGGCTTTCCTTATTTTTATTACGTTGTCCTCGTCTACCAAAAACGGACACTGCTCTGTATTGGCATCTTCATTACGGTTAAAATACAGGCTAAGCAGCTCGTATACCTTTCCTTTAAAGTACAGTTTCCTTATGGACTGGTGGAGGTTAAAGTTAAACAGCTGGTTTAGCGCAATGGCCATAGACGGATTAATCTTATCGTCCTTATAGTATTTCTTGTCAATATTCTCTGAACTAAGGAACGGAATATAATCAGCTTCCTCTGAGAAAAAACTGTGAAACTTTTTGATGGAGATAAGTACTGAAATTACCCACGAATGTGGTGCTATTTCAAGGTGTACCGGCAGTTCCTTTTGCGGATTGTACAGAAAGAGCGATACCTCTTCCCTTAGGTCTAAAGCATAACGCCCCTGGTTGAATATAAACTTAGCTCTGCCTTTTAGCCCAAAGTGAAACTGAATTAAATCGGTATTTACATCCCTTTCAAAATGAGAGGTTTCGTCACTGTCGTTTTGGAAACGCAGTACAAAAAAATCATCTTCAATTTTAATTTCCTCGTGAGAACCCATAGCGATATTTTTTTAGCGGGATTTTTTAAAATATAAAATCCTTTTATTTAGAATTGGTCTAAATTATTTTTTCGCAAAACATTGATTTCATTGCAAATTTAGGGTATTTAAGGATTAAAAATGCATTTTGATCTAAAATATCCCACAGCGATACAAAAAGAACTTTGAGCGTTATTTTTTAATAAGCCTTAATGATAATTTTGTGATACTTTTAGGAAAGTGAGTACTATGGAGAATAATAACTTATCGAGGCACCTATACTTTTATGCAATAGGATTGAGCTACAAAAAGGCAGATGCCGAGATTAGGGGTAAGTTTAGCCTGGGCAATGAAGCAAAGACAGATGTGCTTGAGCAGGCTAAAAATGAAGGGGTAAGCAGCCTTGTTGTAATATCTACCTGTAACAGGACAGAGATATACGGGTTTGCACAACACCCGTTCCAGTTAATCAAATTACTTTGCGATAACAGTCAGGGTTCTGTAGAGGAATTCCAGCAGGTGGCTTTTGTTTATAAAGGCAAAGAAGCCATTAAACATATTTTTAGGGTAGGTACCGGGCTGGATAGCCAGATACTGGGAGACTTTGAAATTATAAGTCAGCTTAAAAGCGGCTTTGTGGAATCTAAATCAAAAGGACTTGCCAATGCCTTTATGGAAAGGCTGGTAAACAGTGTTATACAGGCAAGTAAGAAAATAAAGAATGAAACAGAACTTAGCTCGGGAGCCACTTCGGTTTCTTTTGCATCGGTTCAGTACATAATGCATAATGTGCAGGATGTTTCCAATAAAAATATACTGCTTTTCGGTACCGGGAAAATAGGCCGTAATACCTGTGAGAATCTTGTTAAGCATACCAAAAACGAACACATTGTTTTAATTAACAGGACCAAGGAAAAGGCAGAAAAGGTTGCCGGTAAGTTTAACCTTGTGGTGAAGGACTATGATGTGCTTCCGCTGGAAGTGCCAAAGGCCGATGTACTTGTTGTGGCTACAGGAGCACCTGTGCCAACCATAGATAAAGATATGCTGGTATTAAACAAACCGCTTTTAATACTGGATTTATCCATACCAAAAAATGTTCATGATAATGTAAGGGATCTGGACAATGTTACTGTTGTTCACCTTGACGACCTTTCTAAAATTACCGATGACACGCTGGAGAACAGGAAAAGACACATTCCTGCTGCCGAAATGATCATTGAGGAAATTAAAGATGACTTCATTAGTTGGATGAATGCCAGGAAGTTTGCCCCTACCATTCATGCCCTTAAAGAAAAGCTTAACTCAATAAAAGAGACCGAACTTAGCTTTCAACGCAAAAAAATAAGTAATTTTGATGAGGAACAGGCTGAGATAATCAGCAAGCGATTAATTCATAAAATTACAACACATTTTGCGAATCACTTAAAAGACAACGATACCATGGTAGATGAGAGCATTGAGTGGATAGAGAAAGTCTTTAAGATTGAAAATACTTCGAAATGAACAAAGCCATCAGAATAGGCACAAGAGATAGTGAGCTTGCCCTTTGGCAGGCTCATACTGTAGAAAAGAAGCTGAATGATTTAGGATATGCTACCGAGATTGTAGCAGTAAAATCAGACGGCGACGTTGTTTTAGATATTCCCCTTTACGAGTTTGGGATAACAGGTATATTTACCAAAACCCTTGATGTCGCTATGATAAAAGGACAGGTGGATATTGCCGTACACTCCATGAAAGATGTACCTACAGCCTTGCCAAAAGGTATAGTACAGGCTGCGGTATTAGAGCGTGCTAATGTGCGTGATATACTGGTACACAAAGGAAACCTTGATTTTTTACACGATGCGGGTACTATTGCTACGGGAAGCCTTCGCAGGCAGGCACAATGGCTTAACAGACACCCTAACCACAAGGTGACCGACCTGCGTGGTAACGTGAATACCAGACTTAGAAAACTTAGTGAAAACGACTGGAATGGTGCTGTATTTGCAAGCGCCGGACTGGAGCGTATAAACCTGCTTCCTGAAAACCACCTGGTTTTAGACTGGATGATACCTGCCCCTGCACAGGGCGCCATGCTTGTTGTAGCCATGGAGGAAGATACCTACACAAGGGAAGCACTGGCAAAACTAAACGATAATAAAACCGAAGTGGCTACGCATATAGAGCGTCAGTTTTTAAGGAAACTGGAAGGGGGCTGTACAGCTCCTATTGGTGCGCTGGCTACTATTGAAGATAACGAGATTCGCTTTGAAGGTGTGCTGCTCTCTATAGACGGGAAGCAGAAAATACACGTTGAGAAAGCTATGGCGGTCTCGGGAGACTTTAGTAACTTTGGTAATGACTGTGCTGAAGAAGTGCTTGCGAATGGCGGAACGGAATTAATGGCGGAGATACGCGAAAAACTTAAAAAATAGGCAATGGCTAGAAACCTGTCATATACATTATCAAAAATATACGGTTTTATTGACATCCTTTTAATAGTCTTCCTGATTTTTGATTTTGGCTATGAGAATATCATAACAGACTGGCTTAATCATAAAACACTTTATTTAACCTTTTTGGTACTGCTCCTTATAGGTTTTAATATGTTAAGAATTAAGCATGCCTACAAACCGGGCAGGCGTAAAATGTTTAAGGCTAATATGCTGGTACTTGTAGTTACCTTTATACTGGCATCTATAGCTTTTATAACCGGCGACGAGTACGGTCGGCTTAACGATGTAAACTTTATACTCGATACCGGCCTTATACTTTACTTCTTTTTAAGGCTTACTAATCTTATCCGTAAGTTATACGACATTTACTATAACCCCACCATATTGTTTGTGGGGAGTTTTGCCATTGTGGGGCTTATAGGAGCTTTTTTGTTAATGTTGCCTAATGCCACAACAAACGGTATAACCTTTACCGATGCCTTTTTTACCTCAATTAGTGCGGTGTGTGTTACCGGTTTGGTAGTGCTTGACACGGCTAAAGATTTTACCTTTATGGGTAAAACAGTAATACTGGTTCTTATTCAGGTGGGCGGTATAGGGATGCTTACCTTTACCTCTTTCTTTGCTTACTTTTTTAAGCAGAGTTCCTCGTTTAGGGAAGGGATGAATGTAAGTAGTTTTGTGGAGAGCGAAGGGCTTCATGATGTAATGCGCCTGGCTATGCGAGTGGTGGTATTTACCCTGAGTATAGAGATAGTAGGTGCCTTTTTTATATACTACAGTATTAATGATGTTGCCGAGATAAAGAACAAGTTTTTCTTCTCGCTGTTCCATTCTATTTCGGCTTTTTGTAATGCAGGATTCTCTACGCTTTCCAGCGGACTGAACGATACAGCACTACAGGAGGCATACCAGTTCCAGTGGATTGTAATGCACCTTGTTATATTGGGCGGACTGGGTTATAATATAGTATTCAACTTTTTGCGCTACATAAAACGATTTGTAATGAGTATGGTAGCAAACAGGCGAATGTATACCACAGTAAGGGTTATTACATTGAACTCCAAAATAGTGGTAATTACCACAGCCATACTGTTAACGGGAGGTACGCTGTTTTTCTTTTTTGCAGAGAAAGGACACCTGTTCCAAAATGAATCGTTTTATGGTAAAGTTACATCGGCGGCGTTTACTTCGGTTACAGCCAGAACAGCCGGATTCAATACTTTTGATTTTGCCGATCTTTCCATGCCAGCCATCCTTTTTGTTATCTTTTTAATGTGGATTGGTGCCTCACCGGGATCTACCGGTGGTGGTATAAAAACCAGTACCTTTGCACTGGCTACACTAAATATAGTGGCTATTGCAAAAGGCAAGGAACACATCGAATTAAGAGGCCGAAAAATAAACAACCAGTCGGTTAAACGTGCTTTTGCCATTATATGTATATCGTTAATGGTAATAGGTTTGGGTATTTTAATGATACTGTTTTTTGAGAAAGATTTTACCCTTATACAAATAGCGTTCGAAACGTTCTCGGCCTTCAGTACCGTTGGGCTTAGCCTGGGTATAACGGCAGGGCTTAGTGTAGGTAGTAAATATGTTTTAATATGTGTAATGTTCTTTGGTAGGATAGGTTTACTCAACCTTTTAATAGGTATGATGAAACGACTGCATACGCAAAACTATAACTACCCTGAAGAGAACATTTTAATTAACTAAAATAAAAGAATATGAAGATTATCATCTTTGGATTGGGAAATTTCGGGATGTCACTGGCGGTAAACCTGACAGAGACCGGAAATGAGGTTATTGGGATTGATAATAAGATGGATAAGGTAAATATCGTTAAGGATAAAATTTCGCATGCCATATGTATGGATGCCACTAACGAGCAGGCCTATAAGGCACTCCCTATAAAGGATGCCGATATTGCTGTTATCGCTATTGGTGAGAACGAGGGTGCAGCTATTATTGCTACGGCGGTAGTTAAAAAGCTTACCAATGCAAAAATCATTGGGCGTTCGTTATCTCCTATTCACGATACGGTACTTAATGCAATGGGTATTGAAAATATTATTCACCCAGAGCAGGATTTTGCCGACAGGCTCGCCAAGAAAATTAACCTTAAAGGGATAGTGGATAACTTTAATATTGATAAAAACTATTCGATATCTGAACTTAAAGCCGGACCAGAATTTGCCGGGAAAACACTGGAAGAATTAAACTTTCAGGAAAAGTTTACGCTCAGGGTTATTACCATATTAAGGAGAAAAGTAAGAAAAACCATTTTGGGTACTACAAACTTCGTACAGCAGTCAGAAGGATTTGTAGACAAGAATACGGTTATAGAAGAAGGCGATATACTTGTGGTATTCGGCCTTAATAAAGATGTGGGCAAATTTTGCAGCCGCAGGTAAAACAGTAAAGGTTTGGAAGGCGGTATCCGTATATTATCCACTAAAAAACTGCAGGGAAACCACAGGCAGTACCTGCTTAATGCAGGGCTTAGTGTATTGGAAGCCGACTTTATCACTACGGTAAACAAACCGTTTGAACTGGGGGATATACCCCATAACCTGATTTTTACCAGTCAGAATGCATTTAAAAGTTTTCTGCTTAACGGCGGGAGTACACAATATAAAGGGAGCAGTATTTTTTGTGTGGGAACCAAAACAGCCGAACTGGTAAAACAGCACGGATATAGGGTTGAGGTTTGTGCCGATTATGCCAAAGACCTTTCCCAAATAATACTACAGCAGTATAAGGAAAGGGAGTTTGTATTCTTTTCGGGAAACCTTAGGCAGGACACATTGCCGTTAGCTCTTAAAGGAGCGGGTATAAGGCTTACCGAAATACAGGCGTATGAAACGGCATTAACGCCACATAAAATAAATGCCGAACTGAACGGAGTACTGTTTTTCAGTCCGTCGGGGATTGAGAGCTTCCTTCAGGAAAACGAAATAAGCAATACTGTTTGCTTTTGCATAGGCACAACCACGGCAAAGGCTTTACAGGGAATAACAGAAAATATAGTGGTCGCAAACCACCCATCGGTAGAAAATGTGATTATACAATGTATTAATTATTATAAAGATAATCCTGCAAGGTTTTAAAAACCTTGTAGGTATAAAAATGAAATTAGAAGCATTATATAAAGGCTGTACTTATCATATTTATAATAGAGGTATAAATGGATGTGCTATTTTTAATAATGAGGATAATAAAAAGTATTTTTTAAAATTATTTGATAAGTACCTGAGTGATATTGTAAAGGTTTATGCTTACTGTCTTATGGATAATCATTTTCATTTATTAATAAATGTTAATGAAGAAGAAAAAAAGGTAGTACAGGCATTCTCTAATTTGTTCAATGCTTATGCAAAAGCTTTTAATAAGTATACAGAAAGAACGGGGAGCTTATTTGAAAAGCACTTTAAAAGAATTAATGTTACGGATGAAGATTATATTAAGAGGCTCATAGTTTATATTCATCTTAATCCCAAGCATCATTTTGATTTAGATTTTGAAGATTTTATGTTTTCATCATATAAAGCATTTATATCTGAAAAAGAGACTAAGCTTGAACGTGATTACGTTTTAGAATTATTTGGAGATAGAGATAACTTTATTTTTGTCCATAATGAGAGGAGTGAATTTATTGAACAACAATATTTATTAGAATAGGAAGTAAACCTACAAGGTTTTTAAAAACCTTGCAGGAGAAAAATAAACAGAAAAAATGATCAAGAACGACTTATTTTTAAAAGCGCTACGCAACGAAACAGTAGAAAGGCCACCGGTATGGATGATGCGCCAGGCAGGAAGATATTTACCTGAGTTTCGTGCACTAAGGGACAAATATGACTTTTTTACCCGTTGCCAGACACCGGAACTTGCAGCCGAAATCACGGTTCAGCCAATACGTATCGTTAAGCCGGATGCAGCTATCTTATTTTCTGATATCCTTGTGGTACCACAGGCTATGGGTATTGAGGTGCTTATGAAAGAAAATATAGGTCCGTTTTTACCAAACCCTATACGCACAGCACAGGATGTGGAGCAGGTGCGTATACCGGATATTCATGAGTCACTTGGTTATGTAATGGATGCCATTAAACTTACCAAAGAGATGCTTAATGATGAGGTACCGTTAATAGGTTTTGCGGGATCACCGTGGACCATTTTCTGTTATGCTGTAGAGGGTAAAGGCTCTAAAAGCTTTGATACGGCAAAAGGATTTTGTTTCTCCCAGCCGGAAGCTGCCCATGCACTGCTTCAAAAAATAACCGATACTACCATTGCTTACCTTAAAGAAAAAGTGAAAGCAGGTGTAAATGCCGTACAGGTGTTTGACAGCTGGGGAGGTATGCTTTCTCCGGTAGATTATCAGGAATTCTCATGGAAATACATTAACCAGATTGTTGAGGCCCTGGCTCCCGAAACTCACGTTATCGTGTTTGGTAAAGGATGTTGGTTTGCCCTTAATGAAATGGGACAAAGTAAAGCTTCGGCACTTGGTGTAGACTGGACCTGTTCGGCACGTAATGCACGTTACCTATCGGGCGGACAAATAACACTACAGGGTAACTTCGACCCTTCACGACTATTATCACCTATACCAACCATTAAGAAAATGGTACACCAAATGATTGATGAGTTTGGTAAGGACAATTATATCGTTAACCTTGGTCATGGTATATTACCAAATATTCCGGTAGATCATGCCAAGGCATTTATCGACGCAGTAAAAGAATATCGTTAATAGTAGTATTCAGGAACAGTAGCAGGCTTTAGGGCAGGCTACTGTACACTGATTACGAAATACCACAATGTTATGCCGCTTAGTTTAGGTTTAAGGGATGAAGACAACGAAAGGATAAACAATCAGCTTAAAAAACTGATATCCCTTGTTTTTGTACCCGACGGATGGAGTGACAATAATGCAGATGCCCAGCTTGAAGGGATAGGTTTATCATTGATAAAACTTAAAACTATTACTACGGAAGCGCTTAATAACCATTTGGCAGAGGCCGGTACAGACTGGCAGAATATGGAGCTTTTTGCCGACTTCCTGGCAAAGCTTTCTGAAAAGGAAAACTACGGCGAACTAAAACAAAAGGCTATATCTTTATATAGTTACATACAATCAGGGAGCAAAGTTTTTTCTTTTGATATAGCAAACAAAATATCCCGTTTAAAATAGCATGCCATGGAAACTGTAAGCTGGAGAACAGACCGTATAGCACAAATACTTCCACAGGAGTTTTTTAACCTTGTGGACAGGAACAGAGAGCACATACGCAAAACATTTCCAATTACGGCTTTTGCCAATTCTGACCTTGAGAAAACCGAACAGTTCCTTACACAGGCACTGGAAACCGAACAGAAAGAAGAAGGTTATTACTTTTACCTGCGCAGTCCGCTTACCACAAAGCTTATAGGTTATGTCGTGGTTAAAAACATTTCTGTAAGGACCAGTAAATGTGAACTGGCTTATTTTATAGATATGGATTATGAGGGTAAAGGGATAACAACAAAAGCAGTTGCCAATGCTGTTGATTTTTGTTTTACAGAAATAGGGATGAATAAGGTTTTTATATGTACCTCTCCGGTAAATAAGGGTAGCCAGCGTATTGCCGAAAAGAACGGTTTTGTAAAGGAAGGTATACTTAGACAGGAGTTTAGGAACGGATATGGCGAGTTTGAAGATATTATTTATTTCGGACTATTAAAATCAGATCATTACAATACAAATGAAAGATAAATTTTACCAATACATACAGGATTTACAGGATACCATAACATCAAAGTTGGAAGCGGTAGACGGCAAAGCAAAATTTAGGCAGGACCTTTGGGAACGCCCTGAAGGTGGTGGTGGTCGCACCCGTGTTATAGAAAACGGCAATGTGTTTGAAAAGGGAGGGGTGAATATCTCTGCCGTACACGGTCCGTTACCTAAGGCAATGCAGACTTATTTTAATGTAGGCGATGTTGATTTTTTTGCCTGCGGACTTAGTCTTGTAATACACCCTAAAAATCCGTTTGTACCTACAGTGCATGCCAACTGGAGGTATTTTGAAATGTATGATAAACAGGGTAACCTGGTAAACAGTTGGTTTGGCGGTGGTCAGGATTTAACGCCTTATTACCTTTTTGAGGAAGATGCAAAACACTTTCACCAAACCTGTAAAACAGCCTGCGATAAGCATAATCCGGAATTTTATGCTAAATTTAAGCAACAGTGTGACGACTATTTCTGGAATGCACACCGCAATGAAGCACGTGGTGTAGGCGGACTGTTTTTTGACCACTGTAAGGCTACCGATAGCTTTAGTATGGAAAACTGGTATGACTTTGTGACCGAAGTAGGTGACAGTTTCCTTGAGGCGTATGTGCCTATTGTTGAAAGAAGAAAAGATACTGAATATACAGATGAGAACAGGACATGGCAGGAAATACGCCGTGGCCGTTATGTAGAATTTAACCTGGTGCATGACAAGGGTACGCTTTTCGGGCTTAAAACCAATGGCAGGATGGAGAGTATCCTTATGAGCTTGCCGCCACATGTACAATGGGTATACGACCATCATCCTGAAAAGGGTAGTGAGGAAGAGAAATTGATAAAAGTATTAATGAAACCGGTTAATTGGGTATAAAAGGATTCATAGGGATGGTATTGCTAACAGGCTCAGGTTGCTTTGCACAGGCCGACAGTATTACCAGTGCCTATATCCAAAAATTCCCCGATAAATTATCGGTACAGCTGTTTACGCTCAAAACCTCAAATCAGTTTACTATTGATTATCAGGACATCGGCAGGACCATAAGTGTGGAGCCTAACGAGAAAAGAACACTGGGCATAGCAGTACAGTATGATTTTATATCATTTAGTTTGGGGTTTGCCCCTAAGTTCTTTACAGAAAATAAGGATAACAGGGATAGTAAGATGACTTCCTTTGGGCTTAACCTGTTTTTAGGGAAATGGATGCAGCATTTTGATTTGTATTACCAAAAGGGCATTTCGCTGAAGGAGGAAGGTTATGAGGAGGCTTACCTGGCAGGGCTAAAAACCATAAAAATAGGTGGTAGCACCAGTTATGTGTTTAATGATAATTATTCGTTTAGGGCACTGGCTTTTCAAAACGAAAGGCAGCTTAAAAGTACGGGGAGTTTTGCACCGTCGCTCAGTTATTATTATACCGAGTTTAACGGCAGGAAAGAACCGCAACTGGGAGGTAAAAGCTATTTTGTAGATGTAGCACTAGCTCCGGCTTACAATTACAACTGGGTAGTGGCAAAAAAGGTACTTATTGCCGGAGGACTGTCTGTAGGCGCAGGAGTTACTTATACGAAAGACGGTAGCGTTAGTGATACCGATTTTTTGACACAGGCAGGTTTAACACTGTCATTGGGATATAATTCTGAAACCTTTTATGGCGGGGTTTATGCCAAGGGCTTAGTGTCAAACCATGATGCCGACACCGCTGTAAATATGGACGATACCATTGCTTATGGCACGGTGTTTTTTGGTTACAGGTTTGATCCGCCAAGATTCCTGAAGGAAAAAACAGAAGAGATAAAAGAGAAAATAAAAATTTAAATATACAAATACATGTTCCCTATACACAGAAACAGGAGATTAAGAACAACCGATGCCATGCGCGCGCTGGTAAGGGAAACGGTTCTTACACCAAACGATTTTATGTTCCCTATGTTCATTGCCGAAGGGCAAAATGTGGAAATTCCTATACCGTCTATGCCGGGTATTTTCCGTCGTTCTGTAGATTTAACGGTTAAGGAAGTAAAAGAACTTTGGAGTCTTGGGGTAAAGGCAGTAAATATTTATGTAAAGGTTAGCGATAACCTTAAAGATAATACCGGTAAGGAAGCCTGGAATCCAGACGGACTGATGCAACAGGCTATTAAAGCTATAAAAGATGCTGTTCCGGGTATGGTAGTTATGCCCGATGTGGCTCTTGATCCATATTCTATTTACGGTCATGACGGTATTGTAGAGAACGGAGAAATACTTAACGATCCTACTGTTGATGCACTTACCCGTATGAGTTTAAGCCATGCCGATGCAGGAGCCGATTTTGTTGCGCCAAGTGATATGATGGACGGTCGTGTTTTGGCTATCCGTAAGGCACTGGAAGAAAATGGGCATCACAATGTGGGTATCATGAGCTACAGTGCTAAGTATGCCTCATCATTCTACGGACCGTTTAGGGATGCGCTTGATTCTGCTCCCGGGTTTGGGGATAAGAAAACCTACCAAATGGATTATGCTAACCGTATTGAAGCGATTAAGGAAGCATTGCATGATGTGGAAGAAGGTGCTGATATTGTAATGGTAAAACCGGGTATTGCTTACCTTGATATTGTACGCGAGGTTAAAAATTCGGTTAATGTTCCGGTATCGGTATATCAGGTTTCGGGAGAGTATGCTATGGTTAAGGCTGCTGCCGAAAAAGGATGGCTGGATCACGACAGGATAATGCTGGAACAACTGCATTGTATTAAGCGTGCAGGTGCCGATATTATTTCGACTTATTTTGCCAAGGAAGCCGCTATACTTTTAAACAAATAATATTATATTGCCTCATCGCCAACTGTTGGGGCATATTTTTATACCATGAAAAAACTACTACTACTGCTATTAACTGTTTCGCTGTTTTCATGCAAACAGGAAGAGAAAAAAGAAACTATTGTTACTACTAAATCATCTGATGAAGGTGCAGAGGCTGCGGGTATATCCCAAGATCCTTCTGTTGCTTTAGGACGTGATATTTTTAACGGCAAAGGGAATTGTTTTTCCTGTCATAAACCAGAGAAAAAAGTGATTGGGCCAAGCATAGCTCAAATAGCCCAGATATATAAAGAGAAAAACGGAGATATGGTTCAGTTTCTAAAAGGAAAAGGAGAACCACTGGTAGATCCGTCACAATATGAGGTAATGAAAACCAACTTTTTAATTACCAAAAACTTCTCAGACAAAGAGCTGAAAGCACTGGAAGATTATATGTACAGTATTATTGAAAAGTAATACAGGTATTGGTGTTCGGTAATTGCTGTGCCGGTTATCGAACACTAAATACTACCCGGGAGCTACCAGTTTAAACCCTATTCTTGGTATGTTCTCTATACGGATGCTTTCGTCTTCACGGAAAATTTTCCTTAATCGGGAAATAAACACATCCATACTTCGTCCCATAAAATAATCATCAGTACCCCAAAGTGATTTCAGTATCACTTCGCGTTTCAGTATGGTGTTTTTATGTTCTATAAACAGTTTTAAGAGTGCTGCTTCTCTTTCGGTTAGCATTATTGTTTCTTTCCCTTTGGTAAGGGCATAATTTTCGGGGTCAAATACAAAAGCACCTATGGTATGTGTTATGTTTTTCACTTCCACATGCTTCTGGCTGCGTTGCAGGAACACTTCAATTTTTAAAATAAGTTCCTCAATACTGTAGGGTTTAACAAGATAGTCGTCGGCACCCAGTTTAAGCCCTTTAATGCGGTCTTCTTTAAGGGTTTTTGCCGAAAGGAAAATAATAGGGATTTCCACATCCAGTTCGCGTATTGCTGCTGCGAGGTCAAACCCGTCCATTCCCGGTAACATAATATCCAGTACACACAGGTCGAAAGCACTTTTTTTAAAAGCTTCAAAAGCCTCATTTCCGTTAGCGAAGTGTACTACCTCATAATGCTGTTCCAAATTATCTGATGTGAGGAAAGCCAGAGTGTTATCGTCTTCTACGTAGAGTATTTTTTTCCTGCTCATAGTATGCTCTTTTTAGGTATGGCAATGGTTACGGTAATACCTTTATCGGGGTTATTTATAATGCTGATTTTCCATTTATGAAGATCGCATATTTTTTTTACATAAAATAATCCGAGACCGAAACCTTCAACCTCCTCTTTGTTTTCACGCGGTACACGGTAAAATCGGTCAAATACATAATCCAAATGAGTTTTAGGGATACCCGGGCCGTTATCGGTAAAGCGTATTTCCAGTTTTTTAGCAGTTTCCACAAGGTCAATATCTACCTGTGTACTTCCGTTAGGACCATACTTTACGGCATTCTCCACTATATTAAAAGCAATATTATAAAAGTGGAATTCATCGGCATATATATTGTAATCGCCCTTAGCGCTGTTAAGGTTTATGGTAGCATGATTGTATTTAAGCAGGGCATTATCCCTAACCAGTTCAAGAGAATCCATAATGTTGAATTCCTTTTTATGAATACCGCGGTGCATCCCGTCAGACTTCGCCACGTTAAGTACCTTTTCCACATGCTGGTTGAGTTTGTTACTTTGCTCAATAACAATTTCCAGATACTTATTAAGTTTCGGGTTAGCTTCAATTTCCGGTTGTTTTACAGCATAGTTTGACGCAATGAGTATGGATGACAAGGGTGTTTTAAACTCATGGGTCATATTATTGATAAAGTCCTTTTGGAGCTCGCTGTATTTTTTTTGTTTCAGCATAAGGAAAACCGAATACACATAAATAACCAGTACCAGGAATAGTACCCCTGTGTATATCCAGTATTGCTGTAGTGACAAAATATAACTGTTTTTAAGTTCGGGGAAACGTACAGCAAAGTAGTATACCAGTTCTTCTTTTTTGGTAAAACAGTTTTCGCACTTCTTTTCGTTTTTAACCGAACTTCCGTTATTTGAAATATATTCTCCATATACCATCTCGTCTGAGGCACAATTGTAAATGGCATATTCGTAATCCATATCAAGTTTTACCTTTTGAAACTCCAGGTTGAGGTAGTATTCCAGTATGGGTGCTTCAAAAGCATTATCCACGTTAACTACATAATAATCTTCCGATACTTTTTTAATAGGGGAAGCCGCAGGCAGTTCGTTATTATTGTCGCGGTATATTTTGGTTACCACATCCTGCAGGGCAAAGTGTATTTTTTCGCCAATTTCCTTTTTCTCAAAAGTATAGGCCTGATTTAGCATAAGCAATTGCATGATTAGCACTCCGCCTATGGCGATAAATCCTATAAATACGACTATATTTAGTTTGCTGAATTTCAAAACACCCATTTTATCAGGTCGATATTACTTTAAAAAACGCTACCGTACAACACGTTAACATGTTATTAACAAGAGTTTGAAGCTGATTAACAAATTTGTGGATTTTAGTAAATATATTTGTGATGTTACAAAGCGAAAAACAGTATTAACCAAATTTAATAATTCAAATTATGAAAACATTAAAACTTTCATTATTTGCAGTGGTAGGAGCGTTATTTTTTGTTTCTAACTCAGCAAATGCTCAAACAGCGACTGCTAAAAAAGTGACGAACCTTACAGAAACCAAAACTTCTGAGCCATCAAAAATCACTTGGACTGAAGACGTATTTAACTTTGGTGAGGTAGAAAAAGGTCATCCTGCATCTCACGAGTTTACATTTAAAAACACTACAGATCAAACTATATTAATTACTCACGTTAAAGCATCTTGCGGATGTACAGCTACTAACTATACTAAAACTCCTATTAAACCGGGAGAAACTGGTAGTGTAACTGCAACGTACAATGCAGCTAATCCGGGTAACTTTACTAAAACTATTACAGTTACCACTAATGATACTGACGTGAAAAAAGTACTTACGATTAAAGGTAAAGTTGTTGCTCAGCAATAACTAGATTTTCATAGCAATTCGAAAGAAAACCATCAGGCAACTGATGGTTTTTTTTATCTCAATGTGTAAAGTTTATTTTACATTATGAAAAAAGTTTTTTACATTTGGCCTCTAACTTAAAATCAATCAATATGAAAACGAACTATTTGTTTCCGCACAAGCTTAAAAGAATTAGCGGTATTATTTTTTTACTGACGTTTATATTCTTAGTAATTATTTTCTTTTTTGACAGGGGTACATTTGAATTCAGATCAAAAACGTTTGCTTTTATAGGGGCAAAAGAATTATCTGAAAAATTTTTTTTCAGTATAATTGAAGATTCTATTACAGATGAAATATTAATGCTGTTTGTAATTCCTGCCGGTATCATTTATGCTTTTTCAAAAGAACGATATGAAGATGAAATGGTGGCATCAGTCCGCTTGCACAGTTTGGCGTGGTCTACTATAATTAATTACAGTATCATACTTATTTGTTATACTTTTATTTACGGAATGCCATTTTTAGATGTATTAATGGGGGCAATGTTGTCACAGCTTCTTATCTTTATACTCCTGTTTCGCTACAATATTTATAAACTAAACAAGGCAGGGACAGATGAAGAATAATATAAAAGTACAACGCGCCATACATAATTTTACACAACAGGATCTTGCCGATAAAATAGGTGTGAGCAGGCAAACTATTAATGCCATGGAAAAGGGTAAGTATGTACCTTCAACCGCATTGGCATTAAAGCTGTCACAGTTGTTTAAAATAAGTGTAAACGAAATATTTGAACTGGAAGCCGAAGATTAAGTAGGTTTTCTTAACTCTTTAAAATATCCTTATCATGGAAAAGGCATTTATACAGTCGCCACTTGGTATTACCCTTATAGAAGGGGACGGAGAGGGTGTATCTAAAATTTCTGTTCTGGATGATAAGGATATCAAACAATCTGAAACCATACCACAGGAACTGCAAGATGCAGTCCAACAGTTACAGGAATATTTTAACGGTAACCGAAATGATTTTAGTTTTAAGCTTAATCCTCATGGTACTGATTTCCAGAAAAAAGTTTGGAATGCCCTGCTGGAAATCCCTTTTGGGAAAACCACTTCCTACCAGGAACTTTCCATAAAACTGGGAGATGTAAAAGCTATAAGAGCCGTGGCAAGTGCTAATGGTAAAAACCCATTATGGATAGTAGTGCCCTGCCACCGTGTTATAGGGAGCGATGGTTCGCTTACAGGGTATGCGGGCGGACTGTGGCGTAAAAAATGGCTCTTGGAGCATGAAAACCCTGTAAAGCAGCAGTCCCTTTTCTAAATCGGTTTTTTCTTAACATATTCCGCACACCGGTTTGATGCTATGGTAGCAAAAATTATGTAAATTCGTAACCATAGTCATTAAAACCAACCCAATGAGATTTCTTAAAAAATTCATTATATGGCTTGTTGTAATCATTGCAGCCATAGTAGCATTACTATATATATTTAATGTAGACTATTTAATAAAAGCGGTAAGAGTAGTATACCTTAACGGTAAAACTACAGCCTTTTTGGACGACTACGAATATTTTGATAACCGTGTAGTGGAAAACGGTACAGGACAACCCTGGGCAACCCACGCTGATTATAACAAAGTTCCTGCAACCGAAAGATTGGAAGATACCCACCAAAAACTGGGAACGGTAGCTTACCTTGTTATTAAAAACGACAGTATTTGGCATGAAAGCTATTACGATGGTTATGGTAAGGATTCTAAAACCAATTCGTTCTCAATGGCAAAAAGTATTGTTTCGGCAGCACTTTTTAAAGCTATTATGGAAGGGAAGATAAAAGGCGTTGACCAAAAAGTATCTGATTTTTATCCTGAATATAAAGAAGGTTATGCGGCAGAACTTACAGTGGGCGACCTTTCATCTATGGCTACAGGTTTAGACTGGGGTGAGCAGTACAGTAGTCCGTTTTCGGTAACTACCCGTGCTTACTTTGATGATAATCTCCCGCAAACGGTGCTTGATGTTAAAGTAACCCAGGAGCCGGGTAAAGAGTTTGTGTATGTAAGTGGTGCTACCGAACTTTTGGCTATGGTGCTTACCAAAGCTACTGGGCAAACACTGTCAGAATATGTATCGGATAAATTCTGGAAACCTATGGGTGCCGAAAACCCTGCACTATGGCAGCTTGATGAACCAAACGGAATTGAAAAAGCCTACTGCTGTTTTGCCAGTAATGCGCGCGACTTTGCCCGTTTTGGTAAACTGTTTCTGCATGAAGGAAACTGGAACGGTAACCAGATTATCGATTCGGCTTACGTGAACAAAATGGTAACACCGCGTTTCCCGCAGTCACCACAATACGGTTACGGTTGGTGGATAAACCAGTACCTAAACAAAAAAATGTATTACATGCGAGGGCATTTGGGTCAGTTTGTAATTGTAGTGCCACAGGATAATGTGATTATTGTACGCCTAGGCCATACTAAAGGATTACAAACAGTGCAGGACCCTCATAGTAACGACTTTTATGTATATGTAGATGAGGCTTATAAAATGATGGGAATGCTTAAACCGGATGAGGGTAAAGGCAACAGCCTGCAAATGACTATGGAAGAAGCCCAAAAGGAGGAATAATTTATGATAGAGAGGATAAACCTTGAAAATATACTTTTTTTAGATATTGAAACCGTTCCGGAGGAAAGGCACTTTGGTTTACTGGACGAGGAAACACAATCGCTGTTTGAACAAAAAACGGCTTACCAGCGCAGGGATGAATATACTCCCGAGGAGTTTTATGACCGTGCCGGTATTTGGGCTGAGTTTGGTAAGATAGTTTGTCTTTCGGCGGGGTTCTTTACTTTTCGTGGTGACATAAGGCATTTTAGGGTTACCTCCTTTTTTGGGGAGGAAGATAAGATATTAAAGGATTTTAGTAACCTGCTTAATAATCATTTCAGTCAGCCACAACACATTATGTGCGGGCACAATGCCAAGGAATTTGATTTTCCCTTTATAGCCCGAAGGATGATAATAAACGGAATTACCATCCCTAACAAGCTGAACCTTTTTGGTAAAAAACCGTGGGAAGTACCACATTTGGACACTATGGAGTTATGGAAGTTTGGTGATTATAAAAGTTTTACCTCATTAAAACTGCTTACCAAAGTACTGGGTATACCTTCGCCAAAAGGAGATATAGACGGTAGCCAGGTAGGCGAGGTGTATTACATAGAAAAAGATATAGACCGTATTGTAACCTACTGTGAAAAGGACGTTATAGCGGTAGCACAGATATTACTACGTTTCCGTCGTGAGGACCTTTTAATAGAAGAGGAAATAATACACGTATAAAAGGTTACTTTTGTTACAAACCTATTTTTAGGAAACCTTTAATTTTACCACATGAGCGATAGCCTGCTAAATATAAACCATATAACAATCTCGGCCAGGAAAGAAGGACAATGGACACCCATTGTGCACGACAGCACCTTTACACTGGAGCAAAATGAGATACTGGGTATAGTGGGCGAATCGGGTAGTGGTAAATCGGTTACTTCACTGGCGGTAATGGGACTGCTGCCTAAAGGTATACTACAGGTAACACAGGGAAGTATTGCTTTTGAAGGCAGAGACATCTCGCAGTTAACCACACGTGAGATGAGGAATGTTAGAGGTAATGATATTGCCATGATATTCCAGGAACCTATGAGTTCGCTTAACCCGTCGCTTAAATGCGGTTATCAGGTAGAGGAAATATTAAAGGAACATACTTCACTCTCAAAAAAAGAAATTAAGGCAACGGTACTTTCCCTTTTTGAAAAGGTAAAACTCCCAAACCCCGAAAAGATATACAACCGTTATCCGCACGAAATTTCGGGAGGGCAAAAGCAAAGGGTCATGATAGCCATGGCTATTGCCTGTAAGCCCAAAATACTTATTGCCGATGAGCCTACAACAGCACTCGATGTTACCGTACAAAAAGAAATAATACTATTACTTAAAGAGCTGCAACAGGAAACTAAAATGAGTATTATATTCATTTCGCACGACCTGTCGCTTGTATCTGAAATTGCCAATAGGGTACTGGTAATGTACAAAGGTAATATTGTAGAGCAAGGAGTAGCAACAGAGATATTTGAGAACCCGAAGCATACCTACACCAAAGCGCTTATAAACTCGAGGCCATCGCTGGATGTACGCCTTAAAAGACTGCCTACCATTCAGGATTACCTTGAAGGGACAGTTGATAAAACCGAGGTGACCCCGCAACAGCGTAAGGAAGAGCACGAAAAGCTATACAGCAAGCCACCATTACTGGAGGTAATTAATGTGGATAAAGAATATGTTTCATCAGCCGGATTGTTTGGTCGTGATGTAAAATTTAAAGCTGTGAATGATGTAAGCTTTAAAATTTATGAAGGTGAAGCACTGGGATTGGTGGGCGAGTCGGGTTGTGGTAAATCTACACTGGGTAATGCCATACTGCAACTGGAGAAAGCCACTGCCGGAAGTATTTTATACAAAGGACAGGATCTTACCAAACTCAGTACATCTGCGATAAGGGAACTCCGTAAGGAAATACAAATTATATTTCAGGATCCTTATTCGTCCCTAAACCCAAGGATAACTGTGGGTAAAGCCATAATGGAACCTATGAAGGTGCACAGGCTGTATAAAAACGATACGGAACGAAGGGAAAAAACCATCGAAATACTTAACAGGGTAGGACTGGGAGAAGAACATTTTAACCGTTATCCGCACGAGTTTTCGGGAGGGCAGCGTCAGCGTGTGGGGATAGCCCGTACCATAGCATTACAGCCCAAACTTATAGTTTGTGACGAATCGGTTTCTGCATTGGATATTTCGGTTCAGGCACAGGTACTCAACCTGCTTAATGAGTTAAAGGAGAACTTTGGTTTTACCTATATTTTTATTTCGCACGACCTTGCCGTTGTAAAATATATGAGCGATCAGGTATTGGTAATGAATAAGGGACAGATTGAGGAAATGAATGAGGCCGATGCACTGTATGAACATCCGGAAAAGGAATATACTAAAAAGCTTATTGAAGCGATACCAAAAGGAAACTGATGATGACTACCGAATTTGACAGAAAGAAACACTGGGAAAATATATATACTACAAAACAGCTTAACGAGGTAAGTTGGTATCAGCCCAATCCCGAAACGGCTTTGAGTTGTGTACAAAAATTTAATTTACCTAAGAACTCAAAGATTATTGATATAGGCGGAGGGGACAGCTTTTTTGCCGATGCGCTTTTGGAGTCGGGGTATACCAATATTACGGTTTTGGATATATCAGAAGCCTCTTTAGAAAGAGCAAAGGAAAGATTAGGTGATAATGCCGGTAAAGTGAACTGGATAGTGAGTGATATTACCGAATTCACTCCTGCCGAAAAATATGATTTTTGGTTTGACCGTGCCGCTTTTCATTTTTTAACCAATGATAATGATGTTGCTAATTATATTAGCAATGCCGTGAAAGCCATTGCCGATAATGGTATTGCGGTTATAGGAACCTTCTCGGAAAACGGACCTTTAAAATGCAGCGGTATCGAAATTAAGCAATACTCTAAGGAAGGTTTAGCTTCACGCTTTGAATCTTATTTTGATACTATAGAATGTATTAACCTAGATCATAAAACCCCGTTTGATACAATACAGAATTTTACTTTTTGCAGCTTTAGGAAGAAGTAAATAAGCTACTTGAATTTTCCATTTCGAGCGTAATGCAATGAAGTCGAGACACGAGGCTGTAAGCCCAACTGATGAATTTCAGAGATTTCTCCTTTCGTCGAAATGACAAAGAGGTGTTAATAAGTATCCGCTGTTTGAGCCGAAGGTGAGTTCGGATCGTTTAACCGATTGCAATAATTTTTAGCCTAAGGAGCCTCTGCCTTGACTTTTTGGTTCTTTAGTGTCAAGACAAAAGAATGAATAAAAAAACCTACAAGGTTTTTAAACCTTGCAGGTTGATACTGTATTATAATTGTATGAACAATTAGTCTATTACCATTTCAGGAATATCACCTTCAACAATCAGTGTTCCTTCGGTAGCATTTTTAATATCTTCAACAGTTACGCCTGGTGCACGTTCCAATAGTTTAAAACCTTCGGGTACTATTTCAAGAACTGCCAGTTCGGTAACTATTTTCTTTACACAGCCCACACCGGTTAACGGTAGCGAACATCTTTTTAATAGTTTTGATTCTCCGGCTTTGTTAACATGCATCATGGCTACGATGATGTTTTCGGCAGAAGCTACTAAGTCCATAGCACCACCCATACCTTTTACCATTTTACCCGGAATTTTCCAGTTGGCAATATCTCCGTTCTCAGCCACTTCCATAGCTCCTAAAATAGTAAGGTCTACGTGTTGTCCGCGGATCATACCAAAACTCATTGCCGAATCAAAAAATGAAGCACCCGGTAATGTGGTTATGGTTTGTTTACCTGCATTAATAACATCGGCATCCTCTTCTCCCTCAAACGGGAAAGGACCCATGCCCAGTACACCGTTCTCACTTTGGAATTCTACCGATATATCTTCCCTTACGTAATTGGCAACCAGGGTTGGGATACCAATACCAAGGTTAACAAAGTATCCGTCTTTAACTTCTTTTGCTATTCTTTTTGCGATTTGCTCTTTACCTAATGCCATGATTAATTACGTTTTCTGGTTGTACGTTGCTCAATTCTTTTCTCGTATTTTTCTCCTTTAAAAATACGCTTCACAAATATCCCCGGAATATGTATTTGGTTAGGGTCAAGCTCACCCGCAGGAACCAGTTCTTCTACTTCGGCAACAGTTATTGTTGCTGCCCCTGCCATACAGGAGTTAAAGTTTCTGGCAGTACCTTTAAAAATAAGGTTACCTGCTTCGTCACCTTTCCAGGCTTTTACTATAGCAAAATCGGCTTTATAAGCCTCTTCAAGAATATGCATTTTACCGTTAAACTCTCTCGCTTCTTTACCTTCTGCAACTTCGGTACCATATCCGGCAGGAGTATAGAATGCAGGGATACCTGCCTGTGCAGCACGGCATTTTTCTGCCAGTGTTCCCTGTGGAGTAAGTTCAACATCAAGCTCACCGCTTAACATTTGTCTTTCAAACTCGGCATTCTCACCCACATAAGAAGAAATCATTTTTTTGATTTGTTTTTTCTGTAGTAATAGTCCCAGACCAAAATCGTCTACTCCGGCATTGTTTGAAATACAGGTTAGGTTAGTAGTGCCTTTTTTTACCAGTTCGGCAATACTGTTTTCAGGAATACCGCTAAGGCCAAAACCACCCAGCATTATAGTCATCCCGTCTTTTATATCGCGTAAAGCTTCCTCAACGTTTTGTACTTTTTTATTAATCATACAATGTATTTTAGTTTTGAGGGATAAATATATAAAAAAACGCCCTCTTGAAGGGCGTTTTTTTATGAGATTTAGAATTCGCTTAAATCTATTTGTTTTACTGCGGTGGAATCCACTTCTGTTTCTTTCTTCTCTTTACAGTCCACGTCTATAGTTAGATTTTTCGGACGTTCAAAGTCTTTATCTGAAACAACAAGGTCAGCATTATTGTAACATTTTTTCATGTATAATGCCCATATTGGCAGTGCCATGGTAGCACCCTGTCCGTATGTAATAGACCTAAAATGGGCTGCACGGTCGTCGTTACCTACCCAAACCCCTGTTGCTAAATCGGGTACCATACCAATAAACCAACCGTCCGACTGGTTTTGTGTTGTACCTGTTTTACCTGCAATAGGGTTAGAGAACTGGTACGGGTGTCCTGTTATACGTTTATAAACCTCAGTGTTTATTTTACCAAATCGAAGCCTTCTACCAGATCCGCTTTGGGTAACACCTTCAAGAAGTTTAATAACTGTATAAGCAATATCTTTATTAAATACCTCTACCGGTTTTGCTACCGGCTGGTAAAGTACTACTCCGTTTTTATCTTCAATACGTGTAATTACTATTGGTTTGATGTATAGTCCCTGATTAGCAAAAGTACTATAGGCAGCAACCATTTCGCTTACGGTAACATCTACAGCACCCAGTGCGATAGCAGGCTGTTCAGGTATATTTGATGTAATACCTAAACGATGGGTAAGGTCTACTACTGTTTTTGGACCTACACGTTCCATAAGTTTTGCCGAAGCCGTGTTTACAGAGTTTGCAAGTGCTTCACTATACGGAATCATACCTCTGTATTTTCCGTCAGAGTTTCTTGGACTCCATGGCTGCTCAATACCAAACTTACCTTTTGGCATGGTATAAGGCGAATCGTTAATAGAGTCACAAGGAGATATGTGCAACTGCTCTATAGCTGTAGCATATACAAATGGTTTGAAGGTAGAACCTACCTGTCTTGCTCCCTGTGCTACGTGGTCGTACTGGAAGTATTTATAATCTATACCGCCTACCCATGCCATAACATGACCGGTTTGTGGCCTCATAGACATCATACCGGTTTGCAGGAAGTTTTTGTAATACCTTATGGAATCCATAGGAGTCATAATGGTATCTTTTTCACCCTTCCATGTAAAAATTCTCATTTTGGTTTTTACATCAAATGACTTACGTATTTCTTCGTCGCTTTTCTCTTCGGCCTTCATCATTCTCCAGCGATCAGAGTTTTTTGCTGCCCTTTCCATTATCCTTTTTGTCTCTTCCTGAGAGATATTTCTGAAAGGAGCGTTTTTATTGTTTTTGTTATCAATAAAAAACTGTTCCTGCAGGTTAGCAAGGTGTTCCTGTACTGCTTCCTCAGCATACTTTTGCATGCGGGAGTCAATGGTTACATATATCTTTAAACCGTCTTTGTAAATGTTATATTCGGTTCCGTCTTCTTTAGGGTTATCCTTTACCCATTTACCCATAAATTCCCTTAGGTATTCACGGAAGTAAGTGGCAATACCTTCGTTATGCGTTTCCGGGCTATAGTGTAGTTCAATAGGTTTAGCCTGTAATGCTTTTTTCTCCTCTTCGGTAATAAAATCGTTTTTCGCTAACTGATGAAAAACAATGTCTCTTCTGTATTTAGATCGGTCAGGATGTGATTTAGGGTTAAATCGGGAAGGGTTGGTAAGCATACCTACAATTACAGCCGACTCTTCTACTGTAAGGTTTTTAGGCTCTTTACCAAAGTATATTTTTGCAGCCGAACGTATACCTACGGCCTGATTAACAAAATCTACCGTGTTAAGGTACATGGCAAGAATTTCGTCTTTAGTATATTGTTTTTCCAGTCGGGTAGCTATAACCCATTCTTTAGCTTTCTGGATTATCCTCATGATAAGGTTTTTAGAACCTTCACCATGAAAAAGGTTTTTGGCAAGCTGTTGGGTAATAGTACTGGCACCACCATCACGTCCTAAAAACACAACGGCTCTCATAGTACCCCTGGCATCGATGCCCGAGTGATCGTAGTAACGCTCATCCTCTGTTGAGGTTAATGCATCAACAAGATTTTGTGGCAAATCGGCAAACTTTACCGGAGTACGGTTTTGGGTATAGAATTTACCCAATGTTTCACCATCTGAAGAAATAATCTCGGTAGCAACATTAGATTCCGGATTTTCCAGCTCCTCGAAGGTAGGCATGTGACCAAACAGCCCCCACGAAGCAAAAAGGAAAAAGAATACAGCCATCAGTACCCCAACGATGTATATCTTCCAGAATGTTTTAATGTACTTAGAGAAATTCTCCGGTTGCTTATTGTTATTTGCAGCACCCTTTTTCTTTGTTGCCATAACTATGTTTTTATTCTTCTTTAGATTCTATCCTGAAACCTACTTCGGTAACGCCTTCCAGCTCCTCTACACCGGGTATACTGCCCGATTTTCTAACCGCCTGTTCAATGTTCACGGTGTAGTTACCGGCTTTAGGGAAATTATATTCGCCCTCAAAGCCCTTGTACCAAAGTTTACTTTCCTTAACATCAGAGAAACCTTTACCCATAAGCGAACCATCGGGGTTTGCCATCATGTATTCCAGTGTATCGGTAACTGTAATACCGTTTGGCTGTTCCAGGTTTACAATAAGGAATATATTATTAAACGGGTAATTGTTGTTGTTTCTTATGTTAACAAACATATTGTAAGGAGTAACGGTATCGTTTTGTTCAAACTGAAACGAAACGATACTGTCTTTATTCCATGTGCCGTTAAAGGCCTTGTAGTCGTCAAATACGCGCTTTTTGTCGCAAGATGCGGTAAGGAAAAGCAGTCCTAAGGCTATAAGGCTATTTCTTATCAGCATTTTTATTATCAGATGATGGTTTATTATTATTGTTGTTAGAAGGTTTTTTCCTCCTGTTGTTATTACCTCCCTGTTTATTGTTTGGCCTGTTACCTCCTTCTTTAGGAGCACCGCCTCCCTGCTGTTTGTTAGCAGGTTTATTATTGCCGCCGTTGCCGTTATTACGGTTTTGGTTAGGCTTAGCTGTTTTTGCAGGCCTCTCTGTTGCCGGAGCATCAGCGGTAACCTTTTTCTTTTTAGAAACAGGTTTTTTCTTTTTGTTTTTCGGTTTATCGAAACGCGTAAGACTATCCTGACCCACCACATTCTGGAAGCTCTTCTCAATGCTTTCTTCGCTTGTAGTATCCGGCTCAACAGCATAATCCTCTAATGCAGCAATACGCTTGTGTTCCTTATTAAGGTCTACAATTTCCTTAACCTGATCGGCACTAATAACATGCCAGTGTGCCATATTATTAGTGTAGGCAAACCACATAAGTCCTTTAAAAATATCTACTTTTTGGCAAATAGCATCACCTTTTTCGGTGTATAGCTTAGTGTCAAGATCCGGTAATTCTTTAAGCGCATCAAGATAAGTATCCAGCTCGTAGTTAAGGCAGCATTTAAGCTTACCACACTGTCCTGCCAGTTTTTGCGGATTTAGCGAAAGTTGCTGGTAACGCGCTGCAGAGGTGTTTACACTCCTAAAGTCAGTTAACCATGTAGAACAGCAAAGCTCCCTACCGCAGGAACCGATACCTCCAAGCCTTGCTGCTTCCTGACGGAAACCAACCTGCTTCATCTCGATCCTGATACCAAACTCCCTGGCATAATCTTTAATTAGCTGACGGAAGTCCACACGGTCGTTAGCCGTATAGTAGAACGTAGCCTTAGAGCCATCGCCCTGAAACTCGATGTCTGATATCTTCATTTCAAGGTTAAGCTTAATAGCCAGCTCGCGGGCAATAACCTTCATAGGTTCTTCCCTGTTGCGGGCTTCGCTCCATATATCAATATCCTTTTGGGTTGCTTTACGGTATATTTTAAGTACCTCCCCGTTTGGATCTGCGTTCTTTTTTTTCATTTGTACCTTAACCAGTTCCCCGGTTAGGGTTACAATACCTATATCGTGACCCGGCGAAGCTTCGGTAGCGACAATGTCGCCCATGCTTAGCGTAAGTTTATCGTTATTTTTGTAAAAGTCTTTTCTTCCGTTTTTAAAGCGAACCTCCACACAATTAAACGTCTCTTCACCACCCGGGAGGCTCATGTTAGAAAGCCAGTCAAAAACAGTAAGTTTGTTACAACTGTCCGTCCCACAAGTCCCATTATTTTTACATCCTTTGGGCGTTCCGTCTTTGGAGCCCGTAGAACAGTTTGTACATGCCATAATTTCTAAAATATATATTGATCGCGGATGAAACCGCTACTGATTCTTAAACGATTTTGTGTGTAAAGATAGTATTTTTAACCTAATATTTCGTGAATGTAATCATAAAGCGCAAAGCCGGTTGTGAAGCCTGATTATCAGTGCCTGTAATAAAAAAAGCCCGCACAATGTGCGGGCTTTTGTATGTATGTGGTATATGTTTTATTCGGTAACCTTAAACAGCTTGTCTGAAAGGCGTATCCTGAACGGAACCTCAAAGGTAACCCTGTCACCTTTTACCGCAGTAGTACCCTCTTTACCGTTAACAAACATTTTGTTTAAAACCAGTTCCTGTTCCCCTGTGCTAGGGCCAACAATCATGATTTTATCTCCGGCATTAAGCTCGTGGTTCTCTATGGTAAACTGTGCGATAGATGCTTTTGTAAAGTAGTGGTCTCCCTTGCCAACAAGCACTTTTCTCACTTTTTTAACCGTTTTTGCCTTAGCAAGCGGAGTGCTCGTTACGGCATCGCCGGTTTTTTTGTAAGTAAGCCTGTCTGATTTTCCTTTTTTGAAAATCATGTTACCGTTCATAATACCGCGGCGAAGTGCTTTTTGCTCCTCTTCAGGCATGTGTATTACATCCTGGCAGGCTTCACTACAGCAGTTTTCGCTGGCAGCCTTACAGTCGTCACACTGAATAAACAATAGGTGACACGCCTCGTTAGCACAGTTGGTGTGGTTGTCACACGGCTTACCGCACTGGTGGCACTGCGATACAATATCATCGGTAATACGCTCACCCAAACGGTGGTCGAATACAAAGTTTTTACCTATAAATTTACTTTCTATACCTTCGGCTTTTACCTGACGGGTGTATTCAATAATACCACCCTCAAGCTGGTATACGTTTTTAAACCCTTTGTGCTTAAAGAAAGCACTTGCCTTTTCACAACGAATACCCCCTGTGCAGTACATTAACAGATTTTTATCGTCTTTATGCTCGGCTAACTGGTTTTCTATAATGGGTAGGGATTCTCTAAAAGTATCAACATCGGGTTTAATAGCACCAACAAAGTGACCTATTTCGCTCTCGTAGTGGTTACGCATATCCACCACTATAGTGTTAGGGTCGCTAAGCATGGAGTTAAACTCGTTTGCTTTAAGGTGTACCCCTTTATTGGTTACGTCAAAAGTATCATCGTTAAGGCCATCGGCAACAATCTTGCTACGCACTTTGATGGTAAGTTTCAGGAACGAAAGGTCGTCCTGCTCTACCGCCACATTTAGCCTGATGTCTTTCATGAACGGGTAAGTGTCCAGGTGGTCTTTAAAGGTGTAAAAATTATCGGCAGGAAGCGAAAGCTGGGCGTTAATACCCTCTTTAGCCACGTATATCCTACCTAAAACCTCCAGTTGGTTCCAAGCCTTGAACAGGTCGTCTCTAAATTGTTGCGGATCTTGAATGTGCGCGTAAGCGTAGAAAGACAGCGTAAGGCGCTGCTTGCCCGATTGCTCTATAAGCTCGGCTCTTTCTTCGGCGCTTAAAGTGTTGAACAGTTGCATGCTATACAAAAATTTAAGTTTCAGAAAGTTATGTGATATCTATGTATCTATATTCCAGGCTCTAAATGGAAGAACCGGGCGGCAAAGATAGGGAAAATCAGTTAATTGGCAAATAGAGTTATTTTTTTGGTACTATTCTAAATGTTGTTCTGTAAGTATAATTCTTCTTATACTTCTTTTATCATCGAATGGAACTACGAATTCATCTGATTCTTCTTCATTGAATTCAAATTCAATTTGTGGTTGTTTACTTGTGTTTATTAAATCAACATAAGTCCCATAATCAAGAGAATAAATATTATACCTAATTCCTGGATTGTCTTTGTCAGAATATCCTCTCTTAACAATATGGATAACTCTTGCGTCAAATAATTTTTGGATAATAGAATTTTGCTCTAACGTTCTAGACACTAAGAAAGATCTAGCCTTTTTCTTGCCTATTACTTCGTCAATAATTAAGCGAATCTTTTCGTGTAAAACATTATCAAGGTTTTTAGCTTTATCATTTTCAAACCATTGTCGACTAGCTTCTACTACAATCTTTTTGTCTATATTAGAAGAGTTTTTTCTTTGAGCATCAAAAAAAGCGAGAGTAAAAATATTTATATAATCTCTTACAACTCCTTCTGAAGCTCTAACTAACTCATCAAAAGAGGGACTTCCTGTGAATAATGTTTGTAAGAGATGTTTGTTAGTTTTTATTCCATAATTTTCATATAAATAATTTTCTGGAAGTTCAGATTTTATATGTTTAAATAAAATTTCAGAAAAAGTATTAGTTATCTCACTAGGGTTTCTATCATATACAAAATATTCATCAATATCAAGATTTGTGCTTATGTCGCTTCCCAATTCAAAACCTATATAATTATGTTTTTCTCTTGGAATTGTAAAACTTGATCTATACTCAAGAGCCCCGATTTTTAAAATGACCTCTGGGACAGGAATAAAAGACTTTTTTAAAAACTCTGCAAGATATGGTTGGATGTCGAAAGGTATAGCAGACCACTCATCTATGATGAGGAATAGATCGGCTTCAGCTTCTTTTAATACCCGTTGTAAATAATGATGTAAGTCTGGGAAAACTATTTTTTCAAATTCTTCGGTTTCAAATTCGGTAGTTCTTTCATTTTCATTACTCTTTGTGCTACCATTTTTAAAATTAACATCAATATTTGAAGGCGAGATACTAATATTATTTTCAGACAGTTTTTCTTTAACTCCTTTTTCTCTATTAGTGATTTTTTTTGATTTTTGAATTTCCTCTATTGAAGCCTTTGAGAGAGAAGCTAGGGATTCTAAAGCTAAATCTGAATTTTTATTTGGATTGTGAGCAATATAATTTAATATAGAATCAAATATTTCATTTAAAATATCAGTAAATAAAGACGAGCATCTATATTCAATTGACATTGTACGATCTGTAAACTGAGGTGAGCTACCTAAGAATCTACAGTCGATATAACAAGTAGTTTTACTAGGAGACTTATTTATAGTGTCTTCTAAAATTCTTAAAATATGAGTCTTCCCAGTTCCTCTTCTACCGTATAAAATTTGATTGTTATTGTTTATAAGTTGTGGGAGGATACCTACTTCTACATAAGAATCAATTATTTTGCTTATATCCCTTTGTCTTTCCGCTCTTTGTGAAATGCTAGAGACAGCTTGTATAACTTTACTATCTTTTATCATCTTGGTAAGGTATTTTTAAATCTTGATAAATCTAAAAATTTATTTTAACATTTTTAAAAGAAAATTTTCATATAAGATTTTTTTCTATTAATATTGCTACGACAAAAAAAAGCACTAATTTTACTGGAAATTAATAAGCAAAACATGAGCGGAGATAAAGAAGCCAAATTAAAGGCACTGCAGCTAACGCTGGATAAACTGGACAAGGCATATGGTAAAGGTACGGTAATGAAACTGGGCGACCAGGCCGTAGAGGAAGTGGAGGTTATCCCTTCGGGATCGCTGGGAGTAGACCTTGCCCTTGGGGTAAACGGGTACCCGCGCGGAAGGATAATAGAGATATACGGTCCGGAATCATCGGGTAAAACAACCCTTACCCTGCACGCTATTGCCGAAGCGCAAAAAGCCGGTGGTATCGCTGCGTTTGTGGATGCCGAGCATGCTTTTGATCGTCATTATGCCGAAAAATTAGGAGTAGATATTGAGAATCTTATCATATCACAACCGGACAACGGGGAGCAGGCACTGGAAATTGCCGAAAACCTTATCCGTTCGGGCGCTATTGATATTGTGGTGATTGACTCGGTTGCGGCACTTACGCCAAAAAGTGAGATTGAAGGTGAAATGGGAGATTCAAAAATGGGTCTGCATGCACGTCTTATGTCTCAGGCGTTACGTAAGCTAACCGCTACCATTAGTAAAACACACTGTACAGTATTTTTTATTAACCAGCTTCGTGAAAAAATTGGTGTTATGTTTGGTAACCCTGAAACCACTACGGGTGGTAACGCACTTAAGTTTTATGCTTCGGTAAGGCTTGATATTCGTCGTTCATCTCAAATTAAAGATGGTGACAATGTAATAGGTAACCGTACTAAAGTAAAAATTGTTAAAAACAAAGTAGCACCACCGTTTAAAACTGCCGAGTTCGACATTATGTATGGCGAAGGGGTAAGCAAAACGGGTGAGATACTGGATCTTGCGGTTGAGTTTGACATCGTTAAGAAATCAGGTTCGTGGTTTAGCTATGGTGATACAAAACTGGGGCAGGGAAGGGATGCTGTGAAGTCCCTGATTAAGGATAACCCGGAACTCGCCGATGAACTGGAAGAGAAAATTAAAGAGGCAATTAAAGCAAGTGTTGCCTAGATAAAGTTAAAAACCCGAATTTTTTCGGGTTTTTTTGTGTTTAAACGCAACCTTTTGTGCATTTTAGCATCATATTTGTATAATGGAATTGAAAAGGTTTTTATGAGAAAGCTGGTTTTGTTTTTTGTTACTTTATTTTTAATCACTTCATGCTCAATGGACGAGGATAATCCGCAGTTTCATGTGCAGTTTGTACCTGCCGTGGAAGTAACTATGCCGGAATACTTTGTGCACGGGGAAACCTATGAGATAAATGTAAAGTACAAAAGGCCTACAGACTGTTATTTTTATGATGGGTTCTATTATAGTCAGGACGGTAATGCGCTTGTAATAGCCGTGCAAACACTGGTTATTGAAGATGCTAATTGTGAAAGCCTTGAAGATGTAGAGCCCGAAGAGGCTTCGTTTACATTTTCATGTAATCCTGATTATACCGGAACCTCATACCTGTTTAAGTTTTATACGGGTAAAAATGCCGACGGACATAACACCTACATGGAGATGGAGGTACCGCTAGCACAGTAGTAATAATTGCTAAAACATAAATCTATTGGGGCTTGAGCAGATAATACAGGATTGCCAAAACAACAGTATTAAGGCGCAGGAGCAGCTTTACAGGCTTTTTGCCTCAAAGCTGTTTGCAGTATGCCTTAAATACTCGCGCAATTATGAAGATGCTCAGGACAACTTGCAGGACGGTTTCCTGCTAATATTCAAAAAAATTGGACAGTACCGCTTTCAGGGCTCATTTGAGGGATGGGCAAAAAGGGTAATGGTAAACAACGTTCTTCAAAAATACAGGACAGAAGGTGTTGTAGAACTGGTTAACGAAAATATTCCTGACGAGGAAGACAGCCTGGAGATTGAAGATGACTCTATATCGATGGATTTTCTGCTTTCTGTGATACAGCAGTTGCCCGATAGGTACAGGATGGTTTTTAACCTATATGTGACAGACGGATTTTCGCATAAAGAAATTGCAGAGATGCTCAGTATAACAGTGGGTACCTCTAAATCAAACCTTGCAAGGGCAAGAATAATATTGAAGGAAAAAATTGAAGCTCACAAGAGCGGGACTAAAGTACAGTCGGCAAAATGAGTGAAAAAAAACACATAGACAGATTATTTCAGGAGAAGTTTAAAGACTTTGAGGTAGCTCCGCCCGACGAGCTATGGGGAAAAATTGAAGCCGAACTTCAGCCTGAGAAAAAGAAAAGAAGAGTTATACCTATCTGGTTCAGAATGGGTGGTGTTGCTGCTGCCCTTATAATAGGTATGCTGCTTACGCTTCCGTTATTTACCGGAGGGGATAAAGATGGTGATGGTATTGATACTAATACCAACAAAGTAGTATTAGACGGTGCTAAACAAAACAAACAGGATAATAACAATAATAGCATAGTGCCTGCCACTGATGCCGAAAATGCCGTGGTTACCACAAGTGATGCCACTGATGATACTACGCTAAACCAAAACGGGCAAAATGGTTTTGGTTCTCATAACAATACGGCTACCGAACAACAGGGAGGTAATGTTTCAAACACAACAAATAACAACAATAGCTTTATTAATACCGATAGTCCTGTAATTACCAACAGGAATAACAGTAGTAATAATGCCGTTGCTTATGATAATAACACAGCAAACAAGGCTGGTAATAATACAAATCAGACTTCAAACACTGATAAACCAGGGAGCATCACTAACCGTAATGCGGTTATAACCGAGAACGGTATGCCTGCCACTCAGCAGGATGCTAACCGTGCTGTTGCACAACAAAACAACAATAGCAGGACTTCAGGTTTGGGTAATGATAGCGGAGGTGTTTCTCCTTTAAACCAGGAGAGAAATAATAATGACCTGATTGATACTAACAGAATTAGTAACAATGGTAATGATGCCGGTGTTGCGGTAAACAGTCAGGAGCAAAATCAGCAAAATACTAATGGCGCTGTATCGGGTAACGATACAAACGGAAATACTGTTGGAGAAGAAAATAATCTTATAAATATCCAAGAGGGAGAGAATTTACTGAGCAACCCTATAGATGCTCAAAATAGTGAACTGGCTGATGCCACTGCTGAAACAGATACAACTGCAGTTGATACAGAAGCCGAAAACGAGCTGGAGGAACTGTTCCGTAAAATGCAGGAAGAGAAAGACGAAGACGAGGCTGTAGCCGATGCGGTTAAAAACTACAAATGGAACATTAAGCCACAGGTTGCTCCGTTGTTCTATAACTCTATGTCTCAGGGTTCGCCTATAGATGCGCAGTTTGCATCAAACAGTAAAAACTATGATGCCGATATGAGTTATGGTGTGGGTATTGATTATGCTATTACCGACAGGCTTTCGGTGCGTTCGGGAATAAATACGGTAAACCTTAGCTATTCAACTAATGATATTGCTTATTACGCATCTATAGATGGTGGTACAAATAATGTTGTAGCTGCCGGTAGAGCTGCTAATATTGTTGTACAAACCCAAGGACCTAATAACGGAGATGTGCAGGGTGTTATTACAAACGGACCAGGTGCCGGAACGGCAGTTACTTTTGCTTCTAACATTTTTTCTAATCAAAGTTTTGAAGGGCAAATGGTACAGAAAATGGGTTACATAGAGGTGCCGCTTGAAATGTCATACAAACTATTAAAAAGCAAGTTTGGAATTAACCTTATTGGCGGATTCAGTACGCTTTTCCTTAACGATAATAATGTGAGTGTTGTGTCTAACCAAGGGTATAGTACTGAAGTTGGTGAGGCAAGTAATGTAAACAATGTAAACTTTAGTACCAATTTAGGTGTAGGATTCAAGTATAATTTCTGGAATTCGTTTGAGGCCAGTTTTGAGCCAACATTTAAATATCAGGTAAATACCTTTAGCGGAAGTTCGGGTAACTTCAAGCCTTACTTCATTGGTTTGTACTCGGGTATCAGCTTTAAATTCTAAAATATATTTCTCAGGAGGGCCTTTACAAAAAGGCTCTTCGGGCATGTAGCAATTACCTTTAGGTCTTCACTAAGGGAGGTTTCCTCATCCAGAAACTTAAATATAAGCGAGGCTTTTCCTTTTTTAAACATAGCCGAAAATATACTACCCCCTTTTTCATTGCTTCGGTACAGTATATCCAGTAACAGTAAATCATAAAACCAAAAACGGTTCTTTTTATAAAATTTCCTGAAATCGGTTTCCTTTCCTAGAAAAGCAATTAGTTCCTCTGTTTTCTTATCGGTATTCTTAAAGGTATAGCCCGTGCTGGCTTTGGTCCATCCTCCGGCGCTGCCTATATTCAGTATGTTTTTAGTATTGTTTTTCCAAAACGGATAGGAAGTCATAGGGATGCAGCCTTTTTCGGTTTCGGTAATTTCATAATCGGTAATGCCAAGGTTGGTAAGGTATTCTTTTATAGCACTGTCATATTCTTCCTCCGGTAAAAGATGTTCAGAGAACAGAGTGTATTCCAGTAAGGCTGTGGTAGGAGACTTGGGCAACACATACATAAACCTTGTGTTACCCTTTTGCGGAATACTAAAATCCATAAACGTTGCTTTACTGTCGTCAAAAAAAGGAGTTTTGGTTTTTATAAACCAGCCTTTAAAATGCTGCTGTAAAACCGGATATTTTCCTTTTGCAGCGGTTTCAGGACTGTAAATACTATTAAACAGTTTATCGCAGGTGTAGTTTTCTGCTTCGGTATTTACCTGTACATGGGTATCGTGATCGGTAAAGTTAATAACCTTTTGCTGTACAATAGTTATGTTGCTGTGATTAGCTAGTTTTGAAAGTATATGGCTGTAAAAGTCAATCCCTTTTACCATTTTGTATTTATAACTCCCGAAATCCAATTTCTTTTTAAAATCACTGCCATGAAACCAGGCACTGTCCCATTGCTTGCTTACAATGGTGTCCCATTTGCCGTTTCCGTTTTCCCAAAAGCACCAGGTGCGGTCGTTTTGCTGTTTGCTGCTACTGTCTAAAAGCAAAATGGGTTTATCGGTCAGCTTTCCTGCCTGTGCCATTTTATAAACGGTCATGAGGGCAGAAAGTCCGCTTCCAGCAAAAATGTAATGGTAATGTTTCATAAAAAGGCTTATCACGATAAAAGTATGAATTTATCCTGATAAGCCCGAGATGTTATTTGGAGGAATTATAACAGGTTTGTCCCTATTTTTAGGCCAATGAATATGGTTCTTGGTCGGCCCGGACCATAAATGTAACTTGCATCGCGGTTAGCACCAAGATCAAAATCTTTTTGATAGGCGTTGAATATGTTTTGTATACCGGCACTTGCCTGTAGCTGAAAGCCGTCCTGCAAATCAAAAGTATAGGAGCTTTTCCAGCTTACCTCAAAGAAACCTTTAGATTTGTACAGTTCATCACTGGCAATATATCCTGCATAGTGGGGAACGTACATGCTTCCGGTATATACTGTTGTTAGATTATTTTGAAACTGTTTTACCGGGGCATAAGTGGCAATCATGTTACCGTAAAAGTTTGGTGAACGGAAGAAGTTTTTATTGGTATTGTTTGCCGTGTCGCTCCAGTCTACCGCTTTTTCATACATGGCTTTTTGAATAGTAGCTCCTGCCTGAAACTGCCACTGCTCGTGCGGAGCCAGTTTACCTTCAAGGTTTATACCATATACGTTTGCGCCGGCACCATTTCGTTTTTCCCAAATCGTTTCTTCAATCTGTTCCAGTATAAAGGGATTGTTCAGTCGGGTATAAAATACCTCAAACGTAGCGCCTGCTTCAAGATGCTCGGTAACTTTACTCCAGTCAAGAGAGGTAAGGAAGCTGTGTGATGTTTCTGATTTTAAGCCGTCTGACAATCGGATAAGACTAACTTCACCGGCAGCGATACGGGCGTGAATGTCCTCTGAAAATACCTGTGGAGCCCTAAAGCCTTTGGCATAACTGGTGCGCCATTGCAGGTTCTTTTTAATATCATATAATATATTTACGCGTGGGTTTATTATCACATCTTCCTGAGCTGCATTATGGAAATCGGCACGTAAGCCTCCCAGTAACTTTAGCCTTTTGTTTACCTGCCATTCTTCCTGAGCATAAATACCCAGTATGTTTAACTGCTGGTCTACAAAAGCATTATACCCCGGTTTACGGTCGGTCATGTGTTCGCTTTTATATTCTGCACCTGTGGTAAAAGTACCTCTTCCGCCTAAAAAGCCCGGTTGGGTATGTATCCATTGCCCTCCGGTGATATAAGTGGTTACCTGAGTGTTTCCAAAACCACGAATACTTTCCTCATAATCTATATTCCCGAATGCGTCATCTACCCTTCCGCCATAAAAATTTTCATTTTTTGACTGTTGTGCATTGGCATACAGGGAGAAGCTGTTGTCCAGGTTTTCGTTAGTAAACTCGTAGGTTAGCCCGCCACCTGTCATTTTAGAACGGATCTGTTCAGTAATATCCGACTGGAAAGGCTGTAGGTCTAACTCATTACCTCCGCGTCTAAACTCATTAATAGTATGGAAGTCTACAGTAAGTTTACGACGGTTCAGGTAACGGTGAAAGGCTTTAAAACCAAACGTTCGGTTTTCCATACGGGTAATTTCGGTAAAGCCGTCGTCATTGGCATCATATGGATTCCTGTCGCGTAACATCCCGAAAAACTGCAGGCCAAGTGTAAGGTCTTCATTGAGTACGGTTCCGTTAAGGGATAAAGCCTTATCGGGTTGTTTACCATCTATAAGCCCGAAGTGGCTGTTTACTTCGAAGTTATTCTCTACGGGGTCTTTGGTTATAATATTTATAGTACCTGCAATAGCGTTAGATCCGTATAGTGCCGAACCACCACCACGCACTACCTCAATGCGCTCAATCATGTTGGCAGGAATCTGATCCAGTCCGTAAATACCGTTAAGTGCCGAAAATACAGGGCGGCTGTCCAGTAGTATCTGAGAATAGGCTCCGTCCAGCCCATTCATTCGTACCTGACTGAAACCACAGTTTTGGCAATTGGTTTCCATACGTAGTCCGGGTTGGAAATTCAATCCTTCCGAAAGGCTTATCGATTCGGTTTTCTGTAATATTGCTGAGTTGGTAACCGTAACAATAACGGGTGCTTCCTGTCGTCTTTGTTGTGTTCGGCTGGCGGTAATCACTACCTGGTCTAAGTTAAGAGATGAGCTTTCTACATCCACATTCAACACAGTGTCAGTATTAGCGGTTATACTAATGCTTCTCTCTTTGGTTTTATATCCTACAGATGATACTATTATAGTGTAATTCCCTTCCGGTAGTTTAATACTGTATTTACCGTTCTCATCGGCAGAGATGCCATATCCGGTTTCCTTTACATGTACACTGGCAAAAGGCAGGGGATTTCCTTTTTCGGTAATTTGTCCCTTAACTGTACCTGTTCCCTGTGTTTTTACAACAGGAGTACTAACCTTACCTTCAGGTAAAGCACTTGCTTCTTCCTGTGCCCAGGAAAAAAAGCAGGATAGTATTAAGGAAGAGTAAATTAATTTTTTCATTTAACAAACTATATTTTTAGACAAAACTAAAAATGTTTTTCAACATAACAAATTAATTATTTATATTTGTTTAATAATTAACGTGTAATGACATATTCTGAAGAAAACTACCTTAAGGTTATTTACCATTTATCTACTGGAAATAGCAAGGGTATTACTACCAATGCCATCGCTAATGAAATGGAAAGTAAGCCGTCTTCGGTAACCGATATGGTGAAGAAGCTTGCCGAGAAAGAGCTGGTGGCCTATAAGAAATACCAAGGGGTTTCGCTAACTGAAAAGGGAAGGCAGCATGCTGTAATGATTGTAAGGAAACACAGGTTATGGGAAGTGTTTCTGGTGGAGAAGCTTGACTTTTCGTGGGACGAGGTGCATGATGTGGCGGAACAGCTGGAGCATATAAAATCAGAGAAACTTATTGATAAGCTTGACGAGTTCCTGGACTTCCCAACGGAAGATCCGCATGGTGACCCTATACCCGACCGTAATGGTAAGATAGCCAAAATGGAAAAACAGCTGTTAAGTGAAACCAGCCTTAATACTAAAGTGATTTGTGTAGGCGTTAAAGACAGTTCTTCTTCTTTTCTTCAATATCTGGATAAGCAGCAAATAGCATTGGGATCGGCTATAGAGATTATATCCCGCGAACATTTTGACCAGTCACTTAGCTTAAAAGTAAACGACAAACCGCTTAGTGTTTCTAATAAAATTGCGGCCAACCTATTTGTAAAACCGTTGTAGTATGACAAAAAACAGCCACTCCCTGGAGGAAGTACACGAGTCGGTAAATATTGTACAGAATACTTCTGTATGGAAAAAGATACTTGCTTTTTTTGGTCCGGCTTATATGATAAGCGTAGGGTATATGGATCCGGGTAACTGGGCGACCGATATTGCCGGTGGTAGCCAGTTTGGTTACAAGCTGCTTTGGGTACTGCTTATGTCAAACATTATGGCGCTGCTTTTACAAAGTCTTAGTGCCAGGCTGGGAATTGTTAGTCGTAGGGATTTGGCACAGGCATCGAGGGAAACCTATCCTAAAGGAGTCAATTATATATTATATGGTCTTGCCGAAATTGCCATAGCCGCCTGTGATCTTGCCGAAGTACTGGGTATGGCTATAGGTTTACAGTTGTTGTTTGATATTCCGTTACTGTGGGGTGTTAGTATCACTATGCTGGATACTTTCCTGTTACTCTTCCTTTTAAATAAAGGAATCAAAAAAATGGAGGCGTTCATTATAGCGCTTATCGGTATTATAGGGTTTTCTTTTTTGGCAGAGATGTTTTTTGCCAAGCCCGATATGGGTGAGGTAGTGAAGGGGCTTGTACCTTCTATTCCAAATAGTGCCGCACTGTATATTGCCATAGGTATTATAGGGGCAACGGTTATGCCGCATAACCTGTACCTGCACTCGTCACTGGTACAAACCCGAAAGTTTGACCGATCGTTTAAAGGAATAAAACAGGCATTACGTTATAATTTTGTCGATTCTATTATAGCACTTAATCTGGCGTTTTTTGTAAATGCCGCTATATTGATACTCGCAGCCGCTACCTTTTTTAATAGTGGTATGTATGGGGTAGCCGATATTCAGGATGCCCACCAGTTACTGGCTCCTTTACTGGGAACCGAATGGGCTTCGGTACTGTTTGCGCTGGCACTTATTGCAGCGGGTCAGAGCTCTACCATTACCGGTACACTTGCAGGGCAAATTGTTATGGAGGGTTACCTGAGTTTAAGGATACAGCCTTGGGTTAGGCGTATTGTTACTCGCCTGCTGGCTATAGTACCTGCTTTTATAGCCATTGTATACCTTGGGGAACAGGCTACAGGTGAACTGCTTTTACTTAGCCAGGTAATATTGAGCCTTCAGCTTGGTTTTGCCATTATACCGCTTATCCATTTTGTGAGTGATAAAAAGAAAATGAACGAGTTTGCCATAGGTACACTTACCAAAATTGCATCGTGGGTAATTGCGCTGGTAATTGTGGGACTTAATGCCAAACTGGTTTATGATGAGATAGAATCTTGGGTAGAGTCGTCCCAGCATCCTGTGTATATATGGATATTTGTTGTGCCACTGGCTATAGGAGCTGCAATATTGTTACTGTATATTATTTTCAGGCCGTTAATCCATAAAAAAGACAAACACGAAAAACTGGTTCCGCATATTGATGAAATTATCGTTAATGAGGAGAATGGTGTTAAGGAATATAAGAGTATTGCACTGGCACTTGATTTTTCCAGAACCGATACCCGTGCCATATCCAGCGCACTGCAAATGGGTGGTAAGGATGCCGAATATACCCTAATCCATATAGTGGAAACTGTGGGGGCCATGATGTATGGCGATCAGGCGCATGATTATGAAACATCAAGCGATAAGGATTATCTTAAAGCCTACAAAAATAGCCTTGAGGAAAAAGGCTATAAGGTTAAAACCGAACTGAGCTTTGGTAGCCCTAAACGACAGATTCCGGCTATTATCAATAAGGAAGGGGCACATTATGATATCCTGATACTGGGTGCTCACGGGCATAACTGGCTTAAGGATATTATATTTGGTACTACTGTAGATGCCGTGAGACATAAGGTTCAAATTCCGGTACTTATCATTAAGGACTAAAGGACTTAGATTAAATTTTTCATGTGAGCTTTTTAGCAAAGTTAACTTGGGCTTTTCAACAAAGTGAAAAGTTAAAAACCAGTGCAACTTTGTAAAAAATTAAGACATGAAAACAATAAACACCATTTATGTAAACGGAGCGTTTGTAAAACCGCACGGTACAGAAGTTTTCGATTTAATTAACCCTGCCGATAATCAGCTTATCGGAAAAGTTACACTGGGTAACGAAACAGATGCCGATGCTGCTATTGCCGCAGCTAAGGCTGCTTTTAAAACTTTTTCACAAACCTCAAAAGAGGAACGCATTGCCTACCTGCAACAACTGCATGATGCAGTAAAAAGCCGTGAAGCCGAATTTATTGAGGTAATGGTTAAGGAGTATGGGGGCACACTTCATTTTTGTACCATGAGTGTACAAAATGCCCTTTCAGGATTTACCTCGGCTATTGAGGTGCTCAAAACCTTTGAGTTCCAAAAAATGGTAGGTAAATCAAAAGTAATGTTACAGCCGCTTGGCGTGGTTGGTATTATTACTCCGTGGAATGCCAGTAACGGTTTTATTTGCAGCAAACTTGCCATGACTATTGCATCCGGTAGTACTGCGGTTATAAAACCGAGTGAAATGAGTGCACAGCAAACCCAACTTTTATTGGAATGTTTCCATGAGGCAGGACTGCCAAACGGAGTGTTCAATGTGGTGAATGGTCGAGGAGATGTTGTGGGTGCTACTATTGTAAATCACAGGGATGTGGCAAAAATATCCTTTACAGGATCTACGGCGGTGGGTAAATTTATTGCCCGTAATGCGGTAGACACCATGAAGCGCGTAACGCTGGAACTGGGTGGGAAGTCACCTAATATTCTGCTTGATGATGCCAATATGGACGATGCCATACCTATGGCGGTTTCGGCAGCTTATATGAACAGTGGTCAGGCGTGTATTGCAGGAACGCGATTATTAGTACCTGAAAGCAGACTGGAAGAAGTAAAGGAATTGCTTATAGAAACTGTTGAGCAGGTTAAGGTGGGTAATCCTGCGAGTACCGATACGGTTGTAGGACCTATGGTTAGCCAAAAGCAGTATGAAAGAGTACAAAAATACATTGAACTTGGACTTGAGGAAGGTGCCGAATTGCTTATAGGTGGTCCCGGAAAACCTGAAGGACTGGAAGCCGGTAACTTTGTAAAACCTACTGTGTTTGTAAATGTAAACAACAATATGCGTATTGCGAGAGAAGAGATTTTTGGCCCGGTACTATCGGTAATAACCTATAAGACTGAAGAGGAGGCTATCGAAATTGCTAATGATACCGATTATGGACTGCAGGCATATGTGAATTCTGCCAATGTACTAAGGGCTAAAAAAGTGGCTTCTCAAATTGTGGCAGGAAGGGTATTGATAAACGGATTGTATCATGACCCGATGGCTCCTTTTGGCGGATTCAAACAATCCGGTATAGGAAGGGAAATGGGCGTTTACGGGCTGGAAGAGTACGTAGAGCCAAAAACTATTTTAGTATAATATTTTAACCGTAAAAAGCAGCAGTTACTTAGTTGCTGCTTTTTGCGTATTTTTAATATCATGGAAAAAACAGTATCACCATCCATAAAATTTTCCTGCTATTTTACCGAAAGCAGGCAGGGTGAACATTTTATAGGGAATCACGCCCTTGGGTTTATAGTATCGGGTAATACCACGTTTAACGATGGGAATAACTCTGTTACACTGGCACCGGGACAATTGTATTTTTGCCGAAGGAACCATTTACTTAAATATGTAAAAACGCCCGAAACAGGGGGGGTATTCCGTTCCATATCGGTAATGTTTACTCAGGAAATGCTAAGGGAATTCAGCCTTAAATACGGTTTTGTTAGCGGGGGCAGACAGCCCGAATCGCCATACCAGCTTTTGCAAAGTGACTCCATGCTTGCCAATTATATGGTATCCCTGTTGGAATATGAGTCGGTTTTAACACAGCCGGGTTCGCCGCTACTGTCTGTAAAACAGGAAGAGGCGATTTTGTTATTGCTTAAGCTTAACCCTGAGCTTAAGGATGTATTGTTTGATTTCTCTGATCCGGGGAAAATAGACCTAGGTGCATTTATGGAGCAAAACTACCACTTCAATGTGGGGATTAATCGCTTCGCTTATTTAACAGGGAGAAGTCTTTCGGGTTTTAAAAGGGATTTTGAAAAAACATTTAATGTCTCTCCGGGCAAGTGGCTATTGCAAAGAAGGCTTAAGGAGGCCTATTACCTGCTTACCGAGAAGAAAATGACGGTATCAGACATATACCCTGAACTTGGGTTTGAAGATATGTCACACTTCTCTTATGCCTTTAAAAAGAAGTACGGAATGGCTCCGTCTAAAATTTAATGGCAACCACAATCGTCACTGCCGCAGTTGCCTGATTTCTTTTTCTTTTTAAAAAAGAATTTCTTTACCAAAAAGGCTGCTGCTCCGGCAACAAGTATATATACTATTATATCCTGTATATTCATAACTACAAATAAATGCCACCGCCTACGGTTGCAAAATTATAATTGGGTGAAGCAATATCAAGATGCTCAAAGCCTACGCTTATAAAGTAGTTTTTGCGGTGATAACGCCCTTCAATTTCGTAGGCGTGTACCGGCTTGTCGTTAATAAACGACCATTTGGCTCCTGCCAGGAAGCTTACATTCTGTTTACAGAAGTACTCGGCATTGGCACCAAATGAAAAACCAAGCTTGTTTACATCGTTAGCTATGTATGAGGCTCCTATTGTCCATCCTAAATTAAAACGTCTTAAACGTATCCTGTCGTATCCTAAATTAAAATAGAACAGCGAGAGGTTGTCTGACGTGTTTTCCTGAAATTCAAACAACTGGTAATAATCGGCTTTCACATAAAGGTACTGAAAAGGTCTTAATTTAGCCTCCAGGTGATTGCCAAATAGGTTACCGTTGTTATAAAGAAACTTGTCTTTAAGATCAAACCTAAAATTATTTATATTTCCGTCATCATGCACTTCGGCATTAAAATAATTACCGTGTTCCGGCAGATAATACGGATATTCTGTTTGTTCAAAGTGTAAATGATCTTCAATGCCATAATGCCCTATAACGGCTATACCTGCAGTGTAGGCAACAGCTTTTGCTATAAGTTCTACAAATATTGAACCGATTCCCCCATCTCGTGATGAAGAGGATGAAGAGGAAGTACTTGTTGTTTTTTGCTGTGCAGCAACGGTATTAAGATCCTTCCCTTTGTTTAATTCACTTTTTGATTTGTTCAGCTTGTCCTGAGAGTATCCTCCGGCGACGATCAGTAAGGTGCAGCAAAATGCTAAGATGTGTTTTTTCATCGTTATTTTAAAAGCTGGTAGGCTACTAACGATACTATGTAGGCAAAGGTACTCATGCCAAACAGTTGTATTAGAGGCCATTTCCAGGAGTTGGTTTCTTTTTTTGTTATCGCCAGTGTACTAATGCACTGCATGGCAAAAGCATAGAATAATAGCAATGACACTCCTGTGGCAAAATTAAATACCTTATCCCCTGTTGCCGGATTAATCTCGGCATCCATTCGCTGCTTAATAGTAGCTTCATCATCACCGCTGCTTCCTATATTGTATATGGTTGCAAGTGTACCTACAAATACTTCTCTTGCAGCAAAAGACGACACAATAGCTATGCCAATTTTCCAGTCGTAACCTAAAGGTCTTATAACAGGTTCTATGGCTTTTCCTATAATACCTATATAAGAGTTTTCCAGTTGGTAACCGGCAATTTCATTATCAATTTCATCTTGTGAAAGATTCATGTATTGCGGCTGTTGCGTTATGTGAGCCTCGGCATTTTTAAAGTTGTCTCCCGGGCCGTGTGAACCTAAAAACCATATAACGATAGATAGTGCAAGGATAATTTTACCGGCACCAAATACAAAGGCTTTTGTTTTCTCAATAACGTTAATGGCAACGTTTTTAAACAACGGCATTTTATAGTTAGGCATCTCGGCAACAAAAAAGCTTTTATGTCTTGTTTTAAGAATCTTATTAAGGATATATGCCGAAAGTATAGCCCCGCCAAAACCTAATAGGTACAACAACATAAGAGTTAAACCCTGAAGGTTAAAAAAGCCCAGTGCCATACGGTTAGGTATAATTAGCGAAATAAGAATAGTATACACAGGCAGCCTTGCCGAACAGGTGGTGAACGGTGTTACCAGTATGGTAATAAGCCTTTCACGCCAGTTCTCTATATTCCTTGCCGCCATAATAGCGGGGATAGCACAGGCCGTACCTGAGATTAACGGAACAATACTTTTTCCGCTAAGTCCGAAGCGCTTCATTATCTTGTCCATAAGGAATACCACACGGCTCATATAACCACTTTCTTCCAGTAATGATATGAACAGGAACAGGAAGGCAATTTGCGGAATAAAAATTACCACACCGCCTATACCCGGTACAATACCGTTTGCAATAAGCTCTGTAAGCTTACCGGGCGGTAACGATTTTGAAGCCCACGAGCTAAGGTGGGTAAAACTTTCGTCAATAAAGTCCATCGGGATGGCAGACCACGCGAAGATAGACTGGAATATAAGCATAAGGATACAGAAGAAAATAATGTACCCAAATACTTTATGCGTAAGCAGCCTGTCCAGTTTTGCCCTAAGATCTTTTGCCTTAGAGGAATCTACGGTAAGTCCGCCTTTCAGCACATCGTTTATAAACTGGTAGCGTTTAATGGTCTCTTTTTGCTGAAGCCTTTTAAGCTCTGATTTACTTTTGGTAAACGAGCTGTTTTGTATTTCGTTTCTTTCCAGTGCACCAAAATTCACATCCTGTGTAATAACCAGCCATAGTTTATACAGCAATTGGTTTGGGAAAGCATTCCTTAGTTTGTTAAAATACTCAGGATCTATGCTCGATGCGTTAAGGCACGGTTCTGTAGAAAGATTTTTGTAATCCAGTATAAGTTTTTTGAGGGCATCAATACCAATTCCTTTACGGGAACTAACCAGTGCTATTTTGGTATTAAGGTGCTCTTCAAGGTAAGGGATATCAAGGCTAATCCCTTTACGATCCATCCTGTCGGCCATATTAACTACCAGTATGGTAGGGATTTCAAGATCTTTAATTTGGGTAAACAGCAGCAGGTTACGTTTTAAGTTTTCCACATCGGTTACCACTACGGCTACATCGGGGAAATCTTTATCGTTACGGTTAAGCAACAGTTCTATAACAACGTTCTCGTCTATAGAGCTGGCATTAAGGCTGTATGTTCCCGGTAAATCTATAACGGTACCTTTAATGTTTCCGGGTAATTTTACCGAACCCTGCTTTCGCTCAACAGTAATGCCGGGGTAGTTACCTACCTGCTGGTTAAGTCCTGTGAGTTGGTTGAAAACAGACGTTTTTCCGGTATTGGGATTACCAATTAAAGCTATCTTTATAGTAGGGGCTGCCATTAAATAGTATCAGTTATTATTTCGACATCAATTTCTTCGGCAGTTTCCATGCGTATTGCCACATGACTGTCGTTTACATTGATGTAGATTGGATCGCCCAAAGGGGCAATTTGTAAAAGCTCTACAACATTGCCGGGAAGGCACCCCATTTCAAGTAACTTTAACGGGATGGCATCGATATTAAAATCGGTTATAATGGCCTTTTGTCCTTTTTTTAGCCCTGCAAGTGAAGTTTTCAAAGCTTATTTAGAATAAATTAAGACTGCAAAATTATGAATTAATATTCAAATAGCCTCACTTTTCGTGTTCGCAAAGCCAATTAATATCTTCAAGCAGTTGTTTTACGTTTTTCTCTCCCGGAACATCTTCATCCAGATTGGTGCCGTTATAAAATCCGCGAATCCTTCCTTCCTGATCCACCAGTATAAAATTTTCGGTATGTACCATATCATACAGTTCGCTGGAAGTAGTTGTTTTTACTGCTAAGTACGATTTTCGGGCTATGTAATAAATGTCTTTTTTGTTGCCTGTAACCAGGTTCCATTTGGCATCAATTACCCCTTTCTTTTCGGCATAAGCTTTAAGCACGGGTACACTGTCAATATCCGGTGTTACCGAGTGCGATAGTAACATTACTTTTGGATTATCTTTTATTTTATCCTGAAGCCATTCCATATTATCGGTCATAATAGGGCAAATGGTAGGGCAGGTTGTGAAAAAGAAATCGGCTACATATATTTTTCCTTTATAATCGTTTTGGGTTATAGTATCACCGTTTTGGTTAACAAAGGCAAAATCGGCAATTTTATGGTTGCGTGCCACATACTGTATGGTGGTATCTACCAGTTCGGGATTTACGTCAGACGGACTGTAAACCTTTAATGTTTTTGCCGGTTTTAATGCATTGTAAAAAAGGGAAAGTATAATGGCGGAAATTATGAAGAATACAATGAAAAAAATCCTGTATTTTTTAAAGAATGTAAGCATGTTAGGGTAATTTTTTTGCAAATTTACAAAACAGGGCGTGATTGTTGCCCTTTTATTAAAAGTTATACATTGTTAAAGCATCGAAAACGATATATTTAACACGTTTATGCTATGCTATTTATGTTAACTTTATATTTTTGTAACCGAAGGTTTAAACTTTAAATGATGAAATTAAACAGAAATGTAAAAATCGCTACAGCAGCCTTGTTTTTAGGAACAGCAGTTTGTAACGCTCAAAAATCAGACAGTCATGGTATTAACCTTTCTTATATGGATAAGAAAGTAAGTCCGGCTGATGATTTTTTCAGATATGTTAACGGAACCTGGATTGACCAGACCGAGATTCCCGGAAACAAAACCCGCTGGGGTAGTTTTGATGAGCTAAGGGAAAATACTAATAATGATGCTCTTGAAATTTTAAAATCGGCAGCAGCAAACAAAAGTCTGAAGGCCGATACCGATGAAGGTAAAGCAGCCCGCCTGTACAGAACCATTATGGACACGGTTACCCGTAACAGAATGGGAACCGAGCCTTTAAAGGCATACTTAAGAAGAATAGATCAGGTTAAAAATGTACATGACCTTCAACTATTGCTTAGCGATATGGAACCGGAAGGTGGATTGGGCTTTTTTGGTATAGGTGTAGGTGCCGATGCTAAAGACAGTAACAAGAACACTCTTTATCTTGGTACGGGTTCACTTGGTTTACCGGACAGGGATTATTATGTTTCTGACGACGAAGATTCAAAAGAGAAAAGAACTAAATATGAGGAGCACGTTGCCAGGATGCTTAAATATATTGGTTACAGTGATAAGCAGGCTAAAAAAGCAGCAGCTAATATTCTTGCTTTTGAAACTGAAATGGCTGAGCCAAGACTGGATAGAGTAGAGCGTCGCGATAGCAGAAAGACGTATAACCCAATGGCAATTACCGATTTGCAAAAGCTGGCTCCTATCATTAAATGGGATAAATTTTTAGTAGATACAGGTATAGGTAGTGTAGATACGATTGTAGTTTCTCAACCTGGATACATGAAAGCCTTACAGAGTATTTTAGCTAAAGGTGACGTGGATACCTGGAAAGATTACCTTAAGTGGACCCTTTTAAATAAGTCTACCGGATATCTTACTACTGAGATTGAAACTGCTAACTGGGAGTTTTACAGTAAAACATTAAGAGGTGCTCTTAAAGAGGAAACCCGCGATAAAAATGCACTTCAAACCATTAATGGTACTGTAGGTGAGGCTTTAGGTAAGCTATATGTTGCTAAAAAGTTCCCTGCTGAGGCTAAGGAAAAAGCAGAGAGCATGATTAAAAACGTTATGCTTGCTTATGAGAACCGTATTAATAACCTTCCGTGGATGGCAAAAAGTACAAGACAAAATGCTATCGATAAACTTAGAAGGTTAAAAGTAAAAATTGGTTACCCTGACGAATGGAAAGACTATTCTGAACTTACTCTTAAAGGTCCGGAAGATGGTGGTACTTTCTTCTCTAACATGAAGGCTGTAGCCCGTTGGAGATTTGAGCAGGATAAAAAAGACCTTAAAAGACCGGTAGATAAAAACGAGTGGCACATGGCTCCTCAAATTGTAAATGCTTACTTTAACCCTTCATACAACGAGATTGTTTTCCCGGCAGGTATACTACAACCTCCGTTTTATGATTATAAAGCAGATGAGGCTGTTAACTATGGTGGTATTGGGGCTGTAATAGGTCACGAAATTTCTCATGGTTTTGATGATAGCGGTTCACGTTATAATGCAGATGGTAACCTTGTTAACTGGTGGAGTGACGAAGACCTTGAGAAATTTACAGGTCTTGGTGGCGCACTTGCCGATCAGTACAGCCAACTACAGCCGCTACCGGGTATTTATGTAGACGGTAAATTTACCCTTGGTGAAAACATTGGTGACCTTGGTGGTGTTAATGCTGCTTACGATGGTTTACAGTTATACCTTAAAGAGCATGGTAACCCGGGTCTTATAGATGGGTACACGCCAGAACAGCGCTTTTTTATCTCATGGGCAACTATATGGAGAACAAAAATGAGAGATGAAGCGATTAAGAATCAGGTGAAAACCGACCCTCACTCTCCGGGTATGTACAGAGCTTACGTGCCACTGCAAAATATTGACGCTTTCTATAAAGCATTTGATATTAAACAAGGCGATGGTATGTATGTTGAGCCGGATAAACGTGTTAAAATTTGGTAGTATAAAATCTACAAATTACATATAAACAAAACCCTACGGATTCCCGTAGGGTTTTGTTTTTCAGATAAAAACATAATCATGTGTTAAATGCGGGTTTCCCGTAACGCCGTTAGTTATTTAACATTTAATTTTGTTTCACCTGAAAATAAATGATATAGCCGTATTGAAAAATTCCTTACACGTTCTTGCTATTGATGATCATGTGGTAGTCCTGGAAGGGTACCTCTCCATATTTAAGAATCTTGAGATAGCACAGCCCCACAGGTTGAAGTTTACTAAAGCGACTGACTGTAAAACAGGATATGAAGTTATAGTAAACCAAACCGAACCCTTTGATGTCGCTGTTATTGATTACAGCATTCCTAATTTTCCCGATAAGAAACTTTTTTCGGGAGAGGACATTGCTATGCTTGTACGTAACCGTATGCCTAAGTGCAAAATTATTATGATGACCATGCATAAAGAAATGGACATCATGGAAAGGATATTGGACAAAGTGAAGCCCGAAGGTTTTATTAATAAAAGCGATTGTAGTACAGATGAACTTATTGATGGTTTTAATAAGGTGATGAAAAACGAAGTTTATCACTCTAAAACCGTTAGTGATCATATTAAACGTATAGAAAAAGGCATAGTGTTTGATGCTATAGATCTGAAAATTATTCAGCTACTTTCTAAAGGTATTAAGAATAAAAACCTTGAAAAATATATACCATTATCTTCCAGCGCAATAGAGAAGAGAAAGTACAAATTAAAGCGTGTTCTTGATATTAAGGGCGACGATGAAGATCTTATAAATACTGCGAGAAAACTAGGCTACATATAGGTAGGGGTAATTGCTATTTCTGATTTGTTATAAAAAGATTATTCCTGTTAAAAAAAATATGTAAAAATGAGGAAAACCTTACAATTAGGTTTTCCTTAAGCCGTTTCTATATCTAAATTAACCATCACCTTACTTTAATTTATTAGTTCACCGCACAAACATGTACATGTTTGTGCGGTTCTTTTTTATAGGCTATAACCTAAAGCCGTTTTTATTTTTTGTGACGATATTATTTTTCCTGCACTATTATTGTCTTCCGTAAATTCGGGCAAAGGGAGTTGCATTTCCTGTGCTTTTTGAGTGTAGTACTCTTTTCGAGTAGGGTGCTGGGATAAAGCTGCATTGAAAACTTCTCCCCAACTGTTTTTGTTTATAATAGCTTCTATAACCCCTATGCAGCTATCACGATCTATTAAATTTACCGGAGCATTAGGCTGTTGCAGGTTTTGTTTGCCGGCTAAATGATATACCGGATGTCTTTCTCCTCCATATAGTCCTGCAAAACGTAGTGCAGTTGTTTTAAAATTTGGGTTTGATGCAAGAAGTTTTTCGGTTTCCAGTAATTGTTTGCCCGATTCGGTATCAGGAAACGGAGGTGTATCTTCGGTAACAATACCATCATTTTTTTGTCCGTAAACCGATATAGAACTTATAAACAAAATGTTACTTATCCCTGCCTGTTCTATATAAGGAATAAGCTGTTCTATTTTTTGGGTAAAACTTTCGCTTCCTTCCGTTCTTAATTTTGGCGGAATATCGATAATTAAAATATCACTTTTGTTAAGAAATTCTGCCACATTTCCGTCTACAGATGTTGAGGTTAGGGAAACCAAATAAGGCTGTATGCCTTTGCTGTTTAATAGTTCCAGTTTTTGGGGCGAGGTAACCGATCCTTTAACGGTAAACCCTTTTTCTATAAATGATTCGGCAAGCGGAAGCCCCAGCCACCCGCAGCCTAATAATGAGATTTGCATTATTGTGAAATGTCTTTTTTAACCAGTATATAATAATCGTTTTCAAGCGGCATGTATCCCTGTTCGTAAACAAAATAATAGGTATTGCCGTTTTTGGTTTGCAGCAGGTTAGTAAAATAATCAAAGTCAAAACCTTTTGATAAAAGCTTTGACTTTGTTGTTTTGGTTTTACCCTCTACATTAATTCCTGCAAGTATACGGTAGTTTTTGCGCAAACGGTTATTAATATTGCGCATATAATTATTACTGTCTTTGTTTATCTTGTTATTGTAGGCATTGCGGCAGGCATCGCTGCAAAACTTTTTATCTTCACGACCTACAATAATATCTCCGCACTCGGGACAGGTTCTGGACATTGCATTTATTTTTTGGTTGATGTAGTATCTACAGGAGCCGGTTTAGCTACGTTTAACTTCTTAATCTTATATAAATCATCCCTTCGGTCTTTTAAAATACGAACACTACCATATTCGTGAAGCTCTTTTAAAAGGTTGAGGTCAACGTCTACAATAAGAGTCATTTCGGTATTTGGCGTTGTTTCGGCCTTTACCCCGTTTGAAGGAAATGCAAAGTCAGACGGCGTAAACACAGCCGTTTGTGCATACTGAATATCCATGTTGTTTACTCCCGGCAGGTTACCCACACATCCGGCAATAGCCACATAACATTCGTTTTCAATAGCTCTTGCCTGTGCACAGTGTTTTACCCTTGTGTATCCGTTTTGAGTGTCGGTAAGGAAAGGAACAAACAATATATCCATACCCTCATCGGCAAGTAATCGTGACAATTCAGGGAATTCCACATCATAACATATCATTATCCCTATTTTACCACAGTCGGTATCAAAGGTTTTGATTTCATTACCACCCTTCATACCCCAGTAATGTACCTCATTTGGCGTGATGTGTATTTTGGCATACATTTCACTACTACCATCCCTTTTACAAAGGAAACCTACATTATACAGGTTGCCGTCTTCAAACATAGGCATGCTACCGGTAATGATATTTATATTGTATGAGATTGCCATTTCCTGAAAGCGTTTTTTGATAGGTTCGCAATAGCGGGCAATCTCCCTAATGGCATCGGCTTCACTAAGGTGGTTAAAGTCGGCCATTAGCGGCGCCACAAATAACTCAGGGAACAGGGCGAAATCACTGCCGTAGCCCGATACCGCATCGATAAAAAACTCGGCCTGTTCAAACAGGGCTTCAAGGTTAGGTAGCGGACGCATTTGCCATTGTACCAACCCTAGACGGATAACACTCTTTACGGTGTTAATAAGTTTAGGGCTCTTATCGTAATAAATGTTGTTCCACTCCATTAATACGGCATATTCCTGCGAACTCTTATCACCCTCCAGGTAGTTGCGCATTACACGTATAACGTGGAAGTCATTGCTCAGCTGGAAAGAAAGTACAGGGTCATGCAGTTCCTTAAGTCGCACCTTGTCTATATATTCTTTAGGGCTTAAGTCTTTGGAATGTTCATTATAGTTGGGAATCCTTCCGGCAAATATTATCGATTTAAGGTTTAATTGTTCACACAGTTCCTTACGGGCATCATACAAACGCCTGCCTAATCGAAGTCCGCGATATTCAGGGTGTATAAATACATCTATACCATAAAGTACCTCTCCGTCATAATCGTGTGTTTTGAATGATGAGTTTCCGGTAATCTTATCATAAGTATGTGTGGAGGTTGCCTTTTTATAATCGACAATAAGGGAAAGGGCCGAGCCTACCACTTTACCGTCTACCAAAATAACAAGTTGACCTTCGGGGAAAATCTTCAATAGTTTTTCTATATCCTTTTCCGTCCAGTAAGGCTCTTCCATGTCGTTGTAGGCATGCTGCATGGAAATTTTTAACTGTTTGTAATCCTCAATCTGAAGGTTGCGTAATTCAACCTTATTTATCTCAATCTGCATAAATTTTTGGTTTTAAGTAAATATACGACAAAAAGCCATTTACAAACGTTTACAAATAGTTATAACCGACAGTAAATAGTTAAAAACCGGTTAAAGTTTTAAGGTTGCTACATCTTTGCACTGTACAGTTCAAATAACATTAACATTAAAAACAGTATACGCCATGAATGCATTAAAAAACAAAGTACAGTTAATAGGTAACGCAGGGAATGATCCTGAGATTAAAATTTTTGAAGCAGGTAAAAAATTAGCCCGATTAATTATTGCTACAAACGAGACCTATTATAATGACAAGGGGGAAAAGAAAACCGATACCCAGTGGCATACAGTAACCGCCTGGGGGAAGGCTGCCGAGATTATAGAGAAGTATGTAAAGAAAGGGAAAGAGGTAGCTATAGAAGGTAAGCTAACACACAGAACTTATGATGACCGTAACGGAGAGAAACGCTATATAACCGAGGTTATAGTTAGTGATGTATTGCTTTTCGGTAAATAAAAAAGGCGCTTGAATAAAGCGCCTTTTTTATTACCATGGTTTTTGCCTTAATGAGGCTATAGTGTTTTCCATTTGCTGTAGTCGTTGTTCCAGTGCACTGTCTCCGCTATGCATGGTGTAGCGAAAAACATGTATTACCCTCCAGGCAGCTTTAATATCTCCTGTACTTATCAGTACAGGTTCTACGCCGGGGTGGTTTGCTGTTAACATTACCGTATTATTATTGTAGGTAAGTTTCCTAAAGTAAATTTGGTTGTTAGCAACAATTACGCTTAACTCACCTGCCAGGGTTGCTAATTCGGTTAGCGGAACCGTTACACCTATTATAGTGTCTTTTGGAAAAAAACCGTTAGATCCGCCACTCATAGTAAGATCATCTATCACAAAAGCCATCTTATCCTTGCCTGAAACATGAGGCAATTTTACAGTTGGTAATTCTTCGTTGCTAATATTATTAGCAATGTTGGCTAAAAAATGTTGCTTTACTTCTTCGGTAACACAGGTAATACCATCAAAATCATCATTACTGTAAGAAGATTCTGTTGTTATAGCCTCGTTAAAGCGTAATAAGCGGTTTACGGTTAGCTCTTTTGTGAGTAGTTCATCAAGTCCGATGCTAAAATAATTAGCAATTTTTACAACCGTGTCGATTTTAGGATTACTTCGTCCTTCTTCATATGCTCCAAGCGTAGCACGCTTTAAATCAAAGAGATCGGCGAATTCCTGCTGACTCATATTCCTTACACTTCGTATCTTTTTTAGGTTCTTTCCAAACATGCTAAAAATATTTTTGCTAATTTTATTTGCAAATTGTGTTAATTATTGTAAATTTGTACTAACAATATTAGCAAATGTAGTAAATAATGCTAATATGATGAGCATGTTAAGTTAAAAAGTTGTAAAAAATGTTTAAAAAACCTTTAAACATAACTTGCTAAAAAACGGAAAAACAACGAGTTTTATAAATTATTTAATACCTGTAAGATGAAAGATTATTTTGGAGTGGTAAAAAATTACCTGAATGAGCTTCAGCTGGAAATAAAATACGAGAATGCTAAAGATGGTGTTTTTGTAGTGGACAGCGAGCAGGATGGTATTGTTAACCTTATTATATGTGTAGCACATCCTATCGTTATTTTTGAGCAGTTTTTGTTTGAGGTAAAGTCTGATGATGTTAACGTATTTAAGGCACTACTTCAAAAAAACCGCGATATTATTCATGGGGCTTTTGTTCTTGATGATGCAGGTCGAAAAGTAATTTTCAGAGACTCACTTCAACTCGAAAATTTAGATCAAAATGAGTTTGAGGCAACATTAAATTCGCTCAGCCTGCTGTTGAGTGAGTATTCGGAACAAATTATAAACTTTTCAAAAAATTAAAAGCTATGAAATTTCTAAGAAGACTATTTAAAATCGGGCAGGCCGAAGTGCATCACACGATTGACAATATGGAAGATCCTATAAAAATGACCGAACAGGGAATTAGGGATATGAAAGATGATCTTGACAAAAGCCTGGAAGCACTGGCTCAGGTTAAGGCTATGAGCATTCGTGCTAAAAACGAAGTGGAACAATACGGCAACACTGCCGAAGACTATACCGAGAAAGCCATGCTTATTTTAAAGAAGGCACAAAAAGGTGAAATGGATGCAACTGAGGCCGACAGACTGGCTACCGAAGCGCTGGTTAAAAAAGAAGAAGCGCTGGGTCACCAGAAAAGAGCCGAAGGCGACAAGGAGAAGTTTGACCAAAATGTGGTACAAATGGAAGCTAATGTGCAAACCATTAAGCATAATATAAGCAAGTGGGAAAACGAACTTAAAATATTGCGTTCAAGGGTTAAGGTGGCCGATGCTACTAAGAGCCTGAACAAGCAAATGGCAAAAATAGATAGCAACGGTACCATATCACTGCTGGAGCGTATGAAGGAAAAAGTGAATCAGGAAGAGGCACTTGCCGAGGCTTATGGTGATATTGCCAATGCATCTAAATCTGTAGACGATGAAATTAACAGGGCTGTTGATGTTAAAAAAACAAAAGCAACCAGTGAGCTTGAAAAGTTAAAAGAGCAACTGGGCTTAGGTAACAGCCTGCAAGAGTAGTAAATAAAAAACAATGAAGGAATTAATAGAAATTTCTTTTTCACCTGTCAATGCATTTTTCTCTATTATGTCAATCATAATGGTACTGTACTGGCTGTTGGTTATCATAGCAGGACTGGATCCTGATTTGCTTAGCGTTGATTTTGACGCGGCAGATATTGATGCTGATTTTAACAGTGATGTTACCGGGAGCGAAAATGCGGCAGAAGGCAGCGGATTTATGAGAATGCTGGAGTATTTTAATTTTGACGAACTCCCGCTCATGTTCATAATAACCATCATCTTTTTCTCCATGTGGTTTATAGGGGTTAACGTTACCTATTACATTGGGATAGAAAGTATATGGCTGGGAATACTGCTGCTTATTCCAAATTTTATACTGAGCCTTTTTATTGTGAAACTTTTAAGCAAACCTTTGGGATACCTATACAAACAGATAAACCATAAGGGTGAGCCCGAAATAGATTTTTTAGGGAGGAGATGCACTGTTGTATCTACCATAGCACACGATAAGATAGGGCAGGTGGAACTGACGGTTAACGGAGATCCCATAAAGATTTATGCTAAAAGTAATACTGAAGAAAAACTAGTAGCAGGACAGCAGGCGGTTATAGTGGGAGAAAGTGAAGACAGGAAATTTTACCTCGTTGAAAAATTCGAATATTAAAAACTAACCAACCATGTTATCAGTTATTTTTCACTTTATTGCAGCCGTTACGACTGTGATACGAACCATTATTGAATATATTTTTTAACCAATTATTATAACCAATTAAAATTAAAATGTTAGAACTATCTACAATCGCTATTATGATAGCTATTACTATAGTAGTTATCGGTGTTCTTGTATGGATAATATCCATGTACAAAAAGATCATTCAGGGCAAGGTGCTGGTAAGAACCGGTGCCGGAGGAACTAAAGTGTTCTATAATGCCGGGTTAGTAGTTCCGGTACTTCACAAAATGGAGATCATGGACATCTCTGTTAAAAAACTGGATGTGGAACGTACAGGGGCAAACGGACTTATTTGTAAGGATAACGTGCGTGCAGACATTAAAGTTACATTCTTCATCAAAATCAACAAATCTACTGCCGATATTATCAACGTGGCACAAACCATTGGTTGTGAAAGAGCATCAGAGATTGATGTACTTAGAAACCTGTTTGATGCTAAGTTTTCGGAAGCATTAAAAACAGTAGGTAAGAAATTTGATTTTGTTGAACTGTATGAGGCACGAAGTGAATTCCGTGAAGAGATTATCTCCATCATCGGTACCGATCTTAACGGGTATATACTTGACGACTGTGCTATTGATGACCTTGAGCAAACCCCGGTAAGCCATCTTAAAGCAGATAACATCCTGGATTCTGAAGGTATCAAGAAAATAACCGAGCTTACGGCTATTCAAAACATAAAATCTAACCTTATCAGAAGGGATGAGGAGAAAACCATCCGTAAGCAGGACGTAGAGGCACGTGAAGCTATCCTTGCGCTTGATCGTCAGTTGGCAGAGAAGGAAGAACAGCAAAAACGTGAAATTGCAAACATCAAAGCCCGTGAAGAGGCAGAGATTGCAAAAGTAGCCGAAGAAGAAAAACTTAAGTCTGAAACAGCAAGAATCGCTACTGCCGAGAAAGTTCAGGTAGCCGAAGAAAACAAAGACAGACTTGTAATTGTAGCAGCTAAAAACAAAGAGCGTACTGCGGCTGTAGAAACCGAAAGGGTAGAAAAAGACCGCGCGTTGGAGCAAACCGAAAGAGAGCGTATCGTTACACTGGCTCAAATTGAGAAAGATAAAGCTGTTGAGGTAGAGCGTAAAAACATACAAAATGTTATCCGTGACAGGGTTGTACTTGAAAAAGGTGTGATTCAAGAGCAGGAAAATATGAAGGATATCGAAGCTTTCAAAGAGGCAGACAGAAAGAAAAAAGTGGCTGTTACTCTTGCAGAGAAAGAAAGTGAAGAGATGTACATTAAACGTCTTAAAGCTGCTGAGGCAGAGAAAGAGGCTGCTAAACAAAAAGCTGAAGAGATCAATATCGAAGCTGCTGCTAAAATGGCTGCCAGCGAGAAAGAGGCTGAAGCAAGAAAAATACTTGCAGATGCTAAAGCTAAGGAAGATGCTACTTTAGGATTATCTGAAGCTCAGGTAATGCATGCAAAAGCTGAGGCTAGTGAAAGACAGGGTATTGTTGAAGCGGTTATTATCGAGAAAAAAGCCCTTGCAGAAGCTGCCGGTATTAAAGCGAAAGCAGAAGCTGAAAAACAACTTGGTGTTGCTGAGGCCGATGTAATTAAAGAGAAAGCTCTTGCAGAAGCTAGCGGTATTGAAGAGAAAGCAGAAGCGATGAAGAAACTTGACGGTGTAGGTAAAGAGCACGAAGAGTTCAAACTACGCCTAAACAAAGAACTTCAGGTAGACCTGGCTCATATAAACATCCAGAAAGATATTGCCGATGCACAGGCTAATGTGATTGGTGAAGCGCTTAAAGCTGCTAAAATCGATATTGTGGGTGGTGAGACTATGTTCTTCGAGCAAATTGTTGGACAAATCACTAAGGCTAAAGGATTTGACAGGCTGGTAAACCACTCTGAAAACATTACCGATATTAAAGATGCGGTATTGGGTGAAGGAGCCGAAGGCGGTGAGAATCTTTTAGAGAGAATAAAAGGTTTTGCAGATAAATACGGAATCACATCTGAAGATATTAAGAACCTTACAGTAGCCGGATTATTAATGGAACTGCAAAAACGCAGTAACGACGATGGTGAGCAGGGCTTGTTCTCAAACCTTATGGATATGGCTAAAAACCTTGGCCTGTCTAACAAAAAACTAGGATAAGTTTTATTTGATTTTTTATATTTTTTTCCCGCACAGCTTGCCACTGTGCGGGGATTAACCCTTCTTTTTCAAAGACATTGCGCCCCGGCGCAGTACTTAACTTATTAAAACTAAACCAACCATGAGTACACTGGAAGGCGGTACATATGAAATTATACGCAGCCGTCTTGAAACCCAAAAAAACGACCTTTTGGGCAGGCTGCACAAACTTAATGAGGCACGAAAAGAGGTTTTTGGCAGCATAGAAACTAAACTTATAGCCAATAACAGAATTATTACCGATAACAGCTGTATCCCCAGTGATATAGTAACCATAGGAGATAAATGTATTTTTGGCTACAATGTGCACTTTGGGCTGCGCACTGATATTAAGACCGAAGACGTATTCAGTATCTATTCTTATCAGGAAGGGGAATTCGTTAAGCAGGGGCTTGACCTTATTGCAGACGAAACGTTCCTTACAGATTTTTTTAACCTGTACAAATACTACAGGGATACTGAGTTCCGTAAGTTCTTTATAACAGGAAACTACCTGCACATGGTTTTCCAGATAAGTGACAGGATAAGTGATGTAAAAACTTTTAAATGGCTAATTAAAGACAATAGCCTGGTCTACCAGGATAACAGGAGCGATCATGAATATCGTTTTCCAAGGCAGCATGATTTTAACTGGCAGGAAACCACCCGCGATATGCATAGGTACGGCAAGCATCCGCACGTGTCCATACTGGACAGGATGTTTGTAGAAACTGTGGGCGGAACGCTAACCATAAAAATTGAAGATAATACTGCTACGGGTAAAGGGATTTATGACGAAGAAGTTATTCATCCTGACCAAACATTAGACGACGGAATCTACAAGTTTGCCGATTTGGGTAACCTTGTCACCTTACAGATTAAGCCGTTTCAGGAGGAGGCCAGGTTTTTTATCTATAATCATAAACTGCAGGAGGTTAGAAAGGTAGACAGCCTAGCTACATCGGCAATACTTTTGCCCGATGAGCATGGTGTCATTTTCTCTAACGGATATTACCTGCAAACAGGTGAGTATAAAATTTTTGAAAACAGTTTGGAAAACCTGCTGTTTCAGGAAAGGATAGCCTCGCCAAACGGAGAAGATTTCCTGTATGTGTTTTATGAGGAAAAATATGGGCAGTATGTATTAATGTCCTATAACCTTATTACACAACAGGTAAATACCCCTATAATCTGTAACGGTTTTACACTGTTGGAAAACGGGGAGCTGTGCTACTTTAAGGCTTCGGAAGAGCAAACCAAAAACCACCTTATACAAATTTGGCAAACGCCTTTTGTTAAGGGAGATATTATGCCTTCTCAGCACAAGGACAGTTACATTTACAAAATAGGCAATAAGGATATCGTTAAGGCCATGGCCGACAGCCAGTCTATTATTACCCTGCTTAATAAGGATGATGATTATGACGGGTTGTATGCCGACCTTACTAGGCTTTCACGAAACATTCTGGATACCTATTACTGGATTACGTCAAAAGAGACTTTTGAACTCAACCTGCCGCTTACCGAGATACGCAATACGGCAAACGCAGCGATAGACGAGTTTGAAAAGGTAGTCCAGTTAAGGCAAAATGCTCAAAAGCTTACAGATGAGCTGAAGCAGAAAGCCCAAACGTTATTTGAAAAAATAAAGAGTTCGCCGCTTGACGACATAGATGTTTTTGTGGAAGATCTTGCCGGGTTGCGCACCCTTCGCGGGGAGGTAATCAGCCTGAGGGAAGTGCGCTATACCGATGCCGACTTTATCAATAAGCTGGAAGAGGAAATAGTGGAGCAAACCGAGGTGATTTCGCAAAACTGTGTACAGTTCCTAATGGACGAGAAAGCGCTTGTACCTTACCATAAGCGTGTAGAGGAAAGACAGGGAGAACTGGAAGGCATCGCTACGGTTATCGAAGCGCGTAAGCTGGAAGATGAGGTAAACAGCATTACTGCCGATTTGGAAATGCTGATAGATATAGTGTCAAATCTTAAAATTGAAGACACTTCTCAGTCTACCCAAATCATTAATACCATATCCCTGATTTTTGCCACCCTTAACAGGTTAAAGGCAGAGATAAAGAACAAAATATCCTCTTTGGGAGGTAAAGAGGCGAAGGCCGATTTTGCTGCCCAGATTAAACTGATTGACCAGAGTATTGTTAATGCACTGGACAGGGCAGATACTCCGGAGAAAACAGAGGAACTGCTTAATAAGATATCGGTTCAGCTGGAGGATTTGGAAGCACGTTTTGCCGATTATGAGGAGTTTACCGAATCGATAATCGAAAAAAGGGAAGAAGTTTATGCTGCTTTTGAAGCAAAAAAGAACGGACTTACCGAAGCCCGAAACAAAAAGGCTGTTGCAATTGAGAACGCTTCGCAGCGTATTCTTAAAAATGTGGCAGCAAAGGCGCTTACATTTAATTCGGTTGAGGATATAAACGGCTACTTTGCTTCCGACCTGATGATTGCCAAGCTTCGTGATTTGGTAAAACAACTGGTGGAACTGGAAGATACCGGTAAAGCCGAAGCGATTGAAACTGAACTGAAGTCGGCTCGTGAAGATGCCCTTCGTAAGCTTAAAGACAGGCAGGAACTGTATGAGGACGGAGATAATATTATCCGTTTCGGTAACCACAGGTTTGCGGTAAACAAACAACCGCTGGACCTTACCATAGTGTACAGGGACGGAAGGCTGAATTACCACCTAACAGGAACTGATTTCTATCAGGAACTGAAAAGTGAGAGTTTGCTTTCGTCACAAAAATACTGGGATCAGGAACTGGTTTCAGAGAACGATAATATTTACAGGGGTGCTTACCTGGCGTATAAGATATTCAGAAATTATAATCCTGAAGAGTTAAACGACTTTACCGATGAGCAACTGGCAAAACTGGTTAGTGATGAAACCTCTAAAAACTATACCGAAGGCTATGTAAAAGGAGTTCATGATGCTGATGCTACTAAGCTTTTAAAGGTACTGGTAACCAAGCACCATACACTGGGACTATTACGTTACAGTCCGGTGGTTAGGGCCTATGCGCAATTCTTTTGGTACAGTTTGCCGGAAGAGCAACGCAATAAGCTAAACAGTAAAATAAAAGCTGCGGGAGGGGTTTTAAGTATCTTCCCAAACAGTACTGAGTTTGATTATATAGTTGAAGAACTTACGCAGGAAACAGAAAAATTCCTGGCTAAGGGAACCTTAAACAAAGCCGGCAGTACAGATGCATATACCATTGCCGGTTACCTGTTTGAGGAACTTAAAAATGATGATGCCTTCAGTATAAGCCATAAAGCTTCGCAACTGGCCGATAGTTTTATAAAAATGCTGGAAAACAAGGGTGCCGCTGTGGCTTTTCGACATAATCTTGAAAATGCCCCCGATACCGAAGCCGCCATACAGCTGGCAACCCAATGGGTGTCGTCATTCCTGAGTCAAACAGGACAGCAGGACAGTAACGAATACATTAGTGAGGTAGCAGCACTGCTGTTATACAGGCATGAACTTGCTGAGAAAAAGGTAAGCATTGAGCCCGATGAGGATATTACAGGGCTTGCAGGTTCTCATAATTCGATAACCGATGGGGTTTACAAATTCCATTACCATCGTTTTACCGAACTTATGGAAAGGCATTTTACTGTAGATGTTCCGGCGTTTGAGGCTTTTAGGGCAGAGCGACACAGGCTTACCCAGCAGCTTAAAACCGATTTGAGGCTTAATGAGTTTATGCCAAAGGTATTGACCTCGTTTGTGCGTAACAAACTTATCGATCAGGTGTACCTGCCGCTATTTGGTGATAACCTCGCCAAGCAGTTGGGTAGTGCAGGCGAGAACCGCCGTACTGATCGTTCGGGGATGTTATTGTTGGTATCGCCACCGGGGTATGGTAAAACAACCCTTATGGAATACCTGGCAAACAGACTTGGACTGGTGTTTATGAAAATAAACGGACCTGCTATAGGTCATGAGGTAACCTCGGTAGACCCTTCGTCGGCAAATAATGCCGCAGCAAGGGAAGAGCTTAAAAAACTGAACTTAGCTTTGGAGATGGGTAATAACGTGATGCTGTATCTGGATGATATTCAGCATTGCAGTCCGGAGTTCCTGCAAAAGTTCATTTCGCTTGCCGATGGTACCCGTAAGATTGAAGGTGTGTATAACGGACAGCCTAAAACGTATGACATGAAGTCTAAAAAATTCTGTGTGGTAATGGCGGGTAACCCGTATACCGAAACAGGAGAGAAGTTCCGTATACCGGATATGCTTGCTAACCGTGCCGATATTTATAACCTGGGTGATGTAATTGGCAACACTGCCCAACTGTTTGAGCTGAGTCTTATTGAAAATGCGCTTACCTCAAACCCGGTACTGGCACAACTGGCATCAAAAAATATGGACGATCTGTATCCGCTTATCACCATGGCCCAAAGCGGTCAGCGCGACGGGTTGGAGCTAAAAGGGAACCATACCAAGCAGGATATTGAGACTTATATCTCACTACTGGATAAAGTGGTTAAAGTACGAAGGGTGGTGCTTAAGGCTAATGCAGCCTATATAGCATCGGCAGCGATGGAAGACGCCTACCGTACCGAACCGCCTTTCAGGCTGCAGGGATCGTACCGTGATATGAATAAACTGGTGGGTAAAATTGTACCTGTTATGAATGATGCCGAGATAGATACCTTACTCTTATCGCATTATCAAAACGAAACACAAACGCTTACCAGTGCAGCAGAGGCAAACCTGTTAAAGTTTAAGGAAATGACAGGTATGCTGAACGAAGAAGATAAAGAGCGATGGACTTCCATTAAGGAGACCTTCGTGAAAAATAACAAGCTGAAAGGCTTTGGAGACAAGAACGAGATGGCGCAGATGCTTTCGCAGGTAATGGAATTTACCGATCATATTGAAGGCATAAAAGAAATATTGCGCCAGGGGCTGAGGGAGAAATAGCTATGAAAGAGAAAGCGGGGCAATTGCCCCGCTTTTTTTATACATATATATGCCTTGCCGTTCTGTAGGTATTGGCATGTGCTTCAATAATAATTTTAATATCAGGACTGTAACCGCCACCCATACTGCATTGCACGGGTATATTCAGTTTGTGGCACAGTGAGAGTACATATTCATCTCGTTGCCTGCATCCGTCAATGGTGCATCCTAATTTTCCTAACTTATCCGATGCCAGTATATCTACACCGCTTAGGTAAAAAATAAAATCGGGTTTTTCGGTTTCAATTAGATTAGGGAGTGTTTCTTCCAGTATGGTGAGGTATTCACTGTCATTGGTATTATCCGGAAGGGCAATATCAAGATCAGACGTTTCCTTCTTAAACGGATAGTTGCTTTTACCATGCATGGAGAAGGTAAAAATATCGTTGTTGCCTTCAAATATTTCGGCAGTACCGTTACCCTGATGCACATCCAGGTCTACTATCAGTACTTTTTTTGCCAGTTTGTTATTGATGAGGTATTGTGCCCCTATCGCCTGATCGTTAAGCAAACAAAAAGCCTCACCCCTGTCGCTGTAAGCATGGTGTGTACCTCCTGCAATATTAAAAGCAATGCCATGTTCCATAGCCCTGTGGCAACCCCAAATGGTACCTTCGGCAATGCGCAGTTCCCTTTCCACCAGTTCTGTCGAAAGCGGGAAACCTATCTTTCTAACCGCACGCGGGTCGAGTGTAAGGTTAACCAGTTCATCTACATATTCCTTTTTATGTACGGCAAGTACATGCTGTATATCGGGAAGGGAAGGCGAATAGAAATCACTTTGTACAGCCGTACCTTCATGCAAAAGCTGTTGTGGCAGCAATTCATACTTTATCATAGGAAAGCGGTGACCTTCCGGTAACGGGTGTTTGTAAATAGGGTGGTAAGCTATAGGTAACATTAATAAAAAGAGAACATTTTCCAGAGTAAAAAAATGGCCAGCAGCACCGCAAAGGTCGCCCCAACTATTTTAGCAAAATTGGTTCTGGCCGAACGAATAAAATAGAGTGAAGCAAAAATAAGCAATATCATTGGGAATAGTACAAGCCCCTGAGTGTTTCTGATAGTGTCAGGATAATACCTCATGTAAGCCGAACACATTTCGGGTTCGGTTTCATAGGTGTTGGCTACATTAACCCATAAAAAGATGTCTGCCAAAACGAAGATAATGCAAAGCAGTGCGATAAAGGTCAGGAATCTTTTGGTATTATTGCTCATAACGGTTTGATTTAAAATAATCTGCCTATATAAAGTTAACCAATTTATTTTGCTTTTAAGGTTTTGTTTGTTGTGGTTTTGCCGTAATAATCAGTCGGTTGGTTAAATAAAGCTAACTTTATGGTACATTCCTATATATCGTTGTATTTTTGCAGGGAAAATGAGAAGACAGGTGTTTGTGTTTTACGGTTGTAAAAAAGAGCCCTGCACTCGCAAAAACAATATATATGGAATTTTTAGAACATTTAAACTGGAGATATGCTACCAAAGCCATGAATGGCGAAAAAATAGCAGACGACAAAATAAATAGAATTTTAGAAGCGGTAAGGTTGGCGCCAACTTCAAGCGGATTACAGCCTTTTGAAGTGCTTGTGGTAAAGGGCGAGGAGCTTAAAAACAAGATTATGCCTGTGGCTAACAATCAAACTGTAATAAGGGATTGCTCGCACCTTTTGATATTTGCAGCATGGGATAATTATACTGAAGAACGCATTACAGAAACCTTTAAGAGTATGTATGCCGTGCGTGGTTTTAGCGAAAAATGGGATGAGTACCGTCAGTTTTTAATCAAGTCGTATGTAAATCGTCCGGCTGAGGTTAACTACAACCATGCGGCACACCAGGCATATATCGCTTTTAGTTTTGCCATTGCAGCGGCAGCTACCGAAAAGGTAGATGCTACTCCTATTGAAGGTTTTAACCCTGCGGCGTTAGATGAACTTTTGGGACTGGATAAGCAGGGCTTTAAGAGTGTGCTGTTACTGCCTTTAGGGTATCGTGATGAGGAAAAAGACTGGTTACTTACCATGAAAAAAGCCAGAAAGAGTAAAGATGAACTGATTAAGGAATTAGACTAATCATAAAAAAAAGGCTCCCAATTGGGAGCCTTTTTTTATTTTGTTGTCATTCCGACGGATGGAGGAGTCCATTTAGAGATTCTTCTGCTCCACTTCGTTGCGCTCAAAATGACAGGGTGTTATAGTTTTTTGGTTTAGATTAACTAATCATTTCGCCATTGTTTACGCCATCGGCATCCGGATTAATGAAAACCAGTTTACCTTCGGCATTTTCAGTCATTAGTATCATACCCTGACTTTCCACACCTCTAAGGGCACGAGGAGCAAGGTTAACAAGTACACTAACACGTTTACCAATAATGTCTTCCGGTTTAAAGCTTTCTGCAATACCCGAAACAATAGTACGTACATCAATACCAGTATCTACCTTTAATACTAAAAGCTTATTGGCTTTCGGCATTTTTTCGGCTTCAAGAATAGTACCCGTGCGGATGTCCATTTTGGCAAAATCTTCAAACGCGATGGTTTCTTTTTGAGGCTCGGCTTTTTTATTAGCAGCATTGTTGGCTGTTTTTGTAGCCTCAAGCTTATCTACCTGTTTTTGTATTTCTTCGTCTTCAATTTTAGCAAATAGCAGCTCTGCCTGTCCTATTTGGTGGTTGGCAGGGATAAGCTCGTGCTTAACGGCAATATCATTCCATGAAAGTTTGTGAGACGATCTTTCGGCATCATTAAAGCTTAAAGTTTCATCAACTATTCCCATACTTTGTACAGAATGAGGAACATCATCCAACTTAAGGATGTCTTTAAGCTTAGCTGCTGTAAATGGCAGGAATGGCTCAGAAAGTACCGATAGGGCTGCGGCGATTTGCAGTGCCACATACATTTGTGTTTTTACCCTTTCCGGATTTTCCTTAACCATTTTCCAAGGCTCCTCATCGGCCAGGTATTTGTTACCAAGGCGGGCCAGGTTCATTAGTTCACCAAGGGCTTCTCTAAAACGGTAACGCTCTATTGAGCTAGCTATAACTGCAGGGTAGGCACGCATTTCGGTAAGTGTGGCTTCGTCTACATCGCTAAACTCGTTTGGAGCAGGTATAATACCGTTGTAATACTTGTTGGTAAGTACAACCACACGGTTAATAAAGTTACCAAAAATAGCAACCAGTTCGTTATTGTTTCTTGCCTGGAAATCTTTCCAGGTAAAGTCGTTGTCTTTTGTCTCAGGAGCGTTTGATGTAAGTGCATAGCGCAATACATCCTGTTTGCCTGGGAAATCTTCAAGGTACTCGTGTAACCATACTGCCCAGTTTTTAGAAGTAGACAGTTTGTTGCCTTCAAGGTTAAGGAACTCGTTTGCCGGAACGTTGTCAGGCAGTATGTACGATCCTTCGGCTTTAAGCATAGCAGGGAAAATCACACAGTGGAAAACAATATTATCCTTTCCTATAAAGTGTACCAGCTTAGTATCGTTGCTTTTCCAGTAAGGCTCCCAGTCTTTGCCTTCACGCTGAGCCCACTCTTTTGTAGAGGAGATGTAACCAATAGGTGCGTCAAACCAAACGTAAAGTACTTTACCTTCGGCACCTTCTACAGGTACAGGGATACCCCAGTCAAGATCACGGGTTACTGCACGTGGTTTCAGTCCGTCATCCAACCATGATTTTACTTGACCGAATACATTAGGTTTCCAGTCATTTTTATGACCTTCCAGTATCCATTCTCTTAAAAAAGCATCATACTGATCCAGCGGAAGGAACCAGTGTTTGGTTTCCTTTAAAACCGGTTTAGAGCCTGTTATGGTCGATTTCGGGTTAATAAGATCGGTAGCGTTAAGTGATGAACCACATTTTTCACACTGGTCACCATAAGCCTCCTCGTTACCACATTTAGGGCAGGTACCCGTTACAAAACGATCGGCAAGGAACTGGTGTGCTTCTTCATCATAAAGCTGTTCGGTCACTTCTTCGATAAACTTACCGTCATTATACAGCTTTTTGAAAAACTCGCTGGCTGTTTCATGGTGTACTTTTGCCGAGGTACGCGAATAGTTGTCAAAAGAGATTCCAAAATCTTCAAAAGACTGTTTGATAATACTGTTGTATTTATCAATTACCTGTTGTGGGGTAATGCCTTCTTTTTTCGCTTTCATAGATATGGCTACACCATGCTCATCACTTCCGCATATAAAAGCCACGTCTTTACCCTGTAACCTCAGGAAACGCGAATAAATATCAGAAGGAACATAAACACCCGCCAGGTGGCCTATGTGTATAGGACCATTGGTATAAGGCAATGCTGCCGTAACAGTATATCTTTTTGGATCTTGTAACATCTCGAAAATTTAAATTGAAACGCAAAAGTACAAATAATTAGCGTTATTTATTCTACCTTATTATAGTAATACCACTCTGCTTAATTTTGTATAATTGTTAAGAATTGAGATCGTGCTTAGTCCATATTTTTCGTTAAGTTTGTTTAACTGAAAAAATAAACGAATGCAAAGGAGAATCACGATTTTAAAAGCCGTTTTAGTTTTAACAGTAATACAGTTCACATCCCAAATACAAGCACAAAACCTTATGAAAATTCCGCCATATCTTACTAAAGGAGATACTGTGGCTATTGTTGCCACTGCCCGTAAAATTGAAGCACAGCACCTGCAGCCTGCCATAGATTTGCTTAAAAGCTGGGGGCTTAACGTGGTGCTGGGAAAAACCATAGGTAAGGAAAACAATCAGTTAGCAGGGGCCGACTGGCAGCGTGCTACCGATTTTCAGGAGATGATAGATGATCCTTCCATAAAAGCCGTGTGGTGTGCCAAAGGAGGCTACGGTACCGTGAGAATGATAGACAGGGTAAAGTTTGATAATTTTAAAAAACACCCTAAATGGATTATAGGGTTTAGTGATGCTACCGTACTGCACAGCCATATCAATAACATGGATATAGCCACTATACACGGTATTATGTGTGTAAGCACTTTACATGCTACCAGTGAGGCTAAGGAAACTCTTCGCAGGGCTTTGTTTGGTGAAAAGCTGGAATATAATATCGAACCACATTCTTTCAATAAAGCAGGCAAAGCAACCGGTGAGCTTGTAGGGGGTAACCTTTCGGTGTTGTATAGTATTGTAGGGTCTGAATCGGAAGTGGATTATAAAGGTAAGATTCTTTTTATTGAAGATCTTGATGAATACCTGTACCACATTGACCGAATGATGATGAACCTGAAACGTAACGGTTATTTTAAAAACGTAAAAGGTATTATTATAGGGGGGATGACCAAAATGAATGATAACGACATTCCATGGGGTCATGATGCTTTAGAGATTATTAAGGATATTACCAAAGACTACGATATTCCTATCTGTTTTAATTTCCCTGCCGGACATATGAAAGACAACAGGGCACTTGTTATGGGCAAGGAAATTACCCTTGAGGTAACTGCCAAAGGCACTAAAGTGGTATTTCAATAATGGCCGAGCATAACGACCTTGGTAAACAGGGGGAAGAGCTTGCTGTCGATTTTTTACGCAAAAACGGCTATGATATACTGGAAACCAACTGGGTGTATCAAAAAGCCGAAATTGATATTATTGCCAAAAAAGAGGATACACTTGCTGTAGTGGAAGTAAAGACCAGATCGAGCCTCGATTTTGGACTTCCTCAGGATTTTGTAACTCCAAAAAAGATAAAATTACTTGTAAAGGCTGTAGATGAATATGTTACGGTGAACGACCTTGATGTAGAGATACGTTTTGACATTGTATCGATTTATAACAAAAAAGGCGATTTTGTTATAGAACATATAGTTGACGCTTTTTTTTATTTTTAGTTGTTAAATATTTAACAATTATTTTTATTTTTTATATTTGTTACGGGAAAAGACTTTACGTAACAACCATTTAAGCTATGAAAACTATTTCTTCTGTAGTGGAACACTACATTAAGACCAAGCCCTTTTTATTAAGTGCTTTGTCACAAGGGATCATTAACCTTACCTCCCTTGCAAGGACCATGATGCCGGAACTTGAACAGGAGATAGGGAAAGATGTAAAACAGGGAGCCGTTGTAATGTCCCTTAAACGACTTTCTGAAGACCTTGATTTCAGGGTGAATCACAAAATTGTAAAAGTACTGCGATCTATTGGCGAGATCACGGTAAGGTCATCACTAACTGATTACACTTTTGCTATTTCCGACACGATTTTAAACAAACAGGCTGATTTGATATCAAATATCAATTCGTTCCCTGAGGTTTTCTATACCTCTTCAAGAGGTGTAAACGAAACCAATATCGTGGTAAGTTCATCCATTAATCACATCGTTGAGAAACTATTTGTCGACGAAAAACAAATTGAACGTACCGATAACCTGGCCTCTATTACGGTAAAACTTCCAAAGGATAACATTTCCACTCCGGGGGTTTATTACTACATTTTCCAGAGACTGGCGTGGGAGGGTATTATTATCAACGAGGTTATTTCAACTTCTTATGAGTTTACCATACTGGTAAGCGAGCAGGAGGTAGATGTTGCCTTTAAGGTTATAAAAGACCTAAAGAACCTAAGCTAATCAGAGTAAAACGATTATTGCAAAATATTACTTTCAATAAACCCTTTCTTTTTTAGAAGGGGTTTATTGTTTTATTGAAAAATTAGATATACTTTTGTAGAGTGATTAGTCGGTCAAGATAAAAAAATGGATAAACAGGAAATCATATTAATTACAGCTTTAAGGCTTTTTGTGCAAAACGGGTTCCATGCAACCCCTACCAGCAAAATAGCTAAAGAGGCCGGTGTGGCAAATGGTACCCTGTTCCATTATTATAAAACCAAGGAAGACCTTATTGTTTCGCTTTATCTGTATATAAAGTCGAAAATGGGCGCATACATAGATGAGCAGGTTAAGCCTGATACTGATGCTAAGGCTTATTTTAAAGGTCAGTTTAAAGCAGTAGTAGAATGGTCTATGGAAAACAGGGATGAGTTTTATTATGCCCAGTTGTTTACCAATTCGCCGTTTGCAGCATTACTGTCGCCGGAAGATGTAAAGAAATCACTTAAAAAGAGTTGCGACCAGATACAGGAGGCTATTGATGCCGGAGTAATAAAAGCACGTGATGTAGACTTTATTTACACCATTATGGGGAGTCATATTTTCGGGCTGTATACCTACCTTATCAAAAACAATTTCAGTAAAACAAAACAGCAGCAGGTAATACAGGACAGCCTGGATATGCTTTGGGGTATGTTATCGTGAAAAAAAATTTGAGTACAAATTAGAGTGAGTAGTCAATCAATATAATGAAAAGAGTAAAAAAAATAATTAAAAGAATATTTATGTCAATACTAATTGTCATAGCGTTGCTGGTAGTAGCAATAGCTATTTTTATGCAACAGCCTCAGTTTGGTAAGCAACCCGAAGGGGCAAGGTTGGAAAGAATTAAACAGTCGCCTAATTACAGGGACGGCAAATTTCAAAACCTTAGCCATACGCCCGATTTGGCTGAAGGCACCAGCTATTATACCGTATTTAAGGAGTTTTTCTTTGGGAAAAACAAACGTAACAAGCCTAAGGACAGTATTCCTACTAAAAAGGAAGACTTGCTACATTTAGACCCTGAGGAAAATGTACTGGTGTGGTTTGGGCATTCGTCCTATTTTATGCAAGCAGACGGTAAAACCATATTGGTAGACCCTGTATTTAGCGGAAGTGTATCGCCGGTTAGTTTTACAAACAAAGCATATCCGGGGAGTGATGCCTACACAGTAGAGGACTTACCGGAAATAGATGTACTTTTTATAAGCCATGACCACTGGGATCACCTGGACTATGAAACCGTTTTAAAACTTAAAACTAAAGTGAAAAAAGTGGTGACGGGATTAGGTACGGCACAGCACCTTGAGTACTGGGGGTATGATACAGCTATTATTGAAGAAAAGGATTGGGGTGAGCATGTGGATTTAGGTGACGGATTCTCGGTAGATGTCACTCCGGCAAGACACTTTTCTGGTAGAGGTTTTAGCAGGAATAAGGCACTATGGGTATCGTTTGTGTTTAAAACACCAAGCATGAAACTGTTTTTAGGAGGAGATTCGGGGTACGATTATTTCTTTAAAGAGATAGGTGATAAGTACGGTCCGTTTGATTTAGCTATACTGGAATGCGGGCAATACAACGAGTACTGGAAATATATACATATGATGCCCGAGCAGGTGGCGCAGGCTGCAACCGACTTAAAGACCGAAAGGCTGATGCCGGTACACTGGTCAAAATTTTCACTGGCACTGCATGCCTGGGACGAATCTATAAAAACGGTAACCGAAGCAGCAGCAGAAAAGAACCTGCCGTTACTAACACCAATGATTGGCGAAAAAGTAAATATTATAGGGGAACCCGTTAAAGAACAATGGTGGAATACTATAGAGTAATAAAAAAGCACTGATACAATCAGTGCTTTTTTATTTTATTCAAAAACCATATCAAGAAGCTCTTTGGCTTTCTTCACTGATTTTACATTATCAAAAGTAATAAGTAATCGCAGTCCGTTTTTGGTTTGTTTTTCCTTCATACGGATAAGCGTTGGGTTTTTTTGTACAAACTGAAGTACCTTATGGAAGTTGCCCGACTGGTAAAAGGCTGATTGTTGGTCTGACACGAAATAGCCCAGCATTTTACCTTGTTTAAGTACCAGTTTTTCAATACCCATTTTTGTAGCGACCCATTTAATACGCATACTGGTAAGCAGTGCTTCAGCCTGTTTTGGCAATGCCCCGAAACGATCTGTTAACTTTTGCTCAAAAGCTACCAGTTCTTCTTCGTTCTTAATATTACCCAGTTCGTTATACAGGTTAAGCCTTTCGGTTATGTTGTTTACATACTCGTCTGGGAACAGCAGTTCGAAGTCGGTATCAATCTGTATGTCTTTTACATATTCTTTTTCGGTAGTGCCTTCTACTTCTTCATACAGGTCCTTAAACTCATTTTCTTTAAGTTCCTCTATGGCTTCATTCATAATTTTCTGGTAGGTTTCAAAACCTATCTCGTTTATAAACCCGCTTTGTTCACCACCCAGTAAGTCACCCGCACCTCTGATCTCAAGGTCTTTCATGGCAATGTTAAACCCACTGCCTAAATCACTAAACTGCTCTAAAGCCTGTATACGCTTACGGGCATCTTCGGTCATTGCCGAATATGGTGGCGTTATAAAGTAACAAAAGGCTTTTTTATTGCTTCGGCCTACACGCCCGCGCATTTGGTGCAGGTCACTAAGCCCGAAGTTATTCGCATTGTTTATAAAAATGGTATTGGCATTAGGTACGTCAAGTCCGCTCTCAATAATGGTAGTGGCTACCAGTACATCAAAATCGCCATCCATAAAGGCAAGCATAAGCTCTTCCAGCTTTTTACCTTCCATCTGGCCGTGACCCACGCCTACTTTGGCTCCCGGTACAAGGCGCTGTATCATTCCGGCAACCTCTTTAATATTCTCAATGCGGTTGTTTATAAAGTATACCTGTCCGCCACGTTGTATTTCATACGAAATGGCATCGCGTATAATTTCTTCATTAAAGCCTACCACCTGCGTTTCTATAGGGTAACGGTTAGGCGGAGGCGTAGTAATTACTGATAAATCCCTTGCGGCCATCAGTGAGAACTGAAGCGTTCTTGGGATAGGGGTAGCTGTTAGGGTAAGGGTATCTACGTTTTGGGCAATGGTTTTAAGTTTGTCTTTTACGTTTACACCAAACTTCTGTTCCTCGTCTACTATTAAAAGTCCAAGGTTTTTAAACACCACACTTTTATTAGTAAGCTGATGCGTACCTATAATAATGTCCAGTTTACCATCGGCAAGGTCTTTAAGCGTTTCGCTTTTTTGTTTTGCCGTACGGAAACGGTTCACATAACCTATGGAAACAGGCATGTCCTTTAAACGTTCGCGGAATGTTTTATAATGCTGGAAAGCCAGTATGGTAGTAGGTACCAGTATGGCAACCTGCTTACCATTATCTACAGCTTTAAAAGCAGCACGTATGGCAACCTCAGTTTTACCAAAGCCTACATCACCACATACCAGGCGGTCCATTGGGCGCTCGCTTTCCATATCGGCTTTTACATCACGGGTAGCCGTAATCTGATCCGGGGTGTCTTCATAAATGAAAGACGATTCCAGTTCGGCCTGCAAGTAACTGTCGGGTGCATACTGGAAACCTTTTTCCAGCCTTCGCTTGGCATACAGTTGTATAAGGTTAAAGGCAATATGCTTAACCCTGGCTTTGGTTTTCTGTTTAAGGGTTTTCCATGCACTCGATCCCAGTTTGTAAATTTTGGGAGGTGTACCGTCTTTTCCGTTGTACTTAGATATTTTGTGTAACGAGTGTATGCTTACATATACAATATCGTTATCGGCATATACCAGTTTTATGGCTTCCTGTGTTTTGCCCTCTACCTGTATTTTTTGTAGTCCGCCAAATTTACCAATACCGTGGTCAATATGGGTAACATAATCACCTACCGATAATGAGTTAAGCTCTTTAAGCGTAATGGTTTGTTTTTTGGAATACCCGTTTTTGATATTAAACTTATGGTAACGCTCAAATATCTGGTGATCGGTATAACAAACCAGTTGATTTTCTTCGTCTATAAACCCTTCGTAAATAGGGAATACAACGGTTTTATATTGTTTACGGATGTCTTCATGATTTGCTTCGTCAAGGCTTTCAAAAATATCGTGAAAACGCTTGGCCTGCGATTCGCTCGCGCAAAACAGGTAGTTTTTATATCCGTTAGTATGATTGTCGTTAAGATTGTTAAGCAGCAGGTCAAACTGTTTGTTAAACGATGGCTGCGGCTGTATGTAAAACTCAAAGGTCTTTTGGGTTTTAAATATTGGCTTGGAGCCCATTTCGGCAATAGTAAAATCTAAAGCCTTTTTTATGAACGACTGCTGGTTAAGGAAAAGCTCTTCGGGTGAAGCGTGCTTAATATCCTTACTTAGTTTTTCGAAGGCATCGCCCGCCTTGTTGAACAGGTTGTCCAGCTGGCTTAAAAGTCCTTCAGTATTTTGTATAAAGAGTACGGTTTTTTCGTTTATGTAGTCTAAAAAGCTTTCGCGGCTCTCCTGCATAAACTTGTTTTCCATGTTAGGGATAACCGTGATTTTTTTCTGCTTTTCGAGCGACAACTGTGTTTCCACATCAAAGGTACGGATGCTGTCTACCTCATTACCGAAGAATTCTATACGGTAAGGGTTATCGTTAGAGAACGAGAACACGTCTACAATACCACCACGAACGGAGAACTCTCCGGGTTCGGTTACAAAATCCACACGGCGGAACTCATACTCAAACAATACCTCATTTATAAAATCGATAGATACCTGATCGTTCACCGCTACTTTAAGGGTGTTTTTGTCCAAATCCTTGCGGGTAACTACCTTTTCAAAAAGCGCTTCGGGATACGAAATGATAACTGCCGGTTTTTTACGCGAATTGATTCGGTTAAGCACCTCAGCTCTCAGCAGTACATTGGCGTTATCGGTTTCCTCTATCTGGTAGGGCCTGCGGTAAGAGCCCGGGTAAAACAACACATCATCTGTCCCTATAAGCTGTTCTAAATCGTTAAGGTAATAGGCTGCCTCTTCCTTGTCTTTAAGTATAAGAAGGAACGGAAGCTGGGTAAGCCTGAATAATGGAGCCGTAACAAATGACAGGGACGAACCCACAAGTCCTTTTACATGCAGTTTGTTTTCACGTTGCAGCAGGCTTTCGCTAATTTGTTTGACTTTGGCCGACTGGCTGTATTTTTCTAAAATTTCCGGTTTCAATTCTCAGATTTTGCTTTTAGACCTCTTTTAATAGGAGATACAGGAGTTAGAACTTTAGGCTTTAACAGTGGTTTTTGTTTGGCATCGTTTTCGTCGGGTATCATATCCGGGTTAGCCATACGGATGGTGTCCAGAGCTTTAAGTAAATCTTCTTCACCTTTTTCTTTCGGAATCTCGCTTAGTTTCACCAGTTCATCCAGCTGATTTTGCAGAGAAATAGTTTCTTTAGAAATCTCCCCAATAGCACTAACAATTTTATCTTTTTGTACCACATCAAGATTAATGTAAGTGTAAAGGGTTCTTATTTTAGTAACCACTACCATAATACGGCTTTTAACCTGCGGTTTATCAAAAAACGGAGGTATGTTTTTGTTTAGCTCATCGGCTTTTTCGGCTATGGCTTTTACTTTATTTCGGTATGCAGTTAGTGAGCCTGTAGGTTTATCGGTAAGTTCACTTTTAAAACTGTGCCATTCGTTCCAGCCGTCAAGTTTGGTTTTTACACGCGGTGTTACTGCCGGGACATTAAACTTCCAGTTTTCACTAATAACCTTTAATATGGCTTCACTCTGTTCTTTTGCCCTTAATGCCTCGGCTTCCCTTATTTTTTCATCGTCATTACAGGACAGGGCAAGGGTAGTAAAGCAAAATAATATAATGAGTTTTAAATACTTCATAGTGTTTTTATTGCAAAGCAAATTTACAAATGTTAGGCCAATATGCCTGCGTGCCCATAAAATAATTAGCATGAAATAAAAACCGACTTCATTTTAAGAATATGGCAATAAGGTTGATAAGTAAATCACAATCTTTAAAAAAAATGTTTTATATAGCAGTTAAATAAATGGATTTGATAATGCTAAAACGCTATCTTTGCAGCCACTAAACTTAAAATTATGGGTGCTATTCTAATTATTGGAGCCTGTGGGCAAATTGGGACAGAATTAACCAAAAAGCTGAGAAGCATTTACGGTACAGATAATGTAATCGCTTCAGACGTAAGAAAAACAGATCCTGAATTTGTTGAGTCGGGACCGTTTGAGGTTGTAAATGCTCTGGATTTTAATCAGATTGAACAGGTTATTGAGCAATACAATGTAACCGATGTTTACCTGATGGCTGCATTACTATCGGCTACTGCCGAGAAAAACCCTGCTTTTGCATGGGATTTGAACATGAACTCTCTTTTCCATGTGCTTAACTTAGCCAAAGCCGGGAAAATCGAAAAAATATTTTGGCCTTCAAGTATCGCTGTGTTCGGGCCTACAACGCCAAAACAAAACACACCGCAGTATACTGTAATGGAGCCTTCTACCGTATATGGTATTTCTAAACAATCAGGGGAAAGATGGTGCGAATACTACCATAACCTGTATGGTGTGGATGTAAGAAGCATACGTTACCCGGGCCTTATAAGCTGGTCTACATTACCGGGTGGTGGTACTACCGATTATGCGGTTGATATTTACCACAAAGCACTGGAAAATGGTACGTACAACTGTTTTCTTAGTGAGGAAACAAGACTGCCGATGATGTATATGGATGATGCTATTCGTGCTACTGTGGAGATTATGCAGGCACCTGCCGAGAATATCAAAATACGTTCTTCATACAACCTTTCGGCAATGGATTTCACCCCGAAAGAGATTACAGAATCAATTAAGAAACATATGCCGGATTTCACCATCTCTTATGAGCCTGACTTCCGCCAGAAGATAGCCGACAGCTGGCCGCAAAGTATTGACGACAGCAGTGCAAGAGAGGACTGGAACTGGAAACACGAGTTTGACCTTGATGCCATGACAACAGATATGTTAGAGCATTTAAGTGCTAAAGCAGAATAATAAAAAGCCCCGAATGTATCGGGGCTTTTTTATTATAATTAACATAAAATTTTATAGTAAATTGGAGTACTAAAAATTTATATAAGTATGAGTAAAAATTATAAAATTGTAAAACGGGCAGTATTGTTTATCTCGATCATATTTTCTTTACTTTTAATTGTGTTTACAGTTGATGTAATAAATGAAGTGCCTGATTGGATTTGGTTTGATATTGATTTTAATGATTCTAAAGTTGCTAATTATGCTACACTTATAAGTGGATTACTTTCGTTTTTAGCAATACTATTTGTGATTTTTGGTATTGCAGAGCAAAGAGAACAAGTTGAAAAAGAAAGAGAGGAAAAAAACCAACAGACTATTGACGATTATAAAGATCGTTTACAATTATTAAAAAGTCTTCTTGTTAATATAACTGATATAATAGTTGAGCAAGGTAAAAGTATGAAAGTCTATTATGAATTAGAGTTAGAGCATCCAACACAGCCTAATGTAACACATTTTAGCGCAAACAAAAGCTTTAATCGGATACTTGAGATGGATTATTTAATGAATTATCAATCTATTCAGTATTTTTTTAAAAGTGATGACAATTGGGAAAAAATGTTTCTTAATTTAAATAGTAATGTGGATTTTTACTCAGAATCTCTATTGGAACATAGAGCAAAATATCAAAATCATATAGAGGATAAAGTAAGAAGGCATAGAGAAATAGGTGAATTATGTTTGAGTTTTTTCAATAATAGTAGTAAGATTATAGAGAGGTATCGTGTTAAGTTTGGCGTTTCGGATTATTTAAAACAAAGTTGGGTTATTATTTTTAATGATTTTATACCAGCTTATTATGACTATATGGAAGAATGTAAATCAAAAGGAGAGCCGACTGATTTTAGAGTTCTTTCAGATGATTTTTTCTTGGTTTTTTTAAAAGGAGCAATGGAGTTAAGAAATGAAATTGGTTTTGATGATTATGGTAGTGAAGAACAGGTTGGCTTAGCTTCAATGATTAGAAAAAAGATTTATGAAGTTGAAATGTACTCTGTTCAATATGCAGATAATATCAAATATTATTACGAAGAATATTTTGATGAAAACTGTGATAACTTAAAGAATTTTAAAGGGATTACTGAAAAAATTCAAAGTAAGTTAAATGAAATATAGTAACTATGGATAATTAAAAGCTATTTTTTTTCTTTCAGTTTCTGGATATAAGCATCTTCATATTTTGCCTTTAAAGGAATTACCTCTGGGGTAACTTCATTAGGTATGGTCATGGAAAGTACATAGTGTTTTATTTTCCATTCGCCGCCCTGTTTTTCCAACACGCCCGATCCGCGGCAGCCTTTCATCCAGGTGTCAAGCAATTCATCAAACCACACAGTTTTACCATTTTTACTAAAGTAAACATTACGCTCAACAGCTTTAAAGTCCCATGCACGACCTTTGTCAAAGTAAGGTTTGGAGAAAGCAGCAAAGGCTTTTTTGTCCCAGTTCTCGGTAGCATCGGTACCTATGTAAATGCCATCGTCGGCTATTTTGTCAAAGTATCCGTTATAGTCGGCTTTAGCGGCTGCGGCATGCCAGTCGTTTAGTAATTGGTTAATAACAGCTTTTTCTTTCTCGGGGTTTAAAGAGGTATGTTTAGGTATAAGTAGTGTTGTTACTATAGATAAAACAGAAAGCAACAGAAATAATTTTTTCATAAATACGTTTTACGTAAAAATAGTAATTAATGAGACACCTTTACCTTATACTGCTTTTTAGTTATGCAGCCTGTTTTTCACAACAGGTAAAAATTACGGCTTACAGGCTTATAAATGAAAATAACGACGGTCCATGTTCAATCGCTACCTATCTAAAAGAAGCTGATACAGATTATTTTTATAATTATGTCACAGCTCAGTCAACCGACACCATAATGGCAAACAGACTGCTTGCAATAAACAGGGAGGCAAAAAAGAAAAAGGGAGTTGAATTTTGGTGCGAGCCGGGTACTTTAGGCGGAGATATGATTCACAATATGATAGTTATTGAAAAGGATGCCGTTAGAGATACTATTTATTTAACCCAACAAAATACTTATATAGTTTTTCCTGATGAACATAAGGCATACCCAGATAATAAACTTGTTTTAAGAAAATCGCTTACAGGGACTATTAAAGAATTTTTTGACTTTGACTTTCAGAAAGATTTACGGTCTATGTTTATGAGTGATATAGAAAAGATGCCTTTAAATAAGGTATTCTTTAAAGGTAAAAACATCAAAGGTTTTACTAAAAATAAATTTGAAAAAGAGTTTGGGAAGCTCAATAAACTGGATGAAAATGAGAGCGATGACGGACTTGTTGTAAATTATAGTTTTGAAGGAGATATATATAGTTTTACTAATGATGTACTGGATAGTGTTGAAGTAAATAATCCAGATTCCGGATGGGAAATAGATGGTTTATACATAGGTAGTAAGCAGGAACTATTTTCAGAAAATTATCCCATATCAATGTCTTTTAATGTTATTAGTTCAAAGAAATTTGAAGACTATAAAAAGGAACAGTTACACTGGCTTCGTTTTAATGAAAGCGCAGGTTCTATAGGTTACTGGATTAAAGACGGTGTTTTAAACAGATTTGTAATACATTATTAAAACCCTAATATTGCTCTTGCGATAGTAAAATAAATAAGGATACCGCAAATATCGTTACTGGTGGTGATAAACGGACCTGTAGCCAAAGCGGGGTCAACTCCCACCTTATTTAGTAGGATAGGGATAAATGTACCTATAAGCGATGCAATGATAATAACCGAAACCAGTGATATACTTACGGTTAAGCCCAGGTCATAATCTACATCTAAAAGGAAATGGCTTCCTAAAATTAAGATTATGGCAAGTATAGTACCGTTGAGAAGGCTTAACGAAACTTCTTTAATAAGCCTGCTGAAAAGCGACCCACTAATGGTATTGTTAGCAATACCCTGTACAATAATCGCAGACGATTGTACGCCTACATTACCTGCCATTGCAGCAATAAGCGGAGTGTAGAAAAACAGTTCGCTGTGTGCTTTCATGGCGGCATCAAAAAGTCCCATTACTTTTACGGTAATAAATCCGCCCAAAAGGGCTAGAACGAGCCATGGCAGTCTCGCGCGGGTAAGTTCGATTATGCTGTCATCAGCCTCTACGTCTTGCGAGATACCTGCTGCCAGCTGATAATCCTTGTCGGCCTCTTCCTTAATAACGTCTACGATGTCATCAATGGTAATACGGCCCACGAGCCTGCCCAGCTCATCTACAACCGGAATTGCTTCCAGGTCATATTTTTGCATTATACGTGCTACCTCCACATCGGGGGTATCCACTTTTACAAAATCCACTTTAGGGATATAAACTTCACTAATTGGGGTTTTGGTAGAGGTGGTAAGCAGGTCTTTAAGCGATAGTCGCCCTTTTAGCCTGTTCTCATCGTCTACCACATAAATGGAGTGTACACGCTGTACGTTTACAGCCTGTTCTCTCATTTCTTTTACACAGGTAAGTACGTTCCAGTTTTCGTTAACCTTTACAAGCTCCTTACCCATTAAACCACCGGCACTGTCTTCATCATAGCGCAAAAGATCAACAATGTCTTTTGCGTGCTCTACGTCTACAAGTTCAGAGATTACCTCTTCCTTACGGTCCTGAGGCAGTTCGGCAATAATATCGGCAGCGTCATCGGTACTAAGTTCGTCAAGCTCTTCGGCAATTTCTTTTGATGAAAGTTCGCGAAGGATTTTCTCCCTTACTTCTTCATCAATTTCCAGAAGTATCTCGGCCGTCTTTTCGCTGTCAAGTATGTGGAAAATATAAATAGCGCCGGAGTCGTCCAGCTCGCCCATAATTTCGGCGATATCAGCATAGTGAATATCCTCAAGGAGATCCTGTAATTCCTTTTCACGGTTTTCACTTATTAATTGCTCTATCTGAGCAATAAAATCCCTGCTGATTTTAAACTCCATTAGCCGCTATTTTTTTTGTTAGTTCAATAAAGTCTTCCGTAGACAGTTGCTCCGGACGAAGGTCAAAGATACTATCTTCCTTTAAATTATCAGAAAGATTAAATGTTTTTAAACTGTTACGAAGTGTTTTTCTGCGCTGGTTAAAGGCAGTTTTTACCACATTAAAAAACAGTTTCTCGTTTACAGGCAGTTTATAGTTTTCCTTTCTCTTTAAACGCAACACGCCCGATTTTACCTTTGGAGGTGGGTTAAATACGTTTTCAGGTACGGTAAACAGGTATTCTGCCTCATAAAATGCCTGAGTTAATACTGATAGGATTCCGTAGGTTTTGGTGCCCTTTTTTTCACAAACACGCTCGGCAACTTCCTTTTGGAACATTCCTGCAAACTCAGGGATACGGTCGCGCATTTCAAGCGCACGGAACACAATTTGAGACGAAATGTTATATGGGAAGTTTCCTATTATAGCAAAAGGTTCATCGCCAAAAACCTTGGTAATATCATACCTTAAAAAATCTTCAGATATAATTTTGCCGTGTAGCTTAAAGTAATGTGCGTTAAGGTATTCAACCGATTCGTTATCAATCTCAATAACATAGGTCTCTATGGGTTTTTCCAAAAGATATTTGGTAAGTACGCCCATACCGGGACCTATTTCCAGTACTTTTTTATACCCTTCCAGTGTTAGGGCATCGGCGATGTTCTTAGCAATATTTTCGTCTGTAAGGAAATGCTGCCCAAGGTGTTTTTTGGCTCTAACTTTATCCATCTTCATTTATATATGAGCCTGCAAGCTGTACAGGCTACAGGCAGCGGGTTGTTTATTAACGTTTAAACTCGTGTACTAATTCAAGTTCGGTTCTAAAGGCAAGCATCTTGTCGCCAAAAAGCCTCATGCCTTCTTCCCTAAACTTAGGAGCATCTTCCTGATAGTACCTTTCCAGCATTTCTTTACTTTCTGTAAAGTATTGTATAGAGTAGGTAGTACCACCCATTTCCTCAACGATTAGCACTCGTACCATTTTAGCTTCGGTAAACTTTCCGGTAGCCAGTATTTCCGGAATATGCTTGTCTTTCATCCAGTTAACCCACTGGTCGTGAACAGAATCGTCTATATTTATTGTTACGTTATATATTATCATGAAATGTAAGTTTGGTGATTTACTATTCCTTTTGTTAGGAACAATCAATGCAAAGGTACAATTATTAACTAACTATTTGCATCACCTCGAAGGCGCCTATATTGTTTTCGGGCCTCAACAAAGTGAATACTGTCTTCATGATTAAAAATGACCTTTTCATACAGGGGCATTGCCTTTTCGGGGTCTTCCAGTATTTTGTTGTATATCTCTGCCGAATAGAACAGGGCTTCGTCAATATAAATCCCTTCGGCATAATTGTCTATTATCTGTTTGTAGTATTGAAGGGCAAGGTCAAACTGTTTCAAATCTTCATACATACGGCCTACACGCAGCAGGGTAACATCCTGTATGCTTTCGGTTTTGTCGTTAGCCAGTATATCCTTAAAGCCGTCAAGAGCTTCCTGTTTTTTGTTTTGGTACAGTTTATAGTCGGCGCGGGCAAATTTCTTTAAGGCAGTTTGGGTGCTGTCTTCAACCGTGTTATCTATAATCAATAAGTAAAGTTCAAGGGCATCGTTAGCTATAAGCTGTGATGACGATGATTTTAAGACTTTAAGCTGTTTTTGAGCCCATTCAAAATCGCCTTTAAAATAACTGGCTTTTGCAACCTTAAGGCTTGCCTCGTGTGCTACCTCATCGTTTTTAAGTTCGTCTTCAATTTGGGCATAATAAATAATTGCCTGGTTAAATTTCTCATCCAGTAATAATATATCGGCCAGTTTCATTTTTACCTCGGCCTTCTGGTAGCGGTTAAGTCCAATTTCCAGCGCCTGATTAAGCGTTGCAATACCGGTATTGCTCTCTTTAAGGTGGAAAGCTTCAAAGTCGGCTTTGAGTATTTGCAGGTCCAGCGTGTTTGGGCCGCTGCCATATTGTTCCAAAAGGTCGTTTATACGTTGTTTTATAGCAGCAAAATCACCTTCATTAGCATCTTTAATATCTTCAGATATCAGGTATTGGTGTGCATATAACTGCACCGAAGCCACATCACTGTTTTCAAGAATGTAAGTAAAAATTTCCTTTGCTGTTTCTGTTTCATTTTCTTCGGCAGCAAGCCTTGCCAGTGTAATGATGTTAGTAAAAGTATTTGCATCACGTCTGAAAATTGCTTTTTGCTGAATGAATGCCTTACCGTAATCCTTTTGCTGAACATAGTACCAGCTTAGAAATTCGTTCCAGAAAATATCCTGATTTTTTTGAGTATTTACCAGCAGGGCTTTGCGAAGCGCTTCGTTAAAGGACTCCTGAGCATCCTGCATCATGAACCTTGAAAGCTGGTTTTTTACAACAGGCAGGTTATGCGGATTGTTATAAGCGAAACTAAGCAGTTTTTCAATCATCAAATCCATATTACCCAGTTGTCCCTGTAATATGGCTGTTTGATAATCAAAGTTCATGCTTTTGTTTATGGCTGTAGCTGTTTCATAGGCCTTAATGGCTCTTTCGGGCAAAATTTTCTGCTCAAAATTTTGGGCTACTGCATATACATTTGTGGCGTTTTCATTGATTGAATTAATCGCTTTTTCGTAATTGCTTTCGGCTTTTTCAGTATTGCCCTGTAACTGATAGTTGTAACCCAGTTCTACATATAAAAATGGTCTTTTTGTTTTTTCCAGCCTTTCGTTAATCAGTTCTTCAGCCTTATTGTATTGTTGCATTTGCTGATAGCAGGCTACGGTTTTTTGAAGAAAAAAGGTATTACCCGGATGTGAAGCCTCTAAATCCTGATATATAAGCAGGGCTTTTTCAAACTCGCCTCTCTCAAAATAGTTTTGAGCCAGCTGTTCGTTTTGGGCAAACACCGCAACCGACCATATAAGGGCTATAAAGGCAAATACTTTTTTCATAAACCAATTTTATTAAAAAAAACGCGGGTAATACCTGTTTTAGCATTACCCGCGTTTTTGGTATAGTAACAAATTTACTAATTAATTATATCAAAACCGGTGTACGGACGTAAAACTTCCGGTACTACAATACCTTCCGGAGTTTGGTAGTTTTCAAGTATACCCGCCAGTACCCTAGGCAATGCCAGTGAGCTTCCGTTTAGGGTGTGTGCCAGTTGGTTTTTACCATCCTTGTCACGGAAACGAAGCTTAAGCCTGTTTGCCTGGAACGTCTCGAAGTTAGAAACCGAACTGATTTCCAGCCAACGGTCCTGTGCGGTTGAAAACACCTCAAAGTCATAAGTAAGTGCCGCTGTGAAGCCCATATCGCCACCGCATAGGCGTAATATTCTGTAAGGAAGTTTTAATTCCTGTAAAAGCATTTTTACATGTTCAACCATTCCGTCAAGAGCAGCATAACTGTTATCAGGGTGTTCTACCCTTACAATTTCTACCTTGTCAAACTGGTGTAAACGGTTAAGTCCGCGCACGTGTGCACCATACGATCCTGCTTCTCTCCTAAAACAAGGAGTGTAGGCCGTGCAAAGTACAGGCAGTTCGTTTTCCTGAACAATAACATCTCTAAAAAAGTTGGTTACAGGAACCTCGGCAGTAGGGATAAGGTACATATCATCCATACCTACATGGTACATTTGTCCTTCTTTATCCGGTAGCTGCCCTGTACCATAACCCGAAGCCTCGTTAACAAGGTGAGGCACTTGGTATTCTTTATAGCCTGCTTCTGTATTTTTGTCTAAGAAATAGGTAATAAGCGCACGCTGTAGCCTTGCACCCTTGCCTTTGTATACAGGGAAACCTGCTCCGGCAATTTTAGTACCCAGTTCAAAATCAATAATGTCATATTTTTTTGCCAGTTCCCAGTGTGGTAATGCACCTTCAAAAAGAGTAGGGATATCACCTTCACTATAAACCTCTTCGTTATCATCGGCGGTTTTTCCTGACGGAACAATATCTGCCGGAATATTAGGTATTTTGTAAAGCAGTTGCTGTAACTCTTCAGACACTCTGTTAAGTTCGTCACCTAAATCTTTACTCTGCTCTTTTAACTGACCCGTTTTTTCTTTTAAAAGCATGGCTTTTTCCTTTTCGCCTGCTTTCATCAGTCCACCAATATCTTTTGACAGCTTATTGGATTCGGATAAAACAGTGTCAAGCTCCACTTGTGTGGACCTTCTTTTTTCGTCAAGGGCAATTACTTCGTCTACCATCCCGGTAGCATCTAAACCTCTTTTGCCCAAAGCCTCAATTACTTTCTCTCTGTTTTCTCTAATAAATACTGTCTGTAACATGGATATGGTTTTTAATAAAGTGAGCAAATTTAATGAATTGTTTTAATTATTGCTTGTGCTTTACCAAAGTTTAAAAGTTTGCTTTTTTATTATTAACGCTTTAGAAAACAGCAATTTCTGTTTACTTTTGAAAAAATTGCCGTAATGAAACAAAATATACTTGCCCTTTTGTGTGCTTTTGCGCTTTATACAGCCCATGCGCAGGAGACCGATATACAAACACAGCAGATAGCCGAAGCCGAAATGAAATCGGCCTTTCAGCTTAAGGATCTTACCACTAATCCCAACACTGCTAATTATGATATTACTTACCACATGTTGCAGTTTGAGGTAAATCCTGCTGAGTTTTATATTTCGGGGGTTGTTACTACAAATTATACTGCACTGGAAAATATGACCACCATAACGTTTGATCTTACCAGTCAGTTAAACGTAACCTCAGTAACAAGTGGGGAAAATAACCTTACGTATACCCAAAGCGGAAACGAACTGGTGATAACACTGGCGCAACAGTTAAACGAGGGTGAAGAGGGTACGGTGACTGTGACCTATTCGGGAACGCCATCCACACAGGAAGAAGCCTTTAATCTGGGTACGCACAATGGTATACCGGTTATGAGTACGCTTTCCGAACCTTATGGAGCGAAAGACTGGTGGCCGTGCAAGCAGGATTTAAATGATAAGATAGACAGTATTGATGTTTATATAACTTCACCGCAGGAATACACCAGTGTATCTAACGGGGTAGAGCAGTCACAGGAACTGGACGGCGAAGGCAATAAAACAACCCATTTTAAACATGAATATCCTATTCCAGCTTACCTTATAGCTATAGCGGTTACCGAATATAGTGTGTATACGCAACAGGCAGGTACAGCTCCTAATACGTTCCCGATAGTAAATTATATTTATCCTGAAAATTATGAGGCTTCACTGGATCAGCTGGCAGCAACCCTGCCTATAATGGATTTGTATGAAAGCCTTTTTGGCACCTATCCATTTGCTAACGAAAAATACGGGCATGCCCAGTGTAACATTAACGGAGGGATGGAGCATACTACCGTTTCTTTTATGGTGAATTTTAACAGGAATCTTATAGCACACGAACTGGGACATCAGTGGTTTGGTGATAAGGTAACCTGTGGTACATGGAGCGATATATGGCTTAACGAAGGATTTGCAACATACCTTTCGGGGTTGGTAATAGAAAACCTTGACGGTAATCATAACTTTATAAACTGGAAGGCTCAGAGGATTATCAGTATCACCTCAAGTCCGGAAGGAATTGTTTATGTTCCCGAAGCAGAGCTGAATAGTGTAGGGCGTATTTTTAGTAGCAGGCTTAGTTATAATAAAGGGGCTATGGTGGTGCATATGCTTCGTTATATTATGGGTGATGAAGATTTTTATCAGGGACTGCGCAATTACCTTAACGATGAAAACCTGGCTTTTGGATATGCTACTACTCCCGATTTGCAAGCGCATCTTGAAGCGGTATCGGGAATGGATCTTAACGGATTTTTTAACGATTGGATATACAGTCAGGGATACCCTATTTATGATGTAACTACTCAGGATATAGGAGGCGGACAGGTACAAATTACCATTAATCAGGATCAAACCGGGTCTATGGTTGATTTCTTTGAAATGCCTGTAAAAATAAGATTGCTTAGTGCCGATGGGGAAACATTTGATGTAAAACTGAATCATACCTTTAGCGGGCAACAGTTTGTGGTAGATGTTCCTTTTACAGTGGCAGGGTTTGAGTTTGATCCGGAGAGGGATATCATTTGTTCTAATAGTGCCAGCCTTGCTACTTCTCAGTTTAAACTGTCTCAGGTAAAGCTGTTCCCTAATCCGGTTAAGGATGAGTTGCAGGTTACACTGCCTCAAAATGCCATAGTACAAAAAGCAGTGTTTTATAATGCTTTAGGACAAAAGGAGTTTGAAACAGGACCGCAAACACAATGGAATGTGTCTCAGTTACCATCGGGTATTCATTTTGTAAGCCTGATTACAAACGGGGGTAAAACAACTCTTAAATTCATAAAGGAATAAAAAGATGATACATAACTGTCATTTCGAACCGCAATGTAATGGAGGGAGAAATCTCACACAGTTATAACCGGAGATTCTCTCAGTCTTCAAAATGACAAGGAGAGATAAAAAAAGAGGCTCAAGGCCTCTTTTTTTATTTTATCAGTTCAAGCTTGTTAAGCTCGGTCGTAATAAAGTCTATTTCTTCTTTGGAAAGCTTTACGTTAATCGCTTTTGCATTTTGAACCGACTGTTCTGCATTCCTTGCTCCGGCAAGAGCAATGGTTATGCCCGGCTGCTCTATAGTCCAGCGAAGTACCAGTTGGGATAATGTTGCGTTTTTATCACTGGCTAACGGTCGAAGTTTGTCTAAAAATTCGGCAGTACGTTTTAGGTTTTCATCCTTGTAAAAGTAAAGGTTGGCACGGTGGTCACCTTCTTCAAACTTGTGTCCCGGTTGCATTTTTCCGGTTAATAATCCACGTTCCAGCGGGCTGTAAGCAATTATGGATTTACCCGACTCTATGGTGTAAGGGATAAGCTCTCTTTCAATGTCGCGTTTTACCATACTGTAAGGCACCTGGTCTGATATTATGTTTACATATTTATCGGCTTCCTGTACCTGTGCAGCATTGTAATTGCATACCCCGGCATAACGTACTTTACCTTCTTTAATAAGCTGTGCTACGGCTTCCATACTTTCCTGAATAGGAGTAGTGCTGTCAGGCCAGTGTATTTGGTACAGGTCAATATAGTCGGTTTTTAATCGTTTAAGGCTGTCTTCACATTCCTTAATGATACTTTCTTTGCCGGCATATTTATAGATGTCTATATCCTGACCCATATTGTTTTTGCTTTTCATAGCAAAATCGCCTTTTGCCAAATCCCAGCGCATACCGTATTTTGTAATGATTTCTACCTTATCACGTGAAATGGCCTGAATAGCTTCGGCAACAATCTCTTCACTGTCGCCCTGCCCATAAATTGGTGCAGTGTCTATAGAGGTTACACCTTCGTTGTATGAAGCCTGAATAGCGTGTATGGCATCCTTACGTTCGGTACCACCCCACATCCATCCTCCGGCAGCCCATGCTCCAAAGGTTATTGCAGATAGTTTTAAATCAGAATTTCCTATTTTTCTGTATTCCATTTTAGCTGAATGTTTTTAGTTGTTATGTAAATGAGTAAACCGATAGTGCTTTATCGAATAAATAAATCACTTACCGATTTGATGCGGCTTACCATTATGGTAATGATAAACCCAAAGATACCAATTGTGGCAAAAGATAGTTTAAGTCCCCAGGCTTCGGCGATGTAACCAATAACCGGAGGCCCAAGCATAAAGCCTAAAAAGCTGATACTTGAAACCATTGTAAGGGCTATACTTGGGGCAATGCCCTCAGTTCGTCCTGCCAGGCTATACACGCTTGGTACTACTGTAGATACCCCAATACCCACAAGCATAAAGGCTAATGCTGCTGTTACCACATAGGGTAGTAGTACGGCACTGAATAGCCCAAGGGATATAAGGCAACCGCTAACCTGTAATACTTTTTTACGCCCAAACTTTTGTACTACCCAGTCGCCCAAAAAGCGTCCGCTTGCCATCATAAGCATAAATGAGGTGTAGCCCAGTACCACGAGTTTTTCGGGGGCTTTAACCACATCTTTAAAATATACGCCACTCCAGTCAAACATTATACCTTCACTCAGCATACAGCAAAACCCTATGATACCCAGCCATAGCAGGGCAGGGTTTAGTTTAGGCAGTCCTTTTTTCTTTTTCTCTTCGGTTGGTTTGTTTTTAACCCTTACCAGGTATTTATAGTTGGTCGCTATTACAACCAGCAGTATAGCCGAAACTATGGCAAAGTGCAGTAGCGGACTCAAATTCAAAGCTGTCATGCCAAGGCTTATAACTGCCCCTGTAAACCCGGCAATGCTCCATGCCCCGTGAAAGGACGACATAATAGCGCGTTTGTACAGGCTTTCGGCATAAATACCCTGAGTGTTTATAGAGATATTAGTAAGGTTACTAAATACCCCAAAAAAGAAAAGTGCCAGTAGTAAATGATCACGCTGTGTTGCGAGCCCTAACGTAACAAGGCTTATAACATAAAGGCTAAGCCCTGCAACAGCGGTTTTATGACTGCCGTATTTTGTAGCCAGTGTCCCCGAAAAGGGCATGATGAACAACTGCCCGAAAGGGATGGCAAAGAGTACCGTACCCAAATCACCTTCGGAAAGGTTCAGCATACTTTTAATATCGGGAATACGGCTTGCCCATGTGGCAAAACACAATCCCATGGCAAAATAGTATAATGATACGGCCCATCTAACCCTGTTGAGGTAATAGGACTTTACATCACTGTAGTGCTTTTTGTATTGCAGTACACCTGTTGCCATAGTATTGCGATTTTACTTTAGGTTGTGAATGAATTGTATATAAAGGGAATAGTCTGTTTTTGTAACGGGCTTTTTTTACAGGTTAAAAGTAAAAACTTACTTTGGTTTTTAATTATACAATTTTATCATAATGTTGTGGCATATTAATGCCATGCACTTTCTTTAGTAAGGAAGTCTAATTGTTGTTGTGTTATAGCCAAATCAGGAGCTTTGGTAATGCTTTCTAACTGCTTTAGGCTAGTAGCACTAACAATAGGTGCGGTTACCGACGGGCGGTGTATAAGCCATGCCAGGGCTACGGTTGCCTGTGAGGTATTAAGCTCATTAGCAACCTTGTCCAGAGCGGCTAGTATTTTTTGGCCTCTTGCATCTAGGTATTTTGCTACTCCGCCACCACGCTGACTTTTACTCAAATCGGCCTCGCTGCGGTATTTTCCGGTAAGGAAACCACTGGCAAGCGAATAATAGTTTATTACACCTAGTTGGTGCTCAAGGCATACCTCTTCAAGGCTTTCTTCAAAAACTTCACGTTCATAAAGGTTATAATGTGGCTGAAAGGTTACGTAAGCAGGTAATTTCTGTTCAAAAGAAATACGCATGGAAGCCTGTAGTCTTTCGGTAGACAGGTTTGATGCTCCAATAAAGCGAACCTTACCTTCTTTTATAAGTTGGTCATAAGCCTCAAGAGTTTCCTCAATTGGTGTAGTAGGGTCATCCCAATGGGTTTGATAGAGGTCTATATAATCGGTTTGCAGTCTTTTAAGGGAATCTTCGGCAGCTTTTATAATGTATTTTTTGGAAAGATCCTTTTTACCGCTTCCCATATCGCTGCCTACTTTTGTAGCAATAATAACCTTATCACGGTTATTGTTTTTTTTAAGCCAGTTGCCTATTATGATTTCCGACTCTCCTCCCTGGTTTCCTTCTGCCCAGCGGGAATATACATCGGCAGTATCTATAAAGTTGAAGCCTGATCCTACAAAGGCATCAAGTATCTCAAACGACGTTTTTTCATTTATAGTCCATCCAAACACGTTTCCTCCAAATGTTATGGGGTAAACCTGCAGGTCAGACTTTCCTAATTGTCTTTTTTGCATTGTTATTTATTTTAGTTGGATTACTTTTTTCTCTTTGCTGCTTAGTAGGGCAGCATCAATAATTTTCATTACCTGCAGGGCTTCATCGGCAGTAACCGGTTCGGGTTTGTCTTCGGTAATAGCGTGGTAAAGGGCATCAAACAGTCCGTAGTAATTACCGGGACGTGTAGGGATGTGCCCGCGGAATACTTCGCCGTTCTTTTCGGTATGCAGTATTCCTGCCTTTTCTTCGGGCTCTATGCCCCAGCCTTCCAGTGTTGGCTTTTGTCCTGTTCGTAATACATCTTCCTGTATGTCGCCACGGCTTTTTAAGAAAGAACCTTTAGTGCCGTGAACTGCATAAGACGGAACGGCTTCCCTAAAAAAGAATCCGGCCCTGATTTTTACCCTTTTGTCAGGATAGTATAACAGGATATCTATAAGGTCGTCTACAAGCGAATTGTTTCGGGTTATTCGTATATCGGCAAAAACCGAATCAGGATAACCAAAAAGATGTACTGCCTGATCTATAATATGAGGGCCAAGGTCTTTAAGTACACCGGCGCCGGCATTTTGGGTTTCCTTGTGGGCCTTTGGGCTAAGGTTGGGATTGTATCGGTCAAAACGAAATTCGGCTTCTACAATATCTCCCAGCAGGTTTTCGTCTACCACTTCCTTTACGGTTTTAAAATCACTGTCCCAGCGACGGTTTTGGTATACGCAAAGTTTAAGTCCTTTTGCTTTTGCCAGGTCGCGAAGTGCTTCGGCTTCGGCAGCGGTTGTAGTAAATGCTTTTTCTACAAGGGCATGTTTACCTGCTTCCAGTACTTTTTTGGCGTACTCATAATGTGTTTCCACCGGAGTGTTAACCACCACTAAATCGACATCATCCTGCAAAAGCTCTTCCAGAGAGGTATAGCTTTTTACATTTGGGTAATCCTGTTGTATGAGTTTTTTGCTACGTTCCCATGATCCGGTGAGTTCAAAACGCGGATGCAGTTCCAAAAAAGGAGCATGGAACACTTTGCCCGACAATCCATAAGACAGTAGAGCAGCTTTTATTTTTTGCATAATAATTATTAATAGATGTTGCTTTTATATTGTTCTTTTGTCTTGAAACAAAAGAACCAAAAATTCAAGGCTACAGCTTCTTAGACTACAAATTGTCTGCTTCATCTAAAAGATTTGAACTCGCTTTGCTCAAACAGCAAATCTTTTTTAACGATTCAGTATTCAATTTGCTTACGTCACAAAGCTGAATGCCTTGTAGAGTGCGTGAAAAACACTAACGCAAAATAAGGAATATTAAATTATAAGTTAATCTTCCAGTTGTGCCCTTTCATATTGTTTAGGCCATATAATATCGGCCTTTAGTTCATGTGCAAAGTTAAGCCCAATGTTGGGATCCCTAAGCGATTCGCGCGCAAAAAACACCAGGTCGGCCTGTTCTTTATACAGTACTTCTTCTGCCTGATGTGCTTTGGTAATCAGTCCTACGGCTCCGGTATGAATACCCGTCTCTTTTTTAATACGTTCGGTTATGGGGACTTGGTAACCCGGTGTTACAGGGATTTTTTGGTGATGTACGGCTCCGCCCGAAGAGCAGTCTACCACATCAACGCCTTTTTCCTTAAGGATTTTAGCCAGTGTAACCGATTCATCAATATCCCAGCCACCCGGCGCCCAGTCGGTTCCCGAAATTCTCACAAATAAAGGCAGGTCGTTAGGCCATTCGGTTTTAACAGCTTCCATTATCTCCAGTAGCAGGCGTATGCGGTTTTCAAAGCTTCCGCCATACTCATCGGTTCTGTTATTGCAAAGCGGCGAAAGGAACTGATGGATAAGATAACCGTGTGCGGCGTGTATTTCGAGAACTTTATAGCATGCCTCATGTGCACGGCGTGCAGCATCCTTGAAATCCTGAATTACTTTTTTGATGTCCTCTTTCGTCATTTCCTTTGGCGGATGCGGATTGTTGTCGTAATAAGGAATAGCACTTGGGGCAAGGGTTTGCCATCCGTTCTCGGCTTCTGTAAGCAGGCGTCTTTCCTGCCATGGAGGGGAGGTACTTGCTTTTCTTCCGGCATGCGCGAGTTGTATTCCCGGCACGGCATTCTCGGTTAGGATGAACGATGTAATTTCTTTTAATTTTTCGATATGTTCGTCACTCCATATACCTAAATCCTCGGGTGTAATACGTCCTTCGGGTGAAACAGCTGTGGCTTCCTGTATTATAAGTCCTGCACCACCTATGGCGCGGGAACCAAGATGTACAAGATGCCAGTTGTTTGCAAAACCGTTATGGGCCGAATACTGGCACATGGGCGAAATTACAATTCGGTTTTTTAGTATAATGCTTTTTATCTGTAGTAACGAAAACAGTTTTGAGGTCATAGTAATGCGGTTTTAAAATGAACAAAAAAGGTGTTTTTTGCATTAATCCTGAGGTGTCGGATTTTATATTATCTGTAAAGTTACCTTACAAAAACCGAAGTTAAAACAGTATTTGGCATTATTAACAAACATTTAAATGGTTTATACAATAAAATTAAATGACCGATAGTAATCAGAAAATGCTATTTTTGTGCGTTAACAGAGTTATCTAAAATAAACAAATGGAAGTAGTAATAAAACTCTCTCAGTTCTTATTGAGTTTATCTTTATTAATTGTATTGCACGAGCTAGGGCATTTTATCCCGGCTAAATTGTTTAAGACCAAAGTTGAAAAGTTTTATCTTTTCTTTGATATAAAATATTCTTTATTCAAAAAGAAAATAGGTGAAACCGTTTACGGTATAGGCTGGCTGCCTTTAGGTGGTTATGTGAAAATTGCCGGTATGATAGACGAAAGTATGGACAAGGAGCAGATGGCCGAACCGCCAAAGCCGTGGGAGTTTCGTTCAAAGCCGGCATGGCAACGTCTTATCATTATGCTTGGAGGTGTAACGGTAAACTTTATTCTTGCCATTATTATATACATAGGTATGGCTTATGTGTATGGTGAAACTTATATTGCTAACAGCGAGGTGAAAGATGGTGTTGCTGTTGTAAATCCGGTTGCGGAAGATTTAGGTTTTAAAGACGGAGATAAAATACTTAAACTTGACGGGAAAGAGGTAGAGAAGTTTAATGATGTTGCTTATGACGTGCTTTTTGCCAAAACTGTTACTATTGAGAGAAACGGTACAGTTCAGGATATTAATTTACCTATAGACCTTATTGATAAACTGATGGACGGAGAGAAAGCTCCGTTAGTATCATTAAGATACCCTTTTGTGGTAGCTAAGCTTGATGATTCTTCGGTTAATAAGGATGTTTTAAAGAAAGGTGATGTTATTGTCTCTATTAACGGACAGGAAACAAAATATGCAGATGAGGTAATTGCTATTGCAGAAAGCAATAAAGGAAAAACTTTTGATGCAATTGTTTTTAGAGACGAAAAAGAAGTGCCTGTAAAAATAGGCTTTAATGAAGAAGGCAAGCTTGGTGTTATGAGAAGTTCTTTAAGCCTTAGTAACCTTGAGAAGTTAGGGTATTACAAAATAAGTCAGGAAAAGTATAGTTTCTTTGAATCTGTTCCTGCCGGCTTGAAAAGAAGCAAAGATGAGCTTAGTAAATACTTCACCCAGCTTAAGGCTATATTTACGCCAAGCACGGGGGCTTACAAGGGTGTGGGAGGATTTTATGCCATATTTGATATTTTTCCTAATACATGGAGTTGGGAAGCGTTTTGGAATATTACCGCATTGTTATCAATTATGCTTGGTGTAATGAATTTATTGCCTATTCCGGCACTTGATGGTGGGCATGTAATGTTTTTATTATATGAAATGATTACAGGTCGTAAACCCGGTGATAAATTCATGGAATATGCCCAAATCACTGGCTTTGTTATACTTATATCGCTAGTTTTACTTGTAAACGGGAATGATATTTTTAAGCTGATAATGGGTAAGTAAAATTTTTCAAATTTTTTTCATGAATTTGTTTGCGAAAATTAAAAATGGTTATATATTTGCACCGCAATAAAGGCAACAATATTAGCAAACACGAGTTCTTAGAAAGATTAAGTAATAGCTGAAGAAATTGAAAATACAGCACTACTTTTAGAATATACAGTTTCCTCCTTAGCTCAGTTGGTTAGAGCATCTGACTGTTAATCAGAGGGTCCTTGGTTCGAGCCCAAGAGGGGGAGCTACAAAAGCCAGTCGTAATGACTGGCTTTTTTGTTTTATAGCGGTTTTGTTAGCTTTCATTAAATTATTATGGGTAATCAGAATAATATTAAATTTACGTAGCTAAAGCGGCATGGATTTAATTTATATGATTTTGGCTAATTAAATAGTAAATTAATACGATTATGAAAAAACTCATTTTGATATTTTTAATTTCATTTAATTGTTTTTCCCAAGATAGTTGTGTTTGGTTTCCTGCTAAATATGTTGAGGCTTTAAAGTCGGCAAGTGTTGCAGATGAGGAATATTTAATGCCTATCGAGGCGATTGAGTTTAATAATAACGGTTTATTTATTAATTTTTTCAGAGGGGAAGTGAATCCTGTAGTATATGAAAAAGTTAAAATAGACGGTATAACTAAGTTAGAGCTTCCCAGTTTAAAAGCACATGTGAACTTAAAATACTATTCGAGTGATTATGCAGAACAAATAGAAAACACTAAGTTCTATATTATTATTGATGATAATGATTTAATTTTAGAAGTTATTTTAAACGGAAATATAGAGAGAATCTATTTTGTTAATCATATTAATGATTATGTTTTCAAAGACATTATAGAATCAAAACAATATTTTAAAAAGATAGAGTAGTTTATAATAATTACTTATCAGTAACTCTTATTCTAAATAATTAAGAATAAATTAAAAAGTGACTTTTATTATTTTATAGTGCTTTTGTTAGCTTTTAAGGCTATATCTTCAATTAAACCGTTTTCCTGCTTTTTGTTGTTGTAATAAAGGGCTGTGTTCAACGCAGTATTTAAAATGGAGTAGAAATATACTAATGATTGTTTTGATGGCTGTAAGTGAATAAAAAGCATTATTAGGAAATAGTGGTTTCATTATTGTAAAAAGCACTTGGAGGAGCTTTAAAGTATTATCTGAATTATTGCTGGACTATTAGTGCGAGTATAATAACAAGTTGTTGTTAGAACGAGGATATAAGGGCAGATAGAAAAAAGGAATTTATTTTGTAGAAAATAAAAAGAAGAGGCTAACCCAAGCCTCTTCTTTTAAAATGTCGTTTTTATTAACAGGTCTACTTTTCCGTCAGTTAATATTATGTCATATTCACCTTCAGGTATTATGTTGTAATTTGTATTAAGACCAAGGTTTTGCAAACTTGTTGTGTCAATCAAAAGATTTTTGGGTGTAAAATTACCGAAGGTATTCCTGCGATACTTACTTCATCGTTTTGAAACAATGTTTTACGGTTAATCTGAAGGGTAAAAGACATCTCGTTAATTTTATAAGCAGTAGCCAAGCTTGTCCCGGTATTAAAGCTGTCGAAGGTTGCCGAACATATTCCTCGACCAAAACAATCTGAAGTTTTTGCTCGTTTATAAGCTGCATCTACCTAGAATTTCTGGGTAAAAAAATCCCTGGCAACAGTAGGACTGCTGCTGTATATCTAATTTTTATTGATACCTTAACAGTATAAGGCTTTTCATAAAGTTTATGGTTATAAACAATAGGTTTACTATACAGGTAAATAAAAATACTAAGGCAGTTTCCCGTGTGTTAGTAAACTTTTCATCACCATTTTTAAGATAACTTACCATTTCATCATAATTTGACAAGTCTATTATGAGGTATAGGCTTATTACATTTAGTAAAATAATAAAAGGGTATATTATTTTTTTAAATAGTTTCATGTTATTTTACAATTTGTTCAATTCTGTTTTGAGTTTCCTCTGTATATCCCATCCAAGTATCTAAAAGTACTCCGTTAGGGGCAAACAGATAATAGGTAGGTGTACCCGCAACATAATATTTCAAATAAGCTTCATTAAACTCTCCATCAGTATTCCAGATAAAGTCCCATGGGCGTTCCTCCTTATTAGAAAAAATTTCAAAATGTTCCTTATTATTGCCTGTATAATAGGATATAATTTTTATTTTATCAGCTTTATTGTTGTAGAAATCATTTAGCATTGGTAATGCATTTTTGCTATTGCTACATGTAGGAGAAGAGAAATCTAGAAGGACGTACTTTCCATCAAAGTATTTTGAGAATTTTTCTAGTTTGCCGTCTCTATTAAGGGCTTTAAAATTGGTGAATTTATCACCTGCTGCCGGCTTAACTGTATTCAATTGTACTTTTATCGCTTCAGCATATTTATTTTTCTTCATTTTTGATGAAAGAGAGCTATATACGTCCTTAAGTTCGCTATCTGTATAAGAGAGTGCTTTATAAAGGTACATTAGATAAAGGCAGTAATAAGTATTACTGTTTTCCTTAATAAATTGTTTTTCTACAGCCCTTTCTTCTTGAGAAATTTGTTCTAAAACGCCACCAGAGCCTAAATAAATATTTTTAATACTGTCATTCCATTTACCCTCTTCATATATTTTACGCATTTCCTGTTCGGCATCAAACTTCTTGGTTTTGTAAGGTTGTGTCAGCTTATCCAGTTTTGATTTAACCGAATTATGTTCAGAACCTTCAATTGTAAGGTTGTTAGGTAAATCAGAAATATTACCGTTTATTTTTATTTCCTCATTACTAAAATACATAAAGGTGAACTGGTTTATCTTATCGTTCATTACCTGTAATACGTATGACTTTGGTTCAGTATTACTAAATCCTGTCAATACAAACGTATTATCTCTCACTGTTGCAGAGTCTACAAGCTTTTGGGTATCTGTTTCATATAAAATGACCTTTGAGCCATCGCGTAATCCTGTAATATTAGCTTCAATAAGAAAATTATCTTTTAAAATTGAAAAGGAACTAAAAGCAATAAAGCTTAAAAATAAAAGTACTGAGTGATACATGTTTTTTTTCATTTTTTAAATTTTAAGGTGGTTTTTAGTTTTCTTCAGTTCTTTTTGTCCGGACTAAAAATTGAACTTTGGGTTTTAAAAAAGTTGGTTGGTTAACGATGTCAAAACTATAGCGTTAAAAAGCAGTTTGCAAGCCTTATAAACTGCAATTCGTAAATTACAAGTACCTAATTCATGAATTACATGTTGGTTTTTCGGGGTAAAAATCTGATTTAAAGTAATTTGTGTATATGTAAAAGAGTTAGTGTTTTTTTTGTAGTATTAATACATATATTTACATTCTTACTATTGATTTTGCCTATAAAAATGTAAAAAAACGCCTTATAGTTTTAGAATGAAGAAATTTAGTCCCCTATTATATTTTCTTTTTTTTGGATGTATTAATCCAACTTTTGGTCAAAAAATTCCCGATTCATTACTACATAAAGATTATGATGCTTTAAGAGGAAGCATATATACTATTGGGAATGATAGTGTGAGGGTTTGGCCATACCTAAACGCATATTTGGCTAAAGCCAGGATTGATAATAATTTTGAGAGATTAAGCGAAGCTTATGAAAGTATGGCTTATCGTTCAAATCAAAAAGCATTGACTTATGCCGATAGTACTGTTTTTTTTGCGGAAAAAACAAACAGTGAAAGGGTTTTAGGCAATGCTTATTTAGTAAAAGCATTTATACTTCATAGTAAGTCGAAATATAAAAAGGCACTGGATTATTATTTGTTAGCCGATGATCACCTTAAAGGTGTTGAGGAAAGTTATTTGCATTATGATGTAAAATTCGGTATAGCTAACATTAAATACTATTTGGGTTATTATGACGAGGCACTTGTTTTGTATAAACAATGTGCTGATTTTTATAAAGAAAATGAACCAAAAGGATATTTAACAGCATTATACTCTATAAGCCGCTGCTATAATAAATTAGAGAAGTATGATTTATGTACCCTTACAAATCAGGAAGCCTTAAAAGTCGCAAAATTATTAAAAGATAAAGATGCTATTTCATACATACATCATTCCCAAGGGATTAATATGTATTATAAAAAACAGTATAATGAGGCTATAAAAAATACTAATCTTGCTTTACCTGGCATTATTAAAAACAATGATTTTACTAATGAATCGGTTGCTTATTACTATTTAGGAAAATGTTATTCTGCTTTAAACGATAAAAAGAAAGCAATTGTTTATTATAAAAAAGTAGATAAAATATTTAAAGATAAAGAGTATGTAAAAACAGAAATAAGACCTGCATATGAGGAGCTTATTAATTACTATAAAGATAAAGGTGATTTAAAAATTCAGCTACATTATATTAATCAGTTAATAAAGGTTGATAGTCTTATAAATAAAAACTTTGTTTACCTGTCGGGCAAAATTCATAAAGAATATGACACTAAGTTACTACTTAGCGAGAAAAATAAAGTTGAAAAGGAGTTGGAAAGCAAGCATACTATAACTATTATATTATACTGTACAGTAGTTTTGCTCTTTGCTCTTATTTTGTTTGTTTCTTTCAGGTATTACAAAAGCCAGAAAAAATTCAGGAAAAGATTTGAGGAGTTAATGATGAAGGATAATGTACCCGAAGAGAAAAATACTGTAATGAGCATAAAGCCTGAAGTGGCCGATACTACCGATGTTGCCGAAACTAAAAAACCGGATATAAACGAGGAAGTAATACAGTCTATATTAGCACAATTAGAAAAATTTGAGGCTAAAAATAAGTTTCTTCAAAAAGATCTTACACTAATAAACCTTGCTTCAAAGTTTAATACAAACTCTAATTATTTGTCTAAAGTAATAAACTATTACAAGGATAAGAGCTATATAAATTATATTAATGAGTTAAGAATTAACTATATAGTTAATCTTTTAAAAGAGGATACTAAATATCGAAACTATACTATTAAAGCACTATCTGAAGAGGCGGGCTTTAATACTTCACAGCATTTTTCTAAGGCTTTTTATGCAAAAACAGGTATTTATCCATCGTACTTTGTAACAGAGATAAATAAAAAATAGCGAGTTGTTTGTTATTGTTTTTAGGAGTGTATAACCTTTTTTGTTATGACTTGTAACTGCGGTACAATTTTCTGCTCAAACCATGGGTTTTTCTTTTGCCATATCTTGTTTCTGGGTGAAGGATGTACCAAGGGTAGGTAATGTGGTAAAAATTCGCTGTAAGCCTTTACAGTGTCGGTTAGGGTGGGTTTTAATTTGTTTCCTAAATAATACTTTTGAGCATATTGACCTATTAATAGTATAAGCTGCGGATTTGTTATAGCTTCCAGTAGCTTTTTATGCCATAAAGGTGCGCATTCGGACCTTGGGGGTAAATCACCCGATTTTCCCTTGCCGGGATAGCAAAACCCCATAGGAATGAGTGCAAACAGCTCGGGATTGTAAAACTGTTCCTTTGTTACATTAAGCCATCTTCGCAATTCATTTCCGCTTTGGTCGTCCCATGGTATGCCTGAGTTTTGAACTTTAAGCCCTGGTGCCTGTCCTATGATAATTATTTTAGAATCAGTATGAGCCTGAACAACGGGTTTTGGTGTGAAAGGAAGTTGTTCTTTACATTGTATGCAATGCTGTATTTGGGATAAAAGCTCGTTCATAGTTGTTATAATAAGTATAAAGTTAAAAAAATAACTATTGGGGGCGTGGTATGAATTTGTTTGGCTGGCAACTAAAAACTTTTTATTTTTGCACCTCTAATATCAGGCCTCGTAGTTCAACGGATAGAATGGGAGTTTCCTAAACTTTTGATACAGGTTCGATTCCTGTCGAGGCTACAAGACCGGAAAGGAGTGAAAAATCATCTCTTTTCTGGTCTTTTTTGTTTTGTAAGTTGCTGTTTATCAAAAACATGAACCTCGCAGCTTCATTGACTCTAAAAGTTCGACATTCATTTCCGTCAAAACATATTTTTTCCGGAAATATCGAACTTATGATCTCTCTTTTCTTTCTTATATCTCCTTCTTTATACAGGGTGTGTAATCGGGAGAGCGCATGAACAGCGGAGTCCAAGAGTTTTGATATAGTTCGAGAATTGTTTTGTTGATCACTTTTGTCGGTTAGTTCAGCTTCAAGCCTTATTATTTTATTTTCGCACTCTGACTTAATCTCTTTATACTCCTTTGAATCAATTGCATCAGAAAGTAATAGGTCACGTGCTTTAGAAATTCTAGCATTTAACTTGTCAATCTGATCAGTTACCCTTTTGATTGTATTTTGCTTTTTTGAAGAGCGTTTTTTATATAAATCAAGTACTACTATTTTATATAAATCCTTTACCACTGGTAGAGGGACATATTTTTTCAGTTCTTCTTCAAAAATTAGATTTAATTTATCTGCCCTGAATCTGAATTTACAAGGCGAAACGCAATGATAATAGTGGTAAAGGTAGTACGCTCCTTTGGAGGCACTCCCTGTAAGCATACGTCCACAATCAGGACACACTAGGAAACCTCGTAACGGAAATTGCTCTTTGACTGTGAGTACAGTTCTTATTCTTTCATTACGCTTTTTACCATCCAAAATGTCTTGTACTTTATAGAAAAGCTTTTCAGTTATTAAAGGCTCATGAATGCCTGGAACAAAATGAGCTTCCTCATCTTTATATTTTGGGATAAATATTTTTCCGCAATACACCGGATTTCTTACCAAAGTCCAAAAATTACCTCTGCTACACTTCATTCCTTTTTTATTGGCTTCTCTCCGCACTTCTTCAGCAGCTAGTATACCTTTGGATAGTTCTTTAAAAACCCACCTTACATAGGTTGCCTGAGGCTCTTTAATTGCAATGATTTTTTTACCTTCTTCAGTTCGGATATTTTTATAGCCAAGCGGAGCAATTCCAAGGCAACGGCCTTCTTTTTTTGCCCTGCGCATGCCATGAAAAGTATTTAACGCCCTTCTGTCATTTTCTACCTCTGGTGCTGCCAGATAGAAAGCCAGCATCATTTTATTTTCAGGAACAGATAAATCAAGCGGTTGTTCTATAGCCTGCGGCTCTACTCCGTAAGTTCTTAGTTTATTAATCATTTGATAGGCATCGCCTGCATTTCTGCTGAACCTGTCCCATTTCGTAAAAAGCACAAGATCTATCTTGTTCCTGTACTTTTTTAGGTTATTTTCCAGTTTCTTCCATTCCGGCCTGATAAAGCTTTTGGCAGAATGATCTTCATATATAACATTGCGTACCTGTATTGAATTAATTTCACAATAACGTCGTAAGACTTCTTCCTGATTTCTTTGAGAATAACCTTTGTCAGCCTGTTCGTCTGTGCTGACCCTAACATATAAATCTGCAATTTTCATTGTTGTTAATTTTAAAATAGTTTAACTAAGGAGGTAGCCTTAAGTATTTTGTGAGTGCCATGTCGGCTATCAGATACAAAAAACAGAGTATTCGCTCTGCCTGATCTCTTGTAACGATAACTCCTTTTCTCCTGAGTATCTGCATAGCAATTTCAGGAGTCACTTTGTCTTTTCCATTTTCCATAAATCACCTCCTCTTTCGTTAAATGAAAAAGACCGTCTCCGGTCTTAATATGTTGACTGGTAAAGATAAAGAAGCGATTTAAAAATTTCTTGGTCAAAATTTACCCTTAAAATGTAATAGTTTTAAAAACAAAATATCATGCTAAAAGAAAACCTCTCTCCCAAACAGATTTTAGTAGACCTGTCTTCAGTACAATGTCAGCTAAAGGACCTATTTAGCGATGATAATCGCTATAATTCCATAATAGACTTTTTAAGTGCTAAAGATTATTATAATGACCCTGATGTTCCCTACCCAACAATGAAGGAGGTAGAAAAGGACACAGGACTGTCGGCATCACAACTACGGAAAAAGCTATTGGAAATGTATGAACGTATTTTTGACTTTGAAAATGATGAAGGATTACGATTTTCTAAAACTCAATACACATTCTATCTTAAACACTACGAATTACATTCACAATTTGTGGTTAGCAAATTGCCTCATGTTCCTAGAGCTGGGGAGCAAATCCTACTCCCATTCGCAAAAGCAAAAATGGGAACAGAATATTTTTATGTAGATAAAATAGTTCACTATCTTGAAAATGACATACAAAATACCGTTATCTGGCTAAAAGGAGGTTTTTATAATTCTTACTGGCAAATAAGAAAAGATGAAGCCTTGCTTAAAAGAGAGTTGACTATTGACGATACTCACAAATTGATGGATTTCGAGTTAAAAGATAAATTAGGGTTGTCAAAATACTAATTATTCTCCCTGATGATCAGCCTGTTCGTTTTCCAAGGATTTCTCTGCTTTCAACTTCAAATGCTTTTGATAGCAATTATCTAATATCTGTATTTCTTCAACAGGCATAAGCTTTACCGCGATACCTAAGACATCACTAATACTTCTTGCTGATGCTGAAGTAGGAGAGTCAGGGACATCCTGTAATGCATCAAGGGCAGAAGAACACACCCTAATAATATCAATAATGGCAAGCGTTAAATCATGATATCCGTGAAAGAGTAACTCGGCACTCTGGTAACATTCTAATCGTGGATGTGGCTTGAGCATATTAAACTCCGTTGCTTTGGTTAAGAGGGAAGCAAAAGCCTCCAGCTCCTGTAATTTTTTAGTTTCCATCATTTTCATTTTTAGATTGTTTATTCTCTTTATTGAGTTTTTCAAGCCTTTCGATTTCCGACTCGATCAAAACGGTAGCTTTTTCATGGAAAAGTCTGCACCTGCGCTGTAACAATTCCGTGTTAAGGAAATCCATAGGGCCGAGGTGGGCGCTCCTTAGTTTGCTGATATGCTTGGAAAGCAGCTCAAACATTTTGATTTCCTCTGCCGAATTCCTTGGAAAAAACTCTCTTACCAGCGTGCAGAACATTGAACAGATATCAAACAGGTAACCGAGGTTGAAATGAATAGGACGGTAGCCCAGAAAAGTATTGATAAGCGCCAATGCCGTATTTTCCGTAGCAACCTGCATCATGGCTTCCTGTATCGGTTCGGTATCAATGCCATCTACCATGCCTTGTGATTGCAGGAACACTTCCGAAACACGGTTGCGATTATGCCAGTACGCTTTTATATGCTTTACATTTCGCTGAGGTTCCTGCTCAAAAGCGATGCACGGAGGTACAACATCGTGTTCATACAGGTTGATACCCTTGTGCATGGCATGATAATAGAAATACTTACTTTCTGGCGTAAGTTGCCTCACGGTAGTTGCTTTGTGTATAAACAGCGTAACGGTGTACTGCCCTTTGCTTTTCTTCTTTATGATGTCGCTAAGGTCGGCCACTGCATTTTCCCTGCTGTGTATGGTGTACACCAGTAAATAGTAATGGGTGTGCTGCCTTGTTTTTACCTC
>NZ_WOWP01000063.1 GCF_009741375.1 Flavobacterium rakeshii
TTCATAGTATCTCCATTTGGAGAGATACCTTTAGGAATCATACAGGCAACATTATCAACAGTAAGTTCAAATGATGAAGAACAGATATCACCTCCGGCAGGAGTTACTATTACGGTGTAAACACCAATCTCTGTAGCTGTAGCTGTTAAACCTGTACCTACAGTAGCACCATTAGCATCAGTCCAGTCAATATTAACCGTACCTTCTGTGTAATTTGCATCAAGAGCAACTTCAAGAGTGTAAATTCCGCCTTCACAACCCTGGTTAACACTAATAATAGGTGTTGGAACAATACTAACTTCAAAGCTTGTCTCATCTGTACAATTTGTAGGTGCTGTAGCAGATTCTGCATAAATATATATTACCTGAGAAGTCGTTATCTCATCACCTGCAAGTAACATATCACCTGTAGCAGCCGTACCCGTATAATAATTATTATTAGCACTTAGTTCAGGAAGTACAAAAGCATCACACGATGTTACATTTTCCATTACATCTGCAACAGGGATAGGAGTTACAGTTAGATATACTGACTGCGTAGCCTCACAACCAGAGTTATTAATAGTTACCTCATAAGATCCCTCTTCACTAACCACGATACTTGAACCTGTCTCTGCAAGAGGAGCGTCATTAAATGTCCATGTATAAGTTACATCCGGAGAAGCAGGATCAAAGTTTATAGCAACAATATCTATAGTAGCATCCGTTGTTCCTTCACAAATATTAAAGTCTCCACCCATATCAAAATCAGGTGTAAGATCCTGAATAATTAAATTAAAGTTAAGAACACCTACACAACCTGTTGGTGTGTAAACAACTCTTACATATATTGGCTGAGATCCAGCTACTGTATTATCATATACAGGTCCTACAGGGTTATCACCACTTTCTGCATCAGCCTCATTTTCATGATATGAAATTACAAAATCAGCAACATCATATCCTTCAATTATACCAGCTTCTATTAAGTCAGTATTTGAAGTAAAGTCAAATGAAGCAAATCCACTTGCATCACAAGCTATAAGATCGATAGGAGCACCTACAGTTTCTTCCACAGGAAGATAGAACTCAACACGTTTAGTACCTTCAAGTATACAGTCGGTACCTTCATAGTTAACCACTACTGAGTAATCACCTGTTTGATTAACTACTAAGTCTGGACCGGTTTCATCTAATTGAGTAGTAACACCTTCGTCATCAGTAACAGACCAAACAAAATTGTATAATTCCGGATCTAAACCAGTTTGAATTACTGTTTCCTGCTGATCACAAATAGCATTTCCTCCAGGAACCGTAAGGTCAATACCTAAGTCAAGTCCGCCAATATCAAAACTACCACCTGCTAAGAATACAGCAGAGTTATAAATAGAGTCATTATAATCGGCAATTACAAGCTTAATGTGATAGTTACCACCAGGAACTACAGGACCTGCGGCTGTCATAACAACTGTTTGACCTCTATAACCTATAGCCGAACCATAAGGGTTATCCTGGTTGTAAGAACCAAAGTATTGTGGATTTTGAGAATCACAACCCGTATTATATTGACTATCCCTAATATTTACTACCGATACCGGAATTGTTGTACCAGGAATAACCGCAAGGTTAGTGGTATTAGTTTCAGGATCCGGGTTATCTAAATCTGTAAGTATAAACGCAAACGCATCAGAGAAGTTACACTGGAATGTACCGTACTCCTGAGAAGCAAACATGAAATCAAAAGTGATTTGGTTTGTAAGCGGAGTAAAGTCAAACTCAAGGATAGACGCATTGTTAAGCGTTCCTGTATTACCTCCTTCAGCAATAATAGCCGATAAGTCAGCATCACCTACCCATACATTAGACTGAGTACCTGTGTTATTGTTAGGGTAAGGTCCCGGAGCTTCCTGAACGCTACCTGTAGCAAGTATCACACCATCGGCAAATGGGAATGATGAGTTGTTCTGGCTAAAGTAAGATATACCATTCGCCTGACCAAAGTTAGTACCTGTTTGAGACGTTATATTAGACACAAGCGCACATTCAGAACTAATAAGTACGTTCTCTACTAACTGCTCTACAGTATAATCTTCATTTACAGCGATTGATCCTGCTGGAGTTCCCACACAAATATCAAATGTAGAGGTTTGGTTTGGAGTAGATGTAGACGAGTAAACTCTTACTTTATAAGTAGTACCAGGAGATAAGTTTTCTGCTAAGCTTTGGTTAGCTGTACTACAGTAAACCTGAGTTAAAGTTCCACACTCATCACCCTCATAAACTGCATGATATAGGAAAGTTGTACTACCCTGAACATTGCTTAAAGTAATAAAGTGTATAGTACTTGTAGCTGTAAATTCAAACCATACGTCATCATCTGCAGTACCGCCACATGTATTATCTTCTGCAGAAGCAGTGGCAGAGTAGATAGTACCTGATTCAAACTCTACACATTCAGAACTAGTGTTTACAGTCACCACAGTAGCATCTGCACACTCATCATTAACCGGTGGTGGTGGTGGTGTAGCCACACATACTTCAAATTCTGAAGTTTGAGCAGTTGACGACCAAGAATACACTCTTATCTTATAAGTATTTCCAATAGTTAAGCCGCTGGCAAAACTCTGGTTAGGATCACTACAATATAGTTGAGTTAAAGTACCACATTCATCACCTTCATAAAGTACGTGATATAAATCAGTTGTACCATTTGTAATATTTTGTAATGTAATTACGTGAGTATCGTTTGTAGCAACAAACTCAAACCATACGTCATCATCATCATTACCTCCACAAGTATTATCTTCTCCAGAAGCTGTTGCAGAGAATACAATACCAGGAACAACTTCAACACACTCCTGAGTTGGGTTTACAGGAACCACAGTAGCATCAGCACATTCGTCATTTGCCGGTGGTGGTGGTGGTGTACCTATACAAAGGTTAAAATCAACTAACTGACCTGGAGTAGACGTCCAAGTATAAATTCTTATTTTATAAGTGGTACCAGGGGTTAATCCTGTTACTGTTGTACTGTTTGAAGTTCCACAATACACATCAGTTAATGCTCCACACTCATCACCTTCATAAACCGCATGATATAGGAAAGTTGTACTACCTACAATATCAAGAATTTTAATTAGGTGAGTATCATTAGTAGCTACAAATTCAAACCATACATCATCATCATCTGTACCAAAACATGAGTTTGGTTCTGCAGAAGGAGTTGTCCATGATAAAGAACCAGGAACTACCTGATCACAAACCTGAGTTGGGTTAACCGGTACCGGAACAGCCTCAGCACACTCATCATTTGCCGGTGGCGGTGGCGGTGTACCAATACATAAATCAAACGTGGTAGTTTGAGGTACAACATTGGTTGAACTGTAAACTCTAATGTAATATGTATTACCTACTGTTAAACCACTTGCTAAACTATTATTAGCAGTAGCACAGTATAATTGTGTCATAGAACCACATGAATTACCTTCATAAAGAACATGGTATAGGAAAGTTGTACTACCTACAACATTTATGAAATCTATAGTATGAACATCATTTGTAGCAACAAACTGATACCATACATCATCGTCATCTGTACCGAAACATGAATTAGGCTCTCCAGATTCTGTAGCCCATGCAATAGTACCTGAAACTGTATTACCACACTCAAGATCAGGATTAGTAAACGCCTGCTGAGCATTAGCACAGTCGTCATTTGCCGGCGGCGGCGGCGGCGTACCAATACAAAGATCAAACGTAGTAGTTTGTCCGCTTAAATTCGTAGATGTATAAATTCTTACATAGTAAGTTTGTCCAACAGTTAAACCTCCTGCAATACTTACATTATTAGTAGAACAGTAAAGCTGAGTCATAGCACCACAACTATCTCCTTCGTAAATTGTATGATACATAAACGTTGTACTACCAACAAGGTTAGTAAGGCTAATTTGATGCGTTTCACTTGTTGCCTCAAACTGATACCACACATCGTCATCGGCAGTACCAAAACATGTATTACTTTCCAGGGAACCTGTAGCCCAGGCAATAGTACCCGAAGCAAAGTTACCGCAATCAAGATCAGGATTAGTTAAAACAACCTCAGCATTAGCACAGTCGTCATTTGCCGGTGGTGGTGGTGGTGTACCAATACATAAGTCAAACGCTGATGTTTGAGCCGGAGTAGAAGTCCAGGTATACACCCTTACATAATAGGTTTCACCAATGGTAAGCCCACCTACTATACTGTTATTAGGATCACTACAAACAAGGTTTGTTAACGAGCCACATGAACCAGAGTAAACAGCGTGAAATAAATCAGTTGTACTACCTGTTATATTATTTAAATTAACTGTATGGGTTGTACTTGTTGCAACAAATGAGAACCAAACATCATCATCATCTGTACCTCCGCAAGAGTTAGCATCTATTGACGGAGTAGCCCATGCAACAGTACCTGGTGTGAATGAAGTACAGTTTAAATCAGGATTAACTGTCACAGCAAAAGCATTAGCACAATCATCATTTGCCGGTGGTGGTGGTGGTGTACCAATACAAACATCAAACACAGAAGTTTGAGGAGTTGAAGATGTTGAATATACCCTTACATAATAAGTATTACCAATGGTTAAACCACCCGCAACACTGTTATTAGGGTTACTACAGTAAAGTTCTGTAAATGATCCGCAAGAACCAGAATAAACAACGTGATCAAGAGCAGTTGTACCACCGTTAATGTTGTTAAGGTTAATTGTATGAGAAGTACTTGTTGCTACAAATGAGAACCAAACATCATCATCAGCTGTACCCGAACACGTAAAACCTTCGGCAGAAGCTGTAGCAGAATAAATAGTACCGGTAACAAACTGAGCACAGTCTAAATCAGGGTTAACAGGAACCGAAATCGCATCTGCACACTCATCGTTTGCCGGTGGTGGCGGAGGTGTACCTATACAGATTTCAAAGTTTGAGGTTTGGTTTGAAGCAGATGTCCATGAGTAAACCCTTACATAATAAGTATTCCCTACAGTAAGCCCTGTAGCTGTACTGTTATTAGGATCACTACAATATAATTGTGTTAATGAAGAACAATCGTTACCCTCATAAACAACATGATACAAATCGGTAGTACCGTTTGTAATATTATTTAAGTTAACAAGATGAGTAGTGTTTGTCGCTACGAAAGAGAACCAAACATCATCATCAGCCGTACCAAAACATGTGTTGCCTTCAGAAGAGGCAGTAGCACCATTTATACTACCCGGAGTACTTACCGAACAAATGTTAGTTGGGTTCACCGTTAAAGCAACAGCATCTGCACAGGCATCATTACCCGGGGCAGTGCTAAAGTTAAATGGACCAACCCACTCACTAAAGTTACCATCACCACAAGCAGCTCTAACATAATATTTATAAGCTGTAGTTGGGTTTAAACCATTAATGGTTGTTGAGTTTCCGTCTACCAGATAATCTGCTGTACCATCCGGAGCATCAATAAACTCTACAACCTCAACCTCATACTGAGCAGCACCTCCGGTCCAGCTCAAATCAGCAGTTTCACCTGTAACACCCGTTACATTTAAGTCTGTAGGAGGCAAACATTGCTCAATAATGCTTACGTTATCAACCAACCAACGGTCAGCATTATCACCTTCCATAAGGAAACCAACAAAATAATCCTCTCCTGCTGTACCTGGTAAATCTACCAAAACCTCTACATATTCAGTTTGTGAAGGGTTAATTCCAGGCTCAGTCCATGACTGTACAACGGTATAAGCATCAAGATCATCAAGATCTGCACCAGCTGGCGCAATGATAATCCTGTACATACTACCCTGGTTACCTCCCAGGGTCAAGGCACAGTAAAAACGTAACTGCCCGTTTGCCGGCATTGTAAATTGTGGTGTAACCAGCCAGTCTTTAGCCGGATCTCCGTCATCTGAAACATTTTCACGATCCAGGAAAGCTGCATAATTCCCCTCGTAAGGAGGCTGATAATCATTCCCTAACTGAGATTGCTTCCAGGTTTGGATCGTACCTATCTCATTGTCATGTATTGTCCAGCCGGCCGGGGCAAACGCGCCCTCAAAGCCTTCCAACGGCAGCCCGTCCTGCGAATAACCGCAAAGACTTAACAATGCCATGAAAAATAACAAAGTAATTTTCTTCATAGATAATAAATTAGTAGTTTATGTTTAAGTTACCGAAAGTATAAAAAAAAACACAAGCTTAACCCTAATTAAATAACGAATAATTACATTTTAACCAAAAAAAACAAATTTATTTCGATTTGTTATGAATTTAAAAACATAACGTAATTATAACGCTGTAACACCTTTTTAAAATTGTCTTCATATCTTTGGCATATTATTTAAGAATTTAACATGTCCCAAAGACTCAAAATATACTTTGCTTCCGATCAACATTTAGGTGCTCCAACCCAAGAAAAAAGCTTCCCCAGAGAGAAAAAATTTGTAGCCTGGCTGGACGAGGTTAAGAAAGATGCCGATGCTATTTTTTTACTTGGAGATCTGTTTGATTTTTGGTTTGAATATAAAACAGTAGTACCAAAGGGATTTGTGAGAGTACTGGGAAAACTGGCAGAAATACGCGACTCTGGCACGCCTATATACTTTTTTGTAGGAAATCATGACTTATGGATGCATGATTATTTTGAAAAGGAACTAAACATACCTGTTTACCACAAACCAAAAGAATTTACTTTTAATGACAAAGTGTTCCTTATAGGACACGGTGACGGACTTGGACCCGGCGATAAAGGCTATAAAAGGATGAAAAAAGTATTTACCAATCCTTTTTCAAAATGGCTTTTCAGATGGTTTCATCCTGACCTTGGGGTTAAACTGGCACAATACCTATCGGTAAAAAACAAGCTTATATCGGGTGATGCTGATGTTAGGTTTTTAGGTGAAGATAACGAATGGCTTGTTTTATACTCCAAAAGAAAACTGGAAACAAAACACTACGACTATTTTGTTTTTGGTCACAGGCATTTACCTATGACCATTGATTTAGGACAAAACTCCACCTACATCAATCTGGGCGATTGGATTGGCTATTTTACCTATGGTGTTTTTGACGGAGAGAAATTTGAACTGAAAGAATACAAAAACTAATTTTTGCACACATTATTAATATACTCATTAAGGTTCACTGTAAAAAGCGTACCCTCAAGTAAATCTTTAATATCAACAAGCTCCTGAGCTGAGACAGCCAGTTCAATTTCATTAACCGGAGTTTTAAGTAAAAACCTGTGGCATTTGTTCCTAAAACCACAGCCACCGCAATGGTTTTTATCATACATTTCGTTTACAATACAGGCAAAACGCTGTATCTCTTCACGGGTAAAATAAAAGCCGGTTTCCTTAAATATAACCTGAATTCTGTCGGTTAAAAGAGTATCGTTTTTACGCCAGTAAAATGACACTCCAAAGTCGTTAAAGTAAATTTGTTCAATCTCTTTCATCGTCGTGGTTTTAAACAAAAATATAAATTATTTAAAACCATTCTAAATAAATAGATTGTTTTTAGTAAAAAAGTTTTCAACGGCTACTCTACGGTGCGTATATCGCGCAAACGAAGCTGAGTAGACACATTACCGTTCCACTCATTCTCCTCTATGGAGTACACCGCCTCAAAAGGCTTACCGCTACAGGCTATATTCATTTTTGATGCCAACCCGAAACCAACTGCCGCATAACCTTCGGCGTCACCTTGCTTTACAAAAAGCCTTAAATGGGTTTCATCGGCACCAATAGCCTTACCGTAACCTGTATCCATTAATCCGCGCGACAGGAATACCGGAGTCATATTGCCCGGACCAAATGGCTCAAACTGTTTTAATATCCTGAAGAATTTTGGGGTAATATCGCTGAAATCAATCTCGGCATCCACCTGCACTTCGGGCACTAAAAGTTCGGGAGCTATAGTTTGTCTAACCACCTCTTCAAAACGTTGTTTAAAGCCGGAATACTGCTCTTCTTTCAGCGTAAGCCCCGCTGCATACATATGTCCTCCAAACTGCTCTAAATGATCAGCACAGGCTTCGAGCGCATTATACACATCAAAATCTTTTACTGATCTTGCCGAAGCTGCCAGTTTATCTCCACTTTTTGTAAACACCAGCGTAGGCCTGTAATAGGTTTCCGTTAATCTTGAAGCCACAATACCAATAACCCCTTTGTGCCAGTTTTCATCATACACAACAGTAGTGAAACGCTCCTGCTCATTATTAGACACTATCTGCATTAGTGCTTCAGTAGTAATTTGCTTGTCAAGATCTTTTCTTTCTGCGTTGAGTCCTTCTATCATGGCAGCAAACTCCTGAGCCTGTTCCAAATTAAATTCGGTAAGCAATTCGACCGCTTTATTGCCGTGGTAAATACGCCCGGCAGCGTTAATACGCGGTGCTATCTGAAAGACAACATCACCTATGGTAAGTTTTTGTTTTTTTACGTTTTGGATAAGCGCCTGTATACCCGGCCTTGGGAATGTATTAATCACATCAAGCCCAAATGTTGCCAGTACCCTGTTCTCCCCTGTTATCGGGACAATATCGGCCGCTATGGCCGTGGCAACCAAATCAAGATAAGTAACCAAGTCGGTTATGGTTTGTCCGCGATTCCCTGCAAGTGCCTGTATCAGTTTAAAGCCTACACCACATCCGCAAAGTTCGTCATAAGGATAGGTACAGTCGGTTCGTTTTGGGTCCAGTACTGCTACAGCATCGGGCAGTTCATCACCGGGGCGGTGGTGATCGCAAATTATAAAATCGATACCCTTTTGTTTGGCATATTCAACTTTGTCAATCGATTTGATTCCGCAATCCAGCGCAATGATAAGCGTCATCCCGTTATCATCGGCAAAATCAATCCCCTGAAACGAAACTCCGTACCCCTCTGCATACCTGTCGGGTATATATGTCGCTACATTAGGGTAGTACGAATGCAGGTATGATGACATTAACGAAACAGCCGTAGTACCATCTACATCATAATCGCCAAAAACAAGTATGTTTTCGCCGTTTTCTATAGCTTGCTCAATACGTTTCACCGCCTTATCCATATCCTTCATCAGGTAGGGATTGTGCAAATCACTTAGTTTAGGACGGAAAAAATTCTTCGCTTCCTCAAAAGTTTCAATACCACGTTGTACCAGCAGTGAAGCTATAACTCCATCTACCTGAAGCGCTTGTGATAAATGTTTTATTTTTTGAAGATCGGGGGTTGGTTTTAATGTCCAGCGCATGAAGAATTTTAATTTCTCCAAATGTAATTAATGGCACGGGCTTTGACAACCAAAACGCAAATTTTACAATAAACAATTGCTATGAAAAACCACACCTTATACCTTTTACTGTTTTTTGTTTCGTTTAATACAATTGCACAAACCGCAGTTAAATCAAAACTAACCGATGTTAATAATAATCCGGTTGCGTTTGCTAATATTTATATTCCGGAGAGTAAAAAAACAACCCTGTCAAACGAATCGGGTGACTTTTATATGATGATTAATCCTGAGACAGATAAAACCATAATAATATCTCATCTTAGCTATCAACCTGTACAGATTAAAATAACAAGCAGCTTCCCGAAAAATATTGTTTTGGAAGAAGGATTACTGCAACTTAACGAAGTAGTGATAGGCAAACAAATAACAGGATATGATATTGCTTTAAAGGTTATAGAAAACCTTAAAGAAAACCACGATGTAGATCCGGCATATTACGAATATTTTACACGTGTAGTTCAATATGATGACAACTGGAAAGAAATTGATATGATACAGGAATATTATGGCAAGTTAAAACACAACGGCGAGCATAACACTAAAGCCTTAGTTTACAAAAGCAGGGTTGTACCTTACACAAAAAAGGGAGAAGAGAGATTACAAACTGACTCATCAATTGACTTATGGGGAATAAGAAACAACAACCTATTACTTTATAAGCCTGATTACCTGAAAAAATCCAAGCTAAAAAACTACAACATCTCCATTGAAGGCTCACTCACCATTAACGGACATGAATGTTATATTTTGAAATATGCTTCGGGCAAGGCAAGCTATGATGAATACAAAAAAGCCATGATCTACATTGACAAGAAAACTTTTGGAATAGTTAAACAAATTAGCGGTAGCCATAGTACACTAGCCGAAACATATACCGAAAGAAACTTTGTAAAAATCAATGATAAATGGGTAATGTCGGCAGCAACAAACAAACACCACCTACATAAAGTAATAACAACGTTATATACCTACCTAACAGATAAGAAAGACTATGAAGACATTAACTTTACAAAAACCCCTTTCTTCAAAAAACTAAAACGATTCAATAAAAACCCTAACGATAGTTTTTGGGATAATTACCAGCACATACCATTACCGGAAAATTAATTCAATTAACGTGCACTCTAACAAATTAGTTTTATTGTACTTTTGATAAAAAGTAAACCGCATTAACACCTTACCAAAAACAATTAAATGATAAAAAAAATAACGACTATATTTTTATTATTAGCATTATGTACATCCTGTGCTCCTGCCTATAGAACTTACAATAACACAAACAAAACAGTAAACTTTAAAAATAAAGAAGAAGCTGTTGATTATTTTTCCAAAAAATACAACTATATCAGAGAGAAGATATACTTTATAAATCCAGATGAAACAGGATCTTTCATGGAATATTTAGTATCCCAAAACACTTCTTATTTTTATGGTATAACAGTAAGCGACACCCTTAAAATAAACAGTCCTTCGCTTAAAGCTGACAATTCTTGTTCCGGCGTAGTTTCAAAAGTTATAAATTCAGAAAACATTGACTACAAAACCGAGCCTACCAAGATATCCACATTTGATTTAAAAAACGTTCAGAACAAGGCTATAGACTTTAAAAAAGGAAAGTCTGTTATTTTTATAATCTCAACAAAACTGGGAAACTCAATAAGTAAAACCATTAAGAAATTAAGCACTCAAGTAACTGAGCTGGAAGATCCAGAAACCGATTATTACCTTATATGTATAGATTATTATAACAACTAAATTATAGTTTCTTACTCTTCTTCACCTCGGGCTTTCCGCCCACAATAACCACAATTTCGCCTTTTGGGTCTTTTTTCGTAAAATGCTCCAGTACCTCGGTAGCTGTACCGCGCACGGTTTCCTCGTGCAGCTTACTCAGCTCACGCGATACCGAAACAGGACGGTCTTCCCCAAAATACTGTACAAACTCACCAAGAGTTTTAACCAGTTTGTGTGGCGACACATAAAATATCATGGTACGCGATTCTTCGGCAAGTGCTAAAAATCGGGTTTGCCTTCCCTTTTTATCCGGCAGGAAACCTTCAAACACAAACTTATCATTCGGGAGTCCGCTATTAACCAGGGCAGGCACAAAAGCCGTAGCACCCGGCAGACACTCCACCTCAATATTATTTTCCACGCAGGCGCGTGTAAGTAAAAATCCGGGATCGGATATGGCAGGCGTACCCGCATCAGATATCAGGGCAATAGTTTCGCCCGCCTGCAGGCGTTTCACAATATTCTCAACGGTTTTATGCTCGTTGTGCATATGGTGGCTCTGCATGTGGGTTGCAATTTCAAAATGCTTCATCAGTTTACCGCTGGTACGGGTATCTTCCGCCAGTATCAGGTCGGCTTCCTTAAGCACTTTAATCGCCCTGAAGGTCATATCCTCCAGGTTACCTATAGGTGTAGGTACTATATATAGTTTAGACATTAATCAAATCTTTTTTCAACCAGTTGGAAGAAACGCTCTTCATACTCCTCTTTTCCATCCCAATTGTTGTAATCAGGCTTAATAAGATCGTTTATAAACGATTTTGCCTCACCAAATGTATTAATAGTATTTAGTTGTGAAACCACACGGTTCAAATCATCTGCACTACCGCCAAAAAGATGCTTCTCAAAAGCGATACGGTCATTTAGTCCCAATGTAATGGTTTTAGAGAACTTATCGTTAAGCGACCTTGAACCTGTAGAAGCCGCAGGCGTCCATATCGGTTCTTCCTTTTTAGGTTCTTCTTTCTTCACTTCCTCAACAGGTTCGTTTTTCACCGGTTCAAAAACAGGCTGATTGCTGTAATCAAACTGAGGCTCTTCCTGTTTTGGTTCCTCTTTCGGTTCTTCCTTAACCTCATCTTTCACTTCCTCCTGAACAGGCGCAGCATCAAAATCAGATTTCTTTACAAACTCCGGATCCTTATAATCCCTAAAGTCGTCAATAGTAACCTCTTTCTTAGGTTCTTCCTTTGGCTCTTCGGGCGCTGCTTTTCTTTCAAAAGCAAATTCTATATCAATTTCCGATTCTTCAACTTCAACGGTAGCATCAGGCTCTATGGTAATCGTTTCGGCATCGGTAGCCTGTATCTCTTCCTCATCGCTACTCTCCTGCTCATTTTCATATACAGCCTCAACCGACTCTTCCATTGCCTTGATTTCCTCTTCCGGCTTTTCAAGCTCCGGTACACTTACAGGTTCTTCGGCTTTTTCCTCAACAGCTTCTTCAGCTACAGCCTCCTGTTCGGTCTCACCAAGTTCTTCTTTTGGTTCTCCGGCATCGGCAGGTGCTTCTTCTTCCACTACAGCTTCAGGCACTTCCTGCTCTTTGGTTTCTGCTACACCATAAATATCTTCCAGCTTTTCTTCTGCCGAAGAAAAACCAATTGTTGGCTTCACATCATTAAAGTTTTCCTCAACAAATCTAAGCACCGATAGTTTTTCGTACAGCTTGAGTGTTTCCTGCTGTAACTGCTCAATCTCTGCCTTATTCTTTAGCTTCAATATCCTGTGTGCAATACTTATCAGTTCGGCTTCTAATTTTTTCTTCATAACTTTTGGAATAATAAAGAGTGGCGCAATAGTTTTTTAATAAATTTGTTTCAATACAAAGTAACATAAAACATTTCTGTTTTACAGCCTGAAAAATACAAAATGTTTCTCGAAAATACAGTAAATCATAAAGAACAATTTGGGTGGATAGAGGTCATCTGCGGGTCGATGTTTTCGGGTAAAACCGAAGAACTTATACGTCGCCTTAAAAGGGCAAAGTTTGCCAAACAGCGTGTGGAAATTTTTAAACCTTCCATAGACACCCGCTATCATGATGATATGGTGGTATCGCACGACTCAAACGAAATACGCTCTACCCCGGTGGAATCGGCCTCCATGCTTCGCATCCTGGCACAGGGCTGTGACGTGATAGGTATAGACGAAGCTCAGTTTTTTGATGATGAGATTGTATCGGTTTGTAATGACCTTGCCAATAACGGCATAAGGGTTATTGTTGCCGGGCTGGATATGGATTTTAAAGGCAACCCCTTTGGTCCTATGCCGGCACTTATGGCTACAGCCGAATATGTTACCAAAGTACACGCGGTATGCACCCGAACGGGTAACTTAGCGAATTACAGTTTCCGTAAGGCACAAAACGATAAACTGGTACTACTGGGTGAAACCGAAGAATATGAACCGCTAAGCCGTGCCGCTTTTTTTAAGGCCATGAAAGAACAGGCCAACCCGAAAAAGAAAGATAAGGAAGACGACAGTCTCTTCTAAAAAAATTAAAAAACCTACATCTTGAGCATAAAAACAAACAATATCATTAAGGCCGTTAATCCTTCGTTTGAAGGTATACAGCCCGATATGGAAATTGATAACGTTTCTATAGACAGCCGTTCGCTGCAAAACAATATCGGAACACTGTTTTTTGCACTACCGGGAAAAAACCGTGACGGACACAATTATATTCCCGAACTGATTGAAAACGGCGTTTTAAATTTTGTTGTTACCCATATCCCTAACGGATGTAAAAACAGGGCTAACTTTTTTATTGTTAACGATACCCTGAAAGCATTACAGGATTTTGCTGCCTATTACAGAGGTCTGTTTAATTTCCCTGTTGTGGGTATAACCGGCAGTAACGGAAAAACCATAGTAAAGGAATGGCTTAACTATGCGTTGAGTCCTGATTATAATATCATCCGTAGTCCTAAAAGCTACAACTCTCAGGTAGGCGTACCCCTATCTGTAATCGCTATTAACGAAAAACACAACCTGGGATTGTTTGAAGCCGGAATCTCCACCACCGGGGAAATGGAAAAACTAGCCCAAATTATAAAACCCAACATAGGCATACTTACACATTTGGGTCCGGCGCATGACGAAGGCTTTACCGATATGCTCGAAAAAATTAAAGAGAAACTTAAACTCTTTAAAGATACCGATGTGGTAATACTTCAAAAAAACGCCATAGCCGAACTGGAACTGGAGGGCACAACTACCTTTACCTGGAGCTACAATGGTGATGCCGATGTAAACATTACCAAAACAATACATACCGACACCACCGAACTAACCGTTGATTACAACGGAGACAGTTTTAAAGTAGTTATTCCGTTTTTTGATGATGCCTCGGCAGAAAATGCCATAAGTTGCCTTATGCTGATGTTGCACTTAGGCTACAGCAGTGACTTTATTACCGAAAGGCTTGCAGGGGTATATCCTATTGAGATGCGCCTACAGGTAAAAAACGGCATTAACGGCTGCACCATTATTGACGACAGTTACAGCTCTGACTATCAGTCACTAAAAATAGCACTCGACTTTTTAGAACAGCACAAAACACATAAAAAGAAAACTATTATCCTTTCGGATGTTTTCCAGAGTGGTTTCACCGTAGAGGAACTTTACGAACATGTTACTCAGCTTTTAACTGCTAATAATATTAGCAGGGTTATAGGCATAGGCGAAACCATAAGCACCCAATTAAAGGATTTCCCTAATTTTATATCTTACAAAACCACACAGGAGTTTTTAACCCAATACAATGCTAATAGTTATAGCAACGAAACCATTTTGGTTAAAGGTGCCCGTAGTTTCCGCTTTGAGGAAATAGTGGTATTACTGGAAGAAAAGACACATGAAACAGTACTGGAAATCAACCTGAATTCCATTGCTCATAACCTTAAGTTTTACCGCTCGCGCATTAAGCCCGAAACCAAAATAATGGTAATGGTAAAGGCCTTTGGTTACGGTAGCGGGAGTTATGAAATTGCCAAACTGCTTTCACACCAAAAGGTAGATTACCTTGGTGTTGCCTTTGCCGATGAGGGTATAGCCCTTCGTAATGCAGGCATTAGCACCCCTATCATAGTAATGAATCCCGAAGCCAGTGCATTTAGTGCCATGACGGCCTATAAACTGGAACCCGAAATCTATTCGGTTAGGGAACTAAGGGCATTTATTGAAATTGCCAAACAGAAAAACCTGTCCGACTACCCTATTCACATTAAACTGGACACCGGTATGCACCGCCTTGGGTTTGAAAATTATCAGCTGGACGAACTTATCGAATTACTTAAGCACAACAACTTTGTATCGGTTAAAAGTATCTTTTCACACCTTTCCTCCAGTGATGTACCTCAATACAGAGACTTCACACTGGGACAGATAGATAAATTTACCCAATGGTCACAAAAAATCATCGATACCCTTAGCATAAACCCTATCCGCCATATATTAAACACATCGGGCATTTATCATTTCCCCGAGGCACAGTTTGATATGGTACGACTGGGCATAGGCCTGTATGGCGTGGGTAATGACGCACAGGAACGCAAATCACTGGAAAACGTAGGCACTCTTAAAACGGTTATTCTCCAGATAAAAGACATACAACCGGGAGAAAGCGTAGGCTACAGCCGTAAGTTCATGGCATCGGAGAAAGTCCGCACGGCTACCCTGCCCATAGGTTATGCCGATGGTATACCGAGGAGCTGGGGTAACGAAAAAGGCTATGTAATGATAAACGGTAAAAAAGCCGTAATTACCGGAACCATATCTATGGATATGATGATGGTAAACATTACAGGTATAGACTGTAAGGAAGGTGATAAAGCCGTAATATTTGGCACAGCACCAACCGTTGTGGAAATGGCCGAAGCACTGGGAACCATACCTTATGAAATTTTAACAAGTATTTCACAGCGTGTAAAACGCGTTTTTTATCAGGAATAATCAGTTTTTTGTACCTTAGCCTTAAACAGAAACAATCAATTATATATAACCTAAACTTTAGCCTATGGGATTTTTCAAGGATTTTAAAGCCTTTTTAATGAAAGGTGACATTGTAAATCTGGCAACAGCCGTTATTATTGGTGGCGCCTTTGGTAACATCGTAAAATCTTTTACAAACGACATTTTAATGCCGCCTATAGGCATGTTGCTTAATGGAGTCGATTTTAAAGATCTTAAGCTTACCCTTAAAGAAGCCGTACCCGAAACAGTGGTAGATGGGGTAACACAGCCAGCTATAGATGCCGTTACCATAAACTACGGTAACTTTGTACAAATAACACTTGACTTTGTAATTGTAGGGTTCTGTATTTTCCTTGCCCTTAAGATGTATGAAAGAACCAAGAAGAAAGAAGAAGCGGCTCCTGCAGCACCTCCTGCACCTACAAATGAGGAGAAACTGCTGGCAGAAATCCGTGACTTACTGAAAACTAAACAATAGAGTTACAGAAGTTTCCGCTACATTGCATATTCTTATATTTCTAACAAAACCGTCTCGAAAAGACGGTTTTTCTTTGTTATATTTTTTTATTTTGAAACGAATTTATAACTAATTTTGCCCAAAAATTTAAATAATTCAATAATTAATACACTATGAAAATTGCTGTTGTTGGCGCTACCGGAATGGTAGGCGAAGTGATGCTAAAAGTACTGGCGGAAAGAAATTTTCCGGTAACCGAATTAATTCCGGTAGCTTCAGAGAGATCTGTAGGTAAGGAAATAGAATTCAACGGTAAGAAGTACAAGGTTGTTGGTCTTGAAACCGCAGTTTCCATGAAGCCTGAAATAGCATTATTTTCTGCAGGTGGTGACACATCAAAAGAGTGGGCTCCTAAATTTGCCGAAGCAGGAACTACAGTAATTGACAATTCCAGCGCATGGAGAATGGACGCTACAAAAAAACTGGTTGTACCGGAAATCAATGCCAATGTGCTTACTAAAGAAGACAAGATTATAGCAAACCCAAACTGTTCTACCATACAAATGGTAATGGCTTTGGCTCCGCTACACCAAAAATATACTATTGAAAGAGTAATCGTTTCTACTTACCAGTCTATAACAGGTACGGGAGTTAAGGCTGTACAGCAGCTTGAAAACGAATACACAGGCACTAAGGGTGAAATGGCTTACCCATACCCTATTCACCGTAACGCTATCCCGCAGTGTGACGTGTTTGAAGACAACGGTTACACTAAAGAGGAAATGAAACTGGTACGTGAAACCAAAAAAATTATGGGCGACGACTCTATAAGGGTTACTGCTACTGCTATCCGTATCCCTGTAGTGGGCGGACACAGCGAGGCGGTAAACATTGAGTTTGCAAACGACTTTGATGTAAACCAGGTACGTGCTATACTTCACGACACTCCGGGTGTTACCGTACAGGACAATACTGATACCAAAACTTACCCAATGCCTATTTATGCCGAAGGTAAGGACGATGTATTTGTAGGCCGTATACGTCGTGATGAGAGTCAGCCAAACACACTTAACATGTGGATTGTAGCCGATAACCTTCGCAAAGGTGCAGCAACAAACACGGTACAAATTGCCGAATACCTTGTAGCAAACGGGTTAGTGTAATTCATTACAATATTTAATATATTTGAAAGGCTGCCAAATGGCAGCCTTTTATTTTATGAATAGCAAATCTCCCCTTATCACCCTCATTCTCGTATTTTTAAGCTATACCGGCTACAGCCAAACCTATGCTTTTTTCGGGTCTTTTAACCATAACAAAAATAAGGAAGGCCTATATATTTATGAGTTGGATACCATTAAAGGCAGCCTTAAAAAGGTTACGGTAGCCAAAATAAAGAACCCGTCATACCTTACCCTTTCCCCTGACGGGAATTTTATATACGCCTGTACCGATACCAAAACACCAAACACAGGCAGTGTAAGCAGTTTTGCTTTCAATCCGGCAAAGAAAACACTAACATTTCTAAACAGCCAGTCAAGCAGTGGCGAAAATCCGGTTTATTGTGACACACATCCTTTGGGCAAGTGGCTCATAAACGGTAATTATACTGAAAGTGGTATCTCACTTTACCCTTTAGGCAATGATGGCTTTATTGAGCCTACGACTCAGCATTTTGACTATTTTGAAGGAAGTATTAACCCAAACAGACGGAAAAACTCCCATATACATTCAACAGTATTTTCTCCGGATGGTCAATATCTGTTTGCTTCTGACTTAGGCAGTGATAAAATAAGATGCTTTGAGTTTGACACGCTAAGAAAACAACCCCTTATCGAAACAAACATTATAAAAACTACTCCCGGTAGCGGGCCCAGGCATTTTACTTTTCACCCTAACGGAAAACACGCCTATTGTATAGGGGAACTCTCCGGCACTGTAACAGTTTATGAATACAGCAGCGGTAACCTGAAAACCACTCAGGAGATTGCCACACATAACGATTCCCTTACCGAAGGCTTTGAAAGCTCTGACATCCATATCACACCAAACGGAAAGTTTTTATATACTACCAACAGGGGAAGCGAAAACAACATCGCTATTTTCTCGGTACAGGAAAACGGAACACTAAAAATCATAGGCTATCAGTCTACTCTGGGCAAACACCCCCGCACCTTTGCTATAGATCCAAGCGGTAAGTTTATCATTGTAACAAATGTTAACAGCAGTTTGGCAGTTGTATTCAGTATAAACCAAATAACCGGACAGCTAACCAAAACAAGCGAAACCTCAATAGAGCATGTTAGCTGTGTGAAGATAAAAACCTATTAATACATTTTTAACTGCAACCCTGTTGCAATTGTAAAATCTTTTTCCCTACCTTTGCGGTAATGAAAAGAAAGTTCGCATTATTTAATCTTGCACTTATGGCCCTTGTACTCCTTACAACGGGCTTTCAGTCTTTTCATGCCTTTAGCCATCAGCATCACGCTACGGCACATCACCACAATCATAACGAAGTAAAAAAAACTACTAAACAGTTTAGCGGCATTGAGCATCCACAAAGCCACGAAGACGACGATTGTAGCATTTGTAATTTCCACTTCGATTTCTTTGTAGCTCCGCCGCAGTTTTGCCTAAGGCTAGATTTCCCTTTTAAACAAATACACTACACTTTCAGCAGCATTGAAGGAAGCCCTTCATTTGCCGGAAGCCTTTTTGCCCATCGTGGCCCTCCTGCAGTACTATAAAACTGTTCCCTAATCCTTGCCCTATGGCAAAGGAACTATAACCGGATGTTATACCGGGGATTTCACTTTTATATTACCCAAAATAAATATCCATGCGATTTTACTTACTATTGCTTTTTGCTATTATAGCAACGGGCAACAGCGCCTATTCGCAAAGTACGCTTAGCGGCAAGGTGACTGATTCTAAAAGCCAGCCTCTGGACGGGGCGCATATACACATAGGCGAACTGCATGCCATAAGTACACCACTAGGCACTTATGAGCTACACAATATCCCTAACGGTCAGCAAAGGGTGGTGATATCCTACATTGGCTATACCACACTCGATACCATTATACACTTTAACGGCAGCACCGTTAGGCTAAACGCTACCCTAAAACCTGCAAGCACACAGCTACAGGAAGTGGTACTGAGTGAAAGCACCATAGTATCAAAAAGTACTGTCGTAAAGCAGGATGTAAAACTTATAACACTCGAAAAATACAGTAGTGGTACACTGGGTGATGCCTTAAAGGAAATCCCCGGAGTGTACTCGCTAAAAACAGGGAACAGTATTGTAAAACCGGTAATAAACGGACTGCACAGCAGCAGGGTTCCGGTACTGGTAAACAACGTTAGGCTGGAAGACCAGCAATGGGGCACCGAACATGCTCCTAACCTCGACATTAATTCGGCAGGGAAAGTATCGGTTATCAAAGGCGCTTCGGCATTGCAGTATGGCGGTGATGCCATTGGCGGACTAATATTGGTAGAACCTGTGTCGGTTTTAAAAGACACCCTGTACGGGCGGTCAATCCTGTCGCTTAACTCAAACGGACGTGGCGGCAGCTTTACCAGTAGCCTCCATAAAGGAGCCGAAAAAGGTTGGGCATGGAATGCCGGAGGGACGTTTAAATACTTTGGTGACCGCGAAGCACCAAACTATGTACTGTCAAACACCGGGAATCGTGAAGAGAATTTTTCGGGCGATGTAAAATACATTGGCGACACTTACGACCTTTCGGCAAGCTACAGTTTTTATAATGCTATCATAGGTATTGCATCGGCTACCCATATAGGCAGCACTGCCGATCTTGCCAACGCCATAAACAGCGGCACGCCATACATTACCAATCCGTTTACCTATACCATAGGCGCGCCTAAGCAGGAAATACAGCACCATTTAGGGAAACTTAATTTTAATACACAACTCAATCCGTTTTCTACACTGTCGTTACAATATGCTTTTCAGCTAAACCGCAGAAAAGAATTTGACATTCGTCGCGGGGACTTTAAAGACCAGGCAGCCCTGGACCTTACCCTTATTACCAATTCGCTTCAGGCCGACTGGAAATATGAAAAAGACAACAACACTCTTAAAAGCGGAATAAGTTTTTCCATGCAGGATAACGAGGCAAGTCCTGAAACGGGAATCCGCCCGCTTATTCCAAACTATACCCGCCAAGATGTGGGAGCATACGCCATAGCTGCCCACCGTTTTAGCAACAGCTTTAGCGCCGAAGCCGGACTGCGTTATGATTTTTCGCATATGGATGCCGACAAATTTTATCAGAAATCACGCTGGACAAGCCTGGGATATGAAGGGGAATTTGATAATTTTATAGTAGCTGATTACGGTTCGCAGTGGCTAACAAATCCAAAATTCACCTTCCATAACATATCGGCAAGTCTGGGTATTAAAAAAATACTTAGCACCAACTGGGAACTATTTGCCAATGCCGGACTGGCGATGCGAAACCCTAATCCATCGGAACTGTTTAGTGACGGACTGCACCATTCAAACGGAACTATAGAACTGGGTAGCCTGCGCACCAAAAAAGAAGAATCCTATAAGCTTTCTACAACACTGGTAAAGCACGGCAATACCTTTAGCTTTGAAGTTACTCCTTATGCTAATTTTATTAGCAATTTCATTTTCCTTAAACCTACAGGTGCCGAGTATACCATACGCGGATCGTTCCCTGTATACAATTATGTTCAGGCAGATGCTTTGCTTACAGGTATAGATTTTCATTCTGACCTGTATTTGGGTGAGCATTTAAAACACAGCCTTAACCTTGCTTATGTTCACGGCACTAACAGGGATACTGACGAACCGCTTATTGACATGCCACCGCTAAACATAACCAATACCATAAGGTACTCCTTTAATGACAGGCACAACTCGTTTGCCGAACTGAGAAGCGAAGCCGTATTTACACAAAACCGTTATCCTGATTATAACTTTTATGCCGATGTACCCCAAAACGGAGAACTTGTACCGGTACTCGTAAATGTTAGCACCCCGCCCCCAGGGTACCACCTGCTACATTTCAGTACAGGAACCGAGTTTGATTTAGGAAAAACCAAAGCTTCGGTTAACCTTTCGGTAAATAATATTTTCAATACGACGTACAGAGACTACCTAAACCGCCAGAGGTTATATACCGATGAGGCAGGCAGGAACTTTATGTTACAGATAAAACTCAATTATTAATCATTAAACATTTCAAAAATGAAAAATCTGAAAATTTCAGTATTGGCAATTATTGCCACAGTATCATTCACCTCATGCAGCAGCGACGACGATAATCTTGTTCCGGTAAATGAAGAGGAAGTAATTACAACACTTACAGCAACTTTCACTCCACAGGGAGGTGGTACTGCTATTGTTTTACAGTCTCAGGATTTAGATGGTGACGGGCCTGATGCTCCGGTTATAACCGTTTCGGGCGACTTTACTGCCGGCACTACCTACACAGGTACAGTAGCCTTTTTAAACGAACTGGCTAACCCTGTTGATATCATTAGTGAAGAGGTACTGGAAGAAGGTGATGAACACCAGATATTTTTCCTTCAAAATGGTCTTGGAACATTTACTTACAATGACCAGGATGTAAACGGAAACCCTATAGGGCTAAACTTTACTTATGAAGCAAGCGAAACAGCAACAAATGGCGATCTTACCATAGTACTTAGACACGAGCCTAACAAAACTGCCGATGGTGTAAGTAACGGAGACATTACAAACGCTGGTGGCGGTACCGATGCCTCAGCAACATTCAGCATAAATGTTAACTAGTTTGGGTTAATTTTGTAAACACCCCTTTTCTTTGGGGTGTTTACAAATAATTATTTTTTAGTTAATATTTTATATAATAATTCATTAATTTAGTTAAAACATCACCACAACATCAAAAACACTAAATTATGAATTCACAATTCACTAAAATTGTAAGAATACTTTTAGGTGTGATTCTAATAGTATTCGGATTAAACAAATTCCATCCTTTCATTCCCCTTCCACAACCACCCGAAGCAGCAGCAAACTTTTTAAACTCACTGGCCGATACCGGTTATATTTTAACTGTCGTTGCCATTTTTGAGGTATTTATAGGCTTTATGCTGCTAATTAAAAAATGGGTTCCGTTTGTAATATTGCTACTGGCTCCTATTTCACTAAACATATTGCTGTTCCATATGTTTTTAGACATACCCGCAATAGCAACAGCTATAGTAGTGGTAGCACTTAACGCGATGCTTATATACAAATACCGTCAAAATTACAGTGCTTTGTTTACCTGATAAGCCTATTTCCTTATTTTTGTGTATAATCAAATCAAGCCATAATGAATAAAACCGTTTTAAGCATGGCTTTGGCATGCAGTCTTACCATGAACGCACAATTGCACGAGAATAAGGAAATAAAATATCCGCAAACAAGAAAAGGAGACCAGACAGACAACTACTTCGGTACAAAAGTACCCGATCCCTACCGTTGGCTTGAAGATGACCGTTCGGCAGAAACCGCCGCATGGGTAAAAGCAGAAAACGAGGTTACGTTTAGCTATCTGGAGCAAATTCCTTTTAGAGAAGAAATCAAAAACCGCATGCAACAGCTGTGGAACTACGAGAGGATTTCGGCTCCGTTTAAAAGAGGTGAATACACCTACTATTATAAAAACGACGGACTGCAAAACCAGTCGGTGCTCTACCGCAGGAATGCTACAGGAGCTGAGGAAGTTTTCCTTGACCCTAACACCTTCTCTACCGATGGGACTACATCATTAGGCGGAGTTAGTTTCACTAAAAAAGGCGACCTGATGGCTTATTCCATATCAGAGGGAGGAAGCGACTGGCGTAAGGTTTTTGTAATGGATACCAAAACTAAAAAACTGGTAGGCGAAACACTGGTAGATGTAAAATTCAGTAACATTGCGTGGAAGGATAGCGAAGGCTTTTTCTATTCCAGTTACGACAAGCCTGAAGGTAGCGAGCTATCGGCAAAAACCGATCAGCACAAGCTATACTACCACAAACTGGGCACACCACAAAAATCAGACAAGGTTATTTTCGGAGATTCAGTTAAAAGAAGGTATGTTGGTGCCAGCGTTACCGAAGACCAAAAGTATCTAATTATAACCGCAGCAAATTCGACTTCCGGAAACGAGCTGTACATAAAAGACCTTAGCAACCCTAAAGGTGAAATTATCACGGTTGTAGATAATTTTGATACCGACTCCCATGTAATGGACAATGAAGGCTCAAAGCTTATCATTATGACCAACTATAATGCACCAAATAACAAAATTGTAACTACCGATGCTTCTAATCCGGTTCCGTCAAGATGGAAAGACCTTATTACCGAAACCGAAAATGTACTAAGCCCGTCAACAGGTGCAGGATATATTTTTGCCGAGTATATGAAAGATGCTATCTCGATAATAAAGCAATATGATTACAAGGGAAAATTAATTCGTGACATTGAACTTCCGGGCATTGGATCGGCAGGTGGCTTTGGCGGAAAAAAGGACGAAAAAACATTATACTATTCCTTTACCAACTATACCACTCCGGGAACGATTTACTCTTACAACCCTGAAACAGGAATATCTACCCTATACCAAAAACCTAAGGTAGATTTTAACAGCGAAGATTACATATCAAAACAGGTATTTTATGAGTCGAAAGACGGAACCAAAATACCAATGATTATCACTTACAGAAAAGACCTGAAGCTTAACGGTAAGAACCCTACAATACTTTACGGTTACGGCGGATTCAACATTAGCCTTACCCCGTCTTTCAGCATCACTAACGCTGTATGGATGGAAAACGGAGGTATTTATGCCGTTGCCAATCTTAGAGGCGGTGGCGAATATGGTAAAAAATGGCATGATGCCGGAACCAAACAACAAAAACAAAATGTATTTGACGACTTTATCGCTGCTGGCGAATACTTAATAGCTAACAACTACACCTCGTCTGACTACCTTGCCATAAGCGGAGGTTCTAACGGAGGTCTGCTTGTAGGAGCAACCATGACACAGCGCCCTGACCTGATGAAGGTAGCCCTTCCGGCTGTAGGTGTACTGGACATGCTGCGTTACCATACCTTTACCGCAGGTGCAGGATGGGCTTATGACTATGGTACTGCCGAAGACAGTAAAGAAATGTTTGAATACCTTAAAGGATATTCCCCTGTACATAACGTAAAAGAAGGAGAGAAATACCCTGCAACACTGGTTACAACAGGAGATCATGATGACCGCGTTGTACCGGCACACAGCTTTAAGTTTGCTGCCGAACTACAGGCCAAACACAAAGGTACTAACCCGGTATTAATACGCATTGGTGTTAATGCCGGTCACGGTGCAGGAAAATCGACCACACAGGTTATTGAAGAGTATTCCGATATTCAGGCTTTTGCCCTTTACAATATGGGAGCAAAACCAAACAGAAAGAAATAAAAATAACAGCTCAATAAAAAAGGCTGTCTCAATCGTAATTATCGATTACGATTTGTCATTTTGACGTTAGGAAAAATCTCTTATAAATTTTATGAGATTCTTCACTTCACTACGTTACACTCAGAATGACAAACTTTGAGACAGCCTTTATATTATAATAAATATCCTATACCTATACGACCATAGTAATACCCCTGTATTACATTATTGGTAAGTTCTTTACCCTGATAATTAAACGAGAAAGAAAGGTTCCAGTTATTTTTGCGGTACATTACACCTGTTTCGGCAACAAAACGCCACGGTATAAGTGGAAACGTTACCGGACTGTCATCATTAAACAGACTCCCCTCTATGGTAGCATCATATACCTGATAGTTTAACTTAGGATTTATGAAGAAGAAAAACTCACGGCTTTCATCTCCCTGCTTTTTATCGTGACTCAATGTTGCCCCGTGCAATATAGATTCGTAAACCGGTTTTAAAAGCCGTTTAAAGCTGATACGCATCATAGGCCCGAAAGTAACTCCCGTAAAAATGGTTCCTGCCTGCCCTTTAGCCTGCAGGTGTAAATCAACCTTTTCATGAAACTGCTTAGCCAGTATTTTTTTAGAATAAAAAGCACCAATTTGTACTCCTACAGTAGTAGGTATTTGGTACTGCCACCCTCTTACCTTAGGATAATGAAAAATATGATGCAGTCCTTTCTGTAAATCTTCGGCAAGCGACTCTTTACCCACTATACCCACCTGAAAGTTCAGCTTTAAAACACTCTCACTCTTGTAAAAGGTATTAGTGCCAACTTCTCCAAAAAGGTATCCGGCAAAAGGCCTGTCGTGTACGTTGATATCCTCAGCTTTTACACTTTGTGGATTATACATGTACTGACCCGCTTTTACTTCGGCAATCAGTTTGGCTACCTTTCCGTTATCGGTATCAGCAAGCCAGCGGTAGTAAAATTCAATTCCGTTTGTATAGTAGCGGTCGTGTTTAAAGGAAGTATAAAGGTCGTTATCAGATATTAGCCCGATTTCTGCAGGAGCCTGAGCCCTGATGAAACCGCAACTTAACAGCATTACTGCTGCCAGTAATTTATTTCTTTTTCTCATTTGCGTTATAATCGAGTTGCACGTAGCGCATAAGCCTCACTATTTTCGCCTTTCTTCTGTTTATATACGCCGATGAATTTGTTGCTCTGTATTTTAGGGGGTTGGGTAATATTGCTGCGATTCCGGCAGCCTCATAAGCCGTTAGGTTTTTAGCATCTTTGCCATACCAGTGCTGTGCTGCAGCCTGCACGCCATACACACCGTCGCCCATTTCAATACTGTTAAGGTACACCTCCATAATGCGTTCTTTACTCCACAGAAGCTCTATAAGCATGGTAAAATAAGCTTCGAGCCCTTTCCTGAAATAGCTCCTGCCCTGCCATAAAAAAACGTTTTTGGCAGTTTGCTGGCTAATGGTACTTCCGCCTTTTAGCTTTTTGCCTTTTTTGTTACTTTCATAGGCCTTTTGCATAGCTTCAAAGTTAAAGCCGTTGTGATCTAAAAAGGTATCGTCTTCACTGGCTATAACTGCCTTTTGCATGTTTACCGAAATCTCATCGATAGAAACCCAGTCGTGACTGGAGTGCATTTCGTTACCGTTTGCCTTTTGCTCAAAAGCACGTATAACCATTAATGGGGTACACGGCACCGGAACAAAACGGAACAGTAAAACAGATAATACTGATATAGCGACAAACCAAAGACATAATTTAAAAAGGAAGCGGAATATTTTTCGCATCATGTAGGTAATAGTAAGTTTGATTGATATAGCGAAATTACAAATTAGTTAGATACTAAAACAAACATGCTAAACGAATTACAAAACAAATAACACTAATTGACTATATTTGAAGAAACACACCTGAAATGAAAAAACTATTGTTCTTTATACTATTTATTACCGCCTGCTCAAAAACAAAAAATACAACTGAAGGTTTTTCAAACCTTGATCTTCCCAAATATTCAAAAACAGCTCTTGAAAAAGACTTTCTTCTTTTAATAAACAGTCTAAAAGAAGCACATACCGGTCTTTACTGGTACAACACTCCCATAAAGTTTGACAGTATTGTACAACTACAACAATCTAAGCTAAAAGACAGTCTTAACAGTTTGGAGTTTTACAATATTATAGCACCTATAATTGCGTACACAAAAGAAGATCATTGCGATATCAGTCTTCCTCCGGATGCATCTACTTATCTGACAGAAAAAGGAAAATTCATTCCAATAAATGTAATAGTACTCAATAAAAAAACATTTATACTTAATAATCCTCATGCAAAAACAAATATTAAAGGTTGGCAATTACTCGAAATAAACGGATTAAAAACAGAAGCTATTTATAGGAAAATTTTTCAAACCTTTGCTTCAGACGGTTTTATAGAAATCTCAAAATACCGATTCATGGATATGTATCGCCTAAGTTTAGAATATGCAAAAACCATATCCCAGCCAGACTACTTTAACATTAAAGTAAAAAACCCTGACACAGGCCAGGAAAAACAACTGGTTTTAAAAGCCTGTAACTACAAAAAGCTGGCAGAAATAAGAAAAAAACTAAAACAGGAAAGCATTCTCAAAATACCCCAAGAACCGGCTTCTATATCTATAAATAACAATACAGCTTTACTCACCGTAAACAGCTTTAGCTCTGACAATTTTGAGGAAGCAGGTATAAGCTTTGAAACATTTATTAAAGATGCCTTTTTAAAAATTGAAAAGTCGGGAGTTAAGAACCTTATTATAGATATGAGGGAAAATGGCGGCGGAACAGAAGGTAATGAAGACTTTCTTTTCTCTTTTCTTACTAACAAGCCTTATAACAAATATAAATATGTACAAGCCTCTGCTTTCTCTTATTCTTTTTATCAATACACAGATTATAACTTAGAGGACGATTACAAAGAACTTGAAGCCGATTTAAAGGAAGAACATTATAAAGCTGAAGATGGTAGGATTTTAAGAAAACCAGGAATACAAGCTATTGAACCTCTTAAAAAAAATGCTTTTCACGGAAACATTTTTATTCTAACAAGCGGGTGGACCTACTCGGGTGGAGCAGAATTTTCCAGTCTTATGCGTGAACATACCAACGCTATCTTTATAGGTGAAGAAACAGGCGGCTGTTTTTACGGAAATACAAGCGGATATATTTTCGAGTTAACACTGCCCAATACTAAAACATTAATCGACATACCTATTCTGAAATTTGTGCTCGATGTTAACAAAAACATTCCACAAGGAAGAGGAGTATTACCTGACTATGAGGTTGAGCCAACTATAAAAGAATTTTTAGAAGGAAAAGATATACCGATGGAGTTTACTAAAAAACTGATTTTAAAAACATCATGAAAAAAACAACTCTGCCTGATATCGTCTATTCTTTAAATAAAATCATTATGAAGAAAAAAATATTGCTCTTCATACTACTTACACAAAGTCTTTTATCGTTTGCTCAAATAGACCTTAAAAAAATATCTATTGTAGATAGTTTCAGATGTTACGATTTCTCTGAAGAGGCTCTTCACTTTTATTTTGACCTGACAGAGGTAAAAAACTCATAGTACACTTATCATTTTCGATATAAAAAAAGCACTCAAATAATAGACATTTACAGCAACGATACATTAAATTTTCAGGGTTTTGTAATGAATGTTGCTGCTCAGATTAAAAACAGGAAAGGTTATGATTACAATTATGACTACTGTTTTGAGAAACTACAGCTAAAAGACAGTATTGCTACAAGTGCAGGTAAACTTATATTAAACAAAATCTACAGCTCTCCAAACAGTAATGATATTGAGCAATGGGAGCACAATTGGCTTGATTGCGGAAGATCACATTTTAACCTAAAACAGGTAGACGAATATAAAACAAAAAAATATAGTTGTTACACACAACAACCTTCAACAGTTAAAGACATAGCTAACATAAAATCGGCCATAAGTCAGTTAGACAGCACAATTAATTCGCAGGAAGATTTTTTCAGCAATTTTAGAAACAAACTGGAAAAAGGTAAAAGCTATTATTTAGGTTTCTCGATAATGTACAAAATGTCTGAAAAAGAAACACAACAGCTTGAAGAAAATAAACCTCAAAGAGAGTATCTTTTTTCAATGAAAGAACAAATTGACAACTCCCTTAAAGAGCAGCTTTATGAAATATATGATGGAGCGTATTTTAATGAATGCTACTGTAATTATACTTTCTCTTTTTCAAAAAAAGGGAAACTAAAAAGCTTAAAAGCAAATCATGAAAACTTTATATCCCGCCTCTTCAATAAAGATAAAAGAAAACATTATAAAGAAGCCAAAAAATTGCTTAAGAAACTAAATCTTAGCGACTTAAAATTAAGACACGGATTTACAAGAAGTATACATTTCTATGAAAAAGGATACAACATCCATGATTACACTATATATTAAACCAAATCGGCCAGTTCTGTACCAATCATACTGCCTATAGCCACACCCATACCGCTAAGCCTCACGCCACAGTATACATGTTGTGACACCTGCTCTACTATTGGTTTTTTATGGCTGCCCATTCCCATAATACCACTCCAGCGATGAGCAATTTTAAAATCGGTTTCAGGCAAAATAACCTCACGAAGCAGTTGTTCCAGCCTGTTTTGTATCAGTTCGGTTTCACCAAATTCTATAGTGGTTTCCCCTTCAAAGTCAAGGTTACGGGCCCCGCCAAAAAGAATTCGGTTTTCAATATTCCTAAAATAATAATACCCTTTATCCATATGGAAAGTACCGCGAATATCCAGGTTAGGGATAGGCTCTGTAATAAGTACCTGTGCCCTTGCCGGCCTTACGGCTTTATTGGTAAGCTCTTCGGCAAAACCATTGGTAGCAAAAAGAAGTTTTTTAGTATTGAATGCAAACCCGCCAATATTTACCTGGACATGGTCGGTTTGCTCATGCCATCCGGTTACAGCATGGCTGTTAAGCACATGAATATTGTGGGCAGTAGCCTGCTTTAGTAAAGCCTGCATCATATTACCCGTATCCACCTGTCCTTCAAACGGATTAAAAACAAGATATTCCTGTACCCCTTTAAAGGCAAAACGATCTATCTCTTTATTAAATACTTCCGACTTAAATAACGGACGAAGTACATCGTTCACAAACGGCAGTTTGCGAAGACATTCTTCATAACCATCACTATTATCTTCCAGGAAAAGCTCATACCCGCCAAAAGGTTTATAATCCAAAACATTATCCCCAAGTCGCCTTCTAAGCAGTTTGAGTCCGTTCCAGCGTTTATGGACCAGGTTTATAACCTCCTCTTCGGTATGTGTATTGAGATCTTCAATAATTTCGGATATACTGCCAAAGCAGGCAAATCCGGCATTTTTAGTACTAGCCCCCTGTGGCAAAGGCCCTTTTTCCAGCACCAGTATCTTGCTGTCGGGAAAACGTTCACGAAGACGAAGTGCAGTGTGTAGCCCAACAAGGCCACTTCCCACCACGGTATAGTCTACACCCGTGTACCAGTTTTTAATTTCCCAATAGCTAAGATTCATATTTTAAAAATGCCCGTGCTTTTCGGCCTCCTCTTTAGCTTCTTCTTCGGTAACCTTTTTACCTTTAAGAGCGTTAAGGATTAACGGCACCGTAGTCACGGCAACTATAATTAATATAATATATTCAATATACAATTTAAGATCAATACCCAGTTTACTAAGGAAAAGCTCATACAGGTAGTGCCCTGCGAATATAAGCGTAAACGCCCAAAGTATAGAACTTATGATATTGTACAGCATAAATTTTTTATGCTCCATTTTCACTATACCTGCAATGATAGGTGCAAACGTCCTGATGATAGGGAAGAAACGGGCAAAGATAATAGCCCTTCCGCCGTGCTTTTCAAAAAAGTCGTGCGACTGGATAAGGTATTTCTTTTTAAACCAGAAAGTATCTTTCTTATTGTACAGGAAGTTTCCGCTTTTAGCACCAAACCAGTACCCAAAGGTATTTCCTACAATACCGGCACAGGCTACTAATAATGCTAAAACTAAAACATTTAAAAAATCACCTTCTAAATAAACCAGCGAACGCATAAGTTCTGTACTGTAAATACCGGCAAGGAACAAAAGGCTGTCCCCCGGAAGGAAGAACCCGGCAAAAAGTCCGGTTTCGGCAAAAATGATAAACAATACAACGTAAATACCTACGGCAACACCGCCAACTTCAAGGTTAATGTAAAATTCCGGGTTTAATAACTGCGTCCAGTGGAAACTGTCCATATCTCTTTTTAATTAAATATCGTGTTGGTAAAATAAGCACTAAAAAGTGCCTCTATGCAAAGGCAAAAAACAGCAGATTATTTATCAAAAATCATACCCTGGCATGCCTTTAATTTTAAGTTTGTGAAATTAGCTATATTTTTTTAATCATTGGTTCTCTTATTGTTTTTAAATAGTTCTTTTACGCTTTTTTCAAACATTTAACAGCAACTGGTATTCTTTATTGTTTCCCTAACAAAAAAACAGCTGTTTTTATAAATTTTTGCTATTAAATAAATTCACTACTTTTAAGGCCGTTTAACATAGATTTTAGATGAAAAAGCTACTTATTTTAACCTTGAGTATTATGGGATTATCTGCTTCGGCACAACACATGACTCCCGAACTGCTTTGGAAACTGGGAAGGGTTAGCGCCCTTGGCATTACCAAAGACGGAAAAAACATAGTTTATAAAGTAACCGTACCATCGGTTGAGGAAAACAAGTTTGACTCCAAGTTTTACAGTATACCTGTAAACGGAGGCAATGCTACCGAAGTGGAAGATTACAAAAACCTGCTTAAAGACCGTAACCTGTCGCCAGACGGAAAGTACCTTTTAAGCAGCCAGGAAATTAAGGTTGAAAAAGTTAACGGAGGCGACTACTACCCTGAACTGGACAAGTCTACCGTACAAATATATGACGGACTGGATTACCGCCACTGGGATACCTGGAACGAAGGAAAACACAACCATGTAGGCTACAGCCCGGTAAATGACACTGACAATTTTACCGACATCATGAAAGATGAGCCCTATGATTCTCCTCAAAAACCATTTGGTGGCGAGGAAGATTACACATGGACTCCGGAGGGTAACATTGTTTATGTCTCTAAAAAGAAAGCAGGTACAGCTTATGCTACCAGTACAAATACTGATTTGTATGAGTACAACCTTTCTTCAAAAACCACAAAGAACTTAACTCCTAATAATCCGGGCTATGATACTCAGCCGGCATTTTCACCACAGGGCGACCTTACCTGGTTACAAATGAAGCGTGACGGTTATGAAGCCGATAAGAACGACATTATTGTTCGCCATAAAGGAATGGACATTAACCTTACTGCCGGATGGGACGGAACTGTAGATTCGTTTACCTGGAGTGAAGACGGTAAAAAGGTTTATTTCCTTGCTCCTATTGACGGAACAAAACAATTATTTGAGGTTAACTTCCCGGGGCTTACTAAAATAGCTATCAGAGTAACTCAGTTAACAGACGGGTATTGGGATGTAAACAGCGTTGTAGGTTTTTCCGGCAGAAACATTATCGTAATGCGATCTGACATGAACCATGCAAACGAGATTTACAGCTTTGACCTTAAAAAAGAAAACTGGAATCAGCTTTCTCACGTTAACGATGCTGCTTACGCCACAATTAAACTAAGCAAAACAGAAAAGAGATATGTTACCACTACCGATGGCAAAAAGATGTTGGTATGGGTAATACTTCCGCCTGATTTTGATGCTTCTAAAAAATACCCTACCCTACTTTACTGTCAGGGTGGTCCACAATCGGCACTATCACAGTTTTACTCTTTCCGTTGGAACTTCCAGGTTATGGCAGCACAGGGATACATCATTGTTGCTCCTAACAGAAGAGGTATGCCGGGTCATGGTGTAGAATGGAATGAAGCCATCAGTAAAGACTGGGGCGGACAGGTAATGAACGATTACCTTTCGGCTATTGACGATGTAGCTAAAGAATCTTATGTTGATAAAGCACGACTTGGAGCTATAGGTGCCAGCTATGGGGGATACTCTGTATTCTACCTTGCCGGAAACCATAACAAGCGCTTTAAAACCTTTATTGCACACGACGGTGTATTTAACCTTCAAAGCATGTATGGCACTACCGAAGAGGTATTTTTTACCAACTGGGACGGTGGCGGACCATACTGGGAAAAAGACAACGCTGTTGCTCAAAAAACTTATACTCAGTTTAACCCTATAAATTATGTGGATAAATGGGATACTCCAATTCTTATTTTCCAGGGTGATAAAGATTTCAGGGTTCCTATAGGGCAGGGTCAGGAAGCTTTCCAGGCAGCACAGCTACGCGGTATTAAAAGCCGTTTTGTAATGTTTCCGGATGAGAACCACTGGGTACTTAAACCTCAAAACGGAATGGTATGGCAAAGAGAGTTCTTTAAATGGCTTAAAGAAACTTTGTAATACCTGTAACATTTAAGTACTTTTAGCGACTATTTTGAAAACTATATAATTAATACTACTATGCATAAATTTTCAGTTAAACCATTTCTTGCAGCAACTATGCTGTTGGCAGGTGTTCATGCCGGTTTTGCACAAGACTACCTGGTTAACTCTTTAAAGAACAACCAGAGTGCAAACAGTAAGGATTCGTTTGAATTTACCGAAGTAATAAACATTGAAAACACTCCTGTAAAAAGTCAGGGGTCATCAGGTACCTGCTGGAGTTATTCGGCAAACTCATTCATCGAGTCAGAAATGATAAGAATGGGTAAAGAGCCTATCGAAATCTCTCAGATATATACAGCACGTAATGCTTATATCGAAAAAGGTAAAAACTATGTGCGCATGCACGGTGCTATCACTTTAGGTGACGGTGGTGCTTTACACGATGTAATAAACATGTACCGTCAGTATGGTGCTTTACCACAAAGCGAATATACAGGACTTAATTATGGTACAAAAAGTAACCGATTTGCAGAAATGCAAACAATGGCACAAGGTCTTCTTGAAGCTGTTGTAAAAAACCCTAACGGACAACTTACTCCAAACTGGATTAAAGCCTACACTGCTGTTATCGACTCTTACCTTGGTGAAGTTCCTGAAACATTTAAGTACAAAGGAAAAACCTACACTCCGCAAACTTTTGCTAAAGAAGTTGTAGGCATCAATGCCGATGATTATGTAGAGATCTCTTCTTTCAAAGAGCATCCTTACTACACTAAGTTCACGCTTATGGTACCGGATAACTGGTCTCTTGATCAGGTATACAACGTTAAGATGAATGAGCTTACAGACATTATTGACAATGCTCTTAAAAAAGGTTACTCTGTAGCTTGGGCCGGTGATGTTAGTGAAAAAGGATTTAGCTGGACTAACGGTGTAGCCTATATCCCTGCAAAAGACTACAAAGAAATGAACCCACAGGAAAAAGAGGCTATCTTTAAAGGTCCTCAACCTGAAATGGAAATCACTGAAGATCTTCGCCAGGAAGCTTTTGACAACTACAACACTACTGATGATCACGGTATGCACATTGTAGGTATTACTAAAGACCAAAACGGTAAAGAGTACTACATTATCAAAAACTCATGGGGTGCTACAAACGATTACCAGGGATATATGTACATGACTAAAAACTTTGTGAAGTACAAAACCACTGCTATTCTTTTACACAAAGGTGGTGTTCCTTCATCTATTGCTAAAAAATTAGACATCAAATAAACCTAACAGGTTTTTCTGCAATACAACCCCGAAGCTCATGGCTTCGGGGTTTTTGTTTATAATAAATTCAAATTAATAAAACCTAACAAATACAGGGCTTAAAGTTATATCTTTACTATGCTTAAAAAAGCAATTACTGCATTCAACTAAAAAAACATTATTATTTATGAGAAAGATATTTCTTATATTCTGCGTTACATCATTATCAATTATCGCCCTGCTTACCTACATTGAATGGAAATCCATTTTACTGCTGTTAATATTCCTTCCGTTAATATTTATGGGTTTATATGACATGTACCAATCAAAAAAAACCATTCGAAGAAACTTTCCGTTACTGGGCCGCCTTCGTTATGTACTGGAATCCATAGGACCAGAAATGCGTCAGTATTTTATAGAAACCGATCTTGAAGGAAAACCTTTTAACCGACTGCAACGCAGCCTGGTTTACCAACGCAGTAAAAAAGAACTGGACACCATGCCTTTTGGTACTCAGCTTAACATTTACGACGTAGGTTACCAATGGATAAACCACAGTATAAAAGCTATACCTTTTGCAGATATTAACTTTAATCCAAGAGTTATAATAGGTTCATCACAATGTGAGCAACCTTATTCGGCAAGTCTTTATAACATTAGCGCCATGAGTTATGGCTCTCTTAGCAAAAATGCTATACTTGCCCTTAATGCCGGAGCAAAAATTGGCGGATTTTACCACAATACAGGCGAAGGCGGATTATCACCTTACCACTTAAAGGAAGGCGGCGATTTGGTTTGGAATATCGGCACAGGATACTTTAGCTGTCGTGACCACGACGGTAAATTCAGTTATGATGAATATGCCAAACGAGCCGTTATGGATTCGGTTAAAATGATCGAGATAAAATTCTCTCAGGGCGCTAAGCCGGGACACGGTGGTATACTCCCTAAAGAAAAAGTTACCGATGAAATTGCAGCCATAAGGATTGTAAAAAAAGGACAGGACATTGTATCTCCACCCTACCATTCGGCTTTTACCAATCCGTTAGAACTTATGGACTTTGTAAAGTTGCTTCGTAAAGGTTCGGGTGGAAAACCGGTTGGGATGAAAATCTGTATAGGTAACAAATCAGAGTTTATAGCTATTTGTAAGGCTATGGTTGAAACCCAAACCTACCTTGACTTTATAACGGTTGATGGTGGCGAAGGCGGAACAGGTGCTGCTCCACAGGAATATTCTGACCATGTAGGAATGCCACTACGTGATGCCCTTGCTTTTGTTTATGACTGTCTTGTAGGCTTTGGTATTAAAGACGAGATAAAAATTATTTGCAGTGGAAAAATTGTAAGCGGATTTGATATTGTTAAAACACTGGCTACAGGAGCCGACCTTTGTAACTCTGCCCGAGGGATGATGTTTGCCCTTGGCTGTATACAGGCACTGGAATGCCATGCCAACACCTGCCCTACAGGTATTGCCACCCAAGATCCTACACTTGTTAAGGGACTTGTACCACAAGAGAAAAAAATACGTGTAGCACGCTTTCAGGAAGAAACCGTAAAAAGCGCCATGGAACTTATGGCATCTGCCGGATTAAGGCATCCTGACGAAGTAGGCAGAAGCGCCGTAAGTATGCGAGTAGACCGAATTAAGATAGAAACCTTTGAAGAAACCTACCCTGAGCTTAATAGAGGCTGTTTACTGGACGAATCTACCGTGCCGCAGTCATTTATACATTTTTGGAAAAGAGCATCAGCAGAAAGCTTTTAAACTAAAAAGCCCCTGAGAAAATTCAGGGGCTTTTTTATCTACTTTTATACCGTTAAGCAGCTTGTTTTACCACTTTAAGACTAGAACCTGAGCTTGAATACCTTGAATGCCTTTTTACAGACATTTCAACAAATTTCTTGGCATCCTTCTTATTATCTGAAGAAACCCTTAATTTAAGGTCTTCGCCATCTCTCATTTTTACAAGAACATAGTAGCTCTTTTCACTCATGGCAACTGTAAATACAGAAATACCAATAGCTACAAATGAAAGTAAAAAGAACATAGATGTATCAAGCATTTTACGCTGCATATACAACAAAACAAAAATACTTGTTGGCATCAATGCCCACATAATCGATTTTAAATCGGTGTTCATACCGAATTTAATTTTTTTCACTTCTTTAAATTCAATCTCATTCTCTCTGTGAGCAGAGGCAAGAACGATTTTGTCATTAAAGAGCTTGCCACAACTGTTATTAAACAAGGGCATCTCTAACTTTTTCATAGGTTTTTTTGGTTTTAATTTTTCTTTTTCGCCTACAAAATTAACACCTAATGGTCAAAAAACCCTAATAGATTCTTAAGGTTTATATAACATATAAAATAAAATTAAATAATAAATTACGCGAAGCCCTTATTTACCTTAGCTTCTCACTCTTTTCAATTAAATTTTAAATATGTTAAATTTTTGTTAAATTTATTATTTTAACGCCTCTTTGTACGCGCGTGCGTTGGCAGAACGGTTAGCAATATAAATTTTATACTGTGTCTCATTTAAAACCGACTTCAATTTTTTATCTCTGTCCTCATCATAAGACTTTTTTTTCTTAGCTCTCTGTACCGCAGTAGCACCCGGATTTTCATCTAGCTTTTTAAGATAATCTTTATTGATTGCTAACACCTGCGTGTATTGATTATCATTAAGTGATAACTGAGATTTCATGTGGGTAGTAACCTTAGTCGCTCCTTCAGCAACTTTATCCTGAGCATTAGCAGTTACACAAAACAGTAAAGCAAGAACTAGTGTACTAACAAGGTTTTTTACCCTGCCCGTTAATTTTTTAGTCATGGTTGGAGTATATTTATAGTTAATGATGCAACTAATATAATAAGAAAACATTCTTAAGAAAAAACCCCTCGATTAAGAGATTGATTTTCCCGATGAGTTGCTTTAAAAATAGATAAACATTAAATAAAAAAGCCCCGCTAATAAGCGGGGCTTGTAAAATATGGCTATAGCTTATTGCTTAGGCTCATTCATTTTAAAAGTCTCCATAAACTTAGTGGTATAATCACCTTCTACATAGGCTTGCTCATCCATAAGTTGTCTGTGGAAAGGAATGGTAGTTTTAATACCTTCGATTACGAACTCATCTAATGCACGCTTCATTTTGTTTATAGCTTCTTCCCTTGTTTGGGCAGTAGTTATAAGCTTAGCGATCATAGAGTCATAGTTTGGCGGAATAGTATACCCTGAGTAAACGTGAGTATCTAAACGTACACCGTGACCTCCAGGCATGTGCAGGGTAGTAATTTTACCCGGCGACGGCCTAAAGTCGTTATAAGGATCTTCTGCATTAATACGACACTCGATAGAGTGAAGTTGCGGAAGATAGTTTTTACCTGAAATTGGCACACCTGCAGCTACTAAAATCTGCTCACGGATAAGGTCATAATCAATAACCTGCTCTGTAATAGGGTGCTCTACCTGAATACGCGTGTTCATTTCCATGAAATAGAAATTCCTGTGCTTGTCCACAAGGAACTCAACCGTACCGGCACCTTCATATTTAATAAATTCGGCAGCTTTAACAGCAGCATCACCCATTGCCTGACGAAGCTCATCTGTCATAAATGGAGACGGAGTTTCTTCAGTAAGTTTCTGGTGACGTCTTTGTACTGAACAGTCTCTTTCAGAAAGGTGACACGCCTTTCCGTAAGAATCGCCCACTACCTGGATTTCAATGTGTCTTGGCTCTTCGATAAGTTTTTCCATGTACATACCGTCGTTACCAAAAGCAGCACCGGCTTCCTGCCTTGCGCTTTCCCATGCTTTCAACAGGTCTTCAGCTTTCCAAACAGCCCTCATACCTTTACCACCACCACCGGCAGTAGCTTTAAGCATTACCGGGTAACCAAATTCTTTGGCTAGCATATCTGCCTGCTCAAAAGACTCTAATAATCCGTCTGATCCCGGTACACAAGGTACACCTGCCGCTTTCATTGTAGCTTTTGCAGTAGCCTTATCTCCCATTTTTTCAATCATCTCAGGAGAGGCACCGATAAATTTAATACCGTGCTCCTGACATATTTTAGAGAACTTAGCATTCTCTGAAAGGAAACCGTATCCAGGGTGTATTGCATCTGCATTTGTAATTTCTGCAGCAGCAATAATATTAGACATTTTAAGATATGATAAATTACTTGGAGCCGGACCTATACATACAGCCTCATCAGCAAATTTTACGTGAAGGCTTTCTGCATCGGCAGTAGAATACACGGCCACAGTCTTGATCCCCATTTCCCTGCAGGTTCTAATTACACGTAGTGCAATCTCTCCCCTGTTTGCAATTAATATTTTTTTAAACATTGCTTGAGATTTTTTATTTGAACTGTATATTTTAAATAAAGCAAATGAGGATGTTACTCCTCATTTAGCAATAAGTATTTAAAATTCCTTATGACGGATCAACTAAGAATAATGGCTGATCAAACTCCACCGGAGAAGCATCGTCTACTAATACCTTAACGATTTTACCAGACACTTCAGATTCGATTTCGTTGAAAAGCTTCATTGCTTCAATTACACAAACCACATCTCCTTTAGAGATTGTGCTTCCCACCTCTACAAACGGAGCTTTGTCCGGAGATGGTTTTCTATATAAAGTACCTATTATAGGTGATTTTACAGTTACGTATTTAGAATCTTCTTCTGTAGCAGCAGCGGCAGGTGCAGCAGCAGCCGGAGCAGCAGCTACAGGAGCCTGTTGCGGAACTGCCTGTGGAGCCGGCTGGCTTACAGGAACGTGCTGAACGTAAGTAGTTGCAGCCTCTGTACCAGCTTCTGTAGTTTTGATGGTGATTTTAAAATCATCCATTTCTAATTTTACTTCGGTAGCACCGGATTTTGCTACAAACTTAATTAGGTTTTGAATTTCTCTAATATCCATAATTTCCGAATTTTGTTTAGTCTGTTCTATTTTTTATCGTATGCCCATTTAAGATATATCGATCCCCATGTAAATCCGCCTCCAAAAGAAGCAAACACAAGGTTATCACCTTTTTTGAACTGATGTTCATAATCGCTAAGCAATAATGGTAATGTTGCTGATGTAGTATTACCGTATTTCTCGATATTAACTAATACTTTAGAGTCATCAAGATTCATTCTTGACGCGGTAGCATCAATAATTCTCTTGTTAGCCTGGTGTGCAATTAACCAATCTACATCATCGTGCGAAAGGTTGTTGCGATTCATTATTTTTTCACTTACATCGGCCATGTTAGATACCGCATATTTAAATACGGTTTTACCGTCCTGGAAAACATAATGTTGTTTGTTTGCCACAGTTTCTTCTGAAGCAGGAAGTAGAGATCCGCCGGCATCTATTTTAAGATACTCACGACCAATACCGTCACTTCTTAAATACTCATCCTGAAGACCATAACCCTCTTCATTTGGTTCGAATAGTACAGCACCTGCACCATCGCCAAAAATAATACAGGTAGCCCTGTCAGTATAATCTATAATTGAAGACATTTTATCTGCCCCTACAAGAAGTACTTTTTTATATCGTCCGCTTTGAATATAAGCGGCTGCGGTAGACATACCGTATAAAAAACTGGAGCATGCAGCCTGCAAATCGTATGCAAAGGCGTTAACAGCGCCTATTTGTGTAGCCACATAAACTGCGGTGGCTGCCACAGGCATATCAGGAGTTGCGGTAGCCAGAAGCACCATATCGATATCTTCCGGTTTAGTTCCTGATTTTTGCAGCAAATCCTGTGCTGCTTTTATAGCTAAAAAGGAAGTTCCTTTATCTTTATCTTTAAGTATACGCCTTTCTTTGATTCCTGTACGGGAAGTAATCCATTCGTCATTTGTATCAACCATTGTTTCTAAAACCTGGTTTGACAGGACATAATCTGGCACGTAAGCCCCTACAGCAGTAATGGCGGCTGTTATTTTGTTCATAAGGATAAGTTATTTCTATTCAAATCCGGGAATTTGAAAAAGCGGTGGAAATTACAAAAAAAATACAAAACCCCTTGTAATATTCCTCCTTATTTTCAAATAGATTGCGTTTAACAAAAAAACTCTCACTATGTGAGAGTTTTTCTCTTATATCTTAACAATTAAGCAACCGCTTCCTGTTTGTCTATAACTACCTGTCCTCTGTAGTACATTTTACCTTCATGCCAGTAAGCTCTGTGGTATAAATGCGCTTCTCCGGTTACTGGACATGTAGCGATTTGAGGAACAGACGCCTTATAGTGCGTCCTTCTCTTGTCTCTTCTCGTTTTCGAGATCTTTCTCTTAGGATGTGCCATTTTACTATATTATTTATCCGTTAATAGTTTTTTTAATTCGTCCCATCGGGGATCTGTGTCTTCTTCTTTTTTATGTTCCACTTTAGGAGCCAGCTCCTCAAGTTTGTTTAATATTTCTGCATTCATAGTGCCGTCTTTAATACCCGGATGCACCCTTTTTGACGGAACCGAAAGCACAATCATTTCATATATATATTGCGCTACGTCCACTTGGTACTCTCCGTGTGGTAAAACCAGCATCTCCTCGTTTTCGTCATTAAATTCTTCACCAAATTTTACAATCAGGTCAAGCTTGCCTTTTATCGGCAAATCAAAATCTTCATTAGAAAGATCACAAGGTACATTTACCGTACCCTTATGCTTAAATGTTAACTCAAGCATGGTAAGCTTTTTATCCAAAACAAGGTTCACCTTAATATTGACATCATTATATTCATCAAAATTAAAATGATCAAAGAACGCTTTGTTTATTTCAAACTCAAACTGGTGCTTCCCCTGTTTTAACCCAGCAAACTGGATTAAAAATTCTTTATTAACTTTCATGTGGTGTGTTTTTTAAAAGTTCACATGATATTGCCGAACTGATTATTAAAACAGCCACAACTCACTTCATCACAACAGTTTTGAGCGTGCAAAGATATAAAATTATTGCAAATCCAAACCTGTTATCAACATTTTTTTGTTTATAACTGTTTTTCCTTAGTTTTTAAAGGATTTTGGGTTATTTCCCTATAATCGTTTCGGTTATTAAATATATCTAAAGCCAAATATACGGCTTCTTTAAAAGAATTAAAATCGGCTTCTCCTTTTCCTGCAATATCATAAGCAGTACCATGATCGGGAGATGTTCTTATACCATCCAGCCCTGCGGTGTAATTCACTCCGTTTCCAAACGAAAGTGTTTTAAACGGCACAAGCCCCTGGTCATGGTAAGCAGCAATTACGGCATCATATTTCTCATAGGCACTGCTTCCGAAAAACCCGTCGGCAGAAAACGGACCGAAAGCCAGTATACCTTCATCAAATAATTTCCTCAACGTTGGTTTAAGTACTGTATCATCTTCAGTACCTATTACTCCGTTATCTCCACAATGCGGATTAACACATAGCACGGCTATTTTAGGTCGGTTCACTCTAAAATCCTGTTTAAGTGCCTGATTAACGGTAGTTATTTTTTTTCTTATAAGCTCTTCGGTCAAATGCGAAGCCACCTCATTAACAGGAACATGATCTGTAAGTAAGCCTACTTTCAGGTCATCGTGCACCATTAACATAAGTGCATCACCTTCCAACTGCTCGTTAAGATAATCAGTATGACCCGGGAATTTAAATTCTTCCGACTGTATGTTATACTTATTAATAGGAGCTGTTACCAGCACATCAATCTCCTTATTCTTTAAAGCTTCGGTAGCAGCGGTGAACGACTTAATAGCATATTTACCCACATTTTCATCGTTTGTACCAAATTCAATATTTACACCCTCACGCCAAACATTAAGCACGTTAAACTTGCCATGCACCAACTGGTCAAGGCTGTCTATACCATGTATATGAATATCAACATGAAGTGACTTCCTAATAAAGGATATGATTTTTGCGTTAGCAAAAACCACCGGAGTACACATTTCCAGCATTCGGGCATCCTCAAAGGTTTTAAGTACTACTTCACTACCTATTCCGTTAAGGTCTCCTATAGATATACCTACAATTACATTTTCTGCTTTTTTGGTCATAATGGCGCTTTAATTTGCTACTTTTGAATTGCAAATTTATAAAATTAAATGAGGATGTTTACAGGAATTGTTGAAACACTTGGAACCATAAAAGAAATAAAAAAAGACAACGACAATCTTCACGTTACCATACTATCGGGATTAACACCCGAACTTAAAATAGACCAAAGCGTATCGCACAACGGCGTATGCCTTACTGTTGTTGCCCTAAGCGAAGACAGCTACACTGTAACCGCAATTAAGGAAACTCTTGAAAAAACAAATTTAAAAGACTGGAAAGAGGGTGATATGGTAAACCTTGAAAGAGGAATGAAACTGGGCGACAGGCTGGACGGACATATAGTACAGGGCCATATAGACCAAACTGGGGTTTGCAAAAGTGTTGAAGAAGCAAACGGAAGCTGGTACTATACTTTTGAATACGACAAAAACCTAAGCAACATTACCATAGAGAAAGGATCTATCACAGTAAACGGAGTTAGCCTTACCGTAGTAAATTCAAAACTTAATGAGTTTAGCGTTGCCATTATACCTTATACCCACGAACATACCAACTTTAAATACATACAACCAGGCACGGTTATCAATTTAGAGTTTGACGTTATAGGAAAATACGTTAGCCGTATACACGAGCTAAGAAATTAACTTTTGTTCAACGACCTCTGTTAGATTATTTTCATAGCTTTGTTGAAAATAATCTAACATGAGTGATCGCATACGTGAAAAGCTTTCCATATTAGCCGATGCTGCTAAATATGATGTATCCTGCTCATCCAGTGGCAGTACCCGAAAAAATGACAACAAAGGACTGGGCGACAGCAGCGCCTCAGGCATTTGTCACTCCTACACCGAAGACGGTCGCTGTGTATCGTTACTCAAAATATTACTTACTAACCATTGTATATACGATTGTGCTTTTTGTGTATCCCGCAAAAGCAATGATATAAAACGTGCTGCTTTTACTGTAGACGAGGTTGTTAACCTCACCATTAACTTTTACAGACGCAATTACATTGAAGGTCTGTTTTTAAGTTCGGGCATTTTTAAGGATGCCGATTTTACCATGGAACGGCTGTTGCGCATTGTAAAAAAACTAAGGCTTGAAGAACGTTTTAACGGTTACATACACCTTAAAACCATACCGGGCGCGAGTCCTGAACTATTATCTGAAGCCGGGCTTTATGCCGACAGGATGAGCATCAACCTGGAGATGCCCACCGAAAGAGGCCTGAAACTACTGGCCCCCGATAAATCACACGATGAAGTAAAAAAACCATTAGGTTTTATACAAAACACCATCACTAAGTTTAAAGACGAAAAGAAAACCGGACTCATAAAAAGCATCCCGAAATTTGTTCCTGCCGGACAAAGTACCCAAATGGTAATTGGTGCCACACCTGAAACCGACATGGAAATTATGTACAGCGCCAACCAATACTATAAAGACTACAAGCTAAAACGCGTATACTATTCGGGATACATACCTATAAGTTATGACGATCGTATGCCACAAATAGGCAGCCAACCACCGTTGCTTCGTGAAAACAGGCTGTATCAAACCGACTGGCTTATGCGATTTTATGGTTTTGAGGTACAGGAACTGCTTAACCCCAAAAATCCGCATCTGGATACCGATATTGACCCAAAACTGAGTTGGGCTTTACGCAACCCTGAACAGTTCCCTGTTGACATCAACACTGCCGACTACCGTATGATATTGCGCATACCGGGCATAGGCACACAATCGGCACTCAAAATAATCCAGGCTCGTAAATTCGGGAAACTGCGCAGCGACCAACTCAAAAAAATAGGGATTGCTTATAACAGGGCAAAATTCTTTATACGCTGTGCCGATAGTCCATACCAGCTTAACGACCCCGAACCTCAACATATAAAACATCTTATATTATCTGAAAGCAACAGTAAATACCTTAAAGTGCCCCAAAATCAATTAAGCCTGTTTTAGTATGGTTACCTATGTATTTGACGGATCGATGGAAGGATTGCTAACAGCAATCTTTGAATATTACGAGTACAAACCAGGCAAAATACAACTGGTTTGGAATAAGCATTACCAACCCACAATGCTTGGCGAAACACATACTATTATAAATGACAAAGCAAAAGGTGAAAGGGTTTGGAACGGACTCAAAAAAAAGATGAGTGCCGACTGGCTCATGAAGTTTTACAGAGCTTACCTTAGCGAAGTACCGCAAACCTTTCAGGATCTTTTTGATTTTGCCCGCTATATTTTTGACAATCCTAAGGGTGCCGAAAAAAACTTTGGCAACCCGCATGTAATGGCTGTATCAAAAATGAACCGCATGGTAGGGCGTGAAAGACATCGTTTCACAGCCTTTATACGTTTTCAGGAAACGGCAGACGGTATATTTTATGCACCCGCCGAACCCGATTTTAACGTACTCCCGTTAATAGCCAATTTTTACAAAAACCGCTTTGCCGACCAGAAGTGGATTATTTATGACATTAAAAGAAAATACGGGCTTTATTATGACCTCAACACGGTGCAAACCATATCTTTTGAGTTTATACAAAATATAGATACCTCAAAAAAGAGACTTTCAAACGACCTTGTTAGTAATAGCGAAGAGCTCACTTCCCTACTATGGAAAGACTATTTTAACAGCATTAATATACCCGCAAGAAAGAACATGAAACTCCACATTCAATACCTGCCTAAGCGTTATTGGAAATATTTGAATGAAAAAGACGACAAAAATTAAGTTAATTTTAATCAAATGTTAGGCAAATGCTTAACAAGTCATTAACAAGACTTAAAAACAACATTCAAAAAGTAACTATAACACATCCTTATATTTATTGACACCTGGTGTAATTTATTCAAATTTCAAATCTATTGTTACAAAAATAACATTTTTTACGCTTAATGTTATTTTTAACATTAAGCCCGTTGTTAAAGGATTCACAACAATATTATAAGTAAATCATAAATTTTTAGCTTTTTGTTAACATTTTAACGTCGTTTATACTGATTATCTTTAAATAGCTAAAAACAAGATGTTTAACAATTTAAAAACCATGCCTTATTATGAGGAACTTTTTATGGCCGCTAAAAACGCGGCATATACTGGCATTTGCAATATTTTTTATTGCATTTACACATACAGTAAATGCCCAAGAGGCAATTTCAATCCTTTGGGATAAAGAAACAGGATGTGTAGTATACGACGAGAAAAAACGTGAATACGTAGAAGACATTAACGACGGACCCTGCGTAAGGGTATGTGAAAACAGTACAGTTACCTATTCCTTAACAGGTAATAGCGCTAACTGGAATAATACACAATGGAATGTAGGCGGAGGCACAATTCAAAGCCAGAGCCTTACAGAGTGTGTAGTTGACTGGGGAACATCAGGTGCTGCTACAGTGTCTGCAGAAGTAACTAAAAATGACGGAACAGTACAGGTTGAAGAAATTTGCGTGGAAATTATTGTTTCACCAAAAGCCCTTTTTACTGTAGAGCCTTATAGTCCGGGGCAAACCGTTGAAGCCTGTATAGGTCAGGATTTGTATTTTACTAATCTATCAGACAATATGGGAGGCAGTGAGCTTATCTCTTATTTTTGGGAATTTGGCGACAATACTACTTCTACAGAATTTGAGCCGGTACACGCCTACCAGCATGACGGTTTACACAAGGTATATTTAACAGTAACAAATGCTTGTAACTGTACAAGTACCTTTGAAATAAAAGTTAATGTAGACAAATTTCCGGGCGTTGAAATTGTTTGTCCCGGAGTTGTTTGTGATGGAGGAACAGCTACATACAGTGTTAGCAATGAAGTAGGAGAATTATGTGCAAATGTTGGCTTTAATTGGCATGTAGATGGTGGCCATATTGTATCGCAACCCCCTTATGGACCATCAATTGATGTAGTATGGGATAACGTAGACGAAACAGGATTTGGCTATGTTAGTTTTGATGCCACAGGATGCGAAATTAAATGTGCAGGTGTAACTACCATTAAAGTTCCTGTAATGTTAAGCAACGGTACCATTTTAGGTGATTCTACAATATGTATTGGCGAACAAAACATATACAAATTACCACAATGGCCATCAACTAATTTCAATTGGACCCTCTCCTCAAACGGAACAGGCGCCTCATTAGTAAACACACCCCTAAGCAATGAAGTAGTCGTTTCTGCACCTAGTTCTCCCGGAACTATAATTTTAAGTGCAACTTACAACAACACATTACTAAACTGCGGAGGTACAGCTGAGATACAAATTACTGTTAAACCAAAGGCAGTAATAACAGGAGATACTACATTATGTGTAAATAGTAGTGAAACTTACCAGCTAAGCAATGGTTACACCGGCTCATGGACTCTTACAGGACCCGGCGGTACACAAACCGGAAGCGGAAATACATTCACAAAAACATTTACACAAGCCGGAAATTATACACTAAAAGTTAACGGAAGCACCTTTTGCAAACCAAGCCAGGTATCAATAGTAGTAAGAGACCAAGAGCAAATGCCAGCTTCTATCACAGGACCATCTACAGCATGTCCGGGTATAGCTGAAACTTATTCGGTATCAAACAACATTTCGGGCACAATAATAACATGGGAAGTTACAGGCGGCACAATTAACGGCAGCGATACAGGTAACAGCATAAATGTTACATTTACAGGAGCCGGGCCATATGAAGTAAGGGCCAGGAGAGAAAATTCTACCGATCCAAACTGCCCGTCAGATTATGTTATAAAAACAGTAACTGCACCAGTGGTTAATGCCCCTATATCAGGCGACAATGTTGTTTGTGGTAGTAGCTATGCCACATACCAAACCAGCTATACGGATGGTGAATTTTACTCATGGAGTATAAATCCTGCAAACAGAGGTAGTGTAAGCACAGGAAACGGAACTAATCAGGTAGATATCCTATGGAATCAGGAATCCGCAACTGGTGTGGAACTAAAATTAGTTGTTACAAAATGTGGTATACAACATGAAGAATTTTTCTATGTAGATATTGTACAAACACCACCAGTATCGTTAGTTAACCCTGTTACATCTATATGTGCCGGTGACAACTTCAGCTTAACACTAACAGGTGTAACAACAGGTACGGTTACGTGCGACTTTGGCGACGGATCTACTCCATACACCAACGCTAATCCTTTAGCACCTATACAACATTCTTATGACAATGTAAACAGTTTAAATACTGACTATACTGTACACATCACTATAAGCGATCCTAACGGCTGTCCAATGCCGGCAGAAATTTGGCACACTATTACAGTTATACCGGCACCGGTAGCAACCATTACTCCGGGGGGTAATTATTCTGTATGTCCGGAATCAGCTATAGACGATATACTAACTGTAAATATTCAGGGTGGCTTTGCAAGTGCCACCAGTGTAGTATGGTACCACAATGGCAACATTATAACTTCGGGCGTACCTAGTATTGACCTTGGTGCATTAGGCTTAGGTTACGGGCAGTATCATGCTGAAGTAAGCAATGGTTATTGTACAACTATTACCAACAAAGTAAACTACAACGGTAATTGTAATCCAAACCCTTGTATTATAACTCCGGAACCAACAGTAACAGTGTTAGGAACTAATAACTGTGGCGTTATCTCTGCAACCGCAAGTGCATCAGGAAGCCCTACAGGATATCAATGGTTTTCACAGCCGGCTGCATTATCGGTATCTTCTCCTACTGCAACATCGGCACAATTTACGTTTGCCGAATCAGGTACTTACAGAATATACTACAGAGCAATATACGGCAATTGTATTGTAGATAAATATGATGACGTATTGGTACCTTACATGCCTGATTTAAGATACAACATTACATGTGGTTCTGGCGGTAATTATAATGTTACATTATTAGACCACTCAAATTACCATCCGCTAACCCCTATACAAAACTACACATATACGGTAGATGGTACAGCGATAACTAATAACGTGAATAGCTATACAGTAAGTTTAGCTCCGGGTAATCACACTTTACAGCTTACTATACAAGGTAGCGGCCACCCTTCATGCAGTACAAGTCCTATAACCATAAATCTCCCGGATATGCCGGATGCTACTTTCACAATACCGACTCAAATATGTGAAGGCACACCGTTTGAATTAGAATTAGATAATCCTTTACAAACAGGACTGTCATACATATGGTATTTTGCAGACGGCTCTACAAACCTTCAGCCAAACCCTACCAAGGTTTATGCAGCAGCCGGAAATTATGACACTAAGATTAAGATAACTAATCAGTATGGATGTGAAGCTATATACTACCATCCTATAACTCATGTGATGCAAAATCAATTAGACGGAATTATTGTTGCTAATCCTCCGGTAGCATGCGAGGGAGGTACAAGTACCTTAACCTTTTCCTCAACATCTCCAATATTACCAACAAATTATGAGTGGATGAAAGGCAACCAGGTTATAGGTACTACAACAACAAATACATTTAATGTAACACAACCTGGTAGTTACTGGGTAAGAATAAGTGGTGATTATGACTGTTACAAAGAAATAGGACTTGATAACCCTGTAACCGTAACTTTTGTAGAACCAACACCTGCACATATTTCAGGACCAAGTGAAATTTGCTACAACGAAGGCTTTGGACTATCAAGTCCCGAAGGACCTGCAGGAACCCTGTACACATGGACCAAAAACGGAAATGTTGTAGGCTCAACAAACAGTATTACTGATTATGCAAGTGCTATAACAACCTATACTTACAGCCTTACAGTACAAACTCCTAACGGAGCAGGTGGTTATTGCACAACAACAGATACTCATACAGTAACCGTAAGACCTCTTCCTAGCACCCCGTCTATCACTATAGCAAATGTTGACTGTGACCCATATTCTATTAAACTTGTAGCTACTGCGGGTGAAACAGGTACATTTAACTGGAGTAATGGAGAGTATGCTTCTAACACGTCTTCTGATGTTATAACCGTACATCAGGGAGGTGCATATCAGGTACGCTTCACAAACCAATATGGTTGCTCTAGCACAACACAAATTGACGTACCTAAAGACCCTGCAATATATTTATGGAATGTTCCGGCAGGTTGTTATTCACTTTGTGATTTAGAAACATCTTACCTACAGGGTACTTCGCCTTATTCGTTCCCTGCATGGCAATGGCTACACAATGGTTCGGTAATAAATTCGGGATCAAATTCTCCAGCCGCTAACCAATATGTAGCAAATCCGGGAGCAGGTACTTATCAACTTGTTCTTAACAACGGATACTGTGACAGAGTTAGTAACGAAGTAAATATTGACAAGGAAAAATGTAGCGAATGTAAGTTTGAGATAAGAATAAAAGATCTTAAGCCGGTATATGATCATGGGTACTGTTACTACAATATCTTATTTGACATTAATAACACTTATGGTATGCCGGTTCAAACAACCTTAACTTTACCTGGTAACGAGGGTATATTTGTTCCTTCTTCATTAACCCTTAATCCGGGACCGGCAGTATACCCTGTACAGATGATACCGCTAAACGGATTCTCGGGCGGATATGTAACTGTGATGTTTGAAACTGTAGTAGAAGGCAAAACGTGCAGATTTAAAATGGGGCTTGAATTACCCGGGTGTAAAGCAGGAAGACCTGCCCAAGACTCTGATACTGATACAAACAGTTTAGCCGAAGTAACAGGTTATGATTTAGTTATTGCTCCTAACCCTGCTAAAGAAAATGTAGCGATGAACTACAGCTATGCTTTTGCAGATTCGGAAAAAACTATTCAGGTTTACAATCTTCTTGGAGTTCTTATAGAAACTTATACACCTAAAGAACAAAAAGGAACATGGAACTTTAACTTGGGTCGACTATCAGCAGGTCAATATATAGTAGTAATGAAAGAAGACGGTAATATGCTTATGCAGAAAAACCTTATAATACACTAATACTATTATAATGCAATGAGCCGGCAGTTTTTACTGCCGGCTTTTTGTCATTATATAAATTGCTTAACTAAAATTTATTTTTTATGAAAAAGAGCTACTTTACACTTAACACTTTATTGCTTATCTCTATTTTAAGCCTATCCTACTCTGCCCATTCGCAAAGCTGGCAATGGGGAATTTCCGGAGGTAGTTTTAACCAGATTCAGAATAATGAAAAAACAGAATCTATAGTTACTGATACTGATGGGAATGTATTTTTCCTGGCATCTGTAGGACGTAACGGATTACATCTTGAAGATATGGAACTCACCCCATATGATGCCGGAAGCAATCGAGATTATGTTATTGCAAGCTACACCTGTAGTGGTGATTTCCGCTGGTCTAAAGTCATTGGAGGAGGAGAAAAAGACTTTATCAAAAATATACAATCAGATGCTGAGGGTAATATCTATGTAGGAGGTACAGTATACCGTACTTCCCAAAATTATCCGGTTCATTTTGATACCGACACAATTTTACCTCAGGCTCAACCTAATAACTTAGACGAACACAAAAGAAACCTTTTCCTGCTGAAATACAACAATACAGGCGAGATGCAATGGTTAAAAATGCCACAGTCTGAAGATGTGACTTTAGTAGAAGCCGTGAGCCACAGTTTAGGGGCAGATATACAAACAGACGCTCAGGGTAATACTTATTGGCTATGTACACTACCACCCGGCACTTATGCTGACGGAAACTTTGTAAACACTACCGAGGGAGACAACCTTTTTATTTTAAAGTATGATACTAACGGTAACTTTACAGAAGCCATTACACCAGACATTCAATTCTCAGGCGTTTTTCCAACATATAAATTAGTACGAAACCACAACACCGGTAACTTTTACATCGCTGGACGAAAAGATTCTCAGGGAACGCTTACAGCCGGCGGAGAAACTATAACACATAATATGTATCTTATTGCTTTTAGCCCAGAAGGCGAAATGCTATGGAAAAAAGAAAATAGTAACGAAATAGGAGGCTACCTTAATGATATTGTTATTGACGACCAGAATAACATTTATATAGCAGGCTCAATATATGATGGAGACACCTTTGCAGGAATAACTTTTACCTATCCTAACCCTTCTTCTTCTCCGTTTTTAATGAAAATAAATCCTGAAGGTGTAGCGACTTGGGAAACCCATGCTGTAACAGAAAATTCAAATACCATGATATATGGTATAACAATAAATAATAATGAAGTAGCCGTTACCACGGGCTATGGAATTATAAGTTGGCAGGGCGAAGAGCTGGCCATTGAAACCAATCAAGGTTATGACGTGCTGTTTGCCCGATTTAACAAAAATGACGGAAATATTATAGAAATGACAAATATTCCCGGCAATTTAGGCTATTATGACTACGGGCAAAGCCTGGCGGCAGACGGTTTTAACAACTATTATGTAGGTGGCAGGTTTGGTAATTTCCTTTATGTTGGCGATGATACATTAATAAACGGATCATCAGGAACAGATTTCTTTTTAGCAAAATACGGTACAAACAATTGTAATTGCACACTGCCACAACCTAGTTTTGGGTTTGAGCCAGACACCGAAAACCAGCTCAGCTATACATTCACCTATTCAGGATCTCAACCCTACAATAGTATTGAATGGAATTTTGGTGATGAAAATACATCTAGCGACGAAAACCCAACCCATGTTTACACACAAGACAACACTTACAATGTATGTGTAACTGTAACCAATGATTGCGGAAGCGAAACCTATTGTGATGAAATTGAAGCCGTTTTAGATACTGACAACTATGCGCTAGCCAAAACATATATTTACCCAAACCCGGTGAAAGACATACTTAACATTACGGGCAATACCACGTTAAAGTACACTATCTATTCCATAACAGGTGCAATTGTAAAAACCGGAGAACTTGTTAATGGAGACAACAGCATCAATTTGTCGGGGTATCAGGCAGGTAGTTATATACTGGAATTACAAACAGAAAGTGGCAACAAAAAGACTGTTAAAATATTTAAAAAATAAATACCACTTAATATATTAACATTTAAGAAAACAACAAAAAGCCCAAAAATACTTAGATTTGTAGCGGCACACCTTGCCTCCGGCATCTGTGCCAAGAAACTACTTTTTAAATACAGCCCCTCCAAGGGCTGTATTTTGTTTTTAGGCAAATAGGTATATTTGTGTAAAAACACCATGCCATGCAAAACCGATATTTTATTGCGTTAATACCCCCGCAGGAAATTTGCGAACAGGTAACCGGCTTTAAAAAAGATATTGCTCAAAACTACAATAGCCATAAAGCCCTGCGTGTAATACCACATATCACACTAAAAACGCCTTTTCATCTTGAAGAGAAAGAGCACAGCCTATTAATACAATGGTTTCACAACATCAGTTTTAATATTAATAAATTCGAATTAGGATTAAATAGGTTTGGGTGTTTTAATAACAGTAAAGCTCCGGTTATATATGTACAGCCTGAATATTCTACTCAATTATTATCTGTTCAGCAAAGCATTATAAAACAGTTTAGCCAGGCATTCCCTAACACCCAAATACAGTTTCATGATAACGACTATCATCCGCATATGACTATTGGCTACCGTGACCTTATCTATCCCGAATTTGAAAAAGCATGGGCGGTGTATAAAAACAAACCTTACCGGGTACAGTTTGAAGTACAGGGAATTTACCTCCTGCAACACGACTCAAAACAATGGAATATCATTGCCGAGCACCTTTTAGAGGAATAAAAAAAGACAGCCAATCGGCTGCCCTTAGTGTTATTTAGATTTCAGATACAATCTTAATGCATTGAATCCATTTCTACATCTACTTTTGTTGAATCCTGATCAACATCTACGTCTACATCCACATCCATACTTTCGTCAGGAGCGTCCATAGTTTCAGTGTTTTCCATTTCAGCATCTTTGTTTTCTTTCTTCTCACCGCAAGAAGTTAAGCTTAATGCTGCTACAAATAAACCGGCAAAAAGCGTGTTTTTAAGCAATCTCATGTTCATAATGTTTAGTTTTAATTAGTAATGTGTTTAGTATTCAAATATAAAACTCTCAACATCAGGTTTTTCCCATAAAATTATTAAAAAAACATCTGTAAATGTTAAAATAAGCTACTGGTTTTTAACATATTCGCTTGGTTTCACCTTCTTATGCTTCTTAAAATAGTTGGTAAGATGGCTTTCATCGGTAAAACCAAACTCATAAGCAATTTGTTTGATGGGCATGTTTTTACCTGCTATCCTTTTCTCTATAAGTTGTACTTTAAGGTTATTTACATAATCCCTGTAGGTAATCCCGAAATTCCTTTTAAAATAAGCACTAAAGTAGGTTTGGGCAATATTAAAATGCTGAGCTATAGCTTTACTCTGTATACTTTTAGGACTGTATATATTTTCATGAATGTATGATATTACCTGATTATCATTAAAGGTACATCCGCGTATAGGCAACTCCATCCCCTTCACGGTTTCCCTTATAAGCCCGAAAATGGAAAGTATCTGATAAAAAACAATAGGCGAAGTAGAGACATCCTTACGGCAGTTATAGGCAGTAATATTATTAACCGTATTTTTGAGGATAGTGGCACAGGGCTCATCAAGCTTAAGCAATGTTTCCTTTAACATCTTTTCCCGCATAATGGACTGTGGCGTGTTTAGTACCAAATCATCGGTCACCAGGTTTTTCTTGGAACTGAAATAACTGTCGGTAAACTTAATATATACAAATCGGGTTCTGGATTTAATATCAAAATAGTGGTGATCTTCAGGTGCCAGGGCAAATAAATCGCCCGCCTTATACGGAATCATATTATTGTTAAGTTCGTGTATTCCGTGTCCGCTTACTATATAAATAAGTTCATAATAGGTATGGGTATGTGCCGGAAGATGAAATTTATCTTCCTCAAATTCATGTATTACCAACGTCTCAAACTGATTAAGCCTTTTCATATCACATTATTACAATTATGTATCACAAATTTACAATTTAATTGAGATATATCACCCGAAATTTGCACCTTCACTTTTAGAGAGATTAGCTATGAAAAAGAGTCTTTTCGCCTTATTGCTTGGCGGACTAACCATTGGTATTACCGAGTTTGTGATTATGGGGCTGTTGCCCGATATCGCTGCCGACCTTAAGGTATCCATACCAAAAGCCGGATATTTAATATCAGCTTATGCACTGGGAGTAGTAATTGGCGCCCCTATTTTAGTAATTGCCGGAAGAAACCTTCCGCCTAAAAAAATGCTGCTTATACTCGCAATAATGCTTGCCGTTTTTAATGCGCTTTCCATTTTTGCACCAAATTACAATATACTGTTAGCCTCCCGTTTACTGTCGGGCTTACCACACGGAGCGTTTTTTGGCGTAGGTGCCGTAGTAGCCAGTAAACTTGCCGATAAGGGTAAGGAAGCACAATCTATCGCCATTATGTTTTCGGGGTTAACCATTGCCAATGTTGTGGGCGTTCCGTTAGGGACATACATAGGGCAGCACTTTAGCTGGCGCTATACCTTTGTGATTATCGCCGCTATAGGGCTCATTACCTTTTTGGCACTACTATTATGGATGCCTCACATGGAAGCCAATAAAGACAACAGGATTAAACACCAGTTAAAATTCTTTGGTAAGCTGAATTCGTGGTTAATAATCCTGCTTACTGCTATTGGTTTTGGCGGACTGTTTAGCTGGATTAGCTACATTGCCCCGCTGCTTACTAACATCTCAGGATTTGCTGCCGAGAATATTCCGTACATCATGATACTTGCCGGACTGGGTATGGTTGCCGGAAACTTTTTAGGTGGTCGTCTTGCCGACCGCTTCTCTCCTGCCCCAACAGCCCTGGCACTTTTATTGGCAATGACAGCCGTGTTACTAACGGTTTATTTTGGATCGGCTAACCAGTACCTGTCGTTAACCTTGGTTTTCCTTACCGGATGTATATCATTTGCACTTATTGCCCCCATACAGATACTAATGATAAAAACGGCAAAGGATGCCGAAATGATAGCTTCTGCCACACTACAGGCCGGGTTTAATATTGGTAATGCCCTTGGTGCCTTTTTAGGAGGTTTACCGCTTGCTGCAGGTTTTAGTTATGCTTCGCCAAACCTTGTAGGTGCGGCTATGGCTACGGCAGGGATAATTATTATCCTGATTTTAATGAGCCGAACCAAAAACGAAGTACCGATGCAGGCAACCTGCTAATATTACCGTACAATAAAATTCACATTATCAGGAGGTAAAAAATTTATGACCGGTTTTATAAAATAATCCTGTAAAATTATTTGGTTTGAATTAAAAATAGTAGTAATATTGCAACCTCAAAACTGGTCCTATAGCTCAGTTGGTTAGAGCACCTGACTCATAATCAGGTGGTCCCTGGTTCGAGCCCAGGTGGGACCACAACTTGAAAATAAAGCGCTTACAAAGAAATTTGTAGGCGCTATTTTTTTGTTCATTGCACACAACTCACTAAAAAGCACAAAAAAAGCCGCTACAAAAATACTTTAACGGCTTTTTTTAATTAATATGGTTATTTTACATTAGACCGTTTTGTAAAAAACACTGTTTATTTAACATTTTTTTATATCAACATTAACTTTTGCCAATTAAGTTGTTTCTTACTTTTATTAAAACCTTTTTATAAACCTTAATTTTTAATAAACCTATAAAAAAACTAAAATTATTTTTAGGAGTATTCTTATTTACCCTAGGAGTATCCGCAGGTGAGAAAGACACAAAACTAACCACAACAACACATAAAGAAGGTGACGTTACCAGATGCTGCACAAGAACTGTAACCTCAGGAGAACCAAAAAGCCTTAGTTATGTTTCTGTAACAGTAACAAAATGCAATCAGTCTAGCGACACAAACACTGCTGCAGTAGCTACCTGTAACAATGCGCAAATTGCTGTAAATAATGCAGTCGCCGCTCTCAAAGATACTAGTGTTACTGTAAAACCAAATTAACTTTTTTATTATGAAAAAACTTATTTTAATATGTTTAGTTGCTGGCACTCAATTTTGTATTGCCGGTGAGAAGGAAAATGAAAACAAAACTTCTGAAAACAGCAAAAAAGAAACAAACCCTGTAATGTGCTATACAAGACGAGCAGCTTCGGGAACTTATGGCCAAGCTAACTACAATTCAGTTACTGTTACAAGATTTGCAACTTCTGATATTTCTTATCAGGATGCACAAGCTAGAGCTTGTGTTTTAGCAGATGCTTCAGCTGAAAAAGCTTTAAGCATATCACAATCAACCAATGAATCACTTACAATTGGGGGGTAAAAATTTATGAAAATACCTGTTTTTATTTATAGCGTATTAATTTGTTTAATTTCAAATACTATTTATTCTCAGGCCTACCAAGTAGTATACAATTATTCTATTATTGACACTAAAGATGAATATGGTATAATTGGCTTTGGAAAAGAAAAGCTAATAACCAGTGAGATTGAAAGTCTTAGTTTTAGCAGAAATATAGATACCGTTGCTGTTATCAAAGGAATAGAAGAACCTCATGTTCAGGAAGCAAGTGAATATAGTGCTTCCATATACAAAGAGTTCATGAAAGGTTTGAGGTATTGCCCAACTTTTTTTAATTATGACCTAAAAGATCATGACTATTCAATTGAGTGGGAAATAGGAGAAAGCACAAAAAATATTTTAGGCTATAATTGCCAGTCAGCTATTGGCAACTATCGTGGAAGAAATTACATTGTGTTTTTCACTACAGATATTCCTGTACAAAACGGCCCGCACACTTTTGACAATCTCCCAGGGTTAATCCTTGAAATTTCCTCAAGTGACAATGTAGTACATTTTTTAGCAGAAAGCATTAAACAAGTAGACGAAAAAATTTACAACCCTTTTACAAAACGTGAATACATTGATTGGGAACAGTTTAAAATATTGTATAAAAAATATTTTGAACGAATGACTAATTATAAACCTGAAGAGGATATGACAGTTATTGTACCTAACAGAGGTATCGAAATATATTTAGATGAGAAATAACTTTTTTCTTATAATTCTTATATTTTTTGTAACTAAATTTTATTCTCAAACTATTAAAGGAACTGTCTCTGATTCTTTAGGAGCAGTTCCTTTTGCTAATTTAGTTATTAAAAATAAAGATAATATTGTACGCCAATATACAAACACAAATGACAACGGTTTCTACAAATTGACAATAAAAAAAACTGAAGATTCTTCCTATATTGAAGTAGCAACAGTTATTCACGAAGTAAAAAAAGTCTATATTTCATCCCTTCCAATTACAGATGAAGAGTATATTCTTGATATTTTCTTAAAACCCAGAACACACAAGCTTAGAGAGGTTATTATAGAGAAAAAGCTTACTATAACAACCAAAAAAGACACTGTTGAATATAATCCAGAAACATTCAAAGATGGGACAGAAAAGGTAGTTGAAGACCTTCTAAAAAAATTACCAGGAATTAAAGTTGAAGACAACGGAGAAATAAAATTTAAGGGTAAGGTTATCAAGAAATTATTATTAGATGGAGATGATTTATTCGATTCTAATTATACGATTGGTACACGCAATATAAATGTCGACATGATTGAAAAAGTTCAGGGTTTAGAAAACTTTGAAGAAAATTCTCTTCTAAAAGGCATTAGTGATAGCGAAGATGTTGCGTTAAATTTAATTTTAAAAAAAGGTAAAACAGATTTTTCTGGCAATATAAATGCAGGCTTGGGCAGCAACAATAGGTATGCAGGGAATGCATCAGGCATACTTGTTAACTCTAAATCAAAAGGTTTTGTAATTGGGTCATATAATAATATAGGCCAAAATAGTACCCCTTACGATTTTAGTTCGGATATTAATTCTTTGGAAGATCAAAAGCAAAGGGATTTTAAATTAAGACCTCTCATTAATGAAGGGTATTTCAAACCCTTCCTTGATGATAGTTTTCACCGCTTAAATAAAAATTTATTTACAAATATTAATTTCCTTACAAAAAAGCTAAAAAAATCCGTTCTTAAAATTAGCGGAAGCTTTTATACTGACGAAATTAAGCGTTATGAAAAAAGTATATCTAATATCACCTTAAACAGTGATAGCTTTACTATAAATGAGTTTAATAATCTTGAAAAAAAACCTAATCTTTATGATTTTCAATTATTTTTCTCAAACAAAGAAAAAAACAGTTTTCATTGGGAATATATAGGGAAAGTTAATTACATATCAACAACATATAACAGTTTAAGTAGCAATAATGACTATCTACAAACAAACACCATGGAGTCAGAAAATTTATTTTTCAGCAATACAATAAACCTGACCTATAAAGTTGCTGACAACAAAGCATTTATTGCCAAAATTCTATATTCTAAAAATAAATATCCGCAAAACTTAAACTTAAACCCCGGAACAGTAATAAGTCTTGAAGAGAATATTGAGAGTTTTAAAGAAAACACCGAACAAAAAAAAAATTATTCATTTGCAAATCTCGTTTATATTACAAATGGAGAAAAGTATAATTTTAGCCTAGAATACAACCTGATGTTTAGAGAAGCGTTTCTAAACAGTACCATTCTCAACAATAATAACGAAAACTTAGACTCTCAATTTAACAACAACAATACCTATAAAGTATTTAGTAATAGCTTAACTACAAATTTTTCTTATTATTTTCAAAAATTTGCAGCAAAAGCTCGGGCTTCAATTATTAGAAATAATAGTACACTAGAAGACTTACAGTTTTCTAGCAACAAAGAGTATACTTTTGTATCGCCTAAAATTTCGGTAATATACGCTCCTAACAAAAAGAACAAAACCATTATATCCTATGAATACGTGGAAAAATTACCTGAAGAAATAAAAATCTTTAGCGGAATTGTTCAAACCAATTACAGAAACTTTATAAACGGAACTCCCTCTTTAAATTATTTAAGAACACACACTTGTAACGTTATATATAATTACAATGATTTTTTTAATTTAAGACAGGTGAATTTAGGAATCATGTATAATTATCGCCCTAATAATTATTTTAACAGGACAATTATAAATCAAGACATAACAATAACCAATGCTTTTATACAAAACATCAGTAGTAGCGACATTGGACTTAATTTTTCCGGAGAATTTTTCTTAAATTTTCTTAAAACTACTTTTCAAGTTAACTCAAATTACACATGGAATATTGATAGTAACATCATTAATGATTCCGATTTCAGAAGAATAAAAAACAGAACTTTATTTTTAAATATAGCAGCTAAACAGGGATTTAATAATAAATATTATATCAACAACACAACATCCTTTATTAGTGCAACTTCAGTTTTTGATGGTAATGAAAGTACTAATACATTTAAAAGTGCAACCCATCAAACAAAAATTTCATATAAAAATAATACTGGAAGAATTCGCTTTAACATACTGGGCAACTATATTATTCCTGATTTAACTAACACAAATAATTATTTTTTCCTTGAATCTGAGCTTAACTATACATCAAAAAATAAAAAAATAACATATAGCATTATTGGAAAAAACCTTACAAACAATAAGGAATTTACTTTAAAAAATGTTTCAGACTACTCCATCAACACTTATAGCCATAATCTTATAGAAAGATATGTAATGCTAAAAGTTTTTTTTAGTTTGTAATCTTTTAAAAAGTTTGAATGATTTTTTTTATAATTATCCAGGATAATAGATGATAAAATATTGAAGTACCGTGCAGCTTCAATGAAATTCAAATATTTATAATTACAGTATTAATATATCTATCAAGGCATTTCTGAGTTATTTAAAAGAAATAAAATCAATACAGAAACCCTAAAGACACAACAAAGAACGCTATTGAACTTGAAAATATTGATAAGCTATTCAAATACAGTTTTGGGGTTACAAATGATCCCGGTATATCCAAAAGATTGTACTTTCCTTTTCAGCTGAACAAGGCAATTATTTTAAATCCTTGTCTTTACACCATTCACAAAAAGAAATTATAAGCTCTATTCGAGATACATTAAAAAGATATAAATAACTATTTGCCGAATCCTGTTTCACACAAAATTTGTACACAAAAAAGGATAAAAGATGAAAATGAAGGAAGCGAAATGAAAAATGATTTCTATACTCATCCTTTATTCACATCACTTTAGAATTTATTTGAAAGTAAAGAAATTGAATAAAAATAGGCTGGTTGCGACTTTTAATCAGGTGGCCTCTGGTTCGAGCCCAGTTGGGACCGCAACTTCAAAAGAGTTGCGGTTTTTTTGTTTTATAAACTATCTTTACCCGCACAAACAAAAAACACAATGAGAAAAATAGAACATATAGGCATTGCAGTAAAAGATTTAGAAACCTCAAACCAGCTTTTTGAAAAACTGTTAGGCACACCGGCATACAAAATGGAAGAAGTAGCCAGCGAAGGCGTTAAAACCTCTTTCTTTATGAACGGCCCTAACAAAATAGAGCTTCTTGAAGCCACAAACCCCGATAGTCCTATTGCGAAATTTTTAGAAAAGAAAGGCGAAGGCATTCACCATATCGCTTTTGATGTAGAGGATATTGTTAGCGAAATTGCACGCCTTAAGGAAGAAGGTTTTACCGTACTTAACGAAACCCCTAAAAAAGGTGCTGATAATAAACTGGTTGCTTTTTTACACCCAAAAGGCACAAACGGTGTATTGGTAGAGCTTTGCCAGGAGATAAGAGAATAAGCTGCCTTAAAAAATAACGGCTTTACTTGCAAAACTTTCAGTACTTTTGCATTATGGAAACGAACAGGCAAAAAAAAATAGGCAATCTGTTGCAAAAAGACCTTGTAGATATCTTACAGGGCGAGGTACGTAAAAACGGAATAAGCAACCTTATCATATCTATATCTAAAGTAAGTGTAACCAGCGACCTTTCTATAGCAAAGGTTTACATGAGTGTTTTCCCTTCAGACAAAGGAGAGGAAATACTTGAGGCAGTGCGCTCTAACACACCGCTTATTAAGCACGACCTTTCGCAGCGTGTTAAATCACAGCTTAGAAAAGTGCCGAACCTTATTTTTTACATAGACGATTCATTAGACAGGATAGACCTTATTGACAAAGAGCTTAAAGGCGAAAACAACCCTATTAAAAACCCTGAACTTTTAGACAAACGCAAGAAATCATAATAATAATTTGAGCTTCCCTTTTTACATTGCCCGAAGGTACACCATGACTTTAAGCAAAAGCACTGCGGTTAATATAATCTCCGTAATTGCTGCTGCGGGTATTGTAATAAGTGCAACGGCTCTTTTTGTTATTCTTTCGGTTTTTAGCGGACTCAAAAACTTCAGTCTTTCCTTCACTAACGCTACCGACCCCGACCTTAAGGTTACTACCGAAATAGGAAAATCATTTACGGTTAGCCCGGAACAGGAAGAAAAAATTAAAGGCATTAAAGGCATTGCCAACTACAGCCATATAGTGGAAGAACGTGTTCTTTTTTACTTTGACCAAAAAGAACATGTAGCTTACCTTAAAGGAACCGACAGTATTTTCACACAGGTAAACCCTATGGAAAAGCAACTACTGACAGGTTACTGGCTAACACCACAAACCTCGCAGTGTGTGGTAGGTATGGGCACAGTTGATAAACTATCGATAGGACTGTCCGACTTCGGGCGCCGACTGGAAGTGTATGTCCCAACCACCGGCAAAGGCCCTATAGACAATCCCGAAAAAGCCTTTAATAAGTCGGCTCTTGTGCCTGTTGCCTTTTACTCCATTAATGACGATGTAGACAGCAAGTATGTATACTGCGACCTTGGTTTGGCACAGGAATTACTGCAATACAAGCCAAACCAAATATCGGCACTGGAAATAAAACTGGCTCCGGGAGCACAGGAAGAAACCGTAAAACAGGAACTGCTTACCCTTTTTAACAACAAAGTAGTAATCAAAAACAGGGCGCAGCTTAACGACTCCCTGTACCGCATGCTTAATACCGAAAACCTGGTTACTTACCTCATCTGTTCACTGGTTGTGGTACTTACATTATTCTGTTTGGCAGGCGCACTGATTATGCTGATACTGGACAAAAGGGAAAATATAAAAACATTGTTCTGCCTTGGCGTGGATGTTAAGGGACTTCGTAAAATATTCCTGTATCAGGGAATTTTTATCACGGCACTGGGAACCTTTACCGGGCTCATACTAGGAACCATAATTATAGTATTACAGCAACAGTTTCAGCTCATTACCATTACCCCTACATTACCATTCCCTGTGGAGTATAATATCACCAATATCATAGTGGTATTACTTACACTTTTCACCCTAGGAATACTGGCATCGAGAATTGCTGCCGGAAGGGTAAATTCAAAATTATTGGAAAATTCATAATTTTTTCACCCTACCATTACATTTTTCATTTATATTTACCTCTCAAGATCAAAGGAATATGAAGTTAATTGCCGTCTTAGTCCGCTAAGACTACATACCACCGCTAGCTTTTAAAAAGCAAATGAAGCATTAAACCTTTAATGCCACTCTTTGTTTGTATTATTCTTATAACATTTATTTCACAACATAATGACACAGCAGTCAAAACTGGGCAACGCGTATTCACGCTTTTATGCCTTATTACAACAATCCCTTAAGGGAGAAAACATCGATTTCACTACGGGTAGCATCCGCAGGGGCGTACTGTTACTGGCAATACCCATGATGCTCGAAATGATGATGGAATCGGTTTTTGCACTGGTAGACCTTTACTTTGTGGGACACCTTGAAAACAGTAGTTTCGCCGTACAGACAGTAGGCTTAACCGAATCGGTATTAACCGTAATCTACTCCATTGCCATAGGCATGAGTATGGCTGCCACAGCAGTAGTAGCCCGACGTATAGGAGAAAAAAATCCTGAAGCAGCCTCAAGAGCCGGTATGCAGGCTATAGTGGTAGCCGTGGCGGTTAATCTATTAATTGCCGTATTCGGGTTTGTTTTTGCTACCGATATACTGATATGGATGGGATCCTCAATGGAATCGGCTATTTATGGCACTGCCTTCGTACAAATTATGATGGGTGGTAGTTTTATAATCATGTTGCTTTTCCTTTTCAACGGTATTTTCCGAGGGGCTGGTAATGCTGCCATAGCCATGAAAAGCCTTTGGGTAGCCAACATCTGTAATATTATACTATGCCCTATATTCATAAACGTACTGGATTTCGGATTAACCGGAGCTGCCATAGCCACAACCATAGGTCGTAGTGTAGGGGTACTTTACCAGTTGTACAACCTCTTTAACGGTAAAGGTGTATTAAAAGTAGCTTTATCTTATTTTGTTCCGGACACGGAACAGATTAGAAACCTTGTAAAAATTGCCGCTCCGGGAGTATTACAGTTTGTAATTGCATCGTGCAGCTGGATATTTTTAGCCCAACTGGTAGCCACTACCGGAGGTGATGAGGGGTCGGCAGGTTATCAGAGTGCATTGCGTATTATGATGTTCTTTATGCTACCGGCATGGGGGCTTAGTGGTGCAGCAGCAACACTGGTAGGACAAAACCTTGGTGCGCAACAGGTAGAAAGGGCAGAAAAATCAGTACTGATAACAGCCCGTTTTAATGCCATTTACATGGGAATCATTATGATTATTACCCTTTTAGCTGCCGATAGCTTTATGTGGTTCTTTACCAATAATAGCCATGTACACGACATTGCCGTAAAAGCAATAATGATACTGAGTTCGGGATATGTGTTTTACGGAATAGGCATGGTACTTATCAATGCCTTTAACGGATCGGGTGATACAAAAACCCCTACATGGGTAAACTTTTTCGGTTTCTGGGTATTACAAATCCCGTTAGGCTACCTGTTAGCCAAACATTTCAATATGGGACCTACAGGTGTGTTTATAGCCATACCGATAGCCGAAACTGCCATGACCATAGCCAGTATGACATTGTTCAGAAAAGGAAAATGGAAAAAAGTACAGGTATAAAATAAAAAGGTTGTCTCAAAAGTAATTATCAGTAACAAGTTGTCATTTTGACGAAGGAAAAATCTCAAATTTTTAATTACCAGAGATTCTTCATTCCTCTTCGTTACATTCAGAATGACACTTTTGAGACAACCTTTTATTATTTATTGGGTTCTGAATTTCGTTTTCTCAAAAACAAAGAAAACCAGCAGTGCGATAACAATCCCTATAATCGTATCGAGTACCCTTGCCTGTATGGTAGCCATCATATCCACATTATGCCCTATAGACGCTATGGTAAGCGCAAGCGGCGTGATGAACATAAGTGCGAGTCCGTAATTGCGCATAACCACTACCTCAATACCAAACTGTAGTATCAGTACAGTCAATACCAGTCCCAACCCCTGCGGATTAATCAGCAGTATAATTCCGTACAGCAACACACCCAATAGCGAACCTATCATCCTGTGCACTCCTTTAATAACCGTAAGCCTTACTGAAGGTCCAGCCTGCAAAACTGCTATTACCGGAAGTACCATCCAGTAAATACGTTCTTCCTTAAACACCCACGCCATTAAAACTGCCAGGGTAACTCCGGTTACTATACGCAAGGTTATGGCTTTGGACACCTCATCAAACTTTAATCCCGAAAATATCTCATTGAATTTTCTTCCGTTATGTTCAGGCTTTCTGAATTTTTTAAACAACAACGGAAACACGATTACCACATATCCTGCAAATGCACCAAGCCCAACAAGCAATGGATACATAATACTGCTTAAATGCTGTACCTCAGGCGCAGAAGACGATGCTATTTTTCCGGTTACCGCCGCTACCAAAACCATCATCAACGGTCCCGGAGGACCAAGCCTCCAGCCTATCATAAATACACAACCAATTATGGTTACCAGTACAATGCACAGCATTTTAAGCCATACATCGGTAGCCATATAAGCACCCAGCAGGGAAGAAAAAGTAATCGCCAAGATAACTACAGGAAGTACTACTGCCCTTTCTTTTCTTTTCAGTTGCGGGCAGTGTAATGCGGTAAGTCCGCCAAGGGAAGAAATAAATCCAAGGGTTAAATGCCCCGAAAAATAAAAGGCAAGCAAAGGTATACCCATAGCAATGGCAGCCTCTAGGCCCACTCCCCATCGCCACGGATTATCGTTTAACGCTACAACCTCCTTAAAATTCTTTCGGGCTTTTACCGCTGTTCGTTTGCTTTGAAGAGAGGTAGCCACAATTATACCATTTTATAATCGGCAAACTTATCAAGCACCTCGTCAAATACAGCATACACATCTTCAGGCTTGTCGTTAGACACCATTCGCTGCCTGTATTCCTTAAAGCCGTGTATCCCTTTAAAGTAATTAGTATAATGCCTGCGGGTTTCAAACACTCCTACTCGCTCCCCTTTCCAGTCTATAGACCATTTTAAGTGGTTGCGGGCTGCTTCCACACGGTCTTCAACAGTTGGTTCCGGCAAGTGTTCACCCGTTTTGAAGTAATGTTTTATCTGATTAAAAATCCACGGATACCCAATAGCCGCACGACCTATCATGATACCGTCCAGTCCGTATTCATTACGGTATTTAAGCGCTTTTTCAGGGCTGTCAATATCACCGTTTCCAAAAATAGGGATATGGATTCGCGGATTGTTTTTCACTTTTGCGATAGGAGCCCAGTCGGCCTCCCCTTTATACATTTGCGCACGGGTACGTCCGTGTATGGTTAAGGCCTTAATACCTACATCCTGTAACCTTTCGGCCACCTCATAAATATTAATGGAATCATCATCCCAACCCAGTCGGGTTTTAACCGTAACCGGAAGATGGGTACTGTTTACTACAGCTTTAGTAAGGCGAACCATCAGGTCGATATCTTTAAGTACTCCAGCTCCGGCACCTTTACATACCACTTTTTTTACAGGACACCCAAAGTTAATATCTACTATATCGGGATTCACTGTCTCCACAATTTTGGCACTCATAGCCATCGCCTCTTCATCACCCCCAAATATCTGAATCCCTATCGGCCTTTCATAATCAAATATATCCAGCTTCTGGCGACTTTTTATCGCATCGCGTATAAGCCCCTCCGAAGAGATAAATTCACTATACATAAGGTCGGCCCCATGTTGCTTGCACAATCTGCGGAAAGGAGGGTCACTCACATCTTCCATTGGCGCCAGCAACAGCGGAAATTCAGGCAGTTCTATATTACCAATCTTAACCATCTTCTTCATTTTGTGCAAAATTACAACATTTTGGCGATATGAAATAAAACCGCATAAGCAAACCCTATAACAGTATAGAAAATTCGAATAACCTGTCCTTTTATATCCATATCGCCGCCCTTTATATTTGCACCACCCAAAAAAATTACCGACTCGTTCAAATATACACAGTCCCCACTGTACCTTTTGCAATCAGTATGTACCACACATATTTTTTTGCCGGCCATGCATACCACACATGTGCCGGCTTTTTATTTTTTTTCGGCTTTTTAAAACCATACCTATTTTTTTACCGTATACATTCATATGGAATGAATGTATTTTTAAGAATCCTGATGATGGATATGCCTCCATCCGTTAAATAGCGGATTAAAAACAGGATTCATTTCATTCGTGATCCCCCTATTTTCCGCAGCACATATTCTATTAGATATGTGCTGCTTTTTTATTTATACAACCCGCTTTGCAACTTGCTAACTTTGACTATATTTGCCGATTAATTTACTACCTTTACTAGTGGCCGCATGTTATTGCACAAATACAGGGCAACAGAGGTAAGTTAAACTGATACTGAACGAAGATGAAGAACATTAGGAACTTTTGTATTATTGCCCACATTGACCACGGTAAAAGTACCCTGGCCGACAGGCTGTTAGACGCCACCCAAACTGTAACTGCGCGCGAGCAGCAGGCACAGCTACTGGACAATATGGACCTTGAACGTGAGAGGGGTATTACAATTAAGAGCCACGCCATACAAATGGACTACATGTACAATGGCGAGAAATACACCCTTAACCTTATTGATACTCCGGGCCACGTAGACTTCTCTTATGAGGTATCCCGTTCTATCGCAGCCTGCGAAGGAGCACTTCTTATTGTAGATGCTGCACAAAGCATACAGGCACAAACCATCTCTAACCTATACCTTGCACTGGAAAATGACCTTGAGATCATACCGGTACTTAACAAGATAGACTTACCGAGTGCAAACCCGGAAGAGGTAAGTGATGACATTGTAGACCTTTTAGGCTGTAGACTTGAAGACATTATCCCTGCCAGCGGTAAAACCGGACTTGGTGTAGATAAAATATTAGAAGCTATTATTGAACGTATACCGGCTCCGAAAGGAGATCCGGAAGAGCCGTTACAGGCACTTATATTCGACTCGGTTTACAACCCTTTCCGTGGTATTGAGGTTATATTCAGGGTAATTAACGGTTCGATTACCAAAGGACAAAAAGTTAAGTTTATGGCTACCGGTAAAGAGTATTTTGCCGATGAGATTGGTACGCTTAAACTAAACCAGGTTCCTAAACAGGAAATTAAAACAGGCGATGTAGGTTATCTTATTTCCGGTATTAAGGAAGCAAGAGAGGTAAAAGTGGGTGATACCATTACCGATGCCAAAACGCCAACACAAAATATGATTGCCGGTTTTGAAAACGTAAAACCGATGGTATTTGCGGGTATTTATCCTGTTGATACCGAAGATTATGAAGAGCTTAGAAACTCAATGGAAAAGCTTCAGTTAAATGATGCTTCCCTTGTTTTTGCTCCTGAAAGTTCGGCGGCACTTGGTTTTGGTTTCCGATGCGGATTCCTTGGAATGCTACACATGGAGATTATCCAGGAGCGTTTAGAGCGTGAGTTTGACATGACGGTAATTACTACCGTACCTAACGTGTCGTACCATGCCTATACCAAAAAAGAACCGGAAAAGGCTCTTATAGTAAATAACCCATCTGACTTACCGGAACCTTCAAAACTTGACCGTGTAGAGGAACCTTACATTAAGGCTACCATTATTACCAAGAGTGACTTTGTAGGAAACGTAATGAGCCTTTGTATTGAAAAGCGTGGTTTGATTACCAACCAAACGTATCTTACTACAGAACGTGTGGAGCTTACTTTTGATATGCCGCTTGCCGAGATTGTATTTGACTTTTATGACAGGCTTAAAACCGTATCTAAAGGATATGCCTCGTTTGACTACCACCCTATAGGTATGCGTGCTTCTAAACTGGTTCGTCTTGACGTACTGCTTAACGCACAGCCTGTAGATGCGCTTTCGGCACTTATCCACGAGGATAATGCTTACAACATTGGTAAAAAAATGTGTGAAAAGCTTAAGGAACTTATACCACGCCAGCAGTTTGACATTCCTATTCAGGCAGCTATAGGGGTTAAGGTAATATCGAGAGAAACAGTAAAAGCCCTACGTAAAGACGTAACGGCAAAATGTTATGGTGGTGATATTTCACGTAAGCGTAAACTTCTTGAAAAACAGAAAAAAGGTAAAAAACGTATGCGTCAGGTAGGTAACGTGGAGATTCCGCAGGAAGCTTTCATGGCAGTACTTAAACTGAACGACTAGTACTAAGTATTGAGTACAAAGTATTAAGATAAAGAAACCCGGTGCAGATGTGCCGGGTTTTTTGTTTATATTTAACAAAAAAAATCATGCCTTACACTGTTCTAAAAAATTTTGACGAAATCTTAACTATCACCAATTTTAAAGATTTTGAATTTGACTTTCCTTTAGAAATTTACCCTACAAATGTTTCTAATATTAATTTGCTGTTTGTTGATTGTAAATTTAATTTTGATATAAAAATAAAGAATATTATCATCCCTAATTTTAATATCAGTTTCATCAATTGTAAATTCACTGATAATATAGAAATAGTTAACAACATTATTGAAGACATAAAATTAATTTGGCACTTTGACAATAACAAACCTAACAATTGTCATATAAACTCTTATCTTAAAAAAAAGAAAATTAACATCTCAAGTAATGAAATAAGAGGTTTTTGTAAAATTACAGGACTTAACCATCATTTAGGAAGATTTTCTTTTATTGCCAATGTATTCTCAAAACAACCTCGAGAAGTTCACTCTAAAAGAAAAACTGATTATCCTATATGTATTATCAATAACAACAACATAACAAATCCATCTATACATGGCAATACTTTTTATATGCCATTTGAATTCTTATCAAATAACTTAAAATATAACGAAAAATATAGTGGTCACTATTTTCAAAATAATTTATTTCAAAAATCAGATTTCTCGAATACTAATTTTGGAGAATATGCTACTTTTCATGATTCTAAATTTTACTCTACAACATTATTTATTGACTGTAAAAACATAAGCAACACTAAAATGATATTTTCCTCATGTGAATTTAAAGGTTTCACATTATTTGATAAATCGAAGTTTAAAGATTTGGAAATTAAACATACTATTTTTGAAAAGAAAACTTCTTTTGAACAAATCGAAATTGAGAATCTAAAATTGCATCAAGTATCATTTTTTCAAGGAGCATTTTTTGATGAGATTAATATAAAAAACATTAAAAATGAAAACTATTTAAAGTCATTAAAAAACAAAGATGCTCGAGAATTAAGAAGAACCTTACGTTCAGTTAAACAAGAACTACAAAAAGCAGAAAACCGTATTGATTACAATCGATTTAGAGGATATGAATTACAAGCACACTACCAAGAGTTAGATTGGGAAAATAATTTTAAAGACAAAGCCATATTATGGGCTACAAAAATTTCTACGGGTTTTGAATATAGCTGGACTAAAGCATTGCGTTTTGTTTTAACAGGAGCGCTAATTTTCTACTCCTTATTTTTTATTTCAGAAAATTATATGCTAAGTCTAGATTTATCAAGCCTGTCTTCAATAAAAGATTTTGTATCCGGTTATTTTAGGTTTTTAATTGTTACTGATTTTTACAATCCTTTAGAACAGAAGCGAATTTTTATTGATAACAGTAACACTACAGGTTGGATTATCTTCATTTTAGGTAAAATTGTTTTAGCATTCGGCATTTACGAAATGATACAGGCTTTCAGGAAGTTTAAAGCATAATTTTAAAAGATCCTTCACTCCATTGCATTACGTATCAGGATGACATACTGCAATGTCATTTCGACGATAGGAGAAATCTCATTCAAAATTTAAATTCATCATTAAAATAGATTACCACGTCGTTCCTCCTCGCAATGACAGCAACAGGTAACGGCATTAAGCTCCGTGGCGTAAAGAAAATTATAAATGAAGCGTAAAAAAGCATCCGCTGTTTGAGCGAAGTGAGTTCGGATGGTTTAGCCGAATGCCATAATTTTTAGCCTAAGGAGTTCCAGCCTTGACTTTTTGGTTCTTTTGTGTCAAGACAAAAGAACAGAAACAGAGATCCTTCACTCCATTGCATTACGCATCAGGATGACATACTACAATGTCATTTCGACGACAGGAGAAATCTCATTCAAAATTTAAAATAGATTGCCACGTCTTTCCTACTCGCAATGACAGCGCTCCAAAACACAACTTTATGACTCTTTTATGTTAGCAAAACCCTAATGTTTGAGGCTTTACCACGTAGCACACTTACTTTTGCAGCGTGAATAAGCATTACATTATGAAAAAAGACGGCCCCATAGTTATAATTGAGGATGACGATGACGATCAGTTTATTTTTGGTGAGGTTCTAAAAACATTCAGTCTCCCTAATGAGATTATTTTTATAAACGACAGCACCAAAGCCATTCCTTTCCTGAAACAGGAGCACATTCATCCCTTTTTGGTCATATCAGACATTAATATGCCAAAAATGAACGGCCTTGAACTTTGCGACGAAATAAGAAAAGACATTTCCCTTTCCCAAAAAACAAAACCTTTTATCTTTTTCACCACTATGGGTAGCACCTACCCTATAGAAGAAGCCTTTAAGCGCGACGTACAGGGATACTTTTACAAAACCCCTGATTACAAACAGCTAACCGAAAACCTCAAGGAGGTAATCTACTTTTGGCAAAATGTGGAAGATACCGAAAACCACGATACCGAATTAAGTGCCTAACCCAAAACAGACTTCTAGGCAACTTCTTGAACTTTTAACGTTCTAAATCGTAACTTTGCACCTTTAGAACCTAAAAGAAATGATTGAAGATAAAAACCAACAGCGCACTGATTTAGGTCAGCTTGGCGAATTTGGCCTTATAGAGCACTTAACACAGAATATAGAGATAAAACATCCTTCTACCCTTACCGGTATTGGCGACGATGCTGCCGTACTTGATTTTAAGGATAAAAAAACGGTTATCTCTACCGATTTGCTTGTTGAGGGTGTACACTTTGACCTGGGGTATGTTCCGTTAAAGCACCTTGGTTATAAAGCTGTGGTAGTAAATGTAAGTGACATTTGCGCCATGAATGCAAAGCCTACACAAATTACGGTTTCCATAGCGGTATCTAACCGTTTCCCGGTTGAGGCGTTAGACGAACTGTATGACGGTATTAAACTTGCCGCAAAAATATATGATGTAGACATTATAGGTGGTGATACTACCTCATCCCAAAAAGGTATGATTTTAAGCATTACCGCTATTGGTGAGGCAGATGCCGACGAACTGGTATACCGCAACGGCGCAAGCGATAACGACCTACTTGTGGTTACAGGCGATGTAGGTTCGGCTTACATGGGGCTACAGGTACTGGAAAGAGAGAAAGAAGTATTTAAAGTAAACCCTAATAACCAACCCGATTTAGACGCTTACACTTACCTTATAGAACGTCAGCTAAAGCCGGAAGCCCGTAAGGATATCAAAGAGCTTTTAAAAGCGCTTGAAATTCAGCCTACGGCCATGATTGATATTTCTGACGGACTGTCGTCTGAGATTATCCATATTTCTAAAGCCAGTGGTGTGGGCTGTAACCTGTATGAGGAGAAAATCCCTATAGACCCTCAGTTCATTAATGTATGTGAAGAGTTCAATATTGACAGCACTACGGTAGCAATAAACGGCGGTGAGGATTATGAACTTTTATTCACCATAAAACAAAGTGATTACGACAAGATAAAGGGCAACCCTAATTTTACGGTTATAGGTCACATGACTCCCGAAAGCGAAGGCACACATCTTATTACCCGTGCCAATACTAAAATTCCGCTTAAGGCAAGAGGCTGGAACGCACTTTCAGAAAATAAAGAATAATACACAAAGGCTCCTATCGGAGCCTTTGTGCTATTTATACATTTGGTATAATTAAAACAGGGATTGGTATAAAAATACTCTTGTTAAGTTTAAAACCTGTTATATTTCCGTCGTGTAAAACCTTACCACAATTGCTATGAAAATAAAAAAGATACTCAGGAGAACCCTATTTTTTTTCATCTCGCTATTTGTACTCTTTTCAATAGCGGTAGCCATTGCGCTTAATTTTGTTTTCACACCCGAGAAGATTACACCTACCGTAACCGAAATGCTTAACGAAAACCTTAATGCAAAGGTTAACTGCCAAAGCATAGAACTTACCTTCTTTACCACCTTTCCTTCTTTTGGCATCACACTAAAAAACGGAAGCCTTGTAACACCGTCATTCAGGGATAGGGAAAACGACACCCTTGCCCGCTTTACAGAGTGCAGGGCTTCCTTTAATATCAGTAAACTTTTAACCAAGCATAATTTGGTTGTTAACGAACTTTCGCTAACCAATCCCAAAATAAAAGCAGTTATACGAAAGGACGGAAAAGCCAACTGGAATATTGTAAAGGAAACCGAAACCGACACTATAGCAGTAAACGACACTACTTCCTCATTTAAAATCAATTCGGTTTTCATTAAAAAACTAAGCATTGAAAACGCAAAACTGTCCTATCATGATTTTGTAACCAAAGCACACGTACGTATAGACAGTTTTAATGTAGCGCTAAAGGCAGCAAACACCAATGAAAAGCTAATGCTCACTACCCAAACATCAGGCAAAAGGATTAACTTCTCAAAAGACGGCGTGCGCTTTGCCCGAAAACTGAAAGCCAGCCTTAACACCAAAATATTTTTCGACAAGAAAAACATGAAGGTCGATTTTGATAAAAGCGAACTTGTACTTAACGACATTGACTTTCTAGCCGAAGGGCATTTCAGCATCGACACCCTAAAACGGGAAGTAGATACCGATATTTCTCTGGAAATGAAAGTACCTTCCCTAAAAACACTTTGGGAAGCCATACCGAGGCAGTATGTTAAACAGGAAGATGTGGATGTTGAAGGAAACGTTGCTCTTAAAGCTGTAGCAAAAGGCATATACGGTCAGGGTAAATTCCCGCTTACTGATATTGAGTTTAAAATAGATAATGGTATACTAAAGTATAATAAGTTTCCGGGAGAGATTCGCCATCTGGAAGCCGATATGCATTCGGTATTAAACTTTAACGAACCCGAAAAATCAAACCTTACCATTAAAAACCTTTTACTGGAAGGAACAGGCGTAGATTTACAGGGTAATGCCGTAGTGGAAAGCCTGCTGGAAGACCCTAAAATCGACTCTAACATAAAAGGGGAACTCGACCTAACCACCCTTAAGAAAAAGTTCCCTGTAGCCGCAGATATTGATATACAGGGAGTGGCTCAGGTAGACCTGAATGCCGTTTTTAAAAGCAACGACATTATAAACAGCAACTTTAATAACATGAAGCTTAAAGGACACTCTACCTTCACTAATTTACTGGTGAGTGTACCTAAAGACACCATTTACCTGAAAACGCAGAAAACAGAGCTTGTTTTTGGTCGTAAAGCCGAAACAGACTCCCGAAAGGCTTTCGGAAAAATCAATGTAACCGACCTTACCCTTAATTACAAAAAACAACACGACCTTACCCTTGCCGGGCTGGACATTAAGCTAAGGGCAAAAATGCTGAAAGACAGTATGGCGGCACTGGGCGCCGATATTAAATTCACTAATCTTAAATACAAGGGGATTGACAGCCTTAAAGGCGCTATACGCAGGGCAAATATAACTGCCGAACTCAGCCCGAGAAGCACCAAGGAAAGACCTGCTATAAACACAACCTTTAGTATAGACAGTGCGGGTGTATGGCAGGGCAAAAGGTTTGTGGGGATTAAAAACGGAAACTATAAATTCACCGTAAAAAAGAACCGTGACGAGCAATGGATGCCACGGGGCTATGTGGAGTTTAACAGTCTATTTGCTTATACTCCGGAGTTTGCCATGCCTATGCGAATGGAACACTCTAAAGTGACTATTAACAACAGGGCTATAACTCTAAAAAATGCCCGTATTACTTTTGGGAATTCTGATGTAACCCTAACCGGACAGATAAACAACCTGTTTACAAAACGCTCCCAGGGCAAGGATATTAATGCTAAGCTTACGCTGCAGTCCAATTATATTGATGCTAACGAGATTATGAAGGTAATGCACGACAATACGCCTGAAGCACAACCCGACTTTAATACCGTAGCAGAAAGTCAGAACACTTCGGCACAGCCAACAACTACCGAAAAAGCCGTATTCAAAATACCCGAAAACATCAACTTTGTATTTAACAGCGATATAAAGAAATTACGTTACGGCGAACTGGATATGACCGATATAAAGGGATTACTAAAGGTAGAGGAAGGACACCTAAAGCTTAATGAATTTGAGCTTACCACCCTAGCGGCTAAGCTTACCACAAGCATTAATTACACCCCTGTAAACAATACTAAAGCCAAAGTGGATTTTGATTTTAACCTGCATGATATTGAAATGGCTAACATTGCCAAGGTACTCCCGGCTATGGACAGCCTTTTCCCTATGACAAAATCGTTTGAAGGCAAAGCCCATTTACGAATGCAGGGTACTGCTATGCTAAATGAAGATATGACGGTTAACATCCCTACTGTACGCAGTATTGCCGCACTACAGGCCACCGATATTATGGTGCTCGACAGCGAAACCTTTACCGAAATGGCAAAAACCCTTATGTTTAAACAAAAGGAAAAGAATACCATTGAAACCCTTGAAATGGAAATGATAATAGAGCAAAGCCATATGGAAGTATTGCCTGCACTGGTGGAAATAGACCGTTACAGGCTTGCCATAGGTGGTATACAAAACCTTGACCTTACTTATGATTATCATGTTTCGGTACTCAAGTCACCCATACCGTTTAAAACAGGTGTAAACATAAAAGGTAATCTGGACGATTATAATATAAGCCTGGGGAAAGCCAAATACAAATATTACTTTACCGATAAGGAACGACTAAAAGAAAAGGCAGACGAAAGCATTATCAATAAAAAGAAGAAAATTTTAGCGCAATTACAGTTTGAATAACAAAAAAGGCTCCCGATTGGGAGCCTTTACTATTATTTCATTTTCATGAGCCAGTTTCTTACCGAAACCTCCTCATTGATGATACCTCTTAATTCTGATATCTTTACCCTGTCCTGCTTCATAGTGTCGCGGTGACGGATGGTTACCGTTTGATCTTCCAGCGTTTGGTGATCTACCGTAATACAGAACGGAGTACCAAGGGCATCCTGTCTTCTGTAACGACGGCCTACAGCATCTTTCTCATCATAAGCCACGTTGAAGTCCCATTTAAGGTCTTCAATAATTTCGCGGGCTACTTCAGGAAGTCCATCTCTCTTTATTAACGGAAGTACAGCCGCCTTAGTAGGTGCCAGTACCGCGGGAAGGCTAAGTACGGTACGGGTTGAACCGTCTTCCAGTGTTTCCTCTTTTAATGAGCTTGAGAATACCGCAAGGAACATCCTGTCAAGACCTACAGAAGTTTCTACAACATAAGGCACATAATTTTCGTTCAGTTCGTTATCAAAGAACTGTAGTTTTTTGCCCGAGAACTTTTCGTGAGCTTTAAGGTCAAAATCAGTTCTTGAGTGAATCCCTTCAAGCTCTTTGAAACCGAATGGGAAATCAAATTCAATATCGGCAGCAGCATTAGCATAATGAGCCAGTTTCTCATGATCATGGAAACGGTATTTTTCCTCACCTAATCCTAATGACTTATGCCATTTTAATCTAGTTTCTTTCCAGAATTCATACCATTTCAGTTCCTCACCGGGGCGAACAAAGTACTGCATCTCCATTTGTTCAAACTCCCTCATACGGAAAATAAACTGCCTTGCCACAATCTCGTTACGGAAAGCTTTACCGGTTTGTGCAATACCAAAAGGCACTTTCATTCTACCGGTTTTCTGTACGTTAAGGAAGTTAACAAAAATACCCTGTGCCGTTTCCGGACGCAGGTATAAGTCCATAGCACTTGCAGCCTCAGCTCCCAGTTTAGTACCAAACATAAGGTTAAACTGGCGTACCTCTGTCCAGTTTTTAGAACCGGTTTCAGGGTCGGCAATACCAAGCTCCTCGATAAGCGCTTTTACATCGGCAAGATTTTCGGTCTCCAGGCTATTAGCCATACGTTTAAGGATAGCATCTTTCTTTTCCAGATAATCCTTAGTACGTGCATTGGTCGCCTTAAATTCCTCTTCGTTAAAAGCATCCCCATAACGGGCTTTAGCCTTGTCGATTTCTTTTTGGGCTTTTTGGTTTAATTTTTCGGCATAGTCCTCAATAAGAACGTCTGCTCTATATCTTTTTTTGGAATCCTTGTTGTCAATCAACGGGTCATTAAAAGCATCAACGTGACCCGATGCCTTCCACGTGGTTGGGTGCATAAATATCGACGCATCAATACCTACAATGTTTTCATGCATCTGCACCATTGATTTCCACCAGTATTCCCTAATGTTCTTTTTCAGTTCGGCACCGTTCTGTCCGTAGTCATACACAGCGCTTAATCCATCATATATTTCGCTTGACGGAAATATGTATCCGTACTCCTTAGCATGCGAAATTACATTCTTAAAAATATCTTCCTGTTTTGCCATGGTGCAAAAATATAAAAAGCGATTGTATATATAAACGCCCTCTTTTATTATCTTTAGCCTAAATCAAAAATATTTTTTTGTTAACCACACCATGTTCAAAAGTTTAGTCAACTTATTATATCCTAAAACCTGTAACGGATGCAATAACAACCTGCTGGAAAATGAAACCGTTTTATGTACCGCATGCCGCCATCATTTACCTTACACACAGCATTGGCTCAATAAGGAAAACGAAACCTATAACAAATTTTACGGCAGGCTTCCGTTAGAACATGCTTCATCCTTACTGTATTTCCATAAAGAAGGTATAGTACAGCAACTTATTCATAACCTTAAATACAGGGGACATGAGGAAATAGGTAAACTTTCGGGAGAATTATATATAGCTCACCTGCTAAACACAGAAGCATTACAATCGGTTACCGATGTAATTCCTGTACCGTTGCACAAAAAACGATTAAAAGAGCGCGGGTATAATCAGGTTACCGAATTTGGAAAAGCAGTAGCAAACGGACTGAATGCTAATTACAATGACGCACTGTTACTTCGAAAAAACTACACCAAAACACAAACCAAAAAAGGACTTACAGACAGGGCTGAGATTACCCGTTCGGCTTTTGATGTTAACCCCACCGAAGACGACAGGAACAAACATTTTTTGCTTATTGACGATGTAATAACCACCGGTGCCACTCTGGAGGCCTGTGGCAAAGCACTGTTAAAAATTCCGGAATCAAAGTTGAGTATCGTAACTATAGCCTATGCACACACTTAAATTTTACAAAAACATTTTATTTACACTAAATATAATTGTTATTTTGTGCTGTTAAAGGGACTTCGTATGCGCAATACTAAATTTATCATATATCTATCGGCAGTTGTATTATTTGCTTCGCTTTTATCATTAAACAGCTGTGCTAAAAGGGGAACCATATCGGGCGGACCTAAAGACACCATTCCTCCGGTGTTAGTGTACAGTACGCCAAATAATATGACGACTGATTTTACAGGTAAGGAGATACAGATAAACTTTAGCGAATACATTAAAATTAAGGATATAAACAAACAGCTTATTATATCCCCACCCATGAAAAACAACCCTGACATTACCCCTATGGGAAGTGCCAGCAAGTTTATCCGCATCAAAATAAAAGATACCCTGCAGGAAAATACTACCTATAGCTTTAACTTCGGGCAGAGTATTACCGATAATAACGAAGGTAACCCCTACTCACAGTTCAAATTTATTTTCTCTACCGGACCTTACATTGACTCGCTTATGCTAAGAGGTAAAATTAAGGACGCCTTTGAGAAAAAGCCCGACAACTTTGTTACTGTAATGTTGTATGAGGCTAATGAAACTTTTAACGATTCTACCGTGTATAAAGAAAAGCCACGCTATGTAACCAACACACTGGACAGCATGGTAAACTACAATCTTGAAAACCTAAAGGAAGGTAAATACTACCTATTTGCATTAAAGGATAATAATAACAACTATAAGTACGACCCAAAGTCAGACAAAATTGCCTTTTTTGAAGAACCTATAAACATCCCTAACGATACGCTTTATGAGCTAACCCTTTTCTCACAAAAAAGAGAATTCAAACCCTTAAAGCCTATGCAGGCATCATCTAACCGTTACTTTGCAGGATATGAAGGCGATGCTAAAGAGGTATCTATAGAGGTTAAAAATGGTACCACACAGGAGATATTAAAAACACTTGTTACCAAAGTACCTGAAAAAGACTCACTACAAATATGGACTCCAAGAGATATTAACAGTGTAGCCGACTCATTACTGGTATCTATTAAAAAGCGGGACTCTATAAGAGAGTTTGTAGTAAAACCTAAAGCAATGAAAGCAGTAGACTCGTTAGCAGTCTCTGCCGTGCAAAAAGGAACAATACACTTTAGAGATACTTTTGCCATATACACCAGTACCCCTATTGTAGATATTGATACCACCAAAATTTCGCTTATCAATAAAGATTCTATAGCAGTTCCTTTCAAAGCTTCTTATGATGTTATGGGCCAAAACCTGAAACTTGACTTTGAGAAAGAAGAAAGTCAAAAGTACAGTTTTACGTTACTGCCCGGTGCCATGAAAGATTTTTACGAAAAAGAAAACGACACCCTTAACTATACGGTAGCAACCAAGTTGTATTCTAACTATGGTAATTTACGCCTTAAAATTGCAAATGTGAGGCGTTTCCCTTTAATACTGGAAGTACTTGATTCAAAAGAAAAAGTAATAGCCACAAACTATATTGAAAACGAATCGCAAACCGAAATGGCGTTTGATAACATCCCTGCCGATATGTATTCGTTAAGGGGTATTTATGACGATAACAAAAACCGCAAATGGGATTCGGGCAATTATCTTGAAAAACGACAGCCGGAGGAGGTGCACTACTACCTTGAAGGAATCAAACCTAAAGAGATAAACGTAAGGGAAAGCTGGGATGTAATGGAAACCTTTACACTACCATAATAAAACGATCCCTATCGTTTAAAAAACTGAATTTTTTACGGGCTTCCAGCATAGTTTCCCTGTTTAGTGAGAGGGTGATTACCTGCTCATTACTATCTGCTTTAGCTAACTCATTGCCAAAACAATCCAACACCTGAGAGTGCCCCGGGTAGTTGTGTCCATTCTCATCCATACCGCAACGGTTTACACCTGCCGTATAACACATATTCTCTATCGCTCTTGCCTTTAAAAGTGCATCCCATGCCTGTACCCTTGGCGTAGGCCAATTTGCCACATAGAGCAGCAAATCGTAGTCCTCGATATTACGTGAAAAAGCAGGGAACCGCAAATCATAACACACCAACGGACAAATTTTCCAGCCTTTATATTCCACTATCAGTTTTTCATCACCCTGAGTATAGGCCTTATCTTCCCCTGCAAGGGTAAACAGATGGCGCTTATTGTAGGTTTGTATTTTCCCGTTAGGGTGCACAAAAATAAGTCGGTTATAATACCCATCCCCATCTTTTATTACAAGGCTGCCAGTTATAGCACATCCCTTTTGTATAGCCATAGCCTTTAACCACTGTACTGTCTCCCCCTCCATTGTTTCGGCAACAGGCTCGGGTTTCATAGTAAAGCCTGTAGCAAACATTTCGGGTAGTACAATCAGGTCGGTTTCTTCCTTAATCCCATTTATTAAACGGGTAAAGTTTTGCCTGTTTGCTTCGTGGTCTTCCCATTGAAGGGCGGTTTGGATAAGGGATATTTTCATTACATGTGTATTTTGATTAAAAGTACAAATACAACAGTACACCTGCAACTATAAAACACAAGAGCCGCGCTTTTAGCGCGGCTCAGTAACTAACCTAAACATAAACTATACTTTAATAAAAAAGTCATTTAAGATCATAACAGCACCATAATAGCCAGTCGTAACAATTTCCACAACATTACGCCGAAAGCTCTGGCTTTTAAGTACCGGTATAAAAGCTATGTTTTACTCTTTATCTAAAAAAGGTTTAGCGCACACCTGTACTGTTAAATAGATTGCGGACAGCTTTTTATTTCCCTTTTGCCGTTAGGCCATCACAAAAAACTCAATGTTTAAAGGGATAAACTATGTATCGCTAAACCTTGTTTTTATTGCAATACAAGAGTTGCAATCGCTCCTGCCTTTAAGGTAACAACCGCATTTTTCTCTCCTGCATTTACTTTTACTGTTTTGTCTTCTTTTGAAGTATTTTGTACAATAGCCACCACATTACCATTTGGTGTTTGGTAAGCTACGTTTGGCAATCCGTCTGCCATGTTAGAGTCTACCCTTACACTACCCGGACGCACAAACTTAGAGGCATGTGCAATGATGTAGTAAGCAGGCTCTCTTGTAACCTCGTCTCCGGTTATGGTAACCGCACCAAGGCAACGGTCACACCCACCCCTGTCTGTATGCGGCAGTTGGTTCTCATCGGCCGCAAGATTCCATTCTAATACGGTTTTACACCAGTTTCTTGGCGCACCTATAATAAGGTTCTCTGTATGCCATGTAAGCTCTTTTGCAAAGTCGCCCGGAGCCCCTACCCATTGCTCGGTAAAGTATAAGTTTTTATCTGGATGCGCATCATGAACCTTAGAAACTGCATCGATAGTACCGCCATACAAATGGAAAGCAGAACCATCTACATACTTAGCAGCCTCCGGGTCATCAAGAATGGTAATAGGATAATCCGGACGGTCAGCATTATGATCGTAAACTATTATCTTAGTTTTAATATTGTTCTTCTCAAATTCAGGCCCTAAATGGTCTCTCACAAATTCCTTTTGTGCCTCTGCCGGCATTAAAAGGCTTGGGTTATTACCCGGATGTAAAGGCTCGTTTTGTACGGTAACAGCATCAATGGTAATACCGTTTGCCTTCATTTCATGTATGTACTTCACAAAGTATTTTGCATAAGCCGGATAAAATTCAGGCTTAAGGCTACCGCCACGTGTATCACTGTTATCTTTCATCCATACCGGTGGCGACCACGGCGAACCTAATATTTTTATATCAGGGTTTATTTTTAATATTTGCTGTAGTACCGGTATAAGGTATTGCTTATCGTAACCAAGGTCAAACTTCTCCATGTTCTCATCGGTCTCTCCTTCCGGAAGATCGTTGTAAGAGAACAGTTTCTCATCAAGATCTGAAGCACCTATGCTTACCCTAATGTAGCTTACACCAATATCACCTTCACCGGTGCCATATAGTTCCTGTAATAACTTCTCTCTTGCCGGAGCCGACATATTGGTTATGTGCTTAGCGCTACCTCCGGTAAGTGTATAGCCAAAACCGTCCATTTCCTGATAGGTTTTGGAAGTATCTATTGTTATTACGGTTTGATTTTCTGTTTCTTTAACTAAAAAGTTCTCCTGCTTTTCAAAAGCAACCGACTTATCCGGCATGGTCAACCAAAGTTCGGCTTCGTTCTTTTTTTCTGCCGTTCCGCATCCTGCCAGCATAGCAAGACTTAAAAGCGGCAAAGCAATCTTTTTCAGTGAGGTATTTTTTTTATGCATAATGTTTAAAAGTGCCCTTAGGCCCTGTTATTGTAAATGTTTGATAAATGCGGTTTTATTGCCATACTATAGTCGCTACCGAATTAGCTTCTATCGTATAATTTATTTTGGTATCCCCTACAATAACCGATATGTTTTTTGTAACACCACTGGCATTAAGCACTACCAGTACTTTAGACCCGTCGGTATTCACAAAAGCTACATTTTTAATGTTAAGGGAATTATCAAACTCGGATGAGCTGACACGTTTTGCACCCGGCCTTACAAATTTTGAAAAATGAGCAAGGCTGTAGTACTCAACATTTTTAGTTACCTGTCCGCCCGAACTTACGGTTACCACACCACGGCAATCGGTACAGCCACCATTGGCAGGACCATGATTACTGTTAAGGGCAAGATTCCAAAGCAATACGTTTTTAGACCAGTTTTTAGTGGTGCCTATAAAAATATTGCTCATGTTCCAGTTAAGGTTTGAGGTAAAATCGGTACTCCATTCACCTCCCGAAACCTCGGTAAAATAAAGGTTCTTATTTGGGAAGGCTGCATGTACCTGATTCATTGCCGAAACATCTCCGGCATAAGCATGAAAAGCCGAACCGTCTATATACTGGCTCGCCTCCTCATCGTCCAATACTGTTATAGGATAGGACGGCTGATCGAAATTATGATCGTATGCTATGATTTTTGTATTTAATCCTGCTTCCTGAAATTTAGGTCCAAGGCTGTTTTTAATAAAACTAGCCTGCTCAAGAGCAGTCATTCCCATAGTAGGGTATCCTGTAGTTTCATGCAGCGGCTCGTTTTGAGGAGTAACCGCAGCTATACTAATACCGTGGTTTGCATAAGTATTTACATACTTTACAAAATAATCGGCATAGGTATCATACCATTGCGGATCAAGGCTACCGCCTCCTAAACTACCCGAATCCTTCATCCAGGCTGGGGCACTCCACGGACTGGAAAGTATTTTAATATCGGGAGCATAATTGAGTATTGACTGCAATACCGGAATAACATGTGCTTCATCTTCCGCTATGGAAAACTGTTCCAGGTTTGGGTCGGTACTTCCGGCAGGAAGGTCGTTATACGTAAAATCTTCCAGCGAAAAATCAGACGCTCCTATGGTTAACCTCAGGTAGCTAAGCCCTATTCCTTCATCAGTACTGAAAAGATTTTTTAATAAAGCTTCCTTTTCAGAAGCTCCCATCTGACTTATTACATAGGCCGATGAACCTGTTAATGCGGCTCCGAAACCGTCAATTTCCTGATACTGCTGTGAGAAATCAACAGAAACTGACGGATAATCGGTCGCATTGTTATCATAAATATCTAATGAAGACTGCTTGCTTAAAAGCTTAGTTTTGTTCCCTGTGGTTACCCAAACATTGGCACTACCAATAACATTTCCGTTGTTTTGGGACGGCGGTGTTGGCGGTGGGGTTGTTCCCCCGTCTTCACTACTCGAACACGACAAAAACATACAGGCTAAGCCAAAAAACCAAAGCGATTTCTTCATGATACTATTTTAGTCTTAGTTATACCCTTCGTTTTGAACAAGGTTAGGGTTTCTGTTTATTTCCTGTTGTGGTATTGGAAGATAAGCCTCAAATGCCTGCATGTTATAGTTTACCGGCTGATTGTCTCGTAAATCAACATCGTCAACATTGTTCATCACTTCAACCACAACACCATTTCTAACAAGATCATCCCAACGGTGCGCTTCCTGAGCAAGCTCAAGCCTTCTTTCCTTCAGGATTACCTGTTTCATAACTGCTGTAGATGCCATTTGCTCTGTAGTCAAATCAGGAAGGTTTACTCTTTCTCTTACTTTATTTACCTCTGTAGCAGCAGCAGCAATATCACCAAGAGCATTGTGTGCCTCTGCTTTTAAAAGAATAATATCAGCAAGACGAAGCAGGTAAACGTGGTCAGAACTTGCCCAACCCATAGCGTTTTTCCATTTGTATGCAAAAGGAATAGAGCTACCTGTAGCATTACCCCAGTACTCATCTACCCAGCTTACTTCCTCAAAAAGAATGGTTGCATTTTTACGAATCTCATCACCTTCAGAATCAAAAGCGTCTACAAGATTATGAGATGGTGTTACAAATTTTCTCCATGTATCACCACTAACAGATGGTGGCAGGTGCATTTGCGGTCCCCATGAACCTTCGTTACCTCCTAAATACTGTATTTCAAGTATTGACTCACTATTATTATAATGGCTACCATCAAACAGTTCGGCATAGCTACCCATAAGGTTATAACCTGCCGGGCTTGTAAGTACCATGTTTGCATAGCTTATTACCTGACCATAATCAGGAGTTGGCTTTTGAGCATAAGCTTTAGCCAGTAAAGCATAAGCTGCACCTTTAGTAGCACGTGCTTTATTTGTACCTGGATCATCTCCATAAGTATCAGGTAGCATAGATGCTGCTGTTTCAAGATCTGTAATGATTTGCGCATACACCTCGTCAGCCGTGTTACGTGGCTGTCTTGTTACCGATGGATCGGCAGAGTTTACCGAAGCCGTAATAATAGGCACACCTCCAAATAGTCTTACCAGCGTATAGTAATGGTAAGCCCTTAAAAAGTAAGCTTCTCCCATTATCTGTTCTCTTCTTTCCTCTGTAATTTGCTGAGATACACCCGGGGTTTGCTCCAATACTACATTAGCTTTTGCAATGGCATTATATATCGCTGCCCATGCATTAAAAACTCTGCTGTTTGCTGTTTCTACATTGATAGCATCTATCTGGAAAACCTCAGGATTATCACCACCTGCGTAGTGATTATCCGAACGTACATCTGAAAACAGGATATGATCCCAAACATAGTAATCGTTACCCTGAAAAGATTCATACACACCTGTTAGAGCCGCCTCTATCTGGTCGCCCGATGTATAGGCATTGTCTTTAATAGACTGCGATATTGGTGTATCATCCAGTCCGTCTTCACAGGCAGTAAATAAAAATCCTGCCAGTAAAAGTGAAAAAACTATTTTTTTATTTCTCATAATCATGCTGTTCTGTTAATTAAAGTGATGCCCTGATACCAAAAATTATGTTTCTGGTTTGCGGGTATGTTCCGTAATCTATACCATACACCTGTGTACTGTTTCCTGCAAAGTTTACCTCCGGGTCAAAACCTTTGTAGTTAGTAATAGTGAACAGGTTCTCTCCTGTGGTATAAATGCTCAGGTTACTAAGACCTATTTTATCGGTAACACTTTTAGTAAAATTGTAGCTTAATGTTATCGCTTTAAGTCTTAGGTACGATCCGTCTTCAATATATCTTGAAGAAATTCTTGAGTTAGCAATACTACCATCTGTAGATACTCTTGGGACATCAGTGATATCACCAGGCTGTTGCCAACGGTCTAATACTGCTGTCGACTGGTTTTTAGAATTAATCATACTTTCGGTCTCAATTCTTGTAGCGTTAAAAATATCGTTACCCTGAGAACCCTGGAAGAATATGTTAAGGTTAAAGTTTTTGTAACTTAAGTTATTGGTTACACCATAAATAAAATCAGGGTTAGGGTTACCAATAATCTTACGGTCGTCATCTGTAGGGTTAAAAGTTGCTTCTCCGTCTGCGCCAATATAGTACACATCACCAGTAGCCGAATCTACTCCACCCCACTCATAACCGTAAAAAGTACCTACCGGCTGGCCTTCCTCAAGGCGCACTGCATCACCTCTTCCGGCAACGTTACCTGTAGAAACTGTTTCACCTACAAGGCTGGTAATTTTATTTCTGTTGAAAGAAATATTAAGATCTGTTGTCCATCTAAACTCTCCATCCATGTTTACAGAGCTTACAGCAAATTCAAAACCTTTGTTTTCAATTTCACCAGCATTCACTAATGCAGTATCAAAACCTGTAGATCTTGGTATTGGTACATATAGTAAAAGGTCGTTACTGTTTTTCTTATAATAATCGGCTGTGAAACGTATTCTGTTATTAAACAGAGCTAAATCAACACCAATATTAAGTTGCTCTGAAGCTTCCCATTTCAAATCTTCATTCTGAATTCTTCCCGGATAGTTACCCGGCTGAGCAGCTCCGCCAATAGGATAGTTAGAACCCGGAACCACCGTACCATACCATGCATAATTTGAAATTCCTGTATCGTTACCTACAAGACCCCAACCTGCTCTAAGTTTCAAATCGCTTACAGTTTCTATATTAGAGAAAAACTCTTCGTTTGAAATTCTCCATCCTGCCGAGAACGACGGGAAGTAACCCCATTTTTGGTTTGGTCCGAATTTAGTAGAACCATCTGCCCTGAAGTTTGCTGTTAAAAGGTACTTATCATCAAAACCATAGTTTAATCTTGAAATTACCGATGAGTTAACCTGTTCTGTTTTATCTGCAGTAGCGGTAACAATTTGCGAACCTCCGTTTGGAGTAGAGATAGCATCTCCGGCAAAGTTTCTTGTTTCTATACTACTGTTCTCTGCACTCCATTTTTGGTACACTGTACCAGCAAGAGCCTCAAAATGGTGTTTTTTAACATCAAGAGTATACGTTAATGTATTCTCAAAGTTATAATAGTTATTTAACCATGTTTGGTAACGGCTTATACCTTTCATGGCACGCCCGTAACTTGTTGTATATGGATTTAGGAAATAATCACTTTTTGCATTGCTGAAGTCGATACCTAAAGCCGATCTGAATTTTAACCCTTTAAGAAAATTAATCTCTGTATATACATTACCAAAAACTCTTTGGTTTCTGTAACCTCTCTGAGCAGCATCTGTACTTGAAATTGGATTTTCCCAATCCTGGAATGGGTTACTTGTAAAAGTTCCGTTCTCATTATAAATACCAATGTTTTGTGGCGTTGTAAGTACCCCTAAGATAACACCCCCCTGATTAACGGCAGAGTTATCGGTCACATCTACATCATTATAATCAACATAATTAAAGTTAGTACCTACTTTCAGCCAGTCTGCAACTTCCTGAGAAAGGTTAACTTTAAATGTTTTTCTTTTCATTTCAGCACTTCTTACAGCACCTTGTTGGTTTACAACACCACCAGACATATAGTAAGAAGTTTTATTTGATTTACCTGAAACCGATATTTGATGACTGTTAGAGAAACCTGTTTGAAATACTTCATCCTGCCAGTTAGTATCGGCAGTATATAAGTCCCAGTTAGTATTTCTACCCATCTCTTCCATTAGGTCTCTATATTGTGCAGCGTTAAGCACATCCAGTTTTTTCCACACACTCTGGAAACCTACATAAGTATCATAAGTAATAACCGGTTTTTCTGTTTTACCTTGTTTAGTGGTAATAATCACAACACCATTACTACCCTGAGAACCGTAAATCGCAGCTGCCGAGGCATCTTTAAGTATAGACATACTCTCTATATCGGCCGGATTAAGAGAACGTGTATCTGACGTTACAACACCATCTATCACATAAATAGGATCACTACCACCCGCAATAGAACTCGTACCACGTACACGTACACTAAATCCGCCACCCGGTTTACCCGAGTTAGAAATAACCTGAACACCGGCTGCCTGACCCTGCATAAGGCTGCTTACCTGATTGTTTACACGGTTTTCAAATTTCTCACCATCAATGGTTGCAACAGCACCCGTAATATCTTTTTTATTCTGTGAACCATAACCCACAACAACTACCTCGCTAAGAAGTGTAGCATCTTCTGCCATTCTTACCTCAATAGTTCTGTTATCAATTACAGGAACTTCTTTAGTTCCGTATCCAATATAACTGAATACTAATACATCACCTGCATCGGCCTGAATAACAAAGTTACCGTCCATGTCTGTAGATGCATTAGCCAGCTTACCCTTTACAAGTATATTAACACCCGGTAGGGTAATACCTGTTGCATCGTCCACAACGTTACCTTTCACATCGATAGACTGTGCGAAAGCTGCGGTCGTAAAACACAACACAATTAAAATTAAGTAGTTTTTGAATCTCATAGATTTTAAGTTAGAGTTATTTAAATTAACAAGAACAACTTCATACTTTGCTATTTAGATTTTCCCAAACGGCCAAATTGAGAAAAACCTAATTTTAGTAAAATCGAAATCGTTTTCGGTTAAATTTTGATAGGTGCCAAATTATAATTATGTAAAGAACAGGGTTAAAAACTGCATACACTTTATTTACACCACTTATAAAAAAGCACTACTTTTTTAGTTACTTTTTTTTTACAAAAAACTAATAACCAATTTTTTAAAAGAAAAAAATAATTGCGTATTTCAATCTTTTTAATAGCTTTGCTTTCCCTTAAAAAGCTATTTTTACAACGTTTTCGCTTATTTTTATTTAACAAAGTGATGACAAAGCCTTAACAAAGCACATGAAAAAAAACATTTTATACATTTTCGCCCTCCTTTTTTTTCATTTATCGTTTTTTGGACAGGACTCCATAAAACCTACTCAGGCATTTACCGGAAAAATAAAACAGTATACCCGCAATGATTTTAATGCCGACCCTCAGTTCTGGACCATGTGTGAAGACAATAGTGGTACAATTTTTTTTGGTAATAATGACGGGGTCGTAATTTTTGACGGAGAACACTGGCAAAAAATAAACCTGCCTAACAATTCATCTGTAAGGAGCCTACAAATAGGGCATGACAACATGGTTTATGCCGGAGGTTACAACGAGATAGGCACTATACAAAAAGATAATAACGGAAGGTACTTTTACAAGTCCCTAATGGAAGACCTCCAACTGGAAAACAGGAACATTGAAAACATTTGGCAAATTCATGCTCTTAACAATAAACTATTGTGCCGTTCTTTTGATGAACTTATAGTTATTACCGGAAAAACAGCAACACACATTCCGGCAGCCAACTCGTTTATTTACTCTAACCTTGCCGGAAACAGCTACTATATACAGGATGTAAATCATGGCATTTTAAAACTGGACAGTAAAGGCAGGGAACTTACAACCGTATTCCCTTCCACCGAATATAACAACGAGGAAATATCAGCTATACTTCCGGAAGCAGGAGGCAAAATACTGGTAACTGTAAAATCAGGAAACGTGTATGAAGGTAATCCGGAAACCGGCACTATGCAGTTACTGAATAACGTTTTTACTAACCTGCCAAAAGACCAAATCATATCGGCCATACGATACTCGGCAGATGCTATTTTTCTGGGTACTTTAAGCTCAAAAATACTGGTAATAAACAACAAGGGTGAAGTACTTAAAACACCTGCCGTATTTCAAAACTTACAGGATGCCGTAATTCACCAACTGTACAAAACAGCTTCAAATAACGTATGGGCCATGCAAAACATTGGTCTTGCTTTTATCGATTTCAAATCACCATACACCTATCTGTTCAATAAGGCTTCGGTATACGATGCCCTTGTTCACAATAACACTTATTACCTGGCAACCAATCAGGGTGTGTATTATTCTACACAAAACTCAGGCTCACAGGCGCTTGATTTTAAAAAAGTCCCTAACCTACATGGGCAGGCTTGGTCAGTACAGCTTTTAGACGGAGATATTATTGCCGGACACGATAATGGTCTTTTTAAAATTGAAAACGGACAGGCTTCTAAAATTGGTACAGTGAACGGCTTTTGGAAAGCCACCCCAATAAAAAACAAGAAAAGCTTTTACCTCGCCTCACAATACAACGGGATATACCTACTGGAAAAGAATGAAGGCGAATGGATACTACACAACAAAATAACCGGTTTTGACGAATCGTCACGCGATATCATAGCTTCAGACGAAAACGACACTTACTGGATTTGCCACGGCTATAAAGGAGTTTTCAGGATAAGGATTAACCCTACCTATGAAAGGGTAGCCTCAGTTGACCATTTTACCAATAAAAATGGACTCGGATCATCATTTAACGTGAATGTTACCCGTTGGAAAAACGAGGTTGTATTCACCACCAATACCGGAATATACCGTTTTAACGCTAACAACAACCGATTTGAACCTCATGCCCAATTAAACTCTGTATTAGACAGTAGTAAAAACACCCGTAAACTTACCGAGTATGGCGACAAAACATGGTTTGTACAGGATGATGAGGCAGGTTACTTTTTCACCAATGAAAAGCACCCCAGCCTACACAAAGATCTTTTCCTGAATCTTAAAGGAAGCTTTAACCGTGGTATGGAATGTATTATTAGCCTTAATCCAAACAAGGTATTGTTTGGCACCACTACCGGACTATATCTATATAATATAGAAAGCAATAAAAACAGTGATGGCATTAATACTATAATCACCCAAATATCTTATTCAAAAGATCAGGAACTTAAATTATTACCGCTTTCAACCATTGAAGAAGCTACACTACCTAACCAAACTGATATATTACGTTTTGAGTTTGCCGCACCAAAAATGACTCACGGTACCGAGGTACAGTACAGCTATATACTGGAAAATGTAGACAAAAACTGGTCTACATGGCAAAACATTGCCTATAAGGAATACACCCACCTTAGGCCGGGTAATTATAGCTTTAAGGTAAAAAGCCGCAACACCGCCGGACTTACAGGTACCGAGACTGTATACAAGTTCACTATACTCCCTAAATGGTATCAAACTACATTAGCTTACGCACTGTATATAATAGGCGCCCTATTGCTTTTATTTGTGATTATACGCTATATCAGCAAGCGCATGGAACGGGAACATCAAAAAAGCCAGAAAGAGGCCCAGCGCACCAAAAAACTACTGGAACTGGAGTTGGAGCAATTAAAGTTACAGCGTGACAAGGAAGAAATTAAACGTGACAAAATGCACCTGGAGGAAGATGTACTGAATAAGAGTAAGGAACTAGCCAATTACACCATGCTACTGGCAAGTAAGAAAGATATTTTCTCTGAAATTACCGATGACCTTAAACAACTAAAGGAAAGCGTTAAGAATGAAGACTCCCGTAAAAAGATACTGGAGATGTTCCAAAAGCTTAACCAACATAAAATTGGCGAGGAATACATGGAGGTTTTTGATGTGAACTTTGAAAAGGTACACCATAATTTCTTTGAACGATTAAAGGAACTTAACCCTACCCTTACCAAGAGAGAACTAAGGCTATGTGCTTTCGTTAAAATGAACCTTACCAATAAGGAAATATCACCTCTGCTGAACATTTCCCTACGCGGTGTGGAGAACGCCCGTTACAGGGTTCGAAAAAAGCTTAATGTAAACCATGAGGATAACTTTGTTTCCTATCTGGAAGCCGTAGCCAACGAGGCAGGAGACACCACAGATTAAATAAAACAACATATAAATAAAAAAGCACCCGAATGGGTGCTTTTTTATATCGATAGAAAATGATATTCTTATTTGATACTTGCCACAAGGTATTCCCTGTTCATACGGGCAATGTTCTCAAGAGAAATTCCTTTAGGACATTCAACCTCACAAGCACCTGTATTAGTACAGTTACCAAATCCTTCCTCATCCATTTGTCTTACCATGTTAAGTACACGTTGAGTAGCCTCTACCTTACCTTGTGGTAATAAAGCATACTGAGATACTTTAGCACCTACAAACAGCATAGCAGAACCGTTTTTACAACTAGCTACACAAGCACCACAACCAATACATGCTGCAGCCTCAAACGATCTGTCTGCATCAAACTTAGCCACAGGGATAGCGTTAGCATCCATAGTACGGCCTGAAGTGTTTACAGAAACGAAACCACCAGCCTGCTGGATTCTGTCAAACGCAGTTCTGTCAACAATAAGGTCTTTAATTACAGGGAAAGCTTTAGATCTCCATGGCTCAACATAAATTGTATCGCCATCTTTAAAAGACCTCATGTGTAGCTGACATGTAGTGATTTTAGTATCAGGTCCGTGAGCTCTACCGTTAATGTAAAGCGAACACATACCACAAATACCTTCACGACAGTCGTGGTCAAACGCTACAGGTTCTTTTCTCTCTCCTACAAGCTGCTCGTTTAACTGATCAAGCATTTCAAGGAATGAGCTGCTTGTAGAAACATTATCAAGCTTGTAAGTCTCTATTTGTCCTTTAGATTTAGCATCTTTCTGACGCCAGATTTTAAGGGTTATGTTTATATATTTTGAAGCCATCTCTCTAGTTTTTTATTTGTAATTCCTTGCTGCAATTTTGATAAACTCATAGTTAAGTTCCTCTTTGTGCAACGTTTCTTTATTGATATCATCTCCCTGGTATTCCCAAGCTCCTACGAAAGAGAAGTTTTCGTCATCACGTAACGTCTCCCCTTCAGAATCCTGGTACTCTTCCCTAAAGTGACCTCCGGCAGATTCTTTACGTTGTAAAGCATCCATTGCCATTAGCTGACCAAGTTCCATGAAATCGGCAACACGAAGTGCTTTTTCAAGCTCGGTATTAAGCTCATTAGCAGTACCCGGTACATAAACATCATTATGAAACTCTTTTCTAAGCTCGTCTATCTCGTTGATAGCCTCTTTAAGTCCCTGCTCGTTACGGGCCATACCCACTTTGTTCCACATAATGTGACCCAGTTGTTTGTGGAAATGATCAACCGATTTAGAACCGTTATTGCTAAGGAATTTATCGATTTGTGCTTTCACGCTGTTCTCTGCTTCAGCAAACTCCGGTGAGTCTGTTGAGATTTTACCTGTACGAATATCGTTAGCTAGGTAATCAGAAACAGTGTAAGGAAGTACAAAGTAACCATCTGCAAGACCCTGCATAAGTGCAGAAGCACCTAAGCGGTTAGCACCGTGGTCAGAGAAGTTAGCCTCACCGGCAACAAAACAACCCGGAATTGTACTTTGCAGGTTATAGTCAACCCAAACACCACCCATGGTATAGTGTACCGCAGGATAAATTTTCATTGGTGTTTCATAAGGGTTTTCATCAGTAATTTTTTGGTACATCTGGAAAAGGTTACCATATTTCTCCTCAATCCATTGCTTACCAAGTTTGATTACCTCTTCGTCACTTGGGTTATGGTTACCCTGAGCGTAAGCGGTTTGTTTACCTTTGCTTACAATCTCTGAAGAGAAATCAAGATATACACCTTCGTTAGTATCGTTATCCTCAATACCGTAACCGGCATCACAACGCTCTTTTGCAGCTCTCGATGCAACGTCACGCGGTACAAGGTTACCAAAAGCAGGATATCTTCTTTCCAGGTAATAATCTCTATCAGCCTCTGCAATTTGTGTAGGTTTTAATTTACCTGCACGAATGGCCTCAGCATCTTCTTTTTTCTTAGGAACCCATATACGCCCTGAGTTACGTAATGACTCAGACATAAGCGTAAGCTTAGACTGGTTAGTACCGTGAACCGGGATACATGTTGGGTGAATTTGTACATAACAAGGGTTAGCGAAGTAAGCCCCTTTTTTATGTATTTTCCAGGCAGCTGTTACGTTACTTCCCATTGCATTTGTAGAAAGGAAATAAACGTTACCGTAACCACCTGATGCAATAATCACTGCGTGAGCAGAATGTCTTTCAAGCTCACCTGTAAGCAGGTTACGTGCAATGATACCACGAGCTTTACCGTCAACCTTAACGATGTCAAGCATTTCGTGACGGTTGTACATTTGTACACGACCAAGACCAATTTGTCTAGAAAGTGCTGAGTAAGCACCTAATAAAAGCTGCTGACCAGTTTGTCCTGCAGCATAAAAAGTACGCTGTACCTGTACACCACCAAATGAACGGTTATCAAGAAGTCCGCCGTAATCACGTGCAAACGGAACACCCTGAGCCACACACTGGTCTATAATATTACCGGAAACCTCTGCAAGACGGTGAACGTTTGCCTCACGCGCTCTGTAATCTCCTCCTTTAATCGTATCGTAAAACAGCCTGTAAACGCTGTCACCATCATTTTGATAATTTTTTGCAGCATTAATACCACCCTGTGCAGCAATTGAGTGCGCACGACGTGGAGAATCCTGAAAACAAAAAGCTTTTACATTGTACCCCATCTCACCAAGTGAAGCTGCAGCCGAAGCTCCTGCTAAACCTGTACCTACAACAATTACATCAATTTTAGGTCTGTTGTTTGGAGCAACCAGTTTTAAATGGTCTTTGTAATCCGTCCATTTGTCTGATATATGCCCTTCTGGTATTTTAGAATCTAACTTCATAGTATTGATGTTGATTTATTTTAGAATAAAGTGAATAAAAACCGGAATAGAAGCAAATAAAAGCGGTACTACTACAGAAAATGCCTTTCCGAAATTTTTGATAAGTGAATTGTATTTTGGATTGTTTAATCCTAACGATTGGAAAGCACTGCTAAACCCGTGGTACAGGTGGAATGCTAAAACAAACATTGCAAATACATATAGTATAGTGGCAAGTAAGCCCCATTTTTCATGTTTAAAGAAATCTACAGTTACTTTGTAAAGGTCTTTGTAACCTTCTTTAAGTTTTACATGAGCATTAGCATCATAGAAATCTTTTCTGTGCTTAATCTCTACATTACCCTGTTCAACCTGAGCTACCGGCATGTAACCGCCATCTGTAGTAAGGTAAAGCTCCTGCTTCATACCACCAACTTCGATTTCAACCTTTTGAAGCGGCATGTTTTCATCAAAATGCATTACTGCCCAAAAGTTAACCATGTGCGTAACAATGAAAACTAAAATCAAAGTACCTAAAACCGCCATGTTTCTTGAAGCCCAAACCGTATTGCTTGAAGCACTGTTTTTAACATAGCCTACAGGCCTTGCTTTTTTGTTTTGCACTGTAAGCACTATCCCGTCTACAGCGTGAAAAAGGATTGAGAAGTAAGTTAGGTAAGACAGTAATTTTACCGCCGGGTTAGTTGTCATAAACAACGCATACTTGTTGAAATTAAGAGCCGCGTTTTCTCCTGTTGCAAGCAATTGAAGGTTACCTATTAAGTGTCCGATTAAGAACAAACATAAAAATAAACCTGTCAAAGCCATCCAGTATTTTTTTGCAAGCGACGACTTCAATAGTGCAGATTTTGCCATAGTATTTGTGAAATATAGTTTTTTAAAAAATCATACAAAAATAAAGGTAAAAGAAATTAACTACAACCTTTGAGAGCTAATTTATAATCAGTATAAAGTAGGGCGATTTTATGCATTTTTTTCAGTAAAATTTTGCGAAATATCTTTTTAACCTTAAAAAACTTTAAAAAGCACAAAAAAATCACAATACGCTTATACATTTTTAGCTTATTATCAGTAAGCTATTAATGGGTTTTAGTCATATCCTCATCAACAACCAATATAAAATCGGCTTTACCTATGTTTTCTTCCTCCAGTTTTGACACCTCTTTTTGAGAAACCGATGATATTGTTATCACCTTTACATCAGGATCATTTTGTTTTAAATACCACGAAATACCCTCAAAATTATCACTGTGATAAGTTCCGTTAAAATGGATAAAAACATAATCATCCTTAATATTTTCGGTAATAAAATGCGCCATGGTTGCATCTTTAATAGCCTGCGCCTTTGGCATATTTTCGCCTCCACCATGACCACCCATCATTTCCATCATTTTTTTGTACCCCGGTAAAGTACCGTCATACGGTATTGGTAAAGGCGCTATCCAACTTTTTTCTTCATCACTAAGTGTTTCCAGCGATTCAATTCCCTGCTTATACACCTGGCTGGCATACCTACGTGGCACATTGGTAGCTACAAAAGGGATATTATTCTCCTTTGCATAGTCAACAATAGGCTTGTAATCGGTTTTATAATTACTCCATAAACGCGCAACGGTATCAAGCGCTTTTTGATCAATTTTACCATCGAGATACTGCTGTAGCTCATCCTGATTATCGGCTTCAAACATTTCGGCTCCAAGTACAAGATATTTTTGCGCAGCCATATCTTTTGTAAATTCCAACTGAAGCCAGTGCACAAGCGAATTGTCATGATATTCGCCAAAAAGCACCACTTGGGCTTCTTCGCTTTTCTTTAAAAGCTTCTTGTACGTTGTCTTTTTTCCGTCTTTTGTGTACAGTTGGTAGGGCTGTTTATCCTGAGCCTGAGCAGCTAAGGTAAAAAACAACAGTAATGCCAGTAATTTTTTCATAGGATAGTGGTATTTTAAACGGGACTAAATTAAGATATAATACTGTGTTTTAAAATTAATACATTGTAAAATTTTAGCCCTGTTTATTCTCAAATCCGCAAAAATGCCGTCTTCAGATATTTTTAAACATATTATTAGACTGGTCTGCGTAATTTTACCTTTCAAAACAGAATACAATGACTACCGGAATAGATGCTATCGCATTTGATATAGCTAAACTGCACTTACCCATTACAACACTTGCCAAAGCAAGGAATATAGATCCCGACAAACTTGAAAAAGGACTGGGACTATTAAAAATGACATTGCCCGACACTCATCAGGACACTGTTGTTTTTGCAGCAAACGCGCTTACCAGGCTTATAAAAGAGAACAATCTTGACCCTAAAGAGATTTCGCGTATATATGTGGGTACAGAAAGCGGTATTGACAGCTCTAAACCCATAGGGTCGTTTGTAGTAACATTAATGGAGCAGTTGCATGGTGAAGGCAGTTTTTCACATTGCGATACGGTAGATTTAACTTTTGCCTGTATAGGTGGCGTAGACGCTTTGCAAAACTGCATTGATTATGTAAGGTTGAATCCGGAACAAAAGGCGGTAGTTATTACCAGTGATATTGCCAAGTATGATTTGGAATCGACCGGAGAATATACTCAGGGCGCAGGCGCACTTGCCATGCTTGTAACCGCTAACCCAAGGATTATTGCCTTTAACCACAAGTGGACTGTTAGCACAAAAGGGGTATTTGACTTTTTTAAACCGTACCGCACCATAGAAAAAAAAGACATAAACAGCAACACTAATAACGACGAGTGGTTTGGCAACCTTGAGGCAGAAATTGAAATACACAAAGATCAGCCTGTATTTGACGGACAGTATTCCAACCAATGTTATACCGATCGTACCCGTGAAGCTTATTTCAGGTTTAAAGAAGCCAACAATATTACAGGTTCTCTTTACAGCAGATGGGAAAGCATTATAATGCACCTGCCTTATGCTTACCAGGGTCGCAGGATGTTTAGTGAAATATTTGCTCTCGATGCAGAAACACCTATTCTAACTGAAGGAAGCGAAGACTATGCTACTAAACTGAAAGAAATAAGCAAAAGCGACGAATACAGGAGTTTTGTAAACCACAAAATGCAACCCGCCGAACCGGCATCATCGCTTATAGGTAACCTTTACACAGGCTCGGTATTTATGGGACTGTTATCGGCGCTAAGTCAGTATAACGAGAAAGGCAATGACGTTACCGGAAAAACATTTGGGTTCCTTGCCTACGGTAGTGGCTCTAAATCAAAAGTATTTGAAGGCACAATACAAAACGGATGGAAGGCAGCAACAGAAAAAGCTCAGCTTTTTGAAACGCTTGCAAAAAGCCATGAAATCAATTTTGAAACCTATTTGGCTTTACATAAAAAAGAACAGCAAACAAGCCTGCTACAACCTCATAACGAATGGGTTTTAGACCATATAGAAAAAGAAAAACCTAACTTAACAGGTGCAAGATATTATAAGTGGGTAGAGTAATTATTCCTCTACCCTAAGCTTTTTAAAATAGTGTTTCTTATCGGCAAAATCGATAAAATACTCCGGTATGGTATTGTTTTTACGGGCATATTCGCCATCGGCATAAACCCCATAACCGAAGCCACATTCATATTGCTCGTCTAAAATTTCAATAATCAGTTTATCATCGGTAAAGGTCATACTCCATTTACACCCATCATCAGAATATTGTGTTTTACGCTCAAAAACACCCTTCCCGTCAACAATGCTCACCTTGCCATATAGGTCACCCATATTGTAAGAAGGCTCTCCCACTTCAATATTAATATAGAAAAGAATGGTAGAATCACTCTCCGGATATACAAGCACCTCCCCGTTCCCGAAGTCGGTTCCTTCACCATAGGTATATTTCCCTGCATACTTAGCCGTTTCAAGTTCTGCCGTGTCCTTTTTTCTCATTTGTGCACTGCCAACTGATGAAACCAACAGGAAAGCAGCTAAAACGAAATATATTTTTCTCATGATGTGGCTATTAATTTTAGTAAATATAAAAAACTCACCCATTCGTTTAACATTATTTCGTTTTAATCTTAGTACTTTTGGTATTCAAAATAAAAAACGTTTATCATGAAATACCATCAGATAGACCGCAACCTGTTTATAAAGAACCGTAAAAAATTTACGGCAGAAATGAAACCGAAAAGCGTTGCGGTATTCAATTCAAACGATATTTACCCTATTAGTGCCGACAGCACCATACCTTTCCAGCAACACCGTGATATTTTTTACCTGAGCGGTGTAGACCAGGAAGAAAGCATACTGTTACTTTGTCCGGATGCTCCATATGAGCACCTGCGCGAAATACTTTTCCTTCGTGAAACTAACGAACACATTGCTGTTTGGGAAGGTGAAAAACTGACTAAAGACCGTGCTTTTGAAGTATCGGGTATTAAAAGCGTGTATTGGCTACAGGACTTCGAAAAGGTTCTTTTTGAGGTAATGACCTACTGCGACACCATGTACATTAATACAAACGAGCACTATCGTTCATCTGTACAAACAGAAACACGCGAGGCACGTTTTGTAAAATGGTGGAAAGAGAAATACCCTGCGCATCAGGTAGCAAAAAGCAACCCTATACTGCAACGCCTTCGTTCCATTAAAGAAAGTGAAGAGCTTGACCTACTACAAAAGGCTTGTGACATTACCGAAAAAGGTTTCCGCAGAGTGCTTTCGTTCACCAAACCGGGTGTAATGGAATATGAAATTGAAGCCGAATTTATCCATGAGTTCATCCGTAACCGTTCTAAAGGTTTTGCTTATGGACCAATTATCGCATCGGGGGCAAATGCTAACGTACTGCACTATGTGGAGAACAACCAGCAATGCCGCGAGGGCGAACTGATTCTTTTTGATGTAGGTGCCGAATATGCCAACTACTCAAGTGATATGTCGCGTACTATACCAGTATCAGGTCGTTTTACCGACAGACAAAAACAGGTATACAACGCCGTACTACGTGTTAAGGATGAGGCTACAAAAATGCTTGTACCGGGCGCACTATGGAAACAGTACCATGTGGAAGTTGGTAAAATAATGACATCAGAACTTTTAGGACTTGGTCTTTTAGATAAAGCTGATGTACAGAACGAAAACCCGGACTGGCCTGCGTACAAAAAGTACTTTATGCACGGTACGTCTCACCACTTAGGTCTTGACACTCACGATTATGGTTTACTGGTTGAACCAATGAAACCAAATATGGTATTTACCGTGGAACCGGGAATTTATATTCCTGCCGAAGGTTTCGGTATCCGTCTTGAAGATGATGTAGTAATACAGGAAAGTGGCGAGCCGTTTAACCTGATGCGCAATATCCCTATTGAGGCAGACGAGATTGAAAGCTTAATGAATGAATAAAAATAAAAAGGCCGGTTAAACCGGCCTTTTTATTTTTATTTCTTTTTCCCAAATATCTTTTTAAGCTGTTTTGGAGTATAGTACGGTAAAACTTTTTCATAAGCAGATCCAACATGCGTTACATAAGGATATATTTTACCAAGCATCTTCTTATACTCAAAGATAAGTTTTTCACCTTTTAGTATATCTACAGTAAATGAATCACCCTCTTTAACATTGGAGAAATCAGTAAACAACCCGTATAAAGTATCTAAATCACTATAATTAAAGTAAAAAAGCTCGTACTTATCCGTTTGAGTATACTCTGTGTCTCTATATATAAATGAGCAAGTTCCATCATCGGTCTTATTAATTTGACCAAATAAAACGCCCATAGGCTTGGCCGCACCAATAACCTCAACCTTAGACTCCTTATTTTTAGTAACTTTCATTTGGCTAAATGCCGATACAGATAAAACAAGACAAAAAATGGTAAGAATTTTTTTCATGATTTAATAATTAATTTTTTAAATATTTACTTGTTAATTTTTTAATGCGACAAATATATACAATTTAAAAAGACAAATAAACTTTTAATCTCATTTCAATACTTAAGCGATCAATTATTCTTAACATTTTAGAAGAGAATAACTTTATCATAATACTCTGTAAAGATGATAAAAACTACTCTCGAACTACAAATACTCAATACCTCCTTTCGGGTAAAACGTATCAATTATCAATCTATACATCCTCATAATATTACACGTTAAACAACGTTAACATGACACAGTATACTGTGTCATGTTAAGCATCAATAATCATGAATATAAAAGGTTTATCAACAACACTTATTCTTTTACTCTGGCCTGTAGCACTACTTTCTCAGTCTTACCAGGTAAAAGTTATTGATTCTGTCACAAAAGAACCATTAGAGTTGGCAACATTAAGATTACTTAAAAACGATTATACCCTCTTCTCAAACAATAAAGGTTCTTTTGATCTAAAACTTACACAGGAAGAGGAAGCAGAAATATCATATATAGGCTATAAAACAAAAAAGATAACTGTTGCTAAAAAAGACACCCTCGTAAACTTAGTATCACAGCCTAATTTTCTTTCAGAAATAGTTCTCGAAAAAACGGTTAACTATACACACTCAAAAAAAATAAAATCAGAAAACAGGCCGGACCAGTATTTTGGTTTTCAGTTTGGGACAGAAAATTGCACCTATATACCTAATAAAGAAAAGAAAAAGGGAAAAGTAACAAGCATAATGCTTTATCATAAAAAACTAAGAAGTATGAATTTTGTTGACTCGGCTCTTGGTCGTGACAAAAATTGTAAAGGATGTAAAGTTGATTATCTGGCTTCATATAAAATTAGCTTTTACGAATATGACAGCAAGTCCAAAAAACCCGGAGCTGTAATTTATGATAAAGAAATTATTGTATACCCTAAAAACGCATCAGGAAAATTTAGCATTGATTTAGATTCGCTTTCAGTACCTTTCCCTGCAAACGGTATTTGTGTTGGTGTAGAATTAATCAACACAAAGTACAATGAACCTAAATCGACTTTTGCATTTATAGGACCAACTTTAGGGTTTTATGAATACAAAGAGAATGGGTTACCAAAATCATGGATTAGATACAGAAATGAAGGATGGGAATTTAGTCATGTTACCACCCGATATGATAAAGGAAAAAGGTCAAATGCTATGGCGGTTGATATTTCGATAAAAAACTGATATGAAAATAAAACTTTGCTTGCTCTTTTCTTTACAGATAGATTAATTTTGCAGTCAATTACCCCTAATCCCTCACACAAAACAAGTTGAAACATATTCACTATAAAAACTCGACTGTAAGTTATACCGATACCGGAGACGGTCCTGCCCTTGTGCTGCTACACGGCTTTTTGGAAAACAGTAATATGTGGAAACACTACATAACCGAGTTCTCCAAACACTACCGTGTTATTACTGTAGATCTTTTGGGGCACGGGCAAACCGACTGCATAGGTTACATTCATACTATGGAAGATATGGCAGATGCTGTATATGCCGTATTGGAAGATTTAGGAATAACCGAAGCTGTTTTTACAGGACATTCCATGGGCGGATATGTAGCACTGGCAATAGCCGAGTTGTACCCTGATGCGGTTAAAGGTATTGTATTGCAAAACTCAACCTCAAAAGCCGATAGTGAAGAGCGAAAACTTAACCGCGACAGAGCCATTAATGCCGTAAAGCAAAGTTATGCCAACTTTGTTCGCCTTGCCATTGCTAATCTTTTTAGCGAAGAAAACAGGGAACGCCTAACGGCAGAGATTGAATCGGTGCGTAATGAAGCCCTTAAAACTCCGGTTCAGGGAATAGTTGCCGCACTGGAAGGCATGAAAATACGTAAGGACCGAGAAGTACTACTACACACAACAGATATACCTGTACTCCTGATATTAGGTAAAAAAGACCCGGTAATGAACTATCAGGACAGCCTTAGCCAGTTGGATGATACTAACGTAAAACTTATTACCTACCCTGACGGACACATGGCACATATAGAGAACAGGGAAACCCTTACAGCCGACCTGTTACAGTTTTACAAAGCAATCCTGTAAACAGTACACAAACAACAAACAAAGCATTCTAATCCAGTTTTTCCTCAAAAGGAATATCAGGATTAAGTATTTCATTTATCAGCCCTATAAGCTCTGTTTTGAACTCAGCCAGCATATCGGCGTCAATACTGTTAACAACTGGTGCGCTACGCTCTGTACCTTCCTTAAAACTAAAGTTCATAAACCCGGTTTTCATATTCTTGAAAGATATGATTCCCGCTTCGGTCTCCATACCGTTTACGTTCGGCTCATACATAAAAGCATAGGTAAGCAGCTGAATTATCTTTTCGTTTTTAATATCGGCAGGTAATCCTTCCCAGGTTTTAAGTACAAGATTGTTTTTCTCTACCTTACCGGTTTTGTAATCTACTATCCTAATTTTACCATTACGCTGTTCAATACGGTCAATATTACCCGATATTTTCACGGCATACGGTAGCCTGCTGTCTTCCAGCCAGCGTTCAAAGGTTTCTTCCAGCGCCAGTACTTTTACGGCATCACCTTCTTCTATCAGCCTTCGTTCCTGCTTTAGCAGATTGTGTACATTACGTTTTGCCACCTCAAAAGCGAGTAGGTTACGCCCTTTTTTAATCTCGCCTTCCTTATATACCAAAACAAACTGACGCATTACCTCATCATCAGCTAAAGCTTTCATGCCGTCTATATCCTGAACGGTAAGGAATTTACCCAGAAAAGGCTTGTAGAGTTCCTCCAATGCACCGTGAATTATAGTACCAAGGGTATTAAGAGCAATACTCTCCTCTACCTCATCCACCTCACGGATACGCAATACCCTTTGATAGTAAAACTGTATTGGGTTACGAATATAACCCGTTAATGCCGATGGCGAAAAACCTCGTCCTGTAGCTATCTCCTTTAGCCTCTCCATAACTTTATCTGACTTTTGTATCAGCATGGGCTCATAAGCCTTATCAGGCAGGTAGGCATTGTAAATTGTACTCTCAAGGTTATGCAGTGGTTTTTTCTCAATTTCAAGTTGCGTTAAAAAACGGCTGCGCTCTCCTGCATCAAGTCCTTCACTTTCGGTATTGTACAGCAGGTAAATGTTTTTTGCCCTCATGAGCAAATGGTAAAAGTGGTAACTGTAAATCGCATCTTTTTCCTTATAGGTAGGCAATCCCAGTTCCCTTTTCACATCATAGGGAATAAATGAGTTTTGGGTTTTCCCCGATGGGAATTTCCCCTCATTCATTGAGGTTATAATAACATTTTCAAAATCAAGCACACGGCTTTCCAGTACCCCCATAACCTGTAATCCGGTTAACGGCTCCCCTTCAAAAGAAACCTCAGCCAGTTCTACCACCTGTTTGTAAATGGTATAAAGTACGGCTAGGTTATTCAGTTCAGGGTGTGAGTCGGCATAATTAATCAGCTTATTGATCACCTTAAATACCGAATATAAAAAGGCTTTGGCTATTTTTTCCTCCTCATCGTCATTCCCCATAAATTCTTTAAGCATCAACAGTATATCTGACAGTCGACCCAGCACCGATTTCACATCATTATCCCATCGTTCAAACAGTAGGGTAAAGAAAGGTAAAGCCTCTCCCTGTATTTCAAACAGTTTATTAAGCGAGAAGAAGGTAATATTGTTTTTATTGATTACATCTACCAGATGAGAAGCTCCCGAATGTGGCTCAACCAAAGGATGCGTTAGTACATCCAGCACCTCCCTATAGTACAACGTATAACTGGTTTCACTCCTGTTAATGGCATTGGTATGCATTTTAAACAACTTCTGGATAAGCAGCTGTGCGGGGTTGTTCTTACTACTGTACCCCATAGTAATGTTAAGGCTACCTACGCTGTTTGGCAAACTGTACAGCATTGGGATAAGCATATTTTCCTCCCCAAGTACCAGTGCCGTTTTATCCAGCCCGTGTCCTTCGCTCTGTAGTTTCTCTACAAGCTGCCCTGCAATTTTTGCCTGACCAACAGTTTTTGGCGTACCAATAATCTTTATATTCTTTTCTTTGCTAAAATCGTTAGCAATCCACTCAAAAGGCTGTGTATGGTATTCCCTCCACGATTGCTTAAAGCGTCTTATAAAAAGCCCCGCATCATGATAAGGGTCATTTAAAAAAGTTTCGTCTATATCCCAGTAAATTTCTGCCTGCCCTGACGAAAGCAAATGTCTTATAATACGTTCTTCGGCAGCATTAAGCGCATTGAACCCGGCAAAAATCAGTTTGTGTTTCTTAAAGGCATTTGAAAAATGGTTGATATTACCAACTGCCTCCCTGTAAACCAGCCCCTGATATCCTGCCTCTTTTTTAAGCATATGTTCATACAACGCATCATAATACACCGGTAACAAATTCCAAAACTCCAGATAATTCTCTATCATGGTAGTCCTGTTCTCCATATCCAATGACCAGTGCTTAATATCTTCTATATCCTTTAGGTAGGAAAGTACATGTTTAGGATTTAGCAGGTAACGGTCAATCTCGTTAAAATCCTGTAGCAGAGTTTTACCCCAGTTGGCAAAATTTTCAAAAGGCTGTTGCTTTTCCTTTTCGGTAAGCCCAAGGTAAACCGAATAAAACTCAAACAGCAACTCAATAGGATCTATAGCCCGAATACCCGAAACGTTTTGCACAAAATCTTCTATACTGATAATCTCCGGTGCAAAAACAGTTGTATTAAGCTGCCTTTTTAAGGCCTCCAAAAGAAAAACTTTCGCCCTTTTATTAGGAAGTACAATAACAATATCCTGTAGCTTATCAGGGTAACTGCTTACTATTTTTTCACTTAGCTTATCAAGAAAAGTATTTTGTGTCATGGTATAAAAATAAAAAAACGCCCTGGAAAAACCGGGGCGTTTCAATTTATTTTAGAGGGTTAACTTATTCTTTGATAAGTTTAACTTCAACCCTTCTGTTTTGTGCTTTACCAGCTCTCGTTTTGTTAGAAGCAATTGGTTTAGTTTCACCAAAACCTACAGCTCTTAATCTGTCGGTATTTATACCATGCTCAACAAGATAAGTTTTAACAGCCTGGGCTCTGTTTTCAGATAATGTTTGGTTAAGTGCATTACTACCATCGCTATCTGTGTGACCTTCTAAGCTAAATTTAGCATGAGGGTACTCTTTTAAGATTTCTTTCATGTTCTCAAGTACTTCATAAGTCTCTTCTTTGAAAGTAGCTTTACCACTATTGAACAGGATAGTTCTTGCATAGTCGTTAAGTTGTTTCATAACTTCTTCAGTAACTTCAGGACATCCGCGGTTAGCAGCAGTACCTTTAACTTCAGGACACATATCGTCTTTGTCTAGTACACCGTCACCGTCTGAATCCGGCCATGGGCAACCGCCGTTTTCTTTTGGTCCTGCCTCATTTGGACATTTATCATCTTTATCGGCAATACCGTCACCGTCAGCATCAGGACATCCCTGTAGTGATTTAACACCTGCTTCATCCGGACAAGCATCATTTTTATCAGGGATACCGTCACCATCTCTATCAGGACATCCGTTAAACTCAGCAGTACCTGCTTCTGTCGGACATTCATCATCTTTATCAGGAATACCGTCACCATCTGTATCAGGACATCCCTGGAATTCTTTTAGACCTGGGTCGTTAGGACATAAGTCGTCTTTATCGTAGATACCATCCTTATCTGTATCTTTTCCTCCAAATTTGAAAGTAAGACCCGCCATGTGCTGGAAGTGAGAAGGAAGTTCCATTCTAGTATCAGCAAATGATTTTTTGTAACCAGACTGAAGTGTTAAAGCTACGTTTTCAGTAAACCAGAAGTTAAACTGAGCACCAAAGTTAAATGTAGCATCACCGTTGTCATCCATCCAAGTGTAACCTCCACCTACATAAAGTGCAGGGTCAAACCATTTTGAACCGATCATGTTCATGAAGCTGTATTTAACAGATGCATCAAGACCATAGTAACTTACATCACCAGGATTGATTACTGTACGCTCTCCGCCTTCTTTAACTACAAGCTTGTCGATTTTGTTAACCGATCCTGTTAAACCAACCGAAAGGTTTTGCCCAACATAACGGGAAACATTTAAATAAGAAACTGAAGGAATGATATTCCAGTGATCCTTAGCATCAAAGAACTGACTGAATCTATCACCAAAATCATCAGCTGTACTGGTTCTGGTATCAACTGCATTGACACCAAAAGACACAGCCCACGGGTTGTTTTCGTCCTGCGCGTGAGCATTTAAGCCCACTGCCATGCATGCAGCAACGATTAGTTTGTTAAGATGTTTCATACTTTTTTATTTTAATTACAAATAGGTTATAGTAGACAAATTTAGCGTGTTACAAAATAACAACAAAACTATTTAATACAAATTATCCTACTTAAAAACCGAAAATGTAGTTAAATTATCGTTAATTCTTCCCCTACTTCAGTAAAAGCAGCGATTGCCTTGTCCAAATGTTCTTTAGTATGAGCAGCAGAAAGTTGTACTCTTATTCTTGCTTTATCTTTAGGAACAACCGGGTAAAAGAATCCTATAACATAGATTCCTTTTTCAAGAAGCTTATCCGCCATTTCCTGAGAAAGCTTTGCATCATATAGCATTACAGGGACGATAGCAGAATCTCCGTCTATAATATCAAAACCAGCCTTTTTCATACCGGCTTTAAAATAGTTGGTATTCCATTCTAACTGATCTCTTAACTCAGTACTCTCACTTAATAGTTCAAAAACTTTAATTGATGCCCCAACAATTGAAGGCGCCAGCGAGTTAGAGAAAAGGTATGGTCTTGAACGTTGTCTCAATATCTCTATAACCTCTTTTTTAGCTGTAGTATAACCGCCCATAGCACCACCTAAAGCCTTACCAAGGGTACCGGTTATAATATCTACCCTACCCATTACATTTTTAGCCTCAAGTGTACCTTTACCGGTAGCACCTATAAAACCTGCGGCATGACATTCATCTACCATTACCATAGCATCATACTTATCGGCAAGGTCACAAATCTTATCAAGCGGAGCAACTAAACCATCCATAGAGAAAACACCATCGGTAACGATTAACTTAAATCTTCTTCCGTCTTCGTTAGCTTTTATAAGTTGCTTTTCAAGCTCTTCCATGTTGTTGTTCTCATAGCGGTAACGTCCTGCTTTACAAAGACGAACACCATCAATAATCGAAGCATGGTTAAGACTGTCTGATATAATTGCGTCTTCCTCTCCTAAAAGCGGTTCAAAAACACCTCCGTTAGCATCAAAAGCAGCTGCATAAAGTATAGTATCTTCAGTACCGTAAAAATCAGCAATTTTTTGTTCCAGTGTTTTGTGTATATCCTGTGTACCACAAATAAAACGAACTGAAGACATACCGAAACCGTGAGTATCAAGTGCATCTTTTGCCGCTTTGATTACCTCCGGGTGAGATGAAAGCCCAAGGTAGTTGTTAGCACAAAAGTTAAGTACCTTTTGTCCTGAATCAAGGGTAATTTCTGCTCCCTGAGGAGAAGCGATAATACGCTCTTTTTTATATAATCCGTTTTCTTTGATAGCATCAAGCTCCTGCTCTAAATAATTCTTGATTTTTCCGTACATAGTTTATCCGTTTAATATTTTTATGGTGTAAATCAACTCTAATTTTGCGACAAATGTACCACATTTATGGTTTCTCCTATATAGACTAATGCTTTTTTAGCAACTTCAAAGCCCATTTCCTGTAGTGCCTTTTCATATTCCGCCAACTGCTTTTCATATTTGGGCTGATGTGCTCCCGTTTTATAATCCAGCAGCCACGCTTTATTTCCTTTAACAGCCACCCTGTCGGGTTTAATATTTTGTATATTTCTCCTTATTATATTCTGCTCATTGAATACTGTAACGCCTTCGGCAAAAAAGACTTGTAATTCTTCATGATTTACTACTGACTCCAGGCTTTGCTTAATTTCCTGCTCCTGAGCAGCTGTTACTAAACCGGCCTCTATTGCCTTAATAACCGCAAGGTCAATATCTGAAGCTGTCTCAATGAACGACAATATTTCGTGCATTACATTACCAAACTCAATTGCCTTTAACTGGTTAGTACCCCACATTAATGATTCACGTTGTGCGATTTTAACCCCACGCGGACTAAATCTTTCTCCAACTACCTTAATCGTTTCCTGATGTGAGACATATTCCTCACTATCAGAAATCTTATCGGGACTACCAAACTCATATTCCAAATCTGTATCATTATAGAGTCCTTTTTGCATAAGATACTTTATAAAATAAGACGACATATTATTGGTAAGTTCTCCTTTTGAAGTAAAGTTTTTACCCGAAACTATATACAGTTGCTCCTCGGCACGGGTAAGTGCCACATACAGTATATTAATATTGTCCAGTAATTCTTCCTGTGATTTTATATGATAAAGCTGTGAGGCTTTTTCACCATATTCAGCTACTTCCTTTTTACTGTCAATAAGTGCTTTTTGAAAACCAAGGGTATCATCATCCAGCTCCAGCCACATTTTACTGCGGGGTGATTTAGCATAATCCTCTTCGGCAAAAGGGAAAATCACAACCGGAAACTCCAGTCCTTTTGATTTATGTATGGTCATTATACGTACTGCATCATTCCCTTCGGGAGACGGAATACTGAATTTTGACCCATTGTTATCCCAGTACTCCAGAAAATCCGATATACCCGACTGACTCCTTACATCTTTTTCCAATACAAGATCCAGAAAATACTGTACGTAAGACTGGTTACTCTTATCTTTTATAAAGGCATCTATAATACTTTCTACAGCTTCATACAGCGAACGCTTTCTGCAATTCCTAAAGGAGATATGTATACCATATTCTCCAAGCCAGTTTTCCAGCTGCTCCTCATTAGGCTGCTCCATACCCTCACTGATAAAATCGTGGGTTTTCTCTCCCATACCCTGACTGGTAGCCGCAAAATATAAAAAGTGTGCTTTAGCTTCCTTATTAGCATTACTTTTTAAATAGCGTAATAGATTAATGATAAGCTTAACCTCAGCGGCATTTTCAATTAGCAATGTTTCGGAAGAAAGTATTGGGATTTTATTCTCGGTTAAAAAATTAGCCAACAACACCCCCGGTTGCCTCTTGCGGGTAAGTAAAACGATATCCCTGTAAGCAAAACCTTTCTCCCTAACCTTTTGTATGGTTTGGAGCACCGCCTCAAGGTACAGTTGGTTTTTATCGGGTGCATCCTCTGCATGATCCTGTTGCTGAACCTCCGGAAGGAAAGATATGTTTACATACCCTCCCGTTTTGCTGTTAAAGTCCTGCCTGCTATGATTAGCATACAAATCCTTATAATCAGGATCATCAAATTCGCCCGAGAGCATAGAGAACAGCTCGTTATTAAAATTAATCACCTCGCTGTAACTCCTGTAGTTTTGTCCCAGTTCGATAATCTCCTTATCAGGATTGGAAAACGGATTGTATTCCTTACTGAGTTCTATAAACTGTTCGGCCTTACCGCCACGCCAGCGATAAATAGACTGTTTAGGGTCGCCCACTACCATAAGCGAACCTTTTACCCCCATATCTTCAGATGCCAGAGAGTTATCGATAAGCGGAATCAGATTAAACCACTGCATTTGTGAAGTATCCTGAAATTCATCAATAAAAAAGTGCCTGTATCTTTCTCCTAACCTTTCATAAATAAAAGGCGCAGGCTGATTTTGAATTTCCCTGTATATAATAGCATTGAATTCGGATATCGAAAGTACGTTCTGCTCTTTCTGGATACGCTCCAGTTCCTGGCTTATGGAATTAAGTAGTGATAACGGCGTAATATTTTTAAGGAAAGCTTCATAGAAATTCTTTTTCTCATAATTCACATAAGCCCTTTTTAGCATCGCAATCAACTCACCCGAAATACCCTCGATTATCTCTCTGTCTTTCGAAGCCTTATTTACAGCTATATCTTCCGGTTCGTGGTATTTTTTATGAGTAGATTTCAGTTCCCCTTTTTGTATATAGCCAACATGGTTAGGAAATGTCCCTCTGGAAAATGATTTTAGGTCAATCCCTTTTTGTTCCAAAAGAGCGAAAATAGCATCGGCAGTCTGCCTGCTGTCCTCTTCAAGCTGTTCAATATTCTGTTTAAGTTTCTCTTTTATAAAAAGAAATTCCTCAATGGGTTTATCACTAAATTGCGCTACCTCATTACGGTTGTTCTCATTGATAAGCAGCTTACCTATTTCAAATAACTCGTAGGTAACATCCCAACTCTTATCATTATCGGTTTTATCTACCGAGAAATCCACAAGCAAGTTGGTAAGCACATCATTCTCCCCTGCTTTTGCAATAATAGCATCAACAGCCTCCTGAAGCAGGTTTTCGGTTTCAAGCGATACATCAAAAGATACCGAAAGATTAAGATCGTGTGCAAAAGCACGTATTACCTTATGTGTAAACCTATCGATAGTAGAGATGTCAAACGAAGCATAATTATGGATTATATGTTTAATTATGGCTTTCGATTTATCTTTAATAGTAGCCAGTGTGAGTCCGGTTTCTGCCGAAAGTGTTTTCATCAAACCTTCCGCTTTAATATCGGGTTCGTTTTTAGAAAATTCAGACAGGTTAGCAATAATCCTGTTTTTCATTTCCTCTACCGCCTTATTGGTAAAAGTAATGGCCAGTATTTTTCTGTAAACATCGTCGCTTCCTGCCAGCAGAAGTATCTTTAAATACTCTTTTACAAGCATGTAGGTTTTTCCCGAGCCCGCAGAAGCGTTGTATATTGAAAAAGCAGCTTTTTTCACTCTGTTTTTTTATGGTATTAGCATTTAGTAAGATAAATTATAACAAAATCTTATTTCGTTATAAAGCGTAAAATTTCTAAATTTGGATTAAAATTAATATTAATCTTTAAATTTTGACATATTATGGCTTTTGAATTACCAAAACTTCCGTATGCGTATGATGCGCTGGAGCCACATATTGATGCCCGCACTATGGAAATACACCATACAAAGCACCATAATGCATATACTACCAACCTAAATAACGCCATAGCAGGAACTGACTTAGAAGGTAAAACAATTGAAAATATTTTAATTAACCTTGACCCGGCTAACGGTGCGGTTAGAAATAACGGTGGCGGTTTTTACAACCACAACCTGTTTTGGCAAATACTTTCTCCAAAAGGTGGAGGCCAGCCAACAGGTGAACTTGAAGCTGCTATAGAAAAAGCTTTTGGTTCTTTTGAAGAGTTCAAAGCAAAATTCTCTAAAGCTGCCGCTACACAATTTGGCTCTGGATGGGCTTGGTTATGTGTTCACAAAGGTGGTAAACTTGAAGTTTGCGCTACTCCAAACCAAGACAACCCGCTAATGCCGGAAGTAGGTTGCGGAGGTACTCCAATACTTGGACTTGACGTTTGGGAACACGCTTACTACCTAAACTACCAAAACAGAAGACCTGACTATATTGAGGCTTTCTTTAACGTAGTAAACTGGGAAGAAGTAGCAAGACGTTATGCTAACGAAAAATAAAAGTTATCAAAAAGTAAATACTTTTTGATACAACAATAAAAAAAGGGAGTTCATTTGAGCTCCCTTTTTTGCTGTAAACAGCAATATATTAAACGATTGAAATGCTTTTTAAAATAAGAAGGGGAAACAATGTTTCCCCTTCTTTGCCCCCAAAAATACCGTAAAAATTAATTTACTAATGCTATTTTGCTGTAAAAGTAAGATTACGATTGATATTTTGCAAGTTTTTCGGTCAAAAATCAGGTAAAAAGTTCAAATAATCGACGAAATGCAATTTTCACCCCTGATTAACAGACCTTTGAAACCTGATTAGTAGGCTCTTGCATCATTTCCTTCGTAAAAATTAATAAAGGCTCTGTTAACCACACGGTTACCTCCCGGGGTAGGGTATTCACCTGTAAAATACCAGTCACCTAAATTCTTCGGACACGCCTTGTGAAGATTCTCTACACTTTGGTAAATAATCTTAACTTCAGCATCAATTTCATCCGAACTTAGCATCTCAGCTATTTTGTTAGAAATCTCTTCATCTGTAAACGGTGCATAAAACTCTTTCACATAGTTTATCACCTCGTTATCAGGAAGATTTTCCTGCGCTTTTGATTTCTTGTAAACATCTTCCACAATATGCTCCATACCTCTTTCAATAAGAAGCTCATGAGCCGCCTTAAAGGCAATAAGACCTTCAAGTTTCGCCATATCGATACCATAACAGTCAGGGTACCTGATTTGCGGAGCAGAAGAAACCACAACAATACGCTTAGGGTTAAGCCTGTCCATCATTTTAATGATGCTCTTTTTAAGCGTAGTCCCCCTTACAATACTGTCGTCAATAATAACCAGGTTATCTTCCGGCTTAATAACACCATAAGTAACATCATAAACGTGAGCCACTAAGTCGTCCCTGCTACTGTCTTCAGTAATAAAGGTTCTTAGTTTAGCATCTTTAATAGCTACTTTCTCTGTACGGATTTTGACCGAAAGTAATTCCCTAAGGCTATCTTCTGTTAATGTATCCTTGTTATCAAGTATATAATCGTTCTTTCTTTTATTAAGGAAGTCCTGTGCCGCCTCAACCATACCAAAGAAAGAAGTTTCTGCTGTATTAGGAATATATGAGAATACTGCATTATCTGTATCGCTTTCAATTGCCTCAAGTACCTGTGGCAACACTAAACGACCTAGTTGCTTACGCTCTTCATATATCTCGGCATCACTACCTCTTGAGAAATAAATCCTTTCAAACGAACATGCTTTTTTAGGCAATGCCGGATTAATCTCCTCAATGTTCATGCTACCGTCTTTCTTAACGATTACTGCATGCCCCGGATCTAACTCCTGAACTGCATCAAACGGAACATTGAAAACGGTTTGGATAACCGGCCTTTCTGAAGCAACTACCACAATTTCATCATCCTGGTAGTAGTATGCCGGACGGATACCTGCAGGATCTCGCATCACAAAAGCATCTCCGTGTCCCATCATACCTGCCATAGCATAACCACCATCCCATTTTTTAGACGCGCGCTTAAGTATATTTGCAATATTTAGTCTCTTAGCAATTTCTGCAGAAGCTTCCAGTTTAGTGAAACCTTCTTTTTTACATTCCTGATATAAATCAATCACCTCTTCATCAAGGAAGTGACCTATTTTTTCCATTACAGTTACCGTATCGGCAAGTTCTTTAGGGTGCTGCCCTAACTCTACAAGGCTATCAAAAAGCTCCTTAACGTTAGTAAGGTTAAAGTTACCTGCAACGATAAGGTTGCGGTGCATCCAGCTGTTTTGGCGAAGGAAAGGGTGAACACTCTCTATACTGTTTTTACCAAACGTACCATATCTTACGTGCCCTAAGTATACTTCTCCAACATAAGGTACATTTTCTTTTTGAAGCTGCACATCGTTAGCATATTCAGGATGCGCAATCATCTCCTCATTAATCCTTCCGTTTATCTGAGTAAATATATCCTGTATAGGTTGTTGTTTGTTAGAACGTATCCTGCTTATGTAGCGCTGACCCGGCTTAACATCCATTTTCACACTCGCAAACCCGGCACCATCCTGCCCGCGGTTATGCTGTTTTTCCATCAGCAAATACATTTTTTGCACTCCGTAAAAGGCCGTACCGTATTTCTCTTTATAATACTCTAAAGGCTTACGTAATCTTAAAAGTGCTATACCACATTCATGCTTTAAAGCGTCGCTCATAGTTGTGTTATTGTCGTGTTTATTAAAAAAAGCCCCACAATGAGGCCTTAGTATTTTTTACTCTTCTTCGTTTTCTAAATCCAGCGATATATCAAACTGGGTTAATGCCTTAAACTGCTGCAGGCGGTCTATGACCTCTTCCTTGGAAACATTTTCCATTCGTTGGGTACCAAACTGCTCTACGCAAAATGAAGCAAGGGTCGAACCATAAATTATGGCGTTCTTCATATTTTTGAACGACAGGTTTTCGCTTTGGGCTATATAACCTGTAAATCCTCCTGCAAACGTATCTCCTGCTCCTGTTGGGTCAAACACCTCTTCAAGCGGAAGTGCCGGTGCAAAAAACACCTGCTTATCATGAAACAGCAATGCGCCGTGTTCTCCTTTTTTAATCACTACATACTCAGGTCCCATTTCATGGATCTTAGCTGCTGCCTTAACAAGAGAATATTCTCCCGTTAGCTGTCTTGCCTCTTCGTCATTAACGGTAATAACATCTACACGCTTAATAACTTCCTTTAGTTCAGGCAGGGCACAGTCCATCCAAAAGTTCATGGTATCAAGCACAACAAGCTTAGGTGCTTTCTCCATTTGGTCAAGCACACTAATTTGTACCAAAGGGTGCAGGTTACCCAGCATTACCACATCGGCATCTTTGAAGTTTTGAGGAACTTTAGGCTGAAAATCGCCAAGTACGTTTAATTGCGTTTCCAGGGTATCCCTTGAGTTAAGGTCGTTATGGTAACGTCCTTTCCAGAAAAAGGTTTTTCCGCCTTTTACCACCTCGATGGCCGAAACGTCAATTCCCCTGTTTGTAAATAAGTCGATATGCTCTTGAGGAAAGTCTTCTCCTACTACTGAAACGATGGCCGACTTCACTTTGAAAAAAGAAGACGCTAAGCCAATATAAGTCCCTGCTCCGCCAAGTATCTTATCGGTTTTCCCGAAAGGTGTTTCGATAGCATCAAAAGCAACTGAACCTACAATAAGTAATTTATTCATAAACAGTTTAAAAATGAAGCTGCAAAGATACTCCATAAGTTGGATAACAACAAATTTGTCTATAAATTTCATTTATGCCTGCAACAGCTATTTTTTATAGTTTGTCGGGATATACACCATGCTTTGTCTGTTATTCACCCTTTACCCTCAAACCATTACATATAACTTTGTAATATTCTTAAAATCAATCAAATAATGTATTATGAAAAATTCAAAAAACTTTGAACCGCTTACCGTTAATTTATGGTTTGACAGAAATGCCGAAGAAGCCGCTAAATTTTACACCTCAGTATTTAGTGACGGCAAAATACTAAGCACCACACATTATGGCAAAGAAGGACAGGAAATACACGGTATGCCCGAGGGAGCTGTAATGACCGTTGATTTTATTGCTCACGGCACCAAATTCGTTGGACTAAACGGCGGACCTTTATTTCAACTAAACGAATCGGTTTCCTTTATTATTAAATGTGAAAACCAAGAAGAGGTTGATTACTACTGGGAAAAACTTCGTGAAGGCGGAAACCCCGAATCACAACAGTGCGGTTGGCTTAAAGATCAGTTTGGCGTATCGTGGCAGGTTGTCCCAAATATACTCTACAAATTACTTAGCGACCCCGATAAGACCAAAACAGGCAAAGTAATGAATGCGCTACTGCAAATGAAAAAGCTGGACATCGCAAAACTGGAAGAGGCTTTTAATAGTTAAACACTTTTTCAACAGAAATACGAATAATCCGCTACATTAATTTATAGCGGATTTTTTATATTTTTAACACAACAAACCTCACCTATGAAAAAAGCTTTTAAAACATTATTATCTTTATCTGCCATAGCACTATTAACAGTTTATCTGTTTGTTTTTTCAAATATTGTTTTCCCATGGCAAAAGGATAACGCTATAAAAACCACTTTGGAATGGAGCGGACTTACAGAACTCCCCATTGAAAATAAAAACATAAACATCACTAAACGGGGAAGTATGTTTACAAGACAGTATATTCTTGAATTTACTGCAAACACCAAGGAAATTAAAAATTGGATTAAGAAAAATAAAAAACTGAACAAAATTCAGCTCCGTGAAAGAAACAACACAAAAACCTATGTCATTTCCGGAGAAAAGGGAGCAATAGGCGGAACAGTAAAAATAAAAGACAATCTCGTCATTATAAATATGAGCTGGAGTTAAATCTATAACAACTTATCATCATCAGCCTCATAATAAGCATCAACATTAAGAACAGGTTGCTGTGAGGCCATAACAGCCAACTGATCACAACGTTCGTTTTGAGGGTGGTTATTATGTCCTTTTACCCACTTGAAATCAACCTTGTGTTGCCTGTATATTTTAAGAAAGCGTTTCCATAGGTCGGGATTTTTTTTACCGGCATACCCTTTTTTCTCCCAGCCAAAAACCCAGCCTTTGGTAATGGAGTCAATCACATATTTGGAATCGGACACCACAAGTACCGACATCCCCGGGTTTTTAAGTTTTTCCAAACCAACAATAACAGCCAGCAGTTCCATACGGTTATTGGTCGTTTTCCTGAAACCTTCATAAAATTCCCTTTTATAGCCCGTACCCACCTGTTCCATAACCACACCATAGCCGCCCGGCCCCGGATTTCCCTTAGCCGCGCCATCTGTATATATATGTATTTGGTGACTCATTTTAAAATAATGAAATTGACTTGTTAAACACCCGTAATGGTGAAAAATTAAATTACTTACTCAAAAACTCCTCTATAACTCTAGGGAAATGTTCATGCTCTAAAGCAAGCACTCTTGATGCTACTTCCTGCGGAGTAGTACAGTCTGACACTTTTACCGTAGCCTGAAAAATAATATTCCCTTCGTCATAATTATCATTCACATAGTGTATGGTAATACCTGTCTCCTCCTCTTTATTTTCCAAAACAGCTGTATGCACATGTATACCATACATACCTTTTCCGCCATATTTTGGCAACAGTGCAGGGTGTATATTTACTACCTTATCAGGATACTGAGCTATTATATTAGAAGGGAATTTCCATAAAAATCCGGCTAAAACAATAACATCCGGATTTAAATTTTGCACATTTTTAAGCACAAAATCACCGTTTAACTCCTCTCTGTTAAACACAAAAACAGGCACATTATAGCTTTTTGCCCTGTTAATTGCACCCGCATTTGGGTTGTTAGTAAACAGTCCAACAACATTAAATTCGTCTTTTTTACCGAAATATTCCATGATTTTTTCGGCGTTAGACCCCCCTCCTGAAGCAAAAAGTACTATGTTTTTCATACCTTTTTTAAATTTTTTTCAAAGTGCAAAAAAAAGAATAATAAACTGTAAAATAAAGGCTCTCTGGCAAATTTCTAAAATTAATTTTTTATTTTAGTAGTCACATTTTTTTAGTAAAACATGGTTTTAAAATAAAGTTTTTTATTTTTGCCATCAATTTAAATTCTAAAATTAAAGATTATGTCAGACATTGCATCAAGAGTAAAAGCGATTATCGTAGACAAATTAGGTGTTGACGAAAATGAGGTTGTAACAGAGGCTAGCTTCACAAATGATCTAGGAGCAGATTCACTAGACACTGTTGAGCTTATCATGGAGTTTGAAAAAGAATTCGATATTCAGATTCCAGACGATCAGGCTGAGAACATCTCTACTGTTGGTCAGGCTATTTCTTACATAGAAGAAGCAAAAAAATAATAAATAATATACATCCATGTATCTGATGCATGGATGTTCTTATTTATTGTCTTACCAACTTTTGCGTTAAACGCTTTGATAAAATGAACGGGTTTATCCATTCATAATATATCCTGATGCCCATGTTTTCTTATTATTTTCAATAGAGACGCATGGGTATTGTTCTATAAATTGAAACTATAAAATTTAACTTATGAAATTAAGAAGAGTTGTAGTAACCGGCTTAGGCGCCCTTACACCTATAGGAAACAACGTTGAGGAGTACTGGAACAGCCTTATCAACGGAGTTAGCGGTGCTGCCCCTATTACATATTTTGATACGACTAACTTCAAAACAAAATTTGCCTGCGAAGTAAAAAATTTCAAGGTAGAAGATTTTATAGACAGAAAAGAAGCAAGAAAAATGGACCGTTACGCTCAGTATGCCATTGTTTCTAGCGATGAGGCTGTAAAAGACGCCAATTTTGATTTTGATACACTGGATAAAGACAGAGTAGGTGTAATTTGGGGTTCAGGTATTGGAGGTCTAGAGACTTTCCAGGAAGAAGTAATGAACTTTGCTGCCGGTAACGGTACTCCAAAATTCAACCCTTTCTTTATTCCTAAAATGATAGCTGATATTGCAGGTGGTCACATTTCTATGAAATATGGCTTTAGAGGACCTAACTTCACAACGGTTTCTGCCTGTGCATCATCAACAAACGCTTTAATAGACGCTTTTAACTACATTCGTTTAGGCCATGCAGATGTTATGGTTACCGGAGGTAGTGAGGCTGCCGTTACCATTGCAGGTATGGGTGGTTTTAACGCTATGCACGCGCTTTCTACAAGAAACGACGATCCGCAAACAGCTTCAAGACCAATGGACAAAGACCGCGACGGTTTTGTACTTGGTGAAGGTGCAGGTTCGCTTGTTATTGAAGAGTATGAGCACGCAATTGCAAGGGGCGCTACTATTTACTGCGAAATTGGCGGAGGCGGTATGAGTGCCGACGCTCACCACATTACTGCTCCACACCCAGAAGGGCTTGGTGCTAAAAATGTTATGCTTAACTGTTTAAGGGATGCTGGTTTACAGCCATCAGATGTTGATGCTGTTAATATGCACGGTACATCTACTCCACTTGGAGATATTGCCGAGTCTAAAGCCATACTTGAAGTATTTGGCGAGCACGCATATAACCTTAACCTTAACTCAACAAAGTCCATGACAGGTCACCTTCTTGGTGCTGCCGGGGCTATAGAGGCAATTGCTTCAATACTTTCAATAAAGCACGGAATTGTTCCTCCAACCATCAACCATTTCACTGATGACGAGAACATCGATCCAAAACTAAACTTCACTTTCAACAAAGCTCAGAAAAGAGACGTAAAGGTTGCTATGAGTAACACGTTTGGTTTTGGCGGTCACAATGCGTGCGTATTGGTTAAAAAACTGGAATTATAATTATCCTTTAATGGGCATTATAAAGAAAATATTCAACAAATCCCGCTCTCCTGAAGACGGGATTTTTTTTGAAGAAATGAGAAAAATACTGGGATTTAACCCGGTAGAACTATCACATTACCGAAAAGGGTTTACACACCGCTCTTCAAACAAAACAGATGAAAACGGTAATCCTATAAACTACGAACGTCTTGAGTTTTTAGGAGATGCCATGCTGGGATCTGTAATTGCAGCACACCTGTTTAAAGAGGTACCTACCGGAGACGAAGGCTACCTTACCAAAATGCGCTCTAAAATTGTAAGCCGTGAACACTTAAACGAACTGGGGCGCGATCTTAACCTTATAAAATGGGTTGAGAGTAAAGTATCTGCACAACATTTTGGCGAAAACATACACGGTAACCTTTTTGAGGCCTTTGTAGGAGCTATTTATCTTGACAGAGGTTTTACTTACTGCGAAAAATTCATCAATAAAAAGGTAATTGTACCTTATGTAGACATCCCTAAACTTGAGGGTAAGGTTATTAGCTACAAAAGCCTTGTTATTGAATGGTGCCAAAAAGAAAAAAAACAGTTTCATTACGATGTTTTTGAAGACAACGGTAATGAAGATGTTAAGCATTTTGGTGTACGTTTAAAAATTGACGGAAAAATTGTGGCCAAAGCCAGAGCAACTTCAAAAAAGAAAGCCGAAGAAAAAGCATCCCAAAGAGCCTATTTTGCATTTCAGGAAAAAATTAACAAAAAATAAATGAATTTAACAGTAAACTATAACGTTTTCGTTGATAATTTACCGTTAACTTAATTTTAAGACTATTTTTTGTAAGTTATAAGTAGTATATTTACGCCTTATTATTCAGAATAATAATGGCTATTCACAAACTGCTGATTGATGACTTCGTTACAATCGATTATGAATTAATCGCCATACACTCTTCCCTGGAAGACTACAGGCTGGCATATTTCATTAATCGTGAACTGTCAATTCTCCTTGAAAAAAGCCCAAAAGATATAGAGATCAAGGTTAAAGAAGGTGAAAGCTGTTTTTCAAGGTTCATTTATGAAGACGAGGATAAAGAAATAACCTGGAACCTTCTGGAAAACAAAAACACCATAGTGAGCAAACAACAGGAAAGTATTTCACTGTTTGATGCCGCAGGGTTTGACGTGAGCACTAATGTCTTCCTTTTACCGGAATTCAAAAAAGTGGATTACATTATAAAAATAGAGAACATTTGTGGGAATTTTGCGATTGAGGAGCTTGTGGAAAAGCTACTCAAAATACGTCAGGTTACTACCGCTTATAAAATTGACCACCAAAAACTAAAATCGAAAAACAATTTAATTTTTTAAGAATGCCAACAAATAAAAAAACTAAAATTGTAGCTACACTGGGACCTGCCTGCAGCACAAGAGAGGTAATTAAAGACATGATTGATGCAGGTGTAAACGTTTTCAGGATAAACTTTTCACATGCCGATTATGAGGATGTAAAAGAACGCATCAGCATAATCAGAGGTCTAAGCAACGAGTTTGGTTATAATACCGCTATACTTGCCGACCTTCAGGGTCCAAAACTAAGGGTAGGTGTAATGAAAGAAGATGTTGTAGTAGACAAAGGTGATATAATCACTTTTACAACTGCACAGGACATACTTGGTACTGCCGAGAAAGTATATATGAACTACAAAGAATTCCCTAACGATGTAAATCCGGGAGAAAGAATATTACTGGATGACGGTAAACTTATCTTTGAAGTTCTTGAAACAAACAAAGTAGACGAGGTTAAAGCCGTTGTTGTACAGGGCGGACCTTTAAAATCTAAAAAAGGAGTTAACCTTCCTAATACAAAAGTTTCTTTACCGGCTCTTACCGAAAAAGACGTTAAAGATGCCATCTTTGCTATTAAGCAGGAGGTAGACTGGATTGCTCTTTCATTTGTTAGAACTCCAAAAGACCTTGAAGAACTTCAGGATCTTATCTCAGAGCATTCAGCTTATAAAATTCCAATCGTTGCTAAAATCGAAAAGCCTGAGGCTGTAGAGAACATCGATAAGATTGTTGCTTTTTGTGATGCACTTATGGTGGCTCGTGGTGACCTTGGTGTGGAAGTTCCTGCACAGGAAGTACCGCTTATCCAGAAAAAACTGGTTCACCGTGCTAAAACTGCCCGTATCCCTGTAATCATCGCTACACAAATGATGGAAACCATGATTACAAGCCTTACTCCTACAAGAGCAGAGGTGAATGATGTGGCAAACTCGGTTATGGACGGTGCCGATGCGGTAATGCTTTCAGGTGAAACATCTGTAGGTAGCTACCCGGTACAGGTTATTGAAAAAATGACTCAGATTATCGAATCTGTAGAAGATTCTCCGCTAATCTCAGTTCCTCAAAATACACCACAGGTTAGAACCAAGCGTTTTATAACAAAATCTATTTGTTACCACGCTGCACAAATGGCAAACGTAATTAAAGCAAAAGCTATTTCAACACTAACAAACAGTGGTTATACTGCATTCCAAATCTCGGCATGGAGACCAAATGCACACATACTTGTATATACTTCTAACAAGCGCATACTTGCACAAATGAACCTTTTATGGGGGGTTAATGCTTTTTACTACGATAAGCTAACAAGTACTGACGAAACTGTAGAAGACGTGAATGCAATTGCACACGAAATGAAATATGTAGAGAAAGGTGATATGATTATTAACCTTGTTGCTATGCCGGTTATAGAAAAAGGTATGGTTAACACACTTAGGGTTTCTGAAATAGAGTAGTCTCACTACCAAAATAAATTTTAACTAAGCCTGCCATCAAGCAGGCTTTTTTCTTTTGTAAAGAAGATATATATTTGATACTGTAAAAACAATCACACATGAACCTTAAATCTAACAATCCGTTTTTAAAAAACAAGTCATTTTCAAAACCTGCAGAAACAACTGTTTTTGACGAGCAGGGCCGCCCGGTACAGATAATTGATTACAATGAAACAATGACTGTTAACGGAGCTATCAATAAAAGTTTTATCCTGTTAGCCATGCTAATAGGAAGTGCTGCTTATACCTGGTGGATGGGTGTAAACGGACAAAACCCAATGCCGTTAGCCATAGTGGGAGCAATACTTGCTTTTGTAATGGTTTTAATAGCATCGTTTAAACCTAAGTACTCTCCTTACTTAGCCCCTGCTTATGCTTTATTTGAAGGACTTTTTATAGGAGCCATATCTGCTGTTTTTGCAGAAAATTATTATTCTGAAATTATTATCCAGGCTGTTGCCGGCACCTTTGTAACCTTTATTGTATGCTTAGCATTATACAGGTTTAAAATAGTTAAGGTAACCGAACAGTTTAAGTCAATAGTAGTAGCTTCAACACTTGCCATCGTAACGTACTATTTAGTTAGTTGGGTTATCAGCCTGTTTACATCGTGGCAACCGGTTCATTATGATAATTCATTAATGAGTATAGGTATTAGCATTTTTGTAATTGTTATCGCCGCACTTAACCTTTTCCTTGATTTTGATATGATTGAAACCGGAGCCAAAAGAAGACTTCCTAAATATATGGAATGGTTTGGCGCTATAGGACTTATGGTAACACTGGTATGGCTTTATCTTGAAATACTTAGATTATTAGCCAAACTATCAAGCAGAGACTAAAACACTTTATAGAATATTTAAGCCGACTGATATAGTCGGCTTTTTTATTAACTAAAAATCAAATCTAAGTTGTACGGCAACCTCTTTTTTCTTCTCTCCTTCTTTCTCCTCATTGTTAAGGTTAGCCAATGATATACCAAGCAGCCTGACCGAATCTTTTATCTTTTCCTGATACAGGAGCTCTTTAACCGTTTCCATTATAAGTGCCCTGTCTGATATATAGTAAGGCAATGTTTTACTACGGGTTTGCACGGTAAAATCACTGTATTTTATTTTAAGGGTTATCGTTTTACCGGCTATTTTTTTCTTTTTAAGCCGTTTATCGAGTTCTTTAGAAATATCGTCCAGCTTCTCAATCATAAATACTTCCGAAACGAGGTTTTCAAAAAAAGTATGCTCTGTCCCTACTGATTTTACAATTCTGTCGGGTTTAACAGCACTGTTATGTATACCCCTTACCACATGGTAGTAATAAGCTCCTGATTTACCAAAATTCTCCGTAAGATATTCAACACTCTTGGCTTTTAAGTCGGCTCCGGTAAAAATACCCAGTTGGTACATTTTTTCCTGAGTTACCTTACCTACACCATAAAACTTACCAATTGCCAAATTTTCCAAAAACTCCAGCACCTCATCAGGGTTAACCGTTTTTTGTCCGTTAGGCTTATTGTAGTCACTGGCTACTTTAGCAATAAATTTATTGATGGAAATCCCGGCAGAAGCCGTTAATCCTGTAGCCTCAAAAATACGTTGCCTTATTTCTTCGGCAATCATGGTAGCACTTGGGTTCCCTTTTTTGTTTATGGTAACATCCAGGTAGGCCTCATCCAGCGAAAGCGGTTCAACCAAATCAGTATAATCCAGAAAAATTTTCCTTATCTGATAAGATACTTCCCTGTAACGTTCAAATCGTGGTCTTACAAATATAAGCTGCGGGCATTTCTTTTTGGCAAGATAGCCACTCATGGCACTGCGTACTCCAAACTTACGTGCCTCATAACTGGCTGCTGCTACCACTCCCCTGCTGGAACCTCCGCCTACAGCAATAGGCTTTCCGCGAAGCTCAGGATTATCCTTTTGCTCCACAGAGGCATAAAACGCATCCATATCCACATGGATTATCTTTCGTAAAGACTCCTGAAGTTCCATACGGTAAAATTACTTTATAAAAGCGAAAATTAAGCCTTATTCTGGCTTTTCATACGAGGGAAGAAGAATGTAGCAGGTCTGCGCTTAAAATGCGCCCAGATAGAGCTTATTACAGGCCTAACCTCAGAGAAAGGAATATTTCTGGAACGGAACGCCAGCCCCATAGAAAGACCAAAGCTTACCATGAAGTTGATTAAACCAATAATACCTATACCGAAAATACCCCAAAAAAGCATCCAGCCCGATACGTTATAGTTAGCACCATAAAGCCCAAGTGCAAGGTTACCACTGGCAAAGGTAATGTGTCGGATATCCAGGTTAAGCCCAAGGAATATACCTATAGAGGCAGTACTTCCCATAAAAACACCAAACCAAAAGTTAGAAACGATACCCGCCCAACGCCTCTCATACCATTCTGATAATTTTTTGGTCTTAACACGCCCTATACTCAATTTTAAAAGCGGATGCTCCTCAATACGGTAATACATTTGTTCGTGTTTGTCCCTATTGGCAACACTCCCGGCAATAATCCCCGATAGGAAAAGGAATATCCCCGCAATGGCGGCATGGAATATAGCCAGTGAGTGTACCGGACTCAAATCGTTAATTAGTTTATACCATTTGGTTAACGCCAAATTATAATCAAAAACAATATCTATAAGCCATATACCCAATAAAGCAACCGGAAAGGCAAACAACACATTCCCAACAAAAGCTATGAACTGGGAACGGAATACTCTGGCAAAAAACTCGGCAAATGCCTTGTGTTTCTCATCTTCATTTTCTGTTGATTTACGTCCTATTTCCAGTGAGCGTATTAATGCCGAAGCCGTCATGGCAGGTTGCTTTGTGGCAAGGGTAAATCCGCAAAGGTAAATCCCTATAAAGGCAAGGGCATAGTTCAGGCTGTAAAAAAAGGCATGCCCAAAAGCACTGTTATCCATTTTAGAAAGGAAAACCTTTAAAATACAGGCTATGGCAACAATTACACCACCACCCGCCGCCGTCCAGAACATCCTGAAATAATCGGCACGGTCTTTTGTAATATAGTGTTCGCCCGTAATGGCAGTATGCTGGGTAACCTCATAAGATAGTAGCTGTGTACTTTCGCTTATCAGCTTCCTTACATTGGTTTTATCACAATTGTACTCAATAAGGTCGAGTGCCAGTTTAATAGAGTTTTTTCGGGCATCATCAGCATCATTCAAAACCAGTAATGGCAAAAGCGTTTGCAGCCTGAAAAGCTGTTGCCTTATACGCAACAGGCTTTGGTTTACCCTTAACGATATACCATATTTCTCACTGTTCTTAAAGGCAATCTGTACATAATCTATACACTGCTTATGCAGTATCATGAGTTGTTTGTAGCCTAAATCCTTAGGATCAAAAAAGTTGTTTTTATCCTGAATAAGCTTTTCGGTAAGCAGGGCAAATTCCTTTTGGATTTCAAGGAAAGGGCTTTCCATGTTCTCATATTCGGGAACCATCTTAATCACATCACTTTCCAGTGCACGCCCGGCAATTCGGTGTATGGTAACATCAATAGCAAAAAGCAGTTCGGCTAGCGGACTCTTATTGACTATCGAGGTGTATACAGAACTAAACTTAACCAAGTCAAATACTGCCTCAATTTGCTCATAAGGTATTTTCCTGATCCATAACGGATCGGTTTTCACAAAAAACACCTGATTCAAAACATATTCCAGCGTGTCCTTTTTCGGCTGATCGGGAATAAACTTGGCAAAAAGCCTTTTTTTAACCTCATAGAAAAAATCGGCATCAGTAAGTATACCTGCATCGGTAAGTATTTTACTGAATTTCTTTTGCTTTAGTATTCCCTTTAAGTATTTTGAAAAACCGCTACAGTAATGCTCATTATCCCTTAGCAGTAATATAAGCTCACTTATATCAACCGAATAAACCTTATTGAGTTTTTTAGGACGGATAATATCTACCAGTTCTGCCAGCAAATCAACTTCATCCGCTTTGTATTCCCACAGGTTGTTTTCTTCAAAATTTAATTCGAAAAATTCTTTAAGGGTAGCTTTACGTCTTGGTTTTTTTAACTTCATAGGGCAGAGGCAGGTATTACTATGCTTGCGTAAAAATACAAATAGGACTTTATATTTTCACTACCTTGCGTATAATTTTAGTATTTGATTATGATTGAAATTGAACGAAAATTCCTTGTTTTGAACTTAGACTTCAAAAATGAGGCTTCAAACCATAAAAGGATAGTTCAGGGCTATCTCAATTCTCACCCTGAAAGAACCGTAAGAGTACGCATTAAAGGTGACTGTGGCTACCTTACCGTTAAAGGAAAAGGGAATGAACTGGGCACTACACGCATGGAATGGGAAAAAGAAATTCCCCTACATGATGCCGAACAGCTTTTACAGCTGTGCGAACTGGGAAGTATTGACAAGATAAGATATGAAATTCCCTATGGCGACCATGTTTTTGAAGTAGATGAGTTTTTTGGTGATAATAACGGACTTATTATTGCCGAGGTAGAGCTTAACGATGAGAACGAAACTTTTTTAAAACCCGCATGGCTGGGTGAAGAGGTAACAGGAGATAACCGATACTACAACTCTTACCTTAGCCAAAACCCCTATACCTCATGGCAAAAGTAAATACTTATGACCTTGTTATCGTTGGTGGTGGCCCTATAGGTATGGCCTGTGCCATAGCTGCACATCAAAAAGGACTTAACTACATCATACTGGAAAAAGGCGCTTTAGTAAACAGCCTGTTTAACTACCCGTTGTACATGACGTTTTTCTCTACAGCCGAAAAACTGGAAATAGGCAATATTCCGTTTAACTGCATAGCTCCAAAACCGGGCAGGCAGGAAGCACTGGAGTACTACCGCAACATTCAGCGCTATTTTAGCCTGAATATAAAACTGTTTGAAAAGGTAGAAACTATAAATAAAACTGATAGCGAATTCACAATAGCTACAGATAAGGCAAACTATACTGCTAAAAATGTGGTGATTGCTACCGGATTTTATGACATCCCTATTTACATGGATGTACCAGGAGAACATCTTCCTAAAGTAAGTCATTATTACAAGGAAGCTCATGAATATGCCTTTAGAAAAGTACTTATAGTGGGCGCCAATAACTCATCGGTAGATGCGGCACTGGAATGCTGGCGAAAAGGTGCCGATGTCACAATGGTAATACGAAAGGATGAAATTAATCCAAGAGTAAAATACTGGGTTAAACCCGATGTTGAAAACCGAATAGCCGAAGGCAGCATTAAGGCCTACTTTAACTCAAACATTACGGAAATAAAAGAGAACGAAGTAGAGATACTCACTCCTAACGGACCTGTTACCATTGAAAATGACTTTGTTTTAGCACTTACAGGTTATAGGCCAAATCTCGAATTTATACAGCAATGTGGTGTAAACATTAGTGAAGACAGTAACCTAACCCCACAATATAACCCTGAAACCATGGAAACAAATATAACAGGGCTATATCTTGCCGGAGTAGTTTGTGGCGGCATGGAAACCCACAAATGGTTTATAGAAAACTCCAGGGTACATGCCGATATGATTATTAATAACATTATAAACAATAACTAAAAAAGACTAAGCTGCTCGCCCTTAGTACCATCAAACAGATGTGTGGCAAGCGGCTCCATCTTTTTATCCTTAAAGTATTTTTGGCGGGCTATTTTAAAGGTATTGTGTATCACATCTGCAATGTTTCCTTCACCTGCCATTCGTTTGGCAACATTTTTTTCTCCTAGCTTACCGCCGTGTAGTGATGCTATTTGATTCAGTACTTTGTCTTTTCTGTCGGGATAGTGTTCATCAAGCCAGTCAATAAAAACGGGTTCAACAGTATCGTTAAGCCGAACCAAAGTATACCCAAAGCTATGTGCTCCGCTTTTGGCAACAGCCTCGGCAGTGGGTAAAATATCCATACTGTTTAATCCGGGAATTATAGGCGCTATCATTACAAATGTTGGTATACCTGCTTTAGATATTGTTTCCAGCGCCTGTAACTTGGTGTTCACAGATGAAGTTCGTGGCTCCATTTTTCTCCTCAAATCCTCATTTATGGTTGGGATGCTTAACGCTACAGTTACCAGATTCTTCTCTGCCAGTTGGGTAAGTATATCAAGATCACGGGTTACCAGCGCATTTTTTGTAAGTATACTAACCGGATGCCGGTACTCTAAACAAACTTCCAGCAAACCTCTGGTTATTTTAAGTTTTCGTTCAATGGGCTGATAACAATCGGTATTACCCGATAGCATTATGGTTTCTGCCCTGTATCCCTTTTTCTTAAAAAACTTCTCGAGGAGCTCGGGAGCATTTCTTTTAGCCAGTATCATCCGTTCAAAATCCACTCCGGCACTATATCCCCAGTACTCATGGGTAGGGCGGGCATAGCAATAGGCACAACCATGTTCACAACCCTGATAAGGGTTCATGGAGTATGCCATGGGTAAATCAGGATTCTTAACCTTGTTTACAATGGTTTTAGGGTATATGTTCTGTATTTTGGTTTTGGCAACAGCCTCTTCAAAATCATCGTCATAAATAGACTTTTCATACCTGTTTTTCTCAAAATGGTTATGAATATTGGCAACAGCCCCCTGCCCTTTTATCTCCTTTTTCATCTTTACCTCCTTATTTTCAGCTAAGATAAAAACTGTAAGATTATTTTCTTATATATTAAAAGAAAATATTATCAACAGGCAACCTGTAAAAAAACAAACAGATGATTTATATTTGCTATATACACTTACAAATATGACCACTACCGACTTTACCCTTAACGATACTGCAATAACCGTATATCAAAACGGACTGGAAGAAACCATAACCTATAACGGAAAAAGTGTTTCCCAAAAAAGTGCTCTTTTTGGTACAAGACACGAGTTTACTATAGAGAATGATAACTACGAAGTAATAACCGCCTTTGATTATGCCGGCCGATGGGATAACAAAGTACAGTTTAGAAAAAACGGTAAACTACTGGAAGAAAAAAGGATGCAGGCTGGTTTCCTAACACAAACAGCTGCAATTATAATACTGTCAATAGCAATAATTTTACTGCTTAAAATCTTCTAAGCCGTTAACTGCTTTTTAAATGTATGGGCGTCAAACTGAATGGACGATTCTACCGCAGTTATAAACTCATATTGGTAATCCAGCTTTATAAGGAAGTCTTCTATCTGCTTACGGCTTAATTTAGCCTCTGTAAGCTTCATTTCCTCCTCATGGGAATATTCTATATAGTGTTTCTCTTTAAACGCCTCCAGAAACTCTGAAAATGTGATATCATCATTTTCAAAAGCATTATACGACCATACATTGTTTTCGGTTATATACTTTTCCAGTGCTATATAAAACCTATAGCTGTTTTCCCTGTTTTTCCTGAAAAGCTTTAAGGCTTTTTTTCTCATGGAATAAACATTTGAATCTTCAAAAACATTCGTTACATAAAACAACGCAGCCATAATGAATGCAGTTGTTATCATCAGCATAAAATTCATAGTCATAGTTATTAGTGATTCGAGACAAATGTATATTAAAAACAGTCACAAAATGAGAGGGTTATCACTTTTACCATTCTCATAATTTGGGCGCTATGATTTTAGGTTTTGTTACACATTTATCATTAAAAAAACAAAACCGCCCGATAAAAGATTCCTTATCAGACGGTTTTACATAAAACAAACAATTAATCAAATAATCCGGACTACCCCAAATTATATTATTTCCAACCTCCGCCTAACGCTTTGTAAAGGTTAATTATGGCAAGGTATTGCTGGTATTTATTATTAACCAAATCAAGCTCAGCACTTAGCGCACTGTATTTGGCTGTAAGTGATTCCAGATAGTTTACAAGACCGTACTCCAGTAACTCATCAGAATAGTCAGACGCTTTTCTTAATGACTCAACCTGTTTTAATCTTATATCCAGTTTTTTGGTCTCATTGTTATACTGAGCAAGAGCGTCAGACACCTCTTTCCCTGCATTAACAAGAGCTTGCTGGAACTGGATATACGCCTGTTGTTGGTTTGCTTTGGCAACCTCATGCTGAGTTCTTATCTGCCTCTGGTTAAAAATAGGCTGTGTTAAACCACCTACTATATTAGCAAACAGTGAGTTTGCGTTAAACCATTTATCAACCTCTAAACTTTGTAAACCTCCCGTAGCAGTTATAGTAAACTGCGGATAAAAATTAGCCCTTGCCACATTGGTAAGTTCAAACTTATTGATAAGGTTATACTCGGCAGCAACCACATCCGGTCTGTTACTTAATAAAGAAGTAGAATATCCCAGTTTAATTTCCGGATTAAGATCATCCGGATTAAAAGGACTTCTTTCAATCTCGTGAGGTGCCTCTCCTAAAAGAAGACTCATTGCATTCTCAACCAAAGTAATATTGGTTTTAAGATCTTCAATAATAAGCTCTGTAGCATATTTTTGAGCCTCAGTTTGCTGTACAGCAACCTCATTAACACTACCCGCTTCTTTAAGTGCAAGAATTGCATCTACACTCTCATTACGGTTTATAAGTGTTTCTTCGGCAACCTTTAACTGTGCATCAAGACCTACCAACTGGTAGTAAGTAGCAGCGATATCTGTAATCACTCTGGTTTTTACAGCCTGATTAGCCGCTATGGTTTGCATGTATGACGCACCATAAGCACGTTTGTTACTACGAATTTTACCCCAAACATCGGCCTCCCACGACAGGTTTGCACTTAACTGATACTGATCTAATGCTCCGTTAAAGAAACTACCAAACTGGCTGTTTTTGGAAAGTTCCTGGTGCGTTAGGTTAGCCGTACCGCTAAGTGTAGGGAAATAACCCATTTTAGCCTGATTTAAGTAGGCCTCTGCTGCTGTTACATTTTGTATGGCAACAAGCATATCAAAATTATTTTGAAGCCCTTTCTTGATGTGCCCCTGTAAAACAGGATCGGTAAAAATCTTATCCCATGCCACATCGCCCAGCGAAGTGCTGTCCTGAGCTATAACTTCTGTTCTGTACAGGTTCTCTGCCTTTACATCAGGCCTTTCGTATTTTTTGGCTACAAGGCACGACTGCATTAACAAACCGGCACCAACCAAAATAATTACCCTGTATATTTTAAAACTTTTTTTCTTCATCTGAAACTTAGTTTATGCTTCATTATTTTCTGTTTCAACAAACTTAGGTCCGCCCGAAATCCTTTCCTGTAATCCCTGGAATATTACAAACAGTACAGGAATGATAAATACCCCGAATACGGTACCCACAAGCATACCTCCTACTGCCCCCATACCGATAGAGCGGTTACCTACAGCACCTACACCATTTGCCAGTGCCAGTGGTAATAAACCGAAGATAAAGGCAAACGAGGTCATAAGGATTGGTCTTAAACGCGCCTTAGCACCTTCAATAGCCGATTCGGCGAGGCTCATACCGTGTCGTCGCCTCTGGATGGCAAACTCAACGATAAGGATGGCATTCTTGGCGAGGAGACCTATAAGCATGATTAGTGCCACCTGGAAGTAAATGTTGTTTTCCATTCCTGCCAGTTTCACAAACCCAATCGCTCCTGCAATACCCACTGGTAATGAAAGGATAACCGATAACGGCACTATGTAACTTTCATACTGTGCACTTAACAGGAAATACACAAATATTAAGCTTAACAGGAATACACCCATTTGCTGGTTACCTGCCAGAATCTCTTCACGTGTCATACCCGAGAATTCATAGGTATAAGTTTTAGGAAGGTGCTGTGCAGCTACTTCCTGAATAGCCTTAATAGCATCACCCGAACTATAACCCGGATTTGCCTTACCGTTTACGTTAACTGCTTTAAGCATGTTGAAACGTGCTACAGCCTCAGGACCATATATCTTTTTAAAGTCGATAAACTGACTAATTGCTACCATCTCACCTGCCGCGTTACGTACATAAACATTGTTTATGGATTTCTCATCGGCTCTTGATTCCGGCTTAGCCTGTATCATTACACGGTATTGCTTACCAAATCGGTTAAAATCGGTAGTATATAAACCACCATAGTAACCCTGCATGGTATTAAATATATCGCTAACAGATACTCCCGCATTTTTAGCCCTTTCCACATTAATATCCATTTGATATTGCGGGAATCCAGGGTTAAAGTTGGTAATAGCATACTGTATTTCAGGTCTTTTAGAAAGTTCTGCAAGAAACTCGTTAGATACCTTACTTACAGTTGCCCAGTCGTCATCTCCTTTATCTTCAACTTTTAATTCAAAACCATCGGCAGTACCAAATCCCTGCACACTTGGAGGGGTAAAGAACAGTATTCTGGCATCTTTAAAACCAGCGGTTCTTCCAAACAGTTCACCCACTACATCGTCTACTGATTTGTCTCCTTCTCTTTCACTCCAGTCTTTCAGTTTGATAATGGCAAAACCATAAGATCCACCGTTTACCCTGTTAAGTAAGCTGAAACCTACAACGCTCATTCTTGATTCTACAATAGGCATGGATGTGAAAACTGAGTCCAGTTGATCCATAGCCTTTTGAGTTTTTTCAAGAGTTGTACCCGGAGGCAGTGTAATATCGGCCATAATAATACCACGGTCTTCATTAGGAATAAATCCTGAAGGTGTAGTAGTAAACAGGATGTATGTAATTCCTGTAAATACCAGCAAGCCTATTACAGCAAGCCATTTTCTTTTCACAAGGAAACCTAATGACTTGGTGTATTTATTATTCATGGCATCAAAGCCTGCATTAAAGGAATCAAAGAAACGGTCTTTAATATTTTTCTTTTTATGATGATCTCCTTCTTTATGCGGTTTAAGGAACACTGCACAAAGCGCCGGACTTAATGTTAATGCATTTACTGCAGAAATAAGAATTGCTACTGCAAGTGTAATAGCAAACTGCTGATAGAATACACCTGACGGACCGTTAAGGAACGATACCGGAATAAATACCGCCGACATTACAAGGGTAATAGAAACAATAGCTCCTGTAATTTCGCTCATAGCAGAAAGTGTAGCCTTTTTAGCAGATTGTTCACCTTCATCCAGTTTGGCGTGTACCGCCTCTACCACTACAATAGCATCATCCACAACAATACCAATTGCAAGAATCATCGCAAACAGTGTAAGCATGTTAATTGAGAATCCAAACACCTGCAGGAAGAAGAACGTACCTATAATAGCCACCGGTACTGCAATAGCCGGAATAAGTGTAGAACGTGCATCCTGAAGGAAAATAAACACAACAACAAACACAAGGATAAACGCCTCAAAAAGAGTAGACTTTACTTTAGCAATAGAAGCGTCAAGGAACGTTTTAGTGTTATAAGGAATAACATAATCAATTCCTTCAGGGAAAGTTGCTTTACTGTCTTCAAGAATAGTATTTACCTGATCAATAATTTCGTTTGCATTAGAACCCGATGTTTGGAAAATACCAATTGCCACACCGTTTTGCCCCATACCAAAGTTCTTTTGACCATAGTTAAAAGCACCCAGCTCTATTTTAGCAACATCTTTTAATCGAAGGAAGTTTCCACCACCTGTAGCCTTTATAACTATCTCTTCATATTCCTCTACTGTTGAAAGACGTCCTTTATATTTAATTACGTATTCGTAAATACCATCGGCATTTTCACCAAATTTACCCGGTGCAGCCTCTACGTTTTGTTCCTGTAACGCTAACTGAATATCACTTGGCGATAAATTGTAAGTAGCCATTTTCTCAGGATCAATCCAAATACGCATAGAGTAATCCTTAGCACCAAATACGTTTACCTGACCTACCCCTTTAACCCTTTGTAGTTTCGGTACAAGGTTAATTTTAGCATAGTTCTGCACAAAAGTTCCATCATACTCTGGGTTTGACGAGAACAATGTAAGGAACATAAGTGCACTGGTTTGACTCTTCATGGTCGTCACACCCGTTTGAATTACGGCTTGTGGCAGCTTACTTGTAGCACGAGCCACACGGTTTTGCACGTTTACCGCAGCAATATCGGGGTTAGTACCCAGTTCAAAGAAAACACTAATGTTTGCCGAACCATCGTTTGCTGCAGAAGAGGTCATGTAGGTCATGTTTTCCACACCATTAATCTCTTCTTCCAGCGGAATAACAACACTATTTAGTACTGTTTCGGCGTTCGCTCCCGTATAAGTAGCAGTTACCTGTACCGTAGGCGGGGCAATTTCGGGATACTGTTCTATAGGCAATGACATAAGCCCCAGTATACCCAAAATGGTTATTAATATCGAAATTACGGTACTCAGTACCGGCCTTTCTATAAATGTTTTTAGCATAATTTATTATTTTTTGCGGAGTATCAGAACTTATTTTTTGGCTGCGGCTTCTGCACCTGCTGCCGGAGCTGCCTGTTTTTCGCCAGACTGAGGAACAATTTGCTGACCATCCCTTAGCTTGGAAGCTCCCTCGGTAACAATAACATTACCGGCATTTAATCCTTCCGAAACGATATAATCAAGACCGGATGTTGTACTTGTTGTTATAATAGTAGATTTAACCGTGTTGTCTTTATTAACAACATAGATCATCTTTTTACCCTGCATATCCATAACCGCGTTTTGTGGCACAAGGATAGCACCTTTCTCTTCAATAGGAAGGCGAACCACACCACTGCTACCGCTTCTAAGTATGCTTTGCGGGTTAGGGAATTCTGCTCTAAACTCGGTTGTACCAGTTTGTGGGTTTACCAGTCCGTTTACGGTTGTAAGTCTACCTTTCTCCTCATAAACAGAACCGTCTACAAGCACAAGGTTTACATCGGGAGTGTTTTTAAGTTTTTCGGCAAGCGATTTACCATCAAACATCCTTGTAAAATCAAGCATTTGCTTTTCGTTCATTGTAAAGTAAGCCCTCATTACTTTAGTGTCAGACACTGTTGTAAGCGGCATCTCCATAGTAGAACTTACAAGGCTTCCTTCTTTATACGGAAGTCCGCCTATTACTCCGTTTACCGGAGAAGTAATAGTAGCATAACCTATGTTTGCAGCAATTGCACTGTAGTTTGCTTTAGCCTGAGCTAGCTGTGCTTTTGCTGTTTCCAGCTGTACATTACTTATAATTTTACGGTCAACAAGCGGTTTAAGCCTGTCTACCTCAACCTGAGCAGCATCTACACTTGCTTTTGCGGCAGCAGCATCTTCATTAAGGGTTTGGGTTTCCAGCCTGAAAAGTAGCTGACCTTTTTTAACTTCCTGCCCTTCATCCACATATATTTTTTGGATAAAACCGGAAACTTTAGGTCTAATCTCTACATTTTGCTGACCCTGCAGGTTTGCTGTATATTCTTCATATATAACTGCATCCTGCTTCGCTACGGTTTTAACAGGGAAAGGCATAGGTCCCATTTGCGGAGCCTGTTCCTGTTTTTTACCACATGCTGTTACCATTAGCATAGCGGCTATTGCACCTAAAAATGATTTATTTCTCATTACTAACACTTGAATTAAATTGATCTAATCTGTTTTTCTCTATTTCCTTAAACTGTTGTATTGTTTTTTGCAAAAGCCCTTCTATTTCCAAAACGTGCTCTTTGTATGCCTGTAAGTGCATCATATCAAAACGTTCAAACGGACACGAAGCAGTACACTCTCTGTACTTAAGCATTTTTTCAACCAATACCTTTTCCTGCCCTACCATTTTCACATAACTCTCCAGTCTTTCACTAAACGGTGCCGGGCGAAAATATTTTTTCCGGTCTCCGGGAAGGGTATAGTAAACTATCTTCCCTGTTTTTAAAAGTAAATTGAGGTTTGTTGAAATTGAACTTTTACTTGCCGAAAGCTTTTCTACAAGAGCATCAAAAGTTACCCCCTGCTTACTGTCAACTATAAGTGTACCCAATATCCTGCCTGCTAAAGGCGGTAAATTGTAATTGGTTTCGAAATGGATACCAAACAGCTCCACCAATTCATCTCTATCCTTACTTAAATTTGACATGTTAATGAATTTTTTTGCAAAGATATAAATTTTAGTTCGGTAATCACCGAACTAAACGAACTAAATTATTGTTAAATTTTTTTTAAGATAATTTTAACCAATAAAAAACCGGCCTGTAAAGCCGGTTAATAGTTATTCTATTATTTCTATTTTCACTTTTAAAGTGCCATAATTTTTATTGCCCGTTATCTCCATAAATGCCTTTTTCGTGAGATCTATTTCCAGTTTTTTACTAAAAGGCCCTCTGTCATTTACGGTTACATCAACATATTTACCGTTAGTTAGGTTGGTTACTCTTACCTGTGTACCAAACGGAAGGCTTTTATGCGCAGCCGTATATTTAGCATTATCAAAGCGTTCACCACTGCTTGTTTTACGACCGTTAAACTTATCGTGATAGTATGTTGCAACTACATCGGTTTTATAAACCGTAAGATTTTGTGATACTGTATCACTAACCCGATTTACAACAAAAGCAGTACTATGCCCGCCAAAAACAGTATGAGCAGAGAAGCTACTCAAAACAAAAACCACTAGTAATAAGAAAGTTAAGGGCAATACTTTTTTCATAGACATAAATTTAAGCCTTTTTCACAAATTAAATGCCATAAAATAAAAAAGGGTCGCTAAGCGACCCAAAATATTTTAATTAAACCATGCGCTCCACGGTATCCTGCTTAACAGGAGTACTAAGGCTATGGCATACATGTAACCAATTTTTTTGAATTTAGCCTGACTGTCTTCAGTCTTTTTATGCTTAGACCATCCTATTGTAATAAGTGTAATAGCAATTATATTAATAAGCGGGTGCTCTACAAGATACAATCTCAAAGTACTGTCTTTCATTACAGCTCCCATGCCTGCCTGTTTAGCAGTTTCTAAATAAGGAGATACAAAATAAAGCACTATTCCCAGCAAAAGCTGAATGTGTGAAAAAATAAGTGCTATCATTGATATTTGCCTGTCTTTTGGTGTAAATACCTTTTTTGAAGATAAGCCTCCAAAAGCATTTAAAGTGGCTATTAAAAGAAGTCCTAGAGTGGCATAGGCCCAGTAAGAGTGCAAGCCTAAAACGGAATCGTACATAAAAGTTAGTTTTTGTTTTCTACTTATACAAAAATAGAAATTTTATGATTGGATACTATAAAAAAATAATCCCCGATACAATCGGGGACTATTCTGAAATTAATAACCTGCTTATATAGAAATTAGAAATTAAATCTCATAGCAAAGTTCCAGGTAGTACCATTACCAAAGAATACATTGTTACTTGTATTAATTCCTTTATACGTTTCATCACCATCTTCAACTGCATTGGCAGAAGTCATTTCTGACATATAAACTTCCCCAAAAAGGTTGTTTACGTTTAAACGGAATGATAATGATGTTTCTGTAAAGTTGATTTTATAAGTAGCTCCTGCATCAAAAATATCGTATGAAGGAAGTTCAATATTATTTTTAGTAACATAAGTACTGTAAAGGTTGTCGTAGTTTCTCCAGTCAACATCTACAGATAGTCTTTGAGTAGCTTTATATACTAAACCAAAACCGTAAGTAGTTTGTGCTCCACCGCCTACTTTACCATCTTTAACATCTACTACTTCTTCATCCAAAAGATTTTGATCCTGGTCATAAGTTCTACGGTAAATATTATCATCATAAACCCAGTCACCAAATGAACCGAAACCTCTTACATCAAGAAAAGTGAACGGATGTGCCATGAAATCAATCTCAACCCCTTTGTGTAACTGTACCACTCCAGAGTTATTTATATATATCCTATCACCCGTAGCTTCATCACCGTCTGAAGTTGTAGTAACACGGTCTCTCCATTTAGTACTGTAAAGGTTAAGGTTGGCATCAAAGTAAGCTCTTCTAAATCTGTAACCAGCTTCAAAACCTGTTACTTTTTCGTTTTTAGTTAACGGGTTCACATCGTTACCAAAGTTTAGGTAAATGTTGTCGTGGTATGGTTGTCTTGAATAATGACCTGCATTAACAAACACAGTATGATTAGGCGTTATAACATAGCTGGCACCACCTTTAATATTGAATCCTGTATTATTTACCTTAGCCGATTCTTCTTCAGCCTCTACATAACCGAATCTGTCCCAACGTCTGTGTGACTGGTTAGATACCGCACCCTGCACATATGCAGAGAAGTTATTTGTAGCATATTCTACCTGACCAAAAAGACCACCATAGCTAATCCTTTCACTGTAGTCATAGTTTACTTTCTGGTCATCATCTGCTTTATCAAATAAAGAACTCCAAGGTTTAGCGCTAAATGCATCTGTTACGATATAACCTCCAGGGTACTGAGCGTTATCAGTAGTTTCCCATCCGTTAAGACCTAAGAAATGGTTTATAGTTCTGTAGTGGTCTCCTTTATATGTTCTTAAATCGATACCTGCGTTGTAGCTAAGCTCATCTGTAAGTTTGTGGTTAAAGTTAGATACCACACCATACCAAGCATGGTTGTTAACCGAGTTACGGATAGCATAAGCACCGTTACCTAGCGAACCTATACCTCCAGGAAGGAGAGAGTTGTTTGCTTCAATAGCATCAAAATCAACTTGACCGTCAGCAGTTCTTGCTCTACCACTACCCCAGTTACCGGTTCCTCCACCACGTCCCCATGAAGCGTAAAGTACTGTAGAAAGCTGCATAGCATCGTTAATATTAAAGTCCCAGTTAAAGTTAGCTACCGGTTTATGGTAATAGTTTCTTCTTTCTGTCATATAGTCACCTTTGTAGTAACCATAGTTGTTATTGTATTTTCGACCATGAACAAGATAATCTGAAATACGCTTTGTAAAGTTTTGGTCATGAAGCTGTGGCGCACCAAAAATAAGGAAGTTGAAAAGGTGTTTCTCATTTGCTTTGTACCCTACAGATACAAAGTAGTTTTGTCCTTCACCATAAGTTCCACGGTTGTATCCGTCACCACTCCACTTAGTAAGTAATGCACTGAAACCCCATCCGTTTTCCATCATACCTGTGTTGTATGATACTGTATTCTTCATAAAGTTGTTGTTACCTACAGTAGACTGAGCAAAACCACCCTCTCTAAGCTGTGTAGCTTTTGTAACAATGTTTACAGTACCCCCTACAGAAGAGATAGCAAGTTTAGATGAACCTAAACCTCTTTGTACCTGTACAGAGCTTGCAACATCTGTCATACCGCTCCAGTTAGACCAGTACATGTTACCGTCTTCCATACCGTTAATTGGCTGTCCGTTTAAAAGGAATGCCGTATTGGTTTGGTCAAAACCACGAACATATACTTTAGAGTCTCCAAAACCACCTGCCTGGCTGGCAACATACACTGAAGGTGTATTTTTCATCACCTCAGGAAAATCCTGACTACCAGATTTCTGCTGAATTTCCTTGTAACTGATTTTAGATACAGCAACAGGTGTTTTCCTGTCTTCTTCCATATCAATAACTCCAGATCCAACAATTACAACCGCATCAAGTTCTTCGGCATCAACCATTAATTTGATTTCACCAACATTAAACGTTTGTCCTGGTGTAATAGTAAAAGGGATAACCCTTGTTTCATAACCAATAAAAGAGATAATAACATCTCCTGATGTTTTATTGGTTTTAAGTGTAAAGCTACCATCATCGTTTGTAGTAGCCCCTTCTGCAGTTCCTCTAACCACTACATTAGCTGCCATTAACGGTAAGTTGTCGTGTCCATCTACAACTTTACCTGAAATTGTTTCCTGTGCAAATGATGCTGCTCCCAGCAACAACATTGTTAAGGTCATCAACAAGTGTCTAAAATTCCTCATGTTTTTTGCGTGTGTTTAAGGTTTCGGGCGCAAAAATTATCTTTTACCCTCAACCCAAGGTTAAGACATTATTAAATACTATCATGTTTACAAAATAGTGATAATCAATCAACTATATATTAAGAAAAACTTAAAAAATTAGTACTTTGCTTTACATGAGGATAAACATTTGTTCACGCATTAGTAACCTGATTTTTTTGTTTACAGGCATAAAAAAGGCCCGAAATTACTTTCGGGCCTCTGTTTTATATATAACTCAAAAATGCTTAAGTGTGTTTTTTACTAATATTTCTTGTTCTTAAGAAAGTAATTTAACAGGAATTCGGTAGAGTTATCGTGCTGCTTAACGTCTCCCGAATGTATCTCATCAAGGATAGAATTAGCCAGTTGTTTACCTAACTCAACACCCCACTGATCGTAACTGAAGATATTCCATATTACACCCTGTGCAAATATTTTATGCTCGTATAGTGCAATAAGCGATCCCAGCGTTTCTGGCGTAAGTTTATCAATTAAAAGAGTATTTGTAGGCTTGTTACCTGTAAACACCTTAAACGGAAGTAAAAATGCTGCTTTATCGCCATCAATACCCTGTTTTACAAACTCATCCTTAACCTGAGCCTCGGTTTTACCGTTAAGTAATGCCTCAGTTTGAGCAAAGAAGTTAGACATCAGTTTATCATGGTGGTCTTTATTACCGTGTAACGGCTGTACAAAACCAATAAAATCGGTAGGGATAAGTTTAGTTCCCTGATGTATTAGCTGGAAGAAAGCATGCTGAGAGTTAGTACCCGGTTCTCCCCATATAATAGTACCGGTTTGGTACTGTACCGGGTTACCGTTACGATCTATACTCTTACCGTTACTCTCCATTATACCCTGTTGCAGGTAAGGAGCCAATTTTTGCAGATACTGAGTATAAGGTATTAAAGCCTCACTTTCGGCACCAAAGAAGTTGTTATACCATACACTTAATAATGCCAGTACAACCGGAATGTTTTTATCATGCGGAGCCGTTTTAAAGTGCTCATCCATATCGTGTGCACCTTTAAGCAGTCCGTCAAAGTTTTCAAAACCAACAGCAAGACTGATTGAAAGACCTACGGCACACCATAGGGAGAAACGTCCGCCAACCCAATCCCACATAGGGAATATGTTATTCTCATCAATACCAAACTCAGTAACCTTTTGTATGTTGGTAGATACAGCCACAAAATGTTTGGCCACATCTTCCTGCTTAGCCGATTTAAGGAACCATTCCCTTACCGTTTGAGCATTAGAAAGTGTTTCCTGAGTAGTAAAGGTTTTAGAAACAATTACAAAAAGGGTAGTTTCGGGATTCAAACCTTTAAGGCTCTCCATAACATGGTCACCGTCTACGTTTGAAATAAAGCGTACCTCAAGGTTATTTTTATAGTAAGCAAGTGCATCTACAACCATTGCAGGCCCTAAGTCACTACCACCTATACCAATATTTACCACATGGGTAAATGCTTTACCGGTATAACCTTTTTGAGAACCGTTTATAATACCGTCACAAAATCCTTTTATTTTATTTTTTACGGCATATACTTCCGGCATTACATTAACACCGTTTACTTCTACACCGGCACTTTCGGGTGCACGTAATGCAGTATGAAGCACTGCTCTGTTTTCTGTTCTGTTAATAGCATCTCCGGCAAAATAACTATCTATAGCCGATGCCAGTCCTGACTCCTGAGCAAGTTTTAGTAAAAGTGAAAGCGTTTCCTCGTTTATTATATTTTTAGAGTAGTCCACTAAAAAATCATTCCACTGGATGTGGAATTTTTCGCTCCTGCCTTTATCGGCAGCAAACATCTCCTGCATGGAGGCATTTTGCATATCGGCAAAATGCTTTTGTAATTCCGTCCAGGCTGCGGTACCTGTAGGGTTGATATTTTCCATTGCCATTACTTATTATTATTTAATTTGAGGTTTGTGATACTATCTAATTCTTTCTTTAAAGGCTTCATGTAAGTCTCATACCTTGACATGTGTTCCGGCTTTATAGGTTCAGAACTTCCAAACTTTTGCTTAAGGGCATCCACCTGTACCCCGTTTTTCCAAAAACGGTAACAAACGTGAGGCCCGGTTGCCAGTCCTGTACTACCTACTTTACCGATTATTTGTCCCTGACTTACGCTTTGCCCTTTTTTAACTAAAATCTTAGACATGTGCAGGTATTGGGTAGAGTATGTTTTGTTATGCCATATTTTTACATAATTACCGTTACCCGCAGTATATCCGGCTTTTTCAACAATACCCCTGGCTGTTGCCATAATAGGTGTACCTGTAGGAGCGGCATAATCAGTACCATTGTGAGCTTTCCAGCGTTTTTGTACCGGATGAAAACGTCTTGGTGTAAAACGCGAAGAAATACGGCTAAATTTAAGCGGTGCCTTTAAGAACATACTTTTTAACGCCTTACCTTCATGGTCATAATAATCATAGGTTTTAGCGAGTGTATCCTGCTTAAAAGGGAAGGCGTATATTTTATCGCCTTTGTATTCAAAGTAAGAACCTTCTATATTTTTAATTCCGGCATAAATACTGTCACTTATATAGGTTTCATTAATGATAACCCCAAACTTATCGCCTTTTTGTATCCTGAAGAAATCGACACTCCAGGCATAAATCTCAGAAAGTTCCTGTGCCAGTGCAGGCCCAACACCTTCCTTTTGTAAAGAACCTGCCAATGAACCTTCAATCTCTCCAACAATTACCCTACGCTTCACGGTTACAGGTCGTTTCTTTTTATGCACCACTATTGAGTCCCTTAAATCAATAACATAATAGCTAAGTTTATCGGGTTGGTACACAAACGCCTTAAGGTCATGTGGCGCATTTTTATCCTTAAAAAGAGTGTAAGGCTTACCTATCCTTATATCTCTAAGGTTAAAAGTATCCCTAATTTTTTCGGTAATATTATGGATAGCTGCTGCATCAAAGTTTTGTTTAGCCATTAATCCGCCAAAAGTGTCTCCACTTTTAATCGTATCATGCACTACCTGAAAACTATCTACAACAAAGCCAAATTCTTTTCTTATTTTTTTAACCTCTTTCTTTGCTACAGGTTCGGGCTTAACGTCCTTCTCCTCTTTTTTACAGGCAATAAAAGTGGTTAGCAATAATATGAAAGCAAGATATCTCAAATTAGATGTTTTATGCGGTTATTATACGTTTTCTCCCCAGTTCTTTAATTCCTCCTCACTCCATAATTCAGGGAAAAATATCCTTCTTTGGTATTTAGGATGCATATATTTTTTCCAGTCGCTTCCTCCGGTTGCTTCCTGAGGCCCTGAAACGCTTTCAATATATTTTTTTGCCGTATTGTAGTGCCCCATTACCCAGATAACATTCACCGTATAATCATAATGACGCATTGCTTTTACAAGCGTAGCATCTTTTTGGGTTTCTTCCGGAAGTTGTTTGAATTTCCTCCAAATGTTTATGGTATTGTACTCTTCCATAAAACGAAGGAATTCACCTTTATATCTTTTCTCAAACTGAGATAACAGGTATGATTTCTCTCCTGTTTTATAATCTTTCCCTGCAGCCTGCCAATATAAATGCTCTAACGCGTGCTCATAAGGCGTGTTTCTGTCAATATCAGCCCTGTACCTGTAATCTATAAGATTGATAAGATCTGTAGAAGCAAACTCGATAAGACGGTATTGCGCACTTTGGAATCCGCTAGCAGGTGTAAGTGTATTTCTGAATTTCATGTATTGATCTACCTCCATACCGTCGCCCATAATATCAAACGAGGTGGTAAGCATATCAAAGTAACGGCTAATACGCATTAGCTTTTCGGTAAAATAAGCCGTTTCAGGTTGTTCGGTATGGCAAAGCTGCTCTACCTCCCACAATATCATTTTAAACAACAGCTCATTTACCTGATGGTACATTATAAAAACCATTTCATCCGGAAGCGTAGTCCTTTGAGTTTGCAGGTTTAATAATGCATCGGTTTGTATATAATCCCAGTAGGTTATGGGTTTTGCCCAAAGAAGCCCTTCAAGATGGGTTTCTGTTTTCTGGTTTATTGCCTTAAATTTTTTTTCAAGATCGTTAAGCTGTTGCTCTATTGCGGGTGTAATGTCCATTGTGTTATTTAGATTTAACTTTAAAAGAGTGGCTAAGCCCTTTAAACTCGTCCAAATCTGCCTTTAATGAACCCACTGCCAAATCGGCCTTTATTCTTAGAGGAACTTTGTTTCCATCGTCTGAAATCCAAACAGTTAAACTCTCCTCTTCCTTAAATACACGGCCTGCCTGAACATAGGGTCTGAATATCATAGCAGAAACGGTCCCAAATTTAGTTTTTATATCCTCGCGACCAAGGAATTTTAACTTAAACTTCGTCACTTCTTCATCAAAAAACATGTCTACTTCTATAAAGCCCCCCACTTTAAGGTCATCAACCTCAGGGTGGTTTCTCAAATAGTAGAACACCGATACTATATCCTGCACGTTTTCAGGCACCTTAAAGGTTTTTTTCGTATCGTTTTTATAGTCGTTTACGGTTACTGTATTACTGGACTGGTTAAAGAAACCTTCCTGATTTTTGGTATATCCTCCCTCGTCTATTTTTCTTATAAACTGGTAAGGCTTACCGGTCTCTTTATCAAAGTAACTCTGGTAATCATCCTTTACCTTAAAAAACAGTTTTGCTGCACCTGTAGTATACCCTTTACCTACCACGTGAAATACTTTTTTATTTTCACGAACAGCATCTTTAACCTCAAGGGTGGCATACCCGGCGTTTATAAAACCGTAATGGATTCTGAATTTAAAATACTCGCCCGTAGAAAAGGCGTTTTGTGAGTAAACATTACATATTGTAAAAAACAAAATGGCTGTTATTAACTTTTTCATAGCAATTATCTAACTTTTTGGTGTTTTACAATAGTAAATTACAATTTTTGTTCCAAAAATACTAAACAAAAAAACCCAGCCAAAATTAATGACCGGGTTTTTATGCTATTAACCAACCAAAAAACTATAAATTATGAAAATTACTTTTCACAAAAAAGTGAGCTCACTACAGCTCCCTTTTTGCGAGTGCAAAAGTAGACAGGTTCTTGAAAAATTCTCTCTAAAAAATCAACTTTAACACATATTCATCAAAAAAATAGCTATTTGATGGTTTAAAATTATTGACTATATAAAAATAAGCAACTTTTATAGCGTTCCTCGTAATTCCTGCTCTCTCTCAATTGACTCAAAGAGAGCCTTAAAGTTACCTGCACCAAAGCCTCTTGCACCCATTCTTTGAATTATTTCGTAGAAAAGTGTAGGACGATCTTCAACCGGTTTGGTGAAAATCTGTAATAAATAACCTTCCTCATCAGCATCAACCATAATACCTAGGCTTTCAAGAACACTAATATCTTCTTTCATAATACTCATGTGCTCCCCAAGACGGTTTGGCACTTCTTCATAGTAAGCATGAGGTGGAGCAGAAAGGAATTCAACACCTCTTGCTTTTAATGCGCTTACTGTTTTAATGATATCATCGGTAGCGATAGCGATGTGTTGTACACCCGGACCACCGTAAAAATCAAGATACTCTTCAATTTGAGATCTCTTAGCTCCTTCTGCAGGCTCATTGATAGGGAATTTAATCCTACCGTTACCGTTAGACATTACTTTACTCATAAGAGCAGAATATTCTGTATGGATTTGCTTGTCATCAAACGAAAGGAAGTTAACAAAACCCATTACATCTTCATACCATTTAACCCAGGTATTCATTTCATTCCATCCTACGTTACCTACCATGTGGTCAACAAACTTAAGACCTGTTGGCTCTGGGTTGTAGTCAGATTTCCATTCTTTATAACCCGGTAAGAAAGCACCTTTGTAGTTTTTACGCTCTACAAACATGTGTACTGTTTCACCATAAGTGTAAATACCTGCACGTACCACTTCACCAAACTCATCTGTCTCAACAGTTGGCTCCATGTATACTTTAGCACCTCTTTTAGTAGTTTCCTCAAAAGATTTTCTTGCATCTTCTACCCAAAGTGCTACAATTTTAACACCGTCACCGTGCTTAACGATATGATCGTTTAACGGAGAATCAGCATTAAGCGGAGTTGTTAATACTAAACGGATTTTATCCTGAACAAGCACATAAGACGCTCTGTCTTTTAAACCTGTTTCTAAACCTGCATAAGCATGCGACTGGAATCCGAAAGCTGTTTTATAATAGTGGGCCGCCTGTTTAGCGTTACCTACATAAAATTCAATATAATCTGTTCCTAAAAGCGGAAGGAAATCCTGTGCTCCTTCAAATATTTTTTCTAAGCCGTATTCAACGCTCTTTACTTCTTTGCTCATAGTTTCAATATTTTAAGTTGTCCTGACAAAGCAGGAAAACGTTTTTGTTTTGTTTGTTAGTTTTTAAAATTTACTCTACCCACGATTTGTAGTACTGACCATCGTCTAAGCCCATAGCAGCCTTAGTTACTTTTAACGGACGGAAAGTATCTACCATTACCGCTAGCTCTAAAGTTTCTGTCTGACCTATACTGCGCTCCATTGCTCCGGGTGCTGGTCCGTGAGGAATACCTTTAGGGTGAAGCGTAATATGACCCTGCTCAATATTGTTACGGCTCATAAAGTCACCGTCTACATAATAAAGCACCTCATCACTGTCAATATTACTGTGGTTGTATGGTGCCGGGATTGATTTTGGATGGTAATCATAAAGCCTTGGGCAGAATGAACAAACCACAAATCCGGCAGTTTCAAATGTTTGGTGAATTGGCGGTGGTAAGTGTACCCTACCTGTAATAGGTTCAAAGTTATGGATACTAAACCCATAAGGGAAGTTATAACCATCCCAACCAATAACATCAAACGGATGCGTAGCATATACTACCTCATGCATCATACCTTCTTTCTTGATCTTGATAAGGAAATCTCCTTTTTCATCATACGTTTCAAGCTGCTCCGGTAATTTAAAGTCCCTTTCACAAAACGGAGAGTGCTCTAAATGCTGTCCGCTTTCATTTTTATAACGCTTAGGCGTATAGAAAGGCGATGTAGACTCTACATAAAGTAAACGGTTATCGCTTGTTTCAAAATCTATTTGATATATCATACCCCTTGGAATAACAAGGTAGTCACCATACTCAAACGGAATGTTACCCATAAAAGTTCTAAGAGTACCTTTCCCTTTGTGGATAAACAGCATCTCATCGGCATCGGCATTTTTGTAAAAATACTCACGAAGCGATTTTTTTGGTGCTGCAAGCCCAATGATACAATCATTGTTTACCAGCATATCGGTACGGCTTTCCAAAAAGTCATCCTTTGGCTGAAGCTCAAAACCTTTAAGTAAAAGTGATTTGATATTTTTTTCGATGGCAATCTCCGGCTCTACAGAGTACGATTTTAGAATCTCTTTAACCTGTGTTGGCCTGTGTACATGGTACAATAATGAAGAATGTCCGTGAAAACCTTCGGTACCAAACAGCTGCTCGTAGTAAAGTCCGCCATCCGGTTTCTCAAACTGTATATGTCTTTTGTGAGGGATATTCCCTACTTTGTGATATATAGGCATAATTGAAATTTATTAATTAAACATATTAAACGGGTACACCATTAATATATATCATTCCGGATTTCTCTTAATGAGAAATTTCAGGTGGCTTAATAAATCTGTCCAACTCATATTCATTAGACAAATATCGTAAAAATTTAATTTTGCTCCCTAATTATTATACAATATTTATATTTAGAGCACATTCTCAGTAAAAATTTGAGTTTCACGTTAAAATCGGCTTTGGTTATGAATCTGTTGACCTGATTTCAGGCTGTTTGAGAAATATGAATTACTTATGTTAAAAGCCTTTACGGATTTTTAATTTAATTGCGCTTTTCTTTACTTTTCTATTTGTTTTTCTATCTTTGAAACCGTTTAATAACCAAAAAACAAATATCCTTTATGGCAGCGAAAGCAGAATCGTGGGGCTCACGTGTTGGCTTAATTCTGGCAATGGCAGGTAATGCGGTTGGATTAGGTAACTTTTTAAGATTCCCGGTACAGGCAGTTCAAAACGGAGGTGGTGCCTTTATTATACCTTACCTCGTGTGTTTTGTAGTAATGGGAATCCCACTTCTTTTTATTGAATGGTCTACCGGCCGTTTTGGAGGAAGATACGGCAACCACAGTACCCCTTACATTCTGGACACCATGGCTAAAGGCCGAATATGGAAGTACATTGGTGTCTTTGGTATTTTTACCAATATCGCCGTCGCATCATACTACTGTTATATCGAATCCTGGACTATGTCTTATGTATACCACACAATAAAAGGAACTTTTGTGGGTATGGATCAGGCTCAAGTTGCAGGATTTTTTGATACCTATACCACAGTAGCAAAAAGCACAACAGGCATTCCTTATGAAGCCGTTGTATTTTACATAGCCTGTTTACTTTTAAACACTTACATCCTTTCCAAAGGTTTAGGAGGTATTGAAAAAGTAGCAAAAATAGGTATGCCCCTACTTATCCTTTTTGGAGCAATACTGGCATTTAAAGGACTTACTCTTGGAACCGACGGAGCTTCAGACATGTTCCCTAATGCCAATGCATGGGACGGACTTAACTTCCTGTGGACACCACAGTTTGATTCCCTCTGGAGTGCTAAGGTATGGCTCGCCGCCGCCGGACAGATATTCTTCACCCTGTCTGTAGGTATGGGTACTGTACACTGTTATGCCGCCTACATCAAATCTAAAGATGATATTGCCCTAAACGCGGTTTCTGCAGGTTTCATGAACGAGTTTGTAGAGGTTGTTTTAGGTAGCTCAATAGTAATTCCTATCGCTGCAGGTTACCTTGGTCTTGACTGGGTACTTCAAAATGCAGGCTTCGGTATGGCGTTCCAAACTATGCCTTACCTCTTCCAGCAATGGGGTCATGTCCTCGCCGTTTTTGCAGGGGTGTTCTGGTTCGGCTTATTATTCTTTGCCGGCATTACCTCGTCACTCGCCATGGGTACCCCATGGATTGGCTTTATGCGCGACGAGTTTGGATGGAAAAACAACAAGGGCGCATGGTCCTTCGGGCTTATTGCCCTTATAATGGGATTACCAACCGTTATTTTCTTTAAGGAAGGTGTATTTGACGAATACGACTACTGGGCAGGTACAGTGAGCCTTGTAGTATTTGCTTTCCTTGAAACGGTTTTATTCGCCTGGATTTTCGGTATGAAAAGAGGATGGGAAGAAATTAACCTTGGTGCTGATATTAAAGTTCCGGTATTCTTTAAATATGTAATACTTGTTGTAACGCCATGTCTTTTAGGGTGGGTTCTTTTAGCAAGCACACCGGATATAGCCAACAAGGTTATGAACAACGACACTCACAACAAAGAGTGGTTTGCGGATGCTTACTATGCCGAAGATTATGGTTCTGCCGAATTTGGTGTGGTTGACTCTGTAGCGCCTAACTTTGTAAAAATCGCTTTTGAGAATGAAAAACAGGTGTTTGACAAAACTCAAAACACTGTAAATACCATAAAGTATACTGATTACAAAACCTACTCATTTAAAAATGAGCAACACACTGTTGTTAGCCTAGGTGATAAAATACACCCTAAAGATAAAATTGCAGAAGGTAAGTTCACTAATAACGTAATGTATAAAACACTGGGTAGGTTATTATTAATAACTTTGTTTATCTTTATTAGTGTAGTAGTATACAGAGCATATTTAAAACGAGTTAAAGAAGGGAGGGCAACAGCATGAAAACAGAAGCAATAATAGTAATGGTAGGCGCACAGGGAATTGTGGTTGCCATAGCAGCATACTTTTTTTATAAGGTTTTAACCGTAAAGCCGAAACCGGAGCCCGACTCCTATTCGGAAAACGATGATATAACAGAAAGGCAGGATAATTAATCCTGCCTTTTGGCTTTTTATATATTTCCGTTTCGTTCCCTCCTAATAAATATTTAGAACCAAAAACCTACACTAAACCAGGTGTAATGATTTTTGGTATCAGGAGACCAACTGTGTTTTATTTCTATAGGTCCTATTATGGTTTCCATACCATAACCAAAAGCATATCCGCTAAACTGCGGCACACTAAATATATTACCCTCATCATAAATTCTGTGTCCTAAATTAGCATAATTTGCCGTGAAGTTAACGTGGTTTTTCTTTACAAACTCATAGTCAAGGGTAGCTGATCCTTTAATATAACTATCCCCAGAAAGGCTCAAAAAATCATACCCGTAAAAATGACGGAAGTTATTTGTCATATGATACCCGTACCCTCCCAATATAAAATCAAAAAACGGCACTGTCGTATCACTGGAAACCGCAAAACCTCCTTCAGTTTGCAATTCTAACGACAAATTACGCACAATCTCATGCACTATACCCATATCTGCTTTAAAGACACTAAAACGTCCAAAAATATCATTATAGTCTGACGAGAACAAAAACGTTTTTGCCTCACCAATAAAATACCATCCCTTTTTAGGGAAGTATTTGTTATCATAAGAATCGTATTTAAGCGTACCGTATAGTGAGAAATAATCACTATCATCAAAAATCTTGTTTGACTCTACTGTTTCACTCTTAATCTTTAAATGCTTGAGCTCAGCACCGGCGCCAATAAGAAACTTTTGCGCAAAAATGGTTTGCAGGTACACCTTATTAGTAAAATCGGTAAAATCAAGATTAAGTGAATTTACCCCAAATGTTCTTAAAAACTCACCTTCATTAAATTCGGCAGAGATGTTTCTGTTGAAATTACTGTAACTGGAATGAAAACCATAACTAATATGAAAACCATTATCACGATAATAATCCAGGTTATAACGAAAGTGATCTCCCAATACTACATCAAGTGATGCAACATCATTTTGAAACAACAGTTTCTTTTGGGTTAAATTAACCAGTATACCACTCTTATAAAGCCCGTCATAGTGTAGCCCAAACCTAAGGTAACGATTTATAGGATTTTCGGTCAGGTTCATATTAAGCACATCGCCTCCGTTAGTCCCTTTTTCAAAAGAATAGGAAATAGAGTTGAAGTTTTGTGTAGCACTAAGGCTACTTATTCCGGCATCCAGCTTATCATACGTAATTTTTGAACCTCCTTTAAACCTAAGCTTACCCACTACGTATGATTTTGTATAATACTCTAAATTGTTTACATTAATGTGTTCAATATTAAGAGTATCTTTTGCCTCGGTACATCTTTTCACTATAGGCTTATCGCTACCCAATTTTTTTAGTGTATCGTACAATACTAAGGCAGCCTCTTCCCCTTTTCTTATAATTTCTGCCCCCTGATCAAAAGAGATAACCGAATAGCCTGAAATATCCGGTTTTATATACACATCGGTCTCCTGCCTCTTCTTATCCATTTTTTTGATCATCTGGTAGTTATTAATTTGTACCAGTACACCGGTTGCTCCTTTAATCTCATCACGTGATTTCAGTCCGTCCTGAACATCAACCCCTATAATGATATCGGCACCCATTTTCCTGATTTCCTCCACCGGATAGTTATTGGTAACCCCACCGTCAATAAGCAATTTCCCGTCAATCTCTACCGGATAGTACAATGACGGAAATGCCCCACTGGCAAGAATAGCATCGGGCAGTATACCTTTATGCAGTACTACTTCTTCTCCGGTTTCAATATCTGTAGCAATACAAACAAACGGAATAGGCAGGCTGTCAAACTCCCTAATATGCCTAACATGATTGGTAAGCCTGTTTATAATGGCGTAATTGTAAAGTCCTTTTGAAACAGCTGTAGGAAATCCCAGTTTGAAGTTTTTAAATGGAAGTGTTAAGGCATAAATCTCGTCGTTCCTTTTCTCAAAAAAGGTTTTGGAGCTCCTGGGGATATAATCTCGAAGTAAGGCATCTGAATCTACCCTTTGAAAAATAGAATCCAACTGATTAGCACTATAACCGGAAGCATAAAGTCCTCCAATAATAGCCCCCATGCTGGTACCGCCTATATAAGATATTTCTATCCCGGCTTCTTCCAGCACCTTTAATGCACCAATATGAGCAAGTCCTTTTGCTCCACCACCACTCAGCACTACACCTATTTTTGGTTTGTGTTTCGGCAGGGTATCATTTTCCTGAGCCGAAACAGTATAGAAGGTGAGTAAAAATAGCAGGGTAAGGAGCGGTTTATTCATTACTATTTACTTTTATAGAATTCTGTGATTTTTTTAGCTTTTGCAGGGCCTACAACTTTTGCAATGTCTTCTTCGGGGGCGGCAGACAGCCTTTTAACCGACTTAAACTCTTTCAAAAGCGCTATCATTGTCTTCTCCCCTATGCCCGGTATGCTTTCTATTGACGTTTGGAGCGCTCCTTTGCTACGTTTATCCCTATGGAAATTAATCCCGAAACGGTGCGCCTCATTTCTGAGGTGCTGTATTATTTTTAAAGTCTCTGATTTCTTGTCCAGATACAGCGGAATGGAATCCCCCGGATAGAAAATCTCTTCGAGCCTTTTAGCAATGCCTAAAATAGTGATTTTACCTCTCAATCCCAAGTCATCCAAGCTTTTTAAAGCCGATGATAACTGACCTTTACCACCATCAATAATTATAAGCTGCGGCAGGGGCTCGTTCTCATCCAAAAGACGCTTGTAACGCCTGTACACCACCTCTTCCATAGAAGCAAAATCGTTAGGCCCTTCTACCGTTTTTATATTAAAATGACGGTAGTCCTTTTTACTGGGCTTTCCATCTTTAAACACAACACATGCCGACACCGGATTAGTACCCTGAATGTTTGAGTTATCAAAACACTCTATATGCCTTGGTTCAAACGGGAGGCGCAAATCTTTTTTCATTTGTGCCATAATACGATTGGTATGCCTGTCTGGATCTACTATCTTAATTTGCTTAAGCTGATCCATGCGGTAAAACTTTGCATTACGTTCAGACAAATCTAAAATCTGCTTTTTATCCCCAAGTTTAGGCACTGTTATTTTTACATCAGGTCCCAAATCCAGTTCAAAAGGCAGTAATATCTCCTTAGAGCGCAAATCAAAGCGCTCTCTAAGCTCTACAACGGCAAGCTCAAGCAACTGCTCATCGGCCTCTTCCAGCCTCTTTTTTATCTCCATAGTATGCGAACGGATAATGGCGCCGTGTGATACCTGTATAAAGTTCACATAAGCCATACTCTCGTCAGATATTATAGTAAACACATCTATGTTAGATATCCTAGGGTTAAATACGGTAGAGCGCGCCTGATAGTTTTCCAGCACCTCAATCTTTTCTTTTATTTTCTGGGCTTCCTCAAACTTCATTTCGGCCGCCAGTTCCTGCATCAGGTTTTTAAAATCCTTAAGACTTTCCTTAAAATTACCTTTAAGTATCTCCCTTACCGCATTTACATTACTTTGGTATCGCTCCAGTGATTCATATCCCTCACACGGCCCTTTACAGTTGCCAATATGATACTCAAGGCAAACCTTGTACTTTTCGCTTTTTATATTACCTGCACTCAAATCATAATTACAGGTACGCAACGGGTACAGTTCCTTAATAAGCTCCAGTAATGTATGCACCGTTTTGAAATTGGTATATGGCCCAAAATATTCTGACCCGTCCTTTACCAGCCTTCGGGTAGAAAAAATACGCGAAAACGGTTCTTTCTTAATACAAATCCACGGATAGGTTTTATCATCTCGCAACATAACATTGTAGCGTGGCTGGTACTTTTTAATAAGATTGTTTTCCAGCAGTAGTGCATCGTTCTCTGTAGGCACAACAATATGCTTAATACTGGCTATTTTTTTAACCAGCACCCTTGTTTTACCTGAGTCGTGAATTTTTGTAAAATAAGATGAAACCCTCTTTTTAAGGTTCTTGGCCTTACCCACATACAGCAGTTTACCATCTTTATCATAATACTGGTAAACACCGGGACTGTCGGGAAGGGTTTGTATTTGTAATTCCAGCGGAGTTTGCATACTACAAATTTAAAAAACAAATCATTACACCAAGTCTTAAAAAACAAAGGTTAAGCATATAAAAATTAGCGATAATTCCTATTTTTACCCTTTCTGTAAAATTATGGCAAAACACAGGGAGATTACCATACTGGGAGAGACCGTATTACCGGGCGATAGCAAAACCATAAACATGGAAATTGCACGCCTGCATACTATGACAAAACTTAAGGTTCCTATTATTGTAGAAAGGGCTAAAATTGACGGACCCGTTGTACTTTTTAGCGCCGGACTGCACGGAGACGAAATTAACGGCGTTGAGATTGTGCGCCAGCTTATAGTACGCAAAATAAACAAACCCAAACGCGGAACGATTATCTGTATTCCGGTAATTAACGTATTCGGGTTTGTGAATAAAACCCGTGAATTCCCTGACGGACGTGACCTTAACAGGGTTTTCCCCGGCAGTAAGAGCGGATCACTTGCCAGTCGTTTTGCTTTTCACCTGCTAAACGAAATCGTACCTCATATTGATTACTGTGTAGACTTCCATGCCGGCGGTGCCAGCAGGTTTAATGCCGCACAAATACGCATTGTACCAAACAATGAGGAGCTAAAACAGCTTGCCGATGTATTTAACGCTCCATTTACCCTGTATTCCAAAAACATTTCGGGGTCTTTTAGGAGTGCCTGTGGCAGGATGGGTGTAAAAATGCTGTTGTTTGAAGGAGGAAAATCGTTAGACATTAACAACGACATTACTCAGGATGGCGTAAAAGGCGCAAAACGCTTTTTAGCACACTTTGATATGCTAAACCCGAAAAAGAACGCTAAAGAGGCTCCCGGGCCTTCTATTTATATTGAAAGATCAGGATGGGTACGTGCGAAGTTTTCAGGGTTATTCCAACTACATTGTAACGTAGGTAAGTTTGTGGAGAAAGGTGAAGTAATTGCTTATATAACCGATCCCTTTGGCAAGTTTGAGCACAAGGTAAAAGCGCCACACGCCGGATATATTATTAATGCTAACGATGCTCCTATAGTGTATCAGGGAGATGCTGTTTTCCATATTACCCAAAAACTGCAACATGATTAAAAAAGAACTCCGCATAAAATATAAGGCACTTCGCAACGCCATGAGCTTTGATGAAATTGAAGAACAAAGCCTGGCTATAGCAAACCAATTATTAAAACTGAATATTTGGAACAAAACCTACTTCCACCTGTTTTTAAGTATTGAAGAGCATAAGGAAATACAAACCGAATACATTTTACAAATACTGGCAGGAAAAGACAAAGAAGTAGTAGTTTCAAAATCTAATTTTGACGACTGCAGCATGACTCAGTACCTGCTTACCGACAATACCCGCCTTAAGAAAAATGAATACGACATACCGGAACCGGTTGACGGCATAGAGGTCCCCGATACTAAAATAGACGTAGTATTTGTACCACTATTAGCTTTTGACACTAAAGGTCACCGCACAGGTTATGGAAAAGGGTTTTACGACCGCTTTTTAGCGAATTGCCGGGAAGACGTTATAAAAATAGGATTGTCCTTTTTTGAAGCCGAAGAAAGCATAGACGACATTCACTCAAACGACATGGTATTGGACTACTGTATTACCCCAAAAGAGATTTATCGATTTTAAACTATTCTGTAACTACACCCTGAGGCTTAGCAAAAGCTCTTTTATTGAAAAGAAGCAGTATACCCACACCTACAGAAATTGCCGCATCGGCAACGTTAAAAACAGCATTAAAGAAAGTAAAGCTTTCACCTCCCCATATAGGAAACCAAGAAGGGAATTTACCATCGGTAATTATAGGGAAATAGAACATATCTACTACCTTACCATGAAATACTGTTCCGTATGGATTCTCTGAAAATAAAGTAGCCACATGGTTAGGACTGCTGTAATCAAAAATAAGTCCGTAGAAAACCGAGTCAATGATATTACCAAAAGCACCTGCCAAAATAAGTGATATGGAAATAATAAGATAATTGGAGTAATTTTTCTTTACAGAGTCATATAACCAATACCCTATACCCCCCACGGCTACTATCCTGAAAAGAGTAAGTATCAGCTTACCATGCGCTCCCGGAATAACAGCGCCCCATGCCATACCTTCATTTTCTATAAAATATATCCTAAACCAATTTAAACCCATAACCGGAATATCTTCACGCAACACGAAATGAGTTTTTATGTAGATTTTTGAAACCTGATCTATAATCAGTATAAGGATAACAATAAGGTAGGCTTTCTTTAAAGACATTTTTAAAATTTTACCCGCAAAAATAAATGAAATTATTAAATAATAATTATCAGACCTTAGTTAATAGAATGCAAAAGGTTTAATATGGAGAAATAAACCGCAAAAAAGCGTGCCTGTATACGGGATTTTAGGGTTACAGGTCAAGGCGTGTTAAGTAAGGTGATAAAAATAAAAAAGTCAGGGCCGCTAAAAGCAGCCCTGATATTACTATTTATCTTTGCATGTTTTTTGCTTCGATACTCATGGTAGCGTGCGGTACAAGCTTAAGTCTTTCTTTACCAATAAGCTTACCGGTTACTTTACAAATGCCATAAGTTTTGTTTTCAATTCTTATAAGGGCATTTTTAAGATCACGAATAAACTTTTCCTGACGGATAGCAAGCTGAGAGTTGGCTTCTTTAGACATAGTCTCACTACCTTCTTCAAATGCTTTAAACGTAGGCGATGTATCATCTGTACCGTTATTTAAATCATTCATATAGGCACTCTTAATTAAGTCAAGATCAGCTTTAGCTTTTTCTATCTTTTTTGTAATAAGTTCCTTAAACTCGGCTAAATCCGCGTCCGAATATCTTATTTGCTGCTCATCTACCATATTTCAATTATTTTGAAATTAATACTAGTGTTTTTATCTCATCAAATTCAATTTCTGTACCGTTTTCAATTTCTTCGTTAAATATCAGCTCATCTGTAAGGGTTTCAGACTTGATGTAACTCTCGTTACTCTTAACCGCCTGCTCCAGTGCCTGGTTATCTTTCAGGTAAACCTTAATCCTGTCGGTAACTTCAAATCCTGAATCTTTCCTTATGTTCTGAATTCTGTTTACAAGCTCTCGGGCAATACCTTCGTTCCTTAGTTCGTCGGTAATGGTAATATCAAGCGCTACTGTAATACCGTTTGAATTTGCCACTAACCAGCCTTCAATATCCTGCGAAGAAATCTCAACATCTTCGTTTGTTAAAGTAATACTTTTTCCTGAAACAACAACATCCAGGCTACCGCTCTTCTCAATCTCATTGATCTGTTCCTGTGAGAAATTTTGTATCTCTTTGGAAATCAGACCCATATCCTTCCCAAATCGTGGTCCCAGCACTTTAAAGTTAGGTTTGATTTGCTTAACAAGCACGTCTGAAGCATCGTCCATCAACTCGATTTCCTTCACATTTACCTCAGCCTTAATCAGTTCTGAAACTGCTTCAATCTCACCCTTCTGTTTTGCGTCAAGTACCGGTATCATTACCTTTTGCAACGGTTGGCGCACTTTAATCATCTCCTTCTTCCTTAACGAAAGAACTAATGATGAAATTGTTTGCGCCTTCTCCATTCTGCTTTCTAACGATTTATCAACAAAGTTATCAGCATACTGCGGAAAATCGGCCAAATGTACGCTTTCGAATGTCTCTTTCTGTGAAGCTTGTGTTAAATCTTTATAAAGTCTGTCCATAAAGAAAGGCGCTACAGGAGCACTCAGTTTAGCCACAGTTACAAGACAGGTATAAAGCGTTTGATAAGCCGCTATTTTATCCTGTGCATACTCACCTTTCCAGAAACGTCTTCTGCAAAGTCGTACATACCAGTTACTCAAATTCTCCTGAACAAAGTCGGAAATAGCTCTTGTCGCTCTTGTAGGCTCATAGTCTGCATAGAAAGTGTCTACATCTTTTATAAGCGTATTAAGCTCAGATAGTATCCAACGATCTATTTCAGGCCTTTCATTAAGCGGAACTTCCGGTTCAGCAAAACTGAAGTTGTCAATATTGGCATATAACGCAAAGAATGAATATGTATTATACAGAGTACCAAAGAATTTACGTCTTACTTCGGCCACTCCTTCTATATCAAACTTAAGGTTATCCCATGGGTTTGCATTGCTAATCATGTACCAGCGGGTAGCATCAGGACCGTATTCTGCAAGTGTCTCAAACGGATCTACTGCATTACCCAAACGCTTGGACATTTTCTGTCCGTTCTTATCCAGTACAAGTCCGTTACTCACTACATTCTTATAAGCTACCTGATCAAATACCAGTGTACCTATAGCATGTAGCGTATAGAACCAACCTCTGGTCTGGTCTACCCCTTCGGCAATAAAATCGGCAGGGTAAGCAGTATGGTTGTCTACCAGTTCCTTATTTTCAAACGGATAGTGCCATTGTGCATAAGGCATAGCCCCACTGTCAAACCAAACATCAATAAGGTCGCTTTCGCGCTGCATTGGTTTTCCGCTTGGAGAAACCAGTGTTAAACCGTCTACAACATTTTTATGCAGGTCGATAAGCTCATAGTTATCCTCGCTCATGTTACCCGGCTCAAACCCTTTAAACGGATTTTCGCTCATAACACCTGCTGCTATGGCTTTTTCTATTTCACTGTACAGTTCTTCTGCAGAACCGATAATCATTTCCTCTGTCTTATCCTCGGTTCTCCATATAGGAAGCGGGATACCCCAGTAACGGGAACGTGAAAGGTTCCAGTCGTTGGCATTTTTAAGCCAGTTACCAAAACGTCCTTCACCGGTAGCCTTAGGTTTCCAGTTAATGGTTTCGTTAAGTTCAAACATCCTTTCTTTCACATCTGTAACACGGATAAACCAACTATCTAACGGATAGTATAGTAACGGCTCATCTGTTCTCCAACTGTGCGGATAACTGTGAACATATTTCTCAACCTTAAAGGCTTTATTTTCTTCTTTTAATCGGATAGCGATTTCAACATCTACTGATTTCTCAGGCGCTTCTCCTTTATCGTAGTATTCATTTTTCACATACTTACCTGAAAGATCTCCCAGTCCGTCAATAAACCTCCCCTGAAGATCTACAAGCGGCACAGGATTTCCGTTTTTATCCAGCACAAGCATAGGTGGTACTTCCGGCTTAGCCTCTTTTGCCACCTTGGCATCATCAGCACCAAAAGTAGGCGCAGTGTGCACTATACCGGTACCGTCTTCGGTAGTTACGAAATCACCAGAAATTACACGAAAAGCATTCTCCGGGTTTTGGTATGGTAATACAAACGGCAATAGCTGCTCATAACGGATTCCTACAAGGTCTTTACCTTTTCCTTCGGCAACTACTTTATATGGTATTTTTTTATCTCCTTCTTTGAAGTTTTCAAAATCGGCCGCATCTTCACTTACGAAATAGTTTTTACCAAACTGTTTCCCGATAAGGTTTTTAGCAAGCACTACATTTATTGGCTCAAATGTATACTGGTTAAAAGTTTGTACCAGTACATAATCAATATTTGGACCTACGGTAAGTGCAGTGTTACTTGGCAGTGTCCACGGTGTAGTGGTCCAAGCCATGATATCAACCTCTCCAAAACCTTTAAGAAAATCAGGAAGTGTATCTGCCACAGTTTTAAACTGAGCTACGATAGTAGTATCAGTTACATCACGGTAAGCACCCGGCTGGTTCACCTCATGCGAACTTAAACCTGTACCCGCTTTAGGCGAATAAGGCTGTATAGTATACCCTTTGTATAAAAGGCCTTTATCATAAATCTGTTTCAGTAACCACCAAACCGACTCCATATATTTGGATTTGTAAGTAACATACGGATCTTCCATATCTACCCAGTAACCCATTTTTTCGGTAAGGTCATTCCATACGTCTGTATAACGCATTACTGTGCGCTTACAGGCTTCGTTGTATTCTTCAACAGATATTTTTGCACCAATATCTTCTTTTGTAATGCCAAGTTCCTTTTCGGTACCAAGCTCTACCGGAAGTCCGTGTGTATCCCACCCGGCTTTACGTTTTACCTGGAAACCTTTCTGGGTTTGGTATCGGCAGAAAATATCCTTAATGGCACGCGCCATTACGTGGTGAATACCCGGCAGTCCGTTTGCTGAAGGCGGACCTTCAAAAAACACATACTGCGGCTTCCCCTCACGCGTGGTTACACTCTTATCAAAAATATTTTCCTTCTTCCAGAAATCAAGCACCTCGCCCGCCACTGTTGGCAGGTCAAGTCCCTTATATTCAGTAAACTTCTTGCTCATTACAAATTGCATTCTAAAAAATAATCTGCGAATGTAAGGATTTTTTTTAAGGAATGGGAATAATCAGCAAAGTTGCGCAAGAAATAACGTTTTCATAAAAAACAACAATCATTTTTGTTAAAAACAGCTCATAATGTTGAATAAATTATAAAATCAAAAACCTCAAAACAGTTACTCCCTATAAGTCTGTTTATAACTAAAGGAAAAGCACCAAAATAATGACTTTAAACTTTTACGTAAGTTTGCAGCAAACCGTATCTAAATCATGAAAAAATTCTCATTCATGCTATTTGCCTTCCTATTCCTTATTTCGGCAAAAGCACAGGACTTTAAAACATTAACCTACTTTGTAAACGATTCCACAAAACTGGAGCTCGACCTTTTCCTGCCAAAAACTCAGGGAAAAGAAAAAAAGCCATTACTTATACACGTTCATGGCGGAGGCTTTGCCGGAGGAACACGCGAATGGGGGCATACCATTGCAAAACAGGCAGCATCACAGGGCTATGCGGCAGCATCTATAAGCTACACGCTTTACATGAAAAACCGCAAGTTTAGCTGTGACGGCATCCTGACCGAAAAAGTAAAAGCTATACAAATAGCTACAAACCAGTTATGGCAGGCTACCTTATACTTCATTAACAACAGTGAAAAATACAATATTGATACTGCAAAAATATTCATATCGGGCAGCAGTGCCGGTGCCGAAACCGCATTACATGCAGCCTATTGGGACAGGGATATAATGGGGCTTTACCCTAATAAACTCCCAAAAGATTTTAAATATGCCGGAGTTACATCGGGTGCCGGTGCTATTATGGACATTAACCTCATCACTAAAGAGAGTGTTATCCCTACACTTCTTTTCCACGGTAGCTGTGACACTACAGTACCTTACGGAACCGCAGCACATCATTACTGCCCTACAAACGCTTCGGGATGGCTTATGCTTTTCGGGTCATATTCTATTTACAATCACATTATTGACCTTAACGGAAGCACTAAACTGGTAACTTATTGCAATGGCGGACACGAATACAGTGACGAGCTGTTTGGTAAAGACCCGCAAACCGTTGTAGACTTTATGAATAACGTACTGAACAACAAAAAAGAGCAGTCGCACGTAATTGTTGCCACAAATAAAGAGTGTAAAAAAGGGAACGGGTATAGTTTTTGTGACTAACCCCATATAAATTTTACTGTGATGAAAATAGAAATATGGAGTGACATTATGTGTCCCTTTTGCTACATTGGCAAAAGAAGATTTGAAGAGGCCCTTGCTACTTTTGAAGGGAAAAATGACGTGGAAATAGAATGGAAAAGCTTTTTGCTTTCGCCTGAACTTAAAACCGACCCTACTAAAAATATACACCAGTACTTAGCCGAACATAAAAACATTAGCCTTGAGGAAGCAAAAGGCATGAACGATTATGTAACCAATATGGCGGCACAGGTAGGACTTACCTATAACTTTGACAAAGCTATACCGGCTAATAGTTTTAATGCACACCGTTTTTTACATTTTGCCAAAAAACACGGTAAGCAAAACGAGGCAGAAGAAAGACTGTTCAAAGCTTATTTTACAGAAGGGAAAAACATTGATGATGCCCAAACACTTTTACTACTGGCTATAGAACTGGAACTGGATGCTAACAAGCTTGCCGATGCCATGAACAACGGTGAGTTTACAAACGATGTTATAGCCGATATAAACGAAGCACAACAGCTGGGTGTACGCGGAGTACCATTTTTCGTATTTAACCGCAAATATGCCGTATCAGGAGCTCAGGAAAGCGAAGCTTTTACACAAACGCTGGAAAAAGCCTTTGAAGAATGGCAGGCTTCTCAGCCTAAAACCTCTTTTGAAACCATAAAAGGGGAAAGCTGTGATATTGACGGTAATTGTGATTAACTGAATACTTCTTTAAGAACATCAAGCGACTTAGGTCTTTTAAAACCATCCAGGTGAAAAGCATAATAATCCAACAGGATTTTCAACAAAGCCTGTCGCTCACTTACATGAAAGCTTTTGGCACTATTGTCTAACTTTAGTGTCATTAGCCTTTTAAGTAACATAGTTTCATTTGTAGTAAGACAACTTATCGACGGAAATTGGGTAAACACACCCTCGGTCATTTCAAAGTAATCATCTTCTTCGTCTGATTTTTGTGGAAAAAAGCCCAAAAACTTTGTGACTTCCATCATTAATATCAAATGGAAATTAGCTATCTCATCATGACTATCAAGCCACAGTAATGCGGTTTCCAGAAAATGATACAGGCTTTCGTTCTTTTCTTCCTCCCTAATGCAATGGTTCAGCATTTCCGAAAGAAACATAAGTATAGTGGTTTTGGCAATATCAGTATTAACTGTGTAATACGGATGCGCCAGCTTTACCTCCTTAAAGTATTCCAAACTGCCTTTGTTTTTATGGGCAGCCTCTATTTCAAGTATGTTTAACGGTTGAAAAAAAGCGATTTTCTGGCTGCTTTTCCTGTTTGAAAAAGCATCCCTTATAAAGTATGATTTTAGTCCGTCACTTTCAGTAAAGCATTTTACAATAAGGCTTTTTTCCTGATAGCGCAGCGAACTTATTACTATTGCTTTTGTTTTTACCAGCACCTTATTGCCCTCTTATTATCATTACCTTTTTTACCTTAGTTTGGGTTCCGTCGTCAGATGATATAAAAATCATATACACGCCCGATGCTACTTTGTACTTTCCAAAAGCTTTTGTGTCCCAGGTAACGGTACCTCCTTGTGAAGTAGTTTCATAAACAAGGTTACCCTCAATGTCTGTAATTTTAAGGTTAACTCTATCCATAAGTCCGCTTATGGTAACATCACCTGCAAACTCCGGGCGTACCGGATTAGGGTATACATAAACATTATTAAGATCGTCTTCTCCTGCTGTCGAACTTCCTAAATAAGAAACCATTCCTTTTTCGGTAGCAAAAAACACTTCGCCCGTTACAGGATCGAGCTCTATATCTAAAATAGAATTGCTTGGAAGCGGTGAGTTTTGTTTAGTAAAATGGAAGAGTGTTTGCTGCCCGTTAGGCGATACTAAAAAAACTCCCGAACTTGCTGTAGCTATCCATTTATTATTTGCACCATCTACAGCTATATCATTAATTACCTGCTCAAACATTAATTCCTGAGCAAGCCCATCTTCCATAATAATTATGGAATTGGTAGTTAACTCGTTTTCACTAACAAAACGCTCCACACTCGAAACGACTCTTAACCCCCTTACAGTACCTACCCATAATTGATTACGGTTATCTATAGTAAGACACTTTACATAATCACTAGGCAAATTCCCTGCTTCTCCCCTAATCACCACAAATTTATTCCCCAAACTTTCATTGAACGCTACTATACCGTTATCTCTGCTTGGAATCCATTTAGTACCGTTTTTATCTATAACTAAACGGCCGTAATTATCACTTTCGGGATTAGTAGTTATATCCTCAAAACTGTATTCTGCCCATTGACCGTTTGACCTTAGTACTTTTAAAGGTTTCTGAACAGCAGAATTAGTCATCCATAAATTACCATTATTATCAAAAGCAGGTCCATTAATCCTGATACTTTTATAATTTGGTGCCGAAGAAAGCACAAGTGATTCAAGTCCGTTATTCCCCGTATTACTGTCATCATAAAGAATTTCGGGTTCTCCCCCTGTTAATTTTAAAAGCCCCGACTGATATGAAGCTATATAAACCGGGCTTTCTAAACCGGGCTTCACCACAATATCTGATAATGACAAAGGATACTCAGGTAATGTATAAAAGGGAATATGCTCCCAACCCTCGGGAGTAAAACGGCTAATCCCTCCTCCTTTATAATCAGGAGTATAATAAAAGCTATAACCTCCATAAACCACCCATAAGTTATTAGTAGATTTTTCCAGAGAGAAAATTCTATTTTCAAGTGGCCCGTCTGGGGTTATATCAGAAAAAAAAGACAAATTATTTAAGGCCGCTGTATAAACACCATTATTTGTGGTACCTATATAAATTTTATCGTTAACTACAGTTGTACAAGAAAAAGTTACTGTCGCAATAGGAATGGAATCTAGCGTATGCATAAGCATAAGCTGTTCGTTATATACATCTATAAGACCCGGAGTGGTAATAATTAAATACCCTCCCGCCGAACGAAAGTCTACCACAGCTTCGGGCATCGCTGTAAAAAATGAAAAAGTATCATTTAAAAGCCTGTAAACTGTCCCCATAGAATCTGTAGCAAATAAATTTCCTGCAAAAGACACAACCCCCGTATACTGCCCTGAAGCAAATTCATTCCATTGACTAAAGTCGTTAAGGTTTGGATTAGTATATACAGCTCTTCTCATACCGTTTTCAGCAGTTGCTGCATATATATAACCATTATATACTGCACTTTGTTTAACAGCAATCTCTGCTCCGTTTGGTCCTAAATAATAGGTATCTCCAAACTCAAGTGTTTGAAGGTTAAATACTGCTATACCAAAATCACATGAAATATATGCCTTTCCCTCATACTCATAAATATGATTTATTTTTTTCTTGTTTTGGGCAACAGTAGTTTCCTCTACAATATCAATAACATTTAATATAGAGTTATCGTCATTAACAACCAGCAACAAACCATTTTCATTACCTACCAGTGTTTTACCATAAACACTACTATGACAAATAGCTGTAATATTTTCGGTTTTAAGTCCGTCAACAGAGGTAAAAGTCGCAAGTTCATTTGTAAGCACATTATACGAAAAGAAGCCTACCTCACCCGCAGCAAATACCCTGCTTGGACTATTAGCAATATCAACAACCTGGTTGTACGAAAAATAGCTTCTCCAGCTTTGGTTAGACTGGGCAAAAGCCATTGTATAAATAGAAAGTATAAGTATGGTTAAAAACCTTTTCATCAGTGATTATTTACTCAGCAAATATAGGTAAAACGCTTTTATCGTCTTTTTTGTATACAGTTAATAAAAAAAGCCCTCCTTAAACAATGGAGGGCTTTTAAATATATTAGTTTGGGCTGTTACTAAACTACTCCCTGAGCCAGCATTGCATCGGCTACTTTTACAAACCCGGCAATGTTAGCACCTTTTACATAATCAGTAAAACCACTAGCATCTTTACCATACGTAATACAAGCCTCATGGATATTTGCCATAATATCTTTAAGCCTTTGGTCTACCTCTTCTCTTGTCCAGCTTAGACGAAGTGAATTTTGAGACATTTCAAGACCCGATGTAGCTACACCACCTGCGTTTGATGCCTTACCCGGAGCAAATAATATTTTTGCTTCATGGAAAGCCTCAACAGCCTCGGGAGTACAAGGCATGTTTGCGCCTTCTGCCACACAATGACATCCGTTTGCTAAAAGTTGCTTAGCAGCATCTCCGTCAAGCTCGTTTTGGGTAGCACATGGCAATGCCACGTCACATTTCACTTCCCAAGGCTTACCGCCTGCAACAAACTTAGCTTCCGGATACCTGTCAAGATATTCGCTTATCCTACCATACTTAACATTTTTGATTTCCATAATGTAAGCCAGCTTGTCTTCGTTAAGACCATCGGCATCATAAATGTAACCTGAAGAATCTGACACGGTAACTACCTTACCACCCAGTTGCATTACCTTTTCGGCAGCATACTGAGCAACGTTACCAGAGCCTGAAATAACCACAGTTTTACCAATAAAGCTTTCGTGAATAGTAGAAAGCATACTTTGTGCAAAATATACACAACCGTAACCTGTAGCTTCAGGACGTATTAACGATCCGCCAAAAGTGATTCCTTTTCCTGTAAGTACGCCGGTAAACTCATTTCTAAGCCTTTTGTACTGACCGAATAAGTAACCTACCTCACGACCTCCAACACCAATATCACCCGCAGGCACGTCGGTATCAGGACCTATATGCTTTGAAAGTTCTGTCATAAAGCTTTGACAGAATTTCATGATCTCATTATCTGATTTTCCTTTAGGATCAAAATCAGAACCTCCTTTACCACCACCCATAGGTAATGTGGTTAAGCTGTTTTTAAACGTTTGCTCAAACGCTAAAAACTTTAATATACTTAGGTTTACAGACGGGTGAAAACGAAGACCTCCTTTATACGGGCCTATTGCCGAATTCATTTGGATTCTATACCCTCTGTTTACCTGTATCTGACCTTTATCGTCAAGCCAGTTTACACGAAACATCACAACTCTTTCAGGTTCTGCCATTCTTTCCAAAAGCATTTTGCCCTGGTATTTTGGGTTATTCTCTATAAAAGGAATAACTGTTTCGGCTACCTCCCTAACAGCCTGCATAAATTCAGGCTCATTTGGATTTCTTTTTGAAACTGATTCAATAAAAGTTTCTATGCTTCCACTCATAACTTTAGAAGTTTTTTAATATTTAAGAAAACGTTTTCGTTAACGGCGCAAATATACATTATTCTGTTAAAAAACAAAGGTAGGCATTTGACTTTTAACCGCTTACAAAAAAAACCTTAAAAACAGCTACTAATGAAGGGATTAACCCAGTGCCTGGCGCAAATCTTCCAGTAAATCTTCGGCATCTTCCACTCCTACACTTAGCCTTACAAGGTCATCTGTAATACCTATTTCTTTCCTTTTGTCTTCCGGAATTGATGCATGCGTCATTAAAGCCGGATGATTTGCCAGCGACTCTACCCCTCCTAACGATTCTGCAAGAGTAAATACCCTTACACTTTCAAGGAACTTAATTGCATCTTCCTTCTTACCTGATTCAAACGTGAATGATACCATTCCGCCAAAACCGCCCTGCATTTGTTTTTTAGCAATGTCATAAAACGGATTACTTTCCAGCCCAGGGTAATAAACCGTTTTTACTTTAGGGTGATTGCTAAGGAAATTAGCAACCTTTTCACCGTTTTCACAGTGGCGCTGCATCCTTAAATGTAATGTTTTAATACCTCTTAATACAAGGTAAGAATCCTGCGGCCCAAGTGTACCTCCTGTTGCAAATTGTGCAAAGTGAAGTTTTTCGCCCAGCTGCTCGTTTTTCACGATAAGTGCTCCGGCAATAACATCGCTGTGACCTCCAAGATATTTTGTTGCCGAGTGCATTACAATATCGGCACCCATATCTAATGGTCTTTGCAGGTATGGAGTGGCAAAAGTGTTATCTACCGCAAAAAGCAGGTTTTTCTCTTTTGTAATTTTGGCAACAGCCTCAATATCGGCCAGTTTCATTAACGGGTTTGTAGGCGTTTCAACCCAAACCAGTTTAGTGTTTTCGTTAATAAGCGACTTAAATTTATCAAGATCGTTCATGTCTACAAAATGGAACTTGATACCAAACTCCTGATAAATTTTGGAGAACATCCTGTAAGTACCGCCATAAAGGTCGTCCATAGCAATAACCTCATCATTAGGCTTAAGCAGTTTAAGCACACAGTCGGTCGCTGCTAAACCTGATGAAAATGCAAGTCCGCGTGTTCCGTTTTCTATGCTTGCTAAAGCGTTTTCTAATGCTGTTCTTGTTGGGTTTGCAGCCCTGCTGTATTCGTATCCGCCATGTACCCCCGGACTCTTTTGTGCGAAAGTCGAGGTTTGGTAAACCGGCGGCATTACTGCTCCTGTAGCAGGGTCAGGGTGCTGTCCGCCATGAATGGTTTTTGTGTTAAATTTCATATAATTAATTATTCTTTATCCGTATAGTAGGCAAATTTACTGTAATTTAGTTGACCCTGTATAGGAACAGCATTCTTTTGCAAAACAATAACATTTAAAACATGGCAAAACACTTAACCTTACTATTGGCCGCATTTATGCTTTTTAGCTGTGGCAAGGACAAGAAAAACAATGATGAAGAAGTATTAAACGAAGAAAAACCTGCACTGGCCTTTTCTACAAAAAACTACTATAAAAAAACATCACTGCCATGTGATGAGTATTGCCCAAGCGTAACCATTAATGTGCCTGAAGCCGAAAACGTACCTGTTGTTGCCGACAGCATTAACAACAAAATATTCAATACCGTAAGAGGTATTGTTTACTTAGGTGAAACCCCATATGAAGCGGATAATTATGAAGATTTAATGGCATCTTTCCTTGGGTCGTATGAAGAACTTAAAAAGGAATTTCCTAATGACCCTATGGCAGGGTTTGAAGCTAAGATAGATGCATCTGTTGATTATACATCTGACAAGATAATAAACGTAAAAATGAATCATTACACCTTTACCGGTGGTGCTCACGGTTACGGAGGTGAACGCTCACTGCTTTTTGATGCCGAAACAGGCAAGAGCCTTAGCTATGAAGACATTTTCACCAATGTGGATAGCTTTAGGCAGTTTACTGAGGGAAAATTCAGGGAGAAATTTAATATTCCTGCAGGAAAATCTATTAACGCAACAGGTTTCCTGTTTGAGAACGATAAGTTTGTATTACCGCAAAATATTTTCTTTAAGGAAAACGGACTGCTATTGTTCTACAACTCTTACGAAATATCATCTTACGCCGAAGGGCAAAAGGAACTGCTTTTACCCTACAGCGAAGTAAATGAATATCTTAAAGTTAAATAAACTTTTTTAACTGCATCATTATACCAAGATGTATACCCTCGTGGTAATTGTTAAACGCAATAGCATCTTCTACTGAAGAGAGTTCAAAGCCCAGCTCTGACGTCCTTGCGTTATATGTTGTAAATACGCCATTTTTATAATCATCTTCTGTTTTCTCAATCGTAGAGAACAGAAGATTTTTTATTTCGTTTATTTCCTCCTGTGTTGCATCGGTTTCAGGTTTACTGCCACGTCTGTATTTTACCAAAAGCTCCCCACTAACATTCATAGGCAGTCCGGCACCACCATATACCAGTATTTGCTGTGATACCATAATATGACCTATGTTCCATATCAGGTTATTATTAAAGCCCTGAGGTATTTTATTAAGCTGTTCCAGCGTATAGCTTTCAAGCCATTTTGTATATATCTCCCTGCTGGTACGGGTCACTTTAAAAGAAGTTTCCATTGATTGATTAATAATAAGTTTATCCTAATTTATATGTTTCTAAATATCTCTTTAAATCACTAAATTTTTCATCATTCCAAGGCTTTCCCCATCTGTCTTCATCTGTATCATTTAAAAACTCCTCTGGCAATGTAACTTCTATCTTATGCTTAGCTAAAATTGCCATACATCGCTGAGTTGCTAAAACAGGTGCAGAAGTATTGGCTCCATACATATCAGCCATACCAATTTCAGAGGCATTATCTATAATTTTTTGAAAATCACCTCTAAGTTTTGGCAGAATACTGTTTTCAACTGACTGCGGCAAAGGCTCCCCTCTACCAACAATGTTCACTTTTAATCCTTCGCCTTCCCACTCAGGTAAATTATCTGTAATAAGAATACTCAGTAAATAACTAACAAATTCATCAATGTCTTGATGTTGTATATCATACTTCTTACAAAAGCAAACAATACACAAAGCGCCTATTAATTGCTGCTCCCTTATTTTTAAATCAGAGATTTTCATTGATTTCGTTAATCATTTTTTACTGCTTTTGAGTAAAATTTATTTTTTCATAAAAGTAGTATATCCTTAATTATAAAACACCTTACTTTTGCAAACAAGCATAAAACATAACATGAAAAAGATATACTACCTTAAAACCTGCGATACCTGTAAAAAGATAATCAAGTCGTTACCAAATACCGATGGCTTTATTTTACAGGACATTAAAGAGGAGCCTATTACTGTAAAACAACTGGAGGAAATGCATGCCCTAACCGGAAGCTACGAGAAGCTTTTCAGTAAGAGAGCCAAACTTTATAAGGAACGTGACATGAAAGACATGAACCTTACCGAAAACGACTTTAAGCAATATATACTGGAGCACTACACATTTTTAAGCCGCCCAGTTATTATTGCAAACAATAAAATATTTGTAGGCAACAGTCCTAAAAACGTAACCGCTGCCATTGAGTACCTAAGTAATGAATAAACGCTTTTTGGCCTTAACAGCCGCCACGATGGTATCTGTTATTTATGGTGTTACTTTTACTATTGCTAAAGATGTAATGCCGGGCTTTATTAAGCCTTTCGGGTTTATAGCACTTCGCGTAGGCGGATCGTTTATACTTTTCTGGCTTGTGGCTCTTTTTGCTACTAAACAGAAAATAGCCCTTAAAGATTTCCCCCGCATCATAGCTGCTGCCTTTTTTGGTGTGGCTTTCAATATGCTAACCTTTTTTGAAGGACTTAGCCAAACATCGCCCATAATGGCATCGGTGCTTATGGTTACCACCCCTATGATAGTACTGGTACTCAGCGCCATTATCATGAAAGAGAAAATCGTCCGCAAAAAAGTGGGCGGTATACTGCTGGGACTTGTGGGTACTGTAATGCTGATACTTTACGGCAAAACCATTAGTAGCGGAGGTAACGAACTATGGGGTAACTTTCTGGTTTTTGTAAATGCCGTTTCTTACGCACTTTACCTTATTGTGGTTAAAAAACTCATGGACAAGTACAATCCGTTTGCATTTGTAAAATGGATTTACCTGTTTGGTTTTATCATGGTACTGCCATTTGGCTGGGAACAGTTATCACAGGTACAATGGGAGCTTATGCCCCAGGACATCGCTGTAAAAGTAGGCTTTGTAGTACTGTTTTCTACTTTTTTAACTTACCTGCTTAACCTGCTTTCCATGAAAGAGCTAAAACCCACAACAGTTGCTGTTTTTATTTACCTGCAACCTTTGTTTGCTACTGTTTTTGCGGTAAGCCTAGGCAAAGACACTCTTAATCCGGTTAAAATAATATCGGCAGCATTAATATTTGCCGGAGTATATTTAGTAACGGCTCCGCCTAAAAAAGCGGTTATAAAACAAACAGCAAAAAGTGATATTTAACGCATAACCGTGCGTTTGTGAATTTTACTTAACTTTGTGTGCACAAATTTTTTTGTATGATACAATCTATGACGGGTTTTGGAAAGTCATCTTTACAACTACCCACAAAAAAAATTACTGTTGAGATAAAATCCCTAAACAGCAAAGGACTTGATTTAAGCGTAAGAATGCCATCGGCATATCGTGAAATGGAACTGAAACTACGCAATCAGATTGCCCAGAGGCTGGAAAGAGGTAAAGTAGACTTTTCCCTGTTTGTGGAAGTAACCGGCGAAGAGACTTCATCAAAAGTAAACATCCCTATCGTTAAGGCCTATATAAACCAGATGAAAGAGATAGTGGACGGCGATGAGACCGAACTGCTTAAAATGGCCGTACGTATGCCCGACGCTCTTAAAACAGAGCGCGAGGAGATAGACGAAAACGAATGGAGCAGTATACAGGGGGTTGTTGATCAGGCCCTTGATAACATCCAGAGTTTCCGTGTTTCCGAAGGTATTGCGCTTGAAAAAGAGTTTGTTGTAAGGGTATCAAACATCCTTAGACTGATGAAAGAAACGGTTTCGTATGACAGCGAGCGTATAGAAAACGTAAAAACCAAACTAAGCAACGCTATTGCTGAGCTTGAGGTAAATGTAGACGAGAACCGCTTTGAGCAGGAACTTATATACTACCTTGAGAAAATGGATATTACCGAGGAAAAGGTAAGACTGGAAAACCACCTTAACTACTTTATGGAAACCCTTGCCGGTAATGAGGCAAACGGGCGTAAGCTTGGTTTTATCACTCAGGAAATAGGTCGTGAAATAAACACTATGGGCTCTAAGTCTAACCACGCACAAATGCAGAAGCTGGTAGTACAGATGAAAGATGAGCTGGAAAAGATCAAAGAACAGGTTTTAAATATTTTATAATAACGGCACAGCCGTAAGATTACACATGAACAAAGGCAAACTGATAGTATTTTCTGCTCCGTCGGGGTCGGGTAAAACCACCATTGTAAGACACCTTTTGGCACAACCCGAGCTTAATTTGGAGTTCTCCATTTCGGTAGCAACCAGAAGCGCAAGAGATGGCGAAGAAAACGGGAAAGACTATTACTTTATATCACTTGAAGAGTTTAAAAAACACATTAAGCAGGAAGACTTCGTAGAATGGGAAGAAGTATACCGTGATAATTTTTACGGCACACTTAAAAGCGAGGTAGAACGCATATGGGCACAGGGCAAAAACGTGATTTTTGACATTGATGTAGCCGGAGGACTTCGCATTAAAAAGAAATTCCCCGAAGAAACTCTTGCTGTTTTTGTTAAACCGCCAAGTATTGACGAACTGAAAAGACGCCTTAAAAACCGTTCGACCGAAAGTGAAGACAAGATTAATATGCGTATCGCAAAGGCATCGGTAGAATTAGCTACTGCGCCTCAGTTTGATACCATTATTAAAAACTATGACCTTGATACTGCCAAGGAAGATGCTTATAACCTTGTAAAAGAGTTTATAAAATAAACCAACCTTTATGACAGAAGAGATTAAAAGAAACCACAAAGCATTGAGTAACATCTTTGCTTTAATTTTTTCTATCACTTTTGGTTTGTCTTTTATTGTAATAGTATTAACGGGAAACCTGAGCCTTAAAGCATTATTATATTCAGCTGTTGCGACATTTGCATTTGCTTTATTTGTTCCCGTATACCTGCTGCTTCTTTTTTATATAGCGGATAAAAAGGAAAAAAGGTTTTTTTCCAAAAGTCCGTACAACTATATTGAACAAAACCTTATTGAGTATAGTTACGATAAGAAGAACAGGTTTAGTTTCTGTAAAAAACAGCATGTATTTAATCATAAAGGTTTAAAATACACAGCTGTATTTTATACAAATGTGTATAAAACTATTTATGGTGATCTTTTGCTAATAATTAAGCATGAGGATAACGACACTAATATTGTTTCTTCAATTGAATACAAAAAAGAAAAATTGAGTGAAAAGGAATTTATTGAAGAGCTTGAAAATATAAAAACTGATGAAAGTAGGATTGTACTTCGGGACATTTAATCCCATACATACAGGACATTTGATAATCGCCAACCACATGGCCGAGTTTACCGACCTGGACCAGGTATGGCTGGTGGTTACCCCACACAATCCGCTTAAAAAGAAAAGTACGCTACTGGAAGACCATCACCGTTTGGAAATGGTTTTCCTGGCAACCGAAACTTACGACAGTCTAAAACCTACCGATATTGAGTTTCGACTGCCACAGCCTAACTATACCGTGCATACACTGGCACACCTGCAGGAAAAATTCCCGTCGTATGAATTTTCCCTGATTATGGGAGAAGACAACCTTAATTCCCTTCACAAATGGAAGAATTATGACGTAATACTGGAAAATCATGATATTTATGTATATCCGCGTATTAATAACGAAAATGCCAACGAAGAGCTTATAAACAATCATAAAATCCATAAAATTGATGCTCCGGTTATTGAGATCTCCTCTACTTTTATTCGTAACAGTATAAGAGACGGTAAAGAGGTAAGACCTTTACTGCCTCAAAAGGTTTGGGAATATATAGACCATAATCTTTTCTACAAAAAATAGCTTCTGTTTAAAAACAGCTATAAAACAGACACTTAACATTCCATTATCAGCAAATCTTAAGGTATTTCGTAACTTTGGGTAAAATACATTTATAATCATGCTGAATTTTGAACTTTATAACCCTGTCAATATGGTATTTGGCAAGGGACAAATTGCAAAACTATCTAAACTTATACCTCAAAATGCAAAAGTACTTTTAGCCTATGGTGGCGGAAGTATTTTTAAAAATGGTGTACACGCTCAGGTTACCGAAGCATTAAAAGGACATGAAGTTACCGAGTTTGGCGGTATTGAACCAAACCCGCGTTATGAAACCCTGATGAAAGCCGTTGCCCTAATCCGTGAAAAGAAACTGGATTATATACTGGCAGTAGGCGGAGGATCGGTAATAGACGGGGTAAAATTTATCTCGGCTGCCGTAAACTTTGAAGGTGACCCGGTTGATATTCTGGTAAAAAGAATACGCATTGAAAACAATGCTATGCCATTTGGCACCGTGCTTACCCTTCCTGCCACAGGCAGCGAAATGAATTCGGGGGCAGTAGTAACTATTGAAAAAACACAGGAAAAACTATCCTTTGGAGGTCCGGCTGTATTCCCGCAGTTCTCTATTTGTGATCCAACGGTTATAGCATCACTACCTAAAAGACAGTTACAAAACGGAGTAATAGATGCCTATACCCATGTAATGGAACAGTACTTAACTTATCCGCATGATGCTTTGCTTCAGGATCGTTTTGCAGAAAGTATACTGCAAACATTAATCGAGATAGGTCCTGATGTTGTTGAAAACCCAACCGATTATAAACTGGCGTCTAACTTTATGTGGAGCTGTACCACGGCGCTTAACGGACTTATACAGAAAGGCGTCCCTACCGATTGGGCTACGCACATGATAGGTCATGAACTTACTGCTCTTTATGAAATAGACCATGCCAGAACACTTGCTATAATAGGCCCTAACCTGTACAGAGTAATGTTTGACTCTAAAAAGGAGAAACTGGCACAGTATGGTAAAAGGGTTTGGGGCATTACCGCAACCGAAGTGGATGAGGCAGCAACAATGGCAATTGAGAAAACCGTTCAGTTCTTCCATACTATGGGCATGGAAACCAAAATATCAAACTATACGGCAAACTATGAGAATACTGCCGAGTTTATCGTAAAACGTTTTGAGGAACGTGGCTGGAAAGGGCTTGGGGAACGCCAAAACGTTACTCCCGAAAAAGTGAAGGCCATTGTTGAAATGAGTTACTAAAAAAATAAAAGGCATTCCGGCTACACCGTGAATGCCTTTTAAAACACCAAAAACAAAAAATTTAACTAACCTTGTTGTAAACTTCGTCTAAAACAAAATTCTATTAAATAACGCACCCGTCTCAACTTAAATTGTATCGAAAGCACTTAATTATATGTTAATATTTACGAATATCTCATTTACCATTAACGCTAACCTAAAAAGCCATTGGCACATGCCTTATTTTTAAGTACATTTGGGCTTTGCAAAAAACAAACAAACAAAATGAATGATACTCCCAAGTTCGCTGTAATAGGTGGTGGAAGCTGGGCAACAGCAATCACAAAGATGCTTTGTGAAAATGTTTCTGAGGTTGCCTGGTATATGAGGAGCACCTATGCCATTGAACACATAAGGCTGCAAAAACACAACCCGAACTACCTTAGCTCGGTTGAATTTGACACCGAAAAACTTAAACTTACAGATGATATTAATGAGGCGGTAGCTTATGCCGATTATATAATATTTGCTATCCCGTCGGCTTTTTTAAGTACCGAACTGGAGAAGCTTACCGAAAGCCTTGACGGAAAAGTTGTTTTTTCTGCCATTAAAGGTATTGTCCCGGAAACAAGCCTTATTGTGGGTGAACACTTCCATGAAAAATACAATATCCCTTATGACAATATAGGGGTTATAACAGGTCCATGCCACGCCGAAGAGGTTGCTTTAGAGAGACTTTCGTATCTTACCATTGCCTGCGGCGACCAAAAAAAGGCTAAGGTAATGGCTAAAAACCTTAACAGCTATTATATTAAAACCAAAATATCTGACGATATTGTAGGTACCGAATATGCAGCCATGCTTAAAAACATTTATGCTATTGCTGCCGGTATTGCACATGGGCTGGGTTATGGAGACAACTTCCAGGCGCTGTTAATGAGTAATGCCATAAGGGAAATGAAAAAGTTTATACGCAAAGTGCATAAAATGAAGCGTAACATAAACAATTCGGCTTACCTGGGTGACCTTTTGGTTACAGGATATTCTGTTTTTTCTAGAAACAGGATGTTTGGTAACATGATAGGAAAGGGCTACACGGTAAAATCGGCCATGATGGAAATGAGCATGGTTGCCGAAGGATATTATGCCACAAAAAGTGCTTATAACCTAAACGAGGAATACAAAGCAAAAACCCCTATTATAGATGCTGTTTACAGTATTTTATATGAAGGAAAAGACGCTAAACCCGTATTTAAAAAGCTTACAGATAAACTGGATTAAAACAACTACCCATGAACCATGACCATCTTATAAATCATCCGGGGATATTAACCGGGTTTACCATTCTTGTTGTCGTGATGCTACTGCTTGACCTTGGTGTTTTTAACAAAAAAAGCCACGAAATAAGCAACAAAGAAGCGTTAACATGGTCTATTGTATGGATATCGCTGGCTATGGCCTTTAGCGGGGTAATTTATTATTTAATGGGTTTCCAGCAGTTTGCACAGTTTCAAAGTGCTTACTGGATAGAAAAAGCCCTATCAGTAGATAACCTCTTTGTATTCATTATGGTTTTCGGGTTCTTTAATGTTCCAAAGTATCTGCACCACAAAGTACTGTTTTGGGGTATTATTGGTGCACTTGTATTCCGTGCCATATTCATATTCACCGGCGTAGAGCTTATAAACATGACCTATTTGCCCGAAATGGAAATTTTCGGACAAATGGTAAGCGTTAATGTAGTTTTAACCTTATTTGGCTTCTTTTTGCTTTTTGCCGGAATCAAATCGTGGGGAGCCCATGAGGATGACGACGAAAACAAAGATTTCTCCAAGAGTCCGGGTGCCAAACTGATATACCGTTTCTTTAAAGTAACTAAAGACTTTGAAGGCGATCGTTTTTTTGTAATAAAGGAAGGGGTAAGAATAGCCACTCCCCTTTTGGTTGTGGTAACCGTTATTGAGTTTACCGACCTGCTTTTTGCAGTAGATTCTATACCTGCAATTTTTGCCATCGCACCGGATGATCCTTTTATTCTTTACACCTCAAACATTTTTGCCATACTTGGATTAAGAGCTCTTTACTTTTTACTGGCCAACTTTATGTATATGTTTAGCAAACTACATTACGGCTTGGCTGTTATCCTGGCTTTTATTGGTGTAAAAATGCTAATCAGTCCGTTTTACCATATTTCCTCTCCGGTATCATTAATGGTAGTAGGCGGTGTATTGCTTATATCAGTAATAATATCGTTTATGTTTCCGGGAGAGCATGAGGAAAAAACCGAAGAGGCTGTAAACAAAGAAGACGGCAACTAGGCCATCTTCTTCATCTATTCTTATTACTTAACAGTTATTTCGTCTATAAATATAAATGCTTGCCCTCCGGCACCCTGATGCCATTGCGGCAGTACCCCGAAGTTATAGGCTTTTACTTTTACGTATCGTGCAGTTATATTATTAAGTTCTGCCGTGAAATGTTCTATCACACTATCCTGCCTTGCCTCTGTTTTTGTCTCAATGGTTTTTACTAAGGTAAAGTCACTGTTGTTATCAGATACATAGTACTCAACTTTTACCGGCATTAATATCCACGAACGGCTATCCTGCAGGAAGCCCGCCTCAATAGTATTTACAGATATTTCTTTCTGTAAATCGATTACTGCTTCAAAATCCTGATTTTGATACCCCTGCCAGTCACCTTTACGCCAGTTGGTAGTACCCTCTATCCCGTCTATAAGTCCTTCAGGACCTCCGGCATGATACATACTGTTGAATTTCGACTTGATGTCAATGGTATAATCATTTGTTTTTTTTACAAATTCAGCATACACATATTTACTTTTTTCTCCGTTTTCATTTTTAGCATAAGCATTTAAAATATGCCATCTTTTTATGACCAATGGCTCTTTATACTCGTTAATTGCCGATTCTCTTTCAAAATGATAATAGACTTTTCCTCCAAAAGGTGCTTTTAAGGTTACTGTCGCTTGATCTTTAAAAGATTTACCTTCAGCCTCAATAACCGGTACCGGGACTATTTTAGTGTAGGGCTGAGCCTGAGTACCAACAACCGGATCAACAAATTTCAAATCTTCCCTGTAATCAGACTTCCTAATAAAAGCTGTTTTTCCGTTTTCCAAATACACTTTTGCTTCTGTAAAATACGGTTCAGTTTTTTGCCAGTAATTATCTCCCGGAGTCACATCATACAGCCCTAAACTGCTTAACACATACCAAGCACTCATTTGCCCGCAGTCCTCATTTCCTATAAGTCCGTCGGGTGTGTTTTTATAAAACTCATTCAGTATATAATGTACTTTTTCGGTAGTCTTTTCAGGTTTGTCAATATAGTTATACAGGTAAGCCATATGGTGGCTTGGCTCGTTACCGTGTGCATACTGACCTATAAGCCCTGTAACATCTACCTGATGACGACCTGTAGTTTTACTTGGCAGGCTAAACATCTCGTCCAGTTTAGTTTCAAATTTTTCATTTCCGCCAAAAGCAGCAATAAGCCCCTCTATATCCTGAGGCACAAAAAAGCTGTACTGCCAGCTGTTACCTTCGGTAAAGTTATTGTTGATTTCACGCGCATCAAAAGGCTTGTCCCAACCTCCGTTCTTTTTAGGACGCATGTGCCCCGTTACAGGATCAAAAATATTTTTCCAGTATTGGGAACGCTTCATAAAGTAGTTATACTCATCTGTCTTACCAAGTATCATTGCCATCTGGGCAATACACCAGTCGTCATAAGCATACTCTACGGTTTTAGATACACTTTCGTGCTCGTCATCAATACTTATAAATCCGTTTTCCTTGTAAGCCTCCAGCCCCAAATGATCCAGCATGGCACTGTGCTTGGCGGCTTCAAAAGCCTTTTCGTAATCAAACCCTTCAATCCCCTTAGCCATAGCATCGGCAATAACCGAAACAGAGTGATACCCAATCATACAATCGGTCTCATTGCTTGCCAGTTCCCAAACCGGAAGCCTGCCGCCCTGCTCATATTGCTTTATAAACGTATTTATGAAATCTGACGTGCGTTTTTTATCAATAAGGGTATATAATGGGTGTGCCGCCCTAAAAGTGTCCCATAGCGAGAATACAGTATAATAATCAAATCCTTCTGCTTTGTGGATGGCATTATCACGCCCACGGTACATACCATCTACATCCATAGCGATGTTAGGCTGCATCATAGTATGGTATAAAGCTGTATAAAAAATAGCCAGTTTTTCACTGTCATCTGAAGTCACTTCAATTTTAGAAAGTTCCTTATCCCAAAGTTTTTTAGCCGCCTTTAGGGTCTTTTTAAAGTTGAAACGCGGCATTTCCTCCTTCATATTTTTGGCAGCTCCTTCATAACCTGTTGGCGATAGTGCTACTTTAACCAATAACTTCTCCCCTTTTTTCACCTCTTTACTAAAACTGATGGCTAATAGTGAACCTGCAAAAAATTTATCGGTCACTTTAGCCGGGGCAAAAGCATTATTGTTTACCGCCGTTACTTTTACCGGAGCACTAAACTCAATTCGGGCATACACATACTGGTCGCGTGCCCATGCCGAACTCTCTCTAAGCACCTCAATGGTTTTCTCATCTATAATTCTTACCTCTCCCATTAAGAGCTTGTCACGATGGTTAAGATCCAGTATAATATTAGCCTGACCTTTTTTAGGAAAGGTATATTGGTGCAAACCTACCCTTGTTGTTGTAGTAAGCTCCGCCTTTATGCCATCGTCATCAAGTATTACCGAATAATATCCGGCAGAAGCAGTTTCATTATCATGCGAAAATAGAGAAGAGTATTCTTTTGCATCCAGTTTAGGTTCGCCCATGGTAGGCATGAGCATAATATCTCCAAAGTCTGAAACCCCTGTACCGTTAAGATGGGTATGTGAAAAACCGTAAATAACCGAATCAGAATAATGGTAACCCCCGCAACCGTCCCAACTACCGTCAATACGGGTATCAGGACTTAACTGCACCATACCGAAAGGCACTGTAGCCCCCGGAAAAGTGTGGCCATGACCACCTGTCCCTATAAACGGATTTACATATTGAGAATAATTGCCCGACTGGGAAAAAACAGCAGTAGTAAACAGCAGTAAAAGCAGTAATGATGATTTATTCATTTTTTAGCTAAAAATTTTGATAAAGATGGAAAAATTAGCTCATAAAAGCAACGCTTACTGTCTATAATAAAAAAGCTCCGGGGATTCCGGAGCTTTTTTATTATGTTTTGCATGCTTATTTGCTAAGAATACCTTTTTTCTCAATAACAGGCAGTTCAACCACTTCATCTTCAGTAATAGATCCTGCTATGAAAATATAGTCCTTCTCATACATTACATTGTCTTTAAAATAAGTTACCATAAACTTATTGTGCAACTGTAAAACGGTTTTGTCCATCATTTCGATCTTTACAGCCGAATTTCCCGGTACTTCCTGGTAAGCATGGCGCATCATGGAAGTTTTGCGTTGTTCACCATCAATTACACCATTAGCGTTTGACACCACTATGGCTGTTTCAATTTTGTCTTTGTTATCATTAATCAGATAAGCATACCATGTGTTCTCATTAAAATCTTCATTCCACTCCTGCATTACTGCAACATAAACATTTTCTACCACAGGTATTGTAATATCTTTCCTCATTTTAGTACCTTTAAATTCCTCTAAATTTTATTAAACATTATTAAACCAAAACACCATGAAAAAATTTTCAGCACTAGCTATTTTGGCCCTATTGGCTTTTACATCATGCAAAAATGGGGAAAAAACGCCGGATGAACAAACCCAAACTGAAACTGTTACCGACTCAACCGGCACAGAAGATGCCTCAACCTCAGTACCTACAGGGGATAACAGTCAAAATTCTTTAGACTGGACAGGGGTATATAGTGGTACTGTTCCCTGTGCAGATTGCCCCGGAATTGAAATTGAACTACAGATAAACGACAACAACACCTATTCCCTATCCGAACATTATCTTGAAAAACAGGAAACAGCTAACATGAATACGGGAAGCTTTACCTGGGATGATACCGGAAGTATTATTACCCTGGATCAAAACGGGATGGGAAGAAAGTTTAAGGTGCAGGAAAACAGTATTAAAGTACTTGCCCCGGACGGCACTGCTATAGAAGGAGAACAAAAAGAAAAATACAGCCTTAAAAAAGTAGGATAAACAAAAAGGCCCGCAACTGCGGGCCTTTTAATTATATGCTTGATTTGAATTGCTCAAGGAAACGTACATCGTTCTCGTAGAACATCCTGATATCGCCAATTTGGTATAACAGCATCGCTATTCTTTCTATACCCATACCAAAGGCAAAACCATTGTACTTCTCGGCATCAATACCACAGTTTTTAAGTACGTTTGGATCTACCATACCACAACCGCCTATTTCAAGCCATCCGGTACCTTTAGTGATCCTGTAATCGGTTTCTGTTTTTAGTCCCCAGTAAATATCCAGCTCGGCACTTGGCTCAGTGAACGGGAAATATGACGGACGTAGACGTATTTTGGATTTACCAAACATCTCTTTTGTAAAATAAAGCAGGGTTTGCTTCAAATCGGCAAAAGAAACATCTTTATCAATATACAAACCTTCAACCTGGTGGAATATACAGTGAGAGCGTGCAGAAACAGCCTCATTTCTAAATACCCTTCCCGGAGAAATGGTACGGATAGGCGGTTTATTCTCCTCCATATAACGCACCTGTACTGATGATGTATGTGTTCTTAAAAGCACATCAGGATTGGTTTGGATAAAAAACGTATCCTGCATGTCTCTTGCCGGATGGTATTCCGGAAGGTTAAGTGCCGTAAAGTTATGCCAGTCATCTTCAATCTCAGGACCTTCAGACACATTGAACCCAATGTTGGCAAATATATCTATCATTTGGTTTTTCACAATAGATATTGGGTGACGTGATCCTACCTGGAAAGGCTCTCCCGGACGCGAAAGGTCGCCATAAACGCCTTTAGCCTCCTCTTTGCTTTCCATAGCATCCTGAAGTTCGGTAACTTTGTTTTGTACTGCTGATTTGAAGGCGTTAATAACCTGTCCGAATTCTTTTTTCTGCTCGTTTGGAACATTTTTAAATTCGGTCATAAAGTCATTTACAATACCTTTCTTACTCAGAAACTTAATCCTGAATGCTTCCAGCTCTTCCTTGTTTTGGGTTTGAAAAGCTTCGGCTTCAGCAATATAACTTTTAATCTTTTCTATCATCGTTGTTCAGTAAAAGTGTGCAAATTTATGCATTTTAAAAATGATGTGCCACCTATTTTTAGGGTATATTTAATATTTATGGATTATAAACCCAATTATGAAATAAGTCCCTTTTCCAAAAAGTAGTCTACAATAGCACCTTTCATTAAAACAGACTGCTCCCCTGCCTTTAACGGCGGAAGCTCTTCCTTAACCGTATAATGCGGCCATCCGTCTTCGTCAAAATAATCAAACTCATAATAACCATAAGGCTCTAACAGCCTGCAAATGGCAATATGCATAAGGTTTATTTTATCGTCTTTTTTAAACTTGCGTTTAAATTTGCCCAGTTCCTGTACCCCTATAAGGTAAATTATGGCATCCAGATCCAGCATTTCACCATCGGCAAAACGTTTGGATAATATATCTACAAGCTGATCCCAGCGTATCTTTAATTGTTCGTCCCTTGACATTGTATCTCTTTTAAAGCGCAAATATAGCTACTTGCTTTGTAATTATAAGTAACAGTTGTATTTGGATTATTACCAAAGTCTGCTAACTTTGTTTTCAATGAGTGTTATTGATATTATATTGGGCGGATTACTGCTTTACGGACTTATAAAAGGACTGTGGAGAGGCTTATTTGTAGAACTGGCCTCACTGGTTTCGCTAATTGCCGGAATTTTTATCGCCCTGAAATTTTCGGGCTTCCTCGCAGATGTGCTTAGCAAGTATGTGGAATGGGAACCGCGCTATATATCCATAACCGCATTTTTAATCACTTTTATAGGTGTAGTGGTGGGAATAATACTTCTTGCCAAGTTTTTTACCAAACTGGCCGATTTTGCCAGCCTGGGACTGCTTAACCGAATTTTAGGCGGGGTGTTTGGCTTCCTTAAAATGGTTTTGATACTAAGTGTATCCCTTAATTTTTTCCTGAAACTGAACAGCAATAACCTACTGGCTAAGGAAGAAACCCTGAAGGAATCCATCTTTTTTTACCCGATGCTGGAAATATCAAACACCATTTTCCCTATTCTGGAAGAATGGTTTACCGACTTTAAAGAACAGCAACTACCGGAAGAAAAACCGGAAGTATTTAGTGAAGAACAGACTATTTAGTTTTTCAGCTCTTTAATATCAGCATCGCTAATCCAGCCTGTGGTCTCGTCTGCAAGTTCGATTTTTTTCCATTTACCCAGTACCTCAACAACGTTTACTTTAGAGCCTTCATGAAGGATAAAGGCATCCGGAGCGTTTGTTAGCGGTTCGCTTTTAACCGATGCTACTTCACTAAACACTATGGCAGGACGCATTTTAGACTCCTGTGTTTTTACAAAAACAGCCGATATTATACTGATAACTATAATTAGCAACGAAACGAATATCCCGGCAAAAAACACTCTCTTTAGTGCTGTAGAACCCACAAAGTAATATCCTATAAAAAACAGTAATACCCCAAAGGCAAAAGCTACTGCTATCCATGCCCAGGTATCATAATGATAAGTACCCACCATACCGTAAAACAATTTGGTAAAGCCCACCTTTGGCACTTCCTTAATATCGTCAATAACCATTTTATGGGCATACCCAAGGTTTATTTTTACATCCTTATCATTAGGTTTTAACAGCAGGGCTTTCTCATAATTGTAAATAGCCGGAGCTACCTCATTAAGTTTATAATAGGCATTACCCAGATTAAAGTATACTTCGGCCGACTCCTTACCTTCCTTAAGGATGCTCTCATAATTTTGTACGGCTGCCTGATAATTGCCTTCTCTGTACTGTTCGTTACCTTTATCAAATACCGACTGCGCAGCCATTAACTGCGTAAAAAACAATAGTATATATGCTAAATTTTTCATTGTATCTCTACTTTGCCTGATTCAAAAAACACGTTACACCTGTTTCTCTAAAGCGGTTATTACCGTTACCGCACTTTCATAATCCTGTTGCATTGCCGTACCCGATGACGGTGCATAACGGGCAAACTCACAACTATCCATTATCTTAATGAAATCGGTTACCGTTTGTGCATCTGCTTTTCGGTTAAGCAACAGTTCCTCTATATTTTGTTTACTCATTTCGGAAGTCTCAATGCGCAGCTTGGCTTTAAGGAAATTATGAAGGGCTTTTTCAAGCGCTACATAAAATGCCTCTTTATTACCCAGCTCTTTTTTGGCTGCCGAAAGGTATTTTTTAGCCAGTTTGTTGTTCTGTCTTATTTTGTTACCTACCACATCACTATCATATGCCTCTTTTTTCTTCCTTGCCAGTACAATTACCGGTATTAACAGGAACGGAACAAAAAGTAACGAGTAAAACAGTCCCGAACCGAAGAAATCTTCTCTGTCCATAGCCACCAGTTTGGTATCCAGATCTACAAACCTAAACTGCTGTGACGACTGTACCGATTGTTTTTGAACAGAAGTACTGTCGGATGGTGTATTTGAAGCCACGGCATCTCCTGTAGCTTCAATCATAATATCCTGAGAAGTTATGGTTTTATACTTACCGGCCTTTGGATCAAAATATGAGAACGAAAGCGGCTTAATAGGGTATTTACCCCTGTTTTGCGGTACTATGGTATAAACATCGGATATTTTACCCGTCATACCCGTTAATGGCACCGATACGTTTTCCTTATGCTCAGGATCAAACATGTCAAGAGCCGATGGTACTACCGGTTTAGGCAGTGTGAACAGCTTAAGGTTACCTTTCCCGCTAACAGTTACATCAAGCTGTAATGATTCTCCCGTTTCTAAATTCGTTTTGGAAGGTGTTACTTTAAAATCAAAACTACCTACAGCCCCTGTAAAATCGTCCGGCCTGCCTTCATCCGGCAAGGCTTTTACATTGATGTATTTACTACCTGAAGATACTACCTTGTCCTCGTTAGAATAACTCACAAAGCCAAAACGGTTACGCTCTGTAGGTACCTGCAAGGTTACATTAAGCAATAAAGGCTCTATTTCCAGCTTACCGCTTTTTTGCGGATATAGCACTGTTTTTTGTAATACCACATAACGATACATTTCCCCGTTATACATTCCTTTTTCTATCTTAAGGTTTTGCGGATCGGTACGATCTGTCTGACTCCAAAAATCGTTGAATTTAGGATTTTCGGTTTCATAGAAATTGGTTACACTACTATTTTGGCTAACGTATAGTTTATACACCACGCTAACCGGTTCGTTAATGTATGGGCTACTGTTGCTTACCTCAGCCACAAGGTGAATACCCTCGGCAGCACTTTGCTTAGCCGCTTCAAACGGATCTAAAATCTTAACCGCATCCCCTATGGTAATAGTAACCGGATCTGTTTTATATATTTTACCCTCTATCTCAATACTAGCCGATCCTATGGTAAAAGTACCCTTTGAAGTAGGTATAAGAGTATAATCGTAGCTTTTGGTGTACGTATGCTTACCGTTTACCCATGAGTTTCTTATACTTTGCATAGGCCCCTGCGCCCTGAATCCATCAAAGGATGGGGGTACAAGGTTATCTCCGTCCTTGTTCATGGTAAAACTTATCCTAAGGCGCTCGTTTACCCCCAGTTTGGTTCGGCTGGGCTCGGCTTTAAACTCAACGTCCTGGGCAAATATACCCTGCGCAAATAACAATAGTATTAGTAAGATGTATCTTTTCATCGTTTTCAATTCCTTAATCTGAACAATATACATTTTTCAAATAAGTATCCAATCTTTTTAAACTGTTACCAGTCTTTTTCTTCCCTGTTTCTTGGTACGCCTTTTACTTTTTCGGCGTTTATCTTGTCCTGAACTTTTTTCTCCTCGTTGTTCATGGCATCAAGCAGGTTTTCCATTCGTTGTTTTGAAGGACTAGCCTGTTGCGGTTTCTGATCCTGATCTCCCTGCTGACCGTCGCCCGGTTTGTTTTGACCTTTATCGTCCTGCTTGTCCTTATCTTCCTTACCGCCTTTATCCTTCTGGTCGTCTCCCTTATCCTTTTTAGGGTCGTTACCTTTATCCTCAGGTTTTTTGTTCTTGTCGTCCTTATTATTTCCCGACTGGTTTTTATCCTGATTCTTGTCGTTTTGATCTTTATTCTGATCCTTATTTTCGTCGTTCTTATCCTCGTTCTGGTTTTGATTTTGCGGCGGATTGTTTTTCAGCATTTCCTTCGCTAAAGCAAAATTATAACGCGTTTCCTCATCATAAGGATCATTTCGCAAAGCATTACGATAGGCCTCTACAGCCGTTTGGTAATCCTTTTGCTCCATGAACATATTACCCAGATTATGATAAGCCCTGTGCTTGTCTTTCTTGGTTTCAGCCTTCTCTATGGCATCAAAATAAGCATACATGGCTTCACTGGGTTTACCCTGCCTGTAAATAGCATTACCAAGATTATACATTGACTGCGGGTTGGTAGGATTTTTAGACTGCGAAATCCTGTAATCTGCCTCAGCCTCTACATATTCCTTTTTAGAGAATTCCTTATTTCCTTTTGAAAGGTATTCGTCTTTTTTGTCCTTCTCCTTTTCCTGAGAGAAAGCCACAAGCGAGCATAAAAGCAAACTATATGTTACTAATCCTTTCATTTATTCTTTTTCGTTAAAAAGGTTTAACTTCCTTATCCATGCCGTTTTCCTGTCTAAAAGGAAAACATCTATAAACAGCAGTAAAAATGCTGCCCCTAAAAACCACTGGTACTGTGAATCGTAAGTAGCAATTTCTTTCGACTCAAATTCGGTTTTCTCAATATTATCCAGTGCTTTCTTTACATATTCTGTTACGTCCCTGGTATTTCCGCCATAAATATAACCACCGTTAGAACGTTCGGCAATAGTTTTAAGCGCATCAGGATATAATTTAGTAATCACTACCTCTCCATCCTTATCTCGCTTGTAACTCTCGGTCACCCCGTTACGTTTTAGCGGAATGGTTCCTCCTTTTTCGGTACCCACACCTATAGTGATAATTTTTATTCCTTTTTCCTTAGCGGCTTCGGCAGCTTCCATCGATCCTTCCCCATGATCTTCACCGTCACTTATAAGTACCAGCAGTTTACTGGTTTGCGGATCATCATAATAAGTGGTGGCCAATTCTATAGCCTGACTAAGGGCTGTTCCCTGGGATGAAACCATATCGGTATTCATGTTTTGGAGGTACATTTTTGCCACACTGTAATCAGATGTAATAGGTAGTACCGGGTAAGCACCTCCAGCATATCCTATTATACCAATCCTGTCGGTTCCCAACTGATTGATGATTTGTGACACTATCTGTTTGGCTTTTTCCAGCCTGTTTGGTGCAATATCTTCGGCAAGCATACTTTTGGATACGTCAATTGCAAAAACAATATCAATACCTTCTCGTTTTACAGTTTCGGTTTTCGTCCCTATTTTAGGGTTTACCAATGCCAATATAATACCCGAAAGTGCCAGCATAAGTACTACAAACTTAAGCACGGGTTTAAACACCGATTTTTCAGGAGTTAGCCGTTTAACCAAATCGGTATCGCCAAACTCACGTTGTTTTTTTCTTTTCCAGTATAAGTTAAAAAGGAACAGCAGTACCAAAACCGGCAGCACCCCAAACAAATACAAATATTTTGACTCGTCTAATTCGTACATAATTAAATAAAACTTCTGTAAACCGTTTTTCTTACAATGATCTCAATAAGTAGCAACCCGAAAGCAAACCACAGGTATGGTCTGTACTTTTCGGTATAATTATAATACTTAAGCTCTTTTATTTCGGTTTTTTCAAGCTTATTGATCTCGTCATAAATTGCTTCCAGCTTGCTGTTTGAGTTTGCCCTGAAATACTGTCCGTCTGTCTTCTCGGCAATCTCTTTCATTAATGCCTCATCAAGCTCTACTTTCATGGTTTTATATACCCATTCTCCGTTTGGTCTCCTTGCAATAGGCATTTCTGCATTGCCGTTAGTACCAAGCCCAATGGTATATACCTTTATTCCGTATTCCTTAGCAATATCGGCAGCCATCCTCGGGTCAATAAACCCGGCATTGTTCACACCATCGGTAAGTAATATTATGATACGGCTTTTCGCCTTACTTTCCTTTAACCTGTTAATCGCTGTGGCTAGCCCTACGCCTATACCGGTACCGTCTTCCAGTACCCTGTCGTCATACTTAACCGATTCTATAGCTGCCTTTACCATTTCTTTATCACTGGTAACAGGGGTTTTGGTGTAGCTCTCCCCGGCGTAAACCACTAGTCCAATACGGTCGTTAGCCCTTTCGTCAACAAACTTCTCGGCAACGGTTTTAAGTGCCTCAAGCCTGTTGGGCTTTAAATCTTTTGCCAGCATACTCCCCGAAACGTCTATCGCCATAACGATATCAATACCGCGGGTAGTTTTTGTTTTACTGTCCACATCTACACTTCGTGGTCTTGCCATTGCTACAATCATAGCACTTAAAGCCAGTACCCTAAACACAAACAGCATTGGTTTTAACCTTGCCAGCAGTGAAGGCTTCACTTTAAATCCGTTTACCGAACTTATTTTAAGCGTAGCCGTTTGCTGTTTTCTTTTCCATATATACCATCCAATAGCCAGTGGCAGTAATGTAAACAGCCAAAAGAAACCGGGATGTAAAAAAGTGACATCTTTCATCTTAGTTTTGTTTTCTGAATTCGACTGAGTTTTTAATCCTGTCCACAATTTTAGGTGCATCCTCATCCGTTGCCGGATACATCATTACTACCTGTTGTATACCGTTTGCCTGTTTAAAATACAGTATCTCATAGTCGTATTTCACACCACCATCACTTAACGGGTTTGGCATCGTCATACTACCATAAGCCCTTAAGCCTTCGGCTCCGTCTGGCGTGGTAAAACTTTCCTGTTTTACCAATATGTCTTTTGCTTTTAAGCCTTCCCATTGCTTGGACATGTCGTCAAAAAGCATATCCAGTTTTACATCAGTAGGTTTCCTATAGCTAAGTGTAGAAACCGCAACATAAAAATTACTAAACATCATACCGTAAGTAAACATTTGCATCTCTTTCACAACAGCAATAGCTTCTTTAGGCAGGGTTTTCTCTACATCTACCCTTTTAAGCACTTTAGGTGTTTCTATATTAACCCCCGGGTTACCATACTGGCTTTTTACCCATTCGGCTTTTAGCAACTGGTTTGTAGGCGAGAAGTTATCTTTAATAAAACCAACTCCTTTAAACACTAAAAAACCTGCAATAAGAAGTACCACTACCCCTATTGAACTGCCAATAACGATATTCTTTTTCCTTTTAGCCTCTTTTTGGCGTTGTTTTTCAAGCCATGCCAGTGTATGCTCTTCATCTTCCTCCTTCTCTTCCGGAATAGATTTATCAATAACCACGATGGTTTTTTCTATTTTCATACGGTCTTCTGCCACTTCAAAATCAAGCGGTTTAGACTTGGCAAATTTTACCATATCTGCCGTGCGGAGTACTTTTTCAAGTTCTTCAAAAGTTTCTCTTGTAAGTGCCATACGTTTACGCAATACCGCAGTACGCATTGCCTCTATAAGTTCACTGGTGGTACTTTCCATTGCAGGCACGTGTATCGCTTCTTCAATGTAAGTACGGGCAATATCGGTAAGTTCACTGTAGTAATCTTTTATGGCACCACGCTGTAAAAGATCTTTCTTCTCTAAATCCTTAAGCTTAACGGTAGCTTTTTCTATAGGGCTTGCAAATACAACAGGTGCCTCTTTTGGAGTGACCTTCCTGTTTTTAAGATATCTGTAAACAAAATAACCGGCTGCACCAAGTGCTGCCAGCCCTAACAGTACATACAGCCACCACCAGCTCATTTTAGATTCGGCTGTGGCTATATCCTTAATGTCATACATTTTTTGTTTCAGCGTATCTACCTTTACATTGGCTACCTCTATACTAAGCGAATCGGTTTGATATGGCTCATTATTAATAATAACCGGAAGACTTGGTATTACATAGCGCCCTGAATCAAACTGTGTAAGTCCGTATTTTTTAATAAGCTCATACAGCGCACCCTTCTTTATCGTATCTGTAGGATAGGATTCCAGCACCTCCAGCTGCCCGAAGTTTTTCCCTTCAGGAAAACCTACGTTAGCTGCCGTATCTACAGTAGTTTTTAAAGTAAGGTGAAATTGCGACCCTATTTTGATTTTAGTGGAGTCGATACTAGTTTCCACCTGCTTTTGCTGTGCAAACGCATTAACCGCAAGCAGCATCAGCAAAAACGAAAATAATTTTGTTTTGGTCATCTTTATCATGATTATTAACCCAAACTATCGTGATTTAAAATAGCCCAACAGCTTAGTAACATACGACTCGTCTACACGGGTACTTAACGACCCGGCACCACATCGGCTAAAGGTTTCATTAAAGTACTTTACCTTACCCTGATAGTATTTTTCATACTCCAGCCTTACCTGTTTTGAGCCGGTATTAACCAGCATGGTCTGTCCGGTTTCGGCATCGGTCATGTTTACAAGGCCAAGGTTTGGTATTTTTTCCTCACGTTGGTCGTATACTCTTACACCGGTAATATCGTGTCTTTTGGCTGCTATTTTCAGATTGTGTTCATAGTCGTCCGACATAAAATCGGATATAAGGAAAACAATGGCTTTTTTCTTCAGTACGCCCGACAGGAATTTAAGCGCCTGCGAAACATCGGTTTTTTTGCTTTTTGGCTGAAACTCTATAAGCTCACGAATAATACGCAGTACGTGTGATTTTCCTTTTTTAGGCGGAATAAAAAGTTCTATTTCATCTGAAAAAAGGATAAGTCCTATCTTATCGTTGTTTTGAGTTGCCGAAAACGCCATAGTTGCAGCAATTTCGGTTACAATTTCCCTTTTGAACTGGTTTTTGGTACCAAAGCTTTCAGATCCACTTACATCGGCCATAAGCATCATGGTAAGCTCGCGCTCTTCCTCAAAAACCTTAATATAAGGCTCGTTGTAACGTGCGGTAACATTCCAGTCTATAGCCCTTACATCGTCCCCAAACTGATACTGGCGTACCTCACTGAAAGTCATACCACGCCCCTTAAAGGATGTATGATATTCCCCCGAGAAGATATGATCACTCAACCTTCGGGTCTTAATCTCTATTTTACGTACCTTTTTTAATATCTCTTTTGTATCCATAATCTTTACAGTCTAAAAGTCTAACGTTTTTAAAGTCATAAAGCACAGCGACAACGCTTATCCTTTTATGACATTTGACTTTATGACGGTTTATGGCACCTCTACCTGGTTTACTATCTTATTGATAATATCCATAGAAGTTATGTTTTCGGCTTCAGCCTCATAGGTAACACCAATTCTGTGACGAAGCACATCGTGTACTACAGCCCTTACGTCTTCAGGCACTACATAACCTCTTCTCTTGATAAAGGCATAACATTTTGATGCCAGTGCAAGGTTGATACTACCCCTTGGCGATGAACCGAAGCTTATAAGTGGTTTCAGTTCGCTTAAGTTGTACTGTTCAGGGTAACGTGTAGCAAAAATCAGGTCAAGTATATACTTCTCGATTTTTTCGTCCATATACACTTCACGAACAGCCTGTTGCGCCCTTAATATCTGCTCCAGCGATACTACCTGGTTTACCTTATCAAACGAACCCGCAAGGTTTTGGCGTACTACCATACGCTCGTCTTCAATTTTAGGATAGTCAATAACGGCTTTCAGCATAAAACGGTCAACCTGCGCTTCCGGTAACGGATAGGTACCTTCCTGCTCTACCGGGTTTTGGGTTGCCATTACCAGGAACGGTTTTTCCAGTTTAAAAGTGGTTTCCCCAATGGTAACCTGTTTTTCCTGCATCGCCTCAAGTAATGCCGACTGCACTTTTGCAGGAGCCCTGTTAATCTCATCGGCAAGGACGAAGTTGGCAAAAATAGGTCCCTTCTTAATACTGAATTCGTTTTCTTTTATGTTATAAATCATGGTACCCACTACATCGGCAGGAAGTAAATCGGGCGTAAACTGTATACGGCTAAAGCTTCCGTGTACCGCCTGCGAAAGGGTATTAATAGCTAAGGTTTTTGCCAGTCCCGGTACACCTTCAAGCAAGATGTGACCCTGACCCAGAAGTCCTATTAAAAGACGTTCTATCATATACTTTTGTCCCACAATAACCTTGTTCATTTCCATAACAAGCAGGTCTACAAAAGCACTTTCTCTTTCTATTTTCTCATTAATTGCCCTTATGTCTAAAGCGGCAGTATTTTCTTCCATAGTATATAGAGTTTAGAAGTGTGAAGTTAATAAGCTTTTTTTACATTACAAATTCATTGCCGAAATTGCGTTTTTGTTGTTAACGTAGTGTTAATGCTACATCAAAACATCCAAGTTATAACAAATCGGTTCATTGTTTTTATAATTTTAAGCCAAAAGAACTGTAAAATCGATAAAAATTGCAGCAATTAAAACGAACACACCGCAGTTTAAGTATATAAAAACGTAAATTTATCACAATAAAAATCTTATTAAAAATATATGGATATTAAGATATCTCCCATTATAGCCGGTGCTATGAACTGGGGTGAGTGGAGCAGGAAGTTCAGTACTGCCGAAATGTCAGAAATGATTCACAAATGCATTGAGTACGGAATCACCACTTTTGACCATGCCGATATTTATGGCGGTTATACTACCGAAGGTGAATTTGGAAAAGCCTTTACCCATAGCGGGGTAAAAAGGGAAGATGTACAAATCATCTCTAAATGCGGTATTCAGCACACTATAGGTACACGCAACAATAAAGTAAAGCATTACGATTATTCTAAAGATTATATTATCAAATCGGCCGAAGGTTCACTTAAAAACATGGAAACCGATTATCTTGATATACTGTTGCTGCACAGGCCGAGTCCGCTTATGGATGCCGATGAAATTGCAGAAGCAGCCGAAAAGCTGAAAGCCGAGGGAAAAATACGTTTCTTCGGGGTTTCTAATTTTACCAATTCCCAAACCGAGCTTATCAAATCGAGAACTGAAGTGTTTTGCAACCAGATAGAGTTTTCGGCAACGCATATCGAGCCTATGCTGGACGGCTCTCTGGACTATATGACACTTAACAATATAAAACCTATGGCATGGAGCCCTATAGGCTGCATTTTTAAAGAAGATACCGAGCAAACCCAACGCCTTAAAAAACTACTGTTGGAACTGGTTGCCAAATATGAGGTAACTGCCGATGTGATTTTACTGTCGTGGATATTAAGGCATCCGGCGGGGATTATACCAGTGTCAGGTTCTACTAACCCTGACAGGCTTAAAAACCAGATGAAAGCCATAGATGTACAACTGGAGCTGGAAGACTGGTTTGCCATTTGGACAGAAAGCATAGGAAATAAAGTACCTTAATAAATAATACAGAAACTAAACAAGAATAGCATAACATTAACTACTTACCACTATGAAAACAGCATTAATAACGGGAGCTACCAGCGGTATAGGCAGAGCCACGGCAACCTACTTCGCAAAAAATCATTTCAGGCTTATTTTATGCGGAAGGCGTGAAGAACGCCTGGCCGAGCTTCAGGATGAGTTTTCCGGATTAACACAAGTACACACACTTAATTTTGACGTTAGGGATAAAGAGGCTGTTGCCGAGGCAATACAGTCAATCCCGGATGATATGAAAAACATAGACATACTGATAAACAATGCCGGTAATGCCCATGGCCTAGACCCTATTGAAAACGGAGATGTAGACGACTGGGATGCCATGCTGGATATTAACGTGAAAGGGCTACTGTATGTTTCTAATGAGGTTATACCGGGCATGGTGGAACGTCGCAGCGGACATATTATAAACATTGGCTCTATAGCAGGGAAAGAGGTTTACCCTAACGGTAACGTGTACTGCGCTTCAAAACATGCCGTTGATGCTATTAATCAGGGTATGCGAATGGATTTAAACCAATATGGTATTCGAGTGGGAGCAATAAACCCGGGGCTTGTTGCAACAGAATTCTCTGAAGTACGTTTTAAAGGAGATACAGAACGCGCCGAAAACGTATACAAGGGGTACTCTCCGTTAAAAGCCGAAGACATTGCCGATATTATCACCTTTGTAGTAACAAGACCATACCATGTTAATATAGCCGACCTGTTGGTACTGCCAACTGCACAGGCAAGCGCAACTATTTTAAACAAAAAAGTGTAAACCAGAAACAAGGAACAAGTAACCTCAAAAACAATGATTAACAAACGACTTCTCATAAAAAACCTGCTGGCTCACAACGATGAGAGCAGTTTTTATGACAAGAAGCGTCAGCTTAATCTTCATACGAAAGAAGGGAAAGCCAAGTTTGTTAAACACATATGCGCATTATCTAACTCCAACCCATCTAACAACTCTTATATTGTTGTGGGTGTGGAAGACCATGATAACGAAATAACAGGGACTGATTTTTATGATGACAGCCGCATTCAAAATTTAGTGAATGCCTTTTTGGAAAACCCACCCCGCATTCAGTATGAAAATGTACCTTTCCCACAACTCTCAAAAGAAAAAGTGGTGGGACTGGTAACCATACGCCCCAACAACAAGATTTCTTACTTTAAAAAGAATATTTACACCATACCTATGGGTACGGTTTTTATGCGACTGGGCAGTAATTCCATTCCGGTAGAGGAAGTCCCTTCATTAAACTATCAAAATACATCTACGGTTATTGATATAGAGAACAATTCCCGCAACAGTATTGCCCATACGTTAGAAGGTGTACTCGATTTTCTCAACACCCGCCATAAGGATATGACATCGGGCTATAAAGTGTTCAAAGAACTGTTTATAGTGTGCTGGGCAGGAAATAAAAAAGTGGTTAGAGGCAAAACCTATTATTCCAGAGTGGATATAGAACTGATAAACGAACAGGTAAAGCTGTTCTATTCTGCTCTAGATGAAGTGAGCATTGACCATACCGATGATACTTTTTCCATTACCGAATACGTATCACTTGGACTTAATGACAAAACCAGTTATTATCCGCTGGAAGAAGTAACCATTCGTTTTCATGATAATGGATACTACAAGATTGATTCTAACCTGATATTCGATCCGCCACAGTACAATCGTAAAATGATGTATCATATTTACAATTCCAATCTCTCCCTTTTGGCAAAACTGGAAAAAGGCATATCACTATCAGAAAGGGAAAAAAGGGATATGAATAACCTCCCTTCCACTTTTATGATTTGCTATCTAAACGGATTTGAAGATGCTAAAGACAGACTGGTAGACGCTAAACCGCTACTAAAGGCTTATGAAGACCCATCGGTATATGTTTCCTTTAAAGAAGCCATGCGCGTATTACGAAAAATGAAATACTCATAAATAAAAAAGGCAGGTTTAAAACCTGCCTTTTTATTATTACTTCTTAATAAATTTCATGTTTTGTACTTTAGCCTGAGTACTGAGCTTTACAAAGTATAAGCCCGGCTGAAGGGTTTGTACATTTATATCTCCCTGCGGATTATTTTGCTCCATGCAAAGTTTTCCGTTTACATCATATACCTGTATCGATGTTAGTTCCTCTCCGTTTTGTGAACCAAAATAAAGCCTGTCACTAACCGGATTAGGGTATAAAACTAAATTATTGGCAGTATACTGATTAACATCTAAAAATTCTACTATTTCGGTATTAGCGGTATTAGTTACAATAGCCGGATTAAAGTCAAAATAAATATCGGCAGTACTATCAAACATATCTCCTAAGACTACCGAACTGTTTGGTTTAACCCTATAAGTTATATAACCATGACTTCCTGGCTCGTTTGATGTACTATCGGCAAGATAAATACCGTCAAAACGAAATTCCAGTGTGTTTCCCTCTCTGGTTACAATATAATCATGGCTCGATGTTAATGGTTCAAAAGTGCTCCAGTCAAAATTATCGTCAAGTACATTTTCCAGTCTTACATTTACAGCAGGAGCTGTTCCGGTATTTTGAAAACGAATAGTATAATGTAGATAACCTTCTGCCTGATCTATTGTAATTTCATCTCCTTCATGTGCTGCAATATCATTCGGATCAAAAGAGTTAACTATTATCTGATTTAATACCGTTGTATTATCTTCCGGAGTATTTTCTGTTTCTGCTACTGTAATTTCAGATGTAAAAACAAGTTCATCGTCTGCCTCATTATCCGGCGGAGGTAACACATAAAAAGAAACAGGGATATTTTGAATTGAAAGCGGAGATAAATCGGTAAGATTAAAACTTAAAACATTATCTGTAAGCGTATAATCGACAGGAGAGCTTTCAAAACTCAACCTTTCATCATCAAATGTTACAGTAACTGTTGCCGAAGACACACCTACTGTTCCGTTATTTTTTATTGATAAAATATAATTGCTGTTAAAGCCAGGTTGAGCCTGCAATGTAGGAACAAGAACGACAGCTAAATCAGTAACAGCGATAGGCATACCATAACAAAAACCTACCGTAACATTATCACTACTAAAGTCAATATTTTCTTCATACAAAGGCATCACTTCAAACCCTTCAGGAGCATTTACCTGTATAGATACATTTGCTGAATCATAGGCAAGTTGCCCTACATTATAATGCCCGTTACCATCTGTGTAAACAGATATTTGTTCGTCTCCAATAGTTACAACAACTTCTGCCCCCATAATAGGCGCATCGCATAATTCATCACCATCACTATCGTAAGTTATAACCCCTTCAAAACCGTTTAGGTTGTCAAAATAATAAGGACCAACCCATGAGCTATATACACCTTCAGAACATACAGATCTTAAATAAAACTTATATGCTCCAAGCGAAATATCATCAATAACAAATGTACTTTCATTAGTCACTACACCACTTCCTGTAGGTTGAGCATCTGCAGGCAAGATTTCTATTTCCCATTGTGTTTCGTCATTTCCAGTCCAGGTTACTGTTGCCGATGTATCAGTAACCTCAGCAACTGTTATGTTTTCAGGTGGTGTGCAATTATCTGCAATCAATACATTGTCTATTATCCAAGTGTTACCATCTTCTCCCGAATTTATTTCTGCAACAAAAGCAATATAAAAATCCTGACCTACCATATTTTCAGGAAAATTAACCTGAACACCGGTAAAAACTTCAGCAGAAGGTTCTATTGTCTGAAGTAGCATATAGTTAGATAGTAAAGAAGGATCTAAATCAGCCGGACATACTCTTACAGAACAAGACCCTCCCTGCGGACCAAAATCGAGATACATTGATTTAAACTGTAATGATGTGCCCGAAACAATATTAACAACCGGAGTAACGAGCCAGTCTTGCGCTACACCTGACTCTGGGGCATACAAGTTAACATAAGCAGAATGATAACCTCCATAAGCAGGTATTCCATTCATTATTTGGTCACCGTGTTTCCAGTAAAAGTTATTGCCAATTCCATTATCATAAGTAGCCCATCCTTCTGGAGGGAAAGTATTTTGTTCAAATCCTTCCACATACTGCTGGGCAAAACAGCCCATTGACATTGCTAAAAACAATGTAAGTAATTTCTTTTTCATAAGCGGTTAAATTGGTTTTAATCCAAAATTACATTTTTATACAATATGAAAATAAGTATTTGCTTACATTTTACTAAATCCTAAAAATTTTAATTTATTGAATTAATTGTAGTTATACAAAAAGAGCAGGCTGTAAACCTGCTCTTTTTTTATTGTTTAACGAACTTCATATTTTTTGTCCCTGTTGCGGTACTCATTTTAATAAAATAAAAACCGGGCTGGAGTTTGCTCACATCTACATTATCCAGTGGATTATTCTCTTCAATGCAAAGTTTACCGTTTATATTAAATACCTGCACAGTTGTTAACTGTTCATTACTCGGCATTTTAAAATAAAGCCTGTTAGTAACGGGGTTAGGATATAAAATAATATTATTAAAATCTTCAAACTCATTGTAACCTAATTGGTCAATCAACTCAACAAAACAAACGTCAACACTTACTTGTGGCTGAGTATTAAAATTAACAGGCATATTAATTGATTCAATATCTTCAAACCCTTCAGGAGCTTCCACGCTTATAGATATATCAGCTTCTGTAAAAAGTAGCGGATAGAAAAGATAATATCCGGAACTATCTGTAACACTTGTAACCTGAGTACCACCATTAATTGTAAGTGTAACCTGCGCACCTTCATACAGTGTATCACATACTTCATCACTATCACTATCATAACTTACCACGCCATATATACCATTATGAAGTGTAATAGTATATGGTCCGGACCATAAACTTTTACTGGTTTCTGAACACAAAGCTCTTACATAAAATTTATAATCTCCTGTTGTAAGTTCTGTTACAGTATAATTAGTTTCGTTCACCTCAAAACCGGTGCCCGTAGGAGCTTCGCCTGACATAAGAAATTCTACTTCCCATGCAGATGCTTCGTCATCAGTCCAACTTAAATTAATTGAACCCGGCACTGTTACGGTGGCATTAAGATCATACGGTTGCGGACAATAGTCTTCTACAAAAGAGACATTATCTATTAACCATCTGTCTCCATTATCTGCCTCCATTACAAAAGCAAAATAGACCTGCTCACCAACAAAATCAAGAGGAATAGGAACATATAATTCATTATAATACATTTGCTCTGGGTTTATCTCGTACTCAGTCCATTCCATAACAACGGTATAAACCCCTAAATCAGACGAATCAGAATCTGTACTCATCATTAATCTTAAAATTGAGCCATCATCACCATTAATAGACAATCTGGAATAGAAGTGGATAGCAGGTCTTTCTCCCGTAACTGTGATTAAAGGCATAACAAGCCAGTCTTGTGGTAAACCATCGGTGTCTAAAACATTTTCGCGATCTAAAAAGGCGGCATGTTCCCCTTCATAAGCAGGTGTAAAAAGATTTTCTGTTACGCTTTGTTCCCATGACTTTATTTGGCCAATACCATTATCATATACAGCCCAACCCTCAGGAGGAAAGGTCTCGCCTTCAAAGCCTTCTACAGAATTTTGTGCAAAACATCCCAGCGATGCTGCTAAAAATAAGGTAAGATTTTTTTTCATTAAGGTGATTTTAAATTGGTTTGAGCGATAAAAATACATTTTTAAGTAATTAAAAACACCTCTTTTACTTTACATTTTTTTTAGTATTTCCTGTCCTGTATTTTTTTGTAAACTTGTAAAATGAGCAGAACACTTGTAATTGGCGATATACATGGTGCTTTTAAAGCACTGCAGCAAATACTGGAAAGGGCAGCCGTAACCCGAAATGACCTCCTTATTTTTTTAGGGGATTATGTAGACGGATGGGGACAGTCTCCCGAGGTTATTGATTTCTTAATAAAACTTAAACAGGAGTACCAATGCATATTTATGCGTGGTAATCACGATGACCTACTTACAGACTGGCTTAAAACAGGCAGCCATACTGAACAATGGTTTATGCATGGCGGCAGGGTGACAACTCAGTCTTACCTCAAGGTTACTAATAGCCAAAAGGAGCAGCATATCGACTTTATGGAAAGTCTGCAAAACTATTATCTGGATAACGATAACCGATTGTTTGTACATGCCGGGTTTACCAACCTTAACGGTGTGCAAAACGAATACTTCAGTAAGATGTTTTACTGGGAAAGAACCCTTTGGGAAACGGCTTTAGCACTGGATGAAACCATGCCGAAAGACGATCCTTATTACCCAAAACGTTTTACGCTGTACAGGGAAATATTTATTGGACACACTCCCGTTACTCGAATAGGTGAAACCACCCCCATAAACAAAGCCAATGTTTGGAACGTGGATACCGGAGCAGCTTTTAAAGGTCCTTTAACCATAATGGATGCTAACACCAAAGAATACTGGCAAAGCGAACCAGTGCATTTACTGTATCCTGATGAAAACGGACGCAACTAATCACAATGATTTATAAATAACAAAAGACGGCACAAGGCCGTCTTTTTTGCATCAGGAGCTTTTTTCAGATTTCTTTTTCTTCTCCTTCTTTTTGTCTGATTTATTTTTAACAGACTTCTTCTCGAGGTCTTTTTTGTCTTTAACCCTTTTAATGTGTCCGTCCATATCATCCATGAAATAGTTATTGAGACATATTTTCTTAGCATCAGTATAATACTGTATAGCCGTAGCATACATGTCATATTTTTCATAGAGTAAACCTTTAAGGTAAATTAATGAGGCCTCATCTATACCCGGCACTTTCATCCCGATATCAATAATGGTCTCTGCCTCTTTAAATCGTTTAAGGTTTATTAAAAGACCTGCAAACTGGCTGTAAACAGGAGTATAGTCTCTATCGAGATATAATGTCATCCTGTAATAATATTCGGCCTGTTTAAAATCTTTAAGCTGCTCTTCATAAATACGCCCCATAAGGCAATGTGCACCCGCGTGCTCATCATCTCCGGCTATTACATATTGCAGCTTTTCTATACATTCTTCCACATTATAAGGGTAATTGTCCAATGCCTGGATATACATCACCTCATAGGTACTAATTCCCATTGTTATTGTTTTATGGCTACTATCGTAGCCGTTATTTAATTATCCTTTGTCCATACGGACGATTTTTGGCGTAAACATCCCAACCACATCTATAAGGTTGGTTTGATGCGCTATTACTCTATTGATGTCCTTGTAAGCCATAGGCGCTTCGTCCATACCGGCTCCTATAAGTGTAACACCATGATTTTTAAGTACTTTTTTAAGATCACTTCTGGTAAGTGTCCTTTTTGCTTCGGCACGCGATAAAACCCTTCCGGCACCATGTGATGCCGAACTTAACGACTGCTCATTACCTTTGCCCTTCACGATATAACCCAGCGCTGTCATAGAACCCGGTATAATACCCAGCACATTTTTTTGTGCAGGGGTTGCTCCCTTTCTGTGCACAATAAGCTCCTGTCCGTTAATAATTTCTTTCCAGGCAAAATTGTGATGGTTTTCTACCATGGCAAGCGGCCTTGCTCCAAGCTCTTTTGCTATCCTTTTATGGATATCATGATGACATGCCGATGCATAATCTCCGGCAAGGTTCATGGCAAGCCAGTACTCCTGCCCATCGTGTGTATTTAAATCCAGCCATGCCAGGTGCTGCGCCTCTTTAGGAAGCGGGGTTTGCTTAGTTGCTAAATAAGTATAGTTCTTGGCAATATTAGCACCAAGTCCTCTTGATCCACTGTGCGAAAGCACCCCTACATACTGACCGGGCGGAACTTTAAGTACATCATCCTGAGTAGTAACTTCAATGATACCAAACTCTACAAAGTGGTTTCCGCCACCCGATGAGCCCAATTGTTTATAGGCCTTATCTTTAAGCTTTTTCACAAAAGGTATATCCCTGAATTCAGTACGTTCAAAAATCTCGTGGTCATTAGGTTTATAATGCACCTCATTCATCCCGAAGCGTGTTTGCTTTTCAAGGATATTTACATACTTATCCTTATGCCCTTCAATAAACGAAGGGTTAATATCATATATGCTAAGGCACATACGGCAACCTATATCTACCCCAACACCATAAGGTATTACGGCATTTTCTGTTGCAAGCACCCCGCCTATCGGTAGTCCGTAACCGTGGTGACCATCAGGCATAAGTGCCCCCGCTTTTGCCACAGGTAATTTAAGGGCAGTATACAACTGGTCTTTAGCACTTTTTTGTATTTCCTCTTCTCCAAAAATGGTAAACGGTGCCCTTGTGGCATTAAGGTGCCTAAATTCGGTTTTCCTTACATCAGTAAGTGCTTCAGCTATTTTACCGAAAACACCATCCTGTTTATAATTTTCGGGTGTAAGTAGCACTTCTTTAAGCATCTTAAGTACTTTTTCTTTAGGTTCCCGCTTGTAATGTTTAAGCATCGCCTCCATGGCAATACTTATTGATTTGTTTTGCGGATATCCTATAGCTATGAGGTCTTTGCCTCTTAATTTTAATTTTCCCATAATTTTAAATTTTACATTTTGCCGGTATTAATGCATCCGGCTGCATTTTGCCATAAGTAAAACCATCTTTAAAATAAAGAAGATGATATAACGTATTTCAACATCTTCAATACTAAAATTAACACCCCTATAAGGGTTAAACGGTTTGTATGGCTCATAGTTTTCAACAGGCCTTTGTTGTTCTCTGGGCTGCACGACTAACACCTGTTGTTGAACCTGTGGTAACGGCTGAGGTATAGGTTCAGGTTCGGCGTCATAAGATTCTAAATTAAATACAATACCCTCCTGTTGAGCCCATTTTACAATAACATCATGAGCTTCCTGACTTATCATATCATTGTATTTTGCCTGAGCCTGAACTATCTCTTTCTCTTCAGGAAGCACCTCTATAGTAGCAAGTGTTTCATAAATAGTATCACCTGCTGTAAACTTCCTTAATGAGAAAATCGCACTCTCACCTACAGAGCACTGATACACATAATCGGCGACGCAGTGTTCCATTTCCTCACCTTCATCATACAATGCTTCAGAGCTTGTAAGCTGACTGATAACAAAACGGGCTTCATCTTCTTCCATACAAAAGTTACCTATAGCGGCAGGTTTCCATTGATTATTGCTTTCGGCTGCTTTCTTTTTAAGCATATCTCTATGCCAGCCCAAAGCCTGTACATACAAAACATCCCAGGTTCTGCCTTTCATTGTAAAGGCATCATTTTCAGCCTTCATGTAAAACAAATAATCAAGGGTTATCTGGAACAAGTCCAACCTCATATCACCTTCGGCAACAGCAAAGAACTTTACCAATTCTGTACGGAACGCCTCATTATCAAAGCTTTCAGACAAGGCAGACCATGCAATAAGTTCGGCACGTTCATTAGTCGCATTAAAACCCAAAGCCTGAGCCATCCTTATAGCCCTTGGTATGGTTAATGCCTTTTTAATATTCCTGAACTCGTGAGCCATCCTTTTGGTAAACTCTACCGGGAAGCCACTAAGTTTCTGCACACTATCACCCCTGCCTAACTGTATATACCATAACATATGTACTTTATTTTCACCACCAAAGGCGTTTTCCATAAACTGGGGTACATCATAATTGGTAAAACAGTGTTTTATGAAAGACCTCAACTGATCTTCGGCCACAAAGCTTTCTTTTTTCCATGAATCAACACTCCTAACCATCATTTTACCAAAGGCACTCATGTTAGCCAAGACCTCAATAAAATCAGGACTCTTTAACAAGGTGTAGCAACCTTCACTGTATAAATGAAGTAATACACTCCTAAAAGTTTCCCTTTTCCAGGTATGATTAACAGCGCTCATTGTTGAGAAATGATAGCAAATAACACTTTCTATAGTGTTTTCTTTCTCTAAAATTTGCTGCGGCTGCTTAAAGGCCCTGTTTACAAGGGCTACAAAACCTGCACCCCTTAATTCGGCTGCTGCCATAGCCATTGTAGTTTGTGTTTCCATAGTTTACTGCTTTGCGGCAGCACTGTTCTAGGTGATGCCAGTTTTTCTGATTCTGATCATTTATCGATTTTAAATTTTATGCTTAAATAAAAAAGCCCGGTCCTTAACAAGAACCGGGCTTATACCTACAAAAAAGGCACTATTCCTCCTTTCAGGAATTATCCGGTTCATAAAATACAGTATCCCCCCATAGGTTTTGGGCACTGTAAAGTGATATGTTTACATTACTTTTTTTCATTGCATAAAAAAACCCGGAGCTTTTCAGTTCCGGGTTGCTATATTTAGAAATGGTTGTGACTATCTAAAAATATTGTGCGCAATAAAACCCGGCACTGCATGAAGGAAACTTCCTCCAAGCTCAAGCTGATATGTAGATTTTATTAAACGCATTTTTACTTTTGTTTTAACTGTTATTTTTATTTTGTGGTGCAAATGTAGAGTATTTTCTTAATAATCAAAACAGTTAGTGTTATTTAAATTTAGAATAAATAACTTATTTACAACAACATACAGTAAAACCTATCCAAAAACACCTTTATTTTCCCCCTTTTTATAAAAAAACTATTGTTATAATTTGGTTAAAAGCATCGCCAAAAAGCCTGCCTCATTAACATTCTTCGTAAATTAGTATAAACTCTTGTTATCCAGTAATGAACATAACAGAAATATATAACCATGTACGCAGGCAAAGTGAAGAAATATGCAGTTTGCTGAATACCGAAGACTATGTCCCGCAACCCGTAAATTTTGTGAGTCCACCTAAATGGCATCTCGCACACAGCAGTTGGTTTTTTGAGGAATTCCTGCTTAAAAAACACCTGCCTGACTATAAAATTTACGATGAGGACTTTTGTTTTCTGTTCAATAGCTATTATAACACGGTAGGCAATCGCTCCTTTAGAGCCGAAAGAGGCCATATAACGCGTCCTACGGTTGCACAGGTGTATGATTACCGAAATTATGTAGATATGCACATACAGCTGCTCCTGCAGCTTAAGGACCTACAGATACACGAGCTGGTAGAACTGGGTATAAATCACGAACAGCAACACCAGGAACTGTTACTAACCGATATCAAATATATTTTGGGCTGCAATCCCATTTTCCCTGTATATGACGAAAACATTAATTGGGAAAACCAGCAAAACTCTGATTCCGGATTTTTGACCTTTTCTGAAGGTATTTATGAAGTGGGGCATAATGGTGACGGATTCAGTTTTGATAACGAGCATGGCAGACATAAGATATACCTTGAAGAGTTTGAAATATCGCAAAGCCTTATAACCAATGCCGAATACCTTGAATTTATTGAGGCAGGAGGTTACAGCAATTTTAATTACTGGCTGGATGAAGGCTGGGCATGGGTTAATGAAAATGAGATTAAGGCACCGCTGTACTGGCACAAAATAGATAACGAATGGCACATGTTCACCATGGCCGGAATTCAAAAAGTAGACCCAGAAGCTATAGTAACCCATATCAGTTTTTATGAAGCCGCCGCTTTTGCCGAATGGAAAGACATGAGACTCCCTACCGAATTTGAATGGGAGGCCGCATCCTTTAAACTGGACTGGGGCAAACGCTGGGAATGGACCAACAGTGCCTACCTACCCTACCCTAATTTTAAAAAAGCAAAAGGCGCCATAGGCGAATACAACGGCAAATTTATGATCAATCAAATGGTTTTGCGCGGAGCATCGTGCGCTACCGCAAAACACCACAGCCGATCAACCTACAGGAATTTCTTTCACCCTAACGAACGCTGGCAGTTTACCGGAATACGTTTGGCAAAAAAATAATAAAATGAACACAACTGCACTTACCCCCTTTGCAGAAGACATACTGCACGGACTAAAATTGGATGAAAAGCACATCCCGTCCAAGTATTTTTATGATGACAACGGCAGCCGCATTTTTATGCAGATTATGAAAATGCCCGAATATTATCCCACAGGTTGTGAGTTTGAGATACTCACAGGGCAGTCGGGTAATATACTGGACAGCCTTAATTTTGAAGGTCCGTTTAACATTGTAGAATTTGGATCGGGTGACGGAATGAAAACCCGACAAATGCTAAAAACCTTTTTAGACCGTAAAGCCGATTTCACCTATATCCCTATCGATATATCTCAGGAGGCCCTTAACGCCCTTGAAAAGAATATTAAAACGGCACTGCCTGATGTGAAGATGAAACCCAAAACAGGCGATTATTTTGATGTGCTTAAAAGCATGGCCGATACTAAAGTGCCGAACCTGTTCCTGTTTATGGGCGGTAACATAGGCAATTATCTTATAGACGAAGCTAAAGACCTGCTAAAGAAGTTTAACGACGGTATGAAAAAAGGCGATATGCTGCTTTTAGGCATGGACCTGCGTAAAAACCCGCAGGTTGTACAAAAGGCTTATGATGATCCTCATGGTATTACCAAGGCATTTAACATGAACCTGCTGAAAAGGATAAACAACGAACTGGATGCAGATGCCAACCTGGATCAGTTTGATTTTTACAGCTTTTACAATCCCGAAAACGGAGAGGTACACACTTACCTTATCAGCTTAAAAAAACAGCATTTTCACAGCAATGTACTGGATACTGATTTCAGCTTTGAGAAAGACGAGCTTATATGGACAGAGCTTTCCAAAAAATTCAGTTTAGACGAAATAAATAAACTTGCTAAATCAACCGGATTTCAGGTGGTCAAGAATTTTATGGACTGCAGGCATTATTTTACCGATTCTCTTTGGGTTAAATAATACCTAGTCGTTAGTGGTAACAAAAGCTCCTTTATCACTTACAACACTATTACCCCATTGTATGATAGCGTCCAGTACGGGAATAAATGTTTTGCCGAAATCAGTTAGGCTATACACCACCTTTATGGGTGGTTTTTTACCATATACCTTTCTGGAAATAAAGCCGGCCTTTTCCAGTTGTTTCAATTGCAGGCTAAGGGTCATTTCGGTCACGGTAGGCATTTCCTTTCTCAGTTCGCTATATCTTTTCTCAGCATCTTTGAGATGATAGAGTATAACCGTTTTCCATTTTCCTCCTACCAAATCCATAGTAAGACTTACCGTACACGGATATTTTTTACCGTTTAGAAGTACATGATCCCCAATACATTCCTTTTTCATACCACATTGATTTTTAACCTATCGAAGTTGATAGTTATTGCAAATCTATAGTACTAAAAATAATTTTGCAACTATAATTTTTATAGTATAAAAATGGCATTAATAATTTTAGCACACCCCAACATTAAAAAATCTGTAGCAAATAAAACCGTTATAGATGAATTACAGCAAAACAATCCGGATATCGAAGTAAGAAACATATATAAACTCTATCCTGATTTTAAAATTGATCCTAAAGCCGAACAGAAAGCCTTACTGAAACACAACACTATAGTATTTCAGTATCCTTTTTACTGGTATAATATGCCTGCCATATTAAAACACTGGTTTGATGTGGTATATGAATATCAGTTTGCTTTTGGCTCAAAAGGAGACAAACTAAAAGGGAAAAACTTTTTATCAAGTTTCACCATTGGCGGAGCCGAAAATGAGTACAAAACTTTTGGCGAACATAATTTCAGAATTCATGAGTTTTGCAAAAACCTGGAACAAACAGCCTATAAAAGTAAAATGACTTACATAGATCCCATTTACTTTTACGAAACCTCGCTAACAGCAGGATTTAGCAGTAGTGATATAAAGGTAAAAGCCAAAAATCACGCACAGAGGCTACTTACCCTTTTAGAAGAATTGGCTTAATGAACAATAAAAAAAGGCTGCCTATTGGCAGCCTTCTTAACACATAACACTTAAACAGTTTATTAACTATAAATCAAATCGGATTCCTTGTGCCAATGGCAGTTCAGATCCGTAATTTATGGTGTTGGTCTGTCTTCTCATATAAGCTTTCCATGCATCAGATCCACTCTCGCGGCCACCTCCGGTTTCTTTTTCACCACCAAAAGCACCACCAATCTCTGCACCCGATGTACCAATGTTTACATTGGCAATACCACAGTCAGATCCTGCATGTGAAAGGAATAATTCCATCTCTCTCATATTACTTGTAAAGATAGAAGACGATAATCCCTGAGGAACATCGTTTTGCATAGCAATAGCTTCCTCTAAATCATTGTATTTCATTACATACAATATTGGAGCAAAGGTTTCATGCTGCACAATTTCAAAGCTGTTTTTAGCTTCAATGATACAAGGCTTAACATAGCATCCGCTTTCATAACCTTCACCTTGCATAACACCACCTTCTACAATAACATTACCACCTTCCTGTTTTGCTTTTTCAATAGCATCAAGATAGTTTTGAACCGAATCTTTATCGATAAGCGGCCCAACGTGGTTATTACTGTCTAACGGGTTTCCTATTTTTAACTGACCGTAAGCACTTTTAAGCACCTCTACAGTCTTGTCATAAACACTTTCGTGAACTATTAATCTTCTTGTTGTAGTACAACGCTGACCTGCAGTACCTACAGCACCAAATACAGCACCTACAAGTACCATGTTTATATCAGCATGTTCAGATACTATAATAGCATTGTTACCGCCTAACTCAAGGATAGTGTTACCAAAACGCTCGGCAACGGTTTTAGATACGTGACGTCCTACACGGGTAGAACCTGTAAACGATACCAATGGTAAACGCTTATCGGTATTCATACGGTCACCGTTATCTCTACCGTTTATAAGGCAGCTAACACCTTCCGGTATGTTGTTTCTTTCTAAAACTGTTTTTATGATGTTTTGGCAAGCTATACCACATAGAGGAGTCTTTTCACTTGGTTTCCAAATACAAACGTCACCACAAACCCAAGCAAGCATAGAGTTCCAGCTCCATACCGCTACCGGGAAGTTAAACGCAGATATGATACCTACAATCCCTACCGGGTGATACTGTTCGTACATGCGGTGCATTGGTCTTTCACTGTGCATTGTAAGTCCGTAAAGCTGGCGTGATAAACCTACTGCAAAGTCACAAATATCTATCATCTCCTGTACCTCACCTAAACCTTCCTGAAGGCTCTTACCCATTTCATAAGAAACAAGTTGTCCCAGTGGTTCTTTGTACTTGCGTAGTTCTTCACCCATTTGGCGTACAATCTCACCTCTTTTTGGTGCCGGTACAAGCCTCCATGATTTAAAAGCTTCCTGAGCTTTAGCCACAGCTGCTTCATAATCCTCTTGAGTAGATGCTTTTACCTTAGCAATAAGGGTACCGTCTACCGGAGAGTATGATTCTATAATTTCTCCGTTAGCAAAGCTGTTGCTTCCTGTAGAAGTACCTTCGTTTATTTCCTGTATGCCCAGCTTAGAAAGGGCTTCCTGAATACCAAACTGATCAGTAAGTGTTGCCATTTTTTAACTTTTATGCTTTTAATTGTTATATTTTACAAATATATGCCTTTTTTAATTTTAATCATTAAAAGAGCCATTTTGTTTATAAAATAATAATACTCAGCCCTCAAAATAAGATTAAAACAAATTTTTATCCCTGAAAGCAGGTACTCCCGCAAAAAATTAATTTGGTAAATAACCTATGATTATAACAAATCAACAACCTGTTAAATACTATTTTTTAGCCACAAATCTTGGATCGGCTTCCATTACTGTTCCGCATTTATCGCAGGTACGCATTTCTTCACTGTTATAAAAATGCTCAAAATGCGGTAAAAAGTCTTTTTCAATATCATGCAGTTCAAAATACACCTCATGCAGTTTGTGGTTGCAGTTTTCACAAAACCATAAAAGTCCGTCGGTAAAACCTCTTCCTGCACGCACCCTTTCAATCACAAGTCCTATAGAGCCTTCACTCCTAACCGGCGAATGCGGCATTTTTGCCGGATGCAGGTACATATCCCCGGCGTTAAGTTCCATTTCCTTGCGTTGTCCGTCTTCCTGAACTATGACCTTAATACTTCCTTCAAGCTGATAGAACAGTTCTTCGGTTTCATTATAGTGATAATCCTTTCGGGCATTAGGCCCTGCGACTATCATTACAATATAGTCGTCTGACAAAGGATAAATGTTTTTATTGCCTACCGGTGGTTTTAAAAGATGACGGTTTTCTTCGATCCACTTATTAAGATTAAAGGGTTTCATGGTTGCCATGATAAGGTATTTAAAATTCTACACTAAGGTACGGAAAATAGGGACTGAAGAAACTTATTTTCCTATCTCTTTAATAAGATAAATATATACCGGAAAATGATCGCTGTAACCTACCTCGCCATCCCATGTTCTAAGCGGATATCCCTTATACTTTCCCGAGGTTTGGGTAATATATGTTTTATTATAAACCCCTGCTTTCCAAAATTCAAGTGTATTGAAATCGTCATGAATTATGGGTTCTGAAAGTACTATCTGGTCAAAAATATCCCAGTTATCCCTGTAAGCTACAGATCCCATCCCGTTACGCGCCAGTTCTCCCATTGGGTTATACAGTTCCAAAGGCTTAACCTGTTCTTTCCTGTCCTTAGCACCAAGTTCCTTGCGAACACTGTTGTTATAAGGACCATCGTTAAAATCGCCCATAGTAACAATCTTAGCATAAGGGTCTAAGTCATAAAGCGAATCTACTATTTTACGGTTAAGTTTGGCTGCGGCTTCCCTGTAAGGACGTGTTTTCTTTTCACCTCCTCCCCTTGATGGCCAGTGACTCACTATAAAACTGAACTCCTCTCCCTCTAAAAGCCCGGTAACCAGTAGCTGACTGCGGGTAAAATACTTCCTGTATTTTGTATCTGTTATGGTGTCGGATGCATTTTCAACTATCTTGCCTTTCTCATCAACAGTAAACACAAGTGGTAGGCTTTTATAACTTTCGGGCCTGAACTTTTTCTTGTCATACAACAGGGCAACATCAATCCCTCTTCTGTCGGGCGAATCAAAATGGATAATACCATAATCAATTTTTGCCAGTTTCGGGTTTTGTACCAAATCTTCCAGCACCTGCCTGTTCTCCACTTCAGCAAGCCCTATTATACTCGGCAGATCGGGATTAGTATCAGAGCCTATATCTGCAAGAACCTCTGCTATATTATCCAACTTATCCTGATATTTCCCGGAATTCCAAAAGTATTCGCCTGCCGGTAAAAACTCCTCATCGTTGGTTTTTGGATTGTTTATGGTATCAAAAAGGTTTTCGGTATTGTAAAAGGCTACTGTATGCACAATAAAACTCCTGTCCTGTGCCGAAAGGCAGGAAAACAGTAATAAACCCAGTATAGTTATCGTAATTTTTTTCCTCACATGTAAATTTTATAACAAGCTTACTTTCAAAGTTAAAATTTTATTGTCAAAAAATATATATTTACGTTTTAAGAAATTATTTACCAATCACCTTACCTTTCATGAAAAAACTATTCTTTAGTTTTTTACTGCTTTTGTATACCTGTATTTGCGCTGCACAACAAAGCGCAATGGTACAATGTAGAGTAATGGACATGCAAAGCGGCTATCCTGTTGAGAATGCCGTTGCCACACTGCAAAGCACTAACCAAACAGCCATTACCAATTCTGAAGGGATACTGGCCATCGAGGTCCCAGCCGGAAAACAAACCCTTATAATAAGCAGTAACGGATATGTTTCCCAAACTTTTAATCTTACGGTTATCCCCGAAAGGAATCTCGACTTAGGGATTGTATTGCTGGAACTGGATCTTACTACCGAACAGCAACTCAACCTTATCACCCTTACCGAAAACGACCTGAATGAAAGTATAGTAACCGATAATACATCGGGACTGCTTCAGGCTTCTAAAGATGCATTGCAACAGGCGGCAGCCTACAGTTGGTCTCAGGCACGATACAAAACCCGCGGACTGGACAGTCGCTATGCCACTACCATGATAAATGGTGTAACAATGAACAAAATAAGCGATGGCAGACCGCAATGGAACAACTGGAGCGGACTTAATGATGCGACCCGCAATCAGGAATTCAATCTGGGTACTACCCCTTCTGACTATAGTTTTGGCGGACTGCTGGGAACACAGGAAATAAACACACGCGCATCGCAGTTCAGAAAAGGAACAAGAATATCATTTACGGCAACCAACACCTCCTACAACTGGAGAAGTATGGCTACCTACGCTTCGGGCATGAATAAAAAAGGTTTTGGCTATGTAATATCAGCCTCACACCGCTGGGCGGAAGAAGCAAACTTTGACGGTACTGACTACGGGGGCAACTCGCTTTTTGTAAGTATGGAGAAAAAGTTTAACGACAATCACAGCATCAACTTTACCGGTATCTATGCACAAAGCAGTCGTGGCAAGAATTCAGCAAACACTCAGGAAGTAACCAACCTTATGGGTAAAAAATACAACTCCTACTGGGGTTATCAGGACGGTAAAAAAAGGAACAGCCGTGATATTGATATTGCCGAACCTGTTTTTATTTTAAGTCATTACTATAAAATCAATCCCCATAATACCCTTCAATCTAACGTTGCTTATCAGTTTGGTAAAATAGGTAACAGCAGGATTGATTTTCAAAACGTACCAAACCCCGACCCTTCCTATTACCGAAACCTGTCCAGCTACTATACTTCACAGTATGAAAACAGTCCGGCTTTAGTGCCAAACAATGCCTATCAGCCAGGCTGTCTGGGAGGTATTTACACCGGTAACAGTCCCGAAAATACACTACTGGCACAACAGGCTTTGGGAAGTTTTACAGCAAATCCGCAAATAAACTGGAACAATATGTATTTGGCTAATACCCATGCAGTGACAAATACTAATAATATTGAAGCAGGCAGGGAACCATCGGTAAGCAGGTATGTTTTGTATGAAGACCGCAATGATGATAATACACTTTCCATAAACTCAACATTACAGTCGCAACTATCGCCGCATATTGTTTTTAACGGAGGTGTTTCCTTTAAGCATTTAAAATCTCATAACTATAAAAAACTACTGGACTTACTGGGCGGAAGCCATTATAATGATATTAGTCCGTTTTTTAGCGGGAGTCAGGCTCAGTCAGACCTAAACAATCCTAACAGAACTGTAGGAGTTAACGATACCTATGGCTATAATTACAATTTGTTTGCCAGTCAGCTGGATGCCTTTACGCAGTTTAGGTTTACCTATCGTAAAACTGATTTGTACCTATCACAAAGCTATTCCCGTTCTGATTATCAAAGGGAAGGTTTATACCGAAACGGAATTTATGCCAATTCTTCGCTTGGTAAAAGCAACAGGATAAGCTTTGATAATTTCGGTTTTAAAGGTGGAGTGCTTTACAAAATAACCGGGCGTGTGCTCTTTGCAATAAACGGAATGTACATGACAAAAGCACCTGCTCTGCGCAATACCTTCCCTAATGCCCGCCTAAACAACAGTATTGTTCAGGGTATAGAAAGCGAAAACATAGCCTCGATTGATGCCAGTTATATTATCCGTGTGCCGAAGTTTAAAGTACGCCTTAGTACTTTTTATACACTGATTAATAACGCTACCGAAACCTCTTTCTTTTTTGCCGAAGGGGTATATCAGGGAGAGAATACCGAAACCAATGCTTTTATTGCCGAAACCGTTACAGGGATTAATAAAAAGCTTATGGGTACGGAGGTTAGTACCGAATATAACTTTAACACCATGTTTAAAGTGCTGTTTAGTATGGCATATGGTCAATACACCTACAACAGTAACCCTACGGTTTATATTAATAACGATGCCTTTGCTTCACTACAACAGGAAGTTAATACACCGGGCAGCATTACCGGACCAACAACAAGTTTTGGAACTTCCAGACTTAAAGATTATAAACTGCCGGGAATGCCACAGCAGGCGCTATCTCTTGGATTTGAATACCGTGACCCAAAATACTGGTGGGCAGGAATAAACGCCAATTACCTTACGGGGAGTTACCTGGACATCTCGGCACTACTGCGTACAGATAACTTTTTGAAGAATCCGCAGGATGTAAACAGCTTTCCTTTTCCCGAAGCCACACAAAGTCGCACCCGTGAACTCCTGAAGCAGGAACAGTTTGATGATATATTTCTGCTTAATGCCGTAGGCGGAAAATCGTGGCGGGTTAAAAAGAAAACCTACTTAGGCTTTTTTGCCAGCATTAATAATATATTCAACAGCATATATAAAACCGGAGGTTACGAACAGGCCAGGAATGCCAATTACAGACAGCTTAATCAGGATATTTCCAGCGGAACACCTTTCTTCGGGCCCAAATACTTTTACAGCTACGGTCGCACTTTTTACCTTAATATTTATTACAATTTCTAAGCATGAAAAAATATATCGCACTATTGCTCTGTATTACAATAACAGCCTGTATCAATGACGATGATTACAGTGTACCCAACCTGGAATGTATCGAAACTTCTTTGGTGAAAACAATAGAAGTACAGGACATTAATGCTACAGAAAACATACAGGAATACACCAATGATGATGTGATTGAAGCCTACGTTACATCGAGCGATGCGTCAGGAAATTTCTATAAAACTCTTTCACTGCAAACCGAAAATGGTGATTTCGGGTTTAGTGTTTTGGTTAATGCTACTTCTACATTTATTAATTATGAACCGGGACGAAAAGTACTCATCAAACTTAAAGGTACGTATTACCGAATTTACAATAGTTCACTGCAAATAGGCGACCTATCTGTTTACAATGGTTTTGCTACCCTTACCGGATTTTCGCCTACTGAATACACCAATATACTTAACCGCTCCTGCACTGTAATAAGCGAAGAAAATATGATTCAGTACACTTCGTTAACCCAACTGCAAAATGACAATTACCTGCATCGCCTTGTGGAAATAAACAATGTACAGTTTGCCGATGATGCTGTAGGACTTCCTTTTTATGATTCAGCCAACGATATTGGTGGAGGAACCAACTATCTGCTAACCGATGAAAACGGAAATACCCTTACTTTTAGAACCAGTAGTTTTGCTTCCTTTGCAGGAAATAGCATCCCTCAGGAAAGCGGAAAAATAAGGGGTATCTTAACCAAATATGGCGATACTTACCAGCTTATGATCCGTACACAGGAAGACATACAACTTACCGAAGAACGGTTTTAAATAAAAAAGGCTGCTAAATGCAGCCTCTATTAATTATTCTATACCTAAAAATTTAAAGGGTTTACTGTCCTTAAAGTCTTTTACAGCATTACCGGCATAGGTTTCCCCTCCGGCAACGGTAAGTTTTTTTACTTTTCCCTTTTCAGAAAAATCGATATCCTTAAAATCAACCCAAAAAACATTTGGCGTGAGTACCGACTCGTAATAGTACACCAGATTCTTATGATCTGAGACCGTTCTCCAGCGCGTAGAAGAGATATTCGGCTGATTTGGGGTAGATATACCATAAGGCACAGAACAGTTCCTTATAACGCTGAAAACACTCGCTACAGCTACACGGGTATTATCTGTTTTAGGAACAGCATCAGCATAAAAAGAAGCTCTTACAAAACGGTCGGCAGCCCTATTGGTTCCCGGTAGCATAACAGTACCTCCTATCTCTCTCCAGTATTCGTTTAAAGCCAGTTGTTTATCAAATACAGGCGAATTAGTCATTACCGTGTAGGAAGCGTCATGATGAACAACCAGTTTTCCGTTTATGTATTCAAAAATAGCACTGTCACCCTGAGCATCCGATATTGAAAGGTGTAGAGTTGCCTTACGCCCCTGTCCGGGTACATTATCGGTTACCACAACAAACTCCTCTTTAGACAGACCTTCTACCGCCTCGCTTACCGTAGCATAATTATCCAGTACATACTGTACCCATACCGATATGGCAAGCCCCGGTTTTGTATGATCCCATTCGGGGTATTCCGACTCCACCAACCAAAGCAGGTTAGCTACCAGCCCTTTCTCGTTCATACCATCGGTACTGCAAATTTCGTAAGCACTGGCAACAACACTACCATATTTTGATTTCCAGCTTACCGTGTTTTTACCCGTCTCCCCTGTTCTTTGCATCCCTTTTGGAAAAATCCACAGGTTTGTCATTATATCCTCGCTCCAGTCCATAGACCTTGCCGTAAGGTATAAATCATTTTTCCCTTTATAAACTACCCGTGTACAGGCAAATAAGTTATAAATACTACCTGTAAAAAACAGCAGTAATACATAACCTAATAAAGATGTTTTCTTAGTCATAATCAGTTGGTTTAATCAGTTACCTTAAATTTAGTCAAAAAAAGATAACCTATTACAAACCAACATACTTATATAAAAAACGAACAGCCTGTACCAAAAGGCACAGGCTGTTTTGTTTTATAATTATGAGGAAATATTATTTCTTCACGATAATAAACTCAGATCGTCTGTTTTGAGCGTGTTGCTCTTCAGTACAGTTTTCTTTACAGTCCACTTTAGGCTCGCTCTCACCATATCCCTGTCCGGAGATACGCTCTTTAGCAATACCTTTTGA
>NZ_WOWP01000064.1 GCF_009741375.1 Flavobacterium rakeshii
CCTTATACTTACTTATGGAGTAATGGTGAGATAACAAGTACTATTACGGGTCTTGTTGCGGGTACTTATACTGTTGATGTAACGGATGCTAACGGATGTTCAATTACTCAGGAATTTATAATTGACGAACCAGAACTGCTTACAGGTACAGCATCTCAGGTAGATGTGCTGTGTAACGGTAATAACACCGGTGAGGCTACTATAACAATGCAGGGTGGTGTAGAACCATACACTTATGAATGGAGTAACGGTGGTGATACTGCTACTATTTCTAACCTTACAGCAGGCACTTATACTGTTGATGTAACGGATGCTAACGGATGTTCAATTACTCAGGAATTTATAATAGATGAGCCGGAACTGCTTACCGTAACTATAGACAGTACTAACATTACCTGTTTTAATGCTGAAAACGGTACAGCTACAGCTATCGTAGCCGGTGGTGTTGAGGCATATGAATATGAGTGGAGTAATGGTGAGACTACCAGTATGATTGAAAACCTTACACCGGGAGCTTACACGGTAACTATTACCGATGCTAACGGATGTACAGCTACTGCAACAGTAATTATAACCCAACCACTACAGCTTACAGGTTTCATTGCTCAAACCAATGTATCTTGTAACGGAGGTAGTAACGGTACAGCTACAGCTAATGCCAATGGCGGTACAGCGCCATATACTTACCTGTGGAGTAACGGACTTACAACACAAACTATTACAGGTCTAACAGCCGGAAGTTACAATGTAACTATTATTGATGTTAACGGTTGCCAGATTGTTAAGGGATGTACAATCTCTCAACCATCTCCGCTTTTCATTACAGCAGGTCAAACTAACCCTACCTGTGTAGGTGCTGCTTATGGTGAGGCAAACGTAACTGTTGTAGGTGGTGTTATGCCATATACTTACCTTTGGAGTAACGGTGCTACTACAGCAAACATTACAGGTCTTACAGCAGGTACTTACAGTGTAATTGTAACCGATGCCAATGGTTGTTCTAACTCGGCAAACGTAACTATACAGGGACTTCCTGCAGCGACATTCAACGCACAGCCTGTAGATGATTCTACTCCGTTTGACGGCGATGCCCACTTTACTGTAAATGTGGCTAATGCTTACAGCTACCAGTGGCAGGAAAGTAACGATGGCGGTACTACATGGTACAACCTTACCGATGGTGGTGTAAACCCTACTTACCTTGGAGTAAATACTAACATGCTTTCTGTTGTTCATGCTCCGCTAAGCCTTAACAACTACCAGTACAGAGTAGTAATCAATGAGATGATAGGTTGTGGTGCTTCTTCGCAGGCAGCAACCCTATTAATCAGAAACAGGTTATGGGCCGAAGCTGATGACTTTAGCGATGTTGAAATCCATGCAGGTACAGGTGGTGTAGCAGGAGATGTTACATTAAATGACCTTTATAACTATGAGCCTGTAGATGATAATGATATCACTATCTCTATTACAGATGATGGCGGACTTACAGGTGTAACGGTAGATGCAGATGGTATTATTACCGTACCTGTAACAGCAACCGAAGGTACATATGTAGTTATTTACCAGATTTGTGATAATGAAAACCCGGATAATAACCCGGATAACTGCCGTGAGGCTCAGGTTATCATTGTAGTACAGCAATCACTTGGTATTGACGATTTCCTTACTAAAGGACTGGAAGTTTATCCTAACCCTGCTACTACCGAGGTGTTTATTAAAATACCAATGGCAGCAGGCGGTGATAACATGCAGTTAAATGTTTATGATATTAACGGACGACTTGTAAAACAGCAAACGGTAACCACAGGAATAAACAAAGTGGATATCGATGCACTGGAAGCCGCTCAGTACATTTTTAACATTACTACTGA
>NZ_WOWP01000002.1 GCF_009741375.1 Flavobacterium rakeshii
GGGACTTATTCCGTTTCCTTTTGTTTTCCCGCTGCACCGCACTTTTCGGCTGCTTTCTTTTTTACCGTTTTCTTTTGGAAAACAAATGTGTTTTTTAAGGAGGCTGACGGCTAAAAAAGAAAAGTGATGAATTCATCACAGTTAATTTTTTGTTGAACCCTTAAATCTTAGAAATCATGGGACACAATCTTAATTACAACGAAAGAACAGGTCGTTATTCTTTTTTCAGTGTAAAGGAAAAAGCATGGCACAATTTAGGGCAGGTAGTAACCGACTACCCAACAAGCCAGGAAGCAATTAAACATGCAGGACTGGATTATGAAGTGGTAAAATCGCCACTGTTTACAAACGGTACCAAAACCCTGCAGGCTACCACAGATTTGAATACTGACGAGCCTCTTACAGTACCCAATTACTTTGCCAATGTGCGAAGCGATAACAACACCGTTTTAGGTGTGGTGGGTAAAGATTACCATATTGTGCAGAATCGTGATGCGTTTGCTTTCTTTGATGCAATTGTAGGCGGTGAGAATGGGATTTTATATGAGACTGCAGGGGCTTTAGGGAATGGTGAACGTATTTTTATAACCGCTAAACTGCCTGATTATATCCGTGTGGGTAATGGTGATGATGTAACCGAAAAGTATATTTTCCTGACTACCTCGCACGATGGTAGCGGAAGCATTACGGCAGCCTTTACACCCGTGCGCATTGTCTGCCAGAATACACTTAATGCCTCACTAAAAAACATGACTAATGTGGTACGCATTAAACACACCTCGGGAGCAAACCAGCGTTTGGAAAATGCGCACAAAGTTATGGGACTGGCAAACACCCTGAGCAACCAGTTAGAAAACATCTTTAACGAGTGGGCAACAGTCAGGATTAAAGATGACGAAGTAAAGAAATTAATACAGCTCGCACTATGCCCAAACAAAGAAACCTACGACCTTTTAAAGAAGGGCGCAGAAGATGAATTATCGACTGTATTTAAAAATATGGTAGAAGATGCTTTTGCCTATGCAATGGTAAATGATACCCAACAGATGAATACGACAAAAGGAACTTTGTTCGGGGCTTACAATGCCGTTACAGGCTACTATCAAAACGTTAGAAAATATAAAAATGAAGAAGTCAAATTGCAATCCATTGTAATGGGAGGAACCGCACAAACAAGAGCGCAAAAAGCCTTTGAATTGTGCAGCGGTTTTGCTAAAAGCGACAGCGGGATATTCCTTCTAAACTAATACAGGATTGAACCAATTTTAAAAAGGGCAGGTACTTTAACCTGCCTTTATTTTTACTATCATAGTCATTATTTACCTATGATTGTTTTTATCCTCTGAACCGCATTACATTAGTAGGAAGTATAGAAAAGGCTGCGGTCGATTGCCTTGTCTGCGGCAATGGCAAGATGTCCCGTTGTCGGACAACGGCATCTTGCCGCCCATACTCCGGAGTCGTGGGCGGGGGACACTGCTATGCTTTAAAGCTGTTGAACCAATGAAGAGGATATTATGGAGACTGAGAATAACAACCGCAAAAGGCGTATTTATGTACGCCTTACAGACAAGGAATTTACAACCCTTGAAAGCCGCTGCAAGAACACCACCTGCCGCAGCGTAAGCGACTATGTGAGGCACTGCTTATTCAGCAAACCAATCACCACTATCACAAGGGATGCTTCAGCTGATGAAGCCATTATACGAATGAGCCATCTCAACCGCGAGCTGAACGCCATCGGCAGCAACTTTAACCAGCTGGTCAGGAAGGTAAATGCGTCAGCACAGGCTGGCGAAATTAAAGGATTGCTTTTGCTTTTTGACAGTCAAAAGAAAACTATGTTTTCCAAGATTGATGAAGTTAAAGAACAACTCCAAAAGCTGGCTGAAAAATGGTTGCAATAATCAAGACTGGGCATTCCATCAGGGCGATGCTCAACTACAACGAGAACAAGATTAAGGAGGGCAAAGCTGAATGTATCGGACAGGGAAATTATCCTGTGGATGCCGAAAGGCTGAACTATGCAATGAAACTAAACCGACTTGAAAAGCAGTGCGGACTGAATGAAAATGTAAAGCGGAATACAGTGCATATCTCCCTTAACTTTGACCCGAGCGAGAGAAACCTACCAAAAGAAAAACTATTGGAGATAGCAGGGAATTATATGGAGAAGATTGGTTTTGGAAATCAGCCCTACCTGATTTATCAACATAATGATGCCGGGCATCCGCATATTCATATAACTTCAATCAATGTTCAGGAAAATGGAAAGCGTATTGCTATGCATAATATTGGCAAGGACAAATCAGAACCGGCTCGTAAGGAAATAGAGCAGGCTTTCAATCTTGTAAAAGCGGAAAACCAAAAGAAAAAGGAATATAAGCCGGAACCAGTTTCAGCAAGAGTCCAATATGGCAAAGAGGAGACTAAAAAAGCAATTGAAAACGTCCTGAACTTTGTAGTGAATAACTACAACTACACAAGCCATCCGGAACTGAATGCAGTGCTAAAACTATACAATATTGAAGCGGACAAAGGAAATGAAAATTCAAGGATTGCAAAGCATAAGGGATTACTATACCATGCATTGGATGAAAAAGGAAATCGTGTTGGAGTTCCCATTAAAGCGAGCAGGTTTTATGATAAGCCAACCTTGAAGAACTTGGAGAAGAAATTTGCAGCTAATGAGATTAAGAGGCAGCCGGATAAATCTAGGATTAAAACTGTCATTGACATGGCTTTCATGAAGAACAATATTATTATCCTCGCTCAGCTTGTAAAGCAGCTACAAAAGGAAGGAATTGATACAATAGTGAGACAAAATGCTGAAGGACTGGTGTACGGTGTAACTTTTGTTGACCATAAGACTAAGAGTGTTTTTAATGGAAGTAATATGGGTAAGGAGTATAGTGCTAAGGGGCTTCAGGATAGCTGCGTATTGAATCAACAAAAAGTTGGACAGAAAATTGATTATTCACGTAAAGAATTGAAGAACGTTTTGTATGAGCATAGTGCATCTATGGGAATAAAAGAGCTGACTAATTTTCTGGACGTGTTGATGAAGGTCGACAATAATTGGGATTATTTGTCGAAGAATTTACTACATTCAAAAAAAAAGAGAAGGAGGAAGTTGTAACTTGATATTCGATTAAAAAATAGTTTCTTTGTGTATAATAAAATTTAATGCAGTTGGTATTAAATTAAATTAATCTCTAATATATTTAATGAGTACAAAGTTTTTTACAAATACCGAAGAAAATACTGTTTTCCAAAAGTTTAAGGGCATATTGTCGAATATGAAAGACGTTTTTGCCTTTCATGCTGTCGTTGGTTATTTTCGCTCTTCAGGTTATTTTGCATTACAGCCTTTCTTAAAAGATATTAAGGATATAAAAATTCTCGTTGGCATAAATGTAGATCTAATGTTTGCAGATGCTCAAAAAAAAGGGTTACTATATTTTGGAGAAGAACAAAAAACTAAAGAAGAATTTTTAAAATGGTTTATACAAGATTTAAAAGAAGCTAAATATTCTAGAGAAGTAGAAGAAGGTATTTTACAGTTTATAAAAGATATTGTGGACGGGCGAATAGAAGTACGGGCACATAATTCTAAAGCTATTCATGCCAAATTCTACCTTTTTCTTCCGCAATTGCATTCTGAGCATTCGGATGGTTGGGTAATTATGGGATCTTCTAATCTTACCGAAGCAGGTTTAGGGATAAAAAAATCCCCTAATTATGAGCTAAATATCGCACTAAAGGATTTTGATGATGTTGAATTTACCAAAATAGAGTTTCAAAAACTTTGGCAACAATCAACAACTATTTTGCCTGCTGATATTTTAGAATATAAGAAGAAAACACATATCGGACAATTCTTTACTCCATTTGAAATTTATCTTAAATTATTAATCGAATATTTTGGAAACAACATTGATTACGATCCTGACACAGTTGGGGATTTGCCTAAGAGTTATAAAAAACTAAGTTATCAGGTAGATGCCGTTAATCAGGGATTTCAAATGTTAATGGATCATAATGGTTTCTTTTTAGCAGATGTTGTTGGTCTTGGAAAGACTATTATCGCTTCTATGATTGCTAAGCGGTTTCTGGTTGCTAACGGGTCTTTAAAAACCAAAATATTGGTAGTTTACCCACCTGCGTTAGAAAAAAACTGGAAATCCACATTTAGAATGTTTGGAATTGATAGACATACCAAATTCGTTACTAATGGACGTTTAGAGAAAATAGTCAATGGAGAGGATATGAATTATTGGGCTAAAGAAGATTATGATTTGATATTGGTTGATGAGGCACACAAATATAGAAATCACACTTCGCAAGCTTTCGGACTTTTGCAACGTATTTGTAAAGCTCCAAGAAATAGCGAAGGATTAGTAACAGGGAAAAACAAAAAGGTTATATTAATTTCAGCTACTCCGCTTAATAACAGACCACAGGATCTTTATTATCAATTATTATTATTCCAGGATGCGAGAAGAAGTACGCTTCCCGTTACGAATCTCCAATCATTCTTTGGCCCTATCATTCGAGAATATAAAGATGTGATGCGAGAGGACGAGCCCAATGTGGAAAAAATTCGTGAGCTCTACAATACAATTCGCGAAAAAGTCATTTCTCAAATTACGGTTAGAAGAACAAGAAGAGATTTAGCAAATTATCCAAAATATCTTGATGATTTAAAAGAACAAGGTATTGTCTTTCCTGAAATAGCACCTTTGCGCACTGTGGGTTATAGTCTAAATGCCAAGCTGAGTAAGCTTTTTTATCACACCATATTCTATTTGACTGATGATGATAAAATTAATTATTACCGCTATCAGGCTATTCGTTTTTTGAGAGAAGATTTACAAGACGCTTATTATGATCAAGCTGTTTTGATTTCAAAATCCTTGGCTGGAATCATGAAAACATTAATGGTTAAGCGATTGGAAAGTAGTTTCCATGCATTCCAAATCACACTTAACAATCTTTTAGTATCTACTCAAAGAATGATTAAAATGTTTGAGAGTGATAAGGTCTTGATTGCTCCCGACCTTAATATTAATGAATTGATAGAGAAAGGTTTTTCTATGGATGATATAGAAAACCTTATTATAGAGTTAAGTACAGAGAAACCAAAGAATAACATTTTCAAAGCAGAAGATTTTGAGCCTGAATTATTAACTGGCTTGAGAAAAGACCAAGTTTTATTACAAGAGCTTAGTAATGAGTGGGCTAAAGTAGAAGAAGATCCTAAGATTGAAGAACTGTTTCAAGCACTTGAAAATGAGTTATTAAGCAAAGATAGAAATCCGACGGGACAACTTATTTTATTTACGGAAAGTAATGACACGGCAGATTATCTGGCAGAAAAATTAGTAAAGCGCATCGGAAAAGGCGTATTAAAGGTCTCTTCAGCTAACAGAAATAAGATATTTGAAACCATTCAGGAGAATTTTGATGCGAATTATATAGGCAAAAGAAAGGACGATTATCAAATTCTGATAACAACCGATGTTTTAGCAGAGGGTGTAAATTTACATCGAGCGAATGTTTTGGTTAATTATGACACCCCTTGGAATGCCACAAGATTGATGCAACGAATCGGAAGAATTAACCGAATCGGAAGTATTGCCGGTGTAGTATATAACTATATATTTTATCCGTCACAGCAGGGAGATGAGGAGATTAAGTTGTATAAAAATGCACTATTAAAGTTACAAGGATTCCATTCAGCTTTTGGCGAGGACGCACAGGTGTTTACAAATGAAGAATTGGTAGAACAATTTGAACTTTTCAAAGAAGGGATGCCAGACGAAGAGGATAAACGATTAGTTTATTTAAGATTTATCAGGGAGTTTAAAGACGCTAATCCACGAGAATTTAAGCGTATAAAAAACTTTCCGCTAAAAGCACGTACTGCCCGAAAATACGAAGACACCATGGCAGAAGAAACAAAAGATGCGACCCTTATTTTCCTGAAATCACCCTATAAAATGGAGTTTTATGTTGTTACTAATGACAATAAGGTAACGCCTTTGACCTTTTTGGAAGCTGCCGAAAGGTTCGAGGCAAAAGTAAACGAACAAGGATACGATGTTCCTGCAAGTCACTATGATAATGTACAAGCCGCTTTAGAAGAATTTGATAAAGATTTCTTAGGCGCCACAACAGATACAGTTACAACAACGGATAAAGCCGATGCTATTTCAGCACAAGCAAAGAAATTTTTGCGTGATTTTAAATCAATTACAAGAAAGGCAGATACTAAAAAAGCTTGTGAAGTATTAGCAGACTTAATTGATAAAGGGACATTTACCCCTTTACCTAATGAAATAAGAAAATTGAAACGAAGATTAGACAAGAAGGAAACATCATACGGACAAGCCGACAATTTAATTATTGCCCTTGCAAAAAAATATGATGTGTTTAATGATGGTGAAGACGAACAATCTTCCACCAACGATATAGATCTTAATATCACTCCTGAAATAGTAATCACTGAAACATTTATTGGCTAATGGACAGAGCAACCTTACATAAGATATTTGAAAAAGCATATAATCACCAAGATTGGATTAAAGTCCTACAATCTGTTTTTGGAGCAAGACAATTGTATACACAACCCAAACCTATTCTATTACCCAATAATGATCGTGCAACAGAAGCTTTTGAATTGGGAAATTTTACTACTTCTGATGATCGTATTATTGGTTTGTATCGTATCAACGTTAAATCTGATGTATGGTTAGAAAGAAATAAAGTTAGTCTTCGTGAATTGCTTAGAAACGTTTACAAATATGATGTGGACGGTGCTATTGTTGTTTTTGTTCAGGACGAAAAATGGAGATTATCCTTCATTTCGGAAATAAAAGTACTCAACGATGAGGGCGAAATTATTAAACAGGTAACTGAACCAAAGAGATACACCTATCTGTTAGGTAAGGGCGAAAAAGTAAGAACACCATCTGATCGGTTAAGTAAGCTGACAGGCAAAGTCATATCCTTACAAGACATGCTGAACGCCTTTAGCGTAGAGGCTCTGAACGAAGAGTTTTATAAAATTGTTCAGTCGTTTTTCTATGAATTGGTAGGAGGAAAAATAGGCAAAGGCAAAAAGGTTACAGACTACGGTAATGGTATTTTACAATTACCCAATACTGATCGTAATGTTCGACAAGAATTTGCTGTTCGTTTGATCGGGCGTGCTGTATTTTGTTGGTTTTTGAAAATGAAAAAATCGGATGATGAAATTGCGTTGTTACCCGAAACTTTGCTTTCATCAGATGCAGTAAAACAGTACAACAATTATTACCATACTATTTTAGAACGCTTGTTTTTCCAAACGTTGAATACGCCTATGGATGAGCGCTTAAGCAATTTACCTGAAGGAACAGAAACAATTCCTTTCCTGAACGGTGGTTTATTTGAATCCAATATAGAGGATTATTATAAATCAGATAGCCAAGGAAACAATCAAAACAATTTTGGTATAGGTGACGATTGGTTTTTGAGATTCTTTGAAGAATTGGAAAAGTACAACTTTACCATTGACGAAAATTCGGTTACCGAAATCGAGGTAAGTGTTGATCCTGAAATGTTAGGACGTATTTTTGAAAACTTATTGGCAGAAATTGATCCCGATAGCGGAGAAACGGCACGAAAGGCAACAGGTAGTTTTTATACGCCAAGGGAAATTGTGGATTATATGGCTACTGAAAGCTTAGTACAATATTTGCATAACCAAACTGGCATTGTACAAGAGAAAGTCCGTCCAATTTTTAAAATGTTGGAAACAGCCGACCCAACATTTACCGATGCCGAAAAGAACAATATTTTAAATGCTTTAGACCAAGTAAAAATACTGGATCCAGCTTGTGGTTCTGGTGCTTTTCCTATGGGAGTATTACAAAAAATAGTACAGGCATTACAGAAATTGGATCCTGAAGCGGAATGGTGGAAAAAAAGACAAATAGACAGAATCAAAAATCCAACAGTAAAAAAGCTTCTAAAAGAAAAACTAGCTAGCTCGGGTGTAGAATATGCTCGAAAAATAGGCGTGATACAAAACAGTCTTTATGGAGTGGATATACAACCCGTAGCGGCTGAAATATCTAAATTACGTTGCTTTTTATCCCTTGTAGTAGATGAAAATATTGATGATAGTAGACCAAACAGAGGCGTTGAGCCGTTACCTAATTTAGAATTCAAATTTGTTACAGCCGATACACTATTAAATCTTCCAGATGAAAATAATCAAAGAAGTATGTTCGATAATTTCGATGAGCTGCAAGAGTTGGAAGAATTACGGAATGAATATATTCAAAGCTATGGAAAAACAAAGAAAAGTATAAAGGATAAATTTTTAAAAGTTCAGCAGAAAATTGCTAAAGACCAGAATGGTTTATGGGGAGATTCAGAAAGCAAAGCATACAAATTAGGCAATTGGGATCCATTTGGTAATAGAAAAGCAGATTGGTTTGACCCAAAATGGATGTTTGGATTCGAGGAATTTGATATTGTTATTGGAAACCCCCCATATGGTGTATCAATTAAAGGTGATTACAGAAAAGATATTATAGATCATTTAGGGAAAGTGCCAGATTTTGAAATTTATTACTATTTCATTGAAAAGGCACATCTTGTTTTAAAAGATAACGGAATCTTAAGTTATATAATTCCCAATACCTATCTTTTTAATACCTACGCAACAGATTATAGAAAACAGATTGTAAATAAATGGAATTTAGACGAAATTTTAGATTGTACAAAATTTACAATATTCCAGTCTGCAACCGTAAGGAACACAATAAATCTATGGAGTAAATATGAGCAAAAAAAATCTTTAAAAGTAGGATATAGAAAGACTAAAAATATAAATTCATTTAAAGATCTAATTCTAAAACCTCGTTTATCCATAGATTTCGATGAATTGCTACTGATGAATCAAAACTGGGGACTTGCTTTTATGCTTGACCATTTGACCATAGAAATAATTTCTAGAATTAGAGGCAATAGAAAACAACTCAACAACTACTATCCAGAAATTAGTCAAGGGCTTATTGCCTATGATAAATACCAGGGTCAATCACAGGATATAATTGAAAAAAGAGCATACCATTATAACTCATTTGAAAAAGACAGCTTGAAGAAATGGCTGTGGGGTGCTGATGTTACTAAATTTAATGTAAACTGGAATGGGAAAGAATACATAGATTATTGTGATGGTATAGCTAATCCCAGAAACCCTATTTTTTTTAAAGGAGAGAGATTACTTGTTAGAGAGATTACGAATCCTTCAATTTTTGCAGGGGTTACTGACGAAGAATTATACAATGATCCCTCAATAATAATAGTTAAGTCTAATACGAAGTATTCAGTTAAATTTCTAGCAAGTGTTCTTAATTCGAAACTCGCTACATTTTATCATTTTAATTTTTCGCCTAAAGCTACAAAAGGGGATTTTCCTAAAATCCTGGTAAAGGATATTAAGGAATTTCCTTTACCTATGCCAAATAATACAATTTTGTTTGAAACGGTTGTAGAATACCTAATATTTCTAAAAACTTTAAATAAAGAAAGTTTGGATGTTCAGTTGAAAATAGCGTATCTACAACAGGTTATAGATGGAATGGTTTATGAACTTTATTTTCCAGAGCTATTACAAAAACATCAACGTACAATTACTGAACATCTTGGAGAACTTCCTTCATTAACTCATTTAAAAGAAGAATCAGAACAAATTAAAGTTGTTGAGACAGTATTTAATCGCCTCAACGATAAAACACATCCTGTTCGGAATAATTTATTTTTTATGAAAAATATAAAAGAAATTGCCCTTATAGAGGGAATAAATCAATAGGATATGCGTATAACAGAAATCGAAATTAATAATTTCAGAGCTTTCTATGGCAAGCATACGATAAGTTTAGGTAAAGATGGGAAAAACCTTATGGTATATGGGGAAAATGGCAGTGGTAAAAGTTCCTTTTTCTTAGCTTTGAAATCCTTTTTTGAAGCATCAATGCGTAATGTCGATTTACGAGGGTTTGAGAATATTTTTATTCCTGAAAGTCAAAAAGACACTGCATATCTTCAATTTAAAATAAAACAAAACGAACGTTCATCCTCTGAAACAGTAATTAAGGTTGATGTTGTAAATAATACCATTACAGGTAATGACAAGCTTTTAATAGCCGATGCTAATAAAATAAAAGGCTTTTTCGATTATAAAAGCCTGCTTAGAACCCATTTAGTTGATACGGATGACGTAAATATTTTTCAGTTACTTATTCAAGAAATTCTATCTGAGCAAGAAAATCGATTTACAAACAAAACTTTAGGTAAAGAATGGCGAGAAATCATTTATGATAGCCATGAATTGAAACAAGGCCAATGGGTTGTAAAATCGATAAAAGAGAAAATCGACAATTTTAATAAGGGACTTAAAGAAAAATTACAGTCAATCGAGGATGATACAAATATTTTTATCCAAAGATTTGGATATAGCATTAAGATCAAACTTTCTTTTGACGGAGTTGAATATTATGGGCGAAGAGATATTCGTAATCAAAATGTAGGCATTAAAATAGACTTTTTCTCAAAGCCTATCCCTAAACATCAACACTTTCTAAACGAAGCTAAACTATCGGCATTAGCGATTAGCTTGTATTTGGCAACTATTAAATCAAACCCATCAGAAGGAGTTTTGAAAATTTTGGTATTAGATGATTTGCTCATTGGTTTAGATATGAGTAACCGTCTGCCATTATTGGATATTTTAAAGGAATTTTTCCAAGATGAATATCAAATCATAATGACTACATATGATAAAATATGGTTTGAGTTAGTTAACAATTATTTTGGTATAACTAAATGGAATTACTTAGACATATATTCTAAGAAATTATTAGATGACGACTTTGAAATGCCTATTATTAAGCAGAATACGGATTATATAGAGAAAGCTCAATTTTATTTAGATGAAAAAGATTATAAAGCTTCAGCGGTATATGTCCGTAGTGAATTTGAAAAGCTTGTCAACAATTTTTGTGACAAGAATAATTTATTTGTCAAGTATAAGATTAAGTCTAAAGAGCTTAAAAGTGATGACTTTTGGAATGCAATTAAATTACAGACAACGATAGATGAAGTACTTATAAGTGAGGTGGAGACTTGTCGTGGAACTGTAATGAATCCGTTTAGTCACCACGATTTAAATAAGCCAACGTTTGAAGCAGAATTGATAAAAGCTATTGCAGTTGTAAAAAAACTTAAAACACCATCTTTTAGAAAAGATGGCACTAAAACTTTTGAACAATTACAAAACAAGATAGAGGATTTGGAAAATAAGATACAGGAAAAGGAAGATACAATTCAACAAATTAGGAGTGGTAAAGCTATAAGTCAAGAAGACTAATGATCTTAAGATAGATATAATTTGATTTGATAAAAAGGTAGATATTACTCCATTGAGGCTTAAATAGAACTTTTATAAATTGTATATTTACCCAGTAAACAAATAACGTTTTATATTATAGTATGCCAACAGCGGTTTTTGAAAAACATATTCAGGAGCTTAACTTTTCCTTCATTTCTGATAGAGGGACTAGCGGTGTATTATTAACTGCGAACTACGAAAATCTTACCGAGGCTATTGCTAGTCCAAATATTCTATTTGCATTAGAAACAGCATGTAAATTTGAAGCGGCTGCTGTTTATTTTCGTTACTTCCAAGATGGCAGGGCTGCTGTTCCGCAGTTATATATTTTTGATTATACACAAAAAACTTTAAGTACAGCAGACCGAAACCGTATTCACCGAAATATGTGGAACGGTTATCAGGTTCCTGCATACATCATTATTGAAAAATCGGCTGTCAGTGTTTTTGATTCGAGGGAAAAACCTAAAGAAAATAAAGAACACTATGCGGAGGAAATTATCAGAAAAACAGGTGATGCGATAAAAACATTTAATGCTCAAAGTTTTGATGATGGATTGTTTTGGGAAGAGGAGAATAATAAAAAGCGTTTCCAGTTTGAACAATCAGCTACCCGAGATTTGATTCGTGGACTTAAAAATGTTTATGAGGGATTTCAGAAAGAATCCAACTTGGATAAACATGTCGCTTTAAAGCTTTTAGTGCAGAGTCTTTTGATTAAATATCTGGAGGAGCGTGATGAAGATGCTAAAAGTGGATATTTTGCAGGAACATACTTTAAAAATAATTTCCAGTGTACCGATTTCTGCGATGTAATTCGTAAAGGAAAATTACTTCTTTTGTTAGACAAATTAGCAGAAGATTTTAACGGAAAAATATTTGAATGGCATAAAGAAAATGAAGCTGAAGCAAGGGAAGCTATTCAAAAAAGTGAAGTACAAAGATTAGCTGACTACTTAGACGGAAATAATGATAATGGTCAGCTTGTTATTTGGAGACTCTATTCGTTTTCGCATTTACCTGTAGAGGTTATCAGTTCTGTATATGAAGAATTATTAACCGACAGCAAAGATATTGTCTATACCCCTGAGATGATCGTCTCTACTCTAGTAGATGAGTGTATGCCACTTAAAGTTCCTCAAAAGGACTTTAAGCTAATTGACGTAAGTTGCGGTTCAGGTATTTTTTTAGTCAAAGCATACAAACGCATTGTTCAATGGTGGCGTTATGAGCAATGGCAAAAAACAGGCAAATTAGAAAAGCCATCTCTTGCTGTTCTAAAAGATTTATTGCTAAAAAGTATTCATGGTATAGATATTCAACAGGATGCTATACGACTGTCTATTTTTAGTTTGGCTTTAGCAATTTTAGATGAAGTCAACTTAGATCCCCCTACATGGGGGAAGTTGAAGTTTCCCGATATGAGTGATAATATTATCACTAAAGACTTCTTTGATTTTATAACAGATAATCCTCCAAAGGATTTCTCATTAGTTATCGGGAATCCTCCATTTAATTTAGTTGATGTAAATGGTAAAGAGCCTAGTAGAAAGAAATACTTTAAAGAATTAAACGAAAAAATCGGATATAAAAGTGATGTAAACATTCCTGATGAAAATCCTGCACTTCACTTTTTAGTACAATCTATGAGGTTGCTAAAGAATGAAGGGATGTTATCGATGATTCAGCCATCAGGACCTTTATTATATCAAAAAGGAACAAAATTTAAAAAGGAGTTTTTTTCTTCTTATAATCTTTTGCAAGTTATCGATTTTACTAAACTTGCAGATAAGTTGTGGGGAAGAAAAAATGTCGCAACAGCTGCTATATTCTTACAAAAAGTGGAGCCTAACACAGAGTCTGTTTTGCATTTAGTTGCTAATAGAACCTTTTCAAATACAAATAGGTTATACTTGGAATTTGACTATTATGATTTTCATTTTTTAAGTCAGGAGGATGCTATTATCAATCCTTTCATATGGAAAGCTAATCTATTAGGCGGTGGGAGAATTGTTCAGTTAATTAATAGATTAAGTGAGATACCAATTTTAGGCAATTTTTTAAAGAAAAAAAGAAAAGAAAAAAATTGGGTATTTGGTGATGGGTTTATTAAAGGTAAACCTGACGAAGATTTAGTTCCTTCTGATTTTGAGAAAAAGAAAGGGGGATATAGTGAATATACATATTTAGATGGAAGCACTTGTATAGAAACAAGGTCTTTTACGGAATCTGGGCAATTAAAGACATTTACTTTAGAAAGCAAATTTTATCAATGGGGAAGAATTCCTGAATTATTTCAATCTCCTTTATTCTTAATAAAGAAAGTGATAGGTAAGAATGAAATACCAACCCTATTGATTGATTCTCCGATATCATATAGGGATCAAATAATGGGCATACATGCCCCCAAAGAAGATAGAGAGGAATTAATTGATCTGCATCAATATTTTAAAAAAGAAAAGGATCTCATCCGTTTTTATATCTTGTCCACAAGTGCACAACTTTTGGTAAATAGGGCGACAGCTATATTTAATGAGGATATTTTAAACATTCCTTATGTTAATGACGGGGAAAACACCGTTTCTGAGACAGAAAGGATATTGATAAAAGACTCTCTGAAATTTCATATCAATTTTTTAGAGGAAAAAGTTTTTCAAAAACCATTATTAACAGAGGTTAATGACTTCTCAAATATATTTTGTAAAACTTTAAATAGTATCTATCGTATTAGCAATAAGCAATTTCAACTATACAAAATTTTAGATACAGAAAATTACTATGCTGTACATTTTGAATATAGCGAAGAAATTATTACTCCTATAGAAGAGCAAATCGTAGGTATAGAGCAGTATATTCAAGAAGCTATTCCTCAAAGAGACACTAACCAACAACATGTACACATTCAGAAAATAATGAAAGTATATGGTAAGGATAGTATCATTTTGGTAAAGCCAAAACAACTACGCTATTGGTTGCCTTCAATTGCTCTACGAGATGCCGATGAAGTATTTGCTGACTATGTAAAAGCCCGTTATCAAGATGCTTAGAGATAGTCTGCCTCCATATCAATTACCTACGCCCAATGATTTATCTGTACCGAATAATCATGAGGTAGAACAGATCTTGTTATTTGTAGATAATTATGTGCTTGGATTTCCTGCTTATTATAAAACCATTAAAGATTCAGATAGGGAAAATAGAATTAGTGATTTCCTAGTACATCATTTCCAGCTATGTAAAACTGAAAACAATCAGGATTATTTCCCATACGATTTTAGAAAAAATCCAACCCAAGCAAGTTCAGGAAAAGAAACAGATATTGGTGTTTTTGTATTGACAAGGGGAAGAAAACCATCACCACTAATTGAATTCGAAGCGAAGCGTTTTTCGGAAAGTTCCAGTAACGAGCAATATGTATATGGAGATCGTGGCGGAATTGAACGTTTCAAAAGAGGTGATCACTCTTCACACCTAAAGGTATGTGGAATGTTTGCTTATGTGCAAAGTCGTACTATTGAAGATTGGTTTAGCAAAGTAAATGGCTGGTTAACTAATCAATTCAATACGAATAAGGATAGTTCAATAGATTGGTTGGAGACAGAACAACTATACCAATATGCATCATTTTCTTCTGTAGAAAAATATACTTCTAGCCATACAAGAAAAGCTCTTAAGGACAGCATTTCACTTTGGCATTATTTCATTGATTTAACCTCATAAGAGATTGCTTTGTCTTTCTTTTAGATGAAATCTTTAGTTGGGCTTTATACTTAATTTTATTGTTTGGACTTGTTATAAGTTTTATAACATTCTACACTTGTGTCCGGCTTTTTACTTATATTTTAATCACCGATTTTCGCTTGTGCGCTAATTGACAAATCAGCTCTTCAAAACCCCTACGCTGCGAACTTCAAAGAAAATAGCTGTTTTAGCTTCACTTTCACAATCTAATTCAAGACTAAATATTATAGCTTTATAACATAGCTAATTTGCCCACATCTACCCTGGAGTGGTTCGAAAATTGTTCCGTAAGGACCGCGAGTTATGGTGGACGATAAGGTGTTCGAATCTTCCAAAGTGTTTTAGAGGATATTTTATAAAGACTTTTTAAGTATTGGAGTTAATCAAAGTCAGCTTTTGTAAATCTTCTAGTAAAAAGTTGGAATTTATTTCATTAGGGGCTGCAACCAATTTTAAAATAGTAAAGTAGCCAAGACAAGAATCGAACTATAAGTTTATTATATAACGGTTGTGGCAAATACACGTTACAAATAGCATAGTTTCATCATAAGGTGTAGGATAGTATCTTGTTTTTTGTTTCCAATTTGTTTCTAATATTTCCAATTTTACTCAGGGTTTTGTATTTTTGTTAAAAATTATATCGTTCTGTAAGTCAATATGTTATGTAGGTTTGAGTTGTGGCAAAATCGTGGCAAAGTAAATCGATAATATAAGAAGCCCGGCATTTATGCGGGTTTTACGTATGGGGTTCGACTCCCATCTTCTCCACTTTTAGTGAATTTTTAGCTTTTTTAAAACAAAGCTAAATTTTCAAAAAGTATCGCAAAACCTGCAAAACATTGATTTTGCAGGTTTTTTTGTTTCTTATACTACCTGTAAAATTTTCAAAAGACTGTTGCTGCCTTCTTGAAATTTATAGACGATATTATTGTCCTATTAGCAAAAGGTAAACAGGCCCTTATTGAATTTTTTAAGCCGATTTGGGAGAAAATAGTTAAATGGATACTTAAAAACAAAAAAGCACTTTTAAACAAACTAATATTAGTAAATGATGTTACCGAATTTATAAGGCGGTTTACCTTGAATACCGCACGGCATATTAATTATGGTGAAATAAGAATAAAAAAGCTTAACCCTAACTTTGCCAAAAATGATCCCGCGTATGTGGTAGAAGAGTATTCATACAGCACCACTAATCGGGGTAGAGGAGGTAAAAGTCCTTTAAAGAAATTTGTTTATGAGGTTGAGGTTACCAGTATACGCTCCCTTAATAATCTCAATAAATACATCAAATTGGTGGGGGAACTTGAATTATTGGGGAAATTGCCAACCGGCGAAAAAATTTATAGTGGTAAAGTTCAATACTGGATTAAAGAATTAAATCAATGGAAAGTAAAGAAAATGGCTTCCACCTTTTTTCCAAAAAAATGGTCTGAAGTAAAAATAAGAAGCGTGATTCAGGAGGTAAGCATGAATATTCAGGTAAAACAGGGAAACAGATTTGTTGGAATGACAAAGTAGGGGATTCTAATAGAATTTAGGGTTGATGCTGCCAGCGGGGAAATAACAACAGCTTACATTAAATTAAAATAGACAAATGAAAAAAATTGAATTTTATACTCATCCGGTAGTAGGTAAAGAAAATAAACCTACAAGCGACAAGTACATAATGTTATCATACTTCTTATCAGATCTCAGTGATATTGGAACAATTGAACGCACAGTTTCTGAAATTGAACTAGTTCAGAATAACCAAAAAACTTTTGATGAGGTTTTTACTGATACTTATGGAACAATATCTATCAGCGTTAATGCTGGAACATTTATATGTGACAGGGATACTGCATACCTGACAAGTAATAATCCTGATTTAGAGCCAAGTTTAACACTTCCACTACAAGAATTTATCAATATTCTTGAAGAGTGGAAAAATTTTCTGAAGTAGTATGGTTAATGTCAAATATTCGGGATTCAGCTATTTAAATTATGTAGATCCGATTTGAAATGGTTTGAAAATTGTTCCGTAAGGATCACCAAAAATATCGTGGGCTATAAGGTATTCGAATCATTTATTATCAAAAAAAATATTTCCTATCTGTAGTAGAATTATAATCCGGATAGAAAAATAGGTTATATTGTTTTTGCATAGATTTTAAGAAGCTTCGTGGCACAAATAAAACGAACTTTAAAAAATATAGTAATGGGGCAGGTTTTAGGTTATACGTTCGAATCCCTCATTCTCACTCCACAAGTAAAAACCTTTGGTGAAAACCGGAGGTTTTTTTGTTTATATTAGTTATTGAGTTACATGATTGAACTAATTAATTTAATTATGAAATATTTCGTATTAGTTTGTTTTTTGCTAATTATGAGTTGTAAGTCAGGAAAAGGTACAACTACTCTTGATTCCGTCATTGAAATGCATACACAAAAAAATAATTCAAATTGATGACATTTTAAAAATTAAATAGCATGATTACAAAAGAAGAAGCCCACGATATACTAAAAAAATATCTCGGAAAAAAAAGACGTGATTATATTACCATTAGTCCTGTTAATGAGATACAGTTAAAAGAAAATAAGAAAATTTTATATGGAGATTATGAAAGTGAATACTTAACCGTCTATATAGCGCGTTACAGCGCTTTGTGGGGTATGGAGGAACGGGGGGTAGTTGTATATATAGCTGCAGAAACAGGTGATGTGTTATATTCGCTATCATCACACGGCTGGGTTGAAGAATTAGAATAAGGGATTATAAAGATATCTTGCCGTCTTTGAAAATGTTACTCTAATATGTCAGATAGTTTATTCATACAAGTTTAATTATGAAATATTTTGTATTAGTTTGCTTTTTGCTAATTATGAGCTGTAAGTCAGGGAAAGATGCAGGTACTTTTGATTCTGTCATTGGAATTGCGCACAGCAATAAAACCGGAGCTATAGTATATAGTGATAGTGAAAAAATATATCTAATTGCAGGTTTAAGGTGCTGGGATACTATTTATGAAGGTAAAAAAGTAAAATTAAAGGGGAATTTTAGATTTGTAGATGCGGAAGCTATTCATAGGGAGAATGCTGCCAATCTTTCTTCACCTGTATTAAAAAATCTTGCGTATCAGGGTTATCCCCAATTTTATTCTGTGACAAATGCTACATGGGAATTGTATACCCCTGATTAATCTAGTCCTCTAACAGTACAGGTGTGTAATAAAAGCTAAGTATTTTGAGAATATTTGTAACTAAATTTAAAGATTTTCATGAAAAGATGTTTACAATGTTGAATACGAGAAAGCTGATGGTTAGAGCTGTATTTCTTTTTTTATTAAGTCTAACCTATGTAAGTTGTAATAATCAGCCTATGGATAGCTGCATTGTTAATGGAGTTAATGACTATTGGTTAGTTTATGATGAAGCAGAGCCGGGATATTTAGGAGGTGCTTATTTTAAGTTTAATACTGATGGGACTTCTATTCGCTATCGAAAAAATTTAAATGGTGAATTTGAGCAAATTACTAAAGACGGTGACTTGTTTTTTGATGATGAAGAATGGGTAATATCAAAAGACAGTATTTTAAAATGGGGTGAACACTCGTTAGATATTATTGACTATAATGACAATACATTTATTTTATATTTAAATAGGCAGGACAGATATTTGTTTCTGTTTAAAGAAAAAAAAGGTTCAAATAAGAAAGGGAGTCAGTATTATATAGATAAACGTAAAGAGTATCCTGAAAAATATCCGGAGCCTTATTCGTCAGTCAATAATCAGTAAGTTAATATATTGAACTAGGTCGATGATAGGTGTATTTTTGCTATAAAATTAAAATCTATTAAATCTTTTATAAAAGAGTTCGATAACTATCCCATCTTCTCCACAAGTTAAAAAATCTTTGTTTAGAATCAGAGTTTTTTTAAAGCCTTGATCTTTAATCTTTTTTCTGAAATTATTTGCGTAGTTAAATGACTACATATATATTTGTAGTCATTTAACTACGCGATGAATTTAAGACGTGACGTTTTTCAGGCAATAGCCGACCCAACAAGAAGGTCGATTCTTATGCTGGTGGCTACACAGGCAATGACCGCAGGTACTATAGCCTCAAATTTTGATACCGCAAGACCTACTGTTTCAAAACACTTACAGATACTTACCGAATGTCAGCTACTAAGACCTGAGCAAAACGGGAGGGAGATATACTATCACCTAAATCCCGAGAAGATGAAGGAGATTGCCGAGTTTATTGAGCCGTTCCGTAAAATGTGGGATGAAAGGTTTAACAGGCTTGAGGATGTAATGAAGAATTATCAATCAAAAAACGAACAATAATGGAATTAAAAACAAAAATTCATGCCGAAGACAACCGGCAGGAGCTTGTAATTACCCGAAAGTTTGATTTGCCTGTGGAGCTTCTTTTTAAGGCGTATGAAGATGCCGGTTTATTTGCACAATGGATGGGAACAAACGTAGTGAAATTGGAAGCTAAAAAACATGGCAGTTACAGGTTTGAAACTACCAGTCCCGAAGGGCATGTGGTGTTTAGTGCTAACGGTACTTTTCATGAGTTTGAACCAAATAAAAGGATAGTGCGCACCTTCGAAATGGAAAACACCCCTTTTGAAGCACAGTTGGAGTTTCTGGAGTTTGAAAAACTGACTAATGATACCAGTCAGCTTACTATGCATATTGTGTACAGGTCGGTAGCGATGCGAAACCAAATGCTACAGCTTCCGTTTGCACAGGGGCTTAACATGGCACATAACCGACTGCAGGAAATAACCGAAAAACTAAAGTAGGGGGAGTTATGACAAAACGTAATAAAATTATTTACTGGATTGCTACCATTTGGCTGGCTTTAGGAATGCTCTCTACAGGGATAGTACAACTACTGAAAACAGAAGATGAAGTAACCAAGATAACCCAATTAGGCTATCCGGTTTATATTCTCACCATTTTAGGGATATGGAAAATTTTGGGTGTAGTGGTAATACTCCTGCCTAAAATACCAGTTATTAAGGAATGGGCTTATGCGGGGTTCTTTTTTACCATGACGGGGGCAGTGGTGTCTCATTTAGTATCAGGCAGCCCGGCGGGAGAATTATTCGGTCCCATATTATTGATAGTGCTTACCACGATCTCATGGTATTTCAGACCTGAATCAAGAAAAACAAACCAACTAACAACGATAAATAATGAGTAGTAAAAATCAATTATCACACGACCAGTCGCAGGAACTATTAAAGGTACTCAAAACCCGTTTTGAGAAAAATATGACGAGGCATGAAGGGATAAGCTGGGATAAGCTGCAGGAAAAACTGGAAGCCAATCCTAATAAACTATGGTCACTAGATGCTATGGAAGAAACAGGAGGCGAGCCCGATGTTGTAGGGTTTGATGCCGAAACAGGCGAGTATGTTTTTTACGATTGTTCTCCCGAAAGCCCTAAACGCAGGAGTTTATGTTATGACCGTGCAGCTCTTGAATCGAGAAAAGAACATAAACCTAAAGACAGTGCTCTTGATGTTGCAGTGGCTATGGGTGTAGAGGTTTTAACCGAAGAACAATACAGGGAATTGCAAACGCTTGGTAAGTTTGATACTAAAACATCGAGTTGGGTTAAAACGCCCGATAGTATAAGGCAACTGGGCGGAGCTGTATTTTGTGACCGTCGTTATGATACGGTTTTCCTGTATCATAATGGTGCCGAATCGTATTATGCTGCAAGGGGCTTTAGGGCTTCGTTAAGGGTTTAATAACTTAGCATTGGCTTTATACTTTTTTTTGCCGAATTTTGATGTCGGATAATTAACCATTCCGCCAAAAGAAATAATATGCCTACAGACAAAAGCAAACAGCAGAAATCAGAATTACATCCCCGTAATAAAAACAGGGAGCGATATGATTTGGACGCGCTTAAAGACTGTACTCCTGAGCTGGCAGGTTATATTAAACCGAATAAGTTTGGAGATGAATCGGTTGATTTTTCCAACCCAAAGGCGGTAAAGCTGTTAAACAACGCCCTGCTTAATCATTATTATGGTATTGAGTATTGGGACTTCTCTGATAAAAACCTATGTCCTCCCATACCCGGGAGGGCAGATTATATTCACTACGTGGCCGATTTGCTTGCAGAAGGGAATAATGGTAACATCCCTGTGGGGGATGCTATTACCTGTCTTGATGTGGGAGTGGGAGCGAGCTGTATTTATCCTATACTTGGGGTAGCCGAATATGGCTGGAAGTTTATAGCCTGTGATGTTAGTGCCGAATCTATAACATCTTCAAAAAAGATAACTGAAGCTAACGATAAGCTCAAAGGAAATATAGAGTTTAGGCAACAGCAAAATCCCAAGCATATTTTTACGGGGATAATAAACAGTACCGATAAGATAGATGTAACACTGTGTAACCCTCCTTTTCATGCTTCGGCAGAGGATGCCCAAAAGGGAACCCTAAGGAAACTTAAAAACCTACAGGGGAAAAAGGTGAAGTCACCACAACTTAATTTTGCAGGTGTAAGCAACGAACTTATCTACGACGGAGGGGAATATAAGTTTATTGCCACCATGATTACCGAAAGTAAAAAAGTAGCCAATAACTGCCGTTGGTTTACTACGCTCGTTTCAAAAGAAGCTAACCTAAAAGGGGTTTATAAGGCGTTAAGCAATATAGGGGTAACCCAAACCCAAACCATTGCTATGGGCACAGGTAATAAAACTACGCGTATTGTAGCCTGGACGTTTTTAAGTGAAGGCGAACTGAAAAATTGGTAACGATGCTTAACTGGCTTTAGCCTCTTCACTTAAAAATACTTCTTCCTCGGGAGGGAAAATAGATTCGCCTTCAGAGAAATCAAGTATTTCGGCGGTAATCACATATTTAATAATTTCGTCAATACCTTTTTGAAGCATTAACGGGGTAGAATACTTACGGCTGGTAGCCAGCACGAGTCCGCCAATAGAGAGCCTGAAAAAATGTTTGCCCGATGGAGTAGCGTTTTTCCTGAAAGTAAACTTCTGGACATCTTCTGTTATTGCTTCTATTATCTTCTGGCAATCAGATTTTTGCTTACAGCCTATGCTGGTAAAAATCGTTTTTCCCTTTCTGGATGTGAAAACAAATTTATAATCTCCGTTGTTTCGTTTACTTATCACGAACATCCCCATATTTCCTGCAATAATTTTTTCTTAGACTTGTTTTTACGTGGCTCTTAATAGTACAAATCTAAATAAAATACAGGGTGGTTAAAAGGTGTGTTAACGAATATTTATCAAGAAAATGAGATACGGAAACCTAAACATTGGCTAAATATTTTTTAATCAGCAGGGTTATGAAACTAAAAAATCCGCCAATACTTAAAGTATCAAGCGGATTTTCCGTTGGACGAAAGTTGTTGTTTTAAACTATAGTCTTATAATTCCTGTAATGTAAGGATTTCCTTCAAGAGGTTGGAAAATTTCAACGATAGCTTCCCATACTACCTCTGCAGGTGGTATAGAGGCTGTACATTTAAAACGGTAGTTTGTACCGGCTACAACCTGTGTAGATACGCTTTGTGGAGTGTATTTTACACCTACAAAACCTTTCATTGCTTTATCAAATACTGCCTGATCTTGTGCAGTTAATGGATGAAAAGGAGTCCATCCTCCCACTAATGTTGCTTCTAATGAATTTTGAGTTGACATAATTTTAATAATTTTTTAGTTGGTTTTCTTACTCGTTAGGCTTTTCAGAAATAAATACCGCCCGTTTATTTAAGTGGTTATCTGTTCCACGTTTTTGTTTGTAAATCAATTGATTAGCTTTGCTAAGTTAGTAAGGTAAAAACATATATATCCGCGTAAAAATTACGGTTTTAAAAAATCCCGTAATTTTACTTAAGTGTGTTAAAAAGTGAAGGAGTTCTCTTAAACCCTTTTTTAACTGCCTAATTTTTAGTATAATTATTAGCCTAAACAGAGATTATGGAAAACTTAACCGCTGTAAGGCACTATTTGCATCAAAATCCTGAAATTTCGCAACAGGAATACAATACTCAAAAATACATACTCAGTTTACTTGAACCCTTAAAGCCCGACAGGCTTGAAAAGGTTGCTAATACAGGTGTTATTGCCTGTTTTTATGGTACTGTTCCCGGTAAGAATATTTTATTGAGAGCCGATACTGATGCGTTACCTATACAGGAAACCAATACCGATTTATCGTATAATTCTAAAACTGCCGGGGTATCACACAAATGCGGACACGATGGGCACACTACCATAATGTATGGTGTTGCCGGGTATTATGCCAAACAACGCCCACAGGCAGGCAATGTATACCTGCTGTTTCAGCCTGCTGAAGAAAACGGCTGGGGTGCCCGTAATGTAGCCGATGATTCTTTTTTTAAATCGCTTGATGTTGATATGGTGTTTGCTCTGCACAACCTGCCGGGATTCAAAAAGCATAAAATAGTATGTAAAACAGGGAGTTTTACATCGAGTGTGGTAAGCCTTGCCGCTTACTTTAAAGGGTATACTGCACATGCCGCCGAACCCTGGAATGGTAAAAATCCGGCAGCTGCCATGAGTAGCTTTATGCTACAAACCCTTGAACTTAATATGGAAAACAAACCCGAATATATAACTATCACCCCGGTATATATGGAGATGGGGGAGAAGGCTTATGGTGTTTCGGCAGGAGAAGGGTCAGTGCATTTAACCATAAGAGCCGATAATAACCAAAGGCTTAACGATACCATTACCAAAGCTAAAAACATAGCAACTAATCTTGCTCAGCAGGAAGGGTTACAGGTAACTTTTGAAATGATTGAACCTTTTGAGTCTAATCAAAATCATCCTGATGCAGTCGCTATAATCCATAAGGCTGCCAGTGAGAATCAACTGGAATATGAAAACCTTAATGAAGGTTTCCGTTTTGGAGAAGACTTCGGGGTGTTTACTAACCTGTTTCCCGGAGCAATGTTTGGTGTTGGGTCGGGCGAAAACTGCAAACCGCTTCACCATCCCGAATATGATTATCCGGATGAGATAACCGAAACCGGAATTAAAATGTTTATTGAAATACAGAGAAAAGCACAATAATTATGATGAAATCCACCCATATTAAACTAAGCAAAGATGCTTTAAAGAGTAATTGGGATTTTTTAAGGGAATATTTTAAAGATAAAAAATTAAGCGCCGTTGTAAAAGGCAATGCTTACGGTCACGGTATTGAGGAATATGTGACCATGGCCGAACAATGTGGTGTAAATCATTTTTCGGTTTTTAATGCCGAAGAGGCTTTGCGCGTACAGCAAACAGTAGCTGAAAATACAACCATTATGATAATGGGGGCTATAGAAGATGAAGATCTTGCATGGGCTATTGAGAACGATATTCAGTTTTATGTTTTTAATATGGAACGGCTGCATGCAGCCATAAAAGCTGCGGCCACTACAGGTAAAAAAGCACTGGTACATATTGAAATGGAAACAGGTATGTATCGTATGGGGTTTGAGCAATCCATGATCCCTGAATTAGCAGATATATTTAAGAATAATACCGATACACTCATATTTCAGGGGTTATGCATGCACTTTGCCGGAGCCGAAAGTATTACGAATTACTTCCGTGTTAAAAAGCAGAAAATCAATTTTAAAAGGGCTCTAAAACAGTTTAAAAGCTTAAATCTCGAACCTAATATGATTCATACCTGCTGTAGTGCGGCAGCTGTTCGCCTGCCCGATATGCATTATGATATGTTACGCATAGGTATTATGCAGTATGGTTTTTGGCCCAGTCCTGAAATTTTAATAGAATACCTTAATAAATATAAAACGGTACAGTCTCCGTTAAGGCGAATTATCAGTTGGGAAAGTAAAATAATGAGTTTAAAGCTTGTACCTCCCGGAGAGTTTATAGGTTATGGTTCATCTTATTTTGCGCATCAGGAAATACATGTGGCTGTGGTGCCTGTAGGTTATGCCCATGGTTTTAGCCGAAGTCTCAGTAATACCGGTCATGTTCTTATTAATGAAATGAGGGCTCCTGTTGTAGGAACGGTAAACATGAACTGTGTAGTGGTTGACGTAACCAATATCCCTAATGTACAGATAAACGATAAGGTAACTTTAATAGGAGAACAGGGTGATCAGGAAATTACGGTGGCTTCGTTTGGGGAGTTAAGTAGCCAGCTAAATTATGAACTATTAACCAGGCTGCCTATGGATATACCCCGCTTAATTATTTAGGTAACACATCATATTAGTTTACGTTTTATTAATAGTGGTAACATTTATTTAGTGTTATAGTCATCTTGACATAATGTAAGGCTAACGCTTACGTTAAATGGGACTTTTAGTTTTGCGCCCAACAAACACAAAGATTAAATCAATGAAACAACTATTACTATTAATCACGGCTTTTGTGCTGAGTGTATCTGCTTATGCTCAAAAGAACGGGGTAATCTCGGGAAAGATTACCGATCAGGATGAAAATTTCTCACTTCCCGGTGCTACAGTTAGACTTAGCGAAGGAAATAAATACACAGTATCTGACCAAATAGGTGATTTTGAATTTCTTAATGTACCTGCAGGTACTTATACTGTAGAGGTGTTGTATTTAGGATACCAAACCCAGTCACAACAGGTTGTTGTGGAAGAGGGTAAAAACGCAACCGTAAACTTTGTATTGGTTAGCGGATCTGAAACACTTAACGAAATTGTTGTTGTGGGTGACGCTCTAAGAGGTCAGGCAAGAGCAATCAATCAGCAAAAAAACAACAGTAACATTACTAATGTTATTTCAAGTGACCAGGTAGGTCGTTTTCCTGATTCAAACATTGGTGATGCATTAAAGCGTGTACCGGGTATCACTATGCAAAATGACCAGGGTGAAGCACGTAACATCATTATCCGTGGTTTGGCTCCGTCACTTAACTCGGTAACACTTAACGGTGACAGGATTCCTTCTGCCGAAGGTGATAACCGTAATGTACAGATGGACCTTATACCGTCTGATATGATTTCTACTATTCAGGTAAACAAAACCCTTACGCCGGATATGGATGCCGATGCAATTGGTGGTTCGGTAAACCTTGTTACACGTGCTACACCAAACGGTGAAAGAATCTCTGCTACACTGGCAGGTGGTTATGGACCGATAAGGGATAAAGGTATTTATACTGCCGGACTTGTTTACGGTAACCGCTACTTTGATAACAAACTTGGTGTTGTTCTTAGCGGATCGTACAACAATAACGATTTTGGTAGTGACAACATTGAGGCCGACTGGACTCAGGATGATTTCGGGAACGTATATGTAAAAGAGCAACAAATAAGGAAGTATGATGTACAACGTATACGTCGTAGTGGGTCGTTTGCTATAGACTATAAGTTTAACGATTACAATACTATTTTTGCCAGCGGTATTTACAACTGGAGAGATGACCGTGAAAACCGTTTCAGAACTACTTATGATGATATCGATCCGTTATACAACGGTGAGCAAATTGTAGGTTATACAGGTGCTGTAAAAAGAGAAACTAAAGGTGGTATAGATAACAACCGTAACAAAAACAGAAGACTTGAAGACCAACGTGTACAAAACTACTCTTTAAGAGGTGAGCACCTTTTAAGCCCTAAACTTGATTTAGACTGGGGTGTAAACTATGCAACAGCAAGAGAGTTTCGTCCTAACGAGCGTTACATTGAATTTGAGCAGGAAGACCTTCCTTTTGGTGTAGATCTTTCAAACATGAAAAAACCTTATGTAACTACTACAGGTGAAGATCCTTCATTAATGGAATTTAGCGAACTTACAGAAAACCGTGACTATACTAAAGAAAGCGAGTTTGGTGCTAAAGTGAACATCCGTTTCCCGTTCTCTGTTATTGAGGGGCAAAAAGGACGTTTAAGAACAGGTTTACGTTTACGTTTAAAAGATAAAACAAGAGAAAATAACTTCTTTACATACGAGCCACAGGGTGACTTAACTCTTGCAGATGTTGCTACAAGCTACTGGGGTGGTGACGGATTCAATCCGGGAAGCCAGTATGTGCCGGGTATATATGCTTCTGCAGCATACCTTGGTGGGTTAGACCTTAACAACCCTGCTCTTTACGACAGCGAATCAGATCCTTCTGAATTCCTTGCTGTAAACTACGAAGCAAAAGAGAATATTTTTGCAGGTTATGTAAGGTGGGATCAGGATTTCAACAGTAAATTATCTATGATAATTGGTGCCCGTATCGAAAATACACACATTGACTATACAGGTAACAGAGTACTTGACGAAGAAGAACTTGAAGGTAAAATAGAGAACACAAACTTTTACACTAACATACTTCCAAGTGTTACATTTAAATATAACGCTACCGAGGATTTTGTAATCAGGGCTGCATTCACTACAGCTTTAGCAAGACCTAACTACTATGCTCTTGCACCATACATTAACAACATCGCTTCAGATACTGAAATTATAGCAGGTAATCCTGATCTTGATGCTACTTACTCATACAACTTTGACTTAATGGCAGAGAACTACTTTAAGTCGGTAGGTTTAGTGTCAGGAGGTGTTTTCTACAAAAATCTTCAGGATTTTATTTACACGTACAGCAACAACCAGTATACTTCAGATAATTTTGCTAATGATTTCCCTGGACAGGTTAACCCTGTGCCGGTAGGAGAGCAGTGGACATTTATCCAGTCAAGAAACGGTGATAATGTAGATGTGTACGGTTTTGAGGTGGCTTTCCAGAGACAGCTTGATTTCCTTCCGGGCTTCCTTAGATACTTTGGTGTGTATGTTAACTATACTTACACTGATTCTAAAGCTAAAGGTATCTCTGATGAAGATGGTAACGAAAGAACAGATGTTACACTTCCGGGTACTGCACCTCACATGTTTAACGGATCACTTTCATGGGAAAACAGCTGGTTCTCTGCAAGAGCTTCTGCAAACTTTACTTCTGATTATCTTGACGAATTGGGTGCAGATGAGTTTAGCGACAGCTACTACGACAAGCAGTTTTTCCTTGACATTAACGCTTCATACAAGATTACTAAAAATCTTCGCATCTTTGCAGAGGCTAAAAATCTTACCAATCAGCCGTTACGTTACTACCAGGGCGTATCAAACAGGGTGAAGCAGTTAGAGTACTACGAAGGTCGTTACAACCTTGGTCTTAAATTTGACTTCTAATAAAAAATATAATTTTAATGAGCCGGCATTCATTTGCCGGCCTCATTAAAACAATGCTTATGAAAAAAATAGTTTTACTTATTGCGTGTTTTGCTTTCCTTAGTGCAGGCGCACAGGGATATTTAAAAGAAACCGAATCAGGTTATCAGGGAAAGTTTATCCCAAAGCTGCAACAGGAAGACGATGCGCTTCACTTTTTAGTACTGGGTGATTTTGGCCGCCATGGGCAATACCATCAAAAACCCGTAGCCGAACAAATGGGGGCTGCTGCCATAACGCTTGATATAGATTTTACCATCTCTGTAGGCGATAATTTTTACCCTAACGGGATAGTGAGCACACAGGATCCTCAGCTTCAAAATTCGTTTGAGGACATTTATACCAATACCAAGCTGTATGAAAACTGGTATGTGGCACTGGGTAACCACGATTACAACGGTAACATCCAGGCCCAGATAGATTATACAAAAGTGAGCCGTCGTTGGCAAATGCCCGATACGTATTACAGTGAAACTTTTAAATTAAAGGACGGCAGCAAACTGCTTATGGTGGTTATGGATACCAATCCGTTTATAGACGGTTACTATAAAAAGGATAATGATATGTATGAAAACATCATTAAGCAGGATACCACAGCCCAGAGAAAGTGGCTGGCTGAGACACTGGAAAAAACCGATGCTAAATGGAAAATAGTTGTAGGGCATCATCCGTTATATAGCGGAGGGAAAAGAAAAAACAGTGACGACACTAAAGCCTTTGAAAAGAAGTTTGCTTCTTTTTTTGATAAGTATAAAGTAGACGCTTATCTGTGCGGGCACGAGCACGACCTGCAGGTTGTAAAACCAAAAGGGCGTTATACTACTCAGTTCCTTTCGGGGGCAGGTAGTGAGGTAAGGCCAAGCGGGGAGCGTGAAGGAACCCTTTTTGCCGATAATCAGGCAGGGTTTATGTGCTTTTCTGTAACCGGTAAAAAGTTACTGGTGCAGTTAGTTAACGAGCACGGAGATATTATTTACACAACAGAAATGAATAAAAAATGATAAAGAATATAACACTTGCAGCAGCTATTGGATTTACACTTGTTTCCTGCGGAGATAAACTGGCCCCGGTAAGGGAAGATGCCGTTAAGCCTGCTGTAGTAACACAACCTACACCACACGATACCGATGATCCTTCCATATGGATTAATCCGGAAGATGCTTCTAAAAGCTATATAGTAGGTACAGATAAGGATACCGATGGCGGACTGTATATGTATGACCTTGAAGGTAAAATCGTGAAAAAGTCGGTTACCCTTAAAAGGCCAAACAATGTGGATATCGCATACGGACTTATGGTAGGCGATAAAAAGACAGATGTAGCTGTAACAACCGAAAGGGAAACAAACAAGATAAGGATATTTAGTCTGCCGGAACTTGAACCGATTGATAATGGCGGTATCGAAGTTTTTGAAGGCGAAACAGAGCGCGACCCAATGGGAGTTTCGCTTTATACTCAAACGAAAGACAGCGTAACGGCTATTTATGCTATAGTAGGCAGAAAAAGCGGTCCTTCGGGAAGTTACCTGTGGCAGTATCGTTTAAACGGTAACGATAACGGTACTGTAACGGCAAACGTTGTAAGGAAGTTTGGTAACTACAGCGGGAACAAAGAGATTGAAGCTATAGCTGTAGATAATGAACTTGGAGTTCTTTATTACTGCGACGAAGGTGTAGGTATAAGAAAATACAGTGCCAGTCCTGAGGGCGGAAATGACGAACTTGCCTTTTTTGGTAAAGAAGGTTTTAAACGTGACCACGAAGGTATTGCCATATACAAGGCTACCGATTCTACCGGATATATACTGGTATCAAATCAGCAGGCTAATACGTTTATGGTATACCCGCGTGAAGGTGTTAATGGTAACCCTAACGAATACAAACTACTGGCAGAGGTGCCAACCTCAACTATAGAGTGTGACGGAGCTGATGCTACCAGTGTTAACCTGGGAGGTAAATTTCCTAAAGGTATGTTTGTTGCTATGAGCAACGGTATGACTTTCCACTATTACGATTGGAACACTATCCAAAAGGTAATAGACGAAAATAAAAAACAGTAAGACAGATAAAATGTGAGACTATCTGAATCTTACTAAACAAAAAGGCCCAATGTGAGAGGGCCTTTTTTTGTACCCTAAAGTGAAGGGTTGTAAAAACAAATTCTAAGTGAAAGGGCAGGAATACTAAGTCAGCCGTTGGGTTTACTATTCCTTGCACTTTTCTCATTATGTGGTTTGGTAATTTAGCCTTGAGAGAAGAAAATTATTACAATCTGCAATATGAAAAACAGAAAGATATTAATCGTTTCAGGTGTTATTTTGCTGGTGCTGGCTGCGGCCTATTACTTCTATTTCGGTTTTTTGTACAAAGAGGCAAGAGATATAACCGCCGAAGCACCAGCCTATACCCTAACAGCCCCCGATATTGTGGAGGAATACCAAACTAATGCTGCCACGGCAGATTCAATGTACCTCAATAAAACCATTGTGGTTATAGGAAACGTAAATGATAATGACAGCATTTCGGTTTCCCTTGAGCCAGGTGTGTATTGCAGCTTTGATGTGCCTGCAAAAAATATTATTCCGGGCAAAAACATTAAGATAAAGGGGCGATGCATAGGCTTTGACGAACTTTTTGGGGAGGTAAAGCTGGATCAGTGTACAATTAATCAATAATACAGATGAAGAATTTTTTAGGCTTGCTGTTTTGCCTTACAGTGGTGTTTTCTGCTTCAGCACAGGACGATTTACTTGCCGAGATCGACTCGGTTTCCACGCAGGATTATGCCACACCTGCTTTTAAAGGATTACAGGTTGTAACCCTGCAATCAACAAAAATACCTGCCGCACAGGAATTTTACTTTGTGGTGTCCCACAGGTTTGGTTCGGTTAAAGGCGGTATTTCCGAATTTTTCGGGATGGATATGGCTACCACAAAAATAGGTGGTGCTTATGGTATAAACGAATGGCTTTCGGTTAGCGCTTCACGCCATACCCTTTTAAAGGTGTATGAAACGGCTGTAAAGTACAGGCTTGCTAATCAGGCAACCGGAGCTCCGGTAACGGTTATTGGCTACAATACCATAGAGATCAATACCTTTTTGGAAAAGGAAGATTATCCTAAAATTGAGTTTGGTGACAGGCTAACCTATATAAGTCAGTTACTGGTGTCACGAAAAATATCCGACAGGCTTTCGCTTGAAATGGTGCCTATGTATATCCATAAAAACCTGTACAATCCTGATGTGGAAAACGACGACCAGTTTTCACTGGGAGCAGGGGGAAGGCTTAAGCTAACCAAAAGACTTTCGCTTAATATGGAATATGTGTACAATTTTGATAAGCCTGATTTCTACCAGAATCCGCTGTCGGTTGGGTTGGATCTGGAAACAGGCGGACACATTTTCCAACTGTTGTTTACCAACTCGCAGGCCATGACCGAAGGGGGTTATGTGACTACTGCGGCAGGCGATTGGGGTAAGGGAGATTTTTTCTTCGGGTTTAATTTATACAGGGTTTTTTAATATGAAGAAAGCAATTTTATATACAGGTTTATTAGCGTTGTTTTTTGTATCGTGTGATTCCAATACTTATGAGGATATAAGCGAAGAACAAAACATAGTAGGTACTGTTACCTATACGGCTAATGTGAAAACAATTATAGATAATAACTGTTTGTCCTGCCATGCTCCCGGAGGTGTGGCTTCTTTCAGGCCATTACTTACCTATGCACAGGTTAAGGATGCGGTAGAGAATCACGATTTATTGGGACGCATACAGCTACAAAACGGACAGCAGCAACTTATGCCGCAAACCGGCAGGATGCCACAGGCAAATATCAATGTGATACTACAATGGAATACCGATGGTTTACTTGAAAATTAAATCACTATGAAAAAAAGAAATTTATACTTCATCCTGTTTTTTGTGGCTGCTATGGTACCCTTTGTTTCTCATGCGCAAAAGTTTGCCACTAAAACAGGGGATATAAAGTTTGAGGCTTCGGTTCCTTCGTTTGAGGAGGTAGCTGCCGAAAACAAAAATGTATCGGCTATACTTAATGCTGGTAACGGTGAACTTGCCGCACTGGCACTCATGAATGGTTTCCGTTTTAAGGTTGCCCTTATGGAAGAACATTTTAATGAGAGTTATGCCGAAACAGCAAAATATCCTAAGGCGGTTTTTAAAGGAAAGCTGGATGGGTTTTCGCTGAAAGCACTCTCGGAAAAACCGAAACAGTTTACCCTAACAGGTGAACTTACCCTGCACGGAAAAACCAAAAAAATTAATGATGTTGCTATGGTATCCGTTAAAGGGAGTACCATTACCGTAGCCGGTAATTTTATGGTAAAGCCTGCCGACTTTGATATTGATGTACCAAAAGTGGTAAGCAAAAAAATAGCCGATGAGGTACAGGTTACTTATACCTTTTTACTGGAGGAATAACCTTTAGCCTTCGGTTAACTGTTTTTAAGAACTGTTTAATTGTTAAAAACCATATCTTTATGCCCTAAAACGATCTTCATGAAAGTATTAGGGCTTTTTTTATGTCTGTTATGTATTGCTCCCGATAAAGAATTGGCAACGGTTAGACAACAGTATATTGATGCTGCTGTTTCTGCCGAAAGTGCCCTTGTGTTCCATGCTTCCCTGGAAGATTTGGATAACAGTCATGAAAACACTACCCTTTTGGCATACAAGGCGGCTTCTATCGTTTTGATGGCTAAATACGAAAAAGGTTTGTTCACTAAAACCCGTTACTTTAATAAAGGAACTGATTTACTGGAGGAGGTAATAGAAAAAGATGCCAAAAACTATGAGGCACGTCTGTTGCGTTTAAATATTCAGGATAATGTGCCGTGGATTACGGGTTATACCGGAGATATTAAAAAAGACAAGGCTTTCCTAATTGCCAATTATGCCACACAGCCTAATGACCTTAAAGTTTTTACCAAAAACTATGTAGTACAGTGTGATGCTTTTTCTGATAAGGAAAAGGCAGCCTTCAATTAAAAATAAGCTCTTAGCTGTACATTACCTGTATGGATGGCTTTGCTTGTTTCGCTTTTACGTCCCTGATAGTTTACGTTTACATCCAGAAACTGCGTAAGGTTTTTTTGAAGCAGTAATCGCCATGTAATATTTTTTCCGGCCTGTAAACCTTCCAGCATTTGGTAGGCTGCTGGTGTAAGTTCGTTACCGGTAAAATCGTTGTCATAAAGGGAGAATTCGCCGTTTATGGAAAACTGCCTGTCTGAAGCATAGGTAAACGATGTTCCCACACGTTGCTGGTACAGGCTTTCCATTTCGCCTATTTTATTCTCTTTGCTTCGGTATTCATAGAAAAGATCCCAACTGGCATTTTTAGAAAAGATGTACGATACTTTAGGTAATAATGCAAATCCACCTATTTCGTAGTTCCTGCTGCTGTAATTTTCAGAGTAGGTGTCAGACTGCAGGGTTTGTGCCGAAAAGCCCAACAGCCATAGTTTTTGTATTAAATGGGCATATTGTAACTGATGCGAACTGTTTTTGCTTTCCTGAGAGCCCGCATTAAGCAGGGTACGCGCCCTGTTTTTTAAATAGGTATAAGTAACGGAATGGTGCTGTTTCCCCCGATTATAAAACAAACTATTCCTAAAACTGGAATTAAGTCCCAGTAATCCGTCTTCACTATTGTCAAACGGGTTAAGATCAAAAGCTCCCGGTTTACGTTCTATTTTACGGTCAATTAAAAACGAGGTCTGGTTATAAAAATAGGATAACAGTTTTTTAAAACCCTTTTCGTTTTGCCACTGGTTGGCATTCAGGGTAACCGACTGCGAAAACTTATTTTGGTGGGTGCGTATGTATACCTGGTTAGGGAGGTATACCCTAACATATTTTGCCTGATCGGGGAAGGGAGCAACCTCAAACTCTTCCAGCTGCTGTATGCCATCGTTGTTATAATCGTTCCAGGTGTAGGTTCCCTGTCCGGGTTCAACTTCCAGATAGGTAAACTCCTGTTGCGGTATGGTACCCGATGTAGTTTCGTAAGCAGTGGTAACCTGTATTAACTGGTCAAAATACCTGTCGTTGTACAAAAGCCTTGAGTTAAGGGATTGTTCGTTTTTTATAGCGGGATCGGTAAACTTAAGGTTTCTGTAATTTACAAAAAGGCTCAGGTCGCTTTTTTCGGTTTTCATTAATCGCGACTTCACGTAGTACGATCGGGAGGTGTTTACCTTGTCAAGAATACCGTTTACAACACTATCGTTAGCCCTTTGCAGGTAGCCCAGCTCCACGTAAACTTTAGTGCTGTCACCACGCCCTACAAAAGCTCCGAATTCATTAAAACGCTGACTTAAAGCTGATAACTGCCCCGTTTCCTTAAGGCGCTCCCTGTTGTCTTCAACCCGTACCGTACCACCTATCCAGTTTTTACCAAAATGGTATTTGGCAAGGGCTTCATTTCTTACGAATTCTGATGCGGCATAATCGCTGTCACTATCCAGCCAGCTACCCTGGTTTTGTATCAGGAAGTTATTAAAGGTAAAACGTCCGTTAACTACGTGGCGCGTTCCTGTAAAACTGCCCGAAAAATCCAGTTGTTCCAGCTGGTAGTTAAACTGCCCTTTTTGAGGTAGCCTGAATGTGGTTCCGGTTGTAAGGTAGCTTTGGTTACCGTTTGTAGTGGTAATACCGTTAAGGTTCCAGTCTCGGTTAAATTCTATATTGAACAAGCGCTCTATGGTACGGAAATCCTTTTGGATAAACTGATAGTTGGCAAAGGCATCCAGTTCCCACTTACCGGTATACAGGCGTTGTTTGGCATCTATTTTTGCAGCATAACCGTTGTTGTCATCATTGTCAAGTGACGAATACATGTTGAGGTCGTTATTGCTCATACCCGCCTCAAAATCGATGAGTGTTTTTTCACTTGGGTTGTATTTACCCAACACGGTAGCAATTTGTATTTTCTGCGGAGCCGTAAGTCGGATAACAGGCTCGTAGTCTCCCTGTGGTATACCATTAATGGGAGGTACATACTCAAAAATTCGTCCCACAGCTGCCGAACTTGCCAGTATGTAATTACCCGTATTAGCACCAAGGTAAGTGAAGCGTACATTGTACAGCTCGTCGTCAGGGTTGTTGGAGTATTCAAAAACCTCAAGACCGTTAATAAGGGTTTTGCGGTATAATATCTTGTTTTCTGAATAAGTATCCACATAAGCCGATGGGGCAATCATCTGGTCGGTGTTGTCTCCTGCCTGTTTTAGTATTTCTACCTGTTCTTCGGTAAGGTTTTGTTGCAGGGGTTGGTTTTTAATATCGTTTTCAGAATATACAAATCCGCCAATGCTCCATTTTTCCTCCTCGTGGGTAATACCGCCGTAGGTAAGTAGCCTGGTATAGCTTTGTACAGTGTACTGGTATTCCACATTAATACGCATTTCACTTGTTATGGGGAATAGTGAGGTGAATATTATTTCACCTGCATTATAGTCAATAATGTAATCGTTGTTTTCGCCACGTTCCAATAGTATTCCGTTTACAAAAACCCTTTCAGATCCCGATATTACCAGTATGTACAACTCATCATTAGGTCCTCGTAACTTATACGGACCCTGATTACCTTCCTGTCCGGTAAAAGTGCTTCGGGCATATTGCCCCCTTACCAGTGCAGCTGCGGCAAAAATGGTAGTTTTAGAATCGTCATCCCCAAAAGAGAAGTTGGTAGATATACCCTGAACTTTTTTATTGAAGTTAAGAAAGCGGGACTGCCTGTTCTCCAGGAAAAGATCACCTGCGCGTATGCTCCAGTTATCGCTGAAAAGCTCTATAAAAATCTGGTCAAACTCATCCAGTTTTTGGGAGTAACCGCCTTCCTGTAGCGGTATGTTACTGTCCTGTATGGAAGCACGAAGGCTTACTTTGTTAGAGAGTTTTCCGGTAATTTGTAAATCAAGGTTGGAGTTTACCACTGCATTTTGGTTGTTACCTACGGTTATACCACGTGTTATACTACCCGATGTGTTTAGTCCGTCAAACGGTTTAAAGGTGTTGAGCGGGTCGCGTGTTACACGGTACAGGTTTTGGGTTCCGGTGGCATTGTTGTCTACCACGCGGGAATCGTCATAAATACTGTATTTTTTGGTAAGATATTCAGGGTAGCTCAGGTAACGCATAAACAGGGTGTCCTGCGGAGTATACCCGTTTTTAAAAACCAGTGTGCTGTGTTTAAAATCTACATGGTATAAGGTGGTGTCAATGTCTTTTCCGTTCCTGTCCTTTAGGGTAAAAAAGGCGTTGTTAATGCTAACGCTGTCTATCTGTATGGTGTCGGTTACGGAAGCGATTTTTCGGTTTTTAAACAGGCCGTTTGTTTCCTGACCGTAAACCGCGGAAACCAAACACAATAATACCATTAAAAACCTATATCTCAGCATCACAAGAGTATAACTCTAAAAAAGCAAAAGTAGTGTATTTACAGGGAAGATTTAAGGAGACATAGGGACTTTGATTTATTCAAGTATTTTTTGGATTATAGATTCAACATCTGTTGTGTTTCCGATTTTGAAACTTGAATTTATCCACTCGTCTCTACTCATTTCATTAAAAACATCAATATTATTTTTGGTTTTGAAGTTTACTTTCAACGGTTCAATAACATTGTTTTTTATTTCTTCTTTTACATCATTGTAATCTTCAATTTTAAACTCAGGAGGTAGCTTTTTATCTCCCAATAATCTTTGTATAGCATCCTTTGAATAGTAATTTTCTATTTCTCTTTTGTGTAAAATTAATAGTTCACCTCCTGATTTTTCAATTTCCTCTTTGAGTTTTGATTTGTTTTTAACTTTTGCTTCATAATCAATAGCTCCTTTGTCTGAATCTAAGATAAAAAGGAATTTTCGGTTTATTTTTTTGCATAGAGTTGCATTTACATAAAAATCAACTTGATCTCCGCCGCAAGGAATAAATAATATGTCATCAGGTAACGTTCCTGTAATTTTTGTAAAAGCAATATTCCAAAATTGAATATCACCACTGCCTTCGACAAATACAGCTTTTCTGTAATTTTCATTTAATAAGTTGTAATTAGGGCGTATTCCTAATTCAGAGATAACTACATCAAGTATATGGTTTTCATTTTCAAAATTGAAGTATTTAGATATTTCATTTTCTTTTTTTACAACAATAATATTTGAGCTTTTAGTTGCTCCAGCGAATATAGGTGAATGAGTTGTTATAAAGAATTGGCTATCGTCAGATAAGCTGATTATTGAATCTAATAAGTCATGCTGTAACTCAGGGTGGAGGAATGTTTCTGGTTCTTCAATTCCAAAAATTTGGTATTGTTTTGTTTTTTTTTTGTGCCAAGTATTCGAAATACGCAACCATTAATAATCTTTTAAAGCCTGTGCCTTTATTTGAGATAGGGATTTCATAGCTGTCAGAATTGAACTTTAATGATAAATCAAACTTGACTAAATTATTCCAGTTACAATTGACAGATGGTTTTATAAGTTCTAAATCAGGGACATTTTTTTGCATGAGTTGTGTGATTATTGTAAACTCTTTTTCTAAATCTGATTGAACTCTTCTTTCCAGTTTTGTAGTAAGTCTTTTATTGTCGTCTAATGATTTGTTAGCAATGGGTTTAAATTGATTTTGGAAGTTTGTTGACCCTATATTTAGATCTTGTTCGGCATCAAAAAGAGAAAATTCAGGTAGTTCAAAATAATCAAGCTTTTTTATATTTTTTATGTATTCTTCAGCGGGATATGTTTTTAAAGCGCGTCCAAGATTTTTAGTGTTATTGTCAATTTGTTCTATTTTTGATAGATTAGTTACTCCTCTTCCTGATTTAGAGAATTCTAAGCCTAATATACTCATGAATGAATTTATTTCTGACTCTTTGTTCCCCCAGCAATTATTCACTGTTTCGTCATTTATATCATAGCAGGTATAGTAAAATTCTTTTAATAGTCGTGCAGAAGTACTGTAATGAAATATTTTTGTCAATGAGACTTTTTGGTCATTATCTAGAGCTAAAGGATGAGTGTTTGGGTTAGGTGTGAATCTAATATTTATTTCTGTTTTTTCAGATTCATGTTTTCCTTGAAAAATATCATTAGGATTAAATTTTTCATTAAAAAAAGCGTCAAGAGCTTTTAATATAGATGATTTTCCAGAGTCATTTTTTCCAACGAATGAATTTATATCTCCAACTTTTAAGTTCGTTAAAGACTTTATTCCTCTAAAATTTTTTATAGTGATATCATAAATTTGCATAAGGTATGGTTTTCAAGTTTTGTTAAAAATAATATTTTTTATTTATTAATGTTTTTAACCTAGCATTACAACCATCAAATATTAAATTTTCCTAAAACTTTGACAATGTTAAAGCTGTAAGTTTTATCTTTAAAGTAAAACTTACAATTTATGACTTCAGGTAAACGAATACTATACACCGGTACTGTTTTCATAGTAGGTATTTATTTTTTAACCGCAGGGCTTATAAAAGCTAAACCCCTGCTGGCCCCCTTGCTTACGGCGGTGATACTGGCACTGCTTATGCTACCCGTTGCCCGAAAACTGGAATCGTGGAAAATAAACCGTATGCTGTCGTCACTCATCAATACCGTTTTGTTGTTTTTGGTAAGTGTAGGTTTTGTAGCACTTATCTCAATACAGATACAGAGTTTTGTGGCCGACTGGGATAAAGCAAGGCAGAAAATAATGCCTCAGATTGAAAAACTGGAAGACTACATTTATGAGAAAACACCCATTAGTCCCGAAGATATAGCCAAACAACAAAATGAGGCTACAGGGAATATGGGAAAGCAGGCCATTAGTTTTATAAACGGAATGTACTCCTTTAGCGGGGATTACTTGCTTACGTTTATTTATGTTTTCTTTTTACTGAACTACCGTAAAAAATTCAGGCAGTTTTTTGTAAAACTCTTTAAAAAGCAAAACAAAGATGATGTGGATGACGTACTGAGCCAGGCGGTAAAAATTACCCAGGGCTACCTGTATGGTAAATTTATACTCATGATATTTTTAACCATACTCTACGCTTTGGGTATGGCAGCCTTTGGGGTTAGTAACTTTATCATTATTAGTGTTCTGGCAGCCTTGCTTTCTATAATTCCGTATATAGGGAATATTATAGGTTTCCTTATTGCGATTGGGTTAGGGTATGTTGCCGATGGAGATACCACAGCCCTAATAGGTATTATGGTTACCTTCTCTGTTGCGCAGTTTGTAGAGTCATACCTGTTTGAACCTTATGTAGTGGGCGATAACGTAAACCTAGATCCATTTATTACGATTATTGCAGTTGTGGTAGGGAACATGTTGTGGGGAATTATAGGGATGATACTCTCTATACCTGTGCTGGGAATAATAAATGTAATATTTATGCATGTAAAACCTTTAAAGCCTTACAGCTTTTTACTGGGTAACGGAGATGATAAGCGAAAAAGTAAAATTATAAAGCAGCATAAATAAACTATCCGTAAACTTTTGCATCTTTGTATAAATAACCCATTCATGCTATGCGAATAATCTGTTTTTATCTGTTATTGTTTTTTACTCTTCCATTACTGGCACAAACTAATGAAACAGATAAGGCTGCTGTACAGTCGGATAGCCTGCTTACTCCCGATCCTTTATACAGGGAAGATCAGTTTTATGCTTCGGTATCTTATAACCTTATTCATGGTAAAGCCGACAGGTATTCGCAGAACTCATTCTCAACCGGACTTACAGTTGGTTTTTTAAGGGATATTCCGCTTAATGAGGCAAGAAACAGGGCGGTGGCTATAGGTTTAGGATATTCGTATACAAACATAAAACACAACCTAAAAGTATCTGAAGTTACAGAAAGGGATATTACCAGCAGGACATATGAGGTTGTAGGGGATAGTGATTTTTCAAAAAACAAGCTGGTGCTTCATTACTTAGAGTTACCTATAGAACTGAGGTGGAGAAACTCTACAATGTACAGTCATAAATTCTGGAGAATATATACTGGGTTTAAAGTGAGTTATCTGTTAAACGATCGTTCCCAGTTTGAAAGTGACGAAGGAACAGTAAGAATACAGCATAACCCCGATGTGAATAAATGGATTTCTACAGCCTATGTTTCGGCAGGGTGGAATACCTGGAACTTTTATGCAGCATACTCATTTACTCCAATCTATAAAAATGCTTATACCAAACAGGGTGAAGAATTAAAGCTGAGTTCCTTTAATATTGGGCTAATGTTTTATATATTGTAAGTATGAAAGAGGCTTTAAGAAAACATATCGAGGAGGTAGTTCCTTTAACAGACGAGCAGTTTGATATTGTGTTTTCTTACTTCAGGCCTAAAAAACTCCAAAAGAAAGATTTTCTGGTAAAGCAGGGCGATAGTGTAAACTGCGAGTATTTTGTGGTTAGCGGACTCGTAAAAGCTTTTTATACTGATGATGAGGGTAAAGACCATATCATGCAGTTTGCTATGGAAAACTGGTGGGTGACTGATTATCAGGCATTGCTCCATAAAACTCCGGCACAGCTGGATATAGACTGTCTTGAGGATACTAAATTGCTTTGTATTACTCTTGAGGATAAGGATAAGCTTTGTGCGGCGCTCCATAAAATGGAGTACTTTTTCAGAAAAAAATCAAACTCGGGTTATGTCGCCTTACAAAGACGTATTCTCTCATTGCTTAATAACGATGCTAAAGAGCGTTATGAGCAGTTTATGAGTTTATACCCATCACTGTATCAAAGAGTGTCTAAAACGCTTATAGCGGCTTATCTGGGTGTGACGCGCGAAACTTTAAGCAGGCTCGCATAATTCCTTTAAACATAAAAATGTGATGTATGTCCTGTGTAGTGCAAATGCGGGACAGTAAATTTGTAGTGTCAATTAATTAAATAGTACTATGAAAAAAGCACTTTTTAAAACCGCTTTTGTGGTTTTAGCACTTTCGTTTGCATCGTGTAAGGAAACAGAGAAAAAAGAAGAGGCAGATGCCCAACCACAGGAAGAAACCCAACAAGCAGAGAAAACCGAGAAAAAGATTTTGTTTGTTGTAACCAGTCACGATAAAAAAGGTGATACCGGTAAACCTACTGGGTATTATCTTGCCGAAGTAGCACATCCGTGGGAGGTGTTACACGAAGCAGGTTATACAATTGATTTTGTTAGCCCAAAAGGAGGGAAGGCTCCGGTAGATGGCTTTGACCTGAATGATGAGGTGAATAAGAAGTTTTGGGAAGACGAAGAATACCATGCTAAAATTGAAAATACAATGACACCGTCTCAGGTTAACCCAAAAGAGTATGAGGCTATTTATTATGCAGGTGGTCATGGTGCTATGTGGGACTTACCGGAGAATGAAGAACTGGCTAAAATTGCGGCTCAGGTATATGAAGGTGGCGGAATTGTAGGTGCTGTGTGTCACGGTCCTGCCGGACTGGTAAATATTAAACTGTCAGACGGTTCATATCTTGTGAATGGTAAAAAGGTAAACGGATTCACTAATGAGGAAGAAAAAGCAGTAGGTCTTGAAACGGTGGTTCCGTTCTTGTTGGAAAGCAAACTGATTGAACGTGGCGGGCAGTTTGAGAAATCAGGAATGTGGGAGCCTCACGTTACTGTAGATAACAGGCTTATTACAGGTCAAAATCCGCAATCAGCAAAAGGAGTTGGGGAAGCGATACTAAAAGAGCTTAACTAAATTATATAAAGGAATTCTATAAGGCGGACTGTAAAGTCCGCTTTTTTTATAGCCACCAGTGCCATAAAGCTATTTGTGGTATAATGCCTATAAGTAGTCCCTGTAGTAATTCGTTTGGTGTATGTGCTTTTAAGAATAGTCTTGAAGAGGCGGTGAACCCTGTGCATAGTATAAAGAAAGCAATGATGTAATTAAGGCTAAGATGAAAATGCAGGGACAGGCTTATCAAAAAAACGGTAAGCGCACTAACGCCCATTATATGCAGGCTGGACTTTTGATTAAACAATATCATTACAATTGCCAACACTGTACTGATAAGGTAGCCTGCAAAATAATAATACAGCTCTGGGATAGTGGTATTGCCAAATCCCTGATAGAGCATTATGCCTAACAGTAACGCCTGTATTATGAGCGGGATTTTACGTTCCTTTTTGTCCAGCTTCATGGTAGAGTGTACCAGTCCCAGTGAATGAAGGAGGTAATATATGGATATGGGTAGGAGTACGGTAAGGATAAGCACCTGTACACTTACCAGTATAATTTCATAGCTGTAAAAATACTGATGGGCAAATAAAAAATATAACAGCGCAGCATACACCGATACAAACAACGGATGGAATATATAGGAGAAAGCCGGCAGTATTTTCTTCATATTAAATCCTCTTTCTCATTCTTGCTACCGGAATATCCAGTTGTTCCCTATATTTTGCAATGGTTCTTCGGGCTATAGGGTAGCCTTTTTCTTTTAGTATTTCGGCAAGCTTGTCATCCGGTAAAGGTTTTCTCTTATCCTCTTCGTCTATAACGTTTTGAAGTATTTTCTTGATTTCAATGGTAGATACATCTTCTCCCTGATCATTTTTCATAGCTTCAGAGAAGAATTCCTTAATCAGCTTGGTGCCATAAGGTGTTTCTACATACTTGCTGTTTGCTACACGGGAAACGGTAGAGATGTCCAGTCCTACCATATCGGCAATATCCTTAAGGATCATCGGTTTCAGTTTGGTTTCATCACCGTCAAGAAAATATTCTTCCTGATAATGCATAATGGCATTCATGGTAACAAAAAGTGTTTCCTGGCGCTGTTTGATAGCATCGATGAACCACTTTGCCGAATCCAGTTTCTGTTTAATAAACTGTACCGCATCCTTTTGCTGATTAGACCTGTCTTTAGATTCCTTGTAGCTTTGCAGCATTTCCTGATAATCTTTAGACACGTGCAGTTCCGGAGCATTTCTTCCGTTAAGGGAAAGTTCCAGTTCGCCATCTACAATTCTTATGGAGAAATCAGGAACAACATGTTCCACAACTTTAGAGTTACTGTCGTAGGCCCCACCCGGTTTAGGGTTTAGTTTTTCTATTTCGTCTATAGCTTTTCTAAGCTGATCCTGACTGATGTCATACTTCTGTAACAGTTTGTCGTAATGCTTTTTAGTAAAGGCATCAAACTGATTTTCCAGTATATCTATGGCCAGGTCAATAGACTCTGTAGGGGTTTTGTGTTTAAGTTGTAATAGTAGGCACTCCTGCAGGTCACGTGCGCCAACTCCTGCCGGTTCCAGCTGGTGTATAATGTGCAGTATGTTTTCTACAGTTTGGTCATCTGTGTAAATACCCTGTGTAAAGGCCATGTCGTCCACAATATCGGCAACACTCCTGCGAATGTATCCGGTATCGTCTATACTACCCACTAAAAACTCGGCAATATCCCTCTCGTTATCACTTAGTATAAAAGTGTTAAGCTGGTCGCTAAGGCTTTGGTGGAAACTAACAGGCGCGGCATAAGGCATGGTGCGCTCTTCGTCGTCGTCACTGTAGTTGTTGGTTTGTAGTTTATAGTTGGGTATTTCGTCGTCACTAAGGTATTCGTCTATGTTAATGTCGTCGGCTTCTATCCTTTCGTTATCATAGTCGTCATAATCATCGTACTCGTCATTGCCAAACTCGTCGGTCTCATATTGGTCTTCCTTGCCTGTTTCCAATGCAGGATTCTCCACCATTTCTTCTTTAAGGCGTTGCTCAAATGCCTGCGTTGGCAATTGTATCAGCTTCATCAGCTGAATTTGCTGTGGCGATAATTTTTGTGATAATTTTAATTGTAAATTCTGTTTGAGCATAATGAAAACATAGAGTTTTATGAATTATAAAAGTACAAAAAAGCCCTTTTACAACGCTATGTTTTTAGAAAAAATTATAATTGAAATAAAAAAAGGTATAATTTTTGATGTTAGCACATATGTCTTACATATCTTATTAATACGTTGAGTCGTCCTAAAATAGGTTGACAATTTTTACAATAAAATTTATATTAACCAGTCAGTATTTGCTGACTGGTTTTTTCATGTATAAAATTAGG
>NZ_WOWP01000008.1 GCF_009741375.1 Flavobacterium rakeshii
GTTTTGTCATTTCGACAGTAATGAAATGGAGAGGAGAAATCTCTTTTAATCTGATTTAGATTCTTCACTTCGCTATCGCTGCGTTCAGAATGACAATTAGAAACTGTAAGAAACATATATAAACAAAAACGCCCCGCAATTGCGGGGCATTTTTTATCTAAATACTTTGTACTACCATTGTGTAGTACTCGGATTATTTTACTTCTTCAAAGTCTACATCCTGTACGTTGTCACCTTCCGGCTGAGCTTCACCCTGTGGCTGACCTTGGTCTGCACCACCCTGAGCACCTGCACCAGCTTCTGCCTGTGCTTTGTACATTTCTTCAGATGCATTTTTCCAAGCCTCGTTGATTTTATCAAGAGCAGGTTGGATAGTAGCAACATCTTTAGTTTCGTAAGCTTTTTTCAGCTCTTCAAGAGCCGACTCGATTGGCTGCTTGTTACTGTCAGATAGTTTGTCACCAAACTCTTTAAGCTGTTTCTCTGTTTGGAAAATCATAGCATCAGCTTCGTTTAGCTTATCTACTTTTTCTTTTGCAGCTTTATCAGCATCAGCATTAGCTTCTGCTTCCTGACGCATTCTTTCGATTTCTTCCTGAGTTAATCCTGAAGAAGCCTCGATACGGATGTCGTGCGATTTACCTGTACCTTTATCTGTAGCCGATACTTTGATGATACCGTTAGCATCAATATCAAATGTTACTTCGATTTGAGGCACACCTCTTTGTGCTGGCGGAATACCGTCTAAGTGGAAACGACCTATAGTTTTGTTATCCTGTGCCATTGGTCTTTCACCCTGTAGTACATGGATTTCTACCGATGGTTGGTTATCTGCCGCTGTAGAGAATACCTGAGATTTTTTAGTAGGGATAGTTGTGTTAGCCTCAATTAATTTAGTTAAAACACCACCCATAGTCTCAATACCTAATGAAAGCGGAGTAACGTCTAACAGAAGTACGTCTTTCACGTCACCTGTTAATACACCACCCTGGATAGCAGCACCAATCGCCACAACCTCATCTGGGTTAACACCTTTAGAAGGTTTTTTACCAAAGAATTTCTCTACTTCTTCCTGTATTCTAGGGATACGTGTAGAACCACCTACAAGGATAACCTCATCAATATCTGATTTAGAGATACCTGCATCTTTAAGTGCTTTTTCACATGGTAACATAGAACGTTTTACCAAATCATCAGCAAGTTGCTCAAACTTAGCTCTTGTAAGAGTTTTTACAAGGTGTTTAGGTCCGCTTGCAGTTGCAGTTACATATGGTAAGTTTATTTCAGTTTGCGTAGAAGATGAAAGTTCAATTTTAGCTTTCTCTGCAGCCTCTTTTAAACGTTGTAATGCCATAGCATCTTTACGTAGATCTACACCTTCTTCGCTGTTAAATTCGTTAGCTAACCAGTCAATAATTACCTGGTCAAAGTCATCACCACCAAGGTGTGTATCTCCGTTAGTAGAAAGTACTTCAAACACACCGTCACCTAACTCAAGGATAGAGATATCAAAAGTACCACCACCAAGGTCATATACAGCAATTTTCTGGTCTTTACCAGCCTTATCAAGACCGTAAGCAAGGGCAGCCGCAGTAGGCTCGTTAATAATCCTTCTTACTTTAAGTCCGGCAATTTCACCTGCTTCTTTAGTAGCTTGACGCTGAGCATCGTTAAAGTAAGCCGGTACGGTAATAACCGCTTCGGTTACAGACTGTCCTAAATAATCTTCGGCAGTTTTTTTCATTTTCTGAAGCGTCATAGCCGAAAGCTCCTGTGGAGTGTATAGACGACCGTCAATATCCACACGTGGAGTATCGTTATCACCTTTTACTACACTATAAGGAACGTTACTGGCTTCTTTTGAACTTTCAGAGAATTTGTTACCCATAAAACGTTTTATGGATGATATTGTCTTTGTAGGGTTAGTAACCGCCTGACGTTTTGCAGGGTCACCTACCTTAATTTCACCACCTTCTACAAAAGCGATAACCGATGGCGTTGTTCTTTTTCCTTCAGCATTAGGAATAACTACAGGCTCGTTACCTTCCATTACGGCTACACACGAGTTGGTTGTTCCTAAGTCAATTCCAATTATTTTACTCATATCGTTTAATAGTTATTATTTTGGATTTTCGATTTATGTTTATTGTTTGGTTGTAAATAGTCAATCATTATGCCAAGAGAAAAATTTCATAAAAATGACAGAACAATATGACAAGATGACATTTTAATTTTTATTACTTTTAACAGATTGACAGAAATTATCAACTTCTGTCGGACACAAACAATAACCAACAACCTATAATACCTTACAATGAAAAGTATCTACATTGCGATAATAGTAACTACTATAATATATGGACCACGATTTTATAAATTTCTAAAGGAAAATGTACATAAAATACCAAAAGTCACTTTTGAGCAGCAGCTAACTGCATTTAAAGAACTTGGGTACACCTTTAATAACGAAATAGATAAAAACGACCTTCTTTATTTATATAATGAGAAAGATTATGAAACTGAACCTTACAGCTTGATGTATTACACCTGGGGAGAAATTGCAGATACTAAAGATAAACCTATATCAAACAACTGCTGGCATTTTGATTATGAGTCTATCGAAAATGAAGGTGACTATGTGGATATAATTAAAAGCCTTGAAAGGATTAGCGATGGTCAGCTCAATTTCACTAATGTGCAGGACAACATAGACTTTGACAATGAAACAGCATGGGTTTCATTTAACATTAACGGTGACCATTATAAATATGACCTAACATTTGATAATGACTGGGCAGACCATGCTCTATTTGAAAACATTCAGGCACTTGCCGAAAAGTATAATACAACAGGAAAATTTACCGTATACTCATTAGGGCAAAGCGTAGTATTTGACTTTATGACAGAAGCCGAATTACAACAGTTTAAAAAAGTAACTAAACTAGACCTTGAATGGTTATAAATTTTTAAACCATACAAAACCACTTATCTACACAAAGTTGCATTTTAAAGCAAGAATCTTACAACTTGAAAGAAAATAGTTAAAATATAAATAAATAACCATAATTTAGCATCCGTACACCTACCAATAACGTACATTTTTAATATTTGGTTATTGTTTATGATTGAGAACATTAAAAAAGTTCGCTTTGTTACCATAGCGGGTGCACTGGTATTTTTACTCGCTTCAGCGGTTTTAGTAGGATGGTTGTGGGATATAAGCACGTTAAAGAGTATACTTGACGGCTATATCTCCATGAAGTTCAATACGGCAGTATCGTTCTTACTGCTGTCAGTATGCCTTATTATTACCTCGCTTACTAAAAGAGTTTCCCCTACCATACTAACCATCGAATTACTGGTGGCGGTATATTCATTGGTATCACTCTCACAGGAAATTTTTGCTGTAAATCTAGGTATAGACGAAATACTGTACCCTGATGTTGAAGGTTTTTTAAAAAACGAAGCCTACCCCGGTCGCCTGTCTCCTATTACAGCAGTACTGTTTGTTGTTATGGGATTATCTCTTTTCGGGCAAACATTGTTTAAACACCTAAGGCTTTACTTTCAGTACGCTTTTCATTTTGTAAGCCTAATATCGTTAATATGTATAGTTGGTTACTTTTTTGACGTACCCAGCCTGTATAAATTTACTTTTCTTACACCTATAGCCATACACACGGCTATTGGCTTTGCCATACTATCTATAGGTGCAGCAGCACTAAATCCATGCCTTGGGGTTGTAAAACTGTTTTTGGAAAGAGAAACCGGAAACATAATAGCAAAAAAGCTATTCTTCAGGATGATGGGGCTTATTGCCGTGCTTACCTACATACGTATGCAACTGTATAAGCATAATGTACTCACTACAGACGACGGAACTATTTTCAGCATGAAACCCAGCCTGGCTTTAAGCTCTATTCTGTTTATAATAATCTGTTTTGTATTTATTTATAAGGCAGCCAATGCCATAAACCAGTCGGAAAGGAAACAGAAACTGGCAGAGGTGCATTTTAAAAGCGTAATTGAGTCGGCTCCCAATGCCTTTATCATATCCGATGAAACAGGTACCATAACCCTTGTAAACAAACAAACCGAAATAATATTCGGCTATACCAAAGACGAGCTCGTTGGGCAAAAAATAGATTTGCTTGTACCTACAAAATTCAGGCATCATCACCCTAAAAACAGAAACTCCTACCATGCAGCCCCAACCGCACGTTATTTTGGTGCCGGAAGGGATTTACACGGTATGAGAAAAGACGGTACTGAGTTCCCTGTAGAAATTGGGCTTAACCCCTTAACCACAGGCGACAGTACACTTATACTGGCATCGGTAATAGATATTACCAAACGTAAGGAACAGGAAGCCATTATTAACAAACAGGTTTTAGAGCTTCAAAACAAAAACGAAGAGCTGGAACAGTTTAACTATATCGCTTCACACGATTTACAGGAACCTCTTAGAACAGTAAGTAACTTTATACAGATTATAGAAGAAGACCACGGCAAAGAACTTAACCCCGAAATAAAACTTTACCTTGAACATATAAACCTCGCTACAGGACGCATGAGTATGTTAGTAAAATCACTACTTGATTTTGCCCGTTTGGGTAAAAACAGGCAACTGGTTTATATTGACTGTAACGATGTGCTTAAAGATGTAGTATCTGACCTTAACGGACTCATATCAGCATCGGGTGCAGAAGTGCGATATGGTGTAATGCCACATCTTTATGCTTACAGGCTGGAGTTACGACTGGTTTTTCAAAACCTTATAAATAATGCTATTAAATTCCGTAAAAATGATATCGCCCCCATCATTAAAATTCATTGTCATGAAGAAAAAAATTACTATGAGTTTTGGGTTAGTGATAACGGAATAGGTATTAACCCCCGCTATTTTGAACGTATTTTCCAAATTTTTAAAAGCCTGCACAAAGACGGGCAGTTTGAAGGGCACGGCATTGGGCTGGCACACTGCTATAAAATAGTAGGACTGCACATGGGAAAAATATGGGTAGAATCAGAACCCGGGGAAGGAAGTACATTCAAATTTACAATCTCAAAATTTATAGATAACAATGAGCAACGAAGTGATGAAAAGGCAGGTAAATTGCATAATGCTGGTTGACGACAATAAGGTTGACAACTTTTTTCATGAAAGGGTGATTAGAAAGAATGATGCCGCTAAGCATATTGTAATAAAAGAATCGGCAGAGGAAGCTTTGGATTACATTAAACAAAAAGATCAAAACGGCGAGATGCATCCTGATCTTATTTTTCTTGACATCAATATGCCGGGAATGAACGGATGGGAATTCCTTGAAGAATATGCAACTCTTGATGAAAGTCTGCACTGCAAAATGATAGTGGTGATGCTTACCACTTCTGAAAATCCCGACGATGTGGAAAAGGCAAATGCGCTGGGTTCCCTTTCGGCATTCAGAACAAAACCTTTAACTGGCGAAATGCTGGAAGAGGTACTGGAGCGTTTTTTTAAGTTTCATTAAAACCTCTCCTCTTTTCCCCTGCCAAAAAGGGGAAAACGCCCTGATATAAAAAACATACATTCTGTTTAATTTTATTGTTTATATAAAACTAACAGTATGAAAAGGCTTATACTTTGCAGTGACGGCACCTGGAACAGACCCGGTATTACATACAACAGTGAATTAAGAGGAAAACGGATTCTCAATAATAATATCAAAAGCTATATAGCTAACATCACTTATATTGTTCCCTGTCCCTATTAAATCGTTCATATAACCCACATCAAATATCATCGGGAAATCATCGGGATTGTAAGTGTAATAGAGGCAAAAACGGGCTTCTTTGTAGTTTAAATTATCCCAGCCCTCACTCCTGTCTTTACTTATGGAGAATAATGCCTCGGCACTTGCCGTAACTATATTCTCCCTATCGTGGTCTAAAGAGTAATACAGTTGTGATTTTAAACGGGTACGTAACTGTAAATCATCGGGCACTCGTGAAAAGTCTTCGGTATAAAACTTTCGGGCTTCCTGCCTGGCAGTATTAGTCCATTTAAACCTACCCAAAGTTGTGGTATATTTTACCCTGCCATATAGCCTAAACTCCTGCTCTATCATTTCCTGTTCGGGTTCAGCAACATCTTCACCATATTCGTGCGCTCTCCTGTAACTTATCGCTCCGCTGTATTTCCAGTGATTGTTTATTTTGTGGGATACTTCTTCATTGAGTACGAACAGTGCCGGATACCCAAACGGATTAGACTCATCCATACCACTAATACGTCCAAACCCCACATAACTAACCGATGTGTTTTTTTCGTCTAATTGCTGTTTTATACCAATTGCCGACCAACTGGCATTATTGGTTTCTCCCAGTCCCGGCGAACTTATCTGGGCAGTAAGTCTATTGCAAAAAACACTTAAAAATACTGTTAGCAATAAAAATTTCATTCTCATCATACATCCTGTTTCAGTTAATTACAATGCAAAAATGAAACAAGAATCTGGAAAGAAATTGGAATAAAAAAAGCTGTTCCAAAAGTGCTGTTAATAATACTTTGTCATTTTGACGAAGGAAAAATCTCTTATAAATAATTTAGAGATTCTTCACTTCACTACGTTACATTCAGAATGACACTACTGAAAAAGCGTTTATGTGTTACTGTTCAAAATATTCAAAAGCTTCAATAATGTCGAGGTAAACCCCGTTAAAACCTGTATTTAGTATTTTATCAAGGTATGAGTCTGGTGTGTTATAAATTATATTTTTCCATTCGTCATTCCAGTATTGCACGGTATAGTTACCGGCCCAACTTGGGTTTTCGGCTTCAAGCCATTCGGGTGTTCCCGTTGTCCATCCACTTTGCCAGTAATAACGGTAGTCTTCTGCCTCACCTATAGACATATAGCAAATTACCATACGGACACCTCCGTTTGCCTTAGTTTTAAGCTGAGTGATTTCCTGTTGGGTAAAACTCTCCCCGCCAAGAAACATATCCATTAGCACCACATCATAATTGGTTACCGATACGGCAGTAATGAAGTCCTGCTTAGTAGCAAAGTTTTCAGGGTTTATAAGGTAAAGAAAGTTTTTGGCGTCGCTAAGGTGGTTTATATCATTAGCGTTCTCGTTATGCGGAGCCTGCCCCGGTATAGCATTAAGCTCCCTTTGCGGAGCTGCCAACGATATATAACCGTTATCCTCATTACGGGTGTATGAGTCTGTCACTTTAGATTCGGTAGTACAATAATCAGTAACCAGTATTGTTTTACCAAACTCCTTAGATCGGTCTAAAAACTCCATTAGATAATCGGTCTCATCTGAAGGAGTAGCAACATCATCTGAATCATATCCGTAAAGCAAATCTTCCTGTCCGTGTCCGTCTATGGCATTTAGGTAAGGAGTATTAATTGACCCAAACGGATCTCCGTCATTAGTAAGCAGTTCAATACCGTTTTGAGGTATTACTGCAAAATTGCCGTTTGAAGCTTTCCCCTTCTGGCTAATACTTATAACAAGCTGACGCATTTCCTGCCTGTAATCAACAACTGTTTCACCCGGGGTTTCGCCAGTGTTATTACCATTTTCGGGTCCGGTATCATCCATATCATTATGACACGCCAATAATAAAAATGCTGTGATAGGCAATAAAAGTTTCTTCATTGTTTGGTTTATAGTGGTTGTTATGGTGTGTATCCTTAAACTCTTTTATAATTGGAAACCCAGTCTAAAAAAGCATCTACTTTTTCAGGGTTATCCTGTAACCATAATTCTACTTGTGTATTTTGTATATCCTGATGTATGTAATACATAAAAGTTTCATACATCTCTTCATTGTTAGCTAAATCATAGAAAAAATCTACATAATAATCCCACCAAAAACCTTTCTTTTTCTTGTTTTCCTTTAGCTCTCCCAAAACCATAAAAAAGGACTTAGTATTATCGGCAAAAAAATCAAAATCTGATTTATCAGCATATTCCTCACTCTTCCTTAATGCCTGAGACATGGAAAGTAACATCTCTGCACTTCCAAACTCACTATCAACAGTCAAAGAGTTTAATGTGATATTCACTTTATTATCATCCTTAAACTCAACACCAAGACTATGGTTCTTTTTTATGAGTGTTAATGCTTCGTTAGCCCTCTTACCTACGGGCTCAATGATAAGAAAATTGTAAAACGCTAAGAGTGATTTTGTTCTTTCATCATAATTCAGTTTACCTAACAGTAAATGACTACTGCCGTGCAAAGGATTTTGATGTAATCCTTCCTGAAGGTAATTTTCAGCCTCGTCATATTCTTCCAGTCTGCACTCTACTATTGCAAGGGAGTAGTATAACGAATGAAATTGAGGAGCAACTTTAATCCCTTTTTTAAAAACTTTTATAGCTTCCTTATGTTTACCCGAATAATCGAGCGCCACTCCTTTAATGTAATACCCTTTAGGTGCCATATCACTATCAGAATCAATAACGATATCAGCATACTTAATAGTATTTTTAAATTCTTTTAACGACAAATAAGACAGGCACATTTCATAATAAGCCTCCCAGTTTTTATCATCATTAGCAACTACTTCTTCATAAACAGCAATGGCTTCACGGTAATTCCTCTGGTCATGGAATTGCACACCTCTACTTATTTTTTCTTTAGCTGTTTCCTGAGAAAAAGCAAAAAAAGGAATAGCCACGAAGGCAAGGAAAAACAAAAGTTTCTTCATGGTTGCTGTTTGTTAATGATTAGGGTTTATATTAAGCGTTTGCCGCTTTTTGTTTTTTGCCTACATATATACCAAGCGCTACAACTACAGCCTCAAATGCCATAAACAGGTAATAACCCGTTTTTATTGTTACACCAAAACTACCTGTTGTTACATAAATAAGTCCGCCCAAAAGGAAAATAAAAACGGTAAGGGCTGCAAAAAGCACCTGTTTACGCTGCCTGAATAAAGCACCTACAAACTGAAATACTGTTGCTGCAAGTACTAAGGCAGAGAATACTATAAGTACCTTAAAAAACGGAGCTATAGGCACTTTAGCAAATCTTGGTAAACCACCCGTAACTACATCCAGTAAATTAAAATCACCCCATATAAACCAGTTGTCTCCGGTTTCTCCTGCTCCTTCTGTTGTTGGTTTATAATTAAAAAACGGACTCGTTAATGTAATTGCTGTAACCATTGCAAAGATGTAAAACACCTTATCTAATAACTTATTTTTCATTTTATTATAATTAGTCTACTAAAAATACGGCATTGCTAAACAGTAGGTTTCCGTTTTCCCAAAAACCTCTGAATAACGGATTATCTACCATATAAATTACCTGTCCTTTACCCTTTTGCTCTACAGCAAACGTTACAGTATTCTCCAGGTTTTTCTTTAAATTCTTACCTATAAAACCAAAGCTGATGTAGTTTTGAGGCACATAAGCCACATTCCAAACATCTTTTAACAACTGATAATGCATATCGCTGGTTTTAAGGCTGAAATACTTATTCCCTAAACCATAAGAAAGTGGATGGCTTTTATCGATAACATTTTCAATAACAGCACCGGGAACCGCTTCAGAAATTGATCTTCTTTCAGCGTTCTTGTAATCCATAAAACGGGCTTCAAGAGTTTCCTCTTCCCTGCGTTCCATTTCGGCCATCTTATCAGCTTCCGAAGCGAAGCGGGTTAGGCTGTATCCTGACCTGTCTTCAAAAACGGTAAGCGCGTTACCAATAGCAATAACCTTACCACCATCGGCAATAAAACCATCTAATTTATCTTTCTGGTTTTCATCTAAGTCATAATAACCGTCTGCCAGGACTATGGTAGTAAACTGACTAAAGTCTACTCTGTTTACATTTCTTATATCAATAATACTTAAAGGATATTCTATCATTTGGTCAAAGTAGAACCATGCCTGCCCAAAATCGGTAGCACTAACACCTTCTCCTGCAAGCAGTAATACTTTTGGCGCACTCAATAAAGGATATGATTCCCCGCCAAGATCGCCGCCTTCCAGCGAAAAACCACTTTCCATAACCTCATAATCAGGTTTGCTTTCCAGCAGCATATCCATATTGTTTTTAAAATCGTACATGTTTTGATTGTCTCCCTTTAAAACAATAAGATCACCAGGTTTTATTTTTATTCCCCTAAAGGATGATGCCTTTCTGGCAGAACGAACTTTAATACCACTCTTTAACAGACATGACAGTGTTTTTGCCGATGCTCTGCCATTCCACGGAATGTAATAGGCATATACCCTTTCAAAATCCAGCTTACCTTTGTAGTTAACTTTAGCTTTGGTTTTAATTTTAAAACTGTTCTTTAAGGCATAGCTCTCCACACCATAAGCATAAGGCAGTGCCCATGCTGTAATATCGTAAGAAAGACTATCGGTCAGTTTTGGTGCCGACTCAAACAGCACCTGTGTCAATATCGCCTTAGGTTGTTTTACATTAATGATAAGATCGTTTGGCTCAACCGTAAAATCTCTATCATCGTTATCCATATAACTGTAGCCATCAAGCTTTTTAGTATCGTTAGCAAACGTAAACTGAATATTATTGCGCTCCAGTAACTCGGCAAGCTGTTGAGTTTTTCCGCTATTTTTAATGACATAAGTACTGTATTTCCCTTTAGGCTTATCCTGAGCTTCCTTAAAATATTCCCTGAAGTTTTTAACCAGTTTGTCTTTTTGCCAGGAAGCTGTTTCTACGGCAGTTAACACTGCTTCTGTATGATGATCTATTCTATCCTGTAAGGTTAATACATTTCCGTTGCTCATTACTACTGCCCTACCGGCACCAATACCACCCTGTTCGTAAGTCATACCTACAGCTCCGTTAAAGCTTGGGTAAGTATCTCCATAACTAGGGTAAAACAAATCAAAACGTTCACGGGTATAATAGTTCCAACCTTTAAGATCAAATCGTTTTGAGGTCATTTCCCCTATAGCCATATGGAAATCCTTTTGTGCCTGAGTGATGTACTCATGCATAGGTTCTGCCGCAGGCGGGAAGAAATAAGGCTCATTATACCCCATTTCGTGTACATCTACATGTACCATTGGCATCCACTTATTGTAAAGTTTAATACGCTGTTGCGATTCGGCCTGAGTTTGCCAAGCCCAGTCACGGTTAAGGTCGTAGGCATAATGGTTTTGCCTTCCTCCCGGCCATGGCTCCATGTGCTCCCTGTCGGTATGCCCCGGGTGCAGCATTTGCCCGGTTACATCCCTAAGCCAGTTTCCGTAACGGGAATATCCGTCAGGGTTTAAACAGGGATCCAGTATTACTATGGTATTTTCAAGCCACTCCTTAGTTCTCTTATTGTTAGGGTTAATAAGCTCAAAAGCTACGCTCATAGCACTTTCGGCAGCTCCGGGTTCATTACCGTGAACATTAAAGCTAAGCCATACTATAGCTTTGTCATTAACCTTTACAGGTTTTTCGGCAAGCATACCTATTTGGTATAAGTGATTTTTCCTTATATCCTCTAACTCCTTTAGGTTTTGAGGCGTAGATATATAATAAGCATTAAGGCTCCTGTCCTGATAGGTATAGCCATATTGCTTTTTAAGTATATAGTCTGAATTTTCTGTTAAGTGGTTAAAGTAGTTTTCCAGTTCATGGTAATAGCTTACCTGACTTCCGTAACCGGGAATAAATTCGGCCGGACTTTGTAATTGCGCCTGAACTGCTACCGTAAAAAGCAGTAACAGATTATAAAACAACTTCTTCATTGAGGGTCTTTATTTAAATACCAAATGTAAGCAATTTACACAAGTTGCGTTAGTAATGCTAAAGCGAACTTATTATTACATACTTTAAGACATATTATCTCTAAAAAAGTAAGTCTTTAAGTCTAATACATTTAAGATCTTAAACACGTTACTTTTCATGTTAGAAGAAAAGCAATAAAACCCGACGAACTACACCTTTCGTAATTAAATTTCGACTATTTCATTTATTTTATAATTATATTACTAATTTTTGTTAAAAAATTAAATTTAAAATAACATTTAAAGCTTTTTATATATAAATTTGCTTTACCCCAATCACATTCATACTGTGAAGATTAGCCAATTAAAAGTAAACTAAGTACAGTAAATTTAAAACATTATGAAACGCACCTTCCGACTAATTACTGCCCCCACGGTAATGGTTCTGATATTGTTAGTAGCTGCGTGCAGCAGATTACCTCATGAACAGGATAACGACGAGAAACAGGAAAAGAAACAACAGGAAAAGGCATTAACCAATTCTCCTGAACCTATTAATGACCTAAAGCCAATTAAACCAAAGGCCTAGGCTACTTGTTACAAAAAGTAAAACCATAAGAATACTACACTAAAACCTGTTGGGCAACCAACGGGTTTTATCATTTTAAGCTAAAAATTAAGAAAATTTTAGTCTGAATATTTTTCATTTTTTATTGCTAAACATAGGCTTAGGGTTCTGTGGTTTCAATCACAATTATTATCTTTGCATGCTTTAAAACAAAAATACAATGCGTATATCCTACAATTGGTTAAAACAATTTATAAAATTAGACTGGAACTCAGATGAAACTGCCAACCTGTTAACAGATCTTGGCCTTGAAGTAGAAGGTGTAGATAAGTTTGAGTCACTTAAAGGCGGACTTGAAGGTGTAGTGGTAGGCCATGTACTTACATGTGTACAGCACCCTAATGCCGACAGGTTAAGGGTTACAACTGTAGACCTTGGCGATGGCAATGCTCCCGTACAAATTGTTTGTGGTGCACCAAATGTAGCAGCAGGACAAAAAGTACCTGTGGCAACAATTGGTACCAACCTATATGACAAGGAAGGTAATCCGTTCCAAATCAAAAAAGGAAAAATACGCGGGGAAGAAAGTTTCGGGATGATTTGTGCCGAAGATGAACTTGGTATAGGTGAAAGTCATGACGGTATTATGATTCTTAACGAAGACCTAAAACCGGGTACTCCCCTTTCTAAAGTATTTAATATTGAAACCGATGAGGTTTTTGAAATAGGACTTACTCCAAACCGTGCAGATGCAATGAGCCACTGGGGTGTTGCCCGTGACCTGCGTGCCGGTATGATTCAGCGTAATGTAAACACCGAACTTATTACTCCATCGGTAAGTAATTTCAGGATAGACAAACGTACCCTTAAAATTGATGTTAAGGTAGACGATAACAAACTTACACCTCGTTACTGTGGTGTAACCATTTCGGGCGTTACGGTACAACCTTCACCAGCATGGTTACAAAACAGGCTATTGGCTATTGGTATTACACCAAAAAACAATATTGTTGACGTTACTAATTATGTAATGCACGAATTGGGTCAGCCACTACACGCTTTTGATGCAGGAAAAATAAGAGGTAATAAAATCATTGTTCAAACTGCCGAAGCCGGAACTAAATATATTACTCTTGATGATGTTGAACGCACACTACATGAGGACGACCTTATGATTTGTGACGAAAACGGACCAATATGTATTGCAGGTGTTCTTGGCGGAAAAAGATCGGGGGTTAACGAAAATACAGCTTCTATATTCCTGGAAAGTGCATACTTTAACCCGGTATCTATTAGGAAAACAGCAAAAAGACACGGTATAAATACCGATGCTTCTTTCCGTTTTGAAAGAGGTATTGACCCAACCATTACCGAATATGCCCTTAAAAGAGCAGCCCTGCTTATACAGGAAACTGCCGGTGGCGAAATCACATCAGACGTAATAGACATTTACCCTAAAAAGATGGAAGACCATCAGGTATTTGTAAACTTCAAAAATGTGGAGAGAGTAATTGGTCAGGAAATAAACAAGGAGACTATTAAAAAGATATTAGTATCTCTTGATATTAAAATCAACAGCATGTCTGATGCCGGTATTGGTCTTGTTATTCCTTCTTACCGTGTGGATGTAGAAAGAGAAATAGATGTAATTGAAGAGATATTAAGGGTATATGGCTACAACAATGTAAGTTTCTCACAAAAGCTTAATGCCTCTATGTCAAACGCAGCGCGTACCGAAGATTATAAACTGCAAAATATAATCGCAAACCAGTTGGTTTCTGTTGGCTTTAACGAAATGATGGCCAACTCACTTACCACTCCTGATTATGTTAAGCTAAGCGAAAACCTGAAAGAAGAGTTTAACGTTTTAATGCTTAACCCGCTTAGTAGTGATCTTTCGGCAATGAGACAATCATTACTGTTTAGCGCACTGGAGGCTGTTTCCTTCAACATAAACAGAAGAAGAAGTGACCTTAAGTTCTTTGAGTTTGGTAAATCATACCACAAGCTACCTTCAGGTTACGATGAAAATAAGCACCTAACACTTACTCTAACAGGTAACCGTATTCAGGAAAGCTGGACTCAGGCTCAAAAACCTTCAGACTTCTTTATGTTTAAAGGTTATGTAGATATGATACTACAACGCCTTGGCATTAATAAAGTACAAACGCAGCCTGCTACTAACGATGTATTTAGCGAAGGACTTGCTTACACCCTGGGAAGCGAAACTTTAGTTGAGATGGGTGTGATTAAAAAACAGGTATTGAAGCACTTTGATATTAAACAGGAAGTATTTTTTGCCGATTTTAACTGGGGTGCAGTAATAAAAGTAGTTTCTGCAAAAATCAAATTTACTGAGATTGCTAAGTTCCCTGAGGTAAGACGTGACCTTGCACTTCTTGTAGACAATGAAGTATCGTTCCAAAACATTTATGCCATTGCAAGACAAACAGAAAAATCGTTACTAAAAGATATTAACCTGTTTGACGTATATGAAGGTAAAAACCTTCCGGAAGGTAAAAAATCATACGCAGTAAGCTTTATCCTTCAGGATAACACAAAAACGCTTACAGACGTACAGATTGACAAAATAATGGATAAAATAAGACAAAATCTGGAAACACAAACCGGTGCCCAGTTAAGATAATACCAAACAACAAATAAACTAAAGAGCCTCCCTAAACAGGAGGCTTTTTTATTTAATTTACTTTTTGACCATTGTAAGGAGGCGTGTTAATAAAATTTCTCCATGCAATAAGCAAATCTTTAAATTCATCTAAAGGACACACTGGAGGTAAAATATTTTTCCCGTCCTCATCATAAAACTCGATACCATTAGATGTAATAAAAGCTATACCGCCTGCATCAGTGCCAATAAAATCATTTCCTATCTGATCAAAATTTCCCGCTAAAGCCTTATCAATATCATCAATAATCTCATTAATTGTTTCAATATGCCTATATTCAACTATAAAACCTATATCTGTATCTACTCCATTACTGCATTTATAATTACGACCTGCAACCTCTTTATTAACCAGTTTAATACCTCTCTTTTTTAAAATATCCATAACGTAAAAAATTAAAAAAAGGACTACCTGTAGAAGTAGTCCTTTAGAATATAAAACTGAAATGATTTATTATTTTTTTAGCGCTTTAGCTTCGTCCATCATTTCAAGCCCCATGTAAAGGTTACTTAAAAGTGTTCTGAACTCATCTCTTTCAGGCTCTAAATCATAAGCTTTCTTAACGTTTACAAGAGCAGCCTTGTAAATGTCATCTCTTTTCTTTTTAAGCTCGTCATAACGCGCTATATCCTTTTTAGAAGTACCAAGACCGTTCATTTCCTTAACGATAACATCTTCTCCAGCTAACTGAACAATACCCATGTTGTAGTACGCATTAGCATATTTAGGATCTAACTCTACCGTTTTTTTGTAGTATTGCAAAGCCTCGTCATTTTGACCAGACTGAGCCGAAGTAACACCAAGGTTAAAGTATAGGTTAGGATCTTTAGAACCTTTGTCTAATATACTCTGAATTGTTTTTTTATAACCTTCCATATCGCCAGACTCGTAATATATTTGAGCCTCTGCCTGTAATAAACCTATATCATCAGGGTTTTCCTTCTTAGCTTTTTCAATCGCTTTCATTGCTTTAGCGTTATCACCGTTATGAATATAGATAAGCGCAATGTTTTTGATGATATCACCTTTTATTGAAGGATCTTTATGAACACCCGGATCTGTATACCCCTGTCCTTTTACATAAAGATCTCTTGTAGCTTTATCAGAAAAATACTCAACTTCACCTTTTGTATTTTTTGCAGTATAGCTAAGTCTTTTATTCGTAAAACCTAACTGATCTAACTGCTCAAAATACCTAAGTGCAGTATCAAAATCTTTAGCATTAACCGCATAAGCAGCCGCATTGTAAAGATTAATAGTATCTTTTTTATTCAGGTTGTAAGCTGTTTCATATAATGGTACAGCCGCTTTATAATTTTGTTGCTGACCGAATTTTTTAGCTGTTTCAAGTACTGTAGCACTTACCTCAGGGTAAATTTGCTGGGTAATTTCGGGAGTATACTCTCTCTTACCGTTTTTCTCAAGTTCCATTACCTTGTCAAAATCAGCAATAGCACTATTTAAGGCATTTTGATCCTTTTTGGTCATAGCCATATATAGATCATAGTTTCCTTTATAATAGTAAAAATCTGCTTTTTGCTTATCGTCTGCACTTCCCAGTAATGGTTCAGTCTTATCAATAAGCGATTTCATCTCCTGCATAATTTCCGGAGAAGGATCTTTTTTCATTAGTTTCTTCATAGCCTTAAGCTCATCTTTTTGAGCAAAAGCACCTATAGAAATTAATAAAGATGCAGCAATTGCATATTTAGCTTTCATTGTATTCTGGTTTTTTAAGTTTATTCCTGTTCCTGATTGTTTTCCTCATCGTTTTGAGCAGTAGCTTCACCTGTTACGCCATCAATGTTTGTGATATCTTCTGCTTCAGCATCAATGATATCTTCATCTTCTTCACGTAAAACTTTTGCTACAGCAGCGATAGAGTCGTTACCTTTAATATTAATCAGTCGTACACCCTGAGTGGCACGCCCCATAACCCTTAGGTCAGAAACACGCATTCTTATGGTAAGTCCTGATTTATTGATAATCATTAAATCATCATTATCGGTAACATTATTAATAGCAACTAATCCACCGGTTTTATCGGTAATATTAAGGGTTTTAACCCCTTTACCACCCCTGTTTGTTATCCTGTAATCATCCAGACTTGAACGCTTACCATAACCGTTTTCAGATACCACAAGGATTTCGCTTTCCATATCATTTACAGAAACCATACCAACTACCTCGTCGTTGTCATCTTTAAGGGTAATACCACGCACACCCGATGCATTACGTCCCATTGGGCGCGTTTTACTTTCCTCAAAACGAACAAGCTTGCCCGACTTAACCGCAAGCAGCACGTGGCTGTCTCCGGTAGTTAGTTTAGCTTCTAACAGCTCGTCGTCTTCACGAACGGTAATTGCGTTAATACCATTTAACCTAGGGCGTGAATACTGCTCTAAAAGGGTCTTTTTAACAACACCTTTTTTAGTAGCCATAATCACGTAGTGGTTATTAATGTACTCTTCGTTTTTAAGATCCTGTGTACAGATAAACGCCTTAACCTTATCGTCATTCTCAATATTAATAAGGTTTTGTATAGCGCGTCCTTTACTGGTTTTGCTACCTTCAGGAATTTCGTAAACCCTCATCCAAAAACACTTACCTTTTTGGGTAAAGAATAACATGTACTGGTGGTTTGTAGCAGTAAACAGGTGCTCCAGGAAGTCCTGATCGCGGGTAGATGAACCTTTTTGTCCTACTCCACCCCTGTTTTGGGTTTTGTATTCAGAAAGCGGAGTACGCTTAATGTAGCCGGCATGCGAAATGGTAATAACCACATTCTCATCGGCAATAAGGTCTTCAATACTTACATCGGCACCAGAGTACTCAATTTGTGAACGGCGTTCGTCACCATATTTCTCTCTAACCTCAATAAGCTCCTCTTTAATAAGCTGCATTCTCAGCTCTTTGCTTTCTAATAAGGCTTTCAATTCGGCAATCAGTTTCATGATCTCCTCATATTCAGCTCTCAGTTTATCCTGCTCCAGTCCTGTAAGCTGCCTTAAACGCATCTCTACAATAGCTCTGGCCTGGATTTCAGTAAGCTTAAATCGCTCTATTAATTTTTCACGAGCCTCTTCTCCGTCTTTAGAACCACGAATAAGCGCGATAACTTCATCAATATTATCTGAAGCAATGATAAGACCTTCTAAAATGTGCGCACGCTCTTCAGCCTTGCGAAGTTCATATTTAGTTCTTCTTACCACAACATCATGCCTGTGCTCCACAAAGTAATGGATAAGCTCTTTAAGGTTTAATGTATGAGGTCTTCCGTTTACAAGTGCAATATTGTTTACACTGAAAGAAGACTGTAATTGTGTATACTTATAAAGCATGTTAAGCACCACGTTTGGCACTGCATCCTTTTTAAGGATATACACAATACGCATACCTTTCCTGTCAGACTCGTCACGTATGTTAGATATACCTTCAATTCTCTTTTCGTTTACAAGGTCGGCAGTTTTTTTAATCATTTCTGCCTTATTTACCTGATAAGGAATTTCGGTAACAATAATACATTCTTTACCGTCTACCTCTTCAAACCTTGCCTTACCGCGCAATACTACACGACCACGACCTGTTTTAAAGGCTTCACGAACTCCTTCATAGCCGTAAATAACACCTCCCGTAGGGAAATCAGGTGCCTTTACATATTCCATCAGTTCGTCTATCTCAATCTCGTTATTGTCAATATATGCCAGGGTACCGTCTACCACTTCACAAAGGTTGTGAGGCGGCATGTTAGTAGCCATACCTACTGCAATACCCGATGCACCGTTAATTAAAAGGTTAGGTACACGTGTAGGCATTACGGTTGGTTCCTGTAAGGTATCGTCAAAGTTTAACTGGAAGTCAACAGTTTCTTTTTCAAGGTCGGCCATAATATCCTCAGATATTTTTCGCATCCTTGCTTCAGTATAACGCATTGCTGCAGGACTGTCTCCGTCAATCGATCCAAAGTTACCCTGACCGTCTACCAAAAGATACCTCAAACTCCAGTCTTGTGCCATACGTACCATGGCATCATAAACAGAGGAGTCTCCGTGAGGGTGATACTTACCTAATACCTCTCCTACAATCCTTGCCGATTTTTTATAGGCTCTGTTAGAAAGAACCCCAAGTTCGTGCATTCCATAAAGTACTCTTCGATGTACGGGTTTCAAGCCATCTCTAACATCCGGAAGGGCCCTCGATACAATTACTGACATTGAGTAGTCAATATAGGCCGATTTCATCTGGTCCTCGATGTTAATAGGAATTAACTTTTCTCCTTCAGACATAAATAGTTATATTAAAAATTATTTTTATTACAAAACGTGCCAATATACGCATTTTTATTGGCATCTTTCAGCTAAAAGACAATTAATTTACAACATTTATTAACACCTTAAATACGTTAAACAGTTAATAAAGTAATGCCATATAATTTCTTTTTCTGGCTTTTTTTTTGTCTCTTAGCATGACAGGACCTGCCATAGGTATGGTTTTTGTAAAATCTTATTTAAATAGTTAAATTTACAGTATCAATTCTTTTATTATGGATGATAATTTTTCACCAAGGGTCAAAGACGTAATAACCTACAGTAAAGAAGAAGCTTTACGACTGGGTCACGACTTTATTGGTACAGAACATTTGATGCTGGGGATATTGAGGGACGGAAACGGCAAAGCAATTTCTATACTTAACAATATATCTGTTGATTTAGATCTTTTAAGAAGAAAAGTAGAAATATTAAGCCCTGCTAATCCTAACGCGGAGCGCGGGAACGATAAAAAGAACCTGCACTTAACCCGCCAGGCAGAACGTGCCCTAAGAACCACATTTCTGGAAGCCAAGGTTTTCCAGAGTACCTCTATCAGTACGGCACATTTACTGTTGTGTATATTGCGCAACGAGAACGACCCTACAACAAAGTTGCTTAATAAGCTAAAAATCGATTACGAAACAGTTAAAGAACAATTTATCAACATGACATCAAGCGAAGAAGACTATATGGAAAACCAGCCAAGGGCTGAGTCTTACAATGATGATGCAGGACAGGATGACAGTATGCGTGAAAGCACCTTTAATAACCCTACCCCGCAGGGTGGAAAAGCCAACAAAAAATCTAAAACTCCTGTTTTAGACAATTTTGGCCGAGACCTTACCGAACTTGCCGAAGAAGGCAAACTGGACCCTGTTGTTGGTCGTGAAAAGGAAATTGAGCGTGTTTCGCAAATACTTAGCCGCAGAAAGAAAAACAATCCGCTGCTTATTGGTGAGCCCGGTGTGGGTAAATCGGCCATAGCAGAAGGACTGGCCCTGCGCATCGTACAGAAAAAAGTATCACGTATTCTATTCAACAAACGTGTGGTAACACTAGATCTTGCCAGCCTTGTGGCAGGTACTAAATACCGCGGTCAGTTTGAAGAACGTATGAAAGCGGTGATGAACGAACTGGAAAAAAATGATGATATCATTTTATTTATAGATGAGATTCATACCATTGTAGGTGCAGGTGGCGCTACAGGTTCGCTGGATGCCAGCAACATGTTTAAACCGGCATTAGCACGTGGCGAAATACAATGTATTGGTGCCACTACCCTGGATGAATACCGCCAGTATATAGAGAAAGACGGTGCACTGGAAAGACGTTTCCAAAAAGTTATGGTAGAGCCTACATCTGTAGATGAAACCATCACTATACTTAACAATATTAAAGCTAAGTATGAGGAACATCATAATGTTAACTATACACCGGAAGCTATTGAAGCCTGTGTAAAGTTAACTAACCGTTATATGACCGAGCGTTTCCTTCCGGACAAAGCTATTGATGCACTGGATGAGGCAGGATCAAGAGTACATATTACTAATATAAATGTACCTAAACAAATTCTTGACCTTGAAAGGCAACTGGAAGAAGTACGCGAGCTTAAAAACTCTGTAGTTAAAAAACAGAAATATGAAGAGGCTGCAAAGCTTCGTGACGACGAGAAACGTATTGAGAAAGATCTTGCCATTGCTCAGGAGAAATGGGAAGAAGACGCTAAAAACAATCGTGTTACCGTTACCGAAGACAATGTGGCAGATGTTATCTCTATGATGACAGGTATTCCTGTAAACCGTATTGCACAAACCGAAAGCAACAAACTTGCCGGCCTGCCAGAACTTATTAAGAGTAAGGTTATAGGTCAGGATGATGCCGTTGCCAAAATTGCAAAATCAATTCAGCGTAACCGTGCGGGACTTAAGGATCCAAATAAACCGATTGGGTCATTTGTTTTCCTTGGTCAAACCGGTGTTGGTAAAACTCAGCTGGCTAAGGTATTGGCTAAAGAACTGTTTGACTCTGAAGATGCGCTTGTGCGTATTGATATGAGTGAATACATGGAGAAATTTGCCATATCAAGACTGGTAGGTGCGCCTCCGGGATATGTAGGTTATGAGGAAGGCGGACAGCTTACCGAAAAAGTGCGCAGAAAACCATACTGTGTTGTACTTCTTGATGAGATTGAGAAAGCGCACCCAGATGTGTTTAACATGCTTTTACAGGTGCTGGACGACGGTTACCTTACAGATAGCCTTGGCAGAAAAATTGACTTTAGAAACACTATTATAATAATGACATCAAACGTAGGTGCAAGACAGCTTAAAGACTTTGGTCAGGGAGTTGGTTTTGGTACTGCTGCCAAAAAAGCGCAGGCCGACGAGCACAGTAAAGGTGTTATTGAGAGTGCTCTTAAAAAGACATTTGCGCCGGAGTTTATTAACAGGATAGACGATATTATTGTGTTTAATCCTCTTGAAAAAGAAGACATAGACAAAATTATCGATATCGAACTGGCTAAGCTATATGCCCGTATTAAAGACCTTGGGTACAACATTACCCTGTCTGAAAAGGCTAAAAACTTTATTGCCGACAAAGGTTTTGACAAGCAATATGGTGCAAGGCCACTAAAAAGAGCTATACAAAAGTATGTTGAAGATACACTTGCAGAAGAGATTATCACTTCTAAAATAGGTGCCGGAGACGAAATTTTTATGGATCTTGATGATAATGAACAAGAACTAGCTGTGACTATTAAAAAAGCGGAGAATCCGGCTAGTTAATAGTTTAGGATATATATTTAGAAAATCCCCGGCAGTAACAACTGTCGGGGATTTTTGTTTTTAGTCGTGTCATTTCGATATGCAGTGAAACGAAATGAGAAATCTCTTTTGTGTGTTTTTACAATTATAAAAATATTAAGTGAAGAGAAAACAAATCACTTTGTCCCTAGTAATAATCTTCATTTAAGATATCTACTCCCATAAATCTATAGAAAATTCAATATCGTTTTCAGCCAAAAATTTTGTAAAATCTAACGGAAAGATTAAAGCCGGATACTTCTCATACATAACAAGTTCACAGCTTAAGTGGAGGTTAAAATTATACCTCTTTCTAATTAACTGTACATTGTTAATTTTCTCTTTCCACAAGCTTATATATTCTAAGCCTGCGTATTCAATATCAAGATCAATAAATTCCTGTGCAGCAAAATTTATAGAAGTTTCAATGTTAGGCTGAGAACACGTTTTACCATTAGTTAATTGCCTATAGTCACCCATTCTGTAAAAATCTGAATAAAAAGGTAATATATCTGTAAAATCTTCCTCTGTAATACGCTTTATTTCTTCTGAATCAGAATACAACGCTAACCTGAAAATCATTTTTTGTGTAATCATAATTAACAAACTCCTTAGACCAGTATTTTTAAAATATTATAGACAATATTTTTTCAAAAATAAATAATTCCGCATTCTATACCAAAAGGGTTTCTCGCTTTACAACTACTTTATTATTATTAACAAACAAGGTATCACACATCTTTGTTATACTAAAAACCTCACAGTCAATTTGTGAGGATAGTTATATTAAATTTTAAATAAAAATACCGCTACCTCTTTACTTATATAAAAAAAGTAGTACTTTAGAAGTATATAATTATACTAAAATGTTCGACAAAGTTATTGTAGGTAGTGAAGAATGGTGCTCATTTCCGGGACTTGGAATACCGGCTATTAAAGCCCGTGTAGACTCGGGTGCAAAAACCTCTGCCCTTCATGCCATTAACATCAATCCGTTTTTAAAAGATGGCGAAAGCTGGGTTAAGTTTGACATTAACCCCATACAAAACAATACCAAAACCATTATTCACTGTGAAGCTCCGCTTATTGACAAGCGAATTGTAAAAAGCTCCAGCGGATATAGGGAAAAACGCTATGTTATTAAAGCCAACCTTCAGGTAGGCGATACTATGTGGGAGGTTGAGGTTACCCTTACCAACCGCGACTCAATGGGTTTCCGTATGCTGTTAGGTCGTGAGGCCATGAGCGGACGCCTTTTGGTAGACCCAGAGCAAAAATACCTGTTAGGACAGCCTACTACCGAAAAACTTAAAGAATATTACAGCACTAACGACGAGCCTAAAAAAGGACTTCGTATAGGGCTTTTAGCCAGTAATCCTGAACTATACAGTAACAGGCGTATTATGGAAGCAGGTGAACTTCGCGGACACGAAATGCACTTTCTTAACCTTAAGTACTGTTACATGAAACTGGATGCCGAAACTCCCGAAATTCATTACAGGGGCGGCAGGGTACTTAATGACTTTGATGCTATAATACCGCGTATTCGTCCAAGCATGACGTTTTACGGTTGTGCACTTACACGTCATTTTGAAGCATTAAAAGTATACAGCCTTAACTCGGCTGCAGCCATAAGTCAGTCACGAGATAAACTGTTCTCATTACAGTTACTACTTAACAGTGGTATTGACATCCCTACCACAGGGTTTGCCAACTCCCCTCTTGATACTAACGACCTTATTAAAATGGTAGGTGGTTCTCCGCTTATCGTTAAGTTACTGGAAGGAACTCAGGGAAAAGGTGTTGTACTGGCAGAGACCAAAAAGGCAGCAGAAAGTGTTATTAACGCCTTTAAAAGCCTTAATGCCAATATTTTGGTACAGGAGTTCATTAAAGAAGCTAACGGTAAGGATATACGCTGTTTTGTGATTGATGGCAAAGTGGTAGCTTCCATACAGCGTGAAGCATTACCGGGAGAGTTTAGGGCAAACATCCACTTAGGTGGTACGGCTTCTGTTATAAAAGCCACTCCCGAAGAAAAAAGAATTGCCATTAAAGCAACCAAAGCTATGGGGCTTAAAGTGGCAGGTGTAGATATTATCCGTTCCTCTAAAGGTCCGTTATTACTTGAGGTAAACTCCTCACCGGGGCTTGAAGGTATAGAAGGCGCTACCAATAAAGATATCGCCGGAGAGATGATACTCGCCATCGAAAAGAATTTTAAAATCTAAAAACATACAACTATGGCAATAATTTCTTCTTCAATAATAGTTATAGTGGCAATGCTCCACCTTTACATTTTTTGGTTAGAAAGCTTTGCCTGGACAACAAGAGGCAGGAAAGTTTTTAAAAAGTTTCCTGCCGAACTTTTTGAAAAAACAAAACCAATGGCTGCCAACCAGGGTTTATACAATGGTTTCCTGGCTGCGGGGCTGTTATGGTCACTGCTTATTGAAACTCCCGATTGGAGGTTTAACGTAGCCATGTTCTTTTTAGGATGTGTTGCGGTTGCAGGGTTATTTGGTGCGGCTACGGTGCAAAAAAGTATTTTTTACATCCAGTCGGTTCCCGCCATTGCAGGCATGGTTTGCCTCTATTTTAATATTTAATTATGAAGTATATCACTATTATAGTAGTATTTTTACTGGGTTCGATAATCATGATTGTAGGTGCTCTTTTTAAGCTAATGCACTGGCCGGGCTCACATCTTATGCTAATATCAGCCTCAATCCTTCAGGTTATCGCCGTTATAATGCTAATAATAAAACTGTTAACTAATAAGGATAAAAGCAGTTTTCTAAATAAATAAGCTATGAAACTTAAAACAGCTATACTAACACTTGGGCTGCTCCTGCCCTTATGGGGCTTTAGTCAGGATGACGGCTGTTTAAAATTTAAGAACGGTACCTTTAAAGTAACCGATCCCGAAACTAAAAAGGTTTGTATTATTACCCGTAAGGGAGATACCCAAACCGAAAGAATGGAAGACTCTGACCAAACTTATGATTTTAAAATCACTTGGGTAGATAACTGCAAGTATACCGTTAAACCTACTGCTACTACTATTGAAAGGAACAGGGATGTACTTAAAGCCGGAATGCTTACTGTTGAAATTATAAAAACAACCGATTCTTCATACACACAAAAGGTACTGGTAGAAACCAACCCTAAGTTTACCCGTTATGATGAGGTTTATATAGTAAAGAAAAAGGAAAAGAAAACCCTTGATTAATGGTGAAAAAATTACACATTACATTACTCTTATACAAAAACACCTCTTGTTAAAGTATTAACAGCCATAACTCTACAATCAAGATGGATATTGTTTTTATAATCGTTTTTGTACTTACCCTTATCATCATAATAAGCAACTTCAGTTCGGGTGCTAAAGCAGCGCGTGAACGCACTCCTAAAGGCATTAAAGAAAAAAAACAGAAAGAACTTATAAAAGAAAAACAAAAAGCCTGGGTAAATGACGATCTGATATACGATCCCGAAACAGGTGCAAAAATCACTTTAGAACAGGCACAGTCGGGAGTTTGGGATTTACCATCAGAAGAAGAAAAAGCTAAACATGAAGAAGAGCAGAAAATTTTCCTTAACGAACAGGGTATTGAAGCAGGGCATCTTTTTGAACTGTTAAAAGAAAAAGGCTTTAAAGCAAAAAAACTCAACGAAGAACAAATTGAATTTTTAGAACAGTCGGCACTACTCACCCAATATGACGACTGGGGCTATACCGAATGCTTTATTAATAATGATGAAATGGTAGTTTTTTCTCCTTATGTAAAGTTAAAAAGGCTTCATTATGAAGAATCACAACTTATGGTTTGGGTAAAAGTAAATCATGCATCGGGGCATTACTTTATGGAATCCAAAAACACTACAAACAAGCTTTTAGGCAGCTTTGTAAATAAAGAAGATATCAAAATAGAAAACTACAGCACATATACTTTAAAAAAAGGCTTTGATGTTACCAATGCTAAAAAAATACTCGAAAAATTTAGCAATGAAAAAGGATTACAGGTTGAACTAAACAATAATAACCTGCTTATTAAAACCTTAGTTACTCCAAACAGAGACGACTTTGAAAGGATAGAAAAATTAATGTAACAAAAAATTCCATAACTTGGTGGTGTATAAAACAACCAATCACTAATGGAAATTCTGGAAACCAAAAGATTACGCCTCAGGAAACTTACCCCTATGGTAATGGATCAGGTTTTTACCACAATGAACGACCATTCCATAATCGACTTTCTGGGTCTTGCCGATTTTGAATCTCTCGAAAAAGAAAAAGAACGTTACAAAAAAGGACTGCAAACCTACAACAGGAGCTTTGTAAATTTTCAGCTTTTGGAAAAAGAAACCAATCGTGTAATAGGCGGTTGTGGTTTTCATACCTGGTATCCTCTGCACGACCGTGCCGAAATAGGCTACGGCCTGTTTTATGACAGTGATAAGCAAAAAGGACTCATGACCGAAGCCGTTAACACAGTACTGGATTATGGCTTTACCAAAATGAACCTGCACCGTGTAGAAGCACTTACCGCAACCTATAACACAGGTTCACTTAAAATACTGGAACATTTCAATTTTACTTTTGAAGGCACTCTGCGCCAGCATTATAATGTAAACGGCAAAATGGAAGATTCTGTAATGTACTCGCTTTTAAAACATGAATATCAAAACCGTATATCATGAAGAAAGTTATATCATTAGTAGCAGCATTTATATTCGTTTCCTGTGCTTCCGACAGAAATGCACCAAGAAATGCCATGCTCCACTCGGAGGAACTGGAAACCATTGCCGGTAAAATATTTCCGCTTTTTGACTACGAGATAGAAATAGGAGAAAATTATCTGGATAGTTTACCCTTAACTAAAAAAGAAATAAGGCTTTTAAAATATAAACTCAAATGCCCTGAGATTTATATTAATTATGACGAAAAACCAAATGAGAATATAGACAGCCTCGTAGTTTTTAAAAGTGGTGGTTACTGGGTAAAGCAACGAGAGGTAATAATTGATATGCGAAAAAAACCACGAACCACCCTACCCTGCAACTGTTCTGCCATTAAAAACAGAACATATTATAAAACCGATAAAGCTATAATACCAATATCGTAATATACATTATGAGTAAACCAACACCAACCGAACAGGTTACACAACACATAGCCAAAATGACACCGCAGGTTGCCCAAACCATGCAGGCGATACGCGAGGTAATACTGGAAACCTCTCCCGAAATTGGCGAACATATAAAATGGAACTCTCCCGCTTTTTATTATACAGGCGAAATGAAAGCTTTTGATGCTAAAGAATACAAAAGGGACCTTGTGGTATACAATTTGAGGAAGAACGGCAGTATTATGCTTGTTTTCCCTACAGGAGCAACTATTAATGATACTACGGGGATACTGGAAGGTAATTATACTGACGGACGCCGTATGGTAACCGTTACTGATATTACCGACCTGCAAAATAAAAAGCAGGCTTTACAAACCGTAATTAAACAATGGTTAGACCTTATTGAAAAATGAAATTTGAAAAATACCTAATTATACTGCTAACCTTTTTACTGTTTTCCTTTCAGTCGGATAAAAACAGTAGTGATGTTATTGCTAAATGGGTATGGGTAAAGTTTACCGCAGATATGAACATGGAGTTTATAAAATCTGAAAAACTGGATGAAAACAGATGGGGTTTTGAATTAAAAGAAAACGGCAATGCTGTATACATGTACAAAGATCCCTCCTCTTCCGCCTGCGGGAGCCCCTTATTTCTACCAAATTTTATACCTACAGAAGCAAAATGGTATTGGGAAAAAGATTCGGTTATCTGTTTTAAGTACACCTACAATGAGACACTGGAAAATACGTGCTATAAAATAATTAACAAACAGGATGACCAAATGACTCTACTTGAAATTGAATAATCTTAAAAATACAACAGCTATGAAAATATACAAACACACCTTCCTCTACATTACTTTTTTATTGCTTTCCGTTTCCGGATTTGCACAAAACTCAAACTTATACAAAGCATGGCTACCTACCGGGAAACACGGCGATGTTTACACCTACGAGGCTATTAATGACATTGGCGCCTATCCTAATGCCTTTATATTTGATAAAAGCGGAACTTTACTGGAAAAGTATAAAGGTGTAAACTGTGGTACAAGCAAAGTACGTGGCACAGATAAAGACGTTAACAATAATCCTAAAACTCAGGTATTGGGTAAATGGCGTTGGTTAAAACCATCGGTAATAGAGGTGGAAACAAAAGAAAGAGGAACACTTATCAGGAAAAAATATAAGGTATCTAAAGTAGACAACACCTCGTTAATACTTATAGATTTACATTAAAAAATTACTTTAATAAAAAATCCCCAACCGAATGGTTGGGGATTTTAATTTTATATCGTGTTCAGGATTATTGCCTGTACTTGATTACTTTTTTAGAAACACTTCCGTTATCAGTAGTAATGTTAAAAATGTACTGAGCGGCTTCCAGTGCATCGATATCCACTTTGTTTATTCCTGTGGTTACCGTTTGCTGTTTTACAAGTCG
>NZ_WOWP01000009.1 GCF_009741375.1 Flavobacterium rakeshii
CTAATTTTATACATGAAAAAACCAGTCAGCAAATACTGACTGGTTAATATAAATTTTATTGTAAAAATTGTCAACCTATTTTAGGACGACTCATACCTTAAAGCAATTATACGTTAAACCTAAAGTGCATTACATCTCCGTCTTTAACAATATATTCTTTACCTTCTACTCTTAGTTTTCCGGCTTCTTTTACTTTAGCTTCAGATCCATAAGTTACATAATCATCATAACCTATAACCTCTGCACGAATAAAACCTTTCTCAAAATCAGTATGGATAACACCGGCTGCCTGTGGCGCAGTATCACCAATTTGAATAGTCCAGGCACGAACTTCTTTTACACCGGCTGTAAAATACGTTTGTAAACTTAACAGTTTATAAGCCGAACGAATTAATGCACTTGCTCCCGGCTCTTGTAAACCAAGATCTTCAAGAAACATTTGACGCTCTTCATAGCTCTCTAGCTCGGTAATATCTGCTTCTGTCCCTACAGCTAGGAACATAACTTCTGCATTCTCGTCTTTAACCAGTTCACGAACTTTCTCTACATATTCATTACCTGTAGCAGCTGCACCTTCATCAACATTACAAACATAAAGCACAGGCTTTGTAGTAATAAGCTGGAACAATTGTATAAGCTCTTCCTCGTCCTGATTTTGTGGTTGTACCGTTCTTGCCGATTTACCCTGTAAAAGCGCTTCTCTTATTCTTTCCATTAAAGCAACTTCAGCCTGAGCTTCCTTATTACCGGTTTTCGCTGCTTTTTTAGCTTTTTCAAGACGTTTTTCTATTGTTTCAAGGTCTTTAAGCTGAAGCTCTATATCAATAGTCTCTTTATCTCTAATAGGGTTAACGTTACCGTCAACGTGTACAATGTTATCGTTATCAAAACATCTTAGTACGTGTATAATAGCATTACACTCCCTAATGTTTCCTAAAAACTGGTTTCCTAGACCTTCACCTTTACTGGCACCTTTTACAAGACCCGCAATATCAACAATCTCTACAGTTGCAGGAATTACCCTTTCCGGGTTAACAAGCTCTTCCAGCTTAGAAAGCCTTGGGTCTGGTACGTTAACCACACCTACGTTAGGCTCAATGGTACAAAATGGGAAGTTAGCACTTTGTGCTTTAGCATTTGATAAACAATTGAAAAGAGTTGATTTACCAACGTTTGGCAATCCTACAATACCTGCTTTCATTATTAAGTGATTTTTTAAGGGTGCAAATATAAGTTTTTGAAATTAAAAAATAAGCAGCTCAATGTTTTAAAAACATTGTTTTTTACCAATACTTTAGGTTTATATATAAATATATTTAACATTAGGACATTAACTTTGGTATAATAACCTTAAAACCAAAGACATTATGAAGAATTTAATCACAATATTAGTACTTATTTTAGGGGTCACGGTCTATGCTCAAAACACTAATGTAACTAAAGAAACTAAGACTACCACAGTAACGGTAGATGACGGTACAGGAGAACCAAAAAAACTGGTAAAAACACAGCACACAGAAGCCAGGCAAAATGTTGAAGTAAAACAAACAGGACGTAATACTCTTAATAAAGATATTAAGGAAACTCCTGTAAAAGTTACCGAAAAAACAACCATATCGGGCGATGGTATCGCTACTCAGGAGTTAGGAGAAACTATTCGTTACGAGCTTAAAGGTAAAACCTATATACTTATAAAAGATAATAGCGGATTTAAAGTATACTCTCCCGAAAACGAAGAACTGGGCGTAATAAGGAAAACATCTAAAACTACTTATATATACCAAACCAAAGACCATAAAGTTTCATTAGGCTATTTTGATAATAACGGAAACTTTATTATTGAGAGCTATAATAACGATGACGACAGTGTAAAAACTGAAAGATTTTCAAGAATAACCCAGTAACAATTATATTATATACGAATGTAAGTCCCAACTTGAGTTGGGGCTTTTTTTATGATTTCAAATTCTCAATAAAACAGCTAAAATTCTAATTAACAATACATATATATCCATTTTTCAAGCCTGAATTTGTTATATTGAATAATTTTGAAGAAAAGAAAAACCAATGAAAACCACAATTACTTTATTATTCTCTATTTTAATTTACTTTAACATACACGCCCAAAATGAAAGCTTTAGTTGGGTCATATCACCTCCTTCTGCTATAAGTCTTAATCCAGATATGGTTGGTTACACTAATATTATAGACAACTCTGGTAACATATACACAGCTGGTTATATGGATAATGCAACATCCACGTCTACTGAAATTATGGGTAACTTATTTTACAACAAATACAACAGCGATGGAGAAGTTATATTTAGTAAAAACTTTACTGGCACGGGAGCAATTTTTGATATGAAAACCGACACCCAAGGAAATATACTGCTTGCGCTGGGGTTTCAAAACAACATAACATTAAACAGCACTACCTATACAAACGAAGTAGCTTCTCAAACCAAATTATTACTTATTAAATTAGATAGCGAGGGGGAAATTTTATGGTCATACGAACCTGTTATGCAAAATGTAGAAACATGGAATATTGTCTCAGAATTCAGGTGCATTAAAACAGATAAAGACAATAACATATATATAGGATATAACAACTTTGCAAACTCCTTTATTACAAAACTTAACTCAAATGGAGATGAATTGCTTACCATAACACAGGAAAATGTTAGGAGAATAACCTCTTTAACCATAGATGATATTGGGAACATATATGCCGCAGGATCGTGTGCAGATCCTAATGCAGTCTTTGCCGGAATAACTGTGGAAAACAATCTTACCTATAACACATATGCAGTAAAGTACAATTCGCAGGGAAACTATCAATGGGTAAAATATATAGAAGACATTACATGTCCTGAACCACAAATAGCTGCGTACAGCCAAAATGATATATATTTAAGTTCATTTCTTTTTGGGAGTATAATGTTTGATGATATTTCTACAGAAGGAGGACCAACATTTGGTGACTTTTACCTAGCTAAACTTAATAGCGAAGGAACTTTTCAATGGGTTCGTGAAGCACCGGGAACAACAGGTCAGGTTATATTAGGCAAACGAAACTTCCTTAATATAGACACACAGGGAAACATTTATATAACCGGTAAAACCAAATGGGCAATTAACTGGAGTAACGGAGTATTTACAGAACCTGTAGGCATTGCAAGTGATGCCCTTATATTAAAATACTCACAGGAAGGAGAACTTTTAACCGTAAAAACCATTATAGGCGAAGGAGATAGTCGTATAGACAATATTATAACAGATAACAATGGTAATATGTATTTAACAGGACTTTATTTGGGTAAAAATTATTTTGACGACCATATACTAGACGGTACTACATATGAGGTTTTTCTTGCAAAATTAAATGCATCTCAATTAGGTTTAACAAACAATAATTTAAACAAAATAAGCCTATATCCTAATCCATCGTCTGATTATCTATATATAACAAACTTAGAAAACACAACTGAAGGAATTATATATAATACACTGGGACAGGAAGTACAAAAAATAACAATTACTTCTAACAAAAGCATCTCAATTCAATTACTAAACAGTGGGGTTTACACTATAAAGCTGGAAGGGTACACTCCTATAAAGTTTATTAAAAACTAAAACTACTAATCTATTTATATTGCTCCCCCCTTTAGATTTATCACTAAATCTAAAGGGGCTTTTTTTATTAAAAAAATCACAGTTAATATAACTAAAAAACTGTTTTACAGTCTTCCATCAGTCACCTTCGCTCTTTTTAAACAATAAAAGAGGAAATTTCAGTACATAAAAGAGATAAAACTTATAATATCTAAATATTATTTTTTGACAATTTAATAATTAAGAACTGATACAAAGAAGGTTAAGTAAGTCTTGTTTTTTACAGAATCAATAAATTGAACAGTGTTAAGTATAAAATAAATACGAAAAATTCATATTTTGCATTTTATACTAAAAAAAATAAAATTTTAAACTTTTTAACAGTTTTTGTTATTTAAAACACAAAAATTAATATTATAACTTTAAATAGGCTTTTTGTTGCATTTACTTTAATTTATCATCTAATGTGATAATTAACACAAAACATACCTTAATTTTTTATAAATTTAAAGCCCTTTTAACAAACTAAATATTAATCTATGAGAAAAATTACATTTCTAATTCTCTTAATGTTCATTTCCTACAGCAATTATGCACAGTTGCCTGGTGGTATCGAAGGATTTGAAACATGGCCACCGGCAGGTTGGACTATTGAGGATAACGGTTCAGGACCGATTGAATTCTGGAAACAAAGCACATTAGGTAGTCTTGTATTACCACCTTATGAAGGTGATTATGCGGCTCTAATTGATCGGGAAAATGTGCTGGAAACAGAAGTTACTCCACAAGATTGGTTAATAACACCTTTACTTACTTTACCAAATAACCCTCAACTTCGCTTCTTTTCACGTTTATCTGTAAATGGTGACAATGGTGGGTTATATCGTATCATGGTTTCGACCGATGCAAATCCTTCAAATTTATCGGCTTATACCGAAATTATTGAATGGACTGAGTTGGTTTTAAACCCTGTACAACAAGAATATAACGAAAAAGTTGTTGATCTTACCGGATTGGCAGGTCAACAGGTATATATCGCTTTTGTAATGGAAGGTGATTTTGCTGACAGGTGGTTAGTTGATAATGTTAGCGTTGTAGAAGAGTGTATAGCACCTACAGCATTAACTGCTACCAACCCAACTCTTGATTCTGCCGATTTAAGCTGGACTCCGGAACCAGGTACTGATACTTGGGAAGTTGAAGTAGTAGAAACTACTGCTCCACCAACAGGTTCTGGTATAATTTACGATCAGGCATTACCTTATCAACCAACTGGTTTAACAGAGGGTACTAATTATAAATTTTACGTAAGAACAATTTGTGGACCGGGTAATGCGAGTGAATGGGCAGGCCCATTAAACTTTAGTACTGCTTCACTTGGAGAAACATGTGGTGCTCCTATAGAGATCACTACATTACCTTACTCTACTACAGATAATACATCTAACTATGGAGATGACTACAGTGGTTCGCCCGGTGCTTCAGGTTGTGGTACTACAAACAACTATTTAAATGGTGATGATGTAGTATATGCATATACAGCTACAGCCGATGGAGCAATTAGTATCGATGCAACTGGTTTAGGTAACTTTGCCGGTCTTTTTGTTTATGATGATTGTGCCAACATTGGTGTTGAATGTATAGGTGGTGGTACCGGAAACGCTACAACTCCTATATCTCTTTCAACAGTTCCGGTTCTTGCAGGTACTACATATTATATTGTAATATCTACATGGGCTACTCCACAGTCTACTCCTTATACATTAACTGTACAGATTGTAAACTGTCCTCCTCCTACAAACTTAGTGGCTACAAATATTGATAACGACTCTGCCGACCTTTCATGGGATGCTAACGGAGCAACATCGTGGGAAATTGTAGTACAAAATGCAGGTGCAGGTATACCTGCGGGTGCAGGAACAACAATTACAACTAATAGTAATTATAACGTTACTGCTACTACAGCTGCGGTTACTTTTACTGAGGCAACTACTTACGAATATTATGTAAGGGCTGATTGTGGTGATGGTACTTTCAGCGCATGGTCTGGTCCATATGTGTTTATGACTACACAGGTGCCTGCTGCTATGGACTTTTCAGATGATTTTGAAGCAGCTTCAGGATGGTCTTTAAGTAATGGTACTGCCGCTAACCAATGGATAATTGGTAATGCAACGAGTAATGGCGGAACACAATCTCTTTATATAACAAATGATGGTGGTGTTTCAAATGCCTTTACAAATAACACTACATCTGTAGTACATGCGTATAGAGATATACAAATGCCGGCATCTGTAGATCAGGTATTATTATCTTACGATTGGAAAGCTGTTGGTGAAAACTGCTGTGATTACTTAAGAGTATGGATTGTTCCTGTTACTTTTGTTCCTACAGCCGGTACACTTATAACAGCTGGTGCAAGTGGCGGACAACAGTTTGGTGGTAATCAAAACATGAATAACAACTTTATCACTGCTAACCATGTGGTAGATGCCTCTGCTTATTCAGGACAGGTGGTACGTTTAATATTTGAGTGGAGAAATGACGGTAGTGGCGGTACAAACCCTCCTGCTGCTGTAGATAATGTTAATTTATCGGTAATAACATGTCCTGCTCCTAATGCTGTTACTTTAGATGACTTACAAATCAATCAGGCTACAGTATCATGGACAGGACCAACATCTGTATCACCTACATTTGATTATTACTTATCAACTTCAAATACGGCTCCAACTGATGCTACTGTTCCTACAGGAAATGTTGTAGATGAAAACGTAACACTAGATCCTCTTGATGATTCTACCGGATATTTCTTCTGGGTAAGAAGTAACTGTGGTCCTGGCGACTCTAGTTTCTGGGTAGGTCCATTAGCGTTTAGTACACCTCAAATCCCTGCCGATTTGAATTTCTATGATAATTTTGAAGGCACAATAAACTGGACATTAACAAATGGTACACAAACTAATCAATGGATAGTAGGTACCGCTACCAGCAGCAGTCCTGATAACTCATTATATATAACTAACGACGGCGGTGTTTCTAATGCCTTTACAAATAACTCTACATCTGTAGTACAGGCATATAGAGATATACAAATGCCGGCAACATCAGTAGATGAAATAAGCGTTTCATTTGACTGGAAAGCTGTAGGTGAAAACTGTTGTGATTACTTAAGAGTATGGATTACTCCTATAACATACACACCTACTGCCGGTACTCAAACGACTACTGGTAACAGTAATGGTATAAATATTACCGGTAATCTTAATATGAACAGTGAATGGACAACAGAAAACTATGTTATAGATGCTACTGGTTATACAAACCAAGTCGTAAGAGTTCTATTTGAGTGGAGAAATGATGGAAGTATAGGTACAAACCCTCCTGCTGCTGTAGACAATGTTAACATTGCTGTTATTACTTGTCCTGCTCCAGATAATATAGTAGTTTCTAATATTTCAGAAAACTCAGCAGATATCGCTTGGGACGCTCCAACAACAGCTCCTGATAGTTATGATTACTATCTTTCAACTTCAAATGCGAGCCCAGCTCCAGATGCTACTCCAACAGATAACGTAGATCCTACAAATGCTGAACTTAACGGTCTTACTCCTTCTACAACATACTATGTATGGGTAAGAAGTAATTGTGGTACAGATGATTATAGCTTCTGGGTAGGTCCTGCTGTATTCAATACAACACAAATACCTGCAGATGTAACTTTTGACGAGGATTTTGAAAGTGGCACTGTTGAGTGGACTCTTAACAATGGTACTGCCACTAACCAATGGGTTGTAGGTAGTGCTGTAAGTAACAGCCCAGATAATTCGTTATACATCTCTAACGATAGCGGTGTATCTCATGCTTATACAAACAACTCTACATCTATAGTTCATGCTTACAGAGACATAGCAATACCTGCTGATGTTGTTGGTGGTGCAATTTTCTCTTTCGACTGGATGGCTCTTGGTGAAAGCTGCTGTGACTACCTTAGAGCATGGATTGTTCCTGTAACTTATACCCCTACTCCGGGTACATTAATACCTAATGGTACCGGACAACAGTTTGGTGGTAACTTTAACCAAAGTAGTGAATGGACAAATCAAACTTATATATTTGATGCTTCTGTTTACGCAGGACAAACACTTAGGGTAATTTTCGAATGGAGAAACGATGGTAGTGCAGGCTCAAACCCTCCTGCTGCTGTAGATAACGTACTATTACAAATACTTACTTGTCCTCAACCTATAGATCTTATAGCTGAAGGTATGCAGGGAACTCCTTTTATCAATTTAACATGGACTCCTGTTGGAAGTGAAACACAATGGGAAGTTGTAATTCAGGAAATGGGTTCAGGTAATCCTGGTGATGAGCCTACAACATCTGTAATAGTTACTGATGACCCTAGCTACGTTACTGATATTGAAGAAGGTGTTTTCTATGAATATTATGTAAGAGCTATTTGTGATGAAGATGATTTAAGTTTATGGTCTGGGCCATCGGTATTTTCTATATTCAATCCGCCTGGATGTGCCAGTGTTGAGGCATATGATCCTAACTTAGATATTATAATACCTGATGAAGAAATTATTGTTTGCCCAGGTGAAAATGAATGTTTAGACTTATCTGCAAATTATCTGGAAACCGGACAAACTTCATCATACGAAATAGAATCTATTGAATATAATCCACCATTCCCTTTCACCGGAGGTACTCCGGTATCGGTAGGTACAGATGACGTTTGGTCTCCACTGGTAGAGCTTCCTTTTGATTTCTGTTTCTTTGGAGAAACTTATACAGAAGTAATTGTTGGATCTAACGGTGTTGTTTCTTTTGACACATCTGATGCAGGAGGATATTGCCCATGGTCATTTAACCAAACAATTCCAAATACAGGATTCCCTATTCTTAACGCTATTTATGGTGTGTATCAGGATATCGATCCTAACCAGAATAATGATGTAGCTAACCCGGATATTAACTATCAGGTATTGGGTACTTATCCTTGTCGTGCACTTGTAGTTAACTTCTCTGAAGTGGCTCAGTTTAGTGGTGCATGTAACGATGACCCAAACATTGGCGGACAAACAACTCAAATAGTACTTTACGAAATTTCTAATATAATTGAAATTTATGTAGGTAACAGGGTTCCGTGTACATCATGGCAAAATGGTGCAGGTGTAATAGGTCTGCAAAATGAAGACGGTACAGAAGCTTATGTCCCTACAGACAGAAATACAGGAGCTTGGACGGCTATAGAAGAAGCTTGGAGGTTTACTCCTAACGGTGATTCAAATGTTGTATTTGAATGGCTACAGAATACTGAATTCTTAAGTAATGAAAAAGATATTAACGTATGTGTAACTGATGAACCTGTTTTGATGACTGCACGTGCTACCTATACTGCTTGTAATGGTGAAGAGATTATTAGAGAAACCAGCTTCACTCTACGTTTAGCTGAAGAAATTCTTATTGGTGAAACTACTGATTTATCTGTTTGTTCTACAGATGGACCAGCCACATTTAACTTAATGGATGGTGTTGTAGATACAATTGACGGACTTACAAATCCTGATAACTTTACAGTAACATTCTATACGTCTGAAGAAGCTGCTAATCTTGGTGGTGATGATAATCTTCCTGAAATGTATGAAACAGATACTAATCAGACTATTTATGTAAGATTCCAGGAAAATGGAAGTGAATGTTTCTATACATTCTCTTTTGATCTTATTATTTCAAATATCCCTCCGGAATTTACAATTGATGGTGATCTTGAAGTGTGTGAAGATCAAACTGTAACACTAACAGTAACTCCTATTAACTTTACAGATACAGGTGATGTTACGTATACTTGGACATTTAATGGAGATCCTTTAACAGACACAACACCAAGTATTATAGCTACACAATCAGGGGTTTACGAAGTTCTTGTAGATAATAGTGGTTGTTCTGCTACCGAGGCAGTAACTGTTACTATATACCCTATCCCTGTTGCAGATATAATGGAAGATGTTACAGAGTGTGATGCTTTTGTACTTCCGGCATTAAGTGAAAACAATAACTATTACACAGCTCCTGGTGGAACAGGCGATATGCTTGCTGCCGGAAGTGAAATAGCTAACAGTCAAACTGTTTATATTTTTGCTCAAACACCTAATACTGATTGTACAGATGAGACAAGCTTTGAAGTTAGTATTGTTCCAACACCTATTATTAG
>NZ_WOWP01000010.1 GCF_009741375.1 Flavobacterium rakeshii
AGTCTAATAAAACGTAAATATTAGATATTTATCTATAAAACATATTTTTATAACATAAATCTGTAAAATTTGATAATATTTTTTTCTTTTATTTGCAGTAAATATTACACTTCTAATGATAATTGATCCTTTAAATATAACCCAAAGCGAAGTTTATAAAATACTAAGCGGATCGGTAATACCAAGACCTATTGGCTGGGTTTCCACAATAAGCGAAAACGGTGTCCCAAACTTAGCGCCTTTCTCCTTTTTTAATGTAGTGGGTGAAGATCCGCCACATGTTATGTTTTCTACCGTAAGACCCGGAGATTCTAATAAGGATACTTTAAATAATGTGTTGACTACAAAACAGTTTGTGGTTAATATGGCTACTGAAGATTTGGCTGAAGCAGTAAACAACAGTTCGGCAAGCCTTCCACCTGATATAAATGAGTTTGATTATGCCGGAGTGACTCAGGCTCCCTGCTCTAAAGTTAAAGCTCCCAGAGTGTTAGAAAGTCCTATAAGTTTTGAATGTGAACTGGTACATCATTACTCGCTTGAAGACCATAAACATGGCGGTGCTACTATTATGATAGGCCGCGTAGTAATGTTTCATATAGATGAAAGCGTATTGCTTGATAATTATAAAATTAACCCGGAGACATACAGACCTATTGCCCGACTGGCAGGTTCTAATTATGCAAAACTGGGTGAGATATTCTCAATAAAAAGACCTCAATAATGAAAATAACAGTTGTAGGCGGAGGCCCCGGAGGCTTATATTTTTCGATACTTACAAAAAAGGCAATCCCCGATTGTGATATAACAGTTTACGAACGTAATAAGGCTGATGATGCATTTGGTTTCGGAGTAGTGTTTTCTGATGAAACCCTTAGTGAGTTCCTTACCCGCGATCCGAAATCTTATGATTTAATCAGAAACCGTTTTGCGTATTGGGACGAACTTGATGTTGCCCGAAACGGTGAAAAAGTACGTATTACCGGTAACGGTTTTTGTGGTTGTTCCCGTAAAACATTATTACAGCTTTTGCAGCAACGATGCCTTGAAGAAGGTGTTAACCTTAAGTTTGAAGCCAATGTGGATGATATATCCCAGTTTAAGGATTCAGATATTATAGTAGCTGCCGATGGTATTAACAGTGCGATACGTGAGCAGTTTGCTTCTGATTTCGGTACGAATATAGAACTGCAAAGCAATCGCTTTGTGTGGATGGGATCTACAAAGCCACTGGATGCTTTTACTTACTTCTTTAGAGAAACACCTCATGGTACCTTTGTAGCACATACCTATCAGTATGAAGAAGGAATGAGTACCTGGATTTTTGAAACGACTGATGAAACCTGGAAGAAAGCTGGTTTTAGTGTTACAGATGAGGAGGATACCATCAACAAGATATCTGAGATTTTTAAGGAAGAATTAGACGGTCACGCTCTAATAACTAATAGGTCGCACTGGAGGCAGTTCCCTGTTATAACTAATAAAAAATGGAGTGCAGGTAATATTGTTTTACTGGGTGATTCAAAAGCTACGGCCCACTACTCCATTGGGTCGGGAACTAAACTGGCAATGGAATGTGCCATAGCACTTGCCGATTCGGTAATAAAACATAAAACAGATACCAAAGCTGTTTTTGAGAACTACGAGAAATTACGCCGCAACCGTGTTGAAGTGATTCAGCATGCTGCTAATGTATCTCTGGAATGGTTCCAAAACATGGACAGGCACATACAGCATGATTTTATGCAGTTTGCTTTTAGTGTAATGACTAGGGCTAAAAAGGTAACTTTTGAAAACCTTGCACTACGCGATCCTTCTTTCCCTAAAAAAGTACTGGCAGAATTCAATACCAATGCAGGAAACGAAAACCTGCAAACATCTCCGGCTTTTACATCTTATAAATTAAGGAATGTAAAACTGGAAAACAGGATTGTTATGAGCCCTATGGAACAGTATTCTGCTGTTAACGGACTTGTAAACGACTGGCATCTTATGCATTATGGTTCAAGGGCTGTAGGTGGTATCGGTCTAATTTTAACTGAAGCCACAGCTATTTCACCAACAGGTAGGATTACACCAGGCTGTCCCGGTATTTGGAACAATGAGCAGGTGGAAGCATGGGAAAGAGTAACCGATTTTATTCATCTGAACAGTGCTGCTAAAATCGGAATTCAAATAGGACATTCAGGAAGAAAAGGAGCAGTTAAATTTCCTTGGGAAGGTAATAATGAACCTCTTGATAATGCATGGGGACTAATGTCAGCCTCCCCTATTCCGTTTAACGATAAAATGGCTGTACCTGTAGAAATGACTCAGGAAGATATGGATATCATAACTTCAGAGTTTGTTACGGCAGCCCAAAATGCCGATAAGGCAGGGTTTGATATGATTGAACTACAGGCGCATCATGGTTTCCTGTTGGCTTCATTCCTTTCTCCTTTAACCAATATCCGTACAGATGAATTTGGCGGTAGTATAGAAAACAGACTAAAGTTTCCTTTAAGAGTGTTTAAAGAAATGAGAGCTGCTTTTAACAGTGATAAGCCCATGAGTGTACGTATTTCGGCCTGTGACTGGGCTGAAAACGGTATAACAGAAGCTGATGTAATCGCTATTTCAAAGGCATTTAAAGATGCAGGAGCCGATATAATTAATGTATCTACAGGGCTAACAGTTGCTAATCAAAAACCGGTTGTGGGCAGAATGTGGCAAACACCATTCTCTGACATGGTTAGGAATACAGTACATGTACCAACTATTACAGCCGGATACATTCAGGATATAGACCAGATCAATACTATACTTTTAAACGGACGTGCAGATTTGGTTGCACTGGGAAAAACATTATTGTTAGATCCGTCATTTGTTAGGAATGCACAGGCGTATGAACAGCATAAAGCTGATAATCTTGAAGCTTTAGGCATACCTAAGCCCTACTCTTTTGCAACATCACACTTATATCCATACCGCGGAGGAGAACGTAAAATGCTGGAGGGGATGAAAAAGGCACTAAAACCATTAACGCATAAAAAGTAATTAAGCATTACAGCAATGAAACATTACGAAGATAATTTTGCACACGACCATTTACCAGCTGCTGAGCTACAGGCACAATGCTTTACAGGACATCCTGATTTTGAGTTTCCTGAAGATTTAAATTGTGTAGAAAAACTGCTTGACAGGCATATTACTGAAGGAAATGGCGATAAAATAGCCATTAGGACTTTTGATATGCAATGGACTTATAAAGACCTATATGAAAAGTCTAACCAGATAGCACATGTTTTAGTTGAAAATATGGGACTGGTTCCCGGTAACAGGGTACTTATCAGATCGGCAAATAATCCTATGTATGTAGCATGCTGGTTTGCTATACTTAAAGCGGGTGGTATTGTAGTTGCAACTATGCCCCTACTACGTGAAAAGGAACTTAGTGTAATGGTTGAAAGCGCCGAGATATCGCATGCTTTTTGCGATTATCGCCTTGAAGACGAAATGATGGCAGTTAAGAGTCCGTTCCTGAAACAGGTTATTACTTTTGACGGTTCGGGGAAAGGAGTTTCCAAGTTGGAAACGCTAATGGCTCAAAAACCAAAAGAATTCAGTAATTACAAATCAAAAGCAGATTCACTTTCTATTATAGGCTTTACGTCGGGCACTACCGGAAGACCAAAAATGACTTCACATTACCACAAGGATATATTATTGATATGTGAAGCATTCCCAAAATACTCCTTACAACCTACTCCAAATGATGTTTTTATTGGTAGTCCGCCATTAGGGTTTACCTTTGGTTTGGGTGGTTTGGTATTATTCCCGTTTTACTTTGGGGCATCTACATTTTTAATAGAGAAACCGTCGCCTGATTTGCTCCTACAGGCTATTCAGGATTATAAGGTAACAATATGTTTCACTGCTCCTACTGCATGGAGGATACTTACACAAAAAGCAAACGAATATGATATTTCATCGCTTAGAAAATGTGTTTCTGCAGGAGAAACCCTTCCTGCTAAAGTATGGGAAGACTGGTATAATGCTACCGGACTGAAAATTATAGACGGTATAGGTTCTACAGAAATACTTCATATCTTTATTTCATCTAATGAAGAGAACATGCGTGTTGGTGCTACAGGACTACCTATAAGGGGGTATGAAGCCATGATTGTTGACGAAGACGGGAATGAACAGCCTAACGGAACTCCGGGAAGGCTTGCTGTAAGAGGTATAACCGGATGTAAGTATCTTAATAACCCTGAAAAACAACAGCAGTATGTTCAAAACGGCTGGAATATTACAGGAGACATCTTTAAAAAGGATGACGACGGTTATTTTTGGTTTGTGGCTCGTGGAGATGATATGATTATATCATCAGGATATAACATTTCGGCTATTGAGGTTGAAAACGTACTTATTACACACAGCGATGTTGCCGAATGTGCTGTAGTAGGATTACCCGATGAAAACAGAGGTATGCTGGTTTGTGCCTATCTTGTTCTAAAAGATAAAAATAAAGCCTGTAACGAACTTACCAAAGCCATACAGGATTGGTTTAAAGAAGTTGCAGCTCCTTATAAATACCCAAGAGAAATAAAGTATGTCGATGTGTTACCTAAAACAGAAACAGGTAAAATACAGCGATTTAAATTAAAAAATACAGTTCAGGCTTAAATGGAAAAAGCATTTATTAAGAAAGAGAAAGTACGTTTTCAGCATGTAGATTATGCAGGTATCGTTTTTTACCCGCGTTTTTTAGAAATGCTAAACTGTCTTGTGGAAGATTTTTATGAAGAAGCATTAGAGCTTCCGTTCAAAAACATACATAAAACAGGTGGTATACCTACTGTTGATTTAAAAATACAGTTTAAAAAAGCTGCCCGTCTTGGCGATGAACTTACCAAATACCTTTGGCTAAAAAACATTGGCGGATCATCTATGGTATGCGGATTTAAGTTTGAACATGAAGATGGTTCTACCTGTCTTGAAGGCGAGGTTACACTTGTAAAAGTTGATTTCCTAAATGACAGAGGTGATATAAAAGCGAGTCCGTTTACAGATGCTATGCGAACTGTATTAGAGAGATATAAATCAGAGAATTAATAATTCGAAATATAATGTTAGAATTACCAAAATTTAAAGCTGCTGCCGTACAGGCTGCTCCCGTGTTCCTTAATGTGGAAGCTACGGTAGATAAGGCTTGTTCTATTGTTGCAGAGGCATCGGGTAACGGAGCATCATTAGTTGCTTTTCCTGAAGTGTTTGTTGCAGGTTACCCTTACTGGAACTGGATAATGACTCCGGTACAGGGAAGCAAATGGTATGAAGTTTTATACAAAAACTCTATCGCAGTACCAGGACCTGAAGTAGCCCGAATTTGTGAAGCAGCAAAAGAGCATAACTGCCATGTGGTTATAGGTGTAAACGAGCGCGGACAAAGCCTTGGCGAATTATATAACACCAACCTAATTATAGATAACAAAGGTAACCTTGTAGGGAAACATAGAAAACTGGTGCCTACCTGGGCTGAAAAACTTACCTGGACTGGTGGAGACGGTTCGTCCCTTAAAGTATACAATACAGAAATTGGACCTATAGGTACGCTTGCCTGTGGAGAAAACACCAATACACTAGCACGTTTTACACTGCTTACTCAGGGAGAACTTATACATATAGCCAATTATATTTCGCTACCTGTTGCCCCGCCTGATTATAATATGGCAGAAGCTATTAAGATAAGGGCTGCTGCACACTCATTTGAAGGGAAGCTGTTTACCATTGTATCGTGTTCTACCATTACTCAGGAAATAATGGATGTAATGAAAGAAGATGTTCCAAATGTAGAAGAACTCCTAACAAGAAAGAACAGTGCATTTTCGGGTATTATAGGGCCTAATGGTGCTGTAATAGGAGAGCCGCTGATTGATGATGAAGGTATTGTTTATGCTGATATCGACTTATCAAAATGTATTCAGCCAAAACAAATGCATGATATATTAGGGCACTATAATCGCTTTGACATATTTGATTTAAAGGTAAATACTGCTCCTAAAAAGAATATAACTTTTACCGATAATCTGGAAGAATAAACATTCAACTTAAAAACTATATTAGTATGGATACAAAATACGATGACAGTGTACTGGGCCGTGCAAGAGTACAGGACACTCCGGAATTAGAAGCCTACTATGCCGAACTGAACAAACTTGGCGCCGGTGCTTTATGGACCGTAGCAAACGATATTGAACCATGGGAACCAAAACCTTCGTCGGTACCTATGTTATGGCGTTATGAGGATTTAAGAGAATTGGTTTTAAAATCATCAGAACTCGTAACTCCCGAACAGGCAGGAAGACGTGTAGTTTACCTTGTAAACGATAAACGCAGGGATGTAAGTGCTGCTGTAGGATGGCTTTACACCGGTATTCAGGTAACAAGGCCGGGAGAAAGCACCTCGGCTCACCGCCATAAAGCCTCTGCCCTTCGTTTTATTATGGAAGGAGAAGGTGGTTACACAGTTGTAGATGGTAATAAGATAATGCTGGAAGTCAACGATTTTGTTATTACTCCAAACAGTACATGGCATGAGCATGGCGTTGAAGAAGGCGGAAAAACCTGTATTTGGCAGGACGGACTTGATATTCCGCTTGTAAATGCACTTGAAGCTAACGACTATGCTGTTCTTGACGGTAAACAACCTCTTGAAAAACCGGTTAATTTTTCTCCGCTAATGTATGGCGGTGCAGGACTTGTACCGGCAGATCAGGAGTGGAATAAACCCTACTCTCCCCTTTTCAAATATTCATGGAAACAGGTATACCCTGCCCTGCAGGAAGCTGCAACAGTTAATGAAGGTTCGCCTTATGACGGTGTGCTGATGCATTATAGCAACCCTGTAACGGGTGGCCATGTAATGCAGACTATGGGTGCTTCGATACAAATGTTACGCCCTGGTGAGCATACCAAAGCCCATAAACACACCGGTTCGTTTGTATATCAGTGTGCTAAAGGTAAAGGTTACTCTATAATAGGCGGAAAACGTTATGACTGGAAAGAAAGAGATATTTTCTGTGTACCTTCGTGGGTTTATCATGAGCATGTTAACCTTTCGGAAACAGAAGATGCGTGCCTGTTCTCATTTAATGACCTTCCGGTGATCGAATCACTGGGGCTATATCAGGAAAAAGCACATCCTGACGGGTTCCAGACAGTTGAATAATAATATTACAAACAAACAATAATGAAATTAGTTACTTACAGAATAAACCATACGGCCTCAAGCCTTGGATTTATTGAAGATAATATGATAGTTGATGCCGAAAAACTAGGGCATTTAAAACAGAGTCCGCTTCCTAACAATATGCTTGATTTTATTGATTTAGGTGAAAACGGAATTAAGCAGGCTGTTCAGTTATTAAATACTGCTACTAAAGAGGAACTGGAAGAGTGTTCTATACCAGTGGCAAATGCTACTCTGCTTGCTCCTATTCCAAGACCTAGAAAAAATATATTTGGTATAGGGCTTAATTATACCGAACACGTAGCTGAATCGGCTCGTTCACTGGATACTTCAAAAGATCTTCCGCAACAGCCGGTTATTTTCTCTAAGCCTACAACAGCCGTAACCGGACCTGAAACAGATATTATCCACAACCAAAAAGTAACTCAACAGCTGGACTATGAAGTAGAACTTGCTGTTATTTTAGGTAAAGGCGGGAAAAACATAGCTAAGGAGAACGCTCTTGATTGTGTTTACGGTTATACCATAATTAATGACATTAGTGCAAGAGACTGCCGCCGTGCAGGGCAATGGATTGTCTCTAAAGGTCAGGACACCTTTGCTCCTATGGGGCCTGTACTGGTAACTAAAGATGAGATAAAAGATCCGCATAACCTTAATTTATCTCTTAAACTTAACGGAGTTGAAAAACAAAACTCAAATACTAAATTCATGTTGTTTAATATAAACGACCTGATTCATGATTTGAGTACGGTGTTTACACTTGAAACCGGAGACATAATCGCTACAGGTACACCAGCCGGTGTTGGTGCAGGAAGAACTCCGCAGGAGTTTATGTGGCCGGGTGATGTTGTAGAAGCAACAGTTGAGGGAATTGGTACGCTTAAGAATACCATTGTAGATTCTGAAAGCTTATAATTAAACTTAAAGTATAACTTTAGATAATGAGTAATAAAGTATATAGAATAGGTCAGATAGTTCCAAGTTCAAACGTAACAATGGAGACAGAAATACCTGCCCTGTTACGTTCTCGTGAAACTATAGCACCAGAACGTTTTACATTCCATTCCAGCAGAATGAGAATGAAAAAAGTAACTAAAGAAGAACTGGAAGCAATGGATGCCCAGAGCTTAAAATGTGCTCAGGAACTATCTGATGCACGTGTGGATGTTATGGGATATGCCTGCCTTGTAGCTATTATGAGTATGGGACGTGGTTACCATTGTGTATCGGAAACTAACTTGCATGAAGAGACCGTTAAAAACGATGCCCCTGCCCCTGTTGTTACCAGTGCAGGAGCATTAATAAACGGACTAAAAGTATTAGGTGCTAAAAAAGTAGCAGTTATTACACCATATATGAAACCACTTACCGAAATGGTTGTTGATTATATTGAACATCAGGGATTTGAAGTGGTTGATTATATAGCTCTTGAAATACCGGATAACCTTGAGGTTGCTGCACAAAACCCTAAAAACCTTTTAGATATTTATAAAAGGCTTAATCTTGAAGGTGTAGATGTTATTGTAGCATCTGCATGTGTGCAAATGCCTTCTCTTGAGGCTATTGATGCTATTGAGAAAGAAAGCGGAATCCCGGTAACATCGGCAGCAGTATGTACTACATACGAAATGCTTAAAAAATTGGGATTAGATACCAAAGTGCCTATGGGTGGTGCTTTATTAAGCGGGAAGTACTAAATTTTATCAGTATATTTGAAATGGATTTTCCCCTCCTAGTGAGGGGAATTTATTTTTAGGTATATGGAAGAAAAAAATGTAAAAGTAATATCCTCTGAACTTTTATCAGATAACTGGGGAGTATTACGTAAAGTAAAATACGATTTTAAGCTGCAGGACGGCAGTTGGCAGCAACAGGAGCGCGAAGTATACAATCGTGGTAATGGAGCTGTAATACTTCTTTATAATAAGGAAAAAGGTACTGTTATACTTACGCGCCAGTTACGTATACCTACTTGGTTTAACGGTAATGCAGACGGGATGATGATTGAAGCCTGCGCTGGGCTTTTAGACGAGAATGATCCGGAAGAATGTATTAAACGTGAAACGCAGGAAGAAACGGGTTACAGGATTACCGAGGTTAAAAAGATAATGGAGGTATATATGTCTCCGGGGTCAGTAACCGAAATAATATATTTCTTTACAGGAGCCTATTCTGCAGATATGAAAATCAGTGAAGGCGGTGGTGTTGAAAGTGAGCATGAAAACATAGAAGTGCTTGAAATGCCGTTTACACAAGCCATTGATATGATTAAGAATGGTAAAATAAAAGACGCTAAAACTATAATGCTGTTGCAGTATGCCCAAATTAATGGTTTAGTGTAAAAACAGTATAACTTTAAACAAACAGCCGTGTTTAACATTTTTAAGCACGGCTGTTTTGTATTTTTACATATTCATAATTTATAGCATGAAACACTCCGGATCAGCAGATTTACCATTACATAACGGACATGTGCCTCTTTGGCTTTCCGAAAGGATGTCAAAATTGGGGCTTTCCATTATGGAAACTATTGTAATGGAATTTTCTGCGGCCGAGGCTGTAAATAAATTATCTAATCCGTTTTGGTTTCAAAGTTTTGGTGCTGTTATGGGTATGGATTGGCATTCATCGGGTATAACCACTTCTGTATTGGGAGCTTTAAAACGTTCGGTAAATCCACACGCTAAAGAGTTGGGTATTTACATTTGTGGCGGTAAGGGCAAACACTCCACTAAAACTCCGGAAGAATTACTTGCCGTAGGCTATAAAACCGGACTGGACGGTTCTCAACTGGCTAATTTCAGTAAGCTTACTGCTAAGGTAGATAATACTGCTATACAGGATGGGTATCAGCTTTATCAGCATAATTTTATAGTTACCGATAAAGGAGATTGGTGTGTTATACAGCAGGGAATGAATGACAGTAATGCTATGGCGCGCAGATACCATTGGCATTCAAAAGACTTGCAATCGTTTATTGATGAACCCCATACGTTTATATATGGTAAGAATAAAGGAGAAATTTTAAACCTTACAGCCCATAATGCAGCTTCGGCAAGGGAAAAATCACTGGTTATTGCAAATGAGAATCCCGAGAGGATATTGAAGGAAATAAACCATTTGGTAATGCCCAGTCATCATGATGTACGTATGAAAGACGTAAACATGAAACGTTTAGGCGCCATGCTTTGGGTAGCTCATGAAAATAAGCCTGAAGATTTTGAAAGTCTGTTAATGCTTAAAGGAATGGGGCCACGTTCATTACAGTCGTTGGCATTGGTGAGTGAGGTAATTTATGGCACCCCTACCCGATTTGAAGATCCTGCCCGTTTTTCTTTTGCTCATGGTGGTAAAGACGGACATCCGTTTCCGGTGCCTGTAAATACCTTTGATGAAACAATCAATACGCTACAGACAGCTATTCAAAAAGCAAAAATTGGCAACAGCGATAAAATGCATGCTATCAGGAAACTTTCTGAAATATCATGGGAAGCCGAAAAAGGTTTTAGCCCTAATGAGAATTTTGATGCTTTAGTTCAAAAAGAAAGAGATGAATCGTATAAATATGGTGGCAGAACTGTTTTTGGAGAAGCGCAGCCTCCTAAAAAAGACAAACCTTCTTCAGGAGGACAGCTGTCGTTATTTTAATCTTCTTCCATAGCATATTTCCTAAACAGCTTACCTATGTTAGTACCAAGTCGGGTTCTGTAATCCTCCATAAGCCATTCACGGTAATTTTTTGTAGTTCTTGTAAGAAGGTTAGAATACTGTTTAACCCTGTATTCAATATCAGGTTCCAATAATTTTGCCAGTTTACGGGCTTCGGGTATAGTTTCGCTGTTTTCAACACACATTTGTGCATGTTGCATGATAGACTTATCAATAACCGCTTTCGGTTTCATTTTTAACTCGGCAGCGACTTTAAATTCGTCCTCTACATCAAATTCTACATCGTCAGAATTAGGAAATTTATTCCTTATCTCCTCAGACATAGTGTAAACGTGAAGGCTTTCTATTTCAGCGTCGGTACGAATACTATCCAGGAATAATTCAGGATTTTTAAAAATGTAATGCCAGTCTACCGGGTCACTCCATAAACCGAATCGCTGTGCGTTATTACCTAAATCGATTACAGTAAATGTATCTTTCCCCGGGAGTTTACGTGAGCCACGCCCTATCATCTGGAAATACAACGTTAGCGAACGTGTCGCTCTGTTAAGAATAATAGTTTCTACTGTAGGCTCATCAAAACCGGTTGTTAAGATAGAGACCGACGTTAATATAGCGTCTGGAGTGTTTTTAAACCAGCTTAATATCTTTTTACGCTCCATTTCGGGCGTTCTGTTATCAAGGTGTTTAATAGGTAATCCGGCAGCTTTAAAGGTTTCATATACATATAATGATGTATATATACCGTTGTTAAATATCAGTGTTTTTTTACCTTTTGAGCGATAATCATAAGCCTGTAGCAGCAAATCCTGCATAACGGCACGCGAATACAGTTCGTCAGACGAAGCTACCGTATAGTCACCATTAATACCAAGCTTTAAAGATGTAAGTTCTACATCATAATCATACATTGCTGCTTTAGCCAGATAACCTTTATCAATAAGCGACTGAATAGGTTCTCCTGTTATCAGTTCGCTATAGGTTTCATACATCGGTAAATCGATGTTTGAACTTAGCGGAGTAGCTGTTACTCCCAAAAACAAAGACTTTTTGAAAAATGAGAACAGTTTTCTAAACGAGTTGTAGTGTGCCTCATCAACAATTACAAGCCCTACGTCGTCCATATGGAATTTTTTATCCTTAAGCCTGTTGTTTAAGGTTTCTACCATGGCTACATAGCACGAGTATTCATTGTCATGCGGCAGCTCTTTTACGCTGCTGTCTATAACAGTGTTTTTAACCCCAAAGCTTTTAAGCATTTTTGAGGTTTGTTTACTAAGCTCTATTCTGTGCGTAAGTACTAAAACCTTACGCTTATATTGTTCTAAGTATCTGCGGGCTATCTCAGAAAAGATTACAGTTTTCCCTCCACCTGTAGGTAACTGGTACAACAGATGATAGTTATCAGGCTTGCCTTCAAACTTTTCGAAAATCGTATCTATATCGTTTTTCTGATATTGGTACAGCTCTTTCCTGTCTACTTCCTTAACTTCTCTTTCCATACAGTTCGATAAATACCAAAAATAAGGTGGTTGGAGCCTTATTTTGTGTTTAAAAAATCTTAAACTTTTGCAATCCCTTAATTTAAGGAAACATTAGCAATATACACTATTAAACGGGGAATTTTAATTTGTATTTTAGAAGTTCTTCTTTAAAGGTGTGATATGCTAAATTATAATGCCATTTCGATTGCAGAAGCTACTGCTGTCCAAAATGAACTAAGTCAAAAGTTGATTTTGCAAACATACGATAAAAATATTACTACTATAGCAGGAGGCGACATTTCACATAATAAAGATAGTGATACTGTTTATGCAGGTATAGTTATACTAAGTTATCCGCAAATGGTTTTACAGTCCTATTCATTAATAGAAACCAAAACGAAATTTCCCTATGTACCACAGTATTTAGGTTTTAGGGAGGTGCCGGCATTAATGGAAGCATGGGAACAGATACCTGTAAAACCCGATATGTTGGTTTTGGACGGACAGGGAATTACTCATCCAAGACGTATGGGAATTGCTTCTCATTTTGGTGTTTTACAAGATATTCAAACAATAGGCTGTGCTAAAAGTATGCTTTATGGTCGTTATGATCCGTTAGCAGATGATAAATTTAGCACCAGCCCCATTTACAACGGAAGCGAATTATTAGGTTATGCGCTGCGAACTAAAACAAATGTAAAGCCTGTTTATATTGCCCCGGGGCATAAAGTATCTGTAGAAGATTCATTAAGAATAATGAAACAATGTACCATAAAGCACCGTATCCCCGAGCCCACACGTTTGGCGCATGAAAAAGTTAATCTATTCAGGGTAGGAAAACTCAGAGCAGGATATCATTTAGCAGATATACAAACCAACCTGTTTATGTAGTTATTCGAAATTATCGTAAATACGTTCAAACTCCTTGCGGTTTTCCCATTTTTGCTCAAAAGCTTCGTCATGTATGTTTTTCAGGCGGGTTTTAAAATCAGGAGCCATTCCGTTAGCTACAATATAATCGGCAGCCTGTTTATAGGAGTTAAGCATGCTTTTATAAAATGTAGCCTGTTTTACAAACTTCTCGGCAGAATAACTTTGGGCTATTTCAATATTAAACAGCATAACATCGGCTACCATAAACGGATCAGCCCCCAGTGTAACAAAATGCTTAATATATTTTTGAGCAACCGACCTTCTCATCTTTGCTTTTTTTCCTTTTACAGGAAAATATTCGTTAGATATTTTCAGTTTAGCCTCCTGTTCCAGTTTATCTTCCTTAGGGTTAAAAACAAAATCGTAGTAGGTTTTAACATCACTAAACTTGTCATAAATTTCTAAAAACTGTTCTTCAAGCTGATTTTTAGTAAGTTGAGAGAGGTATTTTTTAAGGTCGCGTTTGCTCATATGTAGGTTTATATCGCTCAAAAATAAGGTTTAATAAGGCTTTTGGCAATTATTTAAAAAAAAGATATGGAAAAATTAGATAAAATAGTATTTTTGCAATCCTTAAACAAGTTCAAAACTAAATCACTTTAAGCTGTGGAGAATCCGAGTGCACAAAAACTGATCAAGAAAATTCAGGTTGATTTGTTTAAAAACGGTTTTGTTGCTGAGACGCTAATAACCGACCTGAAAAAACTGCGTGAATATGCGCTTGAAGAGCAAGTACCTGTATTAGTAAAGGCAATACGTTTAACGTATGAACACCTTGAAGCAAACGGTGCGTTTTTAATACCAATACCTGACGATGAGCCTGTAGATGAAGAAACAGAACTTATTACAGACGGTAACACCGTGAGTACAGAAAACAACATGGAAAGCTTAGAATACCTTATTTCCCTATTTACTGATTTAGGCAACAAAAACAACATGCTTGACTTAAGGGAATACAACAAAGCATTACAGGAATTTTAATAATTTACATCGGTTATATAATTAGGGCTGTTTGGAAACAAACAGCTTTTTTTATTTATACTACACAATTAACTTTTACAGTTTTTTAGAATAATTCTTAATTACTACCTTTGCCGAAAATTAAGCATTATGATCAAATTCTTTAAAACTATAGCTACCCTTGAGGGTATTTCTTTTTTAGCACTTTTATTTATTGGTGTACCTTTAAAGTATACTATGGATATGGAACAGGTTGTGAAAATAATGGGACCTATACATGGTTTTCTTTTTATTGCTTACATAGTTCTTGCCATTATGCTTAACAGCGAGCACAAATGGCCTACAAAGAAATTTGTTATAATTTGTTTGGCTTCTGTTATACCTTTTGGTACCTTTTATATTGAAAACAAATATTTTAAAGAATCTGCTAATTCATAAATGGAAATATTCAACTGGGCATATAAATTATTCAGGGATTTAGATTTTAGTCGTACATCGGCTAGTTATGGCAATCTGGTAGTTAATATTATTGTTATAATAATAGTAGCGTTTATCCTTGATTTTATATCTAAAAGGATACTTGTTGCTGCTTTTACCGTTTTTGCAAAGCGTACTAAAACTGCCTTTGATGATATTTTAGTAGAAAATAAAGCTACAAAGTACGTTGCCCATTTAGTACCTACTTATTTTGTTTATGTAACCATTCCAATTGTATTAAAGAGTTTTGCCTACTGGGAGAAGTTTTTTGAAAAAGGAATGAGCATATTCATGATTTTCCTTTTCCTATGGATTATACGTAGTGTATTACATTCGTTAAAAGATTATCTTAAAACCAAACCTGCATATAGTGACAAACCAATTGACAGCTATATACAGGTATTAATGATTATCCTTTGGATATTTGCCGGTATTTCAATAATACTTACACTGTTTGGTCTTAAAATAGAAACTCTTCTGGGGGCTTTAGGGGCTATTTCAGCAATTATATTATTAATATTCAGGGATACTATTCTTGGTTTTGTTGCCAGTATACAGGTTAGTGTGAATGATATGGTTCGCATTGGTGACTGGATTACTATAGACAAGTATGGGGCAGACGGTGATGTGATTGAAATTAACCTTGCTACAGTTAAGGTTAGAAACTTTGATAATACCACCACTACCCTACCTACTTACAGTCTAATTTCCGACTCGTTTAAAAACTGGAGAGGGATGGTCACTTCAGGAGGTAGAAGGATAAAAAGAAATATTCTTATAAAAACCAATTCAGTTAGATTTGTTTCCGGAGATGAGATTGAAGAGCTTAAAAAGATTCAGCTTATAAAATCCTATATAGATCATCGTCAGGCGGACATTGATAAATTTAACAGTCAGAATTCTGTTGATAAGAGCATACAGATAAACGGTCGTAATATGACTAACTTGGGCTTATTTAGGAAATATATCAATCAGTATATTGAAAACCATCCGGCTATTAATAAGGATATGACCATGATGTGCAGGCACTTGCAGCCCACAGAAAAAGGCATACCTATTGAAATTTATGCCTTTACTACAGATAAACGCTGGGTGAATTATGAATATATTATGGCCGATATATTTGACCACGTTATTGCTGCCGTAAAATACTTTGATTTGGAAATATTTGAACTTCCGTCAAATAACAATACCGTATTTGTAGAGACGGATGGCGACCATTAACGGTTCGCTATCCTGTCTTTTACATATTCTATTTTGGTTTTACCATGTGGACTTGGTCTCCCAAAGCTATCCAGGTTAACCATAGTAATGTTATCTACTGTAATAATCTTTTCGTGAGTCATTTTATTACGCACCTCACATTTTAGTACTATTGATGAATTACCAAACCTTACTACATCAATACCAATCTCTACAATATCACCCTGCTTGGCAGAACTCATAAAATTGATTTCCGACATGTGCTTGGTTACTACACGTTGATTTTCTAACTGTACAATAGAATATAAAGCAGCTTCTTCATCAATCCATGCTAGTAATTTTCCTCCAAACAAAGTTCCGTTTGGATTTAAATCTTCGGGTTTTACCCATTTTCTTGTGTGGAATCTCATTATGGTAATTTTTTACTTAAACAAATTTATAATTTATACTGTTTTAACATCTGTAAAAAACAATATTTAACCGAAAAGCTTTTCGTTGAAACTAACTGTATTGAATCTGTTAATTTTGCACTGCAAAGATACGTATACATTGACTTTTGGCGGTTATAATGCTAAAGGTTTTTCCTATAATGTTATAAGTTTAAATCATGGCTTTACGACTTATAATATTATAATTCTTCGTATATAAAATAAATTACATTCCATGTAAAGGATACAAAAGCAATTGGGAGAATGGAGCTGGTGAAGTGTATTTGAAAAAGAATGATTTATATTTTGATTTTTAACCCATCGTGTCAATTATCCATGGGCGATCCTGTCCGCCAAAGTTCTTGGCCTCTATATATATTTTCTTGACTGTAGGGAATTTTTCCTTTATTTCGTCTTCAAGTTCTTTTATAGTAATAAATAGGTTGTCTACCGTCATGTCACTTTGAAACTCCACATCAAGAGCCAGTAAAATTTCATCGGGAGCAAGATGCATAGTTAAAGGGAAATATAATGTTTTTACCCTTTTATCATTACTAACCAAATCATATATACCTTTTACAATAGTACTGTTAGCACTCTCCCCTACCAGCAACCCTTTACTTTCCCTCACCATAATAATCGCTACAATTATAAGTACAGCGCCAATAAACATAGATGCAAGTGCATCAAAAAACGGATTATTGTAATAATGTCCCAGAAATACACCCAGCAGTGCTATTACCAGTCCGGTTATGGCGGCACTTTCTTCATATATTACAGCAAACAGTCCGGGGTCTTTACTAAGGCTTAGTTCTTTCCAAAAGCCTCTTTTTCCGCTATTCTTATTAAACTGCCTGATGGCATAAATTAAAGAAGTTCCCTCAAAACCTATTGAAGCAAATAATACAATATAATTCCAAAAAGGATCTTTTAGTTCTACAGGATGTTGTAAATGAGTAATCCCTTCGTAGATAGACATACCACCACCAAGTGAAAAAACTAATATAGCAACGATTAGTGTCCAAAAATAAATTTCCTTACCATGTCCGAAAGGATGTGTTTCATCTGCCGGTTTCTGGCTTCGCTTTATTCCTAAAAGCAGTAGTAATGAATTACCGCTGTCTACCGTACTGTGTATACCCTCTGACACCATAGCTGAACTCCCTGTAAAAGAAGCTGCAATAAATTTTACAACTGCAATGGCAAGGTTTGCAGCTAAAGCACCATAAATAGCTATTTTAGAATTTCCTGTCATTAATTGGTTTGGTTTATTATGAAAAATCCCCAATATTATTACAATATAGGGGATTGATATAAAAGGATTACTTGGATTCTTAATTGGTATATCGTTCGTTAGATTCTTCAAAATCGTCATCATCACTGGAAACCGACTTATTTTGATCTTCATCCAAATCGATATTATCACTTAAAACGGAATCATCCTGGTTAAAAGCCTCAGAGTATATGCTGTTTCCTCCTTCTTCGTCCCATTCATCCCTACCGTTAAAATCGTCAGGATTAATATTGTCAGAATCAGTTTCAGTATGCTCTTTGGTGTAAGAAACTCCCGGCTGTTCCATAGCAAGGTACTTATTTGGATTTCCTACAGTTTCAGATTCGTTTTGTTTGTTTTCCTCAGGTTTTTCATTCTCATTATGTTTTCTCTCTTCATTTCCCATAGCAACATTTTTTAGAAAAGTAAAATAGCTGTTATATCATTAATTTTTAAAAGTCTCAAATTCGTTTTAATAAGATTTTTGAGTAGCAGATTACAAGACAGAACTTCATTTACCTGTGCTTCTTTCTCCTGTTGTGCGGCAGCCTCTTCATAAGAAACGGTTCTCATGGCCCCAACACCTCCCGACTGTGTCATAATTATGCGTTCCATGGCAATTTAATTTAATAGATGATTACTCTTTTATTGTTTGTTTTATATAGTCCTAAGTTATTAACTTATTTTCTAATTATTGTGCAATTCAGCATTAAATAATTGCCAATTAGCAAACTTTAACTTTAATACAGTCATTCACACAATGTTATAAAAAAACTTTAACATAATCCCTTTGTTTTTAATGAGTTAAATAATAAGTTTTAACCTGTTTGTTGAGTATACAATTAACACTATTTTAAAAGTAAAAAGTAAGGAATTGCCTATTTTTAATATTCTAATCCAATTAAAATGAATATTACATTTCTTAATGACCCTAAGCTCAATATATTACTGCCTGTTATTTACTTAGCCTGGCAGGATGATATATTAACAAAAGAAGAATATACAGCCCTTAATGATTTTATAAATAATCAGGATAATTTCTCTAAAGCCGAAAAGGATTTTCTAAAATCAAAAATTGATTTGAATAATCCGCCGGGGCGATCTGAACTTTTCTTTTGGAAAGACCTTATTAACAAAGCGCTCAATAACCATAAACCTGAAAATCTTACCGAACTGGGCTTTTTTATTGCTAATGCCGACAGATCTACTTACAGTAAAGAAGATATTAAGGTAATAGAACCGCAACTCTTAAAGTTAGAAGCACAACTTGGTATTATAAGTAATGAGGCTATCTCTTCCCTATGCGAAACTCATGATACCATTACTAACAAGCTTAAAACAGTTGAGAGCTTTAGTAAGGAAAAAATGACTGCACTTCTTGACGGTGATCAGGCAGCGATAATAAACAGGGTTAAAAAAATAATAAGTCAGCCTGAATTTGCTTTCGAAACTTCAACCGATATAACCGTATATAGGGAAAAAGTACTTGAATGGTGTAAAATACTCGCTAAACAAGGTTTTGGTAGCCATGCTTACCCTAAACAGTATGGAGGAGCAGGTGATATTGAAGGATACTTTACCATAATGGAAACCCTTAGTTATCATGACCTGAGCCTTGTTATTAAATTTGGTGTTCAGTTTGGATTATGGGGAATGAGCGTTATGTTCCTCGGCACCGAAAAACATTTTGAAAAATACCTTAAAGATATCGGTACTTTAGATATACCGGGAGGCTTTGCAATGACCGAAACCCATCACGGATCTAACGTTAAAGGGCTTGAAACTACTGCTACCTACAATCATAAAAGCAGAAGTTTTACTATAAACACTCCGGTACCGTTTGCCCGTAAAGAATATATAGGGAACACGGCTTTACACGGTGAAATGGTTACCGTATTTGCTAAACTTATTATAGATGATAAGGATTATGGTGTAAATGCTTTTATTGTTCCTATAAGAGATAGACATAAAAATGTATTATCAGGCGTTCGAATTGAGGACTGCGGACATAAAATGGGCTTAAACGGGGTTGATAACGGGGTTATTTATTTTGATAACGTAGTTATACCTTATGATAATATGCTGGATCGTTTTGCTCAGGTTAATGAAAAAGGTGAATTTGAAACCTCCATACCAAGTGATAACAGGAGATTCTTTACCATGTTGGGGACACTGGTTGGCGGACGTATAGGTATACCGCGTTCGGCATTGGCTGCTGCAAAAACCGGACTAACCATTGCTATTAAGTATGGCGATAACCGCAGGCAATTTGGTCCTAACGGTGGGCTTGAAGTCCCTGTGCTTAACTATAGGATACATCAGCAAAGACTTATGCCTTATCTGGCTAATACTTTTGCGATACATTTCGGACTACAATACCTTACCAAACGTTTTATGAACCGTACCGAAGATGATATGCAGGAAATAGAAGCTCTTGCGGCCGGCATGAAGTCATATTCTACATGGAATACGCGTGATGCTTTACAGGAATGTCGTGAAGCCTGTGGAGGTAAAGGCTACCTCTCTGAAAACCGTATTGATGATTTAAAAAACGATACTGAAATATATACCACGTTTGAAGGTGATAATACAGTACTGATGCAGCTAGTAGCTAAAAATCGTTTAGGAGAATTCCGTAAACAATTTAGTGAGATGAATATAGCTACTATTTTTAGTTATGTGTTAGATCAGGCAAAAACGGCAGTTACCGAAAAGAATCCCTTTGCAACAAGAAACACCGATGACAGTCATTTAAAAGACCCGGAATTCCATTTACATGCTTTTCAATATAGAGAGAAAGAACTGGTGAGTTCTGCAGCACGTCGTTTTAAACGCTTGGTGGATGACGGACTTGATACTTTTGATGCTGCTAATATAATGCACCCACACATGCTGCAAATAGCATTTGCGTATTTGGATAGGGTATTTTTAGAGCAATTCCAGTTGCAGTTAAAATCGGCAGACGAGTCTTTAAAAGAAGTATTAACAAGGCTTTACAATCTGTTTGCTATTAATAAATTACAGGAAAATAAAGCATGGTACCTGGAACAGGGTTATATGGAAGGTGTTAAAACCAAAGCGATAAGAAAACTTTTCAGTCAGTTATGTTGGGAAATAAGACGGGATGCTGTCCCTATTGTGGAGTCTTTTAATATACCTGAAAACTGCCTTGCCCCTATTATAACTACAAATTCAGAACAAGCATAAAAAAAGAGCCGTTAGGCTCTTTTTTTATAAGTTTACTTTCCAATCAAGATCATTTCTATATGTCAGCTCTCCATTTTTCACTTCAAGCGGACAGTCAAAATTGTTGGTATATAATCCGCCGGTTCCTAATCCCTGAGGCATGGTATTACCAAGTGTATAGGTCCATTGCGCTATAGCGTTTAAGCCTACATTACTTTCCAGTGCCGATGTAACCCACCAGTCTATGCCTAATTCTTCAGCAATTTCAATCCATTCAGATGAACCCTTAAAGCCACCAACAAGACTTGGTTTTAAAATAATGTATTGAGGCTTTATTTTTTGAAGTAGTTCACGTTTGTTTTCATACCCGAAAACTCCTATTAACTCTTCATCAAGCGCTATAGGCAGTGGAGTGATTTTACACAAATCGGCCATAGTGTCTTCCTGTTTTTGTTTAACAGGCTGCTCAATACTATGTAATTGATATTTTGAAAGTTGAGTTAGTTTATTTAAAGCTTCAGTTGTATTAAAAGCTCCGTTAGCATCAACTCTTATTTCAATCTGTTCAGGAGAGAAATTCTCACGTATAAAAGCCAACAATGACAATTCTTTATCAAAATCAATAGCACCTATTTTGAGCTTAATACAATCAAATCCCTGTTCAAGTTTGGCATCAATCTGCTCTTTCATATAAGCCTCATCACCCATCCAAACCAGTCCGTTTATGGCAATATTTTTCTCCCCCTTTGTAAATTCTGATGGAAATAAAACAAAAGGATTATTAACTTCAAGAGATTTAAAAGCCATTTCTACACCAAACTGTATAGAAGGAAATTCGACCAACTCATCCCAAAGCTCGTCTACACCCAAATGAATGTTCTCACAGGTCCATTTCAGCTTTTCTTCATAATCATCCCTGTCATCAATACTAAGACTTCTTAATATTCCGCATTCGCCTATCCCCTTTTTACCATTATGTTCAATAATGATAAACCAGGTCTCCTTTTCAGTAAGAACGCCCCGCGAAGTTCCGCTGGGGCGTTTAAAATTTAGTATGTATTTTGTATAAGTAGCTTTCATTACAGCTCTAATGATCCTCCTATTTCCAATAGCATCAAATCCTTGTCCTTATCGTAGAATTTCTTTTTAGCCTCCTCGTGGTTAATTTTAATGTATCCAAAAGTATCGTAGTGATACCCTAATACTTTATCGCACTCAAGGAAATCTGAAGCTATAATAGCATCTTCCACATCCATAGTGAAGTTGCTACCAATAGGAAGTATAGCAAGATCAAGCTTTGTGCGAAGCGGAATAAGTTTCATGTCATAGGTTACAGCTGTATCTCCGGCTATGTATATGTTTTTGTGTTCGCCTTCAATTACAAAACCACCCTGGTTACCGCCATAAGTTCCGTCTGGGAAAGAGCTGGAGTGAATAGCAGTTACATATTTCACTTTACCAAAGTCAAAATTCCAGCTACCACCATGATTCATTGGGTGTGTATTGAAACCTTTTTTCTCATAATACCCAGCAATCTCTGCGTTAGAAACTATAGTTGCACCTGTGTTGTTAGCAATAGCTTCAACATCAAGAATGTGGTCACCATGTGCGTGTGTAATCAGGATATAGTCGGCTTTAAGCTTAGTAATATCAATATGTTTAGCCAGTTCGTTTGCGGTAATAAACGGGTCTACAATTATATTTTTTCCACCTACCTCAATTCCAAGGCTGGCATGTCCGTAATAGGTTATTTTCATAATTTTAAAGTTGTGAGGTTATTATATATTAAAACTGTAATACGATACTTAACAGTACTGAAAGCAGGAATGTTCCTAGTGCTACTTTTTTAAGCTCTGGATCCAATTCCCTTGGTACAGTGTTTTTACTAACTGTTTTTATATGTAGTAAAAACGGTATGTAAGCCAACAGGAACAGGTATTGCACAGGCTTAAAGTTATACAAGATAGCAAATAGCAGTGTTAAAAACAATGCGGTAAGGATTATGAAATAATGATATATTTTAGCACGTTTAGCTCCTAATTTTACTACCAGTGTGTTTTTGCCCGACATGGCATCTGAAACCTGATCCCTCATGTTATTAAGGTTAAGTACGGCTACACTAAGCAGTCCTATAGAAATAGCAGGAAGTAAAATAAGTATATCAAGTTCTTTAGAGAAAAGGAAGTAACAACCCAGTACACTTACAAGGCCAAAGAATATAAATACAAATAAATCTCCTAACCCCCTGTAACCATAAGCAGATTTACCTACAGTATACTTAATAGCTGCAGCTATAGCAGCCAGTCCTAAAAAGAAAAAGAACAATGAGTATACAAGATTATCTTTCCCAAAAGACAGGTATATAAGAGCTATTGCAGCGCCAAGGGTTAGCAACGAGGTTAGTATTATTCCTTTTTTCATTGCTTTAACTGTAATCGCTCCGCTTTGTATGGCTCGTTGCGGACCAATACGGTTTTCGTTATCGGTACCTTTCACTCCGTCTCCATAGTCATTAGCAAAATTTGAAAGTATTTGCAGTCCTAATGTGGTTAATAATGCAAAACCAAAAATACTCCAGTTAACCATTCCCTGAGAAAAAGCATAAAAACTACCTACCAGTATTCCTGATACCGATAATGGTAAGGTTCTTAATCTTGCGGCTTCAAACCACGCTTTAGCATTTGCCATTTATATAAAACTTAATTTTAATCGTTAATTATTACATCCAGTTCTTATCGGTTGTTTCAACCTGATATAACCAGTAGTTAGTAAGCTCTTTTAGCCTTGTATAATCGGTAAGTCCGAAAACAAGATTTCCTCCTGCTGTATGAAGGGTTACAATACCTATATCAGAACTTTTATGCCAAAAATACTGGGTAAGGCTAATACCCTGAATTTTATGAGGCGCCAGTATTTGGGTGTCAACATCCCATGCTCCCCCTTTTTTTATAATGAAATCGTTATTCACAAAAAGCCTGTAATTTCTAAAAGAGAAAAATACAATCAGGCCTACAAAAATAATATATATAGGCAAGAATATTATATAATCCCTCATTTCGGGAGATAAATATGAAATAAAGAAAAATACTCCAATTGGTATTACAAGCGACTTTATTATCATAAATATCAGTTTCCTGATACTTGGTTTAAGCGCTACGCCTTTCTCCGGAATTTTATTAAGGAGAAATTTAAGCAGTGTATCCCTTTCACTATCATCACATCCGGGAATTTCTATAGCCGATTGTAATTGTTTTTTATTAGTACTCTGATTAAATGCCTGACTTATTCTTATATCCTGTATTCCTAGTTTCTTTTGAAAAAAGTTTCTGCCAATAACCAGTAGCTGTACTTTTTCAGGACGTATTATAGTACTCTTAGTGCTTAACAGGCCATGAGATAAAAGCAATGAGTTTTGTTTACGGGTTATTTTGAATCCAAAATAACGTATTATGGTACGCCCAAGATTAATGAATAGTGTAAGGAATAATATGCCTACAATAATAAAGGTGATGAATCTAAGCAGTAGTTCAGGGTCGAAATAACTGTCCAGTGTATCTTCTTCGTAACCTGCGGCTTCAATAAAATCTTCAATATATTGATAAGTTGTTACTACAAAGGCAAAAAGAAGGGCAAAACTACGGGTGTAGTTTGATGTGATTCCGGTTTTAAAAAGCGTAAGAAGACTGATTTGTATAAACGGATGTTCTTTTTCAGTACTTCTCGTTTTTGCTTTTACTTGCCCTTCTTCACTGGTAACATCATCATTTGTTTCATATTCATTTTCCAGAAGTCGTTCTTTTAGCAATAAAGCCAAATCATGATTTATAGCTCTTATGGAAACTTCTTTTTTACTGCTCCCGGCAGTATCTACCTCAAGCGCATAAACATCAATTATACGCTGTATAAGCGATTGATTTATATTTACTTGCTGTATCTTATCTAAAGGAATAGCTAATCTGCTTTTGTTTAGTATTCCGTGACGTATAACAAATTCCTGATTCTTTTCGTCAAGGAAAAAAGTGAAGTTAAGATATTTAAGATAGGCTATAACTGCCACCAAAACAATGATAGCAACCGCCCCTGCTATAACAGAGAATTTATCATAGTCCTTTAGCCTGAATATCCAAACAATAAGTAAAGGCCATAGCCCTTTGATTACACCTCTAAGTGTATCGGCAAACATTACTACAACACCTACAAGTGACTGTCGTTGTGGTTTACTGAAATCACTCTTCATTAGGAGTATTCTGTTTTAATATTTTTCCAACCAAAAGCTGTTTGATGCTTTCGGCCTGTTCTTTTTCAATACCGGCTATTTTTACATCACTACTGTCACCACCTGCTGTAAAAACTTCTACAGCTGCCAGCCCGAACTTGCGTGACAAAATACCCTCATGCAGTGCAACATGTTGCACACGGTTATAAGGTATAATAGTGGTTGTGGTAGCCAGTACACCATTTTTATAAATAACATCATGCGTTCTAAAAGCATATCCCCTGTTTTTAAAACTAAGGTTTACAAACACAATAGTGATTAACAGTAGTAAAAGGTAAACAATTACTGCCGGAACTATATAGGGATGTACTTGTTCGTTAAAATAACATATTGCTCCAATAGCGATAGCCAGCATTAAATAAACAATACCAACATTAAAGTACATTATCTTTTTATAGGCAGGATGTAATGTAGTAAGTACTGCTTCCTCAAACTTAGGCAGGGAAGCAGTATCTATTACATTATTTGTAAAGTCGTTATTTATGGTATCCATTTAATTTCCCTAAAGTTAGGCTTTCTTTTTTCAAGGAAAGCATCACGCCCCTCTTTTGCCTCTTCGGTCATATAAGTTAAACGGGTAGCTTCACCGGCAAATACCTGTTGTCCCACCATTCCGTCATCGGTAAGGTTAAACGCAAATTTAAGCATCTTGATAGATGTAGGCGATTTATCCAGTATTTCCTGAGCCCATTGGTATGCGGTATCTTCAAGTTCAGCGTGAGGGATAACAGCATTAACCATCCCCATTTCATACGCTTCCTGAGCCGAGTAGTTTCTTCCTAAAAAGAATATTTCGCGAGCACGTTTCTGTCCTACCATTTTAGCAAGGTAAGCCGACCCATATCCGCCATCAAAACTGGTAACATCAGCATCGGTTTGTTTGAATATAGCATGTTCTTTACTGGCAAGTGTAAGGTCACAAATTACGTGAAGACTGTGTCCGCCACCTACTGCCCATCCAGGTACTACGGCAATTACCACTTTTGGCATAAAGCGAATTAGTCGTTGTACCTCAAGAATATTTAACCTGTGCATACCATCATCACCTACATAGCCCTGATGTCCGCGAGCCTTCTGGTCACCTCCGCTACAAAAAGAATATACACCGTCTTTAGAAGAAGGGCCTTCTGCAGAAAGTAACACTACCCCTATCGAGGTATCTTCCCTTGCATCAAGAAAAGCTTCAAAAAGTTCGCTTGTTGTTTTAGGTCTGAAAGCGTTACGTACATCCGGCCTGTTAAAGGCTATACGGGCAACGCCATTACATTTTTTATAGGTAATATCTTCAAATTCCTTTACTGTTTTCCAGTCTATAGTACTCATGTGTCTTTAATATTTCCCGTAAAAATACGGGATTTTTTGCATTTGCCAATACATTTAAACAGGCTAAAAAAATATAGTAAAAATGAGAGTTATAAATTACTTTTATTCAGTTTTTTATGCAAAACTCATGTAAAAACCTATTGTTTTAAGTGTTAACCTTTAAAGAAAACAGGGGTAATAATCTAATCTTTAGTTATATTTGCGTTTCCACCCCTATTTAAACAGTTTAGAATACACAGAATAGCATAATGAAGTTTTTAAAATTTATCCCTCTTATAGTATTACTTACCCTAGCCTCCTGTAAAAAGGAAAAACCTACATTGGCACATCATGAAGTTAAAAAAGAAGTAAAAGATACAATTTTAAGGATAAAACCACTGGATGTCACACTTAATAAGGTTCCACAGGCTTTTGTAGATTCAAAATATGAGAGTATTGATAATTTTTACAATCATATTTGGCCAAGGCAAAACCTAAGCGGAGGCTTTCTGGTTGCCAAAAACGGACAGGTACTTTATGAAACCTATGGAGGAATAGCTAACAGAAGTACTAAAGAGGAAATTAACTCCCATACTGCTTTGCATCTTGCCTCTGTTAGTAAAGTACTTACAGCTGCCGTTGTATTAAAACTTATTGATTTTAAGAAACTGGAACTCGATCAGAAAGTTAATGTAATACTGCCTGAATTTCCTTATGAGGATATTACTATAAAAATGCTTTTAAATCACAGAAGCGGACTACCTAACTATGCCTATTTTTGTGATAATGCTGAAATTTGGGACAGAAGCATGCTTAAAAATCAGGATATACTGGATTTAATGGCTAAGCATAAATTTGATTTATACTTTAAACCCGATAAGAAGTTTGGTTATTGTAACACTAACTATGCTATGCTAGCACTGGTTATAGAGAAAGTAACTCATATGAATTACAGGGATGCCATGAAGAAGATAATATTTGAACCTCTTGGCATGAATGACACTTATGTTTTTGATTATGAAAAGCATAAAGACACAGCAAGTCTTTCTTACAAAGGGAATAATGTTTTATATAAGTTTGATTTCCTTGACGATATATACGGAGATAAAAACATTTACTCTACCCCAAGAGATTTACTGAAGTTTGATATGGCAACCTATTCTGATGATTTTTTAAACCCCGACCTTGTAAAAAAAGTATTTAAAGGTTATAGTTACGAACATAAAGGGGTTAAAAATTACGGATTGGGAATCAGGCTACGTGAGTGGAAAACAGGTGAAAAGTTGTTTTATCACAATGGTTGGTGGCATGGTAACACATCGTCTTACGTTACTTTAAAGAAAGATACTGTAACTATTATAGCACTTTCTAACAAGTTTAGCTATAAGCCTTATAAAGTATCTAAGCTGGCACCTTTGTTTGGTACTTACCCTATGAAAGATGCCGACGAAGATCTATTTGATTAAGGAGTTATCCTATTTTTACCGAAGTCATATTTAATGAACCTCCTACAAGCTTATCATTAAAAAAGCTTAGTTCATCTTTATTATCCTGTAATCCCAGTATATACATTAACGGATAATAATGATCTGGTGTTGGGATTGCCAGTTTAGCCGACTTACTGAGTTTTTCATACTCCATAAGCGCTTTGTGGTCGCCACCCTGTATTTTTTGCTTGAAAATATCATTCATTTCAATAGCCCAGTCAAAACCATAGTTTGGCTCATTAAGCTTGCGCCAGTCTATCATACGAAGGTTGTGCACCATATTACCGCTACCTATAATCAATACGCCTTTCTTTCTTAATGCTGAAAGTTGTTTTGCCAGATTATAGTGATATTCAGCAGGCTTACCATAATCTATACTTAACTGTAAAACCGGAATATCAGCATCCGGATACATATGTCTTACTACTGTCCAAGTACCGTGGTCAAGCCCCCAGTCGTGATCCAGTCCAACATCTGTACTTGTGATTAAGCTAGCTGTTTCCTTTGCCAGCTCAGGACTACCCTTAGCAGGATATTCCACATCAAATAAAGCCTGAGGAAAACCACCAAAATCATGAATAGTTTTAGGTTCTTCCATAGCTGTAACGTGAGTGCCACGTGTTAACCAGTGGGCAGATACTACTATTACAGCTTTGGGCCTTGTAACTTCTTTTCCCATTTTGGCCCAGGTTTGCGAAAACTCGTTATCCTCAATACCATTCATGGGAGAACCATGCCCTATAAACAATACAGGCAGTTTTATATCTTCTTCCGTTAAACTGTCAGTCCAGTTTTTAAAGTTGTGTAGTGACATGGTAGTATGTTTTATTCTTTTATAAGATGAATACCATCTTCTTTAATCTCAATAAGTCTTTGCTTGTATAAAGAACCTATTGCCTTTTTAAATGCTTTTTTACTCATTTTAAGCACTGTTTTTATATCCTCAGGATGGCTGTTATCATTCAGCCTGATAAAGCCTCTGCTCTCACGAAGCTCTTCCAGTATATATTGAGCATTTGGCTCAATACTATCGGCACCGCCTTTTTGAAGCGTAATGTCTATTTTATTATCAGGACGAATAAGTTTTACATAACCGATAACCCTATCACCCGTACGCAAATCCTGATATACTTCATCTTTATATAAAAGACCTTTGTGTTTACCATTAATAATGACATTGATGCCCATCTCAGTAATGTGCGAAATAATTAAATCTACTTCCTCACCCTCATCAACAGTAAGTGTCTCATTATTCAGAAACTTACTGGTTCTGCTTGAACCTACTAAGCGACCTGTTTTATCATCAATATGCATATGGATTAGGTAGCGTTTGCTTTTTTCCATAGGTCTTGCCTGTTCCTTAAAAGGTACAAACAAGTCTTTTTCAAGTCCCCAGTCTACAAAAGCACCAAATTTATTGATATAACTTACTCTTAAATATGCAAAATCATTTAAAGTAATATATGGCTTTAATGTCGTAGCTACCAGCCTTTCCTCATGATCAAGATATACAAAAACAGCCAACTCATCCCCTACTTCAAATTTACGGGGTACATACTTATTAGGTAATAAAACATCCTTACTACCATCGGTTAAGTATAAACCAACGCTGGTATCTCTTTGTATTTTTAACGTATTATATTGTCCTATCTCAATCATCCTATGTGGTTTATTATATAAATGTACGAAGTTTTAGCTTAGGCTAATTCTTTAAAATATTGTTTTAATATCTGGTCGTTCTCTTTTACAGGGGTAAATACTTCAAGTAATTTCGGACTGTCAGATTTACTGAAAAATGCTTCAAGGTTTTTGTTAAGTTCTTCCAGGTTATGTGCCTCAGAATATTCAAAATCAAACATTTTGGCAAGATGTTCTCCTGTCAGGTTGTGTTCGGTCTCAAAATAGGTATTAAACACAGCTGTTTCCTTATGTCCCGGTAATATTCTGAATATACCCCCACCACCGTTATTGATAAGCAGAATTTTAAAATCTTTTGGGATATAACTGTTCCAAAGCGCATTACTGTCGTAAAAGAAACTTACGTCTCCGGTGATAAGAATATTTTCTTTACCACTGGCTACGGCAGCACCAATAGCGGTAGATGTACAGCCGTCTATACCACTGGTTCCTCTGTTGCAGAACACTTCAACCGATGGTTTCATATCAAAAAGCTGCATATATCGTACGGCAGAACTGTTACTTATCTGTACCTGCGAATTTTCGGGTAATGAAGTAAGAACCGATTCAAATACCTTGAAATCACTAAACGGAATCTGAGTCATGTATTCATCATGTTTCAGTTTCCTGTATGCTTTTATTTCCTGAGCTCTGTGATTATAACTACTCTCTACAAAATGTGTAGCCGGTAAAAAACGATTTAAAAATGGATTTGGTTCAGCTAAAAAATGCTTGGTAAGTACTCCAAAGGTATCATAAGCCCTTAATGTATCAATGTGCCAGTGATCGTGAGGTTTGTATTTTCTTAAAAAGGCTTTAATCCTTTTTGATACTACCATTCCGCCAAAGGTAACCAGGATATCGGGGCAAAATGCTTTAAAGTCCTCTTCCTTAAACGGTGTGATTATAACATCAATACTGTTTAAAAACTTTTTATGATGGATATTTGAAGTCGATTCTGTCATTACCACTACAGAAGGATCTTCTGCAAGCCGCTCCAGTATTTCTTTATCAATTGAGTTTGGTTGGTTTACACCTACTAAAACCAGTTTCTTTTTAGCAAGATTCCATTTTTCTACAAACGGACTCAAATCCTCACTAAAAGAATTTTCAAAAGAAACATCAAGTATTTTAGGCTCAACAGTAAGCTGGTCTGTAGTATCATATAAAGGCTCTTCAAACGGAGCATTTATATGTACAGGACCTTTTTCGCTAATGGCCTTTTCAATAGCTACATTAATCTTATTATCATTTTCGGCAGAAGCCTCTTCCTGAAGGTTAGCTGAATAAACGATATGATTGGCATATACATTTTCCTGACGAATGGTCTGTCCGTCCCCTATGTCAATTTTATCATGCGGCCTATCGGCAGATATTATTACAAGTGGAATTTGGCTGTAAAAAGCCTCTGCCACGGCAGGATAATAATTAAGTAATGCAGAACCCGAAGTACACAGTACAGCTACAGGTTTTTTAAGCTGTTGTGCCATACCTGTAGCAAAAAATGCTGCACAGCGTTCATCGGCTATACTATAGCACTTAAAAGCCGGATTAGTTGCAAAACCTATAGTTAGAGGTGCATTGCGCGACCCCGGAGATATTACAATATCAGTGATTCCCTTAGCACAGCATATTTCAATAATGCTTTGTGCCAAAGGTATTGTTGGGTACATCATTATGTGTATATTCTAGATTATAAATGCGGGTGTAAACTAAAACAACCCGTTATGAGTTAATCCAGTTTACAATTTCAGGATCTTTTGGAGTAGTACGCGGGCTAACCACTTTTTCCAATTCTCCGTTAGTATTGATAAGGTATTTTTGGAAGTTCCATTCCACCTCACTATCCTGAAGTCCGTTTTTATCCTTTTGTGTAAGGAACTGGTATATTGGAGCCATATCCTCCCCTTTTACAGATACTTTAGACATCATAGGGAAGCTTACACCATAGTTTTGCTTACAAAAAGTAGCAATCTCCTCATTAGTACCCGGTTCCTGGCTGGCAAAGTTATTTGCAGGAAAACCTACAATAACAAGACCTTTATCCTGATATTCTTTATAAAGAGCTTCCAGTTCTTCATACTGCGGAGTCAATCCACATTTTGAAGCGGTGTTTACTACAATTACTTTTTTACCTTTAAGTGTAGAGAAGTCAAACTCTTTACCATAAAGATCTTCTACTTTAAACTGGTATATGTTTTTTTTAGACATGTTTGTTGGATTTTCAACTGCCTGTGCAGTCTCGGTTGTTTCAGTTGTTGTATCCTGTGTGTTGTTCTTGCAGGAAGCAAAAAGTACAATTGAACAGGCTAATATTGCTATTTTTTTCATGGTTTTATTTTACTGTAAAATTAAATAAAAATTCGCTTAAGCTAAAGAATTGAGTATATTTAAAGTCTATATATAAATATACTAAATATGTTGTTTTTTAATACCATTACCAGTTTTTTAAAAAACAGGGAATACAGGGATTTACTGTATACCACAACCATAATACTGATAGTTGGTACAATATCTTACCATTTTATAGAAGGCTGGAGCCTTGTTAACTCTCTTTATTTTTCGGTAATTACCCTAACGACTATAGGTTATGGTGATTTTGCGCCACAAACCGATTTAGGCAAAATGTTCACTATAGTTTATATACTAATGGGGCTTGGTATAATACTCCAGTTTATCAATACCGTGAAAAACCATTATAGTGAAACCCGAAATAAACATCATCATAAAAAAGACCGATAAAAAAAGCCTCTTTTTAAAGAGGCTTTTTTGTTATTAATTATTTCTTAGAATAATGTTTTTTGTACTGTACAAACGATATTGCTCCTATTATTAATGCTCCAAGAGCCATCCAGAAGAAATATGCCGGTGTTCTCACCTCTCCGCTTGCATAAGAATGTAACCCTGTAAGATAGAAGTTAACACCAAAATAAGTCATTAATACAGAAGCATAGGCTAAGATACTAAAGAAGTTAAATATCCATGTTCCTCTAAGTTTAGGTACAAAACGCATGTGTATTACAAAGGCATAAACCATAATACTTACCAGTGCCCATGTTTCTTTAGGATCCCAGCCCCAGTAGCGTCCCCAGCTTTCGTTAGCCCATTGACCGCCGAGGAAGTTACCTATAGTAAGCATAACTAACCCCAGGGTTAAAACCATCTCGTTTACATAGGTAATCTCTTTTATATTTAAATCCATTTTTTGCTTATTCTTAGAGTTTGTAAAAATTATAAGCAATAATGAAATAAGTCCTAAAATCATACCTAGAGTAAACGGGCCATAACTACCCACAATAACTGCCACGTGAATCATTAACCAATACGAATTAAGTACAGGTACAAGGTTGCCTATTTGCGGGTCTGTCCAGCTTTGGTGTGCTACCCAAAGTATCATTGCAGCCACAAATGCCGATCCGGCCACTGTAAGTTCTGATTTGTTTTCTTCAGATATTTTGAACATTCCTTTAAAAGTCCAGTTTACTAAAAGCGGGCGGAAACCAAAACCAAAGGCTAAACCAAAGAACATAGTTGACCACCCTACAAAAATCACCGACTCATATGCATTGCTCCAAGGTGCGTGACCTGATATGTACCAACGTGCAATAAGTCCTGCCGTATGTAGTAAAAATAAAACCGCTATTAAAACATTAAGCACTTTAAGAGACTTAACAGTCCATTTATATGGGTTAAATATTTTAACAACAGCCAGTAACATCATCAATAAACCGGCAAGCATATAATAGCGATACAGTTTTTTGAAAATATCATACTTGTTGTAAAAAATCTCAGCTTCAACTCTTTTATCTGCCGGCATAACTTCTCCACCAAATTTATGCTGATAGTTTATTAAACCTTCAATCAGGCTGTTTGGCATAGTATAGTCATTTTTTTCTGCTGCTGCCTCAAGTGATTGTGCATAATAAGGAAGGATATTCTTTATTTTTTGTAAATCTTCATTTTGAATTTCTGAAGCTTCTAAATAAGAAACCCATTTATTATTAGGATCATTAGGTACTGGGAAAACCTTTAAAATACTTCCACTAAGTGCAGAATACAGAAGATTAATTTTTTTATCAATCTCCATATAATCAGTATCAAACTGATTTGGTACAGGTTCTCTGTAAGCTCTTTCAAGTGTGTGGGATAATTTGTAGTTACCTTGATTGTCAAAGAAATCGGCAAGAGAAGCATATTCAGCTTTCTTATCAACACCCGCAACTATACGTAAACTGTCGTTTCCTCTTCTAAGAGCGATAATAGGCACATTATACCATACTTCAGGTAAATGTGTAATTGATATAAAAACCTGATCGGCGTTCATATCCTTATACGTATCACTTTTACTTACCTTTCTTAAAAGTTCTGAAGCAAAAGTATTTACAGGCTTCATTCTACCACCTGCATCCTGAATAATAATACGACTAAATTTAGCCGCATGTTCTTTACTTACCTTATATTTCTCAATTATAGAGTCTAACTGCTTTTCAGTTGGTTTATCATGAATGTGTTGTGAATACCCGCTTAAACCAATAAATAACACCAGTACTGTTATTAGTTTAGCTTTTTTAGCTTTAATTTTTTTCAGCTTTAGCCTTAAGTCACCAAAACGGGTATTTTTATCACCAAGTATAACCATTAATCCTATGTATAAAAGAAAGTATCCTATATAACTTATCCATGTTCCCCAAAAATCATGATTAACCGAAAGATTTGTGCCCAGTTCATCAGGATCAAATCCTGCCTGGAAAAAACGGTAACCACGGTAATCCAGAATATTATTCATAAAGATACGGGCGTCAAAAGTATTGTTTTCTTCTTCATCTATAACCGTAACCTTACTTTCGAAAGCAGAATAACTAGATTCTGTTCCCGGATATTTGTCGGCAATAAAATCATTAAGTTTTACACTAAATGGAAGCTCATATGTTTTACTTCCATATATAAAAGTATATTCAAGACTACCTATTTTAATTGATTGAGGTACCCCCATTTTTTTAGCACCTCCTACAAGAGTAACTTCTTTTTCTACCCCCTCATTTTTAACTACAATAGTAAGAGCACCATCTTCTTTAGTCTTATAATCTTCGTTTGATTTATAAACCATCTTACCTTTAATAGGTGCTTCAGGGAATACAAATCGGGAACCGCCAACATTATATAATGACCTAAACATTAATGGTTGTATAGAGTCGGCATATACTGTACCCTCCATCCTATCGGCCATACGCATAAAATCACCTCCAAAAGATGACTGCAGCATATATACATCATTTACAGAAGTTATGTTTACAGCACCCTGTGTAGGCTTGTTAAAAGCATAAAGTATATTGTGAATACTTTGTACTTCACCCTCTTTAAGGTAGTGCTCATGGCGACCGCCGTCTCCGGCTTCAACCATCTTTATATAGTTAACACCATCTTTATCTTCTACTATAGTATCTTTAGCACCAAGTATATAATCTTTATACTCAATAGTAAAAGGAATACCATTAAACTCTTCGTTCATGGTAAAGTGATTACTACCCAGCATACCTATAAACCAAGGTTTATCACCTTCGGGAGTCATTAACAAATGTTTCTCAAAAGTTCTTCTTCTCATTTCACCCTGATATTCACCATCAACCATTACAGTTAAATAGGTCTTATCAGAATAAAAATGACTTTCGGTAGCACCTTCTCTAATTGGCATCATACCTTCATAGCTAATATATCTGGTTATGCCGGCACCCAAAATAATGAAGATAAATGAAAGGTGAAGTAAAAGAGTAGCCCATTTCTCTTTTTTATGTAATTGATAACGCTTTATGTTACCAATAAAGTTAATTACAAAAATGAGCATAATGGCTTCAAACCATTTTGCATTGTAAATGTATAATCGGGCTGTTTCGGTATTATAAGCATCTTCTATAAACGTGCCTATCCCCATTGCTAAAGCAAAGACTATAAAAAGGACGGCCATTAAACGCGTAGAAGAAAGAAAGGAAATAACTTTATCCATGTTGTGAAGCGGAAAAATGGTTTTTAAATTGATGCAAAAGTACTCAAAACTTCATTTTTAAACTTTATTTTAACGATTAAAAATTAAGGAAATTTCTGCCTGAGACTGTTTTTATGAAATCTCTTTAATTATTTTCGTCTTAAAGACATTCAAAAAACAAAATTCTTTAAAATTATACTGTCGCAATATTGAATTACAATGTATTGCATTAACTTTATGACTTTTTACAATTTTTTGTTTTAAAGGCATGGCTTTTGTGAAATAAAAATCAAAATTAAACACAAACTAAAAGAAAACTAAACAACCGTATTTTAATGAAAAGAATTTATTGTACTCTTTTAGCCGGCTTTTTGGGTATTACTGCTTTTGCTCAGGAAGTTGACGATAACAACCAAAATAAGTTTGACGATTTTATGTACAGGCGTGGTAATGTATACCGCTCTGCATCGGGTATTCCCGGACCTGAATACTGGCAAAACAGTGCCGACTATGTTATTGAGGCCGAACTCGATGATGTAAACAATATACTTAAAGGTAAAATGACAATGACATACCATAATAATAGTCCGCAGGAACTGGAGTATGTATGGATGTATGTAGAACAAAACCGTTTTACCGAAGATTCAAGAGGTACACTTACCACCCCTATTGCCGGAAACAGATATTCGGGCGATACTAATGGCGGACTTACAATTACCAATCTTATAGCAAAGTCTAAGGGTAAAGAATCAGGGAAATACCTGATTAGCGATACCCGTATGCAGGTATTTTTTGACAACCCAATCAAAGCAAACGGTGGTAAAGCAACTGTTTCCATGAATTTTGAATTCAAAATTCCTGAAGAAGGAATGGACAGGATGGGGCAATATAAAACCGAAGACGGTACTACATACTCTATGGCACAATGGTATCCAAGGGCTGCTGTTTATGATGATGTTGTAGGTTGGAATACCGAACCTTATCTTGGAGCTGGTGAATTTTATGTTGAATACGGTAACTTTGATTATAAAGTAACTGTTCCTTATAATTTTATCGTAGTAGGATCTGGAGAACTCGTTAATGCTAAAGATGTACTTACAAAGAACGAAATAAACAGACTTGAACAGGCTTCTAAGAGTGATAAAACAGTTTATATCATATCACCAGAGGAAGTTGGAAATACCAGTATTACACGACCTGTACAAAACGGGAAGCTAACCTGGCATTTTAAAATGGAAAACACGCGTGATGTAGCTTTTGCGGCTGCTAAAAACTTTATTTGGGATGCAGCACGTATTAATTTACCAAGCGGTAAAAAAGCAATGGCACAGTCGGTTTACACAAAAGAAAGCGATGGTAATGACAGATGGAGCCGTTCTACAGAATATACCAAAGCGTCAATAGAGCATTATTCTGCTATGTGGTATGATTATCCTTATCCAAATGCTGTTAATGTAGCCTCTAATGCAGGAGGTATGGAGTATCCTGGTGTTTCTTTTTGTCATGCAAAAAGTTGGGGAGCTGATTTGTGGGATGTAACCGATCACGAATTCGGGCATAACTGGTTTCCCATGATTGTAGGTTCTAACGAGCGTCGTTACGCATGGATGGACGAAGGTTTCAATACTTTTATAAACTATTACAGCACTGTTAATTTTAATAATGGTGAATATACTTCAGATGTAGCGAAAAGCCGTAACAGGGTAATGTGGTTTAGATGGAAAGGAAGAGAAAGTATCTCTACCTACCCTGATGTTGCAAAAGCAATGAACCTTGGTTATACGGCTTACTATAAGCCTGCAACCGGACTTATAATGCTTCGTGAATATATTTTAGGACACGAGCGCTTTGACAATGCCTTCGAAACTTATATAAGAAATTGGGCATTTAAACATCCACAACCATCTGATTTTTATAACTGCATTGAAAATGTAGCGGGAGAAAACCTAAACTGGTTTTGGAAAGGATGGTTTGTAGGTAACGGTAATGTGGATTTAGGGATAACTAAAGTTTCACAGTATGATGACAATTCTACCATTATTACATTTGTAAACAAAGGTGATATACCAATGCCTGTAGTGTTTAAAATTTTCTATGAAGATGATTCAAGCGAAATAAAAACACTTCCGGTAGAGGTATGGCAAAGAGGTAACGAATGGAAATACCTGCTTAAATCACCTAAAAAAGTAAAAATTGTAGATATAGATCCTGGACGTTTTTTACCGGATATCGATTCTACAGATAACACATGGATTAAAGAAGAGTAAACACAATAATATATAAAGCTGGCATTTTTTTTAAGCCAGCTTTTTTTTAATAATTTAGCCTCCATGTTAAAAGTAGTCGTTATAGGTAGCGGTAATGTGGCGCAGCATCTCATATCTGTCTTTAAAGACAGTGAAGCTGTACAGTTGGTTCAGGTTTATGCCCGTAATCCGGAAAGTTTGTATCATATTATTGATAAAGAGAAAACTACCACCTCTTTTGAGGATATAATTGATGCCGATATATATATCATTTCGGTAACAGATGATGCTATTGCACAGGTATCCTCCTCCCTACCGTTTACTAACAAACTTGTAGTACATACCTCCGGAAGTGTATCTTTAGAGCAGTTAAATAGTAAGAACAGACGCGGAGTTTTTTATCCGTTACAAACATTTTCTAAAAATAAGGCTGTAAATTTCAAAACTGTTCCGTTATGTTTAGAGAGTGAATTTGTGAAAGATTACAGCATTTTGGAACAACTTGCCAACAGTATTTCTCAAAGCGTATACGATATAAGTTCAGAACAACGAAAAGCATTGCATGTTGCTGCCGTATTTGTGAGCAACTTTGTAAATCATATGTATGTACAGGGTAAAAACGTATGTGATGAACACAACATTCCGTTTGATATACTGAAGCCTCTTATTTTTGAAACGGCAGATAAAGCACAGCAAATGGACCCAATAGTAGCTCAAACAGGTCCGGCTGTAAGAAATGATAAGCAGACTATTGATAAACATATCGATTTTATAAATAACGATACACAAAAAGAAATATATAAGTTAATTACACAATCTATACAGAATGTCAAAAAGTTATAAAGAGATAATGAACGATATTACCACATTTGTTTTTGATGTGGATGGCGTACTAACCGATGGTACAATACATGTAACCCCTACAGGAGAAATGCTAAGAAATATGAATATTCGTGACGGTTATGCCATGAAGGCTGCTGTAGAAAACGGATACACGGTTTGTATCATTTCGGGGGGAAGTAATGAAGGTGTAAGGGTAAGGTTAAGAAATTTAGGAATTACAGATATTCATCTGGGTGTACCAAATAAAGTAGAAACTTTTGATGAGTTTACCGATATTTACAACATTAAGCCCGAAAATATACTTTACATGGGAGACGATATCCCTGATTATCATGTAATGAAGCTGGTAGGCTTACCCACATGTCCGCAGGATGCTGCTCCCGAAATTAAGGAGATTAGTAAATACATATCTCATAAAAATGGAGGTACAGGATGCGTAAGAGATGTTATAGAGCAAGTAATGAAAGTACAGGGTAAATGGATGGAACATTTCAACGCCAAATACGATTAATAAATTAAAAACCAACACCAAACAGGAATAAATAAGCTTGATGAAAACAGCCCGACTTATACGATACGGAAACCTTTTACTTATTGCATTTGCCTTTTGTACATTCAGATATGGATTTTTAGAACTGCAGGCTGGTCTTCCGCTTGCATTAAATAACCTTCAGTTTTTACTGTTAACCATATCGGCTGTATGCATAGGAGCCGGTGGCTTTCTTATCAATAACATAATTGATAATGATGTAGAAAAAAAGTATGGTATAACCGAGGGTATGGCCTATAACCTGTATATGGGGCTTAATATTATAGGTGTAGGAATTGGTTTTTATATATCTAATTATATAGGCACTCCAAGTTATACACTTATATTTATATTATTATCAGGAACTATGTATTTGTACGCTACAAGCTTAAAATATACTATTGTAATTAATAATATTATAGTTTCGTGTATTGTAGCAGTTAGCGTAGTGTTAATTGGTGTATTTAATTTATATCCTTCAATAACGCCGGAAAATAAGCCATATATGGCTACTATATTCAGTATATTTCTGGATTATGCTGCTTTTGCTTTCATAATCAGTTTTATAAGAGAGATAATAAAAAATCTTAGAGATACTGATAAAGATTATAATAACGGAATCAATACGCTACCCATTGCCTTAGGAAAAAGCAGAATAGCTAAAATAACGGTAGCACTTACCCTTATACCTGTTGCTATGATACTTTACTATATTGATGCATATTTTGTTAATGAAAGCGGAATGCTTTTATATGCTTTACTTTATGTACTTATATTTGTATTGGGTCCACTTATTTACTTTATGATAAAACTATGGACAGCCAAAGCTACCAGGGATTTTGACAGACTAAGCCTTACATTAAAGGTAGTTCTTGCTTTTACTGCACTATCTATAGTAGTTATAACTTTTAATATTCAAAACAATGCTTAACGATAAACTGAAACATTACAATATTATACTTGCTTCAGGATCACCCCGAAGGCAAAAGTTTTTAAAAGAACTTGATATTGACTTTGAAATACGCCTTAAAGATGTTGAGGAAATATACCCAGACCATTTAAAGGCAGAAGAAATCACCGATTTCCTGGCAGAACTTAAAGCTGCAGCACTTACAGATACACTGTCTGATAATGATATACTTATAACCAGTGACACCATTGTCTGGCATAAGGATAAGGCTTTAGGAAAACCAACTGATAAGGAAGATGCTTTTGAAATGCTAAAATCATTATCGGGTAATACACATGATGTAATTACATCGGTATGTATTAAAAACAGTTCAAAATCAGTAACATTTAATGAAACTACAAAAGTTACCTTCAATACACTGACAGACGAGGAAATAAACTATTACCTTGAAAACTATAGGCCTTATGATAAAGCCGGAGCTTATGGTATACAGGAATGGATAGGCCTTGTCGCTATTGCAAAAATTGAAGGTTCATATGTAAACGTTGTTGGTCTGCCTGTAGATAAGGTATATCAGCATTTAGTTTCTTTTACAAAATAATTATAAGGCTAAATGCCTACTTTAACCATGCATAAATATTTTAGTTACATCCTTCTCTTCTGTTATGTTTCTGTGTTTGCACAGCAGCCACAAAAACCATCATCGGTAGAGATTTATCATAAAATTGAAAAACTTAACTTTTTAGGTACAGCATTATATATAGCTGCTCACCCTGATGACGAGAACACAAGGCTTATTTCGTTTCTTTCAAACGAAAAAATGGCTCGTACCGGCTATCTTGCTTTAACTCGTGGTGATGGCGGACAAAACCTTATAGGACTTGAATTAAGGGAGTTATTAGGTGTTATCCGTACACAGGAACTGATTGAAGCCCGAAAGATTGATGGCGGCGAACAGTTTTTTAGTCGTGCCAATGATTTCGGCTTCTCAAAAGTACCAGATGAAACCTTACAAATATGGGATAAGGAAGAAGTATTACAGGATATGGTATGGATTATAAGGAAATTCAGACCGGATATTATTATTAACCGTTTTGATCACCGTACACCTGGTACTACACACGGGCATCACACTTCATCTGCAATGTTAACTCAGGAGGCTTTTGGTTTAGCGAATGATCCTAACTATGCTCCCAGCCAACTTAAATTTGTAAATACATGGCAAACTCAACGTGTATTTTTTAATGTGTCATGGTGGTTTTTTGGCGGAAAAGAACAGTTTGATAAAGCCGATAAGTCAAAATACATAAACCTTTCTACAGGAGTGTACTACCCTATGCTAGGTAAATCCAATCAAGAAATAGCAGCACTTAGCCGTAGCAGGCACCGTTCACAGGGGTTTGGTACTACTGGAGCACGCGGGGATGATATGGAATACCTCGAACTAATAAAAGGTGACAACCTAAAGGATAAACAAAACCTTTTTGAAGGAATAGACACTTCATGGAACAGGGTTAAAAACGGAAAGAAAATCAGTAAAGCAGTACAAAACATACTGGATAACTACGATTATAAAAAACCTTCAGCATCATTACCAGCATTAATTGCTGTTTATAAAGATATACAGGCTCTTGATGATGAATACTGGAAGGAGATAAAAACAAAAGAAATAAAAGATATTATTGCCGCTTGCAGCGGACTGTTTGTTGAAGCATTAGCCAATAGCCAGTCGGCAACACCGGGTAGTGAAATAACCATAAACTGGGAAGCTATTAACCGTAGTGCAGTACCAATGACTTTAAAGTCTGTTACGGTTTATCCTGATGATGAGACCTTTATTCATAATATTCCGTTACAAAACAATGTAGATAAAGGTGATAGCTTTACGGTTATCATTCCTCAGGATATAGAATATACTTCACCTTATTGGCTTAAAGAAAAAGGAAATAAGGGTATGTATACTGTGAATGATTTGCAGAAAATAGGTATACCTGATATTATAAGGGAACTATACGTAAGCTTTGAAGTTGAAATTGACGGTATAATAATTCCTTTTAAAAGAGAACTGGTATATAAATACAATGACCCTGCTTTTGGCGAAGTGTATCAGCCTTTTGATGTAGTTCCGGCTGTAACAACAAAAATCCTTAATAAAGTTCAGCTATTTAAAGACAACAAAAAGCAGACTGTACAGGTTAGGATAAGTGCCGGTAGAGATAACTGTAGTGGTGAACTTCAATTAAAATTACCTAACACATGGAAGGTAAGCCCTGCTGTAATTCCGTTTAATATGGAAACTAAAGGAAGCGAACAAATAGTATCATTTGAGGTTACTCCTCCGTCACATCCCGAAGAAGCTTTAGCTGAAAGTATTGCTTTAGTTAATAATAATCAATATGATAAAGAACAGGTAATTATAGATTATCCACATATTGCAAAGCAACAGGTTTTACTACCATCTACAGCTAAGTTTACAAAAGCAGATATTGAAATTAAAGGCAGAAAAATTGCCTATATAATGGGTGCGGGAGATAACGTTCCTGAAAGCCTGAGGCAAATGGGATATGAAGTAAGTTTACTAAGTCCGTCGTTAATTAGTTCTGATATACTTAAAGATTTTGATGCTGTTGTTGTAGGTATTCGTGCCTATAATGTACTTGATGATTTGGTATACAAACAGCAAATTCTTTTTGATTATGTAAAAGAAGGTGGTAACATGATTGTACAATACAATACTACAGGTCATTTATCAATCAGAGATTTTGCTCCTTATCACCTTCGTATATCAAGGGACAGGGTTACTGAAGAAGACGCCGAAGTTACCTTTTTAGCTCCTGAAAGTCCTGTTTTAAACAAACCTAATAAGATAACTGAAAACGATTTTAAAGGCTGGGTACAGGAACAGGGATTGTATTATCCTGACGAATGGGGAGCTGAATTTACTCCTATCCTATCGTCTCATGATAAAGGTGAATCGCCTAAAAAAGGAGCACTGCTTATAGCAAAGCACGGAAAAGGTTATTATATTTATACCGGATTGAGCTTTTTCAGAGAGTTACCTGAAGGGGTATCCGGGGCTTACAGGCTCATGGCAAACATAATTGCACTGGGCAAATAAAATTAATGGCTGGTGTAACAAATATGATGTTTACCAGTCCTATTTAAAGCTAAAAAAGAATTGTATGAAAGATAATCCCAATGCTTGGAAAAAAAGTTATTCGTTAGTAATACTACTTAACGTTATCTACATACTAGTGTTTTATTTTATAATGCAAATATTTACATAGATGCAGGCAATAGACTGGATTATACTTTCGGTTACACTACTTTTTATTGTTGTTTATGGTGTTATGAAAACCCGTGGCAGTAAAAACGTAGAGGAATTTATACTTGGAAATAACGAAACACCGTGGTGGACAGTAGGGCTATCGGTTATGGCTACACAGGCCAGTGCCATTACCTTTTTATCTACACCCGGGCAGGCCTACCATGATGGTATGGGCTTCGTGCAGTTTTATTTTGGTATGCCTTTGGCAATGGTGGTTATTTGTATCACCTTTATTCCGTTATATCATAAACTAAAGGTGTTTACTGCCTACGAGTTTTTAGAACAACGATTTGACCTTAAAACCCGTTCGCTTGCCTCAATAATATTTTTAATTCAAAGAGGACTAGGTACAGGGCTAACCATTTATGCGCCGGCCATTATACTATCATCACTTTTAGGATGGAATCTTAACCTCATGAACCTTGTAATAGGTGTATTGGTTATTATCTATACCTTTTCCGGTGGCACAAAGGCTGTAAATGTTACCCAAAAACAACAGATGTTTGTAATCATGTCGGGCATGATAATTACTTTCTTTATCATATTAAGTTACCTGCCAGATGAGCTTAGTTTTGCCAATGCATTACATATTGCAGGCGCTAACGATAAAATGAACATTGTTGACTTTTCATTTGATCCTGCCGAAAAATATACTATTTGGAGTGGTATTGCCGGAGGTTTCTTTTTGATGCTGGCTTATTTCGGGACCGATCAGTCGCAGGTACAACGTTACTTATCCGGTAAGTCTATCAGGGAAAGCCAGATGGGACTTATAATGAACGGACTTTTAAAAGTACCTATGCAGTTTTTTATACTGCTTATAGGTGTAATGGTTTTCATTTTCTTCCAGTTCCACTCGGCACCACTACACTTTAACCCTAATAACGTTAAGGTTTTAAAGGAGTCACAATACAGTGATGAGTATGCCGGACTGGAAAAACAGCTTGAAGACCTTGCTCTGGAGAAAAAAGAAATAAGCATGATTTATGTAGATCAGCTTAATCAGGACTACGACAATAAGGAGCTTCACAATAAGATGGTTACCCTTAATGCAAGGGAAAAAAGCCTAAGGGATAAAGCAAAAGGATTAATAAAAAAGGTAAACGAGAAAGCTGAGACCAACGATAAGGATTATGTTTTTCTATACTTTATATTGAACTTTTTGCCAAGAGGCCTTGTAGGTTTACTGCTTGCTGTAATATTCTCGGCAGCAATGTCATCGTCGGCTTCAGGTCTAAACGCCCTTGCCTCTACTACAGCAATAGATATTTACAAGCGTAATGTAGGCCAAAAATCAGAGAAGCATTATGTAAATGCTACTAAAATGTTTACCCTTTTATGGGGAGTCATAGCCATACTGTTTGCCTGTGTGGGTACCTTGTTTGAAAACCTTATCCAGCTGGTAAACATAATCGGTTCTATTTTCTACGGAACCGTACTGGGTATTTTCCTTGTTGCTTTCTATATTAAATACATAAAAGCGCAGGCAATATTTTGGGGAGCTTTAATAACACAAACAGCAGTTATTTATATATGGTACGATTATGTACGAACAGATCATATAGGTTACCTGTGGCTTAACTTTATAGGTGCTATGTTGACTATATTCTTATCATTGATATTACAACCGTTTTTGGATAAAAATAAACAAGTACAGGAAGCATAAAAAAAGGCGGGTTCAAAACCCGCCTTTTTTATATAATTTTGAAAAATTACTTTCTGCTCCATTCAAGGATAGAGTCCTTATTCATTTTCACATAATCGTAGTTATTAGCTTTTTCAGCTCCTGCTAACGATTGTTTTGCTGTTTCAATAGCACCTTTCTTATCTCCCATTTTAGCCTGTATAAGAGATTTTTGTCTCAATATGTAAAAAGGAGCATCCTGTCCGCTTGGTGTTTTAGCTATAGAATTATTAATCCACTCTAAAGCTTTGTTCATATCTGCGTTAGACTGGTAGTAATATTGAGCTGCAGAGAAATAATCGCTAGCGCTTGGCCCTGCCATAGCCGTTTCAATACTTTCAATAGCTTTTTCTTTAGTAGGAGCAACGAACTTTAAAGTAACCTTAGTTCTCTCCCATGACAGTTCAAGGTTAGCAAAGTCATTATCAAGATCAGCAATGTTAATAGTAAACGTTTCTATATTTTTAGGAAGAAATTCCGGTTTAACAGTAGTTCTTAAAACCTCTTTTTTCTCATCCCATTTTTCAGGTAATCCCCAGTTGTGTGTATCACCATAAAAAATTATATCCCAGCTGTCTGCTTTTGGTAAAGTATATAATGCATACTCACCTTTTGGAAGTGTTTTACCATCAATAACTACATCATCACTAAAAGTAATAACAGTGTTGGTATTTGCACCGGTTCTCCATAATTTCCCAAAAGGAACTAATTCTCCGTAAACTGATCTTCCTCTGGCACTTGGACGAGAATAATCAATTTTAACATTTGTAAGACCCACAGTCTGTTCAATTTTTGCTGACGGACTAGCCATTGGAGTCTGCACCTGAGCGTTTGTTGTTAAGCAGCCCAGCATTATAGCACCTGCAATAAGTAATTTTTTCATTTTAACCTGTTTTTGTTTTGTATATTGATACTGCGAAATTAATGATTATGCGTTTTACGATTGTTAAAAAATACTAAAAATAAGGTTCAACAAAGCTTAAAATTCCCTTGTGTTTCCTAACTTCACACAGTTTAACACCTAAAATATAGTCTCATTTTGTATACACTACATAAGACACAAAAAATACCTGTAAGTTTAAATGAAGCCTGGAACTTTATTTCTACTCCCAAAAACCTTGCCGTAATTACCCCACCCTCAATGGGTTTCGTAACATTATCGGGTGATGATAAGGAAATGTTTGCCGGACAGATTATACACTACCATGTTAGTCCGTTACTGGGATTAAAAATGGAATGGGTAACCGAGATAACCCATGTTGAGGATAAACGTTTTTTTGTTGATGAACAACGTTTTGGCCCTTATAAATTTTGGCATCACAAACACTTTTTAAAAGAAATACCCGGAGGTGTTGAAATGGAAGACATTATACACTACAAACTTCCTATGGGTATATTAGGTAAAATGGTGCATCCGTTTATGGTGAAACCTAAACTCGAAGAGATTTTCGAGTACAGGAAAAATAAACTAATTGAACTTTTTGGCGAATTTAACGACTAATTATACATGAACATATTCTGGTTTAGAAGGGATTTACGAATAGATGACAATACCGGACTCTACGAAGCATTGAACAGTGATGAAAAAGTGCTTCCTATATTTATTTTTGATAAAAATATTCTGGATGAGTTACCAAAAAACGATGCAAGAGTAACCTTTATACATGAACTTCTTAGTGACCTGAATAAAGCTTTCAAATCACATAACAGTTCACTTGCGGTATTTCATGATACTCCCGAAAAAGTATTCAAAAAACTGGTTTCCGAAAATAAAATAACAGCTGTTTATACTAACCATGACTATGAACCTTACGCTTTAAAAAGAGATAAAGCAATACTTCAATTGTTTAAGGATAATAATATTGTATTTAAGCATTTTAAAGATCAGGTAATATTTGAGAAAAATGATGTAGTTAAAGACGACGGAACTCCTTATGTAGTATATACACCATTCATGAAAAAGTGGAAGGATAAGTTTACCGAAAGTCATATCAGGCAACATCATCCGGAAAATAAACTTGATAATTTAGCTTCACATTCCTATCCGTTTTTAGAGTTAAAGGATATTGGTTTCTCTAAAAGTCACATAAAAGTTAAACCCTACAATACAACTCCTACCCTAATTGATAATTATGAGGATACCCGAAACATTCCCTCTATAGAAGGAACTTCGTTTTTGAGTCCGCATTTACGTTTTGGTTCGGTGAGTGTTCGTCAGTTAGTTAAAAAGGCATTAGAAAGTAAAAATCAAACCTTTTTAAACGAACTGATATGGCGAGAATTTTTCATGCAAATATTATGGCACTTCCCCGAAACGGTTAGTAAGAGCTTCCGCCCTAAATATGACAATATCAAATGGCGTAATAATGAAACGGAATTCAAAGCATGGTGTGAAGGTAAAACCGGATATGCTATGGTAGATGCCGGCATGCGTGAGCTAAACAACACTGGCTATATGCACAACAGGGTGCGTATGGTGGTAGCTAGTTTTTTATGCAAACACCTGTTAATTGACTGGCGTTGGGGAGAAGCTTATTTTGCCGAAAAATTATTGGATTACGAACAATCCAGCAATGTAGGCAACTGGCAGTGGGCTGCCGGAAGCGGTGTAGATGCTGCTCCATACTTCAGGATATTTAACCCTGTAGAACAGGCCAAAAAGTTTGATCCTGATTTGAAATACATCAAAAAATGGGTTCCTGAATATCAGGAAATAAGCTACAGGGCAATTGTAGATCATAAAGAAGCGCGCGAAAGAGCACTTAAAGTTTATAAGGAAGCTGTACAATAATGTTTGGCAAAACATAAACTTTAAATACATTTGTGTAGCAAACATTATACAACCTAACAGATGATAGCATACAACCCAAAAGAGTGGTTTTCATTCATATTCCGTTTTCATAAAGCCGATACATTCAGGAAGTTACTCCCTTTAATGCTTGCTATTGGGGTATATTCATTAGGCGTAGCTTATCTTGAACTGGAATACTGGAAAGTATCTGAAAGCAGTCATGTTAAAAATATCACCGTGATGCATACCCTCTTAGGGTTTGTTATATCATTATTACTGGTATTTAGGACTAATACTGCTTACGATCGTTGGTGGGAAGGCCGAAAAGCCTGGGGAGCGTTAGTAAACAATAGTAGAAACCTGGCTATGAAAATAGCTGTAATGGTAAAAAGTGATGAGGATAAAGAAATCTTCAGGAAACTTATTCCGGCCTATTCTGCCGTTTTAAATCTACACCTTAAAAATGTAGACGTTAAACATGAACTTTTTGACAATGCTACCCTATCTGACGATCATTATAAACATAAGCCAAATCAAATAGCAAAAACTATAATTGCTAAAATCAATGAGCTATACGAACAGGGAAAAATTACCGGAGACCAGCTTATTGTGCTTAATGCCGAAATGCAGTCATTAACCGATATATGCGGTATTTGTGAAAGGATTAAAAACACTCCTATTCCCTACTCTTACAGTGCTTTTATAAAGAAATTTATATTTATATATGTAATGTCATTACCATTTGGTTATGTGTTTTCACTTGGCTATTTGGTAATACCTGTTGTTATAGTCATTTTTTATGTATTAGCGAGTTTAGAACTTATTGCCGAAGAAATTGAAGATCCGTTTGGTTATGACCCTAACGATCTGCCAACAGCAAGACTTGCCGAAATGATGCAGAAAAATGTAGAGGAGCTTATCTATTAATTTAGTTCCCTGTTAACATTTTCACATCTGTTATTTCCTTAATATTATACTTAAAAAAATACTATGGAAGCAGACGATAAAAAAGAAAACGATAATGACGGTGTTACACAGTATACTGATAGTGTAGACACTAATGCGCATTACGATAAATCAGGTAAAATAACCCGAGAGGATTTTAGGGATGAAAAAGACAGTATTAATAACTGGGATGCCGAGAAAAACCGTTCAGGAAGGCATAAATAATTAATAATTTCTCACGAAGCTTTACCTAAATCTACTCCTTAAATTTACCTCATAGTGAAAATGATGTATACATATGACAGTAAGTAAGTTATCTGTAAAAGAAATAGAACATGAAGACGTAAACTTTATTGCAGACTATTGGTTTAATTCTGATAAAGAATATCTTTTAAACATGGGAGTTGATGTTGAGAAACTTCCAGCCAGAGAAGATTTTATTACAATGCTTCAAACCCAGATTACCTTACCCTATAATGAGAAAAAAGTGTATGGAGTAGTTTGGTATATAGATGATAAACCTATAGGTCACAGCAACCTAAATCCGTTTGTTTACGAAGATCATGGTTATATGCATTTGCATATATGACACAAAGAATACAGAAACAAAGGCTACGGTATTGATTTTATTAAAATGAGTACGGCAGCATATTTTAATAACCTTAAACTAAAAAAGCTATACTGCCAGCCTAACGCCTTTAACCCATCTCCAAACAAAACACTCGAAAAAGCCGGATTCAGATTTGTAAAAGAATACATTACTACACCAGGTTCCATTACGTTTGAACAGGCTGTAAAACTATGGGAAATAAATGAAGCAATAATATAAACGGAATACCCGTTTTTGTAAAAGCTGATTTATTTTTACTTAATTTGTACAGTAATATTTTAGGCACGCTAATTGCAGCTTAGGTTAAAAGAATAAAATTGACATGAAATACCTTTGTACCCTTTTGCTTATACTTTGCTTTACTCCAAAGCTAATGGCTCAGGGTGGCGATAAGCCACGCGGAGGTATTGCCATACCACGTGAGGAAAATCCGCAAACATCACCAGAACCGGAAACTGATGATGAGATTCCGAGTATGTTTAGTTTTGAACCTCCAAAAAAAGAACTTGATCCACGTTTCCAGATTGGGGTTGACAGAACAGACACGTCCCCTATGTCTACAGAAAGCCAGTTTGCTGATAATACTGATCAGTATGAAGACAGAGTGAAAATTAAAATGGGAGGCGAGTCGAACGAAGCCTATCGTGGCGATATGTTTTTAGGTGAGGTACGAACTGATGCAGAGTATGTAAACTCTTTTGCTGCCGACTTTGGTTTACAGGATGGTGACAGGATAAGGATTTGGCTTAACGGAAAAATAGTGATTAGTAATTTTGTACTTGCTAATAATCCATCGGCTATACAAATACGACTTTCACCAGGCTTTAATAAAATTGACTTTGAAGCATTAAATCAGGGTACAACAGGTCCAAATACGGCAGATATAAGAATATATGATGATAACCGTAAACTTCTTACATCTAATCAGTGGAATTTGGCAACCGGATTTAAAGCTACAGTAATTATAGTTAAGGAGGATAAGCCTACCACAACTACCCCACCTACTACAAATAAATCAGAATAATATTTAATTACAACACAAAAAAAAGCCCGAAGATTCGGACTTTTTTAGTTTATTTATCTGTTAGCTTGAAGCATACATTTTCTTTCTTAATTCTTTGATTTTATCATCGTCGAGATAATCATCAAATGTCATGTAACGGTCAATAACTCCGTTTGGCGTAATTTCAAGTACTCTGTTACCTACAGTTTGTGCAAACTCGTGGTCATGAGTAGTGAACAGTACAGATCCTTTAAAGTTTTTAAGCGAGTTGTTAAACGCTGTGATCGATTCAAGATCAAGGTGGTTTGTAGGTTCATCAAGCATTAAAACGTTGGCTCTTAACATCATCATTCTTGAAAGCATACAACGTACTTTTTCACCTCCCGATAATACTTTTGAAGATTTTAAAGCCTCCTCACCACTAAATAACATTTTCCCTAAGAAACCACGGATATAAACCTCGTCACGCTCTTCTTCGGTAGTTGCCCATTGGCGTAACCAGTCTACAAGATTAAGGTCGGTATCAAAAAACTCATGGTTTTCTGCCGGAAGGTATGACTGTATAGTGGTAACACCCCATTCAAACTTACCGCTATCCGGTTTCATTTTACCATTTATAATTTCGTAGAATGCAGATGTAGCACGAGAATCTCTTGACACGACTACTATTTTATCACCTTTAGCCATGTTAAGGTTAAGGTCTTTAAACAGAAGCTCTCCGTCTATCGAAGCACTTAAATCGGTTATATTTAATATTTGATCTCCTGCTTCACGCTCCTGTTCAAAAATAATTGCAGGATAACGTCTGCTTGAAGGTTTAATATCATCAACTTTAAGTTTCTCAAGCATTTTTTTACGGCTGGTAGCCTGTTTAGATTTAGCCACGTTAGCACTAAAACGCATGATGAACTCCTGAAGTTCTTTTTTCTTCTCTTCAGCTTTTTTGTTTTGCTGTGCTCTTTGTTTAGCAGCCAGCTGACTTGACTCATACCAGAAGGTATAGTTACCTGAGTAGTGGTTAATCTTACTAAAGTCAATATCTGAAATATGTGTACATACAGCATCCAGGAAGTGACGGTCGTGAGATACAACAATTACAGTATTCTCGTAGTTAGCCAGGAAATTCTCTAACCATGAAATCGTTTCAAAGTCAAGGTCGTTGGTAGGCTCATCCATAATAAGTACATCAGGACTACCAAATAAGGCCTGTGCTAATAACACACGTACTTTCAGCTTGCTGTCCATATCTCCCATAAGGGTATAGTGAAACTCATCACCAATACCTAAGCTTGATAATAAGGCTGCAGCATCAGAGTCAGCATTCCAACCGTTCATCTCTTCAAAAACAACCTGAAGCTCACCTACTCTTTCACCATCTTTATCAGAAAAGTCAGGCTTAAGGTAAATTTCATCCATCTCCTTTTTAACAGCAAATAATGTCTTGTTACCCATCATTACGGTTTCAAGTACAGTATGCTCGTCAAACATATTGTGGTTCTGATTAAGTACCGACATACGTTTGCCCGGTTCAAGGAACACATGTCCTGAAGTTGGATCTATATCTCCTGCAAGTATTTTTAAGAATGTAGACTTACCGGCACCGTTAGCACCAATAATACCATAACAGTTACCCTGAGTAAAAGAGGTGTTTACTTCGTCAAATAAAATTCTTTTACCAAACTGAACTGATAAATTTGAAACTGAAAGCATTTTAAAAAATTTTTGGCAAAAGTAAGAAAAATAGAAGCAGTATCCTATTGACCTATGTTATAATAAACATTAAAATATTTTAACGGTGTTTTAACAGCATGCATACATAAGAACAAATATTTTTGTTAATGTACGGGAAAAACACAATGACAAACAACTTTAAAAAATTACTACTGTTATTTACAATAATTGTTACCATATCCTCATGTGGAAACCGCAACAATTATGAAGCTTATTTTGGAGGTGAAATAACCAGTCCGAAATCAGACCATATTTATTTTTGTCGTAACAATAAAGTAATCGACACTATAAAATTAGACAAGAATAACCGATTCTTTATAAAATTTGACTCCCTCACTCCCGGAATGTATAGTTTTAAACATGAGCCTTACTATCAATATGTATACTTTGATAAAAACGACAGCTTAATGGTTAATATAGATACAAGGCATTTTGATGAATCTATAGTTTTTAGCGGAAAGGGTAATGAAAAAAATAATTTCATGATGGAATTATATCTGGCTAATGAAAAAGACCGTAACAGTTGTTTCTCTGTTTTTGATTATGATTTTGATAAATTCTCAAAATGTATAGATTCTACCTACCAAAAAAGAGTAACCTATTATAACGAAGAAAAATCAAGACTGGACTGGAGTAATGGTTTTGACTTTTATGTAAAAGCCCGATTAGACTTTAGTTACTTCTCCAAAAAAGAATACTATCCTTATGCACATGCCTTAAAAACCGGAAAAAAAATCAATAACCTAATTCCTAATAATTATTATGAATATAGGAATGAAATAGAGTTCAATAACCCTAAACTTACTAACTATACGCCATTTGTAAGATATTTTACTACTATGCTTAATAATATGGCACTAAGCAAACACCAGCCATATAGTGTTTCGGAAGATGATGCTCTTGAAGAAAGCATTACCAAACTAAACCTTGCCGACTCAATATTTATAAATGAAGATGTAAAAAACCAGGTACTAAATACACTAGCGTTTAATTACCTCCTTGAAGATAAAAATATTGTAAATCATGAAGCTTTTCTGGAGCGTTTTACCGAACTCTCTACAGATAACGATGAAGGAAACGAAATTGTACGTATAGGACAAGCTGCAACAGATCTTAAAGAGGGAAAAAAACTACCGGAAATAGAACTTGTGGATAGCTACGATAACCCTGTAGATATAAACAATGGTATTAATGAAAAAACTGTTATATTTTTCTGGACAAGCTGCTCTAAATCAAGACTTAAAGATATTGATAGGAAAATAGATTTACTCAAACAGCAATATGGAGAAATAGATTTTATAGCTATAAATGTTGATGAAGACAAAGAATGGAAAAAAACAATGAAGGAATATAGTCTTGAAAATGCCTGCCAGTTACGAGCCTCAAACTTCAAAACACTAAAAGATAAATGGGCTTTTACTAAAATAAACCGAACGATTGTGCTTAACCCCGATGGTACCATTAAAAGAGGCTTTGCCAATATAATGGACTCAAACTTTAAACAGCACCTTAACTAATTACCAATTACCTTATTGGTATCCATATTTCTTCTTCCGATTCGTCACTGCCATTTTTATACTTCTCCCCTAACACTTCAAAATGCGGACGATTATCTAAAACATAGCCTGATTGCGGCAACCATTCTTTCATTATATAGCCAAATACCTGTGCTGCATTAGCAGGATTCCCTTTATAATAAAACACAGCATACATACCGCCTTCCAAATCAAATGTTTCCATACCTTCGGGAACAGTATTAAAATCAGTTATTTCAACAAGTGCCCATTTTTTAAATTCGGTAGCAGGATTAAATTGTGAAAAGAAGTTTTCATCATACATCTGTAACGAATACATATCATTGCTAATAGTATTAGTAATCTCTTTTCGCCTTGGTATAAAACTCCGCCATAATTCAGCCGTTTTATTATCAATAAACGACATATTTAGGTTAAGACCAATCAGTTTTTTAGCAGAAATAGTTTTTATCTCAAAAATCATACTTCAAAGATATAAACCTGGCTGAATTAACCACATGTAAATCCACTACAAAACTTTGACAGAATAATATATTAAATATTTTAACTATTAATTTATTAAAATCATATTTTTGATAGTGTAATAAAATTAAAAATATATTTATGGAAGGGAAATTAGGAAATCCGGCACCGCTAGGTCTTATGGGCTTTGCAATGACAACCATACTGCTTAATATACATAATATGGGGTTCTATCCGTTAAGCTCGGTAGTACTGTCTATGGGGATATGTTACGGAGGGATTGCTCAGGTAATAGCCGGTTTGCTATCTTTCAAAAAAGGAAACACTTTTGCTGCTACAGCCTTTACTTCATACGGATTCTTCTGGCTATCACTTGTAGGGATATGGATGCTACCCGCAACAGCTATTGAAAACGCTCAGGCCACCCCACCCGATTTTTTAGGATGGTACTTAGCTTTATGGGGGCTGTTCTCTGCTTTTTTATGGGTAGGCACTTTTAATAACAGTAAAGTACAGCAGTTTGTATTCTTGTCTTTAACCATATTATTTTTCCTATTAGCCACAGCTATCTGGACTAAAAACGGCGACTTACATAAAATAGCAGGTGTTGTAGGTGTTATTTGTGGTAGTAGTGCTTTTTATCTCGCTATGGCCGAACTACTTGAAGAAGTAAAAGGCAGGAGGGTTTTGCCTTATTAATAAGGTTTACTAGTTATCTTTTTTAACAATTTCTTACTCCTACTTCCACTATAAAAATACCTTTAAAATCAGTATCTTTGCGTTTTGCACCAATTTGCTATGCTTAATAACGAAGAAACGATTGAAGTAATGGGCGCCCGTGCCCATAACCTTAAAAATATAGACGTAACCATACCAAGGGAAAAGCTTGTTGTTATAACAGGACTTTCGGGTTCAGGTAAATCATCATTGGCGTTTGACACCATTTATGCCGAAGGCCAGCGCAGGTATATTGAAACCTTCTCGGCTTATGCGCGTCAGTTCCTTGGCGGACTGGAACGCCCTGATGTGGATAAAATTGACGGGCTCTCCCCTGTTATCGCCATTGAGCAAAAGACTACCAGTAAGAGTCCGCGTTCTACCGTAGGTACCATTACAGAGATATACGATTTCCTGAGGCTTTTATATGCGCGTGCCGGCGAAGCCTACAGTTATGTTACCGGAGAAAAAATGGTAAGCTACAGCGACGACCAAATCAAAGAGCTTATTGTAGAGAAATTTAATGGTAAACGTATAACCATACTGGCTCCTATTATCCGTTCCCGTAAAGGGCATTACCGTGAACTTTTTGAACAGATTTCCAAACAGGGATTCCTAAAGGTTCGTGTAGATGGTGAAATAAAGGATATTGAAAGCGGTATGAAACTGGACCGTTACAAAACCCACGATATTGAAACGGTTATAGACCGTATGCAGGTTGACAGCGGTGATGATTTAGACAAACGTATTAGCGAAAGTATCAAAACTGCCATGTATCACGGTGACGATGTAATGATGGTTATAGAACACGGTACAGATGATGTTCGTTATTACAGCCGTAATTTAATGTGTCCTACATCGGGCATATCCTACCCTAACCCTGAGCCGAATAACTTTTCGTTTAATTCCCCTAAAGGAGCGTGCGACAATTGTAACGGTCTAGGTACAGTAAACGAAATCAACATCAAGAAAATAATCCCTAACCCTAAGCTATCTATCAAACAGGGAGGTTTTGCTCCCCTTGGAGAATATAAAAACTCTTGGATATTTAAACAGCTTGAGGTTATAGGTGAAAAATACGGGTTTAAACTTACCGATGCCGTTGAGACCATTTCGCAGGAAGCGATGGATATGATAATGAATGGTGGTAATGAGAAGTTTACAGTAAATTCTAAAACTCTTGGTGTAAACCGTGAATATAAAATTGATTTTGAAGGAATTTCAAGCTTTATTCAAAACCAGTATGACGAAAGTGGCTCAACTTCTATAAAACGATGGGCAAAAGACTTTATGGACGAGGTAGAATGCCCTGTTTGTAACGGAACCCGACTTAAAAAGGAATCACTATACTTTAAGATAGACGGTAAAAACATTGCCGAACTGTCCTTTATGGATATATCAGACCTTGCCGAATGGTTTGAAAACCTAAACGACAGACTGTCTGAAAAGCAAAAAATTATTGCTTCGGAAATTGTAAAGGAAATCAAAGCCCGTTTAAGCTTCCTTCTGGATGTAGGATTAAATTACCTGGCACTTAACCGTAGCTCTAAATCACTTTCGGGTGGTGAGGCACAACGTATAAGACTTGCTACACAAATAGGCTCTCAGCTTGTAGGGGTTTTATATATTCTTGATGAACCAAGTATTGGGCTACATCAGCGTGATAACGAAAAACTGATTCATTCTCTTGAGCAGTTAAGGGATATAGGGAACTCGGTTATCGTTGTTGAACACGATAAAGATATGATAGAGCGTGCCGATTATGTAATTGACATAGGCCCGGCAGCAGGACGTTTTGGCGGACAGATAGTAAGTAAAGGTACCCCGCAGCAATTACTTAAAGAACATACTCTTACGGCAGGTTACTTAAACGGAGAAAAAGAAATTGCCATACCTAAAAAACGTAGGGAAGGAAACGGTAAAACCATAAAACTTAGTGGAGCAACAGGTAACAACCTTAAAAATGTTACTGTAGAATTCCCGCTTGGTAAACTCATATGTGTAACCGGAGTATCGGGTAGCGGTAAATCGACCCTTATAAACGAAACCCTATACCCTATTCTTAACGCACACTTTTTTAATGCGGTTAAAAAGCCACAGCCGTATAAAAAAATAGAAGGACTTGAGCATATAGACAAGGTTATTGATATAGATCAGTCACCTATCGGAAGAACACCACGTTCCAACCCGGCTACATATACTGATGTTTTCTCTGAAATACGCAGGCTGTTTACCCAAACACCTGAGGCTATGATAAGGGGTTACAAACCTGGACGCTTTAGCTTTAATGTTAAGGGCGGACGCTGTGAAACCTGTGAAGGATCGGGTCTAAGAGTTATAGAAATGAACTTCCTTCCTGATGTTTATGTGGAATGTGAAACCTGCCAGGGTAAACGTTTTAACAGAGAAACACTGGAAATCCGTTATAAAGGAAAATCAATATCAGACATACTGGATATGACGGTTGATGAGGCTGTTCCGTTTTTTGAGAATATCCCTAAAATTTTCCGCAAAATAAAAACCATTCAGGATGTAGGGCTTGGTTATATCACTTTAGGTCAGCAAAGTACTACCCTTTCGGGCGGTGAAGCACAAAGGATAAAACTGGCTACCGAGCTTTCTAAAAAAGATACCGGAAACACCTTCTATATACTGGATGAACCTACAACCGGACTGCATTTTGAAGATATAAGGGTGCTAATGGAAGTAATAAACAGGCTTGTTAAAAAAGGAAATACTATACTTATTATTGAACACAATATGGACGTTATTAAACTTGCCGACCATATTATAGATATTGGTTATGAAGGCGGTAAAGGCGGTGGTAAGCTAATTGCTGAAGGTACTCCCGAAGAAATTATAAAGAATAAGAAAAGTTATACGGCAAAATTCCTTAAAAAAGAGTTATCTTAGTAAGTGACCTTAAAAATTTAATATTGCTATGTCTAAAGAATATAAAGATGACGATGAGAAAATCCGTGAGGATTTAACCCCTAAAACATGGAATGAAATAAGGAGTAACGATTCGTGGGCTATTTTTAAAATAATGTCAGAATTCGTTAATGGTTTTGAAAGCATGGCCCGTATTGGTCCGTGTGTATCTATATTCGGTTCTGCACGAACCAAAGGAGATCATAAGTATTATTTACTTGCCGAAAGAATTGCCGAAAAAATATCTAAAGCCGGATATGGTGTAATTACAGGTGGTGGTCCGGGTATTATGGAAGCCGGTAATAAAGGTGCTGCTAAAGGCATGAGTCCTTCTGTAGGGCTTAATATCGAGTTGCCTTTTGAACAACACTTCAATCAGTATATTGACCATGATAAAAACCTTAACTTCGACTATTTCTTTGTAAGGAAAGTGATGTTTGTTAAATATTCACAGGGCTTTGTAGTAATGCCGGGTGGTTTTGGTACGCTAGACGAAATGTTTGAAGCTATTACGCTTATTCAGACAAAGAAGATAGCTAAATTCCCTATTATACTGGTAGGCTCTGAGTTTTGGACCGGTTTAATAGACTGGATAAAAAATGTACTTATAGAAAAGCATCTTAATGCGAGCCCGGAAGACATGAACCTTATCAAAATAGTAGATACCGAAGACGAGGTGCTTGAAGTTATAGATACGTTCTACAAAAAATACAACCTTAGCCCTAACTTCTAAATTACTATTTGTAAAACATTTAACTATTTTAAAGGCAACCTTCAGGTAATATTATACATCTCTTTTTAAGGAAATATTAATGCTTGCATAGTTGTTATAACCATGCAAAAGCATATTTTAGTAAAAAGATTATTAATTTATACACCATACCTTGAATCGTAATTTTAAACTGTTTTTTGCCCTTTTTTTTGTTCTCACATCGGGAGCCTATGCCCAGCATCTCAATAAAATGTTTGTGGTACTCGATTATGAGAATAACACTCTTAGAGTAAAACAGGAAATTACATTTCATAACCAATCGCAGGATACCTTATATGAATTTATCCTTAATGATTGGAACAACGCCTACTCCAGTAAAACTACTCCGTTGGGGAAGCGTTTTTCTGATGAATTTGTGCGCTCATTCCATCTTGAAAAAGATGAAAAAAGAGGTCATACAACCATCTACTCGGTTACTAATCAGTATGGTGTTTCCTTAAAGCATACCCGACCTGAAAAGCATCCTGATTTAATTGATATACAATTAATTAAACCTATTTACCCGAATGAAAAGTTTAACGTAAGCCTTATGTATTATGTTAAGCTACCGGATGATAAATTTACCCGTTACGGATATGATAATAACGGTAACTTAAAATTAAAAGACTGGTACCTTACCCCTGCCCGAGTGGAAAACGGAACGTTTGTAAAAAACAGCAATGAAAATCTAGATGATATAGCCAATTCGTTTTGTGATTATCAGGTAACTTTTATTGCTGATGAAAAACTCAATGTTACTACTGATTTGTATCAGGGAAGTAAACAAAAAACCGATCGTGGCATTGAATACTTTTTTATTGGAGAAAACCGCCCTGGTTTCAGCATGATTATTCAGCCTCACAATGATTTTGAAGTATTCACAAACTCAACCGTAGAGGTTAATACAAATTTAAAAGATTATAGGGTTACCGGTATACAAAAGGCTTCTCTTATCAATAACATTATCAACTTTACAAACGATAATTTAGGGAAATACCCTTATGGTAAAATAACGGTCAGCGAAGTAGATTATGAACGAAATCCGGTTTATGGGCTTAATCAGTTACCTTCATTCATAGCTCCTTTTCCTGATTCGTTTATCTATGAAATAAAATTCCTTAAAACCTACTTAAACAATTACCTTAAAAATACCCTCAGGTTAAATCCACGGGAAGATAACTGGATATACGACGGTATACAAACCTACCTTATGTATAAGTACATTGAAGAATATCATCCTGATAAAACCATGATGGGGATCAGATGGGGTATTCTTAAAGGACATAATATTTTTAAAACAAACTATAACTCTAAATTCAGTTACCTGTATTTGGTCATGGCGCGTAAAAACCTTGACCAGCCTATTGGCGATCCTAAAAACACTTTCATTAAGTTTAATGAACAGATGGCTGGCAAATATAAAGCAGGTTTAGCCCTTAATTACCTTGATAGTTACCTTGAAAATGATGTGATACCATCATCAATTAAAGAGTATTTTGAACTGAACAAAAGCCAGCAAACCACCCGCAATGATTTCAGGGAGATAATAGATTCTAAAACAGAGAAAGAAACAAACTGGTTTTACAGCTCTATTGTAGATAGCAGAGATATAATTGATTATAGATTCGGGAAAGTAAAAAAGAAAAAAGACTCACTAAAGGTTACTATAAAAAACGAAACAAGGGTTAATGTTCCTGTTCCTCTTTACGGATTAAAAGATGGTGAGGTTGTGTTTAAATATTGGTTAAACAATGTAAAAAAGGACACTACATTTACCGTTGCGCGACAGGGGGCTGACAGGCTGGCTATTAATTACGAAAATGAAGTAATTGAATACAACAGGCGTAACAACTGGAAAAAACTAAATAAGATTGTTTTAAACAATAAACCTATAAAGTTTACCTTTTTTCAGGATTTAGAAGATCCGGGGTATAACCAGATTTTTTATGTTCCAAACTTTACATTTAACCTGTATGACGGACTCTCATTAGGCTTACGTTTCCATAATAAGTCGATACTAGAAAAGCCGTTCACGTTTAATGTGACACCTAGCTATTCAAGCAAAACCGGAGAGCTTATAGGTTCAGCTTTCATGCAGTTTAATCACTATATAAGAGATGACGGTCCATTATATAATATAAGGTATGGCTTAGCAGCCTCTACATATCACTATGCCCCTAACGCAGCATATCTAAGGGTTTCTCCAAGTGTTCAGTTTAGGTTTAGAGATGAAAATTTACGCAGTAATAAAAAACAATTTCTTTTATTGCGACATGTATTAGTTAACAGGGAAAATTCAATCTTTACATTAACCGATCAACAAAACGAAGATTACTCGGTATTTAATGCCCGATATACTTCTTCAGAATCTGAAGTTATAAGACATCTTGACTACTCTACCGATTTACAGATTGCCAATAACTTTGGTAAACTGGCCGGAGAAGTACAGTTTAGACGTTTATTTAATGATAACAGGCAGATAAACCTACGCTTTTACGGCGGTATGTTTATGTATAAGGATACCGATTCTGATTACTACAGCTTTGGTTTGGACCGTCCTACTGATTATCTTTTTGATTATAACTTCTACGGACGATCTGAAACTACCGGGATTTACAGTCAACAGTTTGTTATGGCTGAAGGCGGATTTAAGTCAAAACTTGATACACGATATGCAAATCAATGGATGACAACCGTAAATGCGAGTGTAAATATCTGGAATTGGGTAGAAGTTTATGGTGATACAGGATTTTTGAAGAATAAGTATCAAAATCCCGAATTTGTTTACGATAGCGGAATCCGCTTAAACCTTCTTACAGATTATTTTGAACTGTACTTCCCTGTATATTCTTCAAATGGTTTTGCCCTGAATGACAGCAATTATAGCCAAAATATACGCTTTGTGGTCACTTTAAGCCCGGGTACACTAATTAAATTATTCACAAGGAAATGGCTTTAGCATGTGTTTTATAACACTTTTAGATATTGTTAAAAAATACATAATATTTATTTTTAAAGAGTTTTTGTTGAAAATAATTTATTGAAAAATAGCTAAAAAACGATTTTACTGCCAAAAGTGAAATCATTTTTTTGTTTGAAATTTATGAAATTCAATACTTTTAATTAAATTTGTAGTCATTCAATATGTGCGTTTATGACTGAGACAGAAACTAAAAAGACTATTTCTTTTGACGATTTTAAAGCAGAAGTGCTTAATGATTATAAAGTTGCCATAGTAAGCAGGGAGTGTAGCCTTTTAGGCCGCAAGGAGGTTCTTACAGGTAAAGCTAAGTTTGGTATCTTCGGTGACGGAAAAGAAGTTCCGCAGCTAGCCATGGCTAAAGCTTTCCGCAACGGTGATTTCCGTTCAGGTTACTATCGTGACCAAACCTTTATGATGGCTATTGGAAAATTAAATATCCAACAGTTTTTTGCAGGACTATACGGGCATAGTGATTTAGAACACGACCCAATGTCGGCAGGTAGACAAATGGGTGGTCACTTTTCTACACACAGTCTTGATGAGAACGGAAACTGGAAAAGCTTAACTCAGCAAAAAAATTCCAGTGCTGATATCTCTCCTACCGCAGGGCAAATGCCAAGATTACTTGGATTGGCTCAGGCTTCAAAAGTTTTCAGAAATGTTTCGGGCATTGAAAATAAAACCGATTTCTCGATTAACGGTAACGAAGTTGCCTGGGGAACTATTGGTAACGCCAGTACATCTGAAGGATTATTTTTTGAAACCATAAATGCAGCAGGTGTTTTACAGGTACCTATGATTATTAGTGTTTGGGATGATGAGTATGGTATTTCGGTACACGCACGTCACCAAACTACTAAAGAAAATATATCTGAAATCCTTAAAGGATTCCAACGTGATGAAGACAATAAAGGATATGAAATCATTGTAGTAAAAGGATGGGATTATCCTGAACTGATTTCAGCTTACGAAAGAGCCTCACAAATAGCAAGAGAGCAACATGTTCCTGTTCTTATCCATGTTCACGAACTTACTCAGCCACAGGGCCACTCTACATCCGGTTCTCACGAGCGTTACAAAAATGCCGATCGTTTAGCATGGGAAGCAGAATACGATTGTATTGCTCAAATGAGAAAATGGATGATTGAGAACGAAATGGCTACAGCCGAAGATCTTGATGCTATCGATTCTCAGGCTAAGAAAGATGTTCTTGAAGCTAAAAAAGCAGCATGGAGCGCTTATACTACTCCTATAAAAGAAGAGCGTGATGAACTTGTTAGCGTTTTAAAAACAATTGCAGAGCAAAGCCCTAACAAAGTATTTATTGATAAATATATCAATGATCTTTCAGGCATAAAAGAGCCTATAAGAAAGGAACTTTTAATCGCAGCTAGAAAAGTACTTCGTATAATTATTAAGGAAGCTGGTAAAAGCACGCTTTCTACATGGATTACTACTTATACAGAGAAGATTCAGCCTAAATACAGCTCTCACCTATTCTCTCAGTCAGATAAAAACATACACAGTGTAAGTGAAGTGCTTCCTGAATATGCAGAGGGTAATGAAGAAGTTGACGGACGTGTAGTTATACGTGACAACTTTGACGCCCTGTTTACTAAATATCCGGGGACACTTGTTTTTGGTGAAGATTGCGGACACATTGGTGACGTTAACCAGGGACTTGAAGGAATGCAGGAAAAATACGGAGATTTCCGTGTTTGTGATGCCGGTATTCGTGAAGCAACTATATTAGGTCAGGGTATTGGTATGGCGATGAGAGGGCTTAGACCAATTGCCGAGATACAGTATCTGGATTACCTTTTATACGCTATCCAGATTATGAGTGACGACCTTGCAACGTTACAATACCGTACAGCAGGTAGACAAAAAGCACCGCTTATTATAAGGACCCGTGGTCACAGGCTTGAAGGGATATGGCACTCTGGTTCTCCAATGGGGATGATAATTAATGCTATTAGAGGTATACATGTACTTGTTCCAAGAAACATGACAAAAGCAGCAGGTTTCTATAATACACTTTTAGAGACAGATGAGCCTGCATTAGTAGTAGAATGTCTTAACGGTTACAGATTAAAAGAGAAAAAACCAACAAACCTTGGTGAATTTAAAACCCCTATAGGTGTTGTTGAAACAATAAAAGAAGGTACTGATATTACGCTTGTATCTTACGGCTCTACACTTAGACTTGTAGAACAGGCTGCTAAAGAGCTTCTTGAAGTGGGTATTAATGCAGAAATTATAGATGTACAATCACTGTTACCTTTTGATATTAATCACGATATCGTAAAGAGTGTTGCTAAAACCAACAGATTGTTAGTGATTGATGAAGATGTTCCTGGTGGAGCTTCTGCTTATATACTGCAACAAATACTTGACGAACAAAACGCTTACAGGTATTTAGACAGTAAACCGGAAACACTTACCTCTAAAGCACACAGACCTGCTTATGGTACAGATGGAGATTATTTCTCAAAACCATCTGCAGAAGATATCTACGAGAAAGTTTATGCTATAATGCATGAAGTTAACCCAACAGAATATCCACAATTATATTAATACAAAAATCCCCGCTATATAGCGGGGATTTTTATTTATAATAACTCCTATATATTATTTAGCAATGTAAACCGTTTTCACGTTTACAAACTCCTTAATTCCGTTTTCAGCTAGTTCACGTCCGAAACCTGATTTCTTAACTCCCCCGAAAGGCAAGGCGGGATCTGATTTTACCATTGCATTGATAAATACAGCTCCTTCTTCAAAAAGGCTTATTTTCTCTTTTATTCCTTCAATGTCTTCTGTAAAAATATTTACACCCAGTCCAAAATCAGAATCATTACTCAAAGTGACAGCTTCTTCAAAGCTATCAAAAGCAATTACAGGAGCTACAGGGCCAAAAACTTCCTCATTAAACAAAGGCATATCTGTGGTAACATTAACCACAATAGTAGGTTCATAAAAAGCATTATTGCGCTTACCTCCTATTACCACCTTGGCTCCCATCTCTACAGATTTATTTACCTGTTTTTCGATATCTTCTGCAAGATCTACCCTTGCAAGCGGACCAATATCGGTATCATCCTCCATAGGATTACCTGGTTTAAGTTTTTTGACTTCGGTTGTAAAACGCTCCAAAAACTCATCATAAAGCGAACTGTGAACCAAAAAGCGCTTAGCTGCTATACAACTTTGACCAGTGTTTTGCATTCTGGCAGTAACAGCTATGGGTACAGCCTTATCTAAATCAGCATCTTTCAGTACTATAAAAGCATTACTACCCCCAAGCTCCAGTACTGATTTCTTTATAAGATTAGCTGCGGTAGACGCCACTGTAGCACCTGCTTTCTCACTACCCGTAAGAGACACTCCTTTAATAACAGGATTTTCGATTACATTTTTAACCTGACTGCCTGATATCAGAAGATTTTGATACACCGTTTCCGGGAATTCTGCTTCTTTAAATAGCTCTTCCAGTAACTGAGCACATTCAGCTACGTTTGAAGCATGCTTAACGACAACAGTATTTCCTGCTATTATAGCCGGAATTGCAAAACGAAAAACCTGCCAGTAAGGAAAATTCCAAGGCATAACTCCTAGTATTACTCCAAGAGGCTCGTGAGTAGTAAAACTTTCACCTGCATCTGAAGATATTTTCTCATCCTGTAAGAACTTTTCTGCGTGTTCAAGATAAAATTCACATAAAAGCGAACACTTTTTTACCTCGGCAATAGCCTGCTTAAGCGGTTTTCCCATCTCCTGAGAGCACTTTTCGGCCAGTAAATGTTGTTTTTTTGTTAAAACAAATATTAAATTTTTGATAAATTTCACCCTTTTTTTAAGGGGTGTTTCCCCCCATTTTCGAAAGCTTTTCTGACTAATTTGAAGCATTTGATTAACCTGAATGTCAGTGTAATACTGATATTCCGACAGGGTACTTAAGTCGTATGGATTAGTTGTTAACGGCATTGTAAAGTATATATTTGAAAAAATAACACATATTTTCTTAGACTTAAAATTACTACATTTACAAAAAATTTCAAAGTACTGATAACAATAAACAATTATTATGAAGAAAGTTGTACTACCTTTATTAATGATTTGCCTAACTTCGGCAAGTTTACAAGCACAGGACGTGCAGGAAAGCGGTAACTCAAATGACTACAACAAATGGTCTATTGATGTTAACGGCGGTTTCAGCAAGCCCGCTAATCCAATGAGCCCGGGCTATCATTCATCTGCATTTAATTTTTTCCATGCAGATTTAGGTTTCAGGTACATGTTTAACACTAAATTCGGTCTTAAACTTGACGCAGGTTATGATGTGATGAGTGAAGACGATGGTCCTGAATTCGAATCTAAACTTCTACGCACTAGCTTACAGGGTTATGCTAACCTTGGCCGTATTATGGAGTTCGAATCATGGACTAACAGATTTAACCTTTTAGGTCACATGGGTGTTGGTGTAGGCCAACTTAAAAATGACGACCGTTTTGAAGGTGAAGACTGGATTGGTAACTTCCTTATTGGTTTAACAGGACAGGTAAGATTATCTGACAGAGTTTCGTTAAACGCTGACTTCACAATGATAAACAGCTTCTCTCAGCAAAAAGCTTGGGATGGTGGTAATTATGAAAGAACAAAACAAGGTTTTGACAGTACCCTTTACAATGCTACTGTAGGTCTTTCTATCTATTTAGGTAAAAACGAAAAACATGCTGACTGGTTTGTTGACGATAAAAGCGATGAGCTAGATGCATTAGAGCAAAGAATCGGAGAAATCGAGACTATGATGAATGACTCTGATAAAGATGGTGTGCCGGATTATCTTGATGCTGAACCAAACAGTGTAACTGGTGTTGCTGTTGATACAAAAGGTAGAGCTATTGATAAAAACAACAATGGTGTGCCGGATGAGCTAGAGTCTTACCTAGATCAAAGAACTAACGAAATTAAGAAAGAAGTTAGCGAAAGTAACAGCAACGATCTTGCTGGTCTAATCAATAACGGTTATGTGAATGTTTATTTCGACTTTAACTCAGATAAGCCAAATGCACAGTCTGTAAGTGGTGTTAACTTCCTAATCAAATACCTAAAACAAAACCCTTCAGTTTCTGCTGACGTAGTAGGATATGCTGACGAAATCGGTAACAGCGATTACAACAAGCAATTATCTCAAAGAAGAGCTGAAAACGTTAAGAAGATTTTAGTTGACGCTGGTATCGATGCTGGTAGACTAAACATTGTAGGTAACGGTGAAGATACTTCAGTAAACAAAGATTCTAAATATGCACGTCAGGTAGTAAGAAGAGTAACTTTCATCCTGAAATAATATTAGATTCTAATAAATAAACTAAAAACCTCTGCTAAATGCAGAGGTTTTTTTTTATCTTTAAAGTAAAAGAAAATGAACCAACGCGATAAGGCTCTTCTGGAAATAAGAGGCGGTACTATAGGTGAAATAATGGAACAGTCTTCACAGGAAGAAAAATTTCAGAACAAAACCCTTAGACCTGTTCTCAAATTACAAAATGATTTGTTTATAGAATCTTTCCTTAATTATGTAAACAAGCATAAAACTGATTTTTATAGCCTCTCTACAGAGAAAAAACTTCTTTTTATAGAGAATGCCATACAAAAGGATATAAAGTTTAGAAACGCTTTAAAAGGCATGGTTATCTCTATGTTTACAATAGATGAGTTTAGGGAGTACATAACAAACTCTTCAAACCTAAATAAAAGGATGATGAACATACTTATTGAACGGCTTAAAGATCAGGTACAGATTTTGGTAAAATCCGAAATATAAAAAAGGGAGCCGTTAAAGCTCCCTTTTTTATATTTTAAATTCCGCTATTTAGTTGAAGGAATTAAAACCATTACTTCCTTATCACCATTTAAAAGTGTTACTTTTCCTTTTTGGGTTTTAATCCTGTTAGCATCACTCAATGCTCTTAAGAACGAACTCTCTCCCTGAGCATCAACACAGTACATTTTAGTAGCAATAACTCTTTCTACCTTAAAACTGCTGTCTTTTCCTATTTGATACTCTCCTCCATATCCGTTGCATCCTGCTTTACCGTTTATCTTATTTTCTGATGTAAAAGTAGCAGTAGGCATTCCGCGTCCAAAATCTGCTGTATCAGCAGTTTTTCCATTTAACATTGATAATTCCCATGTATTTGCCGTTAAAACGTCTACAGAAGCCTTCTCTGTGCATTTACAAGATATAAGAGTAAATATAAATGCAATAATTGTAGTTGATGTTGCCAGTCTTTTCATAATGCATATTTTTTGTTTCTATAAAATTAACCAAATAGCATTAATTAAAAACGGTAATTAAAATAACTTTATAACAGTCCGTTATATTTTCTTGTAAACCATTCTGTAGCAAGTGAAACACAAAGTATGATAAGAAGTGTAATCCAATCTATTAACGGAGACTTTGTGGTTTTTACTTTTTGAGTTTCTTTGTAATTTTCATTTTTGGCAAGAAAATCAATCAGTTCATCTGTCTGAGACGGAAAGTACACCTTACCATTTGTATTATCTGCAGTTTGTAGTAGTCTGTTTAAATCAGGATTTACAAACTGTTTCTCAATTTCAAAATCCAGTACTTCAAAACTACCTACATAAGTTGTATTAGAGTTGTTTTCCTTAACAGTAAAAGTATATTGACCTGTTGGAAGCCCATCCATATTAACTTTGTACTCATTATTCCCTTTAAGGAAATCATAAGTTTTACTAAAGCCCGACTCCTTACCTTTCACGACGATGGTTAAGCGGGCATTTTCATCAAACTCGTAGTTTTTATTGAAAAATTGAGCTGTAATATTAATTGGTTCACCCGAATTGTAAAAACGTTCGTGATTAACCACTAATGATTTTCGTTTTGAGTTGGTTGCTAAATACTGAATTATTTTATCTGTAAACACATCAAACTCTTCAAACGACTTATTATTTACATGTGTTTCAAGTCTCCATTTCCAGATGTTTTCCCCTAACAGAAAAGCTTTACGCGATGAACCACTCTCGGAGAAAACAAGTAAAGGATTATCAGTCTCAACATTTCTTATCCTTGCCTGTAGCAATGTATTAGTCCCCGAATTAAGCTTTACATTACCAAAAGGCTGCTCTAATGGCGGAAACTGTTCAAAGCCTATATCATCGGTAGCAAAAAGATTAAAGGATGAAATATAGCTTGCCAGATAATCTTCCTTTTGATTTGTCATCTTAAAGGATAACTGCTGCTGATACTGGTTAAGTAGATTAAAATCAGTATGCATACCGGTAATAATCCAAGTGTTTAATCCGGCATTGGCATTCATATCTAAAAGCCCTTTAAAAGTAGCGTTAGGCTGATATAAAACCAACACGTTATAATCATTTAATGATTTTACATCGTTTGGTTTAATGATTGTTACCCTTCTTTGTTGGTTGGTTTCAATAGCTCTTTTTAAAGCACCAAGATCAGGGTGATTGATGGAAGAAACAATTGCTACCTCACTTCGCTGATCAATTACCTCTACAGCAAAGTTTTTAATATTGTTGTATTTGTTTTTTTCCTGTTCCGGTGAAGATAGCACCGCTCTGTAAGTTTGCACACCTACCTTATCAGCATCCAGTAAAACAGTAACAGCTTGTGCTTTTTTATCTTTAGTAAAAGTGATATTCTGTTTACTTAAAACATTATTACCCTGCTGAACCGAAAATACAGCATTAACAGTTTTAGTACCGTTATACTGCAAAAACACCTCTACAGGAAATTTGTTTTTAAGGAAAGCGTACTTATTAGCATTAAGCTGATTGATTTTTAAATCAGGAAAAACAGTAGTGTCGCCTAATACTATTGGATAAACACTTGTATTTTGCTGAAAGCTATATACGTAGTCATTCCCTATAGTTTGATTACCATCGGTAAGCAATATAACCGGATAAGATGTATTTCTGTAAAACTGTTTCAGGTTTTGTACTGCCTGGTCAATATGGGTTTGTTTCCCTGTAAAGTTGGGTTCCTTCCCTACTTCAAAACCTTCATCAAAAGTATAAAGCTGTACATCATACTTTTCATTTAATGCTTTGTTTGAAGTAATTTTTTGAGAAAGGAGTTTAGTAATACTGTCCTGTCCCAGTTCCTTAACTGACTGTGAATTATCTAACAGTACCGGAAGTGGTGTTTTAACCGTTTCATAATCCTGTTTTGTTACAACCGGATTAATAAGCAGTAAAAAAACAGCCATCAGGGTTATAAAACGTAAAAAAGCCAAAAGGAAGAACACAGGGCTTTTCTTTTTGGCTTTGAAAAGATATTGATAAAACGATAACGCAAAGGCTACAAGTGCAGATACTATTATTAATAAAACTGTAGATGTAGTCATATTGGCTGGTTATCGATATTCAATTGGTTTTAATTTAAAATTAATGCTTTTTTGAATTAGGTAAGCATACCTCCATCTACGTTCAGGGTTTGACCTGTAACGTAAGCTGATAAATCTGAAGCAAGATAAACACATGCATTAGCTACATCTTCAGGAGTACCGCCACGTTTTAACGGAATGTTCTCTGTCCATCCTTTAATTACATCTGCACCCAGTTTCTCAGTCATTTCAGTTTCTATGAATCCAGGAGCAATAGCGTTGCAACGGATGTTTCTTGAGCCAAGCTCTAATGCTACTGATTTTGTGAAACCAATAACACCTGCTTTAGATGCTGCATAGTTAGTTTGTCCGGCATTACCCTTAACACCTACTACAGAACTCATGTTTATAATAGAACCATGACGTTGTTTAAGCATTGTTCTCTGTACTGCTTTTGTCATGTTGAAAACCGACTTAAGGTTTACTTCTATTACCTTATCAAAATCTTCTTCAGATATTCTCATTAAAAGATTATCCTTAGTAATACCTGCATTATTAATTAATATATCTACAGTACCAAAAGTTTCCACTACTTCGTCAACCAGCTTTTGTGCTTCATTAAAATCGGCAGCGTTAGACTGGTATCCCTTAGCTTTAATACCCAATGCTGTAAGTTCATCCTCTAATGTTTTAGCTGCTTCGGCAGAAGAGCTGTATGTAAAAGCAACATTAGCACCATGTTTAGCAAAAACTTGGGCAATACCACGGCCAATACCTCTACTCGCTCCGGTAATAATAGCCGTTTTTCCTTCTAGTAATTTCATAGGTTCGTATTGTTTGTTTTTTTATTTATAGAGCAACAAATATAATAAAATGTTTGAGGTTTATTTACCCCAATTTATCTTTTAGTTCAAGTATTACTACGAATTTTGTAGGGAAACTCATTATTAAGCTGTTAAGGTTGTATATGGACAATTTATATAGTAAACATAAAATACCTTCGGGAGAGGTTATTATCATACGCAAAGGCAACAGGCAGGATGCCCAAAAACTTATAGACTTAAAAAAGAGCTATATTAAAGGTACGACCTCTATCCCTTTGTATGAAGATGAATATCGGAATACCATTGAGGAAGAAGCCGAGTGGATAGACCGGTATAATAATCAGGATAACAGCCTGCTGTTATTAGCCGAATACAATGGTGAACTGATAGGTAATATTGACCTAACCGGAAACCAACGCCGTAAATTATACCATACCGGTATGATAGGTATGGGTATACACAATGATTGGCAAAATAAAAAGATAGGTTCGATTCTTATGGAAGCAACTATTAAATGGGCAAAAACGTCTCCATTACAAATTTTATGGCTTGAAGTATATGCATCAAACACTGCCGGAATTAAGCTCTATGAAAAATTTGGTTTTGAGCATTGCGGACTGATAAAAGACTTTTTTAGGGAAGGTAAACCAATTGATAAAATCACTATGGTTAAGTATATCTAACTTTACGAAAAAACTAATTTAATGCTAAATAAGCCCCTAAGTATTAAAGTTTTATTAAATGGAGAGAGCGTTCGGTTTATTATTTGTAATTTCAAGGCACGAAGAAGAAAAATCAAATTTTAAACAAAAAAGCGTAATGATTAAAGTTAACCGAGTAAAACAAAACGAGATGAATGTGATGAAATTTTTCCTGGCCATGCTAGCTGGATTCGGACTTATAAGAGTCTATAATTTTGTAGCGCAAATGGAACTAGAAGAAGAAGAGAACGACATCTATGATGATGAACACGAGTATCCTCTTTTTGTATAGTTTCACTATACATATCACTTTATTATAAAGCACCTCCCAGCAGGTGCTAATCCTTTGTGGGGCAGCACCATTCAATAAGCCTCATATTTTTACCTGCATTATATTTTCATATACTACTATTTAGGTTTTTAAACAGTTTTCCAGAATCTATAACGAAACGTTAAACTGTTGACTATTAGCTCTCTTTTAAGAGATTATTAATACACTTTGTGATTGATAATAAGTAACTTGTAAGTGCTTTTAAAAACCTAATTGATTATGAATAATCAAAACAGAAAACCGGATCAGGATCCGCTTCCTAAAAACATGGTACCTAATCATGAACCTAAGCCTATACCCCAAAAAGAAAGAAGGGTTAACCAAGGGCAATGGAATGAAAAGGATTATATAAAAGGGAACAAACGTACTCCTGACAGGGAAAAGATAAAGGAAAACAAAGGCAACAGTAAAGAATAAATTATTTATTAATCATAAAAATAAACAGCTATGAGTAACAAAAAATTAGTTTTAGGAATTGCTGCCGGAGTAGCAGCCCTTGCGGTAGTAGGAGTTATATGCAAAAGAAAAGGATATCTTGACGGTGCATGTGAAAAAGCTGAGTCGTTAGGGAAAGACCTTAAAGACAAATACAACAATGTAAAAGATAGTGCCCGCAAAAAATTTGATGAAGTGGTGCACAAAGGTGGCGAAATTGCTGACAGACTTAAACACAAAAGTGAGACTGCTGCTAAAAATATTGATCCGGCAACAAACTAGCCAGACAAATTATTATTCCATTAAAAACAGAAAGCTGTCCAAAAGGGCAGCTTTCATTATTTATATTGATGTTTGATTAAAATATATCAGTATCTCCTTTTCCTTCCCTAACAAGTACAGGTTCATCACCCGAAAGGTCTACAATGGTAGAGGCTACATTATCACCATATCCGCCATCGATAACAGCATCTACCTGATTTTGCCATTTTTCAAAAATAAGCTCTGGGTCGGTTGAGTATTCTAAAATCTCATCTTCATCATGTATGGACGTCGAAACTATAGGGTTACCCAAAGCTCTTACAATATCGAGCGCTATATTATTATCGGGCACACGTATACCTACCGTATTTTTCTTTTTAAACTCTTTTGGTAAGTTATTATTACCCGGAAGAATAAATGTATAAGGTCCTGGTAATGATCGTTTAAGTATTTTAAAGGTACTTGTGTCAATTTGCTTTACATAATCAGAGAGGTTACTCAAATCACTACACACGAATGAGAAGTTTGCCTTATCCAGTTTAATACCTTTTATACGGGCAATTCGCTCAAGTGCTTTACTGTTGGTTATATCACAGCCTAAACCATAAACGGTATCAGTAGGATAAATTATAATCCCTCCGTTACGCAGTATTTTAACCACTTTCTCTATTTCCCTTTCATTAGGATTTTCGGGGTATATTTTTATAAACTGTGCCATGTTCTAGTCTGTTTTCGGTTTTTGTAAGCTTAAAGTTACGAAAGCTATTTGTTATTAGCGTTAATTTAAACGTAAAGCTTTACCCAATAACATCGAGCTTAGCAAAGCGAAGTAAAAGCTTTTTAATTCCTCCTACTTCAAACTTTATTTCAGCCTTTTTATCTGCTCCTACCCCTTCAAGGTTAAGTACCTGCCCTTTACCAAAACGTTCGTGCATTACTACGTTACCTATGTTAAGCTTACTATCAGGCATTGCTGGTCCTGATGATGCCGGTGCCGATCCGCCAGCCATAGGTTTAAGTCGGCGTATTGCCATATCCGGTTTAGGATCGTTATCGGTAACCCATTTCGGCGGAATACCACTTTTTGGTTTTGATTGTCTTAGTTTTGATTTATCTACATCGCCAAAAATATCGTTATTAATCATTGGCTTGTAACGATAGTTTGTTTCTACCGGAGTAAGGTATTCAAGGAAAACATCTGTAATCTCTTCTATAAAGCGTGAAGGCTCACTATCAACCAGTTTACCCCAACGGTACCTTGATTGTGCATAAGTAAGGTAAGCCTGATGCTCGGCACGGGTTAGTGCCACATAAAACAGCCTTCGCTCCTCTTCCAGTTCACTACGGGTATTCATACTCATAGCACTTGGGAAAAGATCTTCCTCCATTCCCACAATAAATACATGAGGGAATTCAAGTCCTTTTGCAAGGTGAATAGTCATAAGTGCTACCCTGTCATCATCTCCGGTATCCTTATCCATATCGGTAGCAAGGGCAACATCTTCAAGAAATTCCGATAATGCTCCTCTTGCACCGTCTACTTCTTTCTGTCCTTCAATAAAATCTTTAATACCGTTAAGTAATTCTTCTATATTTTCTATACGGGCAATACCTTCGGGCGTTGCATCCTTTTTCAGTTCCTGTATAAGTCCGGTTTTCTTGGTAACATGCTCGGTAAGGTAAAAGGCATCATAACTGTCGTTAATAACCTGAAAGCTTTTTACCATGGTAACAAAATCCTGAATTTTGTTTCTTGTACCCGAATTAAGCCTTAGGTCAATCCTGTCAATGTTCTCCATTACCTCAAAAATGGAACGCTTGTAATGGTTTGCTGCTACAGTAAGTTTTTCGATTGTAGTACCTCCAATACCTCTTGCCGGATAGTTAATTACTCGTACAAGAGCTTCTTCATCCTTCGGGTTAATAACAAGCCTTAGGTAAGCTAAAACGTCTTTAATCTCTTTCCTTTGATAGAAAGAAAGTCCACCATAAATCCTGTATGGAATATCACGTTTCCTTAAGGCATCCTCAATAGAACGTGACTGTGCGTTGGTACGGTACAGTACAGCAAAGTTTCCGTTAGGAAGCTGGTTTTGCATTTTCTGCTCAAAAATAGTACTCGCCACAAAACGCCCTTCCTCACTATCGGTAAGGCTGCGGTGTACCTTAATTTTTGGTCCGTCTTCATTGGCTGTCCATACAACCTTATCCAGCTTAGTTTTGTTTTTATCTATAATGGAGTTAGCCGCTTCCACAATGTTTCGTGACGAACGGTAATTTTGCTCCAGTCGGTACGTTTGTACGTTATCGTAATCCTTTTGGAAGTTCAGTATGTTATTAATATTTGCTCCCCTAAAGGCGTAAATACTCTGGGCATCATCCCCTACTACACAAATATTCTGGAACCTGTCAGACAGTGCCCTTACAATAAGATATTGCGAGTGGTTAGTATCCTGATACTCATCTACCAGTATGTAACGGAAACGGTCCTGATATTTCATAAGCACATCAGGAAAACGGTTAAGCAGCTCATTTGTACGAAGTAAAAGGTCATCAAAGTCCATTGCTCCCGCCTTAAAGCAACGCTCTACATACTGCTCGTACACCTCGCCCATCCTTGGTTTTTTAGACATGGCATCGGCTTCCTGCAGTTCAGGATTATTGTAATAAGCTTTAACTGTAATAAGGTTATTCTTGTAATTGGAAATACGGCTTAATACCTGCTTTGGCTTATATACGTCCTTATCCAACTGCATTTCCTTAATGATAGAGGAAATAAGGCGCACACTATCCTGACTGTCGTAAATACTAAAGTTTGACGGATAGCCCAGCTTATCGGCCTCAAAGCGGAGTATTTTAGCAAAAATAGAGTGGAATGTTCCCATCCAAAGGTTTTTAGCCTCAGAGTTACCCACAATACCCGCAATACGGTTTTTCATTTCACGCGCAGCCTTATTAGTAAAGGTAAGTGCCAAAATATTAAAGGCATCTACCCCCTGACTCATAAGGTAAGCAATACGCAGTGTAAGTACCCTTGTCTTACCCGATCCTGCACCTGCAATTACAATCATAGGTCCGTCTTTTTGCAAAACCGGAGCCCTTTGCGCTTCATTTAACTGGCTTATATACTTTTCAATTTCCGTCATAACTTCCAAAAAAGCAAAAATAGTTATTTTTAGTCGGGAAATAAACCCTAATTATAGTTTCAGCAGGTGTGTTTTGTTAAAAATTATTCACAATAATTTTATCTTACAAAAAGTATTTCATTATTTTCGCCTTTCACAATTTTATATCAACAAACTGCGTTAGTCTATTACACCAAACTATTACTAAACATGGATATTACAAAATTTATTGAAATACTGGCATATACGCTACCTTCCATAATAGTAGGACTTGTTGCCTACTATTTTTTTGAGGCACAACGTAAAAACGAAGAAAGCCGTCGTCGCTACCTTATTCACAAAGAAGCACAAAAAAATGCTATGCCATTACGGCTGCAGGCATATGAAAGATTAGTACTTTTCCTTGAAAGGATAAATCCTTCAAAACTACTTGTGAGAATTGCTCCGCAATCATCAAACAAACATGATTATGAAGAGTATGTAATTGCACAAATTGAGCAGGAATACGAGCATAATCTTACACAACAAATTTATGTTTCTGCCGAAAGTTGGGATATTATCACTACTGCTAAAAATGCAACTATCCAAATGATTCGTAAAACCAACATGAGCGAAAAGGTAGATACTGCAAACAAACTAAGGGAAGTTATACTTACCGACTTGTTTGACACGCAAAGCCCTAGCAGCATAGCTGTAGCTTATCTAAAAAATGAAGTAGCCGAAATGTGGCAATAATGCCAATTTACAATATTTTACAAGGCATCCTTTTCGGGATGCCTTTTTATTTTATATTTGCCAAAGGTTTTGCTTAACGCAAATTAATAGGGAACCGTGTGCAAATCACGGGCTGTCGCGCAACTGTAAAGTACAAAACAGTTTTATCGCAATAAACCACTGCTGCATTTAGCGGGAAGGGCGATAAAATGTACAAGCCAGGAGACCTGCCTTACTAAATAATGACTATGCTTTCGCGGTTAAAGTGACGTCCGGTAATTGTACTCCTGTTTGGAGTGTAACTACTGTGTCTTCATTTTATCTCCGTAAAAGCCTTAAAAATATACACGTGACGGAGAACAGACAAAAAACGTATTTTAACTGGAGTAGCGGTAAAGACAGCGCCCTTGCACTTTATTACCTGTTACAATACAAAAACTATAGTGTAGACAGCCTGCTTACATCTGTAAATTCACATTATGATCGTGTTAGTATGCACGGCTTGCGTAAAGAGCTTTTATTACAGCAAATTGAAGCCATAGGGATACCGGGCACTACTATAGAGCTTCCCCTCCAGCCTACAAACGAGGAATATGAAACCATTATGAAAAATAAGGTTCAGGAACTTATAGATGAAGGATACACTACCGCAGCTTTTGGTGATATTTTTTTAGAAGACCTTAAGGTATACAGGGAAAAACAACTGGAACCTTATGGTATAAAAGCAGTTTTCCCTTTATGGAAAAAAGACACTAAAGAACTATTAAAAGAGTTTATAGACCTGGGCTTTAAAACCATAACGGTTTGCGTAAACGGTACGAAACTGGATAAATCATTTGTAGGTCGTGTTATAGATCACGATTTTATAAATGAACTGCCCAATGATGTTGATCCATGCGGTGAGAACGGAGAGTTCCACACTTTTTGCTTTGATGCTCCTTACTTTAAAAAACCTGTAGAGTTTACCATTGGTGAAACGATTTACAGAGAATATGACAACCACGGTACAAAAACCGGATATTGGTTTTGCGATTTGATTCCACAATAAATAACCATCATAAATATGACTTCTGAAGTAAGAATAAAACTATCGGAAACCCGAATCTTTAAAGCGGTTTTTCCAAACACAACAAATCACTATGACACTCTTTTTGGAGGTACCGCCATGCATTTAATGGACGAGGTTGCTTTTATAACAGCCACCCGCTACAGTCGTCAGCGTATGGTAACAGTAAGCAGTGATCGTATTGATTTTAAGAAACCTATCCCTGCGGGTACTATAGTGGAACTTATTGGTAAAGTTACCTATGTAGGGACTACCAGTCTTAAAGTACGAGTAGAGATTTATGTAGAACAGATGTATGAAAATACCAGGGAGAAAGCTGTAAACGGAGAGTTTACTTTTGTAGCTATAGATGAAAACAAAGTCCCTGTAAAAATACTTTAATTAAAAGGCATCCTTCCATCGGATGCCTTTTTTGTTTATGTTTGTTTTATAAAACATTATCATGAAAAAGATATTTACTGCCTCTCTTATTTTTTTATGCCTTAGTTCGGCTTTTGCCCAAAAAATATATCATAACAAAGGTTTTGGTATTACTATCGAAATACCGCAAACCTGGTGGGAAGATAACCGTAACGGATTCCCTGCCGAAATTGAATTAAGCAAAAGCGAACGTAAAAAAATACTGGATGACAGTAACTCGGTTTTCCTGACCCTGTTTTATGACAGAGAAACCATAAAAGAAGGTGGTAACTACATTCCTAAAATGCAGTTTAACGTTGCCAGTAATTATGAAAAAGATTTTAAAGTGTTACTGAAAGCTACCCAAAACAACGTTAAAATACAGAAGAAATTCCAACCTGATTATAAACTGGTTAAAAAACCTAAAGAGGTAAAAATTGCGGGAATTAGATGTATAGCTTATGTAGCTACCTACTCTATGATGGTAAACGGTAAAACTACAACCATACGTAGTTTTACCTATGTTATACCCTATAAAAACTATGTTTTCCATCTTAATTTTACCGATGAGATAAAAGGCAAAGACCGCTCTAAAGAATTTGAAGAAGCGGTAAAAACTATTAAAATCGGGTAAATGAGAAAACTGTTTTTTATACTCCTTTTAGCTATTTCTTGCGGAAAAAAGACAGAAGGCATACAAGCACAGTCAGAAAACTTTGAAGAATTCAATCAACATTTCCATTCAGATTCTCTTTTTCAGTTATCAAGAATAAGTTTTCCTATTGAAGGTATCCATAGAGACGGCTGGGAAGAGTATAAATGGACAAAAGAAAACTGGGAAATTCTGAAAAATCCGGTAACCAAATCAAATTCTTTTCCAAATGAGTATAAACATCAACTCATTAGTTCTGATACTCTTGTTATAGAAAAATACCGGATAGAAGATAGTGGTTTTCAGTGTGAAAGAAAATTTCAGCTAAGAAAAGATAAATGGTTTCTGGTAAGTTATTATAACATGAATTTATAGGAATAATTATATTAAACCGTAAATAAAAATAAAGACTATAAAACTAGGTAATCAAACATGAAAAAATCAACCATACTTTATTTATTACTGATGCTTACTATCTGCTCCTATGGACAGGAGAGAGTGAAAAGCTATCAGTTATATTCAAAAAAAGGATTGACCTATAAAAAAACCGACAATACTCTTTTTAATGGTATTTCTGAATTTAAGAGAGAAAGGAAAAACCATATTGTATTTGAGGAATACTACCATAATGGAATAAAAACTAAATACATTGAATATTATAATACAGATGAAGTTATAGTTTGCAAAGAAATTATTTATCATGAAAATAGTCCCGAAAAGAAAAAGTTTACAAAATTTAGTCTTGACGGTAAGCGCAGATCGCTAACTTATTATGACCTGAATGGTAAAAAAGAACTTGAAGAAACCTATAGGCACGATATATTAACTTACAGATGTGAATACTTAAACGGTAAGAGAAAATTTGAAGAAGCGTACAAGAACGATGTATTGGTTTACAGTTGTGAATACTTAAATGGCAAGAAGCATGGAAAAAAATTTTGTATAACAAAAAAGCACGAAAGCCATACTGAGTTTTATGAAAATGGTAAAAAAGTAAGTAGATAAAAAACATTTATTTCTTTAAATACTAAGCAAAAAAAACTAAGATTAACAGTACTTACAGATACATTAAAATCCCGCATTAAATTGTTTTTGTTATATTTATAAAAAACAAAACAATTATGACGAAAGCCTTACCGCTATTATTACTTTTTATTTCAACTACAGTATTTTCACAAAAAACCGATATCGTTATACTGGGAACAGACCATTTTAGCCAGATTTATAAGGAAGATAACCCTAATACTGATATCAAATCTGATAAAAGAAAAAATGAAATAAATGCAGTTATTGATTTAATTGGCAAGTACAAACCTGACTGTATTATGGTTGAGGAGCTTCCGGAAAATCAACCCGAAATAGACAGTATGTATAATCTTTATGTAAAAGGGATTTTAAATACTTCCAGCAGAAGAGAGATTTTTAATATCGCTTTTCCTATTGCTAAAAAACATAACCTAAAAAAAGTATATTGCGTTAATGCTCCCGGAGGAACTTCACAAAGTCTCTTGGATAACGGAGATAATATTGAGTTGTATAAAAACGAAACTTTGGAGCTTCGGGAAATAGTAATGGCAAAATACAAAGCTATTAATAATGGTACGCTCTCTTTTAAAGACTATCTTACTTTTCTAAACCAGCCTGATACCTACAACAAAGTTTACCATTTAAAATATATTACCCCTTCGCGTGTTACTAATGGTACTTTTAAAAGTCCGGATGAAATGATTGATTCGGCATTTGTTAATACAAAGTATATAGGTGCAGAGCTTACTTCTGTATGGAAAAACAGGGATTATAAAATATACTCCAATATTGTAACTACTCAACTAAAGGAAAAACCTAAACGCATTTTGCTTCTTATAGGTGTAGGCCATGTAGGCTCACTTAAAAGCATTTTCAGGGATGATCCCGAATATAACTTTATAGAAGCAAATACACTTTTAAAATAACTATTCGGCCAATAGTAATTCCAGTCTTTGTCTTTCGTTTTCCTTAAGCTCAGGCATTATATTGGTAAATGCTTCCCTGTAGCCTTCTTCTTTAAGTAGCTTTCGTATATTATCACGTCCAAACTTAGCAAACTGCCATTTGTGATGTTTAGTGGCTCTGGCAAGATTTATAAGTACAGTATCATCCTGCTTACCTATATAAATTAAATTAGACAATGCATTTTGACGTATACTACTTTCATACTTAGGAGAGGCGTAATCCTGCAGTTCGGCATAATATTGCTCTTTTTTATCGGCTCTGTAGTCTTTTGTGGTGTAAGCTAGGGTTAGCCACAGTATCCTTAAATTCTTATCGTTAAACCCAACCCAGGTATCAGACATATCAAGGAACTCCCCTGTCCTATCCGGGAAACGCATACTTAATACATTAAGAGCAATCTCCTTTGTTACGTATGACTCATCCTGCATAAGTGATTTGTAATCCTCAAAAAACGCATCTGGAATAGTAACAACGGTACGGGCAACCGCCTGCCTTATTTTTATATTATCTGTTTTCATGGCAGTACGCACAATGTCGGCTTTTTCTTCAAATGGTACTTCAGCCAGCTGGAACAGTATTTCTTCTTTTAGAGGCCAAAATGCATCCGAATTCATTACTTGTGTGTACATTTCCTTACTTTCCTTAAACGGTTGGCTTTGCAGACTGCCTATAGCAAAATACTGCTGTATGAATTTGTTTTTGTTAAGTAACTCAATTGCTTCACCAACTTCAAATTTCGGGTTTTCAAGCCAACGTTTTTTAAACGATTCGGTATCATAGTCAGACACCTTGTTAATCTCTGCCAGAAAATCATCGGTGCTTACATTTTGAAAAGCATACTTTTCTAAATAAGTTTTCACTGCTTTCCTAAAAGCATCATGCCCTACTCCTTCTCTTAATACATGTAGTGCCCACGCCCCTTTTTGGTAGTAACTCAGGGCACTCGCTTTTTCGTTTAGTATAGGTACAGTATCGGTTTGTGATGCCTGTTGTAACCTTTCAGCCATTTGGTATAACTCATAGTAAAAATGGTCTTCTCCATACAGTTCCTGTTCTGCAAGCAGAGCATAGTAAGTCGCAAAACCTTCCTGTAGCCAGTGGTGTTCTCCCGACTTTGCCGTAATCAAATCACCAAACCACTGGTGAGCCAGTTCGTGGGCATTAACGTTTACATAAGTTCTGTCGTTAAAACCAATGTTATCTACCACATAATCCTGTGAGAATATAGTAGAAGTTGTGTTTTCCATACCGGCATATAAAAAGTCGAGCACCGGTATTTGCCTGTAAATTCCCCAGACGTACTTAACTCCTATTTCCTTTTCAAAAAAATCGAATATCTGTTTACTGTAACGGTAGGTCGGCTCAAACTTATCCCTGTCTTCCGGACGGTAATAAAACTCTAACGGAGTACCTGAAGCCGACATCTGCTGTTGTTTTTCAAACCTACCTATAGCCATCATTAGCAGGTAACTACTCATAGGGTTTTGCATTTCATAATTCCACTTTTGCAGATTCCCCTCGGGCGATTTTCCTTTTAATTCTCCATTTGCAAGTACTTCAAACCCATCCTGAAATCCTACCGAAAGGTTAAACACCACCTTTTCATTCATGTCATCAAAGCTAGGTAACCAGTGACTGGTATATTTACCCTGTCCCTGTGTCCATATTTGCAGTCCGTCGCCCTCTCCCACAAAGTAAAGCGTTTGTTTAGGTTGTGCAGTGTAATCAAACTCCAGGGTGTTTTTTCCTTTTTTATAACCTTTGTATAACTTTAAGGCATGTGGAGCATCTACAAAACCTGCTTTCTTACCGTTTATGGTAACATTGGTATAATCCATATCATGAGCATCAATTGTAATAGTGTCGGTTTTTTCAAGCAAATCAAAGGTATACTTAACCTTACCCATAATCTTTTTATGAGGTACATCAAAAGTAAGGTAAGCATTAAGGGTTTTAAAATCGGCCTTTTTGTACTGCTGGGCAAAGCTCGAAAGGCTTAGTAAAAATATAGTGACAGAAATGTAGTTTTTCATAGAATTATATTGATTTGTGTAGGTTACCAGTCTACAGGATTCAAATTTCCTTTTTCAATTAATTTATATAGTTCATCAGGTTTTTCAATGCTTTTGATATAAAAAACCTGATAGTTTATTTCCTTTCCGGAAAGAATTTCAGAAAAGGCAAAATAAGTACTTTTACCCCTTCCGCCATTTATAAAAACAATACCGTAAAAATTATCTTTTTTTATGGTAAAAACAAGCTGTTTTGAAGGTGATAAAGGGTTATGTTTAACATCGGTTGATCTGAAATTTTTATTAGGATTTGCAATCCTAAAGTCTCCAAACTTCTTTTTTAATGCTTTTTTGAAAGCTTTTGGAATAGATGATTTTTTATAAGAAACCTGTATTTCTGCCTGTTGATGAGAAAAGTTTTCTGTCATTAATTCATTTAAACTTTTCTGATTTATTGTTTCTTGTGCGTATGACTGACAGAAGGCAAATAGGAAAAATAAGAAGTAGTTTTTCATGGAAATTCTTAACATTTACACAAATCTAATAAATACAGCGCTAAATATTACGTTTTACTTTTATTGAATAATCTTTATCTTCGTAACACAATACTTACAAGCCAAAATGAATAACCTTTTAGAAACTCCTATAGAATACCTTAAAGGCGTAGGCCCTGCCCGTGGCGAGCTGTTGCGCAAGGAGTTGGGCATTCATAAATATGGCGATCTGCTTAACCTGTACCCCAACCGTTATATAGACCGTACCCGATATTACCGTATTAATGAACTGCAAAACAGTAACTCTGAAGTACAGATTGTAGGGAAAGTAATCAATATAAAAACGGTTGAACAAAAACGCGGAAAACGCCTTGTAGCTACCTTTGTAGATAATACCGGGCAAATGGAACTCGTTTGGTTTCAGGGGCAAAAATGGATAAGGGAAAACGTTAAGATAAATGTACCTTATGTAATTTTTGGCAAGGTTAGTTCGTTTAACGGGGTTTTCAATATGGCACATCCTGAAATGGAACTGCTTAGCGAACACGAAAAGAGCCTTCGCAGTGCCATGCAGCCTATTTACCCAAGTACCGAAAAGCTTACGCAACGCGGTATTACCAACAAGGTGGTAAACAAAATAATGCAACAGTTGTTTATAGAAACACAGGCATTGTTTAAAGAAACATTACCGGCATGGCTTTTACAGGAAATTAAACTTATTCCTAAAAATGCAGCACTGTTTAATGTACACTTCCCTAAAAGTCAGGAAATACTGGCGCAGGCACAATTCAGGCTTAAGTTTGAAGAGCTGTTTTTTATTCAGCTACAGCTTATTACTAAAAATTTACTGCGTAAACACAAAATAAAAGGACATCCCTTTGACAAGGTAGGCGAAATATTTAACAATTTTTATCAAAACCATTTGCCTTTTGAGCTTACCAATGCCCAAAAACGTGTACTAAAAGAAATTAGACATGATATGGGGCATCCGGCACAAATGAACCGCCTGCTACAGGGTGATGTAGGATCGGGTAAAACCATAGTGGCATTAATGAGTATGCTACTGGCTCTTGATAACGGATTTCAGGCATGCCTTATGGCACCTACAGAGATTTTAGCCAACCAGCATTTTTTAGGTCTGTCAGAGTTGGCTGCACCTTTAAACATAAATATCAAAATCCTTACAGGATCTACCAAAACGGCTGAAAGAAGGATTATTCACGAAGAGCTAGAAAACGGTACGCTACACATTATAATAGGTACTCATGCCTTACTGGAAGATAAAGTACAGTTTAAAAACCTTGGGCTTGCCATTATTGACGAACAGCACCGTTTTGGGGTAGAACAACGCTCCAAACTCTGGAAAAAGAATGAAATTCCGCCACACATACTGGTAATGACCGCCACCCCTATTCCGCGTACGCTTGCCATGAGCCTGTATGGTGATTTGGATATATCGGTAATAGATGAACTACCTCCGGGTCGTAAGCCTATTAAAACGGTACATCGTTATGACAGTAACCGATTAAAAGTTTGGGCTTTCCTTAAAGAGGAAATTGCTAAGGGCAGGCAGGTATATATTGTATATCCGTTAATTCAGGAAAGTGAAAAAATGGATTATAAAGACCTGATGGACGGTTACGAAAGTATTTCGCGCGATTTCCCCCTACCGCAGTACAGTGTGAGTATAGTACACGGACAGATGAAACCGGCTGAAAAGGATAGCGAAATGGATCGCTTCGCCAAAGGTAAAACGAATATTATGGTTGCTACTACTGTTATTGAAGTTGGTGTAAACGTGCCTAATGCTAGTGTTATGGTTATAGAAAGTGCCGAACGTTTTGGTCTTTCCCAGCTGCATCAGTTACGTGGACGCGTAGGCCGTGGTGCCGAACAAAGTTACTGTATAATGATGACAGGCGGGAAACTGAGTAACGACAGTAAAGTACGTATGGATACTATGGTACGTACCAATGACGGATTTGAAATTGCGGAAGTTGACCTTAAACTGCGTGGTCCCGGTGACATTATGGGTACACAACAAAGCGGTGTGCTTAACCTACAGATAGCCGACTTGGTTAAAGACCGAGAGATACTGCAAATGGCAAGGCATTATGCTATAAAACTGCTTAAGGACGATGCAAACCTTAATAAACCAGAACATGCAGCATTACGTACTGCTTTTATAGAAATGACTAAAAAGAAGAATATCTGGAATTATATATCTTAGTCAAATTTTATAAAGAATAAAAACCTTACTAATTAGTATTAGATAAGATTTTTAATCGTTTTATAATCAAGCTGTTTAAAATCGGTAATAACCTTATTAGCTAAAGATGTATCCTGCCCCATAGAATGTTCACCTTTGTAGCCAATACAAAATACTCCGGCTCCGGTTGCAGCCTTTATACCATTTGTACTGTCTTCAATAATAATACATTCCTCTTTTGGGAATCCGGTTTGCTTAACCGCTTCAACAAATATGGCTGGGTTAGGCTTTGAATATTCAAAATCCTCTCCGCTTATTTTAGTTTTAAAATACTGATGCAGGTCAAACCTTGTAAACACAGCTTCTATTTTCCTTTTCGCTGCTGATGAAGCCAACACCAAAGTCATACCGTTATTATATAAATCAATAATAAGGTCTTTTACTCCCGGTATAAGTTCCAGTTCATCACTAGTATCAAAAGCATCAAAATAGTATTTGTAACTTTCCTCCAGCAATACTTCCTCACTTTGTTCCAGGTTAAACCTGCTACGTAGCTTCTGTATAATATTCTTATCAGAATTACCTATAAAATCAGAGTATATCTCATCGGTAACCTCAATACCAAGTTCTTTATAAAACTTTTGGTTAGCCTCCAGTCCTACGGGTTCGGTATTAACCACTACCCCATCCATATCAAATATTACAGCATTTACCATTACTTAATATCCCTTACTTTTAGGAAATCAAGCTCATTGAAGTGGGCAATAATCTTATCGGCCTCTTCAAGCTCCTGTAATTTTGAATTTTCGCTTTGGTAGCCCACACAAAATATACCGGCACCTTTTGCTGCTTTAATTCCGTTTGTACTGTCTTCAATAACAATACATGCTTCTTTTGGCGCAACAGATAACGATGCGGCATGCTCAAATATAGCAGGGTGCGGTTTAGATTTTGGGAAATCCTCTCCGCTCACAATATGAGTAAAATACTGATGAAGCCCGAAACGGTTAAACACCCTCTCTATAGTTACCTTAGAAGCAGATGAAGCCAGTATAAGCTGAATGCCGTTACCGTGAAGGTCTACTATAAGCTCTCTAACACCCGGTAATAAATCAAGGTCTTCCTTTACATCAAAAGCATCATTAAATAGTGATCTTTTGGTTTGTACCAAATGCTCTACCTCATGCTCAAGATCAAAAGTATCTTTAAGTTTCTGGTAAACATTTTTAGTAGAATTACCTGTAAATGAAGCATACATTTCGTGTGTCACTTCAATGTTAAGGTGTTTAAAATGCTGGTAGTAAGCAAAATGATGTACGGGTTCAGTATCAACAATTACCCCGTCCATATCAAATATAACGGTCTTTATCATAGTCAGAATTAAAGCTGCAAAATTACAACATACTATTGTAAGCTAAAAGTTTTAAGACATTAAGATGTAGTTAAATTGCCCCTTTAACACTGCAAAAAACTATAATAAACGTTTTCGTGAAATTTTTTATAAGTCGGTTTTAAACCTTTTGCAGTAACTTTAGTCTTAAATATAAATTAGTATTTAAAAAGAATTGCAGGACGAAAAGGCATTCATAGCACAATTGCTTGACCCAAAAACGCAAAACGATGCGTTTAGGCAGCTTGTATCTCAATACAGCAGGCCATTGTACAGCCATATCCGTAATATAGTACTGAATCATGATGATGCCGATGATGTTTTGCAAAACACATTTATTAAAGTATTTAGGAACCTTAGTAATTTTAAGGGCGAAAGCAAGTTATTTTCCTGGATATACCGCATAGCTACAAACGAATCGCTTACCTTTATTAGTCAAAAAGCCAAGAAAGCCGGGGTAAGCAACGAGGAGATATTAGAAAAACAGGCTCAGGAGCTGCATGCCGACAATTATTTTAGCGGAGACGAAATACAACAAAAGCTCCAACAGGCCATTACAACATTACCCGAAAAGCAACAACTGGTTTTTAAAATGCGTTACTTTGAAGATATAGGGTACGAAGAGATGTCGGAAATACTGGATACATCTGTGGGTGCTTTAAAGGCTTCTTACCATCATGCCAGTAAAAAAATTGAAAATTATTTTAACACTCATTAAACCTTTTGTAAATTATTCAGTCTTAAATATATGAAACCATTTAATTTAGATAAAGAACCAAAAATAAAATCGGGATTTACCACACCCGATAGCTATTTTGATGACTTTACCGTAAAGATGATGCAGCAGCTCCCTGAACAGGAAGTTAAAGTTGTACCGCTTTACAGGAGGATGTCGGTTTGGATATCATCTGTAGCTGCTGTGTTGGTTATCGCCCTTGGTGTTTCTGTACTTTTAAAAATGAATACCACAAGTGAACCCGATGCTACCACTATTGAGAACTATTTGGTTTATCAGGCAGATATAATGCCTAATGATTTTATACAGGGACTGGATGAAGATGCCATAGAAGATTTGGAAGCATCTATAGCGATTAGCGATGAGGCTATTGAAAATTACTTAACCAACGAAGAATACGATATTTATCTAAACGAATAACACTATGAAAACAAAGTTATTACTAACATTATTATTAAGTTTCTCACTAAGTGTTTTTTCACAAACGCATAAGGAGAAAAGAGACCAGATTAAAGCTTTAAAGGTGTCGTTTCTAACTACAGAACTAAAGCTTACAAGTCAGGAATCGGCTAAATTCTGGCCTATATATAATGCTTATGAAGAAAAAGAATTTGAGATAAAGCATGATAAAATGCGTTCTATTATCAAAAAGATAGAAAATGCCGGAGAATCATTAACTGAGAAAGACGCCAGCAATTACCTAAATCAGTTTCAGGAGGCCGAAAAGGAACTTGTAGAACTGAAAGGTAAAATGATTGCCGACTTAAAACCTGTTATAGGATCTGTCAAATTACTGAAACTCCAAAAAGCAGAATTTGATTTCAACAGAAAATTACTTTCCAAATGGAAAGACAAACATAAAGAGTAGTTTAATTAGGTTATTTTGTTACTAAAATCAGCAGGCATCTTTTCCATTACCCTGCTGATTTTTTTTATTTTAAAGTCAGTCTTACAATCCTGTTTTGCCCTGCGGCTATAATGGTTTTATCATCTTTAAAACGTAATGTATGCAGGTCGGTATCATCAAGTATCTTTTTCCAGGTTGCTCCCCTGTCAAACGAATAATACATACCGGTTGCTCCGCAGGCTACCAGTTCATACCCTTCACTGTTTGGAATAAACTGTACACATGAGGCATACCCGAACCCTGAACCATCGGCTATTGTTTTCCATTTTCGGCCGCCTTTAGTTGTAATTATTTTATTACCGCTATTCATCTTCGCTTTAGTATAATCACCTCCTACCGCAAAACCTGTTTCATCATCATAAAAATCGGCAGAATATATACCTTCCGTTGGTGTACCCTGTACAATAGGTGTTTTATAAACCTTCCATGATTCCCCCATATCGTCAGAATAGAACACTCTTGATTTCTTTCCTCCCGAAACAATCCATGCCTTCTCCCCTTTTACAATAATATTGGTATTACTGGCAGCAAAAGCGGCTTCACCTTCTTCAACTTCGGGTAAATCATCACAGGAAAGTTTTTTCCATGAGTTACCGCCATCTCGTGTTACAATAACCGAAAGGCAGTCACCTGTAGGATCACCCATGGCAATTCCGTTATTATTATCAAAAAACTGCATACTGTCATAAAATACCTTTTCACCTTCTTCGATATAAACCACAGTATTCGTTTTACTATCCTTATTAATTTTATACAGTTTAGCCGGTGTAGCAACGTTGAGTATAAATACATTCTTATCAGTTTGTGCTATAGCCCTAAATTCAGGTAACGAGTTATCAAAAGCAATAACTCCGTTAAAGGCCTTCTCACCTGTTAGTGAAGCATAACCATACTTCCCTCTGCTACCCGAATACCAAACCTTATCATTATCAATCGTTATGGCACGTATGCTAATACTATCGGTCAGTAATGTATCAACATTTACAGTGGTGAAAGAAGCTTTAAAATCCTTTTTTTCTTCTTTACAGGATAGTATAGCAATAGTAAATATAAGTAGTAGGCTTTTTCTCATCTTTAAAATTTTAAAGCCCTAAATTAATAAATTTACAATAGTCAGCTTATCAAAGTCCAATATTTATATTTAAGGTAAATTTATTTATAATATGCATTTCATCAGGCAATATTTGCATTATAACTATTGCGCGAAACGAATTGTTAAAATTTTAAAATTTGTGATTATATTGGGTTACCAACCATAAACCAAACTCAAATGAAAAAACTTATCTTGACCATGGGATTCCTGTGTCTCATCAGTTCGGGATATTGCCAAAGCCTTCAGCTTCCTGTTATTGAGCCTGTAACTCTTGAATCACTTCCGGCTGCGGTATCCAAAAGCATTGAACTGAAAGATTTTGAAAAAGCAGCACTACAGGCTTCTGACTTTATTATCTCCTCTCCTATTGATGATCTTAATAACGAAGAAGTTAAGGCCAGTAAAGGTTATTTACTGGGATGGATGCAGGACAGTCCCGATTTTAATTTTGCTCCAGATCATACCATCGCCATATTTGAAGATAACAACCTCCTAATGTGGACTTATATGGCCTGTATGGCAAAATTTACAATAGAAAACAAAGACCAGTCGGGCAATCCGGATTTTATTAAACTGGGAACATGGGAGCTGGTAGCAGGATATATAGATAATCCGGGGAATAATGTCCCAAGGACAGACAAGCTCAATCAGCTTTGTGATGCTTATAAAAGCAAACAGCTTAGTGCTTTCCTTGAAAACCAATAAACAAAAAGAGCAGGTTATACCTGCTCTTTTTTCTCTTCCTTACTGTCAAACATATGCATCCATATCATTCGTGACAGCCTGAAATTAAACATACTCAACGCTACAGCCATAAAAGCTATTAATGCGAGCATGCCGCCAAAGCCTTCTATAAAAAAATGAGCTATTACATATACCGCAATCATTTCGGCTACAGTAAGTCCATAACTCACATACATTGCACCATAAAAAAAGCCTGGCTCTCTTTCAAACTTATGATCACAAACCGGACAGTGATCGTTCATTTTTGGCAAGCGAAATAAAAACAGGTTTCCTTTGCTTTTAAACACTTTACCCTCTCCGCATTTCGGACATTTTTCCTCTATTATATCGTTGAATTTAGACATCTTGTTTTTTATTTCAAATTTACAACAGGTAGTAAAAACGGGCAATAGCTTATTTACGCAATAATTTGTACTTTTAGGACATTATTTTAAACTATGAAGAAAACAGCCATACTTGATATTAGTCAGTTTAAACAAACCGGATTAGAAGATTTTTATGTAAACACACTGGAAGATCACCTTATTACCAGCCATAAGGATATTGCCCTCCCGCACAAACATAACTTCTATCTGGCTATACTTTTTACGCATGGCTGTGGTATTCATGAAATAGATTTTACGGTTTATGATGTTAAACCGGGGAGTCTGTTTTTCCTTAACCCGGGGCAAACACATCACTGGGAACTTTCGCCCGATACTAAAGGCTACATTTTTTTCCACACACAGGCATTTTACAATTTATATTATACACAAAACCAAATAAACAACTTCCCGTTTTTTTACAGCATGCACAGTTCTCCCTGTATTTATCTTAAGGATGAAGAATTAGAAGATGTTACGTTATTGTTTAAACGAATACTAAAAGAAAACGGTAGGGATGAGATTTTAAAAAAACACCGTATAATCAATTTAGTTCAGTATGTATATATAGAATGTACCCGTATATATGCCCGTCAAAACCCCGTGGCTGCGCTGGATACCCATAACAGTTACTACAGCAAATTCCTTAAACTGGAAGAATTGGTAAACCAATACTTTATTTCAGAAAAATCGCCGGCAGCCTATGCCGAAATGATGCATATAACCCCAAAACACTTAAACCGCATAACACAGGCAGTAGCCGGGAAAACAACATCAGACATTATTATAGATAGGGTTTTACTGGAAGCTAAAAAAGAACTTATACTACAACAGGATAATTTTTCCGGAATATCAGAAATGCTGGGCTATGAGGACTATGCTTATTTTTCACGCCTGTTTAAAAAGAAAACAGGAGAAACCCCAAGTGAGTTTTTAAACAGATATATGAAAGGATAGATTATTACGTTTTTATTTTTAAATTCATTTTATGAAATACATACTAATAACCTTACTACCTATCCTAATCTTATTCTCCTCGTGTAAGGACCAAACAAAAAACAATCATTTTGATATTACTCCTGAAAAAATTGATTTCGAAAAGGAAATTATGAATGATATATTCTTAAAAATAGTTGATACTGTAAGTTTTAAACAAATGTACCTCCCTTCTCCTAAACATACAGAAAAAAGTACAGAAGCTCAAGACACTATAAAACGGGTTATTATGGTTGACAGCGTTTATGCTGTCGATAATGAATTAATAAATCAATTAGAAGAGTTTTACGATACCAAAATTACTCTCCCTAATAATAAACCGGGATATAAATTTGATTATAAAATTTATTCAGAAAATAAAACATATAATTTCATTGAGGCTTCCGAAGCCAAACTGGATAGCATCTGGAATGTAAATCCTAACAATGTAAATGGAATAATATATTTTTCAAGAATACAGTTTGACGATAATATAAAATTTGGAGCCTTATCTGTAGGATTCGGTGCAGGACCAAAAGCCGGGCGTGGATTTATTATATTTATAAAACTTAAAAATAATAAATGGGTAATTGATAAAGTTACCAGTATATGGGTTAGCTAAGTTTACTCAAAAAATAATACCTTTGCAGCTTCAATTCACAAAAATGAGATTACACAGAAATTTAGTGTTTACGGTTATTGATTCCCTTAACTTTATTTTTAATGAGGGAGAATATGCCGATAAGGTTGTGGCAAAGGCTTTAAAGAAAGACAAGCGTTGGGGAAGCCACGACAGGAAGTTTGTTGCCGAAACGATATATGAAATTGTGCGCTGGAAACGCCTGTATGCCGAAATTGCCGAAGTTAAGGAGCCTTACACCAGGGATAACCTATGGAGAATATTTGCCGTATGGGCAGTACTTCGCGGTTATAACCTGCCAGACTGGAAATACTTTGAGGAAACTCCGGTGCGCCGTATTAAAGGGCGTTTTGATGAGCTTTCCAAAATAAGAAAGTTCCGTGAGTCTATTCCTGACTGGATGGATGAGCTTGGAGTTAAGGAGCTTGGTGAAAAGAAATGGGAAAAAGAACTTGCCGCTCAAAACGAGCAGGCAAAAGTTATACTTCGTGTTAACACCCTTAAAACAACAAAAGAACAGCTTCGTGCCATTTTAATGGACAGCAATATAGAAACCGAATTCCTTAAACAATATCCTGATGCACTTGTATTAACGGAACGTGCAAACGTATTCCTTACTCAGGCATTTAAGGACGGACTTTTTGAGGTTCAGGATGCATCTTCACAGCTTGTAGCCCGTTTTCTTGATGTGGCTCCGGGTATGCGTGTAGTTGATACCTGTGCCGGTGCCGGTGGTAAAACCCTGCACATGGCTTCTATAATGGAAAACAAGGGTCAGCTTATAGCTATGGATATTTACGAGAGTAAACTAAAACAGCTTAAGCTACGTGCTAAGCGTAACAGCGTTTTCAATATTGATTACCGCGTTATTGAAAGTACTAAGGTTATTAAAAAACTACACGAAAAAGCCGACAGGGTACTTATTGATGCTCCTTGTAGCGGACTTGGAGTTTTAAAACGTAACCCTGACAGTAAATGGAAACTGCAACCTGAGTTTATTGATAACATCAAAAACACTCAAAGAGAGGTACTGGAAAACTACTCTAAAATGGTTAAACCAGGTGGTAAGCTTGTTTATGCTACCTGTTCTGTACTGCCATCTGAAAATGAGGAACAGGTTAAACACTTCCTTACTACAGAGATAGGTAAACAGTTTACTTTTGTAAAAGACAATAAAGTTCTGGCATCAGACTCCGGTTTTGACGGATTCTATATGGCGCTTATGGAACGTAAAAAATAAATTGAAGCCTCCCAATCGGGAGGTTTTTTATTTCTGTAAATTTGGAGTAACACTAAAAAGGCAAGTTATGTTCAAAACAGAGAAAAAGGTTAGCTTTTTTGACACCATCTCCCCTTTTGTAAAAATCAGTCCGAAAAGCAGGTCGGCACTCCTATCGGTAATGCAAAAAGACCATTACCCTAAAGGGCATGTACTTGTCCCGCTGGGAGGAATTTGCAGACATGTATATTATATTGAAAAAGGACTATCACGAACTTTTTACATTAAGGACGGTAAGGATATTACAGAGAAATTTTGCACCGAAAACAGCTTTACCTGCTCTATGCCGGCATCTATAGTTAATGTACCTGATAACCGACAGATTGAGCTTTTAGAGCCTTCCATAATATGGTCTATGCCTTATACCGAATTGGAAAAACTTTATGACGATTACCACGACATAGAACGTATGGGACGCTTTGTAGTTACTAATGAATTGGTCCACATGCATCAGCGCCTTAGTGATTTACAGTTTCGGTCGGCAGAGGAACGTTATAACAACCTCCTGCAAAAAAATCCTGATTTACTGCAAAGAGTTTCTCTAGGGCTAATTTCATCTTACTTAGGGATAACACAGGAGACATTAAGCCGAATACGCTCCAGGGTGTAGTGTTTTTGATAAATGTCAAAGGAAAAGCCCTGCTACAGTTTCAACTTTGTTTTATCAAAAAATAAAAACAATTATGGAACTAAAAACATTTTACAACATCAGGTTTAGCGACTGCGATTCTTTTAAACATCTTAACAACTCCCGTTATGTGGATTATATGCTTAATGCACGCGAAGATCATTTAAAAGAATTTCACGATATAAGTATGACCTACCTCTACGGTAAAGGCTCGGGCTGGATGGTAAACAAGCACGAGATCATTTATCTCAACCCGGCAAATTATGGCGAACAGGTATGTATAAAGTCAGAACTGCTTAAATACAGTGATGATTCTTTATTTGTTGAAATGACGATGTGGAACGAACAGGAAACCCACATAAAAGCCATTTTATGGACAAAATTCATACATATTAACCTGCTTACAGGAAAAAGGGATAATCACCCGGAATGGTTTGCACAACTGGCTATTCCGTTAGAAAACAGCAAAATATTAAAATCTTCAATATCAGAAAGATTAAATGTTTTGATGCCACAAAAAGTATAATTTGTAACTTTGAGTAAATATACCAGGATGAAATAGCAACTTTTCCCCTTCACCTCTCCTAGATGAATATATAAAGGCTATTCAATTATTGAGTGTAAATAAGGTCTGCTAAGCACAACAGTGTCAAATACCTCAATAGTAAATGGCATTCCGGTTAAGGGGAAAGGTTAGCTTTTGTGAATGAGTATAGACTTATAAGGAACTACTTACAGCTAAAAGAAAAATTAATTTTCATTATGTTTGTTTCAAACCATGCCGTTATGAAACAAACATTTTTCTTTTTAGCGCTTTTTATCACCCAGCTACTAGTAGCTCAGGATAACAATATCTCTGTCATATCAGTTGAAAAAGCTAACATTGTTTACAGGGGTATTCAAAACCCAATTAAAATAGCTGTATCGGGAGCCAAATCATATAAGGTTACTACCCTTGCAGGATTAACTAAAAAAGACTCTTTGGGCAATTATTATTTAAACGTTAATGGTGTACAGGGAAAAACCGTCAAAATAAACATTGAAGCTACCCTTGAAAACAGCAGTGTAATTAATGAATTCAAAGAGTTTAAGGTAAGGGATATTTCAAATCCTAGAGCAAACATAATTAGTCAATATTCGACGACCACTCAATTAACTTTATCACAGCTAAAAAAACTCAAACTTAATATCATTATTGATAATTACATTTTTCCTTTGGATACAACTTTTTTTCGTATTCATTCATTCGATATTTATATTGAAGGTCAGGAAAAAATATCGGTAAAAGGAAATGAAATGACCGAAAAAGCGTTCAGTGCACTTAAGAATACCCGTATAGGAACTGAAATGGTAATTCATGTAATTCAACATGTTCCCGAAGGTTATAGATTAAGACCAGTAACTCCTTTAACACTAAAAATTATTGAAGAGAAAAAAGAATATATGAATCCTAATATTCCAACTCCTAAAGTTTCAACTAAATATGGTAACACTATAGTTTACAGAGGTATCAAAGATACTTTAGAAATATCAGTACCCAATGCAAAATCATTCAAGGTAAAAGGAAAAGGACTAAAAATGTTGCCCGACAGCATTTATGTAATGGATGCCAGTAAAATAAAAAAAGATAAAACCTACCTGGAGTTTGAAATAGTAAATCAAAATGACTCAATAATCCATACAAAACAACTGCTATATGTAAAAGACAGAGATACAGCACCTAAAAAAATTACTGTAAACGGAAAAGGTTGTGGCAACTGTATTCTAAAAATGACATTACAGGAACTAAAAGATGCCGTTATAGATATAGTCGAAGATGATGAACAAAACTCTTTAACTAAATACCAGGTTTTGGCGTGTAATATAAAGCTACCCGATGGTAATAATATAGATCTAAATAACAATACAATTACAGATACTGCTTTTGAACAACTCTCAACCCTTCCGGAAAACTCAATTATTGAGATTGAAGTATATCATTCTCTTTTTAGGTATCCTCTCAACCTTTCACCATTAAAAATAATGATTGTTAGTGCTAATTAAACCCAATAAAATTCCAAAACTAACAATTTTACTATTGTTTGTTATAAGCATTTTATCATATCAACAAATTTTCATCTACATCGTTATAGTATCATCAATTTAATTACCTTTGGGCGCTTTTGTATAAGTCGCAATAATTATATTTTTGTATTACTATGAATGAATGTATTTCAGTTTTCGATATGCTTAAAATCGGCGTGGGTCCTTCAAGTTCACACACTTTGGGTCCATGGCGCGGTGCAGAACGCTTTCTTGAGGAATTGCGTGAAGAAGGCATTTTTGAAAAAACAAACCGTGTTAAGGTAGACCTGTACGGTTCACTTTCCCTTACCGGAAAAGGACACGCAACAGATCTTGCCGTGATGCTGGGCCTTAGTGGTGCCGATCCTGAATATGTTCCTGTAGAGAGTATACAAACTACTATTGACGATATTAACTTCCAAAAGCAGTTAATACTAGGCGGACTGAATGTTATACCATTCAATCCGGAAAATGATATTGTTTTCAACAGAGATTTCCTTCCTTTCCATGCTAACGGTTTTGTTTTTACTGCTTATTATGAAGGTGGTGAATATGAGTCTACCTTCTACTCTATTGGTGGCGGGTTTGTCGTTAAGGAAGAAAGAATCAATGCCAAAGAGAATGCCATTATTAAATGTGCTTTCCCTTTCCCTACTGATAATGCTGCTGATTTATTGAAATATACTCAAACAGAAAACAAAACCATTTCTGAAATTGTATATGAGAACGAAAAATCAATTCGTAGTGAAGAAGAAATTCACAGTGAACTGATGCGTGTTTGGAATACTATGCTGGAGTGCATGTACACAGGCTGCCATACCGAAGGTATATTACCGGGAGGCTTAAACGTAAGGCGCAGGGCGTTCGATATGCACAAAAACCTTATTGGCGAACTGCCATATAACAGTCCGCAGGAATGGTTACAGGTTATCCGAAAAACAGAAGTAAAATTCCGTCAGATATTAAAATGGGTCAGCTGTTTTGCCTTAGCGGTAAATGAGGTTAATGCTTCGCTTGGGCGTGTGGTTACAGCCCCTACAAACGGTAGCGCGGGAGTTATACCTGCAGTACTTATGTACTATATGGTTATTGAAAACCACGATGCAAACGAAGAACATATAAAACAATTCCTTACAGTAGCCGGTGAGGTAGGCAGCATCTTTAAAAAAGGTGCTACCATATCTGCTGCTATGGGCGGTTGCCAGGCAGAAATCGGTGTATCATCGGCAATGGCTGCTGCTGCTTTATGTGAGGTTATGGGTGGTTCTCCGGAACAGTGCCTTATTGCTGCCGAAATCGCAATGGAACACCACCTTGGTATGACATGCGATCCTATTGGAGGACTGGTACAAATACCTTGTATAGAGCGCAATACCATGGGAGCTATTAAGGCTATTAATGCTGCCGAACTGGCATTAGAGACCGATCCTAAAAATGCTAAAGTACCATTAGATAAAGTGGTAAACACTATGTGGCAAACGGCTCAGGATATGAACAATAAATACAAAGAAACATCGGAAGGCGGACTTGCAGTTACCGTTAACAATGCCGACTGTTAATTCACTATCATAATATAAAAAAAGCCCTGTAGTAATTATACAGGGCTTTTTTATGCTTTTTCGCGGGTATCAATTATATATACAATTTTCCATATCCCTTTATCATTGTATAACTGAAAAGAATTTACTCCTTTATGGCTTAACTTTCCGTCAACATAAAATTCATAAGGAGTCCAAACATGAGCCATAGCTCCATCAAACTGAATTTTATATTCCAACAGTTTTTCCTGTATCTCTAATTCTTTTGGTACGGCTGCAATAGCTGCAAAAAATTTAGGAGCTTGATCTGTGGTAAGCATCACCTCCCCTTTTTCATTTCGGCTAACCGACTGAAGCATAAGCCCTGAATCACAAACCGACTGTATTTTTTCAACATCTTTATTATGTAACCCCTCAAAAAAGGTATCTATAGACTGTTGTATCTCTTTATTTTGCGCAAATACCCCCTGCATACTTAGAAGTAAAGCCAATAAAACCAATTTTCTCATAATTAATACGATTTGTATAGCAGTAAATATATTCTTTTATTATTAAACAACTGTTCAATAAAAGCAGTATATCTTACTCAGTGTTACTACAATTTAGTAAATTTACCGTCCTAAAAAATTCAGATTATGTCTACAGCAAAAAAAGATTATAAAAGAATAACCACAAGGTCACTTATAGAAATGAAAGCAAACGGAGAGAAAATCTCCATGCTAACAGCTTACGATTTTACTATGGCAACCATTACTGATGAAGCCGGTATTGATGCTATACTTGTAGGTGACTCTGCCTCTAACGTTATGGCAGGTCATGAAACTACGCTTCCTATCACCCTGGACCAGATGATTTATCATGCATCATCGGTAGTAAGAGGTGTAAAAAGAGCGCTTGTAGTGGTAGACCTTCCTTTTGGTAGCTACCAGTCAGACTCAAAAGAGGCTTTACGTTCTGCTATCAGGATAATGAAAGAAAGTGGTGCTCATGCTGTTAAGCTTGAAGGTGGTAGCGAGATCAAAGATTCTATCAAAAAAATACTTAATGCCGGTATTCCGATTATGGGACACCTTGGGTTAACACCTCAATCCATATACAAATTTGGTACTTATACCGTTCGTGCTAAAGAAGAAGCCGAGGCTCAAAAATTAATTGACGACGCTAAGATGTTAGAAAAACTGGGATGTTTTGCAGTAGTACTGGAAAAAATCCCTGCACAGCTTGCTAAACAGGTAGCCGAAAGCATCTCTATCCCTGTAATTGGTATTGGTGCGGGTGGTCATGTAGACGGACAGGTACTTGTAATACACGATATGCTGGGAATGAACAATGAGTTCAGTCCGCGTTTTTTAAGAAGATACATGGATCTTCACGAAGGTATGACCAATGCCATTTCACAATATGTTAGCGATGTAAAATCACAGGACTTCCCTAACGAAAACGAGCAATACTAATTTAGATTATTCGATATTTAGATAAATGAAGATTGTCTCAACAAAAGATAATTTAGATGTCCTTTATGAAGACAACCATATAATAGTTGTCAATAAGCGTGTTGGTGATATTGTTCAGGGTGATAAAACCGGAGACAAACCTTTAAGTGATGTAGTTAAGGAGTATTTAAAAGAAAAGTACAACAAACCGGGTAACGTATATCTTGGTGTGGTACACAGGCTGGACAGGCCTACTACCGGAATTGTACTTTTTGCGCGTACCTCTAAGGCTTTACCAAGGCTCAACGATTTATTTAAAAATCGTGAAACCCAAAAAACATATTGGGCAGTAGTTAAAAATAAGCCCAAAAAGGAAACCGATACTTTGGTTCATTACCTTAAACGTAACGAAAAAAGTAACACGTCGCGTGCTCATGTAAAGGAAGTACCTAATAGTAAAAAGGCCAGTTTGGATTATACTATAATCAAAACCCTTAACAACTATTATGTACTTGAAGTTAACCTTCACACAGGGCGACATCATCAAATCAGGTCACAGCTCTCTGCAATAGGTTCGCCAATAAAAGGAGATTTGAAATATGGCTTTGACAGAAGTAACCCTGACGGAGGTATACACCTACATGCCAGGAAACTGGAATTTATACACCCCGTTACAAAAGAACATTTAGTAATTACAGCACCTGTACCAAACGATACAATTTGGCAGTCAGTATAAAAATTAAAAATACCCAGTTTTGGGTATTTTTTTTTGATTGTTATGGTTCGAATTTTACGGTAAAATTCTATTAAAATTTACCGTAATACATAGTCTTTTATTAACTTAGAAGAACCAAAAAACAATCAATCTTATGAAAAAAACCCTACTATTTATCGTAACACTCTTATGTGTAAACACTTATGCACAAGAGCATTTTTCGGGTATCAACACATCACGACGAACAGGAATACTCAACGCTTCGGTTAACCCTGCCGAACTTGTAAATCTTAAAAATGAAATGGAAGTGAATGTATTCACTTTCAGTGCAAATGTTTCCAATAACAAAATAACCTTTGGTGATTTGGTTGGAGGCGACGATCTGGGCGACCTGATTTTTGAAGGCGATGAGCCTGTAAACCTAAGAGCCGATGTAGAGATATTGGGACCGTCATTTGCTATGAAGTATAACAAATGGGCGTTTGGCATACAAACTGCTGCAAAAATAAAAACCAATCTGGTTGATATCGATACAAATTTAGGTAACGCCATAGTTAATGCCAGTGACGATTTACTTATTGGACAGGCAAATATAGTAACTGATTATAACCAAAGAGCCTCAGCAACTGCCTGGGGTGAAATAGGATTTTCGGCAGCGAGAGAAGTATTTGAAAACGAAACACACAAAGTAGCAGCAGGCGCTACCCTAAAACTAATATTCCCTGGTACATACGCTAATATGTCGGCAGATAGATTTACTGGTACAATTGAAAATGTAGGTCCGCTTGTTGGTCTTACAGATACTCACACCAATGTAAATCTTGCCTACTCAGGAGCACTGGGAGACAGTTTTACAGACAGTAGTAATTTTAGTGAGTTTTTTGCCGGAGGACTTAATGGTTTTGCTGCCGATTTAGGTGTTAACTATCAATGGAAAGATGAAAACGAAGGCTATAAAATTAATGCAGGGGCATCTGTAAAAAATATAGGTTCTATGACCTTTAAGGATGATAATAATGTAAATAAAAGCTATGTTGTCGACATTCCTGACGGGCAATATCTTGATTTAAGGCAGTTTGAAGATGTAGATAATATTGATGATGTTGAAGCTATATTAGTTAATAGTGGTTATGCTACATTAACCGAATCTGAAAAGGATTTCAAAATTAAACAGCCTACCATGCTTTCTTTATATGCTGATGTTAAAGTATATGATAAATGGTATGTTACAGGCTTTTTACAGCAAAACCTAAGTGATGCCAGTAACAACAATCGTGTAGGTTCGCAAAATGTATTTACGGTTACACCGCGTTATTCAACAAGTTTTTTTGAGGCCTATGCCCCATTCTCACATAATGAGATTTCAGGTTTTACGGCCGGTGTTGGTTTCAGGATTGGCGGATTCTTTATAGGTTCAGGTTCAATACTATCGGCAGCTATAGGGAACACTACTCAGGCAGATGCCTATATGGGCTTTAGATTCGGACTTTAAAACCACAAAATCATACAATTAACAAAAGCCACCTTAATGGTGGCTTTTTGTATTAAATAATCATAAAATAACACTCATATTCTGCTAATTTTATTAATTTCACTTTACCAAAAACCAAAAAAATAGCCTTATGAAATGGAAAGGAAGAAGAGAAAGCGACAACGTTGATGACAGGAGAAGTATGTCTGGCGGTAAGATCGCAGCAGGTGGTGGTGTAATAGCCATTGTTATAATACTTATCAACCTTTTCATGGGAGGCGATAATTCGGCTGTACTAAACGAGATAAACAATCAGTTACAACAGCAAACCACAACTGAAGAAGCTCTACCTCTTAGCCCTCAGGACGAAGAGATGGGGCGTATGGTTAGGGTTATTCTTGCTGATACTGAAGATGTATGGCATAAAATATTTGAGGAAAACGGATTGGTATATGAAGAACCAAAACTGGTACTGTTCCGCAATTCGGTACAAACTGCCTGTGGCGGAGCTTCATCGGCATCAGGGCCGTTTTACTGTCCATTAGATAAAAAGGTATATATGGACCTTTCTTTCTTTGACGAACTACAATCTCGTTTTGGAGCGCAGGGAGGTGATTTTGCGATTGCTTATGTTATTGCTCATGAGGTTGGTCATCATGTACAAACCCTTATGGGAACATCGGCTAAAGTAAGGCAAATGCAGCAACAACTTAATCAGGCAGATGCCAATAAACTATCGGTAGCGTTAGAACTACAGGCCGATTTTTATGCCGGATTATGGGCACATTATAATGAAGAAATGAACCAAATGCTGGAAGAAGGTGATATTGAGGAAGCTCTAAGTGCTGCTCATGCTGTGGGCGACGATGCCATACAAAAACGCGCACAGGGATATGTAGTTCCTGATTCTTTTACACACGGCACATCGGCACAACGTGTATATTGGTTTAAAAAAGGATTAAACACGGGTCAATTTAACGCCGGCACTACCTTTAATGATTTAGAAATCTAATTGTTTTTCAGTTTAGCACTCATTATTTGCCACTGGTCTTCAATATATTTTATTTTCCTAACCTCTTTCATGATAGACTCCAGTTCATCTTCATAATAGTCTACATTATCTTCCCTGTTCATAGAATCAAGGTCCTCTGCCCTTTCCAGTAATATATCTATTACCGGCATTACCCTGTTTTTTACATAGGGAGACAGTTTCCCGAATGCTTCCTGTAGTTGTGTTTTTACCATAATACAAAGTTGCTAATTTTTAGTTTAGCTTTCGGTATAAACAAAATATTTTTTAACGGTTGTGTTATCGTTCATCAAAGTTTGAACACACAAACAATCTTTGTAAATTTGACGGTTTAAAATTATAAAAAACATCTCCTTGAAAAAAATACTACTCCTTTCGGATACTCATAGCCATATAGATGATACCATTATGAAATATGTAAGACAGGCAGATGAAGTATGGCATGCCGGAGATATAGGAGATCTTTCGGTAACCGACACCATCAAAAAGGAAAAGCCTCTAAAAGCGGTATACGGAAATATTGACAGTGCCGAGGCCCGACTTGAATTCCCTCTCAATAACCGTTTTTTTTGTGAAGGCGTAGATGTTTGGATTACACATATTGGTGGTTATCCGGGCAAGTACAATCAGGCGATAAGAGAAGAGATAAATGCAAATCCGCCTAAATTGTTTATCTGTGGGCATTCACACATACTAAAGGTAATGCCCGATAACAAACTTAACCTTATACACATGAATCCCGGTGCCGCCGGAATACATGGTTTTCACCAAATACGTACCATGCTACGCTTTGAGATAAACGGAGATAATATTCAGAATCTGGAAGTGATAGAAATAGGAAAAAGAGCTTAATGAGAACTTCAGTTATATACACCCTACAGGAGCCTAAACTTTTTAAGAAACAGCTTTTAAAATGGGCACAACAATACAGGGAAATTACGTTTTTAGACAGTAACGACTATCATCAGCAATACTCATCGTTTGATGCGGTATTAGCTGCCGATTCACTTACATTAATAAAAACCGACAGCTTTAAAGCTTTTGAAGATCTTAGCGCCTATCAAAAAACAACCCGTGACTGGATTTTCGGCTATCTGTCTTACGACTTAAAAAATGATACCGAGAAGCTGGATTCCAATAATTATGACGGTTTAGATTTTCCCGACTTGTTTTTCTTTCAGCCCAAAAAACTGTTTTTTATTAAAGGTGATCAGGTAGAGATTGCTTACCTCAATATGTGCGACGATGAACTGGAAAACGATTTTAATGAGATACTTGCAACTACAGTTGAAAACCAAGACAAACATACTCCCCTAGCCATTAAGCAACGTATTTCAAAAGAAGACTATATAGAAAAAGTTACCCAAATGCTGGAACACATTCATTTGGGAGATATATATGAAGCAAACTTTTGTATGGAGTTTTATGCAGAAGATACTATAATCAATCCGTATGAAAAATATCAGGCACTAAACGCTATATCCGAGCCTCCTTTTGCTACATACTTTAAAAATCATAAACAGTACCTGCTTTCGGCATCTCCGGAAAGGTATATCAGGAAAGATGAAAGCAAAATAATATCACAGCCCATAAAAGGAACTGCCAGAAGAAGTAACAGTATAGAAGAAGATGAGGCTATTAAACTGGAACTTACCAAAAACGAAAAAGAACGTTCTGAAAATATAATGATTGTCGACCTGGTACGTAACGATTTATCCCGTACTGCAAAAAAAGGATCGGTTAATGTGGAAGAATTATGCGGAGCTTACACCTTTAAACAGGTGCACCACCTTATTTCTACGGTAGTTTCAGAATTAGATGATGAATATTCTCCGGTAAATGTTATTAGAACTTCATTTCCTATGGGAAGTATGACAGGTGCTCCTAAAATATCGGCTATGCAGATTATTGAAAAACTGGAAGAAACAAAACGCGGACTTTACAGTGGTGCTGTAGGTTATTTTACCCCTACGGGAGATTTTGACTTTAATGTGGTGATAAGGAGCATACTGTATAACGAAGCCAACAAATATGTGTCTTTCTCTGTTGGTAGTGCCATAACATCAAAAGCATTACCTGAAAAAGAATATGACGAATGCCTGTTAAAAGCCAAAGCCATGCGTAGCGTATTGGAGTAACATAGATATAAAAAATCATTACTTTTGAAAATGCTTTCAAAACTTCAAAAACATATCGAAAAAAACCTACCCTTCTTAGCCGGTAAAAAATTGCTTTTGGCTACCAGTGGTGGTATAGACAGTATGGTGCTGGTTGAGCTTTTTAATCAGCTTGACTATACTATAGCTATGGCGCATTGCAACTTTGGGTTAAGAGGTAACGAAAGTGATGGTGATGAGAAATTTATTAAAGATTACGCACAAAAAAACAATATAGAATTATTTGTAACTCATTTTGATACAAATAAATATGCAGAAGAATTTAAACTATCAATTCAAATAGCGGCACGCAGGCTTAGGTACAATTGGTTTTACGAACTAATGGAACAAAACAGTTTTGATTTCCTGCTTACAGCACATCATTTGGACGATAGTATTGAAACTTTTCTAATCAACCTTACTCGTGGCACAGGTCTTGATGGGCTAACAGGTATTCCGCAGCAAAACGACAAAATTGTGCGTCCGCTACTTCCTTTCAGTAGAAATGAAATTGGACAATATGCAAATAACAATAACATCACTTGGAGAGAAGACAGCAGCAATGCAAGCGATAAATATTTAAGAAACAAACTAAGGCATGATGTGGTTCCGGTTTTAAAATCACTCAACCCATCGTTCCTTGAATCGTTTCAGGATACTTTAAATCACTTAAAGCAATCACAGTCGTTAGCCGATGATGCAGCTATATTGGTTTATAAACAGGTAGTAAACGAACAGTACAATCAAAAACTGATTGATATTAGCAAACTGAAAAGGCTACCAAACTATAAAGCCTATTTGTATCAGTGGCTTGCCCCGCTTGGTTTTACGGCTTGGGAAGACATTTATAATCTTACCGAAGCACAATCAGGCAAACAGGTACTGGCTAACGGATATCGCCTTTTAAAAGACAGGGAACAACTAATACTGGAACCTGTTGAAGAAAGTGTTACAAATGTTTATGAAATACCCGAAGGAACTACCGAAATATCACAACCCTTCGCTATGAGATTGACAAATGTTAATAAAACATTAAAAAAATATGCGAATAACGCAATTTATGTTGATGCCGATACATTAAAATTCCCGTTATTTGCAAGGAAATGGATTGAAGGTGATTATTTTTGCCCTGCCGGCATGAAAGGACAAAAGAAAAAGGTTTCTAAATATTTTAAAGATGAAAAGATGTCTTTAAGTGAAAAAGAGAAAACCTGGCTACTTTGTTCCGGTAATCAAATTGTGTGGATTATTAATAGACGTGCCGACGAGCGATTTAAAGTAACCGATAAAACAACTCAAATTATAAAAATAGAAGTTTTATAAACTAATGAAAAAAACTGCTTTATTATTCTTTTTGTTACTCTCTTTTATAGCGGGTAAAGCACAAATTATTGAGCCTGTAAAATGGACCTCAAAAATTGAGAAAAAATCAGACTCCGAGTATGTTCTTATTTTCAATGCTACTATTGAAGAGAACTGGCACATGTATTCACAGTTTTCTGCCGATGGTGGCGGACTTCCGTTAGAAGTTGAATTCAATAACGCTGAAAATAACTTTGAAGCCGTTGGTAAAGCGGAAGAAAGTGAAACCCATAAAGAGTACAATGATATTTTTGAAGTAGAAGAAACTTTCTTCTCTAACAAAGCCGAACTGAAACAAACTATAAAAGTAAGTAACCCCGATAATGCTATTGTACAGGTTGGACTTTACTATCAGGTATGTAAAGAGTCATGTATTCAGGGAGAGAACCTTTTTGTTTTCAACTTAAAAGACCTTACTTCTCAGGAAGTAATGAACTTTGAAGAAGTTGTAGGTACTGTAGACAATACTACAGATACCAAAGCAGAACCTGCTAAAACTACAGAAAAAAAAACAGAAGACAGCGATAAAAAAGACCCCTGGACCGTATTTATAGGTACATTACTGGCTGGTATATTTGTTACTTTTACTCCATGTGTATTCCCTATGATACCTATGACTGTTAGTTTCTTTATCAAACAAAATAGTAGTAAGGTTAAGGGTAAATTCAATGCACTTTTCTACGGACTGTGTATTATTGTTATTTACGTTTTAATATCGGTACCGTTCCATTTATTTGAAGGTTTAGATCCAAATATTTTTGCCAATATCTCAACAAACGTATACCTAAACCTGTTCTTCTTTGCAATATTTACCGTATTTGCAATTTCATTTTTTGGTGCTTTTGAGATAACAATGCCTAACAGCCTGGCAAATAAAGCTGATAATGCTTCAAACCTTGGCGGACTAATGGGCGTGTTTTTCATGGCACTTACCCTTATCATTGTTTCTTTCTCGTGTACAGGTCCTGCACTTGGATTAATTTTAGGTAGTGTACTTTCTACCGAAGGAGGAGCAATGTTACTAACAATAGCCATGTTTGGATTTGGTTTAGGTTTAGCACTTCCGTTTATGTTGTTTGCCCTGTTCCCTAACTTGATGAGCAGCATGCCAAAATCTGGCGGATGGTTAAACTCGGTAAAAGTTGTTTTCGGTTTTATCGAACTTGCTCTAGCGTTTAAATTCCTTTCTAACGCCGATCTGGTATTACAATTACATTTCCTTGAAAGAGAAGTATTCATCGCAATATGGATTGCCATATTCATAGCATTATCACTATACCTTTTAGGTAAGTTCTCATTACCGCATGACAGCCCTGTTAGTCACCTATCTGTAGGGCGTATGCTTTTAGCTGTAATATCATTATCATTCACTATATATCTTATACCAGGATTATGGGGAGCACCTCTAAAACTAATTAGCGGATTCCCTCCTCCGTCAACTTACAGTGAATCTCCGTTTGGAGTTGGAGGTTCAGGTGGTGGTGGTTCCGTTACACAGGAGCTACCTAAAGGAGCTAAACTTGCGGCGCACGGTATTGTAGCGTTTGAAGACTATGAGGAAGGATTAGCTTATGCTAAAGAAGTTAATAAACCTATTATGCTTGACTTTACCGGTCATGCCTGTGTAAACTGCCGTAAAATGGAAGAACATGTTTGGTCTGACCCTGCTGTACTTTCAATCCTTAAAAATGATGTTGTTTTGATTTCGCTTTATTGTGATGAGGAGAAAGATCTTCCTGCAAGCGAGCAGTTCATATCTAAAAACACAGGACGAAAAATTGAAACTGTAGGTCAAAAATGGAGTGATTTCCAAATTTCAAGATACCAAAGTAACGCAAGGCCATATTATGTATTAATAAACCTTGACGAGACAAACTTAAACGAACCGGTTGCTTATACTCCGGATATTGAAGAATACCTTACTTGGTTACAATCAGGAATAGAAAACTTTAAAAAATAATAAAAAAGCCCTCTTAATGAGGGCTTTTTTATTTTATATACTACTTATAAGTTTTCTTGCTGCTGTTTGCACAGGATCCCAAACCGGAGAAAAAGGAGGTGCATAAGATAAATCCAAATCAATAATATTTTGCAAGGTAAGATTATGAGTTAAAGCAGTAGCCAAAACATCTATACGCTTGGCAGCTCCCTCCTCTCCTATTATCTGTCCGCCTAATAGTCGGCCACTATTCTTTTCTGCAAGAAGCTTAACCACAATCTTTTTAGAGTTGGGGTAATAATGCGCTCTGGTACGGCTTTCTATAGTCGCCTTAACATAATCGATATTAAGCTTTTGTAATTGCTTTTCAAGCAGCCCGGTTCGGGCAACCTCATAACTACATATTTTACATACGGCAGTACCTACTACGCCAGGGAAAACCGTTTTTTCGCCCGCTATACTACTACCTGCTACCAGTCCGGTTTTATTAGCTATGGTACCCAATGCTATATAAACATGTTCTTTACTTACTAAGTGTAACGATTCGGTACAGTCACCCGCCGCCCATACATCAGGAATATTAGTACGTAACTGGCTATCTACTTTTATTGCTCCACGTGCTCCCAGTTCTATTTTACTACCTTCAAGAAAATCAGTATTAGGATGAGATCCCATACCAAGTATTATAATATCAGTAGGGATACTTTGCTTATCGGTTAGTACAGCAGTTACCTTACCTTCTTTAACATCAAATCCGGTTAGCCCTTCACCTAAAAATAATTCAACACCCAGTCCCTTCAAAGCTTCAGACACCAAGGCTCCCATATCGGGATCAAGCGTATTCATTACCTGTTCTGATCGGTTAATTAATGATACCTTAAGCCCTCTTTCCAAAAGCGATTCGGCCATTTCAAGACCTATGTACCCGCCGCCAACTATAACAGCATTTTGAGGCTTTTTTTCCTCAATATAACGTTCTATGTTAATTCCGCTTTTAAGCGTGGTAACGCCAAATACATTTTCAGAATCATATCCTGCCACATCAGGACAAAACGCCTTACCTCCGGTAGCAATCATTAACTGATCATAACTTTCCCAAAACTCATCTCCGGTTTTCTTATTCAGTACTTTAATCTTTTTATTATCAGTATCTACAGATAGTACCAAATTTTGCGTACGTACATCTATATTATATTTATTCCTGAAAGTATCGGGGTCACGTACTATAAGCTCCTGATAGGTTTTTACCTTTTCTGAAATAAAATAAGGTATCCCGCAGGCAGAATAAGAAGTAAAGTCTGATTTTTCAAAAACTATTATTTCCCTGTCGGGTTGTTCTCTCCTTACTTTTGATGCTGCCGACATTCCGGCGGCATCTCCCCCTATTACTACCAGTTTATTATTTGCCATTTTACTCGTTGCTCTTGGTTATATACTAAAGGTAGGAAGAAAATTAGTTTTTACGTGACATAATTAACTTACTCATATAATTTTTTCCTATTTTTAAACACATTAAAACCAACCTTACCTAATACATGAAAAACTTTTGTTTTTTACCTCTATATCTAGGCTCATTCTCTATGCGTCTAATTACCTGTAACACCATTGTTACCTCACTTCATAAAAAAATAAGTACAAGCCATTTAATTTAAGTTTATGCTCATAAAAGTTTTTGGAAGCGCCGTATTTGGTGTTGAAGCCACAACTATAACCGTAGAAGTTAATATTGACAAAGGGATAGGATACCATCTTGTAGGGTTGCCTGATAATGCCGTTAAAGAAAGTAGCTACCGTATTGCTGCAGCTTTAAAAAATAATGGCTACCAGTTACCGGGAAAAAAGATTACCATTAATATGGCTCCGGCCGATTTAAGAAAAGAAGGTTCTGCTTACGATCTTACTCTGGCAATAGGTATACTTGCAGCTTCAGGACAAATCCCAGCTGAAGACGTTGATAAATACATCATAATGGGTGAACTTTCGCTTGACGGAAGCCTACAGCCTATTAAGGGCGTACTTCCTATAGCCATTAAAGCAAAGGAAGAAGGTTTTAAAGGCTTTTTTCTGCCGAAACAAAACGTAAAGGAAGCTGCTATTGTTAGCGGACTTGATGTATACGGAATAGATAACGTTACTGAAATAATCGACTTTTTTAGCGGAAAAGGCACTTTACAACCTACTGTAATCAATACCCGCGAAGAATTTTATAAAACACTTGATTTCCCTGAATTTGATTTTGCCGATGTAAAGGGGCAGGAAAGTATTAAACGCTGTATGGAAATTGCAGCGGCAGGCGGGCACAATATAATACTTATAGGACCGCCGGGAGCAGGTAAAACCATGCTTGCCAAACGACTGCCAAGCATACTACCTCCCATGACGCTCAAAGAAGCACTGGAAACCACAAAAATTCATAGTGTTGCAGGAAAGATAAAAGATGTAGGACTGATGAACCAACGCCCGTTTAGAAATCCGCATCACACAATCTCAGATGTTGCGCTCGTGGGAGGCGGAACCTTCCCACAACCCGGTGAAATCTCGCTGGCACATAACGGCGTATTGTTTTTAGACGAGTTACCCGAGTTTAAACGAACCGTACTCGAGGTTATGCGTCAGCCATTAGAAGACAGGGAAGTTACCATTTCCCGTGCCCGATTCACTATTACCTATCCGTCATCATTTATGCTGGTAGCGAGTATGAACCCCAGTCCGGGTGGTTATTTTAATGATCCCGATGCTCCGGTAAGTTCATCACCGCATGAAATGCAGCGTTATATGAGTAAAATATCGGGTCCGCTATTGGATAGAATTGATATACACATCGAAGTTACACCTGTACCTTTTGAAAAACTATCAGACAAGCAAAAAGCTGAAAGCAGTACAGATATAAGGAAAAGAGTTATGGAAGCCAGGGAAATACAAACAAATCGTTTTGCACATCTGGAAAACATACACTACAACGCCCAGATGAATACCAAACAGATACGTGAGTACTGCGACCTTGATGAAACTTCGTTACAGCTTTTAAAAACAGCTATGGAAAGACTTAACCTTTCGGCTCGTGCTTACGACAGAATTTTAAAAGTGTCCCGTACTATTGCCGATTTAGAAGGCTCAACGAATGTTGAACCACAACACATATCCGAAGCCATACAGTACCGAAGTCTAGACCGTGAGGGATGGCTAGGGTAAAATCTATATTATTTAATGAGAATGAATAAAACACACACAAAGACACTAATAGTATTAAGTTTTGTTTTTTTAGCTTCATGCACTCCTATTGCTAAAATAATTTATGGTATTAAGGATTTTGAAACCTATGTACCTAATGACAAAAGAGTAGAATATTACAAACCATATTTTGAAACAACTGATAATAAAGTAAATATTTATGCTTTTAAAAACTGGCAAGGCATACAGGCTACTTCTGACTCAGTAGGTATACCCAGTGTATTTTTACATAACATACTAAATGATTCAGTTTATGTTCTCAATTGTCATGAAGACATGCTATATGATATTGAAGAAATCAATAAAAACAACTTTAAAGATATACTGTTAGCCAACAAAAAGGAATTTATCAATTTAAAAAACATAATAGATACCAGCGCCGTTTTAACTTACACCGAGAAAGAGATAAGAAAAATCAATAAATGGAAAGTTTATATTGTAAATGCCACATTTATGGGTAAAACATTAAGAAAGAAAGCATTACCTGTTACGAATACACTTAAAGGCGTAGAAGAGCTTATTATTGTAGATGTAAGTATAGACGGAGAAAAACCTAAAAATTAATATTAGCAGAATAAAATAACTAAGGTTATATATAAATAAATTAACTCATAGTTAATTTATTAGGGTAGTAATTATTTTAAAGGGTAACAACATTTAGTTACCCTTTCTTTTGTTCAAAATTTAATGTTTCTTTATCACAGGGTAATCCAAAGACAATACTATGTAATCAAAAGAAGGGTCTTTTTGAATTTGCTCTAAAATAGGAGTTATATGATTTTTAATATTTCGTTTTGTCAAGTCACTACCATAAATAAAAATAACTGTCTTTTTATCCTTATCAAAATTTATATTTCTTATATAAGATATATCAATTATTTTTCTATTATTTACATTACTATCTCCTACATTAATGCGTTGGCACAAATCTCGAAATTGTCCCCAACAACTTGGGTTTTCCATTTGAGCTGCACTAAAAATTTCGTCATTATACGCAATACCATAAAAGGTAAAAAGCTTGTTATTAACCACATCGTCTGCAAAACCATCAATATTTATAAAGTCCTCTATGACAATTTTACTTCTGTCAAATTGTGTTTTTTCAACAGTATTATCAAGATATTCTTCCGTTGTTTTAAAAAAATCTTGGGAGTGAATTGCATGTGTTACAAATGAGAATAGGAAAATCAAACAAATTTTTTTCATATTTTATATTACTACGTTTACGTAATTTGTACTGCTGTATCAGTAATAACTGTATATAATCTCTAACCTAAAGTATAGTCTCCTAAAATAAAGTCAGCAATAAAAATCAAATATATCAAAATCAGACGTAATAAAGTATGGGGTATTTAATGTTTCCTTTTTTCATACAAAATACCTTGTTAAGGCTAATCTCATATTAAAATACGGAATTACAATACTCTCAAAAAAACAGAAAACTTGAATACAATCATTTATTACTCTTTAAATATTTTATATGAATGATACTTATTTTCTTTGTCATAATTAATTAATGCAGTTATTTACGAGTGAATATAAATAACCTCTATTTAACACTGTTAAAAAATATAATTTGTTACTTTGCCTGTCTGTAACTTTGCGCCGTCAATACCCAAAAAATAGTATCTTTGCATAAAAAATTAGCTACAGGTTTTGAGGTATTTTATTGAATTTGCTTATAACGGAAAAAACTATCACGGGTGGCAGTATCAGCCACACAGTATATCGGTACAGGAAGTATTAAATAAAGCCCTCTCTACCCTGCTAAAACAACCTATAGATGTTACAGGGGCCGGCCGTACAGATACAGGCGTGCATGCAAAACAAATGTATGCCCATTTTGATTTTGATAAGGAACTGGACAGTAGCTTCTGGACAAAAAAACTCAACGCATTTTTACCAAAAGATATAGTGGTTTACAGGATAATACCACTACATGACGATGCACATGCCCGTTTTGATGCTACCAGCCGTACCTACGAATATCATATACATACCTTTAAGGATGCCTTTGATAACGAAGCCAGTTGGTATTATTTCCACAAACTGGATATAAATAAAATGAACGAGGCTGCCAAAATCCTTTTTGAGTATAAAGATTTTAAATGCTTCTCCAAAACGCATACTGATGTCAAAACATTTAACTGCGTAATGATGGAAGCCAACTGGCAACAAAATGGCAACAAACTGGTATTTACCGTTGCTGCCGACAGATTTTTAAGAAATATGGTAAGGGCAATTGTAGGCACATTGGTAAGTGTGGGACAAGGCAAACTAACCTTACAGGAATTTAGGGAAATCATAGAGAGTCGCGACAGGAATAAGGCAGGCTTCTCGGTTCCCGCACACGGATTGTACCTAACCAAAGTAGCATATCCGTACATCGATCAAGAAATAATATGAAAGCAATAAAATCCACATCACTAAAAAAAGTACTAAAGTTTACCAAACCTTACAGGGCACGCTATAATGCTGTTATCTTTTTTGCAATATCGCTATCGCTTTTTGCCGCCCTTAGGCCATACCTTTTAAAAAGAACGGTAGACGAATATATTAGCCCTAAAGACGAAACAGGTCTGTTGTATTACATTATTGCAATGGGAGCTGTTTTAATGCTTGAGGTAGCCTCACAGTTTTACTTTGTTTATTGGGCAAACTGGCTGGGACAGGATATCGTTAAGGATATTCGTGAGAAGCTTTTCAGTCAAATTTCACGTTTTAAAATGAAGTTTTTTGATAACGAACCTGTAGGTAAACTGGTTACCCGTACTGTTTTTGATATCGAATCTATCGCCAGGATTTTTAGTCAGGGGCTGTTCATGATTATTAGTGACCTGCTTAAAATGATTGTTATACTGGGGTTTATGTTCTACATGAACTGGAAGCTTACCTTTATCGTATTACTGGCAATGCCTGTTTTACTTTATGCCACCCGAATTTTCCAAATCAAAATGAAAGCGGCATTTGAAGAGGTTCGTGCCCAAATATCAAACCTTAACACCTTTGTACAGGAAAGGCTTACCGGTATGAAAATCGTTCAGCTTTTTAACCGTGAGAAAATTGAGTACGAAAAATTTAAGGACATTAACAGAAAGCATAATAAAGCTTGGTTAAAAAACATTTTATACAACTCCATCTTCTTCCCTATTGCCGATATTATTTCGTCTATCACATTAGGTGTTATTATCTGGTACGGAGGTTTAAATATTCTTAACGGAGACAACATAACCACATTTGGTGATTTGTTTGCTTATACTATGTTTATAAGTATGCTGTTTAACCCATTAAGGCAAATTGCCGATAAGTTTAACGAGCTTCAAATGGGTATCATTGCTTCCGACAGGGTATTAGAGCTACTTGACTCAGAAATGAAAATACAGGATGCCGGTACTCTTACAGCTACTCACTTTAAAGGAAACCTGAACTTTAAAGATGTTCGTTTCAGCTATATTGAGGAAGAAGAAGTAATTAAAGGAATTAATCTTGATGTAAAAGAAGGAGAAACCATTGCTATAGTTGGTGCTACCGGTGCCGGTAAATCTACTATTATAAATCTGTTAAACCGTTTTTACGAAATAGATAGTGGTACAATTTGTATAGATGGTACTAATATTAATGAGTTTACCCTGGAAAGCCTTAGAAAACAGATAGCTGTAGTGCTACAGGATGTTTTCCTTTTTGCCGATACTATTTATAACAATATCACACTGGATGATCCTAATATAACCAGAGAACAGGTTATAACAGCTGCAAAAAATATTGGTGTTCATAATTTTATTATGTCATTACCTAACGGTTATGATTACAATGTAAAAGAACGCGGAGTAATGCTTTCTTCGGGTCAACGACAGCTTATAGCCTTTCTAAGAGCTTATGTGAGTAACCCAAGCATATTAATATTAGATGAGGCAACATCTTCAATAGATACTTATTCTGAAGAACTTATTCAAAATGCTACTGATACCATTACACAGGGAAGAACATCTATTGTTATAGCGCACAGGCTTGCCACCATTATTAATGCCGATAAGATTATTGTAATGGACAAAGGTAAGATTGTAGAAGCAGGTTCACACTACGAGCTCATCAATAAAGATGAAGGGTATTATAAAAACCTATACTATTCCCAGTTTGCTGTTGAGAGTTAACAAAACATAAAAAAAGCTGCCTTAGGGTAGCTTTTTTTAACACATCTTTTTAAAAATAAAACCATTTAACGAATAATTACGTAAGTATTATTGTAATAAAACACAATATTATAAGAATATTACCGTTAATATTTTGAAAAACAAACACTTAATCAAGAAATACTTTTAATAAAAATTTAATATAAAATTAGAAATATTTAATTTATAAATACTGAACTTGCTACTATCAAAATCAACCCCACAGTATTATGAAATGGACTAACTTAAAAAACAGGCTAAAGCTCCTTATTGAGGTAAGCGTTAGAAGCTACCGCCAAAGACGGTTAAGGAGGTATTTTACTTCGTGAGCAATTTAAAGATATCATGAAGAGAATATTTTGCCATTGATTTTTTTAAGTCAGTGGCAAAATTTTTTTTGTCCATATCTCAAGTTTATCAGCAAATGATTTAGTTGCATTAGCTCCGCTTGGGGAAGGCAATACATCATAATTAAAATTGTCTTTGCGCCCTAAATATTTATCATAATATACCGCCGCATTTTTACTGGCGAAAAACACATGCTTTATATTAGGATGATTCCTGTAGAAATCATCAAAATTATTAGGTATCTCATTTTTAATATTACTGTCAAGACTACCCTGCCTCTCGCAAAACTCAAGCACATCCCATAAAGCTATATTATACTTGGCCAACAGTGATTTTCGATTCTCATAATCTAAAGAGAAATCTTCATCCAATACATTATACATCAGTTTCCAAAACTGGTTCCCTCTATTACCATAATATTCTCCCAATTCCAGCGACTTCTCTCCCGGCATGGTACCAAGTATCAGTATAGTACATTTACTATGTGCCAGGGGCGGAAATGCTTTTTCATATTATCATTATTAAACATACTACAATATAAGTTTTAGCCATAAAAAAAGCCTCACAATGTGAGGCTTTAATTTTATGATCTAAAGAAATTATCCTAAAACTTCTTTTACTTTTTTACCTATCTCAGCTGGAGAATCAACAACGTGGATACCATTCTCGCTCATAATACGTTTTTTAGCTTCTGCTGTATCATCAGCACCACCAACAATCGCACCTGCGTGACCCATTGTTCTTCCTTTAGGAGCAGTTTCTCCGGCAATGAAACCAATAACAGGTTTTCTGTTACCGTCAGCTTTAATCCATTTAGCAGCATCAGCCTCAAGCTGACCACCAATTTCACCTATCATAATGATAGCTTCAGTTTCAGGATCGTTCATTAAAAGCTCAACAGCCTCTTTAGTAGTAGTACCAATAATTGGGTCACCACCAATACCAATAGCTGTAGTAATACCTAAACCTTGTTTTACAACCTGGTCTGCAGCTTCATAAGTAAGAGTACCTGATTTAGAAACGATACCTACATTACCTTTTTTGAATACAAAACCTGGCATGATACCAACTTTAGCCTCACCCGGAGTGATAACACCAGGACAGTTAGGACCTACTAAACGACAGTCTTTACCTTGTATGTAGTCATAAGCTTTGATCATGTCTGCAACAGGGATACCTTCTGTAATAGCAATAATTACTTTGATACCTGCCTCAGCAGCTTCCATAATTGCATCAGCAGCAAATGCCGGCGGAACAAATATGATAGATGTATCAGCACCTGCAACATCAACTGCATCTTTTACAGTATTAAATACAGGACGATCTAAGTGAGTAGTACCACCTTTACCCGGTGTTACACCACCTACTACGTTAGTGCCATATTCAATCATTTGGGTAGCGTGGAAAGTACCTTCGCTTCCTGTGAATCCCTGAACAATTATTTTGGAATCTTTATTAACCAGAACACTCATGATATATTTTTTAAATTATTTTTTAAATCGCATTGCAAAAATAGCTTTTTACTAATTATATATAAAGCTTTTTTTAATTTTTATAGATTAAATTTCAACAAAAACACTTACAAAACCTATCAGCAATTAACTTTACTTATAAGCTATGGATTAAAAACTAAATCCATAAAACACTATTTCAAAAATTACTATTACTGTTAACCATTTTTTTTGTTCTTCATCCGGTATGTCAATTAATTTCAAAACTTCATGAACAGTACCATGACCTGTAACTTCATAGTGAGGAATACCATAGCTTTTTTTTCCTAATCTATACAAAGGATTTCTTACTACAGGTGATAATTCATGACTTGGAAAAATTTCAGCTATAACTACTCCGTTAAAGATAACTTTATATGGATCTTTTGATGCATATCCTGATCTGGTGAGTGCGCCTATCAATTTACCGGTAGAATTTGAAATGCTAAGCTGAGAATTAATTTCTCCAATAAATTCATTGTTAAAATATACTTTCTTTAAGGAATTTTCATATTCAATACTAACTGAAAATTCTGTAGAACCTGCAATAATTTTACCATCTGCCCTTAACCCTCGGTCTATTCTTTGAAAAGCAATTAAAGCCTTGTTATCTAAAGTATTTATATAACCGGTAACTTTTCTTGAAAAACCTTTAGTAAAATTTAATGACAAATTATTACTAACCTTATTTAAATCAGATACATTCCATTTAACCAAGTTACTCTTCATATGATTTACCTTTGCAATCATATCGTTGTTTTCTCCGGCTAAAAAAACTTCAGATTTTTTCTCAGTAGACTTTTTATATACGTAGTATATAAAAAAAGCACCTCCAGAGAAAGGAATAAGTAACATTAAAATCACTATGATTATTATCACTGTAGTCATAAACTAAGCTAACTGACTCATTAAAAAACCTTTATAAAACTGATTGTCTTTTATTTCCCAAATAACCATAAAATTAGCTAATACCATTTCTTCATCAGGATTTTCAAAAGCATGTACATAATGAGTATAACGTACACTAACGGTATCCCCTTCCTCAATAATATGAGATATATTTACACGCGATGAAATGTAAGATTTATTCAGTTCGGCAGCTAAAGCCAGTAAATCATCCTTATCAAGCTCAAGATAGCCTTTAGAACTGTTCCATTGCAATACAATGTCGTTATGAATAAAACGTTTCAGGGCTTCTGCGTTTGCATAAGCTTGTGAATTATAATACTCTAAAACCAGTTCTTTAGCTCCCATATCTTATTTTTTTAATTTTTCTAAAATTTCGGGAATACGTTTGATATGTGCAAGTTGTTTTAGCTTTTCTCTCGATTCTTCTGCAGGATAGCCAAAATATACTTTTCCGCCTTCAAGAGATTTACTAATGCCCGACTGTGCCAGTAACACTGCTTTACTGCCTATAGTAATACCGCTGGTAGTACCAACCTGCCCCCAAATCGTAACTTCATCTTCAATGATAACACAACCTGCAATACCGGTTTGTGCTGCTATAAGACATTTTTTACCTATTACAGTATCATGACCTATATGCACCTGATTATCAATTTTAGAACCTTCACCAATGGTAGTATCTCCTGTTACTCCCCTGTCTATAGTACATAATGCACCAATACCCACGTTGTCTTTAATCACAACACGACCACCGGAAAGTAACTGGTCAAACCCTTCGGGACGCTTTTTATAATAAAAAGCATCGGCTCCTAAAACAGTACCAGCATGTATAATAACATTATCACCTATAACAGCATTGTCATAAATTACAACGTTAGAATAAATAAGACAGTTTTTACCAATAGTAACATTTTCGCCAACAACAACGTTAGGCTGTATAACAGTACCCTCACCTATTTTAGCTGTAGGTGCTATAGCTGCTCCTGCTGCTTTAAAAGGCTGAAAATGTTTGGTAAGTTTATTGAAATCCCTAAACGGATCATCTGAAATTAAAAGTGCTTTACCTTCAGGACAATCAACTTCTTTATTGATAAGTACAATAGTCGCTGCCGACTGTAATGCCTTATCATAATATTTAGGATGATCTACAAAAACTATATCTCCCGGTTCAACCACGTGAATTTCATTCATACCGTGTACCGGGAAGTTCTCATCACCTACAAAATCACAGTCAATTATTGCCGCAATTTCCTTAATAGGATAAACTTTAGGGAATTTCATAAAAATGAAAATGAATTAAGATAAAAAAGCCAGTTTAAACTATTTTAAACTGGCCTGTAGTATAAATTATTCTTTAACACGCTCAACATAAGAGCCTGTTGCAGTATCAATTTTAATTTTATCACCTTCGTTAATAAACAAAGGAACGTTTACAGATGCACCTGTCTCAACCTTAGCAGGCTTAGTTGCATTTGTTGCGGTGTTACCTTTAACACCCGGTTCTGCATAAGTAACTTCAAGAACAACAGAAGCAGGCATATCTACAGATAGAGGAGCTTCGGTTTCAGTATTAATGATAACCATTACCATTTCTCCTTCTTTTAAAAGATCCGGTGCATCAAGAATATCTCTTTGAAGAGAAATTTGCTCATACGTTTCGGCATGCATAAAGTGGAAAAGATCTCCTTCAGGATACAAATACTGGAATTTGTGAGTTTCTACCCTTACGTCTTCAATTTTATGACCTGCAGAGAAAGTGTTATCAAGTACTTTACCTGTTGTTAAGCTCTTTAGTTTAGTTCTTACGAAAGCCGGTCCTTTACCTGGCTTAACGTGTAAGAATTCGATAATCTTATAGATATCGTTATTGTATTTAATACATAGTCCGTTGCGAATGTCTGATGTACTAGCCATTATTACTTACTGTTAAAATTTTATTACTTTGTTTGCTTGTGTCTGTATTTTTCAGCTTTACAAAAATGTATTAATACATTCCTGTATATCCTTTCATTATACCTCTTGACGAGTTTCTAACCGCCATGATAATTTCATCACGTTCCGGAGTAGCTTCCATTTCAGCCTCAATAATTTCGATAGCCTGAGTTGTATTGTAATTTCTTTGGTATAGAATACGATAGATGTTTTGTACTTCACTTATCTTTTCTGAAGTAAACCCTCTTCTTCTAAGTCCAACAGAGTTGATACCAACGTAAGAAAGTGGCTCCCTTGCAGCTTTTACAAAAGGAGGAACATCTTTACGTACTAACGAACCACCGGTTACAAAAGCGTGGTTACCAATAGTACAAAACTGGTGTACTGCTGTTAAACCAGCTAACACAACATAGTCGCCCACAGTTATGTGTCCTGCTAAGTTAGTATTATTAGAGAAGATACAAAAGTTCCCCACAAAACAATCGTGAGCAACGTGAGAATAAGCCATGATAAGACAGTTGTTACCAATAACGGTTTTCATTCTGTCAATAGTACCTCTGTTAATGGTTACACACTCCCTGATGGTTGTGTTATCGCCAATTTCGGCAGTAGTGTCTTCTCCCTGATATTTTAAATCCTGTGGTGGTGCAGAGATTACTGCCCCCGGAAATATGTTACAGTTTTTACCAATACGTGCCCCTTCCATTATGGTCACGTTAGATCCTATCCAGGTACCTTCCCCAATTACTACATTATTGTGAATGGTAGTAAAAGGCTCAATCACTACATTTTTGGCTATTTTAGCCCCCGGATGTACATATGCTAAAGGTTGATTCATAAAGTCTTGTTTAACTGTTTTTGACAATTTGCGCCATTAGTTCTGCTTCTGCTGCAAGTTTACCGTTTGCATAAGCGTTAGCCTGCATGTGGCAAATACCTCTCCTTATAGGAGAAATAAGATCACACTTAAATATAAGTGTATCGCCAGGTAAAACCTTTTGCTTAAACTTAACGTTGTCAATTTTCATAAAATAAGTAAGATAGTTCTCAGGATCTGGTACAGAACTTAATATTAATATACCCCCTGTTTGAGCCATAGCCTCAACTATAAGCACTCCCGGCATTACCGGAGCACCAGGGAAGTGACCTACAAAGAAGCTCTCGTTCATGGTAACATTTTTAAGTCCTACCACGTGGCTGTCGCTCATCTCAAGTATCTTATCTACCAATAAGAATGGCGGACGGTGAGGCAGCATGCTCATAATTTTGTTTACATCCATAAGCGGCTCCTGATTCAAATCGAAAACAGGTACCTGGTTGCGCTGTTCTATTTTTACCAGTTTAGACAATTTTTTAGCAAACTGAGTGTTTACAAAGTGTCCTGGTTTATTTGCTATAATTTTACCTTTAATTCTTGTTCCTACAAGCGCAAGGTCACCTATTACATCAAGTAGTTTGTGACGTGCAGCCTCATTAGGGTAATGAAGCGTTAGGTTATCAAGAATACCGTTTGGTTTAACTGCAATAGAGTCTTTACCAAAAGCAACCTTTAGGTTTTCCATTGTTTCAGGAGATATTTCCTTATCCACATAAACAATAGCATTGTTAAGGTCACCACCTTTTATAAGACCGTTATTTAAAAGCGTTTCTAGCTCATGAAGGAAACTAAAAGTCCTTGCATCTGCAATTTCAGCTTTAAAATCTTTCAGGCTTTTTAAAGTTGCGTTTTGTGTACCTAAAACTTTAGTACCAAAATCAACCATTGTGGTTACCTGATACTCATCAGAAGGCATAACAATAATTTCGCTTCCTGTAGTCTCATCAGTATAAGAGATTACCTCTTTTACCACATATACTTTTCTTTCTGCATCCTGCTCCTCTACTCCTGCTTTTTCAACAGCTTCAACGAAGTATTTGGAAGAACCGTCCATAATAGGTGGCTCAGAAGCATCCAGTTCTATAATAACATTATCAACATCGCAACCCACAAATGCAGCAAGAACGTGCTCTGAAGTTTGTATTTTAACTCCATTCTTTTCAAGGTTTGTACCTCTTTGCGTGTTTACTACATAGTTGGCATCTGCCTCTACAATAGGATGTCCTTCAAGGTCTACCCTTACAAAAGTATATCCGTTGTTTACCGGTGCAGGCTTAAAAGTCATAGTTACTTCTTTACCTGTATGAAGTCCTACTCCTTTTAATGAAATTTCACTTTTGATTGTGGTTTGCTTAACCATAAATCTATTTTTATTATTGTTTGATTTGTTGTTTAATATCCTCTACATCTGCAACTATTTTAGGCAGATTTTTAAAGTGTACATATGACTTATTGAAGTCAGAATACCCCAATGAAGGTGTCCCCTGTACAGTTTCACCGTCAGCAAGGTTTTTAGATACTCCCGATTGTGCCTGTATGCGTACATTATTACCTATGGTAATGTGCCCTACGATACCAACCTGACCACCTATAATACAGCTCTTACCTATTTTAGTAGATCCGGCAATACCGGTTTGCGATGCTATAACAGTATTTTCTCCTATTACAACATTGTGTGCAATTTGTATTTGGTTATCCAGCTTAACACCTTTTTTAATAACTGTAGAACCCAGTGTAGCTCTGTCAATAGTAGTACAGGCTCCAACATCTACATTATCTTCAAGAATAACGTTTCCTATTTGAGGTACTTTATGGTATTCTCCTTCTTCATTAGGTGCATAACCAAACCCGTCAGAACCAATAATAGCCCCCGAATGAATAGTACAGTTATCGCCCATAACAGTTTCAGAATAAACTCTTACTCCTGCAAAAAGAATACAGTTGTCACCAATGGTAACATTATCACCCACAAAACTATTAGGATAAATTTTTACGTTGTTACCTATTTTAACATTTTTACCTATGTAACAAAAACTACCAAGATACAGGCCTTCTCCATATTCGACATTATCTGACAATACAGAAGGTTGCTCAATACCTGATTTCATAAGCTTAACCTGATTATAATATTCAAGTAGCTTAGAGAACGATTTGTAAGCATCATCTACCTTAATAAGCGTAGTGCTAAGTTCTGATTCAGGTTCAAAAGTCCTGTTAACAATAGTAATGGTTGCTTTTGTAGTATATATATATGGTGAGTATTTTGGATTTGCTAAAAAAGTAAGAGAACCGTCTATCCCCTCCTCAATTTTAGCAAGAGTATGAACTTCCGCTTCCGGATTCCCCACAACATCTCCTTCTAAAATACCCGCTATTTGTTCTGCTGTAAATTTCATCCCGACAAAAATATAAAATTTAATTAAATGACTGCTTTTTCCAAAAGCACTTTTGGAAAGCACAGGTAATACTTAGTAACAGGTTTGGATAATGCTTTAAGGTTCAGTTGGTCTGAAGCTTCAACAACATCTTCCACAGTTCTGTCTTTTTTCAATATATGTATCGGTTCATCAGTTTTATTATATGCCTGATTTTTAATTTTGCCTTTAAAAACGAAATAGTCAGCCTCTTTTTCAGTCAGTTTGTATTTCAAAACAAACTCATCTCTTAGCTTTTTAACTTCGTCCTTACTTACTTTTTCAGACTGTAGCCTAATTTTAGGAAGATCCCTGTCAATTAACATTCTGCACAAATTACTCAGTACAAAATCGTCTTCAAAACGCCATTCCTTGATAGCAGAAATAACATCAAAATCATCCAGCATTGAGAAAGTGTACAATACCTTATCATTAAAATCTTCCAGAGATATTTTATTTTGAAGGAAAAACTGTAACGGACTACTTGCTGTAAGTATCCTGCCGTGTTGGGTAAGCTCTTTAGCTCTTTTAAGTATTTTAGTCAGTACCAGTTCGGCAGCAAGACTGGTTTTATGTAAGTAAGCCTGCCAGTACATTAACCTACGGGCTACAAGAAATTTCTCTACAGAGTATATCCCTTTTTCCTCTATTACAAGCATATCGTTTTGCACATCCAGCATCTGGATAAGCCTTTCAGAATTGATATTCCCCTCGGCAACGCCCGAATAGAAACTATCACGTTTCAGGTAATCCATCCTATCCATATCAAGCTGACTGGAAATAAGGTGAAGCATAAACTTCCTGTGGTACTCTCCTTTAAATATTTTTATAGCAAGATCTAGTTCTCCGTTAAACTCACGGTTTAGCTTATCCATAAATAATAAAGAAATAGACTCATGGTTAACATCTTCCACTATGCTATGCTCCATAGCGTGAGAGAAAGGTCCGTGACCTATATCGTGTAATAAAATGGCAATGTAAAGTGCGTTTTCTTCCGCTTCAGATATCTCTACTCCTTTAAAGCGCAGTACCTGAACGGTTTTCTGCATAATATGCATACATCCTAACGCATGATGAAAACGGGTATGGTGTGCTCCGGGATAAACAAGATAGGACATCCCCATTTGTGAAATACGCCTTAAACGCTGAAAGTAAGGATGCTGAATAAGATCATAAATAAGCGGATTGGTAATAGAAACAAATCCGTAAATAGGATCGTTAAATATTTTAAGTTTATTGATATTGTTCACTAATTAGGTAATTTTCAACAAATATACAATATCTCTCCTATGAGAAAAGCCGTAAACATAGTTTTTTTAACACTGTTAAACATACTATTAACGCTATTTTACTACAAACGTTAAACCTAGGTTAATTTTATTGCTAAAGCCAAAATTTATATCGTAAATACTTAATTTTATGGTGTTTAATTAAAGAAATGCGTAAACAATCCAACTTCAGCCGAATAGGTTATTAACAAAAATCTTCAACCGGCCTGAAAACAATAAAAACGTTATTTTTTGTTACTTAGGTTATTGAAGGAAAAGGTCTGTAAAGAAAATTTGCAGGCCTTTTTTGATTATATTAGCACACACAATCCTTACCATCATTATGACTCCCTTTCTAATAATTTTCACTATTTTTTTCATAATAACATTAATCATTGGAGGTGTTATTTATTTAATTTACCTTCCTTTCAAAATCTACCTGAAGAAAAAAAAGTGGTTAAACCAAAAACGAAACAGGATAATAAATTACAGTTACCTGTTTTTACTTTTTGTAATACCGGCATACATTACTTATGACGCCTTCTACCCTAGTAAAGAATTCTATATTGAAGAGTTTAAAAGTGTAACACATCTGGACTTTCCAAACTCAGGAAAATTTGTATATAAAAAAGCATCATACCCTGATTTTCATGGTGATTATTTTTCCAGTTCTCAAATAAAATTATCTCAAAATGATTATAAAGAGCTTTATAAAAAGATATCTCTTGATAGTAACATGGTAAAAACTGAAAGTATAAGCCGTTTCAAAGAGTTTGACGACATCAAAACCAAAAGTGAATTAGAAATAATAAATGGTTTTACCCGCAAAAACGGAGAAAACGATTTACACTGTTATATAGGTTTTTGCAATGATAGTCAAACTATATTTGTAAACGTCATTCAGTCATAAAAAATGGAGATAAAACAAAACACTATATATATTACAGGAGGCACTTATGCCCTACTTATTAAGGCACTTGAACAATGGATTGAAGCATATACCGATGTACTTAATCCTGATTTTATATTCCAAATTAATCCGGTAAGCAATAACAAACACATAATAATCGCTGATAAGAGACTGGATAATGAGCTGTTTTTCTTTCTTGTTAATTACATCAAGTTCCCTATAAAGATTGAGTATAACATTAACTTAAAAGCTTATACTATTTTAGAAAGTCACTTTACAGGAAAACAGGCTATGATTTTTATTAATGAAAATGATAAAGAGTTTGATAATGTAAATGCTGTAGCTACAGATAATGAGATTTTAAAATTTGATTTTGGAGGAAAATCAAAACAGATAAATAATAGTGATGTAATTTTTACATTACCTGATTTTCAGCTAAGTGATTCCAAACATTCAAAAATAATAAAACCTAAAGAGAAGAAAAATTACAACACAAATGATAATACTGAGTCATCGGCTTCCTTTCAGCTCAACATCATAATTGCCATTTGTGTTATGATACTAATAGCTACTGCTCTTTTTTCACATAAAAATTTTTCCCTCTATAACATATTGGTATTTGTCGGATATGGATTGTTGCTGTTCGGTGAGTATGAATTACTACAACATCCAAAAGCGTATAAAAAAGCTCTTGTTTTTTCGGTAATACTAGCTATTTACGGTATTATACTATTACTAATCTCCCATACTGATGAAAAAGATAAAGATATTATTTTCTATCTTTCTCTTTCCCCTGTAATATTCCTTTTATACCAAAAACCAATACGACAAAAATTTATAGCATTATATGGTAAAGAACCTATAATTGAAAGACTTAATAAAGATTCTGATTTTATATATGGTTTGGTTTTATTCGGACTTACAGCAGCAACACTTTACTTATTGAGTTTAGTTGTTACTTTACTTCCTTAACACCTTTTACAAAAAGCCATTTCATAAATATTTTTTCTTCCCCCTGAAAACGTACTGCCTGAAATTTAGGAGATAGTATTGTTGAAACCACTGCCGACGTAATAGGAACCATATACCCCGTCATGTGAGTAAAATTCACTATCAATACATAAACAATGAAGTAAAAAAATGCAAATCCTAAAAAGTTATATAATAAAGCCTTATTCTTTTTACTCATAACTAATTTATTTTTTTCAGTATTACCGAATATTATATAATTAAGTTTTTAGGGACTAAAACTTAGTCCCTGTTTTGAAATTTGGTACGCTTACTGCCTTCATACATTTCATACTTCACCAATCTTGCTTCCAGCTTACCGTTAAATAGTTTTATTTTACGCGATGGTTTAAGCCCAACATATTTAAGCGCCTCAAGATTAGCTGTAATAAACCATGCGTTAGTATTGGAGTACGCTTGTTTTAAAGTATCTCCCAGTTCTCTGTAAAAACGCTCTAAATGAATATCAAGCCGTTCTCCATATGGCGGGTTAAACACCATGTGAAGCGGACCTTTACTTTGTTTCTGCGTTTCAAAAAAGTTTTCCTGCGATATAGTTACATACTCATCGAGGTTAGCATTCCTGATATTATCTTTAGCTTTCATCACTGCCGATGGCGCCTTATCATGCCCTTTAATGGTATAATGGAATTCTCTTGTCTTTTTAAGTAACGACTCCACTATAGTATCAAAAAGGTCGTTATCCCAGTCATGCCATTTTTCGAAAGCAAATTCCTTACGGTTAATATTTGCCGGAATGTTACAGGCAATCATAGCTGCTTCGGCCAGTATAGTACCGCTACCACACATTGGGTCTAAAAAGTCGCTATCCCCTTTCCAGCCAGATAGTAACAGCATACCTGCTGCAAGCACCTCGTTTATTGGGGCTATGTTTGTAGCTGTTCTATACCCTCTGTGGTGTAAAGATGCTCCCGAAGTATCGAGCGCTACCGAACATTGATCGTTATGAATATGTACGTTAATCCTTAGGTCTGGATAGTTTTTATCAATATCCGGTCTTTTGCCAAACTTATCCCTAAACTGGTCTACAATAGCATCTTTAGATTTAAGGGCTACAAACTGAGAATGGTTAAAATGATCTGAACTCAGGGTAACATCAATCACAAAAGTATCGTTCACATTAATGTACTCACTCCAATCAATCGACTGAATTCCGTTATAAAGGCTCTTATCGTTATAAGCCTTAAACTTTTTTACCGGTTTAAGTATTTTTAAAGCTGTACGCAGGGCAATATTAGCTTTGTACATAAAGCCTTTATCGCCTTTAAAGCTTACCATTCTTACCCCCTGCTCAACATCTTGCGCACCAAGGGCTCTTAATTCGTTTGCCAGTATCTCCTCAAAACCAAAAAAGGTTTTGGCTATCATTGTATAATTATTTTCCATAATTCACGCTCAAATTCTTGGCAAAAATAAACTAAATTTGCGGGTACATTAAATGAATATGCAAAAAGAAACAAACAACTGGTTTGCATCCTGGTTCGATACACCCTATTACCATATACTCTATAAAGACCGTGACTATGAAGAGGCTCAGCTCTTTATGGACAATATTACCGGTTATTTAAACCTCCCCGAAGACGCTAAAATATTAGATTTAGCCTGCGGAAAAGGGCGTCATTCCATATACTTAAATAAGCTTGGATATGATGTAACCGGAGCCGATCTTTCGGAAAACAGCATAAAAGAGGCATCAAAACATACAAACGACAAACTACATTTTGTAGTGCACGACATGAGAGATACATGTAATGAAAAGTATGATGCCATATTTAACCTGTTTACCAGTTTTGGTTATTTTGAGAGCGACGATGACAATCTTACTACATTAAAAGCAATACACAACAGCTTAACCGAATATGGTTTTGCAGTTATTGATTTTATGAATGTTCATAAAGTAATTGCAGATTTAGTCCCTCAGGAAACTAAAGTAAAAGATGGTATAGAGTTTCACATAAAACGTTATGTTGAAGACAACCATATTATAAAAGAAATTGATTTTAACGATAAAGGGCAGCAATTCCATTTCACCGAAAAGGTAAAAGCCCTTACCCTTGAAGATTTTGAAGCCATGATGGAAGAAGCAGGTATTTACCTGCTGGATGTTTTTGGCGACTATAAACTGCATAAGTTTTACAAAAATGAATCTGAACGTTTAATAATGATTTTTAAATAACCCATGATATATATATTGCCCTTACTGTCGGTAATTTTAGGTTATGTAATGGCTTTAATATTAAAGCCTACAAACCGTAAGAACCTTAAGCTACTTTTGGCTTTTAGTGGTGCGTTCCTGCTTTCATTAACCGTTATGCACCTGTTGCCCGAAGTTTATGAAGCAAGCCTGCATGATCATCACGGTCATGACCACGACCATTCTCACAACAACCCTATAGGCCTATATATAATGGCAGGTATTATATTCCAGATTATTTTGGAATATTTTTCTAAAGGTGCCGAACACGGGCATGTACATGGCAGCGGACACAACCATGAACATGACCACACAAAAATGCCATGGCTCCTTTTTATAAGCTTATGTATACACGCATTACTGGAAGGTATGCCGGTAAGTCATCATCATGGTATGGCTTGGGGTATCGCCATACATCACTTCCCTATTGCCATTATACTAACAGCTTTCTTTATAAACAGCGGACTTAACAAAACCATCGTTATGCTGTTTATGCTTGTATTTGCCTTTATGACTCCGCTGGGAACGTTACTGTCAGAACAATTACATTTTATAGAACACTATTTTACAGAAATTTCAGCTGTTGTTATTGGTATTTTATTCCACATTTCATCAACCATTATTTTTGAAAGTAACGAAGGACACAAGTTTAACCTTGCCAAGCTTTTAGCTATTATACTGGGAGTTATTATGGCTTATTTTCTGCAATTTTAATATAAAACATAATTATTCATGTCGTTTACCAAAACTACAGAAGAAAGTTCAAAATACGAGCATCTTGAAAAGATGTCGGTTTCACAGTTACTTCACAATATAAACAACGAAGACAAAACCGTACCTCTTGCTATTGAAAAGGCGCTACCGCAAATTGAAGCCTTAATAGAACAGATTATTCCAAGAATGAAAGATGGCGGACGCTTGTTTTATATAGGTGCAGGCACCAGTGGCAGACTTGGAATTGTAGATGCTTCCGAATGTCCTCCTACTTTTGGTGTACCGTTTGATTTGGTTATCGGTCTTATTGCCGGAGGTGATACTGCTATACGCAAAGCCGTAGAGTTTGCCGAAGACGATAAGGAACAGGCATGGAAAGATCTTTCAGAATACAACATAAACCATAATGATACTGTAGTAGGCATAGCTGCTTCGGGCACTACACCATACGTTATTGGCGGACTTGAAAAATGTAATGAGAATAACATCCTTACAGGATGTATTACGTGTAATGAGGGCAGTCCGTTAGCTAAAACAGCCCAATACCCTATTGAAGTGGTTGTGGGTCCTGAATTTGTAACGGGAAGCTCACGCATGAAAGCCGGTACGGCACAAAAACTGGTTCTTAATATGATATCTACCGCTGTGATGATTCAGTTGGGTCGTGTAAAAGGCAACAAAATGGTAGACATGCAGCTTAGTAATCACAAGCTTGTAGACAGAGGTGTGCGAATGATTATGGATGAACTTAACATCCCCCGTGAAGAAGCAGAAAAACTGTTACAGGAGCATCAAAACGTTAGGAAAGCAATAGAAAGTTATGGCAACAAATAAAAGAATACTTGTAAAAGGCCTTACACGTTTAGGATGGGCATTACCTATGTTTGTTATGGGACCTGTAATAATACACAGTTCCTTTAAAAATCAGGGACACCCGTTTTATGTACCTATACTGGGTGTAGGTATAATAATTTGTATCAGCGCTATGGTATTTATGTTTTTAGGAATAAAAACTATAATGAAAAGCCTTTTTGAAGGAGATAAAAATGAGCATCAGTAAACAATATCTTGACAGTATAAAAAAACAGTTTGAGTACTACAAAAACGTAGCCGAAAGAGCTATGGAACAACTGGAGCCACAACAATTTTTTTACACTGTTAATGATGACTCAAACAGCATAGCTGTAATTATAAAGCACTTACACGGAAACATGATGTCACGATGGACGGACTTCCTAGCTACAGATGGGGAAAAAGACTGGAGAAACCGTGATGATGAGTTTGAACAGCCTATTACAAACAAAGAAAACCTGATGCAGCTGTGGGAAGAAGGGTGGTCATGCTTTTTTAATACTATAAATAGCCTTACTCCTGAAAACCTGACTCATATTATCTATATAAGAAATGAGGAACATACTGTAATGGAAGCCATAAACCGACAGCTTTCCCACTACCCTTACCATATTGGACAGATAGTGTTTTTTGCCAAACAAATTAAAAACACTCCATGGGATAGCCTTACCATTCCTAAAAATAAATCGGGAGAGTATAACAAACAGAAGTTTGAACAGGAAAAAGGACAAAGAAGTTTTTTAGATACCGAACTCAACAAGATTAAAAAGAATAACTCATGAAAAAACTACTAATACTACCTGTAATACTTTTATTAGCTTCATGCTACCAGCAGGAACGTAATTGTACTGATTTCAAAACAGGAAAATTTAAGTTTGAACAGGAAATAGACGGTAAAACACAAACCACCATTTTTGAAAGGACTGAAGACCTTGAAATAGATACCTATGAAGGTAAAAGTGATACAGCTTCCATCCGTTGGATTAATGATTGCGAATATATCGTGCAAAAAATCCATCCTAAAAACATGCAGGAAAAAAAAGCTGTACACATGAAAATACTAACCACAAAAGGAGACACATATACTTTTGAATACTCTTTTGTGGGAGATAGTAATAAACAGAAGGGAACTGTAACAAAAATTGATTAACTTCACAGTTATGGAAATTTTCTTAAATCCTAATACCTGGGTAGCTTTACTAACCCTTACGTTTTTAGAAATCGTACTGGGTATAGATAATATTATATTTATATCTATTGTTACCGGTAAACTACCTGAAGAAGAACGTAAAAAAGCCACGAGGCTTGGTCTTTTCCTTGCAATGTTTATGCGTATTGCACTATTGTTTGGGGTAACATGGCTTATCGCCATGAAAATGGTGCTTCTCCCTATTGACTGGGGATGGTTTAGTGCCGATATTACCGGACAGGCTCTGGTGCTATTGGCAGGTGGGTTATTCCTTATCTACAAGAGTACTAAAGAAATACATGAAAAGGTAGATCATAAAGGTGAAGAGGAAGCACAGCTTAATACCACTAGTAAGAAAAAGTCTTTTTCAGGGATTATATTGCAAATACTGATGATTGATATAATCTTCTCTGTAGATTCTATCCTAACAGCTGTAGGTATGACAAATGGTGTTGAAGGTGCTCTTATAATAATGATTACAGCTGTAGTAATATCAGTAGGGATTATGATGCTGTTTGCGGTACCTGTAGGTACGTTTGTAAATAATAATCCGTCACTACAAATATTAGGGCTTGCCTTTTTAATACTTATAGGCTTTATGCTTATAACCGAAAGCATGCACTTGTCCGATGCTCAACTGGCAGGACAACGTGTTGGTGCAATTCCAAAAGGTTACTTATACTTTGCTATTGCATTTTCTGTTTGTGTAGAATTCCTGAATATGAAAATGAGGAAAAAAGAAAAATAAGAAGAGTCAAATAATTAAAATATAATAACAAAAAGTCCCGCTAAATGCGGGACTTTTTGTTTTATTCATCATCTAACGATAAGGTTATCTGCCCATCATCGTCAAGACTTATTGTTGTATTTCCGTCGGTCAAATCAACTTCATCCTTTACCTCCATTTCTTCCGGTTCCGGTTCTTCCTCCGGCTCATCATAAGGTAATGATTCCAATAAGTTAATCTGCCTTACTTTATCAGTAGTCAACTGGTTACCCAGTGCCTTTATACCTTTTACAGCGATAAATCCTTCAAGATCCACTTCAAGGGTTTCTTTCTGTACACCTTTTACTTTAGAGAATATTATCTCGGCAACAGGCCTGTAATCAGTAGAAACTATTTCAAGTTGTGAGTTAGGATGCTCTGTTATAAAAATCTCTTCCTTGTTCTCGTTTTCAACCAAAAAGCGTTTAATGTAGTAACGGGTTTTCTCTCCGTCATAATAAATAGCAGAAATAGGCTTTTTAGGCACCCATTTTTCCAACACAATCATTCCTTCTTCAAAATGAGTAGAAAGATCCGGGATAATAGTTTTCACCTTACCCGACTGGTTAATAATAAGTAACCTGTCGTTCGATTTAAACTCACCAAGCAGTTCTCCCCTTCCGTCAACATTTAAACGCTGTACGGTATCGTCAAACCAAATCCTTCTCGGTTTTAAAGTAGATATACCTTTCTCCTTAAGCTCAATACGCTTAATAGGGTATCTTGTTACTTTATTACCTTTAGAAGCACGGCCTTTAATGGCCAGTGAAGCAAAATCAAGATCAAACTTCAGTTTCTTAATACTTCCCACCTGTCGTAGCAGTATGGTAACCACTTCGGCCTCTCCGTTTGGATTACCCGAGAAGTATACTATTTGCGACCCTTTATTACCCTGAGTCAAATCATACAATTTATCTCTGGTGATACTGGTTACATTAAATCTTTTTACGTATGATGGGCCCGACTTACCGTCACGGTAAATCATATTATAAATGGTACGCTTATCGTTTTTGGTAAATACGGCAACATAAATAATGTCTTTACCCACAAAGGTTTTCACATCCACTTTTGTCACCATCATGTTACCATCCCTTAAAAACACAATTACGTCGTCAATATCAGAACAATCGGCAACATATTCGTCTTTTTTAAGTCCGGTACCCACAAAACCTTCCTCACGGTTAACATAAAGCTTGGTATTACGTAAAACAACTTTAGTAGCCTCAATATTATCAAAGTTTCTAATCTCTGTTTTACGTTCCCTGCCTTTACCATATTTCTCTTTCAGGTTTTGGAAGAAATCAATAGCAAAATCAATTATATGCTCTAAATTATGTTTAACCTGTTCAATATCACCTTCAAGAGCTTCGATTTTTTCCTGAGCCTTATCAATATCAAATTTAGAGATACGTTTAATTCGTATTTCGGTAAGCCTAACAATATCCTCTTCGGTTACAGCACGCTTAAGGTGTTTTGTGAAAGGTTTTAAACCTTCATCAATAGCTTGAATAACACCTTCCCATGTTTCCTCTTCCTCAATACGGCGGTAAATTCTGTTTTCAATAAAAATACGCTCCAACGACTGGAAATGCCATTGCTCTTCAAGCTCGTTAAGTTCAATTTCCAGCTCACTCCTTAAAAGTTCCACCGTTCTGTCGGTCGACATTCTAAGCATGTCACTAACCCCTACAAACAGCGGTTTTTGATCCTGAATAACACAACCAAGCGGTGCTATAGATGTTTCGCAGGCCGTAAAGGCATAAAGAGCATCAATAGTTTTATCGGGAGATACACCGTTAGGAAGATGTATTAATATCTCAACATCTGCCGCAGTGTTATCTTCAATTTTACGTATTTTAATTTTCCCTTTTTCGTTAGCCTTAAGTATACTGTCTATTAACGAAGTGGTATTTGTAGTAAAAGGTATTTGTGTAATAACCAGCGTACTCTTATCCTGTTGGGAAATCTTAGCACGTACTCTTACACGACCTCCCCTCATACCGTCGTTATAGTTAGACATATCGGCCACACCTCCCGTAGGGAAATCAGGATAAATTGTAAAAGGCTTTTTCTTTAATATCTTAACCGAAGCATCTATAAGCTCAAGAAAGTTATGCGGAAGTACTTTGGTAGACAAACCTACCGCAATACCCTCGGCTCCCTGAGCCAATAGTAACGGGAACTTAACCGGAAGATGTACCGGTTCATTTTTACGTCCGTCATAAGACGACTGCCAGGTAGTAATTTTAGGGCTATACAACACATCGAGCGCAAACTTAGAAAGTCGCGCCTCAATATAACGGGGAGCAGCAGCACCGTCACCCGTAAGAATGTTACCCCAGTTACCCTGAGTATCGATAAGCAGGTCCTTTTGCCCTATCTGTACCATGGCATCACCAATACTGGCATCACCGTGCGGGTGATACTGCATGGTATGCCCTACCACGTTAGCCACCTTGTTATAACGGCCATCGTCCAGTTCCTTAAGGGAATGCATTATCCTTCGCTGTACCGGTTTAAAACCATCTTCAATGGCAGGTACGGCACGCTCCAGGATAACATAGGAAGCATAATCCAGAAACCAGTCTTTATACATACCCGTTACCTTGGTAATGGTATCCTGTGACTCCGGATTATCCGACTTTTCGTAAAAATGTTCGCCTTCTAACGGCTCTAAGTTTTCTTCGTCCATGTATTTACTTCCAAATTAAAATTTGAAATAATATGTATCTCAATTGAGATTATTTGTCAACAACGTCAAGCTCAACTTTAAGGTTGTTAATAATAAACTCCTGCCTATCCGGCGTATTTTTACCCATATAGAACTCTAACAGGGTCTCTACTGATGTCGCTTTATCCATCAATACAGGATCCAAACGTATATCCTGACCGATGAAGTGCTGGAACTCATCTGGCGAAATCTCACCCAAACCTTTAAATCGGGTTATTTCCGGCTTGCCTTTAAGTTTATCAATGGCATTACGGCGTTCCTCATCAGAGTAGCAGTATATGGTTTCCTTTTTGTTCCTGACACGGAATAAAGGTGTTTGTAATATATACAAATGGTTTTCCTTTATCAGCTCGGGGAAAAACTGTAAAAAGAAGGTAATTAACAGCAGGCGAATGTGCATACCGTCAACATCGGCATCGGTTGCGATTACAATGTTGTTGTAACGCAGGTTCTCCATGTCTTCCTCAATATCAAGCGCGGCCTGTAACAGGTTAAACTCCTCGTTCTCATAAACAATTTTCTTGCTCATGCCATATGAGTTTAAAGGCTTACCACGTAAACTGAAAACCGCCTGTGTATTTACATCTCTTGATTTGGTAATGGAACCCGAAGCCGAATCCCCTTCGGTAATGAAAAGTGTACTTTCTAAACTTCGCGGATTTTTAGCATCGGTTAAGTGTACCCTGCAATCACGCAGTTTCCTGTTATGAAGACTAGCTTTTTTAGCTCTGTCCCTTGCCAGTTTACGTATACCCGAAAGTTCTTTACGCTCACGTTCTGCCTGTAAAATCTTTTTAAGAAGGGCTTCTGCTACATCCGGGTTACGGTGCAGGAAGTTATCCAGCTTAGTTTTTATAAAGTCGTTTACAAAAGTACGTACCGTAGGCTGATTTGGTCCCATATCGGTAGAACCCAGCTTGGTTTTCGTTTGCGATTCAAACACAGGTTCCTCTACCTTAACGCTAATGGCACTAACAATAGATTTTCTTATATCGGCAGCCTCAAAGTTTTTGTTATAAAACTCTTTTACAGTCCTCACTATAGCCTCACGAAAAGCCCCTAAGTGAGTACCACCCTGTGTGGTATTCTGTCCGTTAACGAAAGAGTAATACTCTTCACTGTATTGGGTTTTACTGTGCGTAATGGCAACCTCTATGTCATCATCCTTAAGATGGATTATAGGGTAAATCCTGTCGTCCTCGTTTATTGTTTCTCCAAGAAGGTCTTTAAGTCCTTCTTCAGAGTAATATTTTTCACCGTTGAAAATTATTGTAAGCCCTGTATTCAGGTAACAATAATTTTTAAGCATTTTTACAATGTACTCATTACGGTATTTGTAGTTTTTAAAAATAGTATCATCTGCAAGGAAACTAACCTTAGTACCTTTCCTTTTAGATGTTTCGGCAAGCTCTTCTTCAGCAGTAAGTTCTCCGGCAGAGAATTCGGCAGCTTTGATTTGGTTATCCCTAACCGACTCAACCCTGAAATAGCTTGAAAGTGCATTTACCGCTTTGGTACCCACACCATTTAAACCCACTGATTTTTTAAATGCTTTAGAGTCGTACTTACCACCGGTATTCATTTTAGAAACCACATCTACCACCTTACCTAAAGGGATACCTCGCCCGTAGTCACGAACGCTTACAGTTTTATCCTTCACGGTAACCTCAATGGTTTTACCGGTTCCCATTACAAACTCATCAATAGAGTTATCTATAACCTCTTTTAAAAGAATGTAAATACCGTCGTCTGGTGAAGAGCCGTCTCCCAGCTTACCAATGTACATACCCGGACGCATACGGATATGTTCCTTCCAGTCTAACGAGCGGATGTTATCTTCAGTGTACTGATTCTGCTCCAGCATAGTAAAATTTATGGATTTTCTGCTAATATATTATATCTGCGGAAAAAAAGAAAGCGCGAAAAGGGAAACTTATTAAAAGTCAGGCAACTTTTGTCAGTTTTTTAATATTTTATACCCTATCCCCTGTTTATGCGGTATGCAAGCACTGATTTCCTGTTAATATACAAGGTTAAAATGCCAATTGAGTTGTTGTTGAACTCTACTTCAAACTCGGTTACATCACCGTTAAAAACAGGTTTTACCATTTTAAAAATACGTTCCTTACTGAATACATAAGCAACTGTATCCTGCGGACTGATATTTTTTATTTTAAAGGATAAAACACCGTTTCTTACCCCTTTAAAAGTTCCGTATTTTGGTGAGATTAACTCGTATCCTCCCGAAAGATAATTGCCATAATACAATGGCAAATTAGCAAAGTCTTTTTCGGTTTTATCTGTTAGTAACCACTTTTTATCATCCGGAAAATGATTGAGGAAAAACGTATCAGGATGGGTAAAAAAGAACGCATCATTAAACCTAAACTCAAATCGTAACGGATTGCCTGTTGCAGTACCCGCAGCCCATGTTACATCGAGAAGTTTCCACTCCCCACCTATCTTAACAGCGTTCCATGCATGATCTCTCGCTCCCGGTCCAGCCCCTACATGTGACGGGTGTGATTTTGAAGTTCCGGGAATTATTTCGGCTTCAAGCCCTACTTTATTGGCAATAATTTTAAATAATGCCGAATAACCATGACACACTGCTTTTTTATTTTTTAAAGTAGTTGTAGCCAGTTTTTCGTCCATTTCTTTCAATTTAGCCAGTTTTTCGGCTTCTGTACGGTATGAAAATCCTACGGGACGTTCGTTAACACCATATTTACCAATATCATACTCTACATTAAGAGCAATCCATGTAAATATAGCACGTGCCTTTTCATCATCACGTGTAAAATCAGTATTTACCTTTTCGGCAAACTTATCTAACGACGAAAATTTATTAGGGTATCTTTTAACTGCAGCATCTACCTTAGTAAAATCCTGAGCAGAGATGCCACCACTAAACAAAGTGATGAGTAATAAGGCTATAGCTAGCTTAAAATGCATTTTATTCATGTGTCTTAACTACCAACAATCCTGCCATTTATTTAAAATAAAGATATATTGAAAACACCATATAAAATATACAATACAGGCAGGGCATTTATCAATAAAAATAAATAATCATTTTTAAGCCTTTTCCTAATCATAAGTCTAATCAAATAAATAGTAGAGCAAAAGCTAAAAATAATTGCAGTACCCCACAAAAGTATGCCTGTAACCTGTGTTGCTGTATATATAAAACGAAAGTTAACGGTACACCTAAAAGGCTTACCTATTAGCCTTACAATAACCGAAATTACAAATACCAACGTTGGCCAGTAACAATACTTTCGGGGATTATCTATTATTTTGTTTATCATTTATATTTGCTTAAAATAGCCTTATCATAAATTGTCCATAAACAAGCTTTTTGGTTTGCTGCTTTAAGCGCATTGTTAGTCCACGTATTACAGGTTTTAAAAAGGCTGTATTTACCATTACCTTCATAAAACGCGTCATACTGCCCGTAACTTCGGTTAACTATCCAGATTGTCTCTCCGTTTTCATCATACTCAAAACTTTTCTCAATATAATCAACCAACATTTGGTAATCCTGTTTTGTTATGGTCAGCTTAACACAACTATCATCCTGCCTTACAGTTTTATAAAACCTTGTATGCATTGCCGAAGTACCCATGTAAAATGCAGCATTAAAAGCCGTACTGGCTTTAAGATCGCTCCACTTTGGCGTGTTAAGGTAAAAACCTTTATCACCCCAGCCAAAAGCTACATATTTAGCTAAAGTATCATTAGCTTTTGTTTCACTATACAGTATTTGTCCTGTCCAGTCTTTCACTTCGTTTTTTACAGGCACTATAATATCGGTATGTACTCCATTAGAGTTTACATACACAACAATATCACCTTTTTGAGTACTGGTATTTACAGGAATATACGATAGCACAAGTGTAGCAAGTATGTACACCAGTACAAAACAAAACAGAGCTATAATTAGCTTTTTGAAAACCCTAAAAAACTTTTTAAGAGTTGAGCTCATAATCAAAATTGCGTATAATATCTTTTAACGTATCATCAAGCTCTTTATTAGAAATTCTGCCATTTTCCACATCAAAGTTTTCATTGAAAGAAGGTAGTGAAAAAGTATCTTTAATATTACCTCCGTACCATTTAAGACTTATTTTAGCAGCTTCGAGCGAATTTTTACCTCCAAATTTACCGGGAGAAGTAGACATCAATAACAATGGTTTATTAGCAAATACTTCCTTCTTTTGGCGTGAAGCCCAGTCGTATATATTTTTAAAGGCTACGGTCATCCCTGCATTATGTTCGGCAACAGAAATAACCAATACATCGGCACTCTCAAGTTTCTCTAAAAACTTACCGGCAAGTTCGGGCTTACCAATCTCCTTTTCTTTATCTACACTAAATAGAGGTAATTCGTAATCATTTAAGTCAAGCACCTCTACATCACCGTTTTCAAAAAGACCTGCTGCATAAGTTGCCAGTTTTTTATTAATCGAATTTTTACTGCTACTTCCGCCAAAAGCTACTATTTTCATATAGATTATAATTTTAGGTTGGTTTCTAAAATTACAAAAAATAGTATAATTTTAATGATCGTTTCACAAACTGTTATCAGTTGTTCTTTTTAGGATATTTGTTGTTACCGGAAGGTTCTACCAAAAGAATCTTAGCGAACTCTTTTCTGCTTGGATTAAGATAAACCTTAAGCGTATCCTCATCAGTTCGTATTTCATTAACTAAGGCTTTTAGCTTCATAAAATCGCTTTTATCCTTAAAGTATTTCCAATACAGTGTGTCGTTGTGAACTGACAGTATTCTTGCCGACCAAAACACAGAATCTTTTTCACTCAGTACAAGCTGCCCCTTAAACCTTTTAGCCTTCTGCTTTGCAGACAAGGAGAAAACGGTATCCATTATTTGTTTATGAAAGAATATAGTATCTCCTTTCTCCTCAGTATCATAAACTATACTCTCATCAGGAGAGATAACAGTAAGCTTTCCGTTATTATAAGTAACACTATCGGTTAATGTCTCGAGCTCTGATTTTGTGATTTTACCATTAAGTAAATACTTGTAGTAAATATCTTTTTCGTCTATATGTAGCTCCCTTACTTCATCTGTAGTAGCATAAATCCCCCTGTATTTTACCGGAAACGATTTCAAATCAGAATCATTAACAGGCTGCGGTTCATTAAAATAAAACCGAATACCATACTCTTCCATCATTGATGATTCTTTACAGGAAAAGATAGTAACCAAAACAAATACTATTACAAGGGATTTTCTCATACATTAAATATAAGAAAAAACCACAAAAAAAGCCCTGCTGTATAGCAGGGCTTTTTTATATATACTGTCTCGTCCTGAAATAAGTTGACACAAATTCGACTTATTATGAAAGACAAAGCAATTACACGCATAAAGCGTAGTCAAAAGGATTACAACATG
>NZ_WOWP01000003.1 GCF_009741375.1 Flavobacterium rakeshii
ATTAGCGTAAAGCATAGAAAAGGCTGCGGTCGATTGCCTTGTCTGCGGCAATGGCAAGATGTCCCGTTGTCGGACAACGGCATCTTGCCGCCCATCCCTCGGAACTCGGGGGCGGGGGGACACTGCTATGCCTTACAGCTGTTGAACTAATGAAGAGGATATTATGGAGACTGAAAACAACAACCGCAAAAGGCGTATTTACGTGCGCCTTACCGACAAGGAATTTACAACACTTGAAAGCCGCTGCAAAAACACCACCTGCCGCAGTGTAAGCGACTATGTAAGGCACTGCCTTTTCAGCAAACCGATTACTACTATCAAAAGGGATGCTTCAGCCGATGAAGCCATCATGCAAATGAGCCATCTGAACCGCGAGCTAAATGCCATTGGCAACAACTTTAACCAGCTGGTCAGAAAGGTCAATGCAACATCACAGGCTGCTGAAATAAAAGCATTGCTTTTGCTTTTTGAAAGCCAAAAGAAGACTTTGTTTTCCAAGATTAACGATGTTAAAGAGCAACTGCAAAAGCTTGCCGAAAAATGGTTGCAATAATCAAGACAGGACATTCCATCAGGGCGATGCTGAACTACAATGAGAATAAAGTCAAGGAAGGTAAAGCCGAATGTATTGGTCAGGGAAATTATCCAGTGGATGCAGAAAGGCTTACTTATATCATGAAGCTCAATCGTCTTGAAAAGCAATGCCAGCTGAATGAGAATGTAAAGAGGAACACAGTACATATCTCTCTGAACTTTGACCCGACCGAGGCAAACCTGCACAAGGAAAAACTATTGGAAATAGCAGAGAGTTACATGGAGAATATTGGCTTTGGAAACCAGCCTTATTTAGTTTATCAGCACTATGATGCCGGACATCCGCATATCCATATTACTACAATCAATGTTCAGGAAAATGGAAAGCGTATTGCCATGCACAATATAGGAAAAGACAAGTCGGAACCGGCACGCAAAGAAATTGAGCAGGCTTTCAATCTAGTAAAAGCGGAGAGTCAAAAGAAGAAGGAATACAAGCCTGAGCCAGTTTCGGTAAGAGTCCAATATGGCAAGGCAGAAACAAAAAAAGCTATTGAAAACGTCCTGAATTTAGTAGTGAATAATTACAAGTACACTAGCTTGCCGGAACTGAATGCAGCCCTTAAAATGTACAATATTGAAGCTGACAAAGGAGCAGAAAATTCAAGAGTCTCAAAGTACAATGGATTGCTGTACCATGTATTAGATGAAAAAGGAAATCGTGTTGGTATTCCCATAAAAGCCAGCATGTTCTACGACAAGCCGACACTAAAGAACCTGGAGAAGAGATTTTCAGTTAATGAGATTACTAGGCAGCCGGACAAGTCTAGAATCAGAAATGCTATTGATTTGGTTTTTCTGAAGAACAATATTATCATTCTGCCTCAACTCATAAAGCAACTCCAAAAGGAAGGTATTGATACTGTCCTGCGTCAGAATGCTGAAGGCATGATATATGGTGTGACGTTTGTTGATCATAAGACAAAAAGTATTTGTAATGGAAGTAATATCGGGAAGGAGTATAGTGCTAAGGGATTGCAGGATAAATTACTAGTGAATCAAGAAAAGGTTGGTCGGGAAATTAATTACTCACGAAAAGAATTAACTGATGTTTTGCATGAGAATTACGCATATATGGGAATAAAAGAGTTGACTAATTTTTTGGAGGTGTTGATGAAGGTGGAGAATAATTTTGATTATCTACATAGAAATTTTGTCAAGAGAAAAAAGAAGAGACCTCGTCTTGGAAATTAATATTGATCTTAGCGCTGCTAATTTTTTACTTATAGATTTATTTTCTTTCCTTTGAAAAGCTAAAATTTATTTAGATACTAGCATAAATAAGATTCAATATATTACAATCCATTTATATGTCAGAAGAACAGAAAAAAATACTGGAACAGCAGCTGTGGAATATTGCTAATACCTTAAGAGGGAAGATGAATGCCGATGAATTTAGGGATTATATTTTAGGTTTTATTTTTTACAAGTATTTGGCAGAGAAGATGGAAATTTATGCCAATTCTATTTTAAAACAGGACAATATTCAGTTTCGAGATATAAAAGAAAATACTGCTGAAGGCCAGGAGTACATAAATGCTATCCGTGAAGAATCGCTGGAAACATTGGGATATTTTCTGAAACCTTCTGAATTGTTCAGCGAAATAGCTAAACGTGGAAATAGTGATACTAATACATTTATACTTGAAGATCTTCAAAAAATTCTCATCAATATACAGTTGAGTACTATGGGGACTCAAAGTGAAGAAGATTTTGATAATCTCTTCGAGGATATGGATTTAAATAGTACTAAGCTAGGTAAAACCGCAGAAGCAAGAAATGCGATTATTGTGAAGGTACTTGTGCATTTAGATGAAATTGATTTTAAGCTTGAACATACGGAACTTGATGTGTTGGGTGATGCATATGAATACCTTATAGGCCAGTTTGCAAGTGGTGCAGGCAAAAAGGCAGGCGAGTTTTATACACCTCAAGAGGTTTCGAAGATTTTAGCTAAGATAGTAACTACAGATAAAAATAGATTAAAGTCTGTATATGATCCTACTTGTGGGTCTGGTTCTCTGTTACTGCGTGTAGCCCGGGAGGTAAAAGATGTTACCAACTTTTACGGTCAGGAAATGAACCGAACTACCTACAACCTTGCAAGGATGAACATGATATTGCATGGTGTACATTACTTGAAGTTTGATATTAAACAAGAAGACACTCTTGAACATCCACAGCATTTAAACGATATGCCGTTTGAAGCGATAGTAGCTAATCCTCCGTTTTCGGCTAAATGGAGTGCAAACCCTCTATTTTTAAGTGATGACAGATTTAGTCAGTATGGAAAATTAGCTCCGGCAAGTAAAGCAGATTTTGCTTTTGTTCAGCATATGATCTACCATCTTGCGGAAAATGGAATAATGGCTATTGTTTTACCACATGGTGTTTTATTTAGAGGAGCAGCAGAATTGCATATTCGTAGATACTTGATTGAACAAAAAAATTACTTAGATGCCGTAATAGGTTTACCGGCCAATATATTTTACGGTACGAGTATTCCCACTTGTATTTTGGTCTTTAAGAAATGCAGGGAGACACCAGATGACATCTTATTTATTGATGCAAGTAAGGAGTTTGACAAGGTAAAAAATCAAAATATGCTACGTGAAGAGCATATTAATAAAATTGTTGATACATACCGTAATAGGACTGTTATAGAAAAGTACAGCCACTCTGCGACTCTGAAAGAAGTTGCCGATAATGATTACAACCTTAATATCCCGCGTTATGTTGATACCTTTGAGGAAGAAGAAGAAATTGATATTCAAGCTGTAATGCGCGAAATCAAGGAACTGGAGGCTAAAAGAGCCGAACTCGATAGTGAGATTGACGTTTACTTTAAGGAACTTGGGCTTGTTTTTTAATATCCTTAATGTAATTACTAACGAAATTTAAATAATCGAGATGGCAAAAGAAAATAAAAGTAAGGGTAATGTTCCAAATTTGAGATTTCCAGGGTTTGAG
>NZ_WOWP01000011.1 GCF_009741375.1 Flavobacterium rakeshii
ACATCAGTAATTTGCACTGTTTCGATTGCTCAAAACAGGAAGGCAAAGGTAACATCTTTTTCCCTTAACCTGCAAATCTTTTTGATTATTTTTTTCGGTTATTTTAAGTGATTTTCTTTATTCAGGTAATCACTTAAAAGCTGGTTTCAATTTATCAATGTACGTCGCTGTTATTGCGGGTGCAAAAGTAGCTATCTTTTCCGCTTTCACAAACTTTTAATCCTATTTTTTTAATGTTTTTTTAACCTTATTTTATAACTAACTGAAAAAGTGTGTTTTGAGAAATAAAAAAAAATTACTTTTTACTAACCTTTAATAAACTGATTTTAGAAAATTTTCATTCAAAAATTAAAAAAGGCTCTTTTTTATCAAAAAGAGCCTTTTAAAACATATATGGATTATTAATTTTTCAATCTATTAATCGTAGCGAAGCACTTTAACCGGAGAAATTTTGGTTATTATATAAGAAGGAACCAGTAATAAAAGTAAACATATTAGTATAGTCCCTGTATTTACCGCTAAAATAAAAGGTACATTTATACTCACCGGTGCTACTGTTACATGATAATTTTCCGGAGGTAGCTTAATTACCCCTAAATATTTTTGAATTAAAAGCAATCCTATACTTATTATATTACCCCAAACAAGTCCTTTAATCACAAGGTAAGCTGCATTGTACAAAAATATTTTCCTGATAGACCAGTTTGGCGCTCCCACAGCTTTGAGCATCCCAACCATTTGCGTACGTTCCAGTATAAGCACCAATAAAGCAACTATCATATTAATGGTAGAAACCACTATCATAATAGTTATTATAAGAAGAATATTAAAATCGAACAGTTTTAACCATTCAAAAATATTGATATACTTATTTTCTATAGTACGACTATCAAGTGTGGATGATATAGCCAAAAACACTTCTTCACCTTTTTCCTCTATCTTATCAAAATCATCAATAAAAACCTCAAATGAACCTACCTGATCTTTTTTCCATTTATTAATACGCTGTACATGCCTTATATCCCCTATCACTATTGAGGCGTCAAATTCCTGGAAACCGGAATTATAAATCCCTACAAGTTCAAATACCCTAAGGTTAGGTATGCTATTACCGTCTTCTTTCATAAAATAAGTACTAAACCTATCACCTACTTTAAGCTGAAGTCTGTTAGCTAAATATTGTGAAAGTATAACTTCTTCATTAAGCTTCTCTTTAAGATTTGGAATTCTCCCCTCTTTTAGATACTCTTCCAGGTTATCCCATTTATAGTCCTGCCCTACTCCTTTAAATATTACTCCCTCAAAAGCCTTTTCGGTCCTTATGATACCTGCTTTAGAAGCTACAGCCTGAACATGGTTTATTCCCTGTACGGTTTTAAACTCGGGGTAAAAGTCCTGATTAATGCTTATTGGCTCTACACTAACTTCCGACTGGTTGTCGTCAAAGTTGGATATAATTATGTGTCCGTTAAAAGCAGATATCTTTTCACGTATTTTATCCTGTAGTCCAACACCGGTAGCTATAGATACCACCATCATTATAATACCAATAGCTATTGCAATAATTGCTATTTTTATTATTGGTGCCGAAATACTACTTTTATGGTCTTTTGAAGTAATCAGCCTTTTGGCTATAAAATATTCTAAATTCAATTTGTATGGTATCTTTTTCTTTGCTCAAAAATACATTTTTATTCTCATTTATACTGATTGGTTCCTGTGGAAATTCGGTTTCGGTACAAAAAGAAAAACCGGAAGTCCAAAAGGAACAAACAGAGATATCTTATAAGGAGAATCAGTTGCTAACCGAAATAAAAACCGGGGCAGAAAACTACAAGGCATACTTACCTTTACTTAAAGGAAAGAATATAGGTATTGTAACCAACCAGACAGGCACCATAATTAATAATGGAAATACAGGGCATGTTGTTGATTTTTTACTAGAAAAGAAAGTAGCCCTAAAAAAAATATATGCACCGGAACATGGTTTTAGGGGTACTGCTGATGCAGGCGAACATATTAAGGACGGAAAAGACACTAAAACCGGACTACCTATTATATCTCTTTACGGAAACAATAAAAAACCCAAAGCAGAGCAACTTGCCGGAATCGATATTATGCTTTTTGATCTACAGGATGTAGGTGCCCGTTTTTACACCTATATATCTACACTACATTATGTAATGGAGGCCTGTGCTGAAAATAACATACAATTGATAGTACTAGACAGACCTAACCCTAACGGCAGTATTGTTGACGGACCTGTTCTAGAAAAAGAATATACCAGTTTTGTGGGTATGCACCCTATACCGGTATTACACGGTATGACAATTGGCGAGTACGGACAAATGATTAATGGTGAAAAATGGCTAAACAATGGTATTCAATGCAAGCTTACCATAATACCATGTTTAAATTACAACAGAGATATGGAATATCATTTACCGGTAAAGCCATCACCTAACCTTCCTAATGACCAGTCGATAAGCTTATATCCCAGTCTTTGTTTTTTTGAAGGCACAAATGTGAGTGTAGGGCGCGGCACAAACAAACAGTTCCAGATATATGGCTCTCCTTTCCTGCCAAAAAAAGACTTCAGTTTTACTCCGGCACCAAACGAAGGCGCTAAAGACCCGATGTATAATGGTAAAGTTTGTTTTGGTGAAGATTTAACCAAAGTAACAAAACTAAAACAACTGGAACTAAAATGGCTTATTGAAGCCTACAGCAAAACTGAAGATAAATCAAAATTCTTTATTTCATTTTTCACCAAACTTGCCGGAACTAAAAAGCTACAGGAACAAATTGAGAACGGCACTAGCGAAACTGATATAAGAAAAAGCTGGGAACAGGGACTTAACAGCTTTAAACAAACAAGAAAAAAATATCTTATTTATAAGTAAGCTATAGCCAATTCTTAATGTTTTTACAAAGTACTTTTACTTACTGTAATTGTTTTGTAACTTTCTGCTAAGTATTAACCTAAAAAAATAAGTCATGAATATAGCAGAAACAATAGACAACGTTATACAATACATAGTAGGGATGATTGATAAAGCAAAAGGTTACATCAATGAGGTAATTGAGTTTTTCACGATGCTAAAAGAAAACATAGATGCCCTACTGGAATATATAGATGAAAAAATACAGCACATTCAGGATATTATAAGCGAAATAAAATATCATGAAGAAGTTGCCGCTTAATAAAACAAAAGCCCTCCTATTTACCGGAGGGCTTTTTTATTTTCTCTACTTTAATTGATTTAATAATCTTGACTATCAACCATACTATTGCGTGCAGTATTGCAAAAATTATAAAGAGTACCAGTGACACACTTAATACTTCAAACATTTTTGCAGTCCAGCTTGCATCAACCAAATCGCTATTTATAAAAAGTAGCGATAAGGATATAAAAAAAGCCAGCATATATAGCAATAAAAGCCTTTGAGGTGTTTTCATACTTAATTAAACAATTTTCTTTTTCATTTCTTCTACAATATTGTAAGCTGCGGGGCAAATAGCAACATTTTTAAGGGTTAGATTAGCTATTTGCTGAAACTTTTTCCTATCGGTATGCGGAAACTCCCTGCACGCCTTGGGTCTTACATCATATATCATACAATAATTCTCGGCATCCAGAAAAGTACACGGCACACTTTGCAACACATAATCATTATCCTCATCTATTCTTAAATACTTTTCTATAAATTGCTGAGGCTTCATTTTAAAATGCTTCGCAATCCTTTCAATGTCGGCAGTTGTGAATAATGGTCCTGTAGTTTTACAGCAATTAGCACAGGTAAGACAGTCTGTTCTTTCAAATTCCCTGTCGTGTAAATCCTGCATAATGTAATCCATATTTTTTGGAGCTTTCTTTTTCAGCCTATCAAAAAACTTTTTGTTCTCGTTATGCTTATCTTTGGCAAGTTTTGGAAGCTGTTGTAAAAATTTCTCCATCACACAAATCATATTATAGTAAGCAGCAAAAGTATAAAAAAATGAAAGACCTTTTTGGTAAAGCAATACTAGATTATCAAACCAATAACTCTCCTGAAGATATAATTACGGAAACATCAATATCTGAAGAGGATGAAATGAGCGTTGCTTATTTGTTTAGAAACTATAAGCAAATGCCAAAAACAGAACAAAAGGCACTTACATTATGTAAAGGTCGCGTACTGGATGTAGGCTGCGGAGCCGGAAGCCATAGCCTATACCTTCAAAATGACAAAAAACTTGATGTTACTGCTATAGATATATCGGCTAATGCTATTGAAACCTGTAAGCTTCGTGGTATAAACGATTGCCGTGCTAATAACGTACTAGATCTTGATAATGAAAAGTATGATACCATTATCCTATTAATGAACGGTACCGGGATTTTTGGTAAACTGAGAAATATAACTCAGTATCTTGAGAAGCTTAAGTCACTACTTAATCCGGGTGGACAAATACTGATTGATTCATCTGACATTATTTATATGTTTGATGAAGATGAGGACGGAGGTAAATGGATTCCAACAGATACTGATTATTATGGAGAACTAACCTTCTCGATTACTTATAAAGGGGAAAAAGAAGAACAGTTTGACTGGCTTTATATTGATTATAATACAATGCAAAACGCAGCCCATGCCAACGGCCTGAACTGCGAACTTATATTAGAAGGAGAACATTTTGATTATCTTGCTAAACTTAGCTTGTAATCCTTAATTATTCTTTTTCTTTATACCTACCTGTCTTAATAAAATACAAAATTTCACCCTGTAGCTCATAGTACATATGTTTTGCTTCATTGTAGGCTGAAATGTAACCTCTATTTTCTTTTGTTAGTTTTTTTCCAAGTGGAGTTTCGTAAAACCGTATTATTTCTTTTACTTCATCGTGAGTATATTTCTCAAGAAAATGCAGCTCTACTTTTTCGTTGTAAACCAATAACAAAGAATCTAACTGTTTGGTAAAGATCTCCTCGTTTTCAGGACTAACAGACAGTATCTCATCTTCACGGGTGTATTCTACCTGTTCAGGCACTCCCATTAATTTAATAAGCTGTTTAACATCTTTTTTAAAATCGTTATCCTGTGCCTCAGCAAACAAAGTAACCGATAGGAGTAAAACTGTATAAAGTATTTTTTTCATAACGCTTAATTCCTTAATTTTTCTGTGTGTTTTCTTACTTTTTTTTCATTTGATAAATTTCCATACTTAGCTTAAACTCTGAAGGAAACTCATTTTCCACAACATATCTTTTATCTTTCAGGAACTTTTTACCTGTAGGCGTATTATAAAAATCCAGTAATTGTTTTATTTCATCATGAGTATAATGCTCCATATAATACTTTCCTATTTCAGCTAAAAAGCTAAAAACAGCAGCATCATATTCCTTATAAAAATTCTCTTTTTCTTTGGCATCCATCTTTTGGGAAAAAGTCTTTCTTAGCATAGCCATATCAGAAGTGCCTACTGTAATTTTTATAAGCTTATTTACATCCTCTTTAAAGGGATCATTTTGCGCAGTAACAGTTAAAAAAGAAAAAAGCAGTAATCCGCTCAAAATTAGTTTTTTCATTGGTAAGATGTTATTATTACAGTGCAATATAAAAAAAGTCCGGCAAAACTACCGGACTTTTTTAGACTTATAGCATGAAGCTCTATTATTGAGCATATTTCATTATCATACTTTGAAGTGACATACTCCATTCCTGAATTGACTGTAGTGAAGCTTCTGTTAATGCTCCCGCATTAGCAGTCACTTTTTTACCTACAGGAGTTTCATAAAATTTAATGATTTCTTTCACTTCCTGATGTGTGTAATTCTCAATATAAAAATCTTCCATATTTTTAAACACAGGCTTTAAAGACTCATCAAATTCTTTTAAGAATTCTTTTTGTTTCTCGGCAGGGATCATACCTACCACCTGTTTCTTAGCTACATCAATTTGAGAGGTTGATCCTGTCATTTCAATTAGTTTCTTTACATCGTTTCTAAAAGCATCATCCTGAGCCGAAACTAAGTTTGCGGTAAGAGCAAACACGAAAATTAAAAGCAATTTTTTCATGGTTATTATTTAGTTGTTATAAATTAAGGAATATTCAAATATTTATGTGTTTGTAAAGACACTCTCCATTTAGGATTATTCATAACATAATCTACAATAAGCGGGGTCATTTCTTCTTTCTTGCTCCACTCAGGCTGTAAAAACAAAATTGCATTTTTATTTGTTTTAGCTGCCTGTTCTTCTGCAAAAATAAAATCGTGCTTGTTATAAATTATAACTTTAAGCTCATGAGCTTTGTTGTAAACTTCATCAACCGGAAGTTTATTTTTTTTGGGAGAAAGACAAATCCAGTCCCATGTACCTGTTAATGGATAAGCTCCCGAAGTTTCAATATGTATTTTTAATCCTTTTTCTTTTAATCCTTCGGTTAAGGGCCCCATATCCCAGGTTAATGGTTCACCGCCTGTTATTACAATAGTCTTAGCATACTTGGCTGCGTTATCAACTATAGCCTCAATTTGAGTTGGCGGGTGCAAATCAGCATTCCAGCTTTCCTTTACATCACACCAATGACACCCTACATCACATCCGCCTACACGAATAAAATAGGCCGCAGTACCTGTATGGAAACCTTCACCCTGTATGGTATAAAACTCTTCCATAAGCGGTAGCATCACCCCTTTCTCTACTGCTATTTGTATATCTTTCTTCAGCATTATAATTCAAAATAGTTGGCAAAGATACGTATAAAAAAATCAGTGCAATAAAATCAATAAAAAAAGCCGACAGTTAAGTGTCGGCTTTTCAATATTAAAAACTTATTACTTTAGTCTTTCTAATTCGCCTTTAGCGTACCCGTCGTTTGGATCTAGCTCTAAAACTTTATTATAGTACTCAATAGCTTTTTCTTTCTCAATAACCGCATAGTAAGAAGCAGCATTGGAGTAAGCTTCAATAAGGTTAGCTTTTTGTTTTGCAACTTCGGCATCACCTTTTTCAGTAACTATCCTAATATACTCATTATAAGCCTCAGCCATTTTCTGGTACGACTCATCTGTTTTTATTCTTTGGTTTACTCTTGCTTTATAAAGGAAAGCATCCTGGGCATCCGGAGAAAGTTTAATTACATAATCAAGAGCAACATCAGCTTTTTGAAGTTGTTCTATGTTTTGTTCCTGAGCTTCAGGTGACTTGTTTAAGTGATCAAAATAAATTGAGTAAGCCAGGTAGAAGTTATCATAAAACAGGTTTCTGTTATCTGGGTTTGTAGCAGCTACTTCAAACACTACAGAAGCAGGACCATATAATTTTTGTCCGAATAATTTTTTACCAATTCCATTGAACTGATTTGTAATCTCGATATCTTTTTCAGCAGAAGCTTTAATATCAGTTATCGCTTTATCAAATACAGTCTGATCTGTAATAACAGTATTACCCTGCTCGTCTTCACTGATAACAGAAGCCATTTCTGCTAAACCTAAGTAAAGGTGATCTCTTGCAATAACACGCTTAGGATCTACCTGCGACATAAAGTCTGTCATCGCTTTAATACTCTGCTCATAATTACCATTTTCGTAAGCTGAGTAAGCCAGGTAACGTAAAATCCTAGGGTTTACCTTGTCTAACTGTTGCATTTTCTTAGCTTCCTCCTCAAGAGCTTTATAGTCTCCTGCAAGTACAAGGAAATCAGCATGTCTCATACGTGAGTTAAGAGAGTAATCAGTAAGCGTCATATACTTCTCATAGTACTCTAAAGCTTTCTTTATATTCTCATTATATTTTTTAGGCTCATAAGCCCCCCATAGGTAATAAGTTTCTGCAAGCTCACGGTAAGCCGGACCATAATTAGCATCTTTAGCTATCACTTTGTTAAATGCAGCAACTGCTTCAGGGAAAGCAGCTCCGGTATTTTTAGTAATTACACCAAGCTGTATATCTGCTCTTAATAAATTTGGATCTAGAGTAGATGCTGTTCTATAAGCTCTGTAAGCTTCGTTATAGTTTTTATCTCCTACATAAGCATCACCTAAACTAAGGTAAGCCTGTGCTGATTGTGAATCTTTTTCTATTGCCTGGTTTAATACAGCAATTGCTTTTTTATAATCAGGATTATCAGATTGTATGTATGCTCTACCTATATAAATAAGTTGCTCTACATCTTTTCTTCTTAACTCATCTTTAACCGCTTTGAATTTAGCTTCTGCAGCCGATGCGTTTCCTTTATTTAAATCAATTTGTCCAAGACCAATTGTATTGTATTCAGGATCGTGTTTTACCTTAACACCTTTATTGAAATACATAGCAGCAGAATCCTGCTCTGTTTGTTTAAGATAAACGTCTCCTAAAAGAAAGTAGTTTCTACCCTCGTCAGAATCTGATGCAATTAAAGATTTTAAAATTGTTTTGGCCTTCTGATATTGTTCGGCATCAATCGCCTTCAAAGCCTGCTCTGCATCCTGCGCATTAGCTGTACCGAAAACCAATAATGACAAGCCAATGATTTTTAATTCTTTCATTTTAATTCTCCTTTTTAAATATATAATATTACTTTTCTTCGTTATTTATAACTTTTTACGAACAGATATCTCTCTCGTTGGTATATCAATTGGTAAAAGACCGGACTTTAAAATTATCCTTTGTCCTTCACGTGCACTTATATATGTGTCAAAACCCATGCCTAAACCCAAACGTCCCTGATAATTTACCACATAAAGGGTTCTTATTAAAGGGTAATCGCCTGTGGCTATATTACTTTGGTTAGGTTTATAATATTTTTCTTCGCCCTTGTCAGCCTCAGCATTGTCCACTGCTAAAACTGTAATTTCATTAATATATTGTGTAAGGTGTGGTGGTGCCTGTACAATCCAGTTAATACCAATAACTCCTATGGCACCATCGTTATCATGAACATATTTAATAACGTCTTCATTTGTTTTAAACGCATAAATACCTTCTTGTGGTAATTTATCAATTCCGGCAAGTTGCTTCATATATTCAAGCGTGCTTGAACCCGGATTATCAAAAACTAAACTTTTAATATTCCCTGTAGGTTTACCCTTAAGTACGTTTAAAACATCTTCAAGTTTAACTACAGTATCATTTCTTTTATTATTAGATAACAAAGCTATGGCATCTTTAGCAAACTCTGTCACCCTTGGTGTAATCTTTCTGTTAGTAAAGTGCTTTTCTTCTTCGGGAGTTAATTTTCGGGACAAAACAGCAACCGAAATAGAGTCCTGTAAAAGCGCATTTATAATTTCCTGTTGCGGTTTATTTACCTGTGTAATTTCGGCTCTTGGATAAACGCTGTGAAAAACAGCCAATACATCTTCAATAATAGGGGCAACTGTATTATCTGTAACCAAAGTGGCTTTACCCGATGTAAGAGTTTCTTCAATAATCTCCTCACCATTTTCATTCTTGTTTTTACAGGAATAAACAACTGACACTACAACTAATGCAGCAGCAAAGAAAATGAATGTGTATTTGTTTATAATTTTCATTGAAGTTCTTTTTTTGGTTAACTGTATTTTTGCCTTAGTCTTATAAAACGTATAGCTGAATATACTATAAGTACAACTCCTAAAGCCATCCTTTGGTTATACGATAACGGCAAAGGTAAAGTTTTCCAAAAAATTATCATAAGGCCTAAGCCAAGATACATTAAGAAGAAGAATAAGCCAAAAACAAACAGAAATCGCTTGTGAAGCGATTTCTGTTTTTCTCTTTGAGAGTTTCTACGTTGTGAAAGCATCTCTTATATTTTAATTTATGATCTGATGTTAATTGTAATAGGCAGCGTAAACGAAGCCCTTACATTTTTACCATTTTGAACACCCGGAGACCATTTTTTCTTCATTGACTGAAGTACACGGATAGCTTCTTTACCCATTCCGTATCCAGGATCTCTTAATACTTTGATATTACTCATAGAACCATCTTTTTCAATTACGAAAGAAAGATAAATCTTAGCAGTCATGTCTCTATCAACATCAGGTATTCTAAAGTTTTTGTTTACATAGTCATAAAAAGACTTCATACCACCAGGGTACTCAGGTTGTACCTGAAGACCAGCTGTACTATATACATTTGTATCTTCCGGTTCAACACCTTTATCAAGATCACCTGCAGGAGTACCAATTACGATATCACCTGTTGGGCTAGCCTCAGCATTTCTTGAACTTGGATCAGCCTCTTCAAACTGCTCTGTTCTTGGTGGTTCTTCAACAACTTCTTCTTTTTTCTTAACCTCAAGAGGTTTGAATTTCACCTCTTCAACTACCGATTTAGGCGCTTGTTTTACCTCTACCGGTGGTGGCGGTGGCGGTGGTGGTACATCTTCAACCGGTGGTGGTGGTAAATCAATTACCTCAATCACCTTATCAATAGTTTCCGGTTTATCTTTTTTACCAACTAAGTTATCAAAAGCTGCATAAATCTTAGGTAGTGAAATTAAGAAAACAAAAAGGGCTGCACCGATAAAGAAGGCTCTCACCGTTATCTTTGGATTCTCTGACCTTAGTTTGTAAGCACCGTATTTTTTGTTACGACCCTCAAAAACTATATCAATCCATTCCTGTTTGAATATATTAAGTTTAGACATAATTTATATTTTTTGATTAGCTGAAATCAGGAATTAGTACATTCCTTTTTCCTCTAACAATTTCACTTCCGGTTCAGATATATCACCTATAGCGTAAAGCTGTACATTGGTGATTGCCATTTCATCAAGAATATCAACAAGGTTTTTGTAGTGCGTTTTATCACTTGCCTTGATAATTACTATAAGACCTTTCTCTTTATTATCGCCATATACAGACTTAACTGCCGCAATACGCTGTAAAAGAATATTACGAATACCATCTTTACCATATTGAGTTTCAGTTGGAGCAGCCAGAGGCTCATCAAACTTACCTAAATACCATAAAAGTGTATTGTCCTTACCCATAAGAATAGTAAGAGACCTATCGTCCGGAACATCTGTTTTACTTGTATCAATAGGGTCTTTATCTGGCATAGCCAAATTCATAGACTGTGGCTTTGATAACGATGTGGTAAGCATGAAGAAGGTTATCAAAAGGAATGCAAGGTCAACCATTGCTGTAAGGTCTACCCCCGGATTCGATTTCTTACTTCTTACTTTGCCACCCTTGCCGCCATCGCCGCCGGTATTTAATTCTGCCATTTTATATTATATTTTATAATATTAAAAATCTTCATCACGTAAACCTGTTACCAGGAAGAATCTGTTCTTCTTTTGCTCCTGCAGGATATCTATAACTCTCTTAATAGTAGTATAGTCTTCATCGGCATCACCTCTAATGGCAATATCAAGATCAACATACTTAACATCTTTCTTACCACTATTAATTTCATCATTAAGAAACTCTCTTGAAGCTTCACGTGAAAACTTAACCCAGTCACTTAACTGATCATTAATAGTATCAAACGGTATACCTTTTTGATAGCCTGGCTCATTTCTTTTAGCCGGCTCCATTTTCAATAAACCTTTAAGTTGATTTACAGGAACACCAAAACCTTCCATTAAAGAAAAACTAGTATACTCCTCTTCTGTAAAAGGAATATTATATTTTTCTGAAATACGCTCTAAGGTTTTCCTTCTTACTTCTTTACCTAATACGTTAAAGAAAACTTCATTATCACCTACAGTAATTGTTGCCAGGTTATCTTCAGGCAACTTTGTTTGTACGGTTGAAGCCGGTGCATCCACAGGGTGTGGATCTGGCATTTTTGCCGTAGCTGTAAGGATAAAGAAGGTAAGCAAAAGAAAGGAAACATCACACATCGCGGTCATGTCAATCCTTGTACTTTTTCTAGAAACTTTTACTTTAGCCATTCTTAAATTTTTAGCTTACATGTAAAGGGCAAAAAAGTGTGCGCAGTCGCACACTTTTAAACCTTACACTATTATTAAAACTTAACTCTTTTTATCAATTATGCGTTGTTTGCACGCGCTCTAAACCTTCTGTAAGTTTGAACGATTGTGAAACCAGCCTCATCGATAGAGTAAGTTAGCTTGTCAATTTTAGAAGTAAATGAGTTATAAGCGATAATCGCAACTGTAGATGTAGAGATACCTGTTGCAGTATTAATAAGCGCCTCAGAAATACCGTTTGCCAGCTGAGCTGAATCTGGAGTAGAACCTGCACCAAGAGCAGAGAACGCTTTAATCATACCTGTTACCGTACCTAGAAGACCTACTAACGTACCAATTGACACAAGAGTAGAGATTACAACTAAGTTTTTCTCTAACATTGGCATTTCAAGAGAAGTTGCCTCTTCGATTTCCTGCTGAATAGCAGCCTCAGCTCTTTCGCTGTCAAAACCTTCTCTTTTAACTTCTTCATATTTTAATAAACCAGCTTTTACAACATTTGCAACAGTACCTTGTTGCTTGTCGCACTCAGCCATAGCTTCAGAAATGTTACCATTGCTGATTTGTTTTTGTACTTTTTCAACAAAAGCGCCTACGTTACCTTTACCAGCTGCTTTTGAAATTGAAATTAAACGCTCAATTGAGAATACAACTGACATAAGGAAAAGTCCCATAAGTACAGGTACTACATAACCTCCCTTATATACCATTCCAAGATAGTTACCCGGTTTTGGGTGACCAGCCTCAGCACCAAGTTTGATTATTTCTTCTTCATTTTCGAAGTTTGACGGAGCACCCATTATGTATCTCCATACAAGTATACCGATTACGATACACAATACAATTGTTAATGCAGCGAAAACATTTGACCCTTTAGATCCACCTTCTTTTTTTTCCTTCTGAATAGATGCGTTTGCCATTTCTTTTAAAAATTTAGTTTTTTTTGATTTTTAATAATAGTTCTTATTGTTATTTTTTTGCTTTTTAAAATAAGATTGGCAAATTTATATTATTAGGAGATAAAAAAAAATAAAATGATTTTTTTTCTCGTTTCTTAACATTAAATTATCACAATCTTAAAGATTCATAAACACCCAAATTAAGGGCTCAATTTAAACAATTTCTATTTTTTTACTCACAAATCTATTTTTCATTACTATTTCCTTTAAATTTATATAGATTACGTATAAATAACATAAATCCCCCGTTTTTATTGTGCACGCATTGTAAAATAGTTTTTTTTCACGAAATTAATGCTCAAACTAACACATTATCACCCTAAATAAAGAACGTTTTGTAATACTTGTTTTATAAAATTACAATTAAAACGTCAAATCACCTAACAGCACCCTATATTTTAATTAAAAAATAACTCATTATGAAACAATATTTTACACAAAAAAATCCGTTTATAGTACCTACAAACGATGGTAAACTTATAGAAGAACACTTTGGGAATGCTTCAAACGGAGACAGTAACATATCTATAGCCCACATGATAGCCCCTCCGCAATGGAGCGAGCCTTTCCAAACTCCGGAGTTTGATGAATACACCTATATAATAAAGGGAAAGAAACAGTTTATTGTTAATGATGAGAAAATAATACTGGAAGCAGGCCAGTCAATCAAAATAATGAAGAATACCAGAGTACAATACTCTAATCCTTTTGATGAGCCCTGCGAATACATAGCTGTTTGTACACCTGCCTTTACAATAGAAACTGCTAACCGTGAAGCATAAAAAAAGCTGCTTATTTAAGCAGCTCTATTATTTTTTGCTCCACTTCGGGAGTATTCCATTTGTTTTCTATACCATCTATTTGCATCACCTCGTCCATAATGGCTTTTTGCCTATCCCCTATCTCAAGAGCTTCAGAGTATGGCCTGTAACTAAATGTCACTCTACTATATAACGGAAGCCATTTATCAGGATACCTGTCTGAAAACCATTTTTCTATTTTTTTCTGTAAAAGAAACTTATCATCTATAGTTTTAGAACTCATCTCCATAAAGTTACGATAAGACAGTTCGGCTATAGCATCGGCATTTGGCTTACGACTTTCCTGATATTCCTTGAATATAGTATCCCAGTCATCACCATATTGCTCTATTAACTGACTAAGTATAGTTATATCTTCAAAACCGGCATTCATACCGTGACCATAAAACGGCACAATTGCATGGCAGGCATCTCCTATAAGAGCAACCTTGTCAGAGTATGTCCAAGGGTAACATTTCATAGTAACCAATGTACTGGTAGGATTTTTAAAGAAGTCTTCAACCAGTTCAGGTATTACATCAATAGTAGACGGGAAATAATCTGCAAAGAATTTCTCCAGAGTTTCCCTATCCTTTAATGCCTCAAACGAGTTTTCTCCTTCAAAAGGCATGAAAAGCGTACAGGTAAAACTACCATCAAGGTTTGGCAGTGCGATTAACATGAAATCGTTTCTTGGCCAAATGTGCAGTGAGTTTTTATCAAGCTTATGAGTACCGTCGGCATTTGCAGGTATATTTAGCTCTTTGTAACCGGTATTTAAAAACTGCTGAGAGTAATTAAACATACTTTGCCTTTGCATCCTGTGACGGATTCTAGAAAAAGCACCATCGGCACCAAAAACCTTATCATACTGAAGCTCTTTCCACTCCCCTCTTTCTGTTTCACCGGCATGAAGAGTAGCATCAGCAAGTGTTACATCCCATATTTTTGTCTCAAAGAAAAACTTAACACCTTCTTCTTCCGCCAGGGTAACCATCTTTCTGTTTAGCAGTCCGCGTGAAATAGAGTAAATACTTTCACCGTCTTTCCCGTAGTACTGAAAATTAAGCGGCTCTCCTATTGCATGGATAGCACGTTTTTCCATTGGGATTGCTATTTTCCTTATCTCTTCTCCCAAACCTACATCATCGAGCGCTCTCCATCCTCTGTGCGACATTGCCAGATTAATGGAACGTCCTGAAAACTCTACAGTTCGTATATCCGGGCTCCTGTCATAAACATGTACTGTGTGCCCTGCTCTTTTTAGGTATATTGCTAACAGAGATCCTACGAGTCCGGATCCCACAACAGCAATTTTTAAGGGAGTTTGCATGGAAAATAATCTAAAACACTGCAAAAATACTGATTTAATATCACAAGCCTTTGTTTTTAGGGATTTATTTCACGCTCAGTATTTTATTAAGAAAACTTTTGCACATAAAGGATTCTTAATTAATTAACAGATACGAATCACTATGTGTAATTTTACTTCACTAACTATAAAAAAATACTGTTATGAGAGATTTAATCTGGTTAATTATCGTTATCCTTATCATAGGCTGGTTAATAGGATTCTTTGGATTTGGTGAAGCAGTAGGTAGCCTAATTCACGTTTTGCTTGTACTGGCAATTATAGGAATACTTTACAGACTGGCTGTAGGCCGACGCCCTTAAACAGCTTTACTTAAAATACAAAAGCCCTGCAATTGCAGGGCTTTTTGTTTTGTAAACACAATATATAAGTTAGAACTTAACTTCTTTACCAATTTCCATATTGTTGTTTTTTGCCAAAACACCACACATATGGAAAAGCATTCTTGCTCCTACGTTACCATCCCAATCATCACCTTCTTCTCCCGGAGCCACCTCAACAAGATCGAAACCAATGATTTCCTTTCCGCTTTTCGCAAGAAGACTGAACAAATAAGCTGCCTGCTCAAAAGAGAAACCTCCCGGCACCGGAGTACCTGTATTAGGACAATACCAAGGATACATACCATCTATATCAAAACTGATACAAACTTTTTGAGGTAACTGTGCAATTATAGTTTCACACTGCTGCTTCCATGTCACTCCTTCAAAAGTCTCGGCTTTCAGGTCACGGTCTGTAAATACCTTTACGCGCCCGGCTTCAGCCTGTACCACTTCTACTTCTTCTTTACAGAAATCACGAATACCCACCTGTACGATTTTTGATATTTGCGGAAGTTTAAGTGCATTATACATGATAGATGCATGCGAGTAGGTAAAACCTTCGTAAGCAATACGTAAATCCATGTGAGCATCCAGGTGAAGTAGCCCGAAATCACTATGTTTTTCTGCCAAAGCCTCATAATACCCCAGTGGCGTACTGTGATCACCTCCTAAAAGTACCACTTTTTTACCCTGCTCCATCCAGTACTTAACTCTGGCTTTTACCTCATCTTTAAACTGACCACAAATGGTGTTTATCTCATTAAGGTGAATTATAAGTTCAGGATTATCTTCTATTTTCTCTCCGTTTTCAAGAGCTTCAATAATAGGCTGCGCCAAGTTTTTGTATTTCCTGCTTTTGTCAGACCATTCTTCGGTCTTATCATTTAAATCAAGAAACATACCCAGTTTCCATAAATCAGGAAACTCCTGATGAAGCAAATCTACCTGAAACGAAGCCTCTAAAATAGCTTCGGGTCCCTGAGATGCACCCGCTCCATAACTCACGGTTACTTCCCAAGGGGCAGGAACAATAATAATTTCACTTTCTTCGGCCGTAAACGGCAGCCCAAAAACACTCGCGTCTGCCAGTCCCGGCTGGCTAGGGTCGAATGTTGCTATTTTTTGCTCTTTTGTCATTTTATTATTTGTGTGACTGTATACCAGCCTTTAAAATCTGACCAAACTCATACATATCTTCAAACGAACAGTACAACGGTACCGGTGCCAGCCTGATTACGTTAGGCTCTCTCCAGTCGGTAATAACACCATTCTCCATTAGATAATCAAATAACGACCTTCCTTCACCGTGAAGATAAACCGAAATTTGGCTTGCTCTCTCTTTAGGTTCAGATGGTGTAATAACCTCAAAGTTACCGTTTACTTCCTTATCAATTTCATGAAGTACATATTCCAGGTATGATGTAATCAAATCACGCTTTTGTATAAGTGCCGGCATACCTACCTCATCAAACATCTCTACCGATGCTAAATATGGCGCTAAAGAAAGTACAGGTAAACAACTTACCTGCCATCCGTTTGCTCCACGGATAGGATCAAACTGCGGCTCCATTAGGAATCTTCTTTCCTTATTGTGACCCCACCATCCTGCAAAACGAGGAAGATCCATATCATTGTGGTGCCTTTCGTGAACAAATGCTCCCGATGCATTACCCGGACCTGAGTTCATATATTTATAACTACACCATGCAGCAAAGTCAACGTCCCACTCGTGCAGTTCCAAATGGATATTACCTGCACCGTGAGCTAAATCCCACCCTACATAAGCACCGGCATCCTGACCTGCTTTAGTGATGGCCTTAATATCAAACACCTGACCTGTATAGTAGTTTACACCACCCATTAAAACAAGAGCGAGTTCGTCACCTACTTCATTAATAGTATTAATAACATCTTCATGTCTTATATTATGCTCACCCGGTCTTCTTTTAATCTCTACAATTGCATCTTCCGGATCATAACCGTGGAATTTAACCTGGCTTTTTATCATGTACTGATCGCTAGGAAATGCTTTCTCCTCACAAATAATCTTAAACCTTTTTTGTGTAGGCTGATAAAAAGTAACCATCATAAGATGTAGGTTCACCGTTAGGGTATTCATTACTGTTACCTCACTTGGCAAAGCACCAACTACCTTACTTAACGGAGCTGCAAAACGCTCGTGATAATCCCACCAAGGCTTATCGGCATAAAAGTGACCTTCTACAGCCAGTTTACCCCAGTCGTCCATTACTTCGTCAACATAGGCTTTAGTCCTTTTTGGTTGTAACCCCAGCGAGTTACCCGTAAAGTAAATTACCTGCTTACCGTTTACATGAGGAAAAATAAATTCGTCCCTGTATTTGGCAAGTTTATCGTTGGCATCAAGCTGCCTTGCAAATTCTCTAGTATTTTGAAATTCCATTGTTATTTGTTTGTTGGGCCGTAAAATTACATAATTAATAAAAAAACAGGAAACAAAAAATCCTGCCGTTAAAAGCAGGATTAATTTTTTATCATTTTTCTAATTAAAGAATAAGCATTGCATCTCCGTAAGAGTAGAACTTATAGCCTTCTTTCACCGCCTCTTCATAGGCTTTCTTCATTAAATCGTGCCCCATAAATGCACTAATCATCATAAGAAGTGTAGACTTTGGCGTATGGAAGTTAGTAATCATACAATCGGCAACACTAAAATCGTATGGAGGGAATATAAACTTGTTAGTCCATCCCACATAAGGATTTAATGTTTTTTGTGAAGAAACCGAACTTTCCATTGCTCTCATAGTAGTTGTACCTACAGCACACACTTTTCTTTTAGCAGCTTTAGCTTTGTTTACAATATCACAGGCATCCTGAGTAATGATTAACTCTTCAGAATCCATTTTGTGTTTAGAAAGATCTTCAACCTCAACCGGGTTAAAAGTACCCAAACCAACGTGAAGTGTAACTTCTGCAAAGTCGATACCTTTTATCTCAAGCCTTTTTAAAAGGTGCTTAGAAAAGTGAAGCCCGGCAGTTGGTGCTGCAACAGCTCCTTCTTCTTTAGCATAAATAGTTTGGTAACGGTCTGCATCTTCAGGAACAACTTCCCTGTTTATGTATTTAGGTATTGGAGTTTCTCCAAGCTCATTAAGTTTAGCTCTGAACTCTTCGTATGAGCCATCATATAAAAATCGTAAAGTCCTTCCTCTTGAAGTAGTGTTATCTATAACCTCAGCTACAAGAGAATCATCATCTCCAAAATAAAGTTTATTACCTATCCTTATTTTTCTTGCAGGATCTACAAGCACATCCCAAAGACGTTGTTCTGAATTCAGTTCACGTAACAGGAAAACCTCAATTCTCGCTCCGGTTTTTTCTTTATTACCATATAAACGGGCAGGAAATACTTTAGTGTTATTAAGCACCATTACATCTCCTTCGTCAAAATACTCAAGAATATCTTTAAAAAGCCTGTGCTCAATAGTATTTGTTTTTCTGTTAACCACCATTAAACGGGATTCATCCCTGTTTTCTGCAGGAAATTCAGCCAGCAATTCTTTTGGCAGATTGAAATTGAAGTTTGATAATTTCATCTTTGTATTTTTAATTGAGTGCAAATATACTACCGCAAAACAGGGGTTGTCAAGTATTTTGGGATATATTTATTTTTTAACTGACAAAAGCCTTTAATTTAAAGCGTTTTTACAGCTATACCCACCTGTTTCATATCGTCCCAAAATGATGGGTATGATTTAGAAACCACACCTGCATCATTTATTATAATGGATGTTTTTAATGCAAGCGGAGCAAATGCCATTGCCATACGGTGATCGTTGTAAGTATTTATAGCTACATCACTATTTATATGTACCAATGGCTCTAATGTTAGAGAATCATCAGTCACGGCAACTACAGCACCCAGTTTGGTAAGTTCTGTTTTAAGAGCTTCAAGCCTGTCGGTTTCCTTAATTTTAAGGGTATGCAGTCCGGTTAAATGGCATCCAGTTCCTAAACCGAAACAGGTTACAGCAATGGTTTGGGCAATATCGGGTGTATTTACCAAATTTAAACTGAGCTGTTTTTGTGCCTCACCTGTGTTTTTTAGTGTGATTGTATTTTCACTAAAAATTGTTTCAACGCCCAGTTCTTTATAAATCTCTGAAAGTGCACTATCTCCCTGAAGGCTTTTTTGCACATAAGAGGAAAGGTTTGCTTCAGTTCCTTTTTGAGCTAATGCTACTAATGAATAAAAATAAGAGGCACTACTCCAGTCACTCTCTACTGTTAACGTGATTGGATTAACCTGCTCTATAGGCTTAACCTTAATTAGGTTATTCTCTAAAATTGCCGATATCCCAACCTGATTTAAAAGATTAAGTGTCATTTGCAGATAAGGCAACGATGTTATTTCTCCGTCGAGAGAAATCTCAAGTCCATTTTTAAGTTTAGCTGCAACAAGTAATAAAGCTGTTATATACTGGCTGCTTATATTTGCCTTTAATGTAACCTTGTCACAAACTATATCTGTTCCTGTAATCTTTAACGGCGGATAACCTTCATTCCCTACATATTCTATTTTAGCTCCCAGGCTTTTTAAAGCATCTACAAGTATACCTATAGGGCGCTCCTTCATTCTGGCAGATCCTGTAAGCACTACTTCCTTACCGGGAGTTACAGCAAAATAAGCCGTAAGAAAACGCATGGCAGTACCGGCATGATGAATATCTATCACATTATCATTACTGTTTAATGCTTTAGTCATAACAGATGAATCATCTGAGTCGGAAACATTTTCTACAGTGATTTGAGAATACAAAGCCTGCAATAATAAGAGTCTGTTAGACTCTGATTTACTTCCCGTTATTTGTATTGACGAAGAAAGCATCCCGGAGGATGCTTTTAGTAGAATATTCATTAATCTAAATATTTTTATTTTTCTTACTAAACCATTTCCCTTCTCTAATCTTTGACAGTATGAACATATCGCACAATGTCATAAACAAAGTAAAGCTTGCCATAAAGCGCCATTTGTTCTCAAAATCGTGCCACCCGTCAATAAGGACAAGAATAGCAGCAAGCGGAAAATAAACAACCATCCCCCCAATAAAATGTGCTATTTTGTTTTTCATAATCATTTAGGTTTGTAACAACTCAAAAATAAGAAATTTTACTTTAGTTTTTCATTATTGTGATGACGATCGTGATCACGTTTGGTTTTAAGGTCCATTTTTTTATCAAAAGCAGCTTGTAAGTCTACTCCTGTTTGGTTTGCAAGGCACAGCACTACAAAAACAACATCGGCCAGCTCTTCACCTAAATCCTTATTTTTATCGCTCTCTTTTTCACTTTGCTCACCATAACGTCGTGCAATAATCCTTGCTACCTCTCCTACCTCTTCGGTAAGTTGTGCCATATTGGTTAGCTCATTAAAATAACGAACACCGTGTTCCTTTATCCAGTTATCAACTTCCTGCTGTGCATTTTTAATATCCATTTTATATTTTTTTAAGTACTATTTTCTCTGCCTGTTTTTTTAAAGTTAACCCTTCCATCTCCTTAATACTGTCATAGTATTCCGGTCCAACTGTCGAATAGTTTTGCGTACTTATACACAGCACCTGTATCTGGTTACCTGAACTGCTTAACCTGAAAGTAAAATCAGTTATACCGTCTACACTTGAAAGACGAGTTGCCTCCGGCATTGATTCAATCGCATAACCTTCGGGAATGGCAAACACAAAGTTATATCTTACCTGCGAAGGATACACAAAATCTAATGAATATAATCGCTTTTCCTCATTAAAACTATTTTCAGTTTCTGTATGAAACAGTAACGGTGATAAATATATCATATCTCCAACTACTTCGGCATGCCCTACAGATTTAAAATTATAACTAACCTGAGCTTCATTTTCCGTATCTGCTTTATATTCCAAATCACTTATCTCAATATCTCCCATAGAGCTTTCCAGCTCATCCATGTGCTTATCGTTAGGAATATTGTCAAAATACATTTTATACATCATGGCATCATAATCAGAATATTTACAATTCATCTTGCCGCTTACAGTACCATCTGCACTAAGCTGAGCACTTACAAATACCATTTCTTTTGACAGCTTTTCAGTATTAAGCTTTACTTCCTTCCAAGTATTGTTATCCCTTAACAACCATCCGGAAGCATTTAAATCTCTTACAGGAAGCATATCCGGACTTGAAAAAGGCTCAGTAGCGTCCAGCAGAATTTGTTTATCGTTTACCTCAACAGCACATATAACAAAATCATACGAATAAATACTTGCATAGGTGGCCAACCCGTTATCTTTTGTACTTAACACAACAGGATTTGCATTAAGCCCGGCATATCGTAGCATAGCTGTAAGCATAAGGTTTATTTCTGCACAGTTACCCGATCTCTCATCATATGCTTTTTTCACTCCGTCACTACAGTATAAACCATGTTTTTCATTCCAGGACATCCTCTCTTTTACGTAATTAAAAACAATAGTGAGTTTTTTATCATTATCATTTACTCCATTAATTAAAGCATCAATATCATCTTTAAAATAAGAGGTTTTTTTAATCTCACTACCAAAGTCATCATCATCATACAGCGTTTTTGCTACCGACTCCCAATTATTACTATACTTTGTTTCTTTTTCATCTAAATCCCTAAAAGATGCTAACTCGTGTTTTACATACAGCCTGTAATTATCCGGATTATCTATATAACTCTCTGTTTTAAATGCGGGAAGATTTTCAATAGAATAGGTTTGTTTAATTTCCTGAAAGGTAATTTTTGCACTTCTGGCATATAATGATTTCCTGTTAACTTCTGCATCTTCCTTTAACTCATAGTAAGGATTTAAAATCCTGTTATAGGTAAAAAGCTGAGGAATATTTACAGTATACTCTATATAATTTACCGGAATTTTTTCCTGAAAATACCAATCAGGAAAACTATGTATATAAGGTGACTTGACGACGTACTTGTATTCTATAACCGATCCTTCTTTTACATCCTGAAGCATTATTTTTTTCACCCTTCTGGTAGAGCTTACCTCATCTGTATGATCATCTCCTTTTTTAAGAGAGGTTTTCTCTATCTCACCGTTTACAAGATTATAAGTAGAAGCTTCTTCAAAAGTAACCGACTCCCCATTTACTCTTTTGTAATAATAAGGTACCTCAACGTTTCCATATTTGTAACCTTTTTTTGTATACACCTTTAACCTTACCTCAACCTCTGTAATAATAACCCAATTATCATTATCTATTTTAAAGTGAGTATTACCTTTTTTGTATAATATCGCTGCATCTGCCGAAGGGTCTAGCGGATGTTCTTTCTCCATCAGTTCTTCTTTAGATACTTTACTTAACCTAAAATCGCGGGCAAAAACTGTACAGGCAAAACTCACAAACAGCAAGGTGAATATATTTCTCATAACTATTCTTTTATCAATACTATTTTCTCTGTTTGCTTTTTAACCAAATCTGCGTAGAATGCTTTTAATCCATCATAATATTCAGGATTAATACGGGCATATTTAACGTCTTCCTGAGCTATGATTTGTATTTGGTTATTTTGATTTACAGCCACCACAAACTTATAAGACACAAAATCGTCTTGTGTACCTAACACCATTGATTCCGGCAACGACTCAACCTTATAACCCTCTGGAATATTTATAGTGATAGCATATCTTTCCTGACGCGGATACAAAATATCAATAGGATAAACTCTTTCTTCCTGTTTAAAAGGGTTTTGTGTCAAACCCAGCATAAGCATTGGAGAAAAAAACATTTTATTACCCGCTACATCTATGTCACTTTTAAACGAAACTTCTTCTACTACTGCCTTATCAACCTCATTAACATTTAATACATTATATTCTTCAACCCTTATACCATATCTATTTTCCAGTTTTCTGATTTTATCATCGGCAGAAGCATTGCCGTTTTCTTCTCTGTACATTAAAGCTTCATAGTCAAAATACTGCTTTTTCATATTAGCATCTATTTGCCCATCGGCATTTAGAGAAGCTATAAGCATAACATTTGTTTTGGATTTTTTTTCGGGCATCAAACTAATTTCCTTAGCCTTAAGCTCATCAGTAATCATCCTCCCGAAAACATTAAGAGTTCTTACAGGAACCACATCAATACCGGCATTTTTACTTGTAGCATCAAGTAGCACTACCTTACCCGGTAACTGGGCTCCGGCAATAACATAGTTAAACTCGCTTCTATTCACAAAAGCCACGTGCCCTTTATCCCTGGTACTTAACAGTATTGAATTAGCTTTTACACGGGCATATTTAAGCATGGAAACCAGCATAAGGTTTATATCGGCCGAATTACCTGTTCTGTTCTCATATGCTCTTTTTAAATTACCTGTACACAAATATGACTTCTCTCCGTTCCAAGCCATCCTGTTTTTAACGTAATCAAAAATAAGCTCAACTTTTTTCTTCTCTTCAGTTACTCCAGTTAAAAGGGCATCAATATCTTCCTTGTAGTAAGACTGATTTTCAATTTGTTTCCCAAAATCCTCGTCCTCATATATTTTGGCAGCAACAGTATCCCAGTCTGAAGCATATTTCTTTTCAGCTTCTCCGGGCATTTGTGAACTGGATAACTGATGCTTAATGAAAGACCTGTAATTATTAATGTTATCTACATATACCTCATTCTTTAAAGCAGGTACATTTTCGGCTTTATAGGTGTATACATTTTCAGTAAATGTTAATGATGCCTTTTCTGATTTATTAGACCCGCTCGACGTACCATAAACTCCTTTACCTACAGATGTACTATACTCCCTGTAGGCATTTCTGGTTTTTTTATCCTGTTCTAAAGGAAAATAAGGACTCAATATCCTACTGTATACAAAACACTGAGGCACTGCAAATTCAACCTCCGATTTTTTAACCGGAATATCTCTTTGAAAATACCAGTCTGGTAAACTTGCTATGTAAGGTGTTTTTTTAATGTAACGAAACTCAATAATACTTCCTTCCTTTACATTAGGAAAGGCCACTTTTTTAACCTTCCATTTTTTATTTACCTCTTCATTAAAAACTTCATCATCTTTAATTTTGGTTTTATCTACCTTTCCGTCTACAAGATTATAAACTACAAGATCTGAAAAATCAACACTTTCACTATTTACTCCATCAACATAATAACTCACGCCTTCATTAGCATAAGCATACCCCTCTTTATTATAAACCTTAAGCCTTACAAAAACATCGGTCACTATAATCCATTTCCCCTGACTGTTAAAATCAAAAGAAATTTCTCCTTTTTCATACAGTATAGCTGCCCTAGCATCTATATCATACGGGCATGCTTTTTCTTCAAGTTCATTTTGAGAAACTTTCCCCGGCTTATAGTTTTGCGCAAATAAAGTAGCTGTAGTTAACAACAACAATAAAACACTTATTTGTTTTCCTGTTTTCATTTAAATCTTTTTTGTAAGTACAATTTTTTCGGCCTGCTTTTCTACCATTTTTTGGTAAAAATCTTTAAGCACAGTATAATATGATGGTGAAACAGATGCATAGTTAATATCTGAAATAGCTATAAGCTGTATTTGATTATTTTGTGCCTGTATAGTAAATTTAAAAGACCCTATATTATCTTCCATACCAATAGCTAATGATTCTGGCAGGGACTCTACCTGATAGCCTTCCGGTATTTTTAAATTAATCATATACCTGTACTGTGTAGGAAAAACAAAATCTATTGGATATTCTCTTTTTTCCTGTTTAAAAGGGTTTTCATCATCAGTAAAAAACAATAACGGATTAATGTAAATTTTGTCGCCAATTACATCTGTAACATTATTATGGATAAAACTATACTCTTCTGTTACTGGCTTTTTAAAATCATCATAAGCTACTGTATAATCATTAATCTCTATACCGTCATATCTTTTTTCAAGATTTTCGAGATAACTATCCTGATTTGCACCGCCATATGATTCTCTAAAAACATAAGCATGATAATCAAAATACTGATCTCTTGCTTTACCCGATATTACTCCGTCTTCACTTATTTCACCTATTATGGTAACAGTCTCTTTTGAATTGAACTGAGGAAGCATACCTATGGCATATGAAGTCCCGTCTTTCTTTATAAGCCTGCCCTCCCAGTTTAGAGACCTTATTGGTCTTATATTTGGCAATGCAGCTTTTGAACTGGCATCAAGAAGTATAATCCCTCCGTTAAGTTCAACAGATGTAATTACATAATTAAAAGCCGATCTGTTTGGGTAAAGTGCTATTTTACTTGACCTTGTTGTTACTAATACCGGATTTGCCTCTAAGCCTGCATAGTTTAACATTGCAGTAAGCATAAGGTTTATTTCGGCTATATTTCCTGTTTTATTTTTATAAGCCTGCTTAATACCATCGTGACAAGTATAGCCGTAATAATCATTCCAGTTCATCCTGTCTCTTACATAACCAAATAGTATTGCTATTTTTTCTTCCGGAGATGTAACACCCGCTATAAGAGCATCAACATCATTTTCGAAATAGTTAGTTTTTTTAAGCTCTCCTCCAAAATCATCATTCTTGTAAATAGTTTTAGCCAAATCTTCCCACGTATGAGAGTATGATTTTACGGTCTCATTAGGGTATTGGGTCATGGTAAGCTCATGCTCAATACTACTGGTATAATTATCTATATTGTTAACAAAACGCTCTCCTTTTAACATTGGAGCATTCTCTATAATATAAGTTACAACATTTTCTGTATAATCAATCTCACTGGTTGAATAGTTAGTTTTGGCACTATAGTTATTATTTTTACTTCTTGTTGACGATGTGTATGTAAACTTCTTATTGACTCTTGTTCTGTTAACCTTAGGTACAAGGTACCCCCTAAACACAGGATTAAAAGTATAATACTCGGGTATCCTTGTTGTATATTCAGAATAGTTTACCGGGATAGATTCCTGAAATCTCCATTCTGGAAAAATACTGGTAAAAGGAGATCTTATTTCATAGTGATATTCTACTATACTACCTTCTTTCACATCGGGCATTGTTATTTTTTTTTGCCTGTAAAACTTACTTATTTCCTCATCAAACTCGCCTTCACTTTTTAGCTTCGTTTTTTCTACTTTACCATCTACAAGGTTATAAGTTGTAGCCTTTTTAAAATAAACGTTCTCATCTCCATTATCAGACTGATAATAACTTACAGCCTTGTTAGCCCATGCATACCCTTCTTTGGTATATATTTTTATTTTCATGTCAACTTCGGTAACTAAAGTAAAACCATCTCTCTCTGAAAGATCCATATAAGTTACTCCTTTTGAAAACAATATCGCTGCCGGCGCTGTTGAGTCTGAAGGGTGTCTTTTTTGAGCTAACTCTTCTTTAGTCACTTCACCCAGCTCATATTTTTGGGCATAAGTAGTATAGCCTGTTAAAAACAGGAAAATAAAAAATTTGAAAATCTTCATAATTGTAAGGTTTTGGTTTGGTTTGTGTTGTTATTGTTTTAGTAATACTACTTTTGCATTATCATTACGGCTTATTTTTTCCCTAAATTGCCTGTACAGATCGTAATCTGTTTTTTCATACATTCCCTTGTTAATCACAAGGGTCCTTTTATACACTAGTTTATTCCCCTCTACAAGATTACATTCTGCCCTGTATTCACCAAATTTCTCTTTAATATCTATTGAATTAGGCATTGCCTCTATAGTATACCCCTGCGGTAATGTTACAACAATCTCATCATTATCGCTATAACCACGTAAAACCTCAAAAGGATTATATCTTTTCCTATAGCGTTGTGGCACATTATCATTTTGATTAAAAGCATTAATAGCAAATATTAGCCTGTCTCCGCTTAAACTTGCATAACTATCACCTTCAAGCTCCAGCACCTCTGTAAACTCAGTATCATTACGATTATTGGAAAACTGTATTTTGTTTAGTTTAAGGTTATTGATATTACTAAAATATCTTGATTTATAAATTTTATTCAAATCATCCTGAGACTTCCCTTCAAGAATGTACTTATTATCATATTGTATACCTTTTGAAACTACTGTAAGTCCGCCAACTATTTTTCCGCTTTCAGACAAAGTATAATTACCGCTAAGCAACTGCGAACTCTCCTCATTTTCATACACATGAGTACGTATTAACTCTCCACCTTCAGGCTTTAAAACAAGCGCCATCCTATCATCGGTAAAATCACCTTGAAATGCAAACGGAACAACCTGACTGGTACATTCAAGCCATATCATTTCGTCATTATCCGGAATTGCCAGTATCATATGATTACCCTGCATACAAACAAAATCATTTGTAATATCTCTCTTTCTTGTATCTCCATATATAACTGTACAGTAAGATTCAACACCAACCTCTTTTAACAAAGCCCTGGTATAATTTGAAAGTGCTTTACAATCACCATAGCCTAACCTGTCTACATCCTTAGCAAGCATAGGCCTCCAGCCGCCAATACCAAGCTGAATGCTCACATAACGGGTTTTATCCTGCACGTACTTGTATACAATTTTTGCTTTTTTAAGCTTATCGCTTTCTGTACCAACCAGTTCTTTTATTTTTGCTTTAGTTTCATCAGGAAGTTCATCGGTACCTACAAGGAGGTTATTGTAATACCAGGCGCCAAACGAAGCCCAGTCTGAAAATTCACCATCTACCCCTTCAAGGTGAACACTGGTTAACGAGAACATTACTTTTGGCATTATAGAAGAATATGGAGTATATGCCTCAGCCTTAATAGCATGAACATTTTGACATGTCAATTTAAGCTGTCCCTCCTGCTTCTGTGTAGTTACAGTAATATCATCAGTATTATATTCTTTATACCTAAACCCAAGGCTTGGATCATAAGTAATGGTATATTCTGATTTCTCAACCGATGTAAATAGTCCGTCTACAGGAGCCCACGGAGAAATAAAAACAGTATTTATAGTTTCAACTTCACTCTCATAAACCACAGTAAAAGGATATTGTACAGGTGTATAATCAAGATACAGAACCTTATTATCTGTTATCCCTGCCCCCTGAGAAACCGAAACCATTTTAAAATCTTTTTTCCTGATTTTTTTTATCTCACTCCCTGCTGCATTATATATTATGGCCTGTAAAGATTTAATTTTTTCTGAATCAGAAAAATATTCCTGAAAACCGGCGCTTTCAAATCCTGTTTCGTTAAAAAAAGTAATTACTTTTTTCTTATTAACTTTCATGGATTTACGTGAAGAAATTTCAACATTTGCAGTACTTAAACGCACAACAGCGTTAGCATGCTCTTTTAATTCTGAAGGAATGGAAAATGCTGATAAATTTTCCTGAGCTTTAAGATTATAACAAAAGAACAGTAATAGTAAAGGTGTGTAAATTTTTAAAAACATTTTGTTAAAACTTTTATCCAAAAATAACCGTTTTTAACAAAACAGAAAATTATTCTTTGTTTTTTGAATCAATCAAAATAGTTACAGGTCCGTCATTTACAAGAGCCACCTTCATATCGGCACCAAATTCACCCGTTTGAATAATCTTTCCTGTTCCCTGTTGTAACGTTTTAACAAAGGTCTCGTACAGCGGAATAGCCACATCTGGCTTTGCTGCTTTAATATACGACGGACGATTTCCTTTTTTTGTAGCAGCATGCAGTGTAAACTGACTTACAACAATAATATCACCATCGGCTTCGGTAACACTTAAGTTCATTACCCCGTTATCATCGCCAAAAATCCTGAGTTTAGCTATTTTGGCACATAACCAGTTTATATCTTCATTAGTATCGGCATCCTCAATACCTACAAGTATTAAAAGTCCTTTTTGAATGTCGGCAGTTTTCCTGCCCTCTATAGTTACAGATGCTTCGCTTACTCTTTGTATTACTACTCTCATTATTCCTGATTATCATTGGCACGACCATCGCCATAAATATCGGTTCGGTAATTCTCGTCTTCTCCATCCAGCATTTGCAGATAACTCTTATAACGTGACCAGGATATCTCGTCATTTTCCAGAGCATCTTTAACGGCACAATGCGGCTCATCTTTATGCAGGCAGTTGTTAAACTTACACTGATCTTTAAGTGCAAAAAACTCCGGAAAATAATCTCCCAGTTCATCCTTCTCCATATCTACAATACCAAAACCTCTTATACCCGGAGTATCTATTATTTTGGCATCAAAATCAAGCTCAAACATTTCGGCAAAGGTAGTGGTGTGCTGCCCCTGGCTATGTTGTTCGGATATTTCTTTGGTTTTAAGGTTTAGAGAGGGCTGTAGCTTATTAATAAGTGTTGATTTACCAACCCCCGAATGACCGGAAAACATGTTTACATTACCTTTCATCATCTCCTTAAGCTCATCAATACCTTTATTTTCGGTAGCCGAGACTCTTAAACATTTATAGCCTATAGTACTGTATATATATTGCAGGTAAAGCTGCTCGTCCAGTATCTCTTCGGTAAAAGTATCTATCTTATTAAAAACAATTACTGCTTCAATACCATAAGCCTCTGCTGTCACTAAAAAGCGGTCTATAAAACTGGTAGTGGTAACAGGGTTGTTTATGGTAACTAGGAGGAAAAGCTTATCAATATTAGATGCTATGATATGTACCTGCTTAGAAAGGTTTACCGATTTACGAATGATATAATTTTTTCGCTCGTGGATATTATGGATTAGCCCCGTAGTATCGTCTGAAGTTTCATCGAGTTCAAAATCTACCAAATCTCCTACTGCCACCGGATTGGTACTTTTAATTCCTTTAATACGGAATTTACCCTTAATACGGCATTCATAAAAGTCGCCGGCTTCCGTTTTAACGGTATACCAGCTTCCGGTAGATTTATAAACAAGTCCTGTCATTCGGCAAAGATAAATATTTTAACTCCATGAGTTTATTAATCCTTTCTATTTATAACATTTTGCTGATGGCTAATACTTTCCTCATGTATCGCCTTAAATATACCCATAATAAAATCTTCGCTTAACCCCTTCTCATTACCCTGTACAATCATTTTGTCAAGTATCTCTACCCAACGTTTGTTTTGAAGCACGGCTACATTCCTGTCTTTTTTAAGCTGACCTATCTCGTCGGCTATCTTCATTCTTTTTGCCAACACATCTATTATTTTAGAATCCAGTTCATCTATATTAAGTCGAAACTTATTCATTTTCACTGTAAACTCATCTTCTGTATCGGTTTCCTTCCTTACTTTTAAATCCTTACATATTTGCTTAAGCGCATTGGGAGTAACCTGTTGCGCTGCATCACTCCAAGCATTATCAGGGTCAATATGAGTTTCAATTATAAGTCCGTCATAATTAAGATCAAGTGCCTTTTGTGAAACATCCTGTATCATATCTCTTTTACCCGCAATATGTGACGGATCGCAAATAAGCGGCAGATCGGGAAAACGGTTTTGAAGCTCAATTGCCAGTTGCCATTCGGGTATATTTCTGTATTTTGTTTTTTCGTAAGTCGAAAAGCCTCTGTGAATAACACCTAGTTTTTTAATCCCCGCATTATGCAGTCGCTCTACCGCTCCTATCCATAAAGCCAAATCAGGATTTACCGGATTTTTAACCAACACAATCTTATCTGTATTTTGTAATGCATCGGCAATTTCCTGTACTGCAAAAGGGTTTACTGTAGTACGCGCCCCAATCCATAGCACATCAATATCATGCTCTAAGGCTAACTGAACATGGTTGGCATTTGCCACCTCTACAGCCATAGGCAGTCCGGTTTCGGCTTTAGCCCTTTGCAGCCATTTAAGCCCTATAGCACCAACGCCTTCAAATCCTCCCGGCCGGGTTCTTGGTTTCCATATACCGGCCCTGAAAAAACTGGCGTCAGAATCTTTAAGTTCGTGTGCAATTTTAAGTACCTGTTCTTCTGTTTCGGCACTGCAGGGACCTGCTATTAAAAGTGGATGTGACAGGTTTAAATCATCCAGCCACGTTCTCATTAATATATCGTTTTCCATTATTACAACTCTGTACAGCACTAGGCTGTTTTAATATTTTACAAATTTAACTTATTACTTTTACTAAAGGCGCTGTATCGCCTCACTAATTTGGCTTTCGTTTACACACAGTGAGAACCTAATATAGCCTTCTCCAGCCGAGCCGAAAACCGTACCGGGTGTTATAAAGATATCCTTACCGTAAAGCACCTCATCTATATAGGCTTCTGCCGAGGTTATCTCTTGCGGTAATTTAGCCCACACGAATAATCCTGCCGAATCGGTTTTATAAGTACATCCCAGCTTTTCTGCCAGTTCGTATATAAGCTCCCGTCTTTTTCCATAGGTTTCATTGAGCATAGAAAACCAGCCTGAATCACTGTTAAGTGCTGCTACTGCTCCCTTTTGTATACCGTAAAACATGCCGCTATCCATATTGCTTTTTACTTTTAATACCGAAGCTATCAAATCAGGATTACCGGAAATCATTCCTACACGCCATCCGGCCATATTGAATGTTTTACTAAGAGAGTTTAACTCCAGTGCAACATCTTTTGCTCCCTCTACCTGAAAAACAGAAAGCGGACTATCATTAAGCACAAAGCTATAAGGGTTATCGTTTACTATTAAGAAATCGTGCTTTTTAGCCAGTGCCACCAGTTTTTCAAACATGGCACGACTACCTTTTGCTCCTGTTGGCATATGCGGATAATTGGTCCACATAATTTTCACCCTGCTCCAGTCTGTCTCATCGAGAGCATCAAAGTCGGGTTCCCAATTATTCTCTTCATTCAATGTATAAAATACAGGCTCCGCCCCCACCAAGCGGGTTGCCGAAATATAAGTAGGATACCCCGGGTTTGGTATTAGCACCTTATCTCCTTCATTCAAAAAAGCCATGGAAACATGCATTATTCCTTCCTTCGACCCCATTAATGGTAAAATCTCTGTTACCGGATTCAGTTCAACATCAAAGTGCCTGCTGTAAAATCGCGCCATGCTTTCCCTTAGTTCAGGCAAGCCCTGATAGCTTTGATACTCATGTGCAAAACTATCGTTTACCGCATTACTCATCGCTGTAATTACCTGTGGCGACGGCGGTAAATCAGGACTGCCAATTCCCATATTAATAACCTTTTTCCCCTGGGCAACCATTTGCCTCACTTCTCTTAATTTGCCGGAAAAGTAATACTCCTGTATCTGTTCCAGTCTTTGTGCCTGTGCTATCATACTTTTCCGTTTTTATATTCGCCTAATACTTTAAATTGTGTGGTCATTATCTCTAATACCGATTTTGCCTTTTCATAGTTTCTGTAATCATCAAAAACCATATCGGCAAAAAATGAGTACTGAAAAGGCTTCTCGATTATCGGCATTGATTGTATTTTGGTTAGATTGAGTTTACAGTCATTAATCACATTAAGTACCGTTGCAAGACTACTGGGGGTGTCGTTTAGCTCAAACTTTACCGACACCTTACTAACCTCATCTTTATTTACCGGATTACATACCGACTGTAAAACCACAAACCTTGTTTTATTATTTTTTATAGTGTGAATAGACTGTGCCAGTATATCCAAATCAAAAAACTGCGCAGCCATAGGACCCGCTACCGCTGCTATACCTTTTAACTGTTTTTCGTTTATACGCTGGGCGGTTTCGGCAGTATCAACACTTTCCACCAGTTTTATATGCGGATACCTGCTAAAAAAATTAGCACACTGCAGTAAAGCTATAGGATGTGAATGCACCTCATTTATATCTTCAATTGTCTGCCCCTTCAATGCCATGAGATTCATGTTAATATCAAGGTAATACTCTCCTGTAATACAGAGGTTATTCCTATCTATAAGCGCATAGTTTGGAATAATGGAACCTGCTATGGAATTTTCGAGCGCCATTACTGCATGCCGGGACTTTTGGCTTACCACACTGGTAACCAAATCAGGAAACGTCATACACTCATCAAACAAAATGTCGTTACCAAAATAAGCCGTAGCTACCTGATGATGAAATGATCCTTTAATACCCTGAATTGCGATTTTTATTTTCATATATATCCAAAAAAAATCCCGACGGTTAGGTCGGGATCTGTATATCAATTTAAATTCTAAATGATTATTTTAATACAATACAATCCCGCCCCTCTCTGTTAAAGAAGAAATAGAAATAAGCGCTAAAGAAGTTTGTATTGAACATCTTTGGGATTGTTTCCTGCTAAAATAGGAAATTTTTCTTTTCAAAATACACATTAGTAAAAATTAATCATCATAAAATTGGAACCTGCAGCGTTATCATATTGTTTTCTTATTATTTTTGTTCCAAATACAGGTAAATTATGTCTATAGAAGTTAAGGATATCTCTAAGAGCTATGGTGCACAAAAGGCACTTAATAATGTTTCATTTTCTGTAAAGAAGGGAGAGATCGTAGGTTTCCTTGGTCCTAACGGTGCCGGAAAATCTACCCTTATGAAAATCCTTACTACTTTCCTTATTGCCGATGAAGGCACGGCAAGTGTAAACGGACATGATGTTACTACCGATGAGAAAGCCGTACAAAAATCGGTAGGTTACCTGCCGGAACATAACCCGCTTTACCTTGACCTGTATGTTAGGGAATACCTTGCTTTTAATGCCGATGTTTACAACGTTGCCAAATCACGTATTGAAGAAGTAATACAACTTACCGGACTTACCCCCGAAGCGCACAAAAAAATAGGTTCGCTTTCTAAAGGATACCGTCAGCGTGTAGGGCTTGCCACCGCATTACTTCATGATCCTGAGGTACTGATACTGGATGAGCCTACAACCGGGCTTGACCCTAACCAGCTTGTAGAAATACGCGACCTTATAAAAAACATAGGGAAAGATAAAACCGTTTTCCTTTCTACCCATATTATGCAGGAAGTGGAAGCCATTTGCGACCGCGTTATCATTATTAATAAAGGAGAGATTGTAACCGATAAAAAACTGAATAACCTTGTAAAGGATTCTCAGCAGGTTATTGAAGTGGAATTTGATACTGCTGTAGAAGAAGCAAAACTAAAAACGCTTGATAATCTTACAATCGCCAAAAACGTACAGGGACACATATGGGAACTTACGTTCTCTACGGATAAAGACATGCGCCCTGTAATTTTTGACTTTGCACAAAATAACGGCATCAAGACGTTACAACTTAATTTGAAGAACAGAAACTTAGAGTCTGTCTTCAGGGAAATGACTAAAAAGTAAGGTTAAAAAATCTCCTTACCTATTGCTTTTATATTATCTGATTTACCCATAGAGTAGTAATGTAATACAGGTATACCTGCTTTTACCAACTCCTTACTTTGGGCAATACACCATTCTATACCTATCTGTTTAACGGCATCGTTATCTTTTGCTTTTACCACTTCCATAATAAGCTCATCGGGCATATCTACCTTAAAGCGGTATGGAATCTGGTTTAATTGTTTTTTTGTAGATAGTGGCTTTAACCCCGGAATAATAGGCACGGTAATACCCTCTTTCCTGCATTTGTCTACAAAATCAAAAAACTTCTTGTTGTCAAAAAACATTTGGGTTATTATATATGATGCCCCGTTCTTAATTTTTTGCTTTAAGAAATAAATATCACTATCAAGGCTGGGTGCCTCCATATGTTTTTCAGGATACCCCGCCACACCGATACAAAAATCGGTCGCCGATGTATTTTGCAAATCGTCATCCAGGTAAATACCTTTATTAAGATTCACAATTTGCGACACCAGTTCGCTGGCATACTGGTTACCCTCTTTCTCCGGCTTAAAGTATATTTCGCTTTTTACCGCATCTCCCCTTAAGGCTACTACATTGTCTATCCCTAAAAAGTCAAGATCAATCAAAAAGTTCTCGGTATCCTCTTTGGTAAAGCCACCGCAAAGGATGTGCGGAATAGCATCTACCCCATACTTGTTTTGTATAGCAGAACATATCCCTACCGTACCCGGGCGCTTTTTAACTACCTTTTTTTCCAAAAGTCCGTTTGCCAACTCTTTATAGGTATACTCTTCCCTGTGGTAGGTAACATCGATAAAAGGCGGATTGAATTCCATTAACGGATCAATACTATCAAAAATAGACTGTATGTTTTGCCCCTTTAACGGAGGTAGTATCTCAAAAGAGAACAATGTTTTGCCGTTTGCATTTTCTATATGCTCAGTAACTTTCATTTAATCTGCAATATTTGGGTTAAGCCATTTTACGGCTTCATCAATAGTTATATTTCTTCTTTTGGCATAATCATCAACCTGGTCCTGTTTAATTTTACCAAGTCCGAAGTACTTACTTTCAGGATTACCGAAGTAGTACCCCGACACCGATGAAGCCGGCCACATGGCAAGGCTTTCGGTAAGCGTTACACCTGTATTTTTCTCTACATCCAGTAATTCCCAGATGGTTGTTTTCTCTAAGTGATCAGGGCAGGCAGGATATCCCGGAGCCGGACGTATACCTTTGTAAGCTTCTTTTATAAGTTCTTCGTTTGAAAGCTCTTCATTTGTGGCATAACCCCAAAACTCTTTCCTTACCTTTTCGTGCAGGTATTCGGCAAAAGCCTCTGCAAAACGATCACCCAGTGCTTTAACCATTATAGAGTTATAATCGTCATGGTTATTTTCAAACTCGGTAGCCTTTTCATCCACACCAAAACCGGTAGTTACACAAAACGCACCCATATAATCTGTTTTACCAGTATCTTTAGGACAAACAAAATCAGACAGGGCAATATTTGGAGCACCCTTGGTTTTTTGCGACTGCTGCCTTAGCGTAAGGAAGGTAACCAGTTCATTTCCGCTTTCGTCATAAACAGCAACATCATCATCGTTTACCTGATTTGCCGGAAATATTCCGTACACTCCTTTTGCTTCCATCCAGTTTTCCTCAATAATAGAAGTCAACATTTTTTTAGCATCATCAAACAGGATCACTGCCTGCTCTCCTACTACCTCATCGGTAAGTATATCAGGGTACTTGCCATGCAGATCCCACGTACGGAAAAACGGAGTCCAGTCAATATAAGGTACCAGTTCCTTTAACGATGGCGAAATAGCATGTATACCTGTTTTCTTTGGCTTATAGGCAGTATAATTCTCCCAGTCCAACTGAAGTTTGTTAGCCCTTGCATCGGCTATGGAAAGGAAATCCTTATCTCGCGAACGGTTTAAGTAACCTTCCCTAAGCTTGTCGTATTCTTCCCTTATGGTTCTGGAATATTCGGTTTTTGTACCTGTATTTATAAGATTTCCGGCCACAGTTACCGCTCTCGAAGCATCGTTAACATGCACCACAGTTTCCTTATACTCAGGTGCTATTTTTACAGCCGTATGCGCTCTTGAGGTTGTAGCTCCCCCTATCATGATAGGAATTGTTATATTCAGTTTATCCAGCTCTTTAGCTAAATACACCATCTCGTCAAGCGACGGCGTTATCAGTCCGCTCAACCCGATAATATCTACTTCTTCCTTAATAGCGGTTTCAATAATTCTTTCGGGCGGAACCATTACCCCAAGATCTATAATCTCAAAGTTGTTACACCCCAGTACTACCGATACGATATTTTTACCAATGTCGTGCACATCACCTTTTACGGTTGCCATCAAAACCTTACCTGCCGAAGTTCCCTTACCTTTACCTTCTTCAATAAAAGGCAACAGATAAGCCACTGCTTTTTTCATTACACGTGCCGACTTAACCACCTGTGGCAGGAACATTTTACCACTACCAAACAGGTCGCCCACCACATTCATACCCGCCATTAGGTTTATCTCAATAACCTCAATAGGTTTTGCAGCCGAAAGACGTGCTTCTTCCACATCGGCTTCTATAAATTCGTCAACCCCTTTTACAAGTGCATGGGTAATCCTTTCCTGCAACGGAAGCGATCGCCATTCCTGCACCTGCTTCTCTCCCGACTTTGCATCGCCTTTTACATTTTCGGCAAAAGCCAAAAGACGTTCGGTAGCATCGTCCCTGCGGTCAAGCAGTACATCTTCCACATGTTCTAAAAGTGCAGCATCGATTTCATCATATACCTCCAGCATTTCGGGATTTACAATCCCCATATCCATACCGTGCTTAATAGCATGATATAAAAATGCCGAGTGCATTGCTTCCCTTACCTTATCGTTCCCCCTAAAGGAGAATGACACATTACTCACTCCTCCACTTACGTGGGCATAAGGCAGGTTTTGCCTTATCCACTGTGCTGCCCGGAAAAAGTCGAGTGCATTTTTGCGGTGCTCCTCCATACCGGTAGCTACAGGGAAAATGTTCGGGTCAAAAATGATATCCTCAGGAGGGAAGTTTACCTTATCAACCAGTATATCGTACGATCGTTTACAGATATCTATACGTCTTTGGTAATTATCTGCCTGACCTACCTCATCAAATGCCATTACTATTACAGCGGCACCATAACGTTTTACTTTTTTAGCGTGTTCAATAAACAGTCCCTCACCCTCTTTAAGACTGATGGAGTTTACCACGCTTTTACCCTGTACCACTTTAAGCCCTGCCTCAATAATCTCCCATTTGGAGCTGTCTATCATAATAGGCACACGGGCAATATCGGGTTCAGATGCTATTAGGTTAAGAAATGTTGTCATAGCACTAACACCATCTAACATCCCTTCATCCATATTTATATCAATAATCTGGGCACCACCCTCTACCTGGGCACGGGCAATATCAAGCGCCTCTTCATATTTTTCTTCCTTTATAAGGCGCAGGAATTTTCGGGATCCCGTAACATTAGTACGTTCCCCTACATTTATAAAATTACTCTCGGGCGTAACGATTAACGGTTCAAGCCCCGACAGCTTTAAATATCTTTGTATATTCTCCTTCATGTTTCCTCTTAGCTAACAACGGGCAACTGTCTTGGCTTATAGTTAGCCGAAACTTCTGCAATTAACTTAATATGCTCTGGTGTTGTACCACAGCATCCTCCTATAATATTAATCAGATTATCATCCAGATACTCTTTAATAAGCACCTGCATTTCCTCTGCTGTCTGGTCATACTGTCCAAATGCATTTGGCAGTCCTGCATTAGGGTGTGCCGATACATTGAATGATGTGTTATGCGCCAGTCTTTTCAGGTATGGTTTTAACTGATCGGCACCCAGTGCGCAATTGAAACCAACACTCAATAACGGTATATGTGAAATGGATATTAAAAATGCCTCAACCGTTTGTCCTGAAAGCGTTCTGCCCGAAGCATCGGTAATTGTACCGCTTACCATTACAGGTATATCCAGCCCCAATTCCTCTTTTACTTCCTCTATAGCAAAAAGCGCAGCTTTAGCATTAAGGGTATCAAAAATGGTTTCTACCAAAAGAAGGTCGCTACCCCCGTCAATAAGAGCACGCACCTGTTCTTTATAAGCTATTAAAAGCTGATCGAAAGTAATAGCCCTGTATCCCGGATCGTTCACATCGGGCGACATGCTTGCCGTACGGTTTGTAGGTCCTATAGAGCCTGCCACAAAACGAGGTTTATCAGGATTTTTTGCAGTATATTCATCGGCAACCTCACGGGCAATTTTAGCCGACTCATAGTTAAGTTCATACACCAAATGTTCCATGTGGTAATCGGCCATACCAATGGTAGTACCCGAGAAGGTATTGGTTTCTACAATATCAGCACCTGCCTCAAAATATAAGGCATGAATATCCCTTATAGCCTGTGGCTGGGTTAGTGATAACAGGTCGTTATTCCCTTTTAACGGATGCGGAAAATCTGCAAATCGTTCGCTCCTAAAATCTTCTTCCGTAAAATTATACCGCTGTAGCATGGTACCCATAGCACCATCCAGTATAAGTATCCTTTCGTTAAGAGCCTGATGTATTTTTGACATAACAGTTTATATTCGGATTAATGTTCCGTTATAATATCAATATGTCATCAAAAAAGTGGAGAGAGAAAATACGGGAGTATTTTCCTTGTGTTATCTATCCGCGCTTGCGGTAGAATTTAGCACCTTCTTTAAAGATTAAAGGGTTGCTAAGGCTTCATCGGGTCTATTCCCTCTGCCTTTCGTGATAACAAATCAATTTGTATAAGAACCCTGCAAAGTAATGTAATAAATTGTTACAAAACAAATTTGTTTTATTTTTGAGTCAAATTTCTTAATTCCAAAAAATGTTCAAATTTGACAACAATCCAGACACATGGCAAAGACTGGATTATCAGATAATGCGTCGTGGATCTATAAAACCCTATACTGAAGATGCATCTTTAAAAAAAGATATCTCCTGGCTGGAGTCTGAAAATTACAATATAACAGAATTTGATTGTAGCATATGGGAAACCCAAGAATTAATGCACTTTGAACTCTCTGATAAGCTTGAGTTTCCGGGCTATTATGGAAAAAACTATGGCGCTTTAAATGAATGTCTTAACGAACTTGAAATAACAAATAACGGACTTGTTGTAGTATTCCGAAACCTCGATACTCTTAATATAAATACAGCTCATACACTTATGGATATATTTATAACAAGTTCAAGACGTCATTTGTTATTTAATGAACGTTTAATAATTTTAATTAAGGTTAAAAGCAACAAATATCCATTACACCCATTAGGCTCCATAGAGTTATCCTGGGATTGGTAATATTAAGCTGCAATTTTTTTTTGTTTTTCAGCAATCTCTACCAAAGCTTCAAATAGCTTTTGTACTATTTCCCCTCTACTGTCTTTAGGAGCACCTAAAAAGAGGGCTTCTAACCCGTGTACCGATGCCGCCAGTTTTACCTCATCTTTAAATGATGCAGGTAGCCCTGTTGCATTTTTATTTACCGACACCACATTAAATCCGCTTTTAAGCAACTTTGTATAATCTAACGGAAGACTGTCGTCCCCCGAAGCGTCAACTGCAATCAGGTTGCTAATATTATTAGCATGCAGGTATTGTACCACATCTTCCATTTTGAACGGAATGCCAAACTGTATAAAATTGGCCTCCCACGAGAAGTTCACCCCCTCCTTTTCAAAAAAGGCTACCGATGAGTTGGTAATTACCGGAAACCTCAGGTCTATTTTATTATCCAGCGCAAGGCCTTTTCTTTCTTTTAAAACTTTATTTATGAGTGCGCTCCCCACATTTCCTATACCGAAGAGCACTATGTTTATCCTGTTATTCATTTTCTTTTTTACTTTTTCTTTTTAAAGAATGGGCTTCCCCCTGTTATGGCGCAGGGGGAAAGACCAGTTCTTCACAAACAAACAAAAACAACTTAAAATCTTTTTATATCAAACCATTACACAATTAGTAATGGTATTCCTTGTAGAGTATGAGGTCAACGGGTGTGGCATTGACCAGATTATCATACACAGGGCTACGAGCCTGTATCTCTTTTACCCATCGCTGTAAAGCGGTTAAAGAAGCCTTTGTTGACGGCTTAAGGGTAATTTCCAGTTTACTGAAACCGGCTCTTTCTTTCGTGTTCTTTCCTTCATATTTTGCCGCATTAAAGTTCCCTGTAATTTCTACCTGTAATGAGTTAAGTTCAATACCCTGCTCTCCGGCGACCAGTTGTCCTAGTGAATTAATGCATCCGGCAAATCCTGCTAAAATATATTCGTAAGGATTAGGCCCCTGTAGTTCCGGGAACTTTTCGTTTTCGCTTATCCTTAAATCAGTATTAAGTGTTTTAACTACAAATTGCTTATTGTTACCTGTGTACCCTAGTACGTTAATAGATGTTGTGTTCATAATATTGCTATTTTTAAATGAGAATGATTGAAATAAAAAAAGGTCCTCTTGGAGTTTACCAAAAGGACCTTACACTTGAATTATAAAACTAAATATTAAGTCGTTCGCTTTTGGCAATATACATAGGGCTTCCACATCCAGGTATACGAAATACAGATGAACTTATAAATGGTTGTGATAAACGATGTAAACGAATTAAAAACTTTCATGTCCCTATTACGGTTATTGCCAAATAATAATTTAAAATAAAAAAGCCCCTGCTGTTGGCAGGGGCTCTGTGTTTTATATAATTTTAATTTAAAATTAGTCAACAGTCACCCCTGCGGAAATCTTCCACGTAAAGTATGACATATTGCAAATAATAAATTTCATTTCTCTGATTTTGAACAACAAACATCCGAACAATTCCCGACATAAACAACACAAAAAGTAAAAATTAACATTTTAAAAACAAATAACCGGGCTCTTAAATACTGTTTATTTAAACAAACAGCGTTAAAAAACACTTTTCAAAATATTAAAATCCTGAGCAGTTTTTTTTATTCCAAATAGGTTTTATACCTTTGCAGGAGAAAAAATTAGAGGAAAGATTTGTACTGATTGCAACCTCAATAAAAAATGCTAAAGCAGGACCACTTCCCTTTAGCACTTACCGCATTCAGCACTATTTTTTCACTACATAAATTAGTAAACATTTTATGGCATATTTATTTACGTCAGAATCAGTGAGCGAAGGGCACCCTGATAAAATTGCTGACCAGATTTCGGATGCGCTGATTGATAACTTCCTGGCTTTTGATGCTGATTCAAAAGTAGCCTGTGAAACTCTTGTTACAACAGGACAGGTAGTACTTGCAGGAGAAGTAAAATCAAAAACTTACCTTGACGTGCAGCAAATTGCACGCGATGTAATTAAGAAAATAGGCTACACAAAAAGCGAATATATGTTTGAGGCTAACTCATGTGGTGTTTTATCTGCCATACACGAGCAGTCTCAGGATATCAACCAGGGAGTAGACAGGCTTACTAAAGAAGAACAGGGAGCCGGTGACCAGGGTATGATGTTTGGTTATGCTACAAACGAAACCGAAGATTATATGCCACTGGCACTTAACCTATCACACAAACTTTTACAGGAACTTGCCGCTTTACGCCGTGAGGATAAAGAGATTACTTACCTGCGCCCTGATGCTAAGTCTCAGGTTACGCTTGAGTATGATGATGACAACAAGCCTGTAAAAATAAAAACCATAGTTATCTCAACTCAGCATGATGATTTTGCTGATGAGCCTACTATGCTTGCTAAAATTAAACAAGATATACTGGATATCCTTATACCAAGAATATTGGAAAAGAACCCTCAGTATGCTTACCTGTTTAACAGTGAGATTGAGTACCACATTAACCCTACCGGTAAATTTGTTATTGGCGGACCTCACGGTGATGCCGGACTTACAGGAAGGAAAATTATTGTAGATACTTATGGTGGCAAAGGTGCTCACGGTGGTGGTGCTTTCTCGGGTAAAGATCCAAGTAAAGTAGACCGTAGTGCAGCATATGCTACACGTCACATTGCTAAAAACCTTGTTGCTGCCGGTGTTGCCGATGAGATTTTAGTACAGGTATCATATGCTATTGGGGTTGCTAAACCAATGGGTATTTACATCAATACTTACGGTACTAAAAAAGTTGACCTTAAGGATGGAGAAATCGCTAAAAAAGTAGAGGAAATTTTTGACATGAGACCTTACTTTATTGAGCAACGCCTTAAACTAAGAAACCCTATATACAGCGAAACAGCTGCATACGGACACATGGGCCGTAAGCCTGAAACGGTAACAAAAACTTTCACCTCTCCAAACGGAGAACAAAAAACACTGGAAGTGGAATTGTTTACATGGGAAAAATTAGACTATGTAGAAAAAGTAAAAGAAGCATTCGGGCTTTAATATCCCGATTGATACAAATAAAAAAGGCAGCCAATCGGCTGCCTTTTTTATTATATACCATACTTTATGGTTAACATTAAATATCGTGGCTGTACCCTGTAGCGTGATACGCTTGTCCTGAACTGGTTAAAGCTGTCATCGTTAAGCGAAGTGGTATTAAGCAGGTTGGTTCCGCCCACTTTAAACTCCCATTTGCTTCCCGGTTTCCTATACATAACATAAGCATCCAAAAAATCGTATTTGTTATCTGATGTCTTAGCGTCATTATAGTAATGGTTAAACTGATAATCAGCAGTAACGGTAAATGAATCCCAAAAATAATAATCCAGCTTAGCAAATGGCCTGTGGTTATAGAATTTGTTATTAGCATAGTCATTAATACTTATGCTGTAACCAAGTTCTAAGTTAGGCATGGTTTTATAATTAGTAGAGAAACTAACCGAATAGCTTTGTGTAAACTGCTCGTTTGTCTGCCTTATTGAGTTTTCCAGTGACGGCACTCCCTGTACCCCACTTTGCGGATCGAACCTGAAGTTGTTGTATTTATTCCAGTTTAAATTTGCCCCTACAGAAGCTTTATAGTAGCGCCAAAAACTCCTGTTATAACCTATTACTCCGCTTATAGATTCATCGGCAAAATTAGAGTTTTCCATAGTACTTATACTGTTAGCTCCGTTATACCCTGCAAGGCTTTTAATAGCATCCATACGGTGATTATAGGTAATTGAACCAAACACCTGTGTAAAGTTGAACATATCAAACTTAAAGTAACGCAGGTTATGACTTTGATAAAGGGCATTTTCAAGATACGGGTTACCTCTAAAAAGCGAGTTATAGTTCGTAAATATAAGCCCTTGTGCAAAGTTGGTCACATCGGTAAACTGGGTAGTCATGTTATAGGTATAGGTAAGGCTCTCCGATTTTTTAATCTGGTAAAGCGCATACACATCCGGCAACACCCTGTAAAAATCATTATTAACTTTCACATCCTTCTGTTCATTATACACATTATAACTATGCAGACTAACACCCGGATTAAAAGTAAACTTACCGGTTATAAATTTATAATGTAAGCCAAGGAACACATCATTAAAACTGTAGTTCACATCGTTCTTACTGTTATCATCAAGATTGTCCTGCGAACCGTTGTCCAGTATTTGGAAAATATCCGAATTGAAACTCTGGTAAGAGTACGTATCGCCCAGCGTCAGGTTGATATTGCTTCTTGGCGTAACCATATAGTAATAGTCGGCTTTAACATCAAGTTTATTAGTAGTCACAAAACGCTCCTGCGAAATATCATAACGGGTAGCAGGTGATAAACCTAAGTTAAGCGATGTATCTCCGGTTCCCGAATCAGGGAACGGATTATTACCCAAGTTGGCATTATAAAACGGATCTTCATCCTGATACAGGTGCTGTGCTTCAAAAGCCATTACATTTTTATCGTCTAAAGTATAGTACAGATTGAAGTTTTGATTGAATGAAAAAGGTTTTTGCTTTTTAACCGAATAGATTTCCTGATCCTGTTCTGTTTCCGGAAAAACCGATGAGAACAAACCGTTATCTTCCTGCTGGCTTGAAGCTTTTACGAAAGCATCATAATCAACATGAAGATTTTTATTTGGAATATAGCTTCCACTTAATTTAAACAGGGCAAAATCACTTTTTTGCAGCGACCTTTCATCTGTTTCCTGTGTGGTTTGTGTTTCTCCTGTTTCGGGGTCTAATATCTGGTTACGGGTTTGTGTTTCGGTTTCCGTACGACTGGAGTTATAAATACCAAAACCGCTAATGGTTAACGACTCGGTTGGGTTATAACTAAAGTTAGCTGCACCAAATTTGGTTTCAATTTCCTTAGCCCTGTTATTTCTTAGCAGTGATATACCCAAATCGTTAGAACCAATATTAAAACTGGTACCACCTTTACGCATCATATTGCGGAAACCTCCTGAGAACTTCATATAATCCTGAATAGTAAGCGGCAGTTCTCCGTTATTATTAAGATTACCTATAACATTAATACTGTATTTAGGACTGTAGTAAAACAACTTAGGGTTTACAAGGTAGCGTTCGCCCTCACCTATACTGGCTCCGGCAGTAACATCTCCAAACCAAAAATTCTTTTTACCATCTTTAAGTTTGATGTTCATTGCTACATTGTCCTGATTATTTTCAAGTCCTTTTAGCTGGCTCACCTCATTGTAGTTACGAAGCACCTCAATCTTATCCAGCGCATCGGCAGGAATATTTTTAACTCCAAGCTTAGTATCTCCGTCAAAAAAATCTTTTCCTTCCACCATAAGCTTAGACACGGTTTTACCCTCTACAGTTACTTCTCCGTCATCATTTACCTCAACACCCGGAAGCTTTTTAAGTACATCTTCCAACTTACGTTCACTACCGTTTGTGAAAGAATCAGAGTTATACACTATCGTATCCCCTTTTATGGTTACCGGCATTTCATAGGTAATTTCAAGTCCTGCCAGTTCTACACCCTGCTGAAGCACAAGGTCTTTCACCATATCATCGGTAGTTGTGGTTATTATCTCTTCTTTCGGTGTATAACCTATATAGCTTGATTTTAAAATATAGCTCGTATTGGTTTTCAGGGTAAGCTGGTACTTACCTTTCTCATTGGTAATAGCATACGACTCCATTTCGTTAGTGGTTTTGTTAACCGCCATTATATTGGCCATTTCTAAACCTGTCCCGGTAGAATCTTTAATAGTACCCTGCACATGAATGCTTTGTGCCTGTACAAAGGCCGAAACCAATAGTACAACAGCAAGTAAAAAATTTCTCATTTGGTTGGTTACTCTAATTTTATTCGGTTTGCCTGTATTTGTAATATTATAAGATTCCCCTATCTATTAATACTTAGGCTTATTATTTTTTAATCAGGATTATGGCCTGCCCATACCACGATGACCGCCACCTCTTGGACCGCCACGCATTTCCTGCATTTCCTGCATTTTTTTCATCAGAATTTCGGCAAATTCTTCCTGAGTTACTTTCTCCCCTTTTTTAAGCTCTTTAATCTCAGCTTTATCTTTAGGGTTAAGTACTATTTTAGAACAAAGTATCATTGTTTTACCATCGCTTACTTCCAGTATAAGCCCCGGAAGCCCCCAGTAATTACCAGGTCCCTGGCTAATAGGTATTTCGGGAGTATACCATGCTGTTATCTCAACTGCTTCCGGCATCTCTACCATATCCATAAAATTGGTTTTTCTCAACTCTTCTTCCTTACCCTCTTCCTGTAATTTTTTGATTTTCTCTTCTGCTCCTTTTTTAGGACGCATATTCATCAGGTTGGTTTTATCTACCGGCATACTGGCAATAGCTTTAAAACAGGTGTAGTTTCCTATTTTTTTGGTTTCGTTTACCATTTTCCATTTAATTGCCGGAAGCGAATCGTCTACTAAAAACTCTTTCCCAAAAATATCTTTCTCCATAAGTATACGCTTATCCTTAATATTTTTGTAGTGTTTTCCGCCACCGCCCATCATGGATGACATCATTTTAAACATTCCTCCGCCCTGTCCCGGTGCATCAAGTTTTTGCTCTTCTTCATAAACAGAAGCCGTTTTATCAAAATGAAGTATAAAGGTCTTTTCAAACATTGGACGCATTCTTTCCTCAATCATTTTTCTCATTTCCGGCGTAATATCCTTATTCCCGTCTAGTTGTTTTGTAGCGTCTTCCATACTGGTTTTAGACTCATACACAGCCTCTCCCTGAAATTCCTGAGCATGAGACAGGAACACAGAAAAAAGTAATGTTATAACATAAAAAGTGAAGTTTTTCATATCGATTGGTTTTTGCATTTATTTGTTAGACTATCCAAAAGCCCATTCGTTACATGACTTTTTTAAAAAAAATATTAAGTTTTCTCTCATTCTAATTTTTTGTACTTTGGCTAAGTATGAAAAATCCCCTTGTTATACTCCTGTTTTTTGTTTGTACCTGTATCTCAGCACAGGAACTCACCATCCCCGTTAAATTTCTTTCTAACAGCAAGGATGCACCCGAAAGATATATAGGCACCGATGCCTTTGGCTACGAGTATACCATAAGCGATAATGAGTTTAAAAAACAAAAAGACAATAAGGTTCTTAAATACAAAAGCCTTTCACTAGGCGATATTTATCAGGTAGATCTGCAAAACCCGTTACAGGTAGTTTTGTTCTACAAAAACTTCAATACTGTAGTGTTGCTGGACAGTCAGCTTACCGAAACTGCCAGAATAAATTTTTCTGACACACCGCAAGCCATAATAGCAGAAGCCGTTAGCCTGGCTTCACAAAACCGCTTATGGATTTATAACATCAATACCCAACAAATAGGACTGTATGATATAGCCCAAAATAGCTATAAAACAATTACACCACAATTAAGTGGCGGCATGCACTATTACCAGTCAGACTACAATTATTTTTATTGGGTAAACAGTACTAACACCTGCTATAGGGTAAACCTGTTTGGCAAGGTAAATACACTGGGCACAACAGAGGACTTTGACCAGCTGCAGTTTATAGCCCCACAAAAAATAATGTACAAGAAAGACAATAATATGTACCTTTACAACCTGGACACCCAGAGCCGCAAACTAATTGAGATAAAGGAAAAAAGCTTTAAGAGTTTTCACTACAAAGAGCAAATTTTATCTATTTTTACAGACAACGACATCATTCAATATAAAATAACAAGTACCGAATAATGCATATAGCAGTAGCCGGAAATATAGGGGCCGGAAAAACTACCCTAACAGAATTACTGGCCAAACATTTTAAATGGGAACCACATTTTGAAGACGTGGTAGACAACCCTTATCTGGACGATTTTTATCATCAGATGGAACGCTGGTCATTCAACCTTCAAATCTACTTTTTAAATACCCGACTAAGACAGGTATTACAGTTTAAGGAAAGCGGAAAGAATATCATTCAGGACAGAACCATATATGAGGATTCGCATATTTTTGCACCTAACCTTCATGCCATGGGCTTAATGAGCAACAGGGACTTTAACAACTACACTTCCCTTTTTGAGCTTATGGAAACTTTTGTGGGCGCTCCTGATTTGCTTATTTACCTAAGAAGCTCCATCCCTAACCTTGTAAAGCAAATACATAAGCGTGGACGCGACTACGAGAACTCTATATCCATAGACTACCTTAGCAGACTAAACGAGCGCTATGAGGCCTGGATTCAAAACTACGACAAAGGCAAACTGCTTATTATAGATGTAGACAAGAATGACTTTGTTGACAGCCCTGAAGATTTGGGAGATATTATAAACCGAATTAATGCCGAACTAAACGGACTTTTCTAAAAATAAAAAATGCCCCTGCAATTGTAGGGGCATTTTCTTTAAAGTGGATTAATTTACTTATTATTTTCCCGTAATTCGTTAATCTTTGCATCCACTTCTTCTTCTGTACCTTCAAAGGATTTCTCCTCCATTTTTATATCTTCGTTAGTAGTGTAGGTAGATATTACCACATTAGCAGTAACCTTACCATCTTCACCCCTTACTTTTTCAACTGTCATTTCTGTACGTTTTTCAACAGCAGTGTTTATAGGCTGTTCTATTACCGCGGCCGACTGTACATTCATACTGTGAGCATCATGACCTCCCAAAATAGGAGCCACAACAAGACCGATAAGACAGGTTAATTTGATAAGAATATTCATTGACGGACCCGATGTATCTTTAAACGGATCACCAACTGTATCACCCGTTACGGCAGCCTTATGCGCGTCAGATCCTTTATAGGTCATTTCTCCGTTAATTACCACACCTGCCTCAAATGATTTTTTAGCATTATCCCAGGCTCCTCCGGCATTATTCTGGAATACTGCCCAAAGCACCCCTGATACGGTTACACCTGCCATGTAGCCACCCAACATTTCGGCAACCAACTGATGGTTATCAGGATAAACCAACATCCCTATAAGTACAATAGCAATAGGGAAACCAATAGTTAGCAATCCAGGCAGCATCATTTCGCGTAAAGCGGCCTTTGTAGAGATTTCTACACATTTACCATACTCTGGCTTACCTGTGCCTTCCATTATGCCTGCAATCTCTTTAAACTGCCTTCTAACCTCATAAACCATATCCATTGCTGCCTTACCTACCGAATTCATAGCTAATGCCGAGAATACAACAGGAATCATACCACCCACAAAAAGCATGGCCAGTACCGGAGCCCTGAATATATTAATACCATCTATACCCGTAAAGGTAACATAAGCTGCAAAAAGCCCTAGCGAAGTTAAAGCTGCCGATGCAATAGCAAAACCTTTACCGGTTGCTGCCGTAGTATTACCTACAGAATCCAGAATATCGGTACGACCCCTTACTTCTTTAGGCAGTTCGCTCATTTCAGCTATACCCCCGGCATTATCTGCAATAGGACCGAAAGCATCAATAGCCAACTGCATAGCAGTGGTAGCCATCATTGCTGATGCCGCCAATGCCACACCATAAAAACCTGCAAAAGCATAAGCCCCCCAAATCGCACCTGCAAAAAGCAGTACTGTTGGAAAGGTAGAAACCATACCCGTTGCCAGTCCGGCTATGATATTGGTTCCTGCACCTGTGCTTGATTTTTGAACAATGGCCAAAACCGGTTTTTTACCAAGCCCTGTATAATATTCGGTCACCGATGATATAACACCGCCCACAAAAAGACCTACCAGTGTTGAATAGAATACCCGTAGTGAAGAAATCTCTTTTGGTTCTTCACCATAAAAATTCATCATCATGGTTTCCGGCAATAAGTAAGTCACCAAAAAATAACATGAAACAGCTACAAGAGCGATAGAAACCCAGTTACCCACATTAAGCGCTCCCTGAACCTCTGCCTCCTTAGCATCGTTACTTTTTATTTTAACCAATAAAGTACCTATAATAGAAAAAAGGATTCCGAATCCGGCAATCGCCATAGGCAACAATATAGGACCAATACCTCCAAAGGCAAGACTAACATCAGGGTTAGCAGCTAGTATATCTCTTAAAACATAATTACCCAAAACCATTGCTGCCAAAACTGTTGCTACATACGACCCGAATAAATCGGCACCCATACCGGCAACATCTCCTACATTATCCCCTACATTATCGGCAATAGTAGCAGGGTTACGCGGATCATCTTCCGGTATACCCGCTTCAACCTTACCTACTAAGTCGGCACCTACATCGGCTGCCTTAGTATAAATACCACCACCTACACGGGCAAAAAGAGCGATAGATTCGGCTCCAAGAGAAAATCCTGCAAGAGTTTCCAGTACTATGGTCATTAGTTCCTGAGCCGTTTTTGGATCACCTCCTAAGTCTCCCGGTGCCCAAACACCATTCATAAAGTAATGAAAGAAAAAGATAAAGAAACCTGTTAACCCTAATACGGCAAGCCCGGCAACACCCAGCCCCATAACCGTACCACCGCCAAATGAAACTTTGAGTGCCTGTGGCAGGTTTGATCTTGCAGCCTGTGTAGTTCTAACATTAGATTTGGTAGCTATTTTCATCCCCATATTTCCTGCAAGTGCAGAAAAGAAGGCCCCAAAAATAAAAGCTACCACAATAAGTATATCAGTAGTGGGGACTATATAAGAAATAACCGCCAGGGCTATACTGGCGGCTATAACAAAAAATGCTAATAATTTATATTCTGCTTTTAGGAAAGCTAAAGCTCCTTCATAGATGTGATCTGAGATTTCTTTCATTTTCCCGTCACCGGCATCTTGCTTAAGGACCCATGATCTTTTGACTGCCATAAACAGCAATCCTACAACGGCCATTATTACAGGCACGTAAATCATTATTGATTCCATAAAAAAATTGTTTGGTTTGTTAATACATTAGTAAATGTAACAAAACATAAACAAATAAAAAAGCAATATTCTATACAGAATATTGCTTTTTTTATATTTTTTTAGGAAATATTATTATCTGATGCTAAATAATTCAGCAGGCCTGTCTTGTAAAGACTCAAAACGATCAACACATTTCTCTATAATTTCGCGAGCTTCCTTAACATCTCCCCATCCTTCTACATCAACCTTCTTGTTTTCAAGATCTTTGTACACTTTAAAGAAATGCTCAATCTCTTTTAGAAGGTGCGGATTCATATCGCTTAGGTCTTCTAATTTATTCCAGATTGGATCTGACATAGGAACACAAACAATTTTCTCATCCGGACCTTTCTCATCTGCCATGTGGAATACACCAATTGGTTTAACTTCCATAACACAACCAGGGAAAGTAGGTTCTGTAACTAGTACCAGTACATCAAGAGGATCACCATCAAGAGCAAGAGTTTCAGGAATGAAACCATAATCTGCAGGATACATCATAGATGAGAATAACATCCTGTCATAACGTATTTTCTTTAGTTCAAAGTCATACTCATATTTATTTCTGCTTCCTTTTGGTATCTCGATAAGTACATCGAACGAATTTGATTTTGCTGCGCTCATTTTATTTTGTTGTATTTATTTCATTTACAGTTTTGCGGCTGCAAAATTAATGCAAAAAATACTGTTTACAAAGCAACACCCCTATTAAAAACACTGGTTAGTAGTGTATTTACATAAATTTAATAGGGAAAACCATATTATTTTACACCTCTACCCTAAATCAATCCCGAATTAATGAAAAAAGCCCTCTTTAAAAAAGGGCTTTAAACTACTATACGTATTAACTATTAATAAAAACTACTTTAATCTGAGTAAGTAAAAGGATTTCCTGCCTCATCCTGCTCACACCAGTAAATTGTACATGGTCCTTCATCACAGTAAGGAATAAGTTTACCCGCATGTTTTATAAACCTGATATGACATCCGTTTGGACATCCTATACAAAAAGCAACAAACTCCATATTAGGATCTGTACCTAGCTCAACTGAACCAAATCTATCTGAAGATAACATTACATTTGCCGAAACAGCTCTTCCGTCTGCCCTAAGCCCTGTTGAGCCTACAAGAAAATATCGTGATTCACCAGGATCGTTATCTGCTGTTTTTTTTACAATAGAAATATTCTGAACCTGATCTGTATATCCCTCTGATTTAAAATATTCATTAAAAGCGATAAGCATATCACTTTCAGCAACAGCTAAAACAGCCTGACCATTTTGAATCGTTACAAGCGGACCTCCCCATATAGAAGACCTGCTTTTAAGATTAACTGAGGTGTCTCCGTTATTCATATCAACATTAGAATTGTCATCACTACAGGACACAAAAGCCAGAGAAACAAATAAAAACAAGAGACCTAATAAGGTAATTTTTTTCATAATAAGGCAAGGTTTAATTTATATAACTGATACTATTTCAAACGAAAATAATATATTTTGTTCATCAAAACTCCTAACTAAATGTTAAAAAGCACTACTTACTTCTTTTAAGCATAAAAGCGCCTTCACGCTTAATGCAATCAGTACACGCCTGAGAACAGGAAAGACTAGCCCTACCATTATCATAAGCAACTTCTATATCATTATCCACACTCCCTTTACACATTATGACCAACACAACATCATCAGGCCCATAATAATATAATTTAGAGTCACGCATTACAAGTAAAGCTCCAAATTTTATTTTTTTATCATTACCGGATGCCAGCACCATGTAAAAATCATCATCTGCTTCTTCAACATCTGCTTTCTTAATTTCAATAGTTGTTACACTTCCTTTTTTACCGGTAAATGATTTCCACTTTTCAAGAAAAGCATCATAATCAGTATATTCAATTTCACCATTTTTAATTGCAGCAACAGGAGCATCAGTAAAGTATCTTTCAACAGGGACCGCATTTTGTTCCGGCACTACAGTGATTTCCTCAACAACTCCCTGCGAATTACTTTGCTCTTCTTCTTTTTGCTGCTTACACCCCAAAAACACTAAGGTAAACAGAGTAAAAACGCATATAGCTATGCTTTTCATATAGTAAAGATTAATGGACAACTAGGTATTCGATACTAAAATACAATTTTTTTTATACCAACAAAGGATATTAAAAATGAAAACCAAAAGTTCCTTTAACAGCAAACTTGTTAATATCCGGTAAATCAAGGTAACTACCTCTCCAAGCAAAATCGATACGGAACACTTTAAATATATTCCCTACACCCGCATGATACTCCCAATACACATCTTCAGGAGCACGATAAGTTATACTTGAAGCATTTAAATCGATGTTTCTTTGAGAAACTGTACCATATACTCCTTTAATACCAACTATCTCCCTTAGGTTAAGTTTTCTTAAAAGCGGGATTCTGGCAAAAAGCCTACCGTTAAAGTTATGCTCTAAATGTAACGAAACATACTCGTCGGCAGCAAACTCATAGTAATTCATCAGGTTATAAGTGTTCTCTATAATAAAGTATGACTGGTTACCCGGCACAATACCCATTAATCCCAGCGGAACAGCACCAAATATTTTACCAGCCTCCAGTGTGGTAAACAACCTACCGAACCCACCTATAAGCACAGGCTGCCTATAATAGAATTGTAATTTTTGATATTCAAAATCACTATCAAACAGCTTTACTCCCTGTGTAAAATTTAAGTACAGTCTGGCATAATTTAAATCAACATCACTACGCTCTACACCATAACCTATTGTTCTTCTTCCAGGCGTATAATCTGCGTGCAAACTATACTCATACTGATTAACCCTACTCCTTACCCCCTGTGACGGATCATTTGGATCTATATAATAATCCATATTAAAGGTTTCCGGCGAAGCCGACTTTAATGTCCTGTAAGAGAAACTTGTTCTGAACAGTAAGTTTTTAACCGGTTCTATTTCTGCCGAAAAAGTAGTTAATCTAATATTGGTTAGCTTACTATTATCACCACTGGCAAAAAGAGAAGACGAAGCAAAGCTACGACCAAGAACATCGTTAGTAGCGGTAAGGCTTACCCCGGTTTGCTCTATATCCCTTCGGTTACCTCCAGACAGGATAATCCTGTTCTTTTTGTTCACCATCCATTTACCGGAGATTCCATATTTAAACTTATTATCTTTAAAACCATAGGCCGTATACCCTTCTACCCTCCAGGGATCGTTTTGACCAAAGTAAGTACGACCTCCGGTTCTTACCCTTATTCCTTCAACATCATTATAACCGAAGGTGGAGAAAATAGGCCCGTAATCAAAATGATTTATCTGATAATAACCGGACCCCAACGTTGCGACGAGATTATACATTTGCTTAAACCTCGGTACGGTTTTAAGAGTATCCAGCATTTTATATATAGCCCTCTCGTCTTTATTGAGCGACTCAAAACGGTTTTCTGCCCAGTAATCATCTGACTTGTTATTCACAGTTTCATCATACTCATTAACTTCTTTATGATAAAAATCAGATGGCTTTTTAATATCAAATTCATAGTTCTGGAAAAGCGTGGTTCTTTTACCGTAAACCCCTTTAGAGCCTTCTTTTTTCCTAAGTGCAAAATCAGACATCATATGATCTCGCGTTAACAGGAAGACTGAATCATTCATTACCTCAAACTCCTGTTCAATATAAATATCTTTTACCCAGTTAATATTAGCACTTTTACTGGCAGACATTACAATTTTCTTTATGGCAAAAGTGGTATCATTTACCCAAAAATTACCTTTAAAAGTAAGTTCGTTTTTACGCCTTGGGTAGAACACTATATTATAGCACCATTTGTTATCTACATACGAGCTGTCGTGCAATACATAATTATACACATTAATACCTGTACGTGATAACGGGCTCACAAAGTCCTTATCAAAAAATTTAAGGTAATTATCGTAAATATCATAATCAGCATACAGGTCTTTTATAAAAGCTATTATTTGCTGATTATCACTAAAACCAGAGTTTTTATTAGCCTCTGTTATTTCTTTACGACTGTTTGTAGTATTATCTCCATACACTTTACCAATATTTTCATTAATAAATATTGGCAGATACGTTTTACCGGTAACACTAGAGGTATCTACATGATCAAATATAAACTCCATACCTTTAAAAAGCTTTTTCTTAGTAAAGGCACTATCTATATTATTCATATCAAACTCCACCTTTTCATACTTATCAAACTGGTACTGATCAAACATCCTCAGTCCGTTTTTCCTTCTTCGTTCCCAAATTTTACGAAGTATATCTATGGCAGGGTTATTCTTTTTTGAGGTTTTACCTGAATATAGCACAACTTCATTCAGCATTTGCCCCTCACCCAAAACCACTTTAAGGTCGTAGGTACTTTGTTTTTGAAGCTGTATATCTTTTGATTCGTATCCTACAAAAGAGATTTGTATTTCCGTGTAGGTATTTTGAGACTCCAGATAAAATTTCCCGTCCTCGTTAGTTATTACACCTTCGGCTGTCCCTTTAAAGTAAACATTAGCATACGGTATAGGCTCATTACCTTCATCTAACACTATTCCGCTAACTTTAGTTTGTGCTGATAAACAGGCCGTAAACGCAATAAACGCTACCAGTAAAAAAAGTATTTTCTTTTTCATATATGCTATAAACAAAAAACTTCATCATATAGTATGATGAAGTTTCAAATATAATCAGATTTTGTATGAAATCTTATTTATACATAACTTTCTTAACTGCTTTTACAACATCTTCAGAGTTTGGTAACCACTCTTTAAGCAATACAGGAGAGTATGGTGCCGGAGTATCGGCAGTTGTAATTCTTTGTACAGGAGCATCAAGATAATCAAACGCTCTTTCCTGAACCATATATGTAATCTCAGAAGCTACACTCGCAAATGGCCAAGCCTCTTCAAGAACTACAAGTCTGTTTGTTTTTTTAACAGAGTTTAAAATCGTATCATAATCCATTGGACGAACTGTTCTAAGATCGATAATCTCACAGCTTATACCTTCTTTCTCTAATTCATCTGCAGCAACAAAAGCCTCTTTGATGATTTTACCGAAAGAAACAATAGTAACATCCTTACCTTCACGCTTAATATCGGCAACACCTAACGGAATAGTATACTCACCTTCAGGCACCTCTGCTTTATCACCATACATTTGCTCTGACTCCATGAAGATTACAGGGTCGTTATCACGAATAGCCGATTTTAAAAGCCCTTTTGCATCATATGGATTTGAAGGAACTACAACTTTAAGACCCGGAGTATTAGCAAACCAGTTCTCAAAAGCCTGTGAGTGAGTCGCAGCAAGCTGACCTGCAGATGCTGTAGGACCACGAAAAACAATTGGCATTGTAAACTGCCCTGCAGACATCTGTCTCATTTTAGCAGCATTGTTTATAATTTGATCAATACCCACTAACGAGAAGTTAAATGTCATGAACTCCACAATAGGGCGGTTACCGTTCATGGCAGAACCTACTGCAATACCGGCAAATCCAAGCTCGGCAATAGGAGTATCGATTACCCTTTTAGGGCCAAACTCGTCCAGCATACCTTTAGATGCTTTATAAGCACCGTTGTATTCGGCAACTTCTTCACCCATTAAATATACTGACTCGTCGCGACGCATCTCTTCGCTCATTGCTTCGCAAACGGCCTCTCTAAACTGTATAGTTCTCATGTAATATTGTATTTCTTAATTTTATGATTGGCAAAAATAAAGATTTTATATTTATTTCTGTCTCAAAAAATACCAAATAAATCCCCCTGTTTTTCTTCTGTTTTAAGCAATTAAAATTCCGCAATTATCAAGCTAAAACGTATGCGTTTTTCATAGTATTTTAAATTTTAACAGCATTTTTTTAAAAAAAGCATATTTATTATGCATGCATAGTTTTTTATTTAAATAAAATTATTAACTTCGTAACCGGAAAATAATCTTTATAACTTTATAAAAATGAAAATATTAGTTTGCATCAGCCACGTGCCTGATACTACTTCCAAAATCAACTTTACCAACGGGGACTCAGAATTTGATACTAACGGGGTACAGTTTGTTATAAATCCTAACGACGAATTTGGTTTAACCAGAGCAGTTTGGTTTAAAGAGCAACAGGGAGCAAACGTTACTGTTGTGAATGTTGGCGGACCTGACGCAGAGGCTACTCTTAGAAAAGCCCTTGCTATTGGTGCCGACGAAGCTATTCGTGTAAACGCTAACCCAACCGACGGATTTTTTGTTGCAAAACAACTTGCTGAAGTTGTAAAAAGCGGAAATTACGACCTAGTAATTGCAGGTAAGGAATCTCTTGATTATAACGGAGGAATGGTACCGGGTATGCTTGCAGCAAACTTAGGTTACGACTTTATTAACTCATGCATTGGTTTAGATGTAAACGGAACCGATGCTAAAGCTGTAAGAGAGATTGACGGCGGTAAAGAAACTCTTAGCGCTAAACTTCCTCTTGTAGTAGGCGGACAAAAAGGACTTGTAGAAGAAAAAGACCTTAAAATACCAAACATGAGAGGTATTATGCAGGCAAGACAAAAAACACTTACAGTACTTGAACCTGTAGCGGCTAACAACGCTACACAGGCTGTGAAGTTTGAAAAACCGGCTCCGAAATCGGCTGTGAAACTTATTAGCCCTGATAACCTTGATGAACTGGTTAACCTACTACACAACGAAGCTAAAGTAATCTAATTCAAATTTAAAATTATTACGACTATGTCTATCTTAATATATGCTGAATCAGCAGAAGGTAAATTCAAAAAAACAGCTTTCGAGCTTGCTTCTTACGCTAAGAAAGTAGCAGGTGAAACAGGAAGTACTGTAACTGCAGTAGCTGTTAATGCTGCCGATGCTTCTCAACTTGGAAAATACGGAGTTGATAAAGTATTAAACGTAAAGAACGACAAACTAAATTCTTTTAACGCTAAAGCTTATGCTGATGTAGTTAAGCAGGCAGCGCAAAAAGAAGGTGCTAAAATAGTACTTCTTTCCTCTACTACAGACAGCCTTTACCTGGCTCCGCTTGTAGCCGTAGGTCTTGAAGCAGGTTATGCATCAAACGTAGTTGCTCTACCGGAAAGCGTTTCTCCTTTTCGTGTTAAAAGAAATGCTTTCTCTAACAAAGCTTTCAATGTAACAGAAATAAACACTGACGTAAAAGTATTAGCTATTGCTAAAAACTCTTTCGGACTTATTGAAGCAGCAGCTGCCGCTACAGAAGAAGAGTTTGCTCCGTCATTAAATGATAACGACTTTACTATTAAAATTGAGTCTACAGAAAAAGTAACAGGAAAAGTAACTATTGCTGATGCCGAAATAGTAGTTTCGGGCGGACGCGGACTTAAAGGCCCTGAGAACTGGGGACTAATTGAAGACCTAGCTACTGCACTTGGTGCTGCAACGGCATGTTCTAAACCGGTATCAGACCTTGGATGGAGACCTCACTCTGAGCACGTAGGACAAACCGGTAAACCGGTGGCTTCTAACCTTTACATAGCAGTAGGTATCTCGGGAGCTATACAGCACATTGCAGGTATCAACTCCTCTAAGGTAAAAGTAGTTATAAACACTGACCCGGATGCTCCTTTCTTTAAAGTTGCAGACTATGGTGTTGTAGGTGACGCTTTTGAAGTTGTTCCTAAGTTGACTGAAAAAATAAAAGAGTTTAAGGCTCAAAACTCATAATTTTATTATAAATTGTGCCCATTAAAGGGCTATCTGAAACAGATGGTTTTATATTTGTTCAGATAGCCCTTTTTATTTGAAAAGAGGAACGATTTTTATGAGCTTAGTTAAACTTACTATTAAAGGGATTTCGTACAGTCAAACACAAAACGGCGCGTATGCTCTTATCCTGAATGAGGTGGACGGTGAACGAAAATTACCAATTGTGATTGGTGCGTTTGAGGCCCAGTCTATCGCAATAGCGCTGGAAAAAGAGATTAAACCGCCAAGACCCCTTACCCACGATCTTTTTAAAAACTTTGCAGACCGTTTTGACATCGTAGTAAAGCAGGTTATTATACACAAACTTGTAGACGGTGTTTTCTTTTCGAGCATTATTTGTGAACGCGACCGCATTGAGGAAATTATTGACGCCAGAACTTCTGACGCTATTGCACTTGCCCTGCGTTTTAATGCTCCTATTTTTACCTATAAAAACATTTTGGACAAAGCCGGGATTTACCTTAAAATTAATCCTGAGCCGGATAATCCTGAAAGTGAAGATGTACTTTCAGAACCGCAAACTTTCGGAACTGAAGAAGTTTCGGGTGAAGGCTATTCACAGTACTCCATACAGGAACTGTATGATATGTTGGACGGCGCAGTGCAAAATGAAGACTATGAAAAGGCAGCTAATATAAGAGACGAAATATCTAAGAGAGAGAGTTAATTTGGTTATTCGTTAATTCGGTTATTTGAGAGTCAAATCAACAAATAACCACATAAACAAATCCACATAAAAAAATGAAGCAGTATTTAGATTTAGTGAAGCATGTAATGGAGAACGGAAACCAAAAAGGCGACCGTACAGGAACGGGTACTAAAAGTGTTTTTGGTTACCAAATGCGTTTTGACCTTAGCGAAGGTTTTCCGCTTGTTACTACAAAAAAGCTACACCTTAAATCTATTATATACGAACTGCTTTGGTTTTTAGAAGGCAATACCAATATTGGTTACCTAAACGATAACGGTGTAAAGATATGGGACGAATGGGCTGATGAGAACGGCGATTTGGGTCCGGTATACGGTCACCAGTGGAGAAACTGGGACAGTCAGGAAATAGACCAGATCAAAGAACTTATAGACACCCTTAAAAACAACCCTAACAGCCGCAGGATGCTTGTTAGCGCATGGAACCCTAAAGTACTGCCGGACACTTCTAAATCATTTGCAGAGAATGTAGCCGAAGGCAAGGTAGCACTACCTCCATGCCATGCTTTCTTCCAGTTTTATGTGGCCGACGGAAAATTATCATGCCAGTTATACCAAAGGAGTGCCGATATCTTTTTAGGCGTTCCGTTTAACATTGCATCATACGCATTACTTACCATGATGATTGCTCAGGTATGCAACCTTAAACCGGGAGATTTTGTACATACTTTTGGCGATGCTCATATTTACAACAACCACATGGAGCAGCTGGAACTTCAGCTAACGCGTGAACCAAGACCGCTGCCTAAAATGATACTTAACCCTGAGGTTAAAGATATTTTTGACTTTAAATTTGAAGACTTCACATTAACAGATTACGATCCGCATCCACATATTAAAGGAGTTGTGGCCGTGTAATTATTTTTTTCCTATCTTTAAGTTATATAAAACTAACTTATGGAACCAAATCAACAGGAGTTGTATGAATATGCCCGTAAAAGGGTAAAGCAGAAGAAACGTGTTTACTTCCATTTTATACTGTTTTTTGTAGGCAGTATTTTTTTATACATTATAAACAAATGGCTTAATGTAAACCCCGAACAGGACTGGTACTTATGGGCTATTACCGCATGGGCATTTCTGTTTATAATGCACTTTATAAAAGTATTTGTTACCGAGAGTTTTATAAACAAGAAATGGGAACAGGAACAAATTGATAAACTTGTAGCCAGACAGGAACGCAGGATAAGTCAACTTGAAAAGAAACTGGAGAAAGACAGCGAAAACACACAAACCGAAACCGATAATACTACTACCCCAACAGAATAATGACTATTACCCTTATAGCTGCTGCAGCAGAAAACAATGCTTTAGGAAAAGACAACCAGATGATATGGCACCTGCCGGATGATTTTAAACGCTTTAAGCAGCTAACTTCCGGACATTATATAATAATGGGACGCAAAACGTTTGACAGCTTACCGGGAATGCTTCCAAACCGTACCCACGTTATTATTACAAGACAACAGGACTACACTGCCGAAAACTGCATTATAGCCAACAGCCTTGAAGAAGCTTTAAAAGCCTGCCCGCAGGACGAGGAGGTATTCATAATAGGCGGTGGAGAGATTTACAAACAGTCCCTACCGTTTGCTAATAAGATAGAGCTTACCCGTGTACACGGCACCACTCCCGAAGCAGATGCTTTTTTCCCTGAGATAGACCTCAACAAATGGGAACTCACCGAAAAAGTACATCATCCAAAAGACGAGAAACATAAGTTTGACTTTACGTTTGAGACTTTTGTAAAGAAATAGAATTTGGTTTAAACCAAAATGAGTTTAAGTCAATAACAACGCATTACAAAAACTATTTTTATCTTTGCGCCGTAAATATTTGCAATGTCACAAAACGTAACCCCTTATAAAGATTCCCAACTGGGAAAAAAAGAACAGGTAGCCCAAATGTTTGACACCATTTCAGGTAAGTATGACGGGCTAAACCGCGTAATTTCTTTTGGTATTGATGTTAAATGGAGAAAAAAAGTATTGAAACTGGTATCGGACACAAAACCCGAAACCGTTCTTGATATTGCCACAGGTACGGGTGACCTTGCCATTTTAATGACACAAACCGGAGCAAAAAAAATTACCGGACTTGACATTTCTGCAGGTATGCTTGAAGTAGGCCGAAAAAAAATAGCCGAAAGAAAACTTGACATCAAAATTGATATGGTACTGGGCGATAGTGAAAACATTCCGTTTGAAGACAATAGCTTTGACGCAATCACCGTAGCTTTTGGGGTTCGTAATTTTGAAAACCTTGAAAAAGGTCTTTCAGAAATCTTAAGAGTACTTAAACCGGGTGGGATTTTTGTAATACTGGAAACATCAGTACCCACAAAAACACCTTTTAAACAGGGATATAAATTCTACACCAAATACATATTACCACTAATAGGCAAACTGTTTTCTAAAGACAAATCGGCCTATGCTTACCTTAGTGAATCGGCCTCAGTTTTCCCTCATGGCGAAATGTTAAACAATATTTTGAGAAAAATTGGGTTTATAGAGGTGAAGAACAGACCACAAACAATGGGTGTGGCTACAATTTATTCCGCTTCAAAGTAATACAATGAAAAGATATTTAATATACCTTATCCTTATATGTGGTATGCAAGGCCATGCCCAGCTTAAAATATTTGGTAAAGACCCAATTATACACCTTGAGAATTTTGACAAACAAAGGGTTCACTGGGGGTACTTTTTAGGCTTTAACAGCTATGGCTTTAAAATGGATTACATTGATGATCCGGTAACCGATATTGTAGTAAAACAAACTACCGGATTTAACGTAGGACTTGTAGGAAACCTAAGGATTATGGAGCATCTGGATCTTCGTTTTGAACCGGGACTATACTACACTCAAAGAGATCTTACTTATCCTGACATTGAACGCCAGAGCGACGCTTTAAGACAGGCAAAATCGACTTATATCCATTTCCCGTTATTACTTAAGTTTTCTGCAAAAAGAACAGGTAACATAAAACCATACCTTGTGGGAGGCTTTTCAAGAACATTAAACCTTTCGAGTAACGCTTCGTCTCTTGACGACAACTACTCAGGGACTTTCAGGATGAAAAAATGGACTACCAACTATGAAGTAGGATTTGGTATTGATTTATACCTGGAGTACTTTAAATTTTCACCGTCTATTAGAGGTGTGTTTGGACTTAACGACGAACTTATTCGCGATAACAACCCAGACAGCCCATGGACAGGAAACATAAACTCCATGAAAACAAGAGCTATTTTAATCAACTTTACTTTCCACTAAAAGAGCGCCTAAACTCGCTTAGTATTATTGCAGTAGCTGTAGCCACATTAAGGCTTTCGGTTTTTTGTATAGCACCAAAACGTGGTATGGCAATTTTATCGGTTACGGTTTGCTCTATAGTTGCTGATATTCCGTTTGCCTCGTTCCCAAAAACAACAATACCGTTTTCAGGGAGTTGTTGAGTATAAATATTTTCACCATCCATAAAAGTACCATATACCGGTAATGACGTATTTTTAAGATACTCTTCTAAATCAGTATAAACAACATTTACTCTGCTTATGGACCCCATTGTAGCTTGCACCACTTTTGGATTGTAGACATCAACACAGCCCTTAGAGCATACTAAATGGGTTACACCAAACCAGTCGCACATCCTTATAATGGTACCTAAATTCCCCGGATCACGCACCTCATCAAGCGCAACTATAAGTCCGCCGGTAGGCAGTACCTCATTTTCGTCAGGCATTAAAAAAACAGCCAAACAGGTATTTTGTGTAGTAAGCGCACTAATTTTTTTCAGCTCGGCATCAGTCACCTCTACCCTTTTGGATTGAGGTATTGCATTAAAATCGTTTTGCGTGGTAAACAACTGATGTAATTCAAAATGCGAGTTTAATAGCTCTTCCACCACTTTAACACCTTCGGCAATAAACATTTTATGCTCCTTTCGGTATTTTTTTTGCTGTAAACCCGTTATTGTCTTAATTTGGTTTTTACTAACCATAAAAAATGTATTTTTGAATTACGATTTAGAGTCCTGCCCTTGAGAAATAAGATAACAAAAATAGCACTTATTATATTAACCGCTTCTGTTTTATTTTCATGTTCCCTAACTAAAAGGGTCCCTGATGATAAACAGTTATTGCGTGAAACCAATATAACCGTAAACGACAAGAAAGTAAATGATGAGGATGTAACCAATCAGTTATATCAGTTACCTAATAGCGATGTGCTTGGACTTAACATCAGGCTGCACATGTATAACTGGGCAACACCTAACCCCGATTCATCATACCAGGCATGGCTAAACAGGAAACCTAACCGCCGTAAAAGATACACCGCCCTGCTTTCAGACAAACAGGTGCAGCGTTTAGGTCAATCGTTTTTTGTTACCGGTATAAGTAGTTTCCTTAAAAATGTTGGCGAACCTCCTGTTGTTGTAGATGAGAAACGCACTAAAAGATCGGCATCCAGGCTAAGAGCTCATTATTTCAGACAAGGGTATTTTCGCACACAGGTAGATTACAAAATAGACAGCATTGCTTACAAAAAAGCAAAAGTAAGCTACACAGTAAATACCGGTAAACCTTATATAGTAGATTCAATATCTACACAAATTGCAACCCCGGTATTGGACTCACTTTACCAAACTACAAAAGACAAATCCCTTATCAAAAAAGGAAAACAATACAACCAAAATGATTTTTCGGGAGAACGTGACAGGATTACAAACTATTTTCTAAATCACGGGGTTTACAATTTCCAACCCAACTATGTTTCATACAATATAGACACAATTGGAACAGGGTATAAAGCAAATGTAGAGCTATTAGTTACTGATGAGCTTATAAGAACACAGGATTCTACCTACACAAGACCTTTTAAAATATACACCGTTAAGGAAGTTAACATATATACCGAAAACCCAAATGGCGAAGAAACACCCGCTATAGACAGCACAACCTACAAAGGCTTTAATATATACAGTAACGGAAAACTTAACTACAGACCAAAAGCTTTGACCGATCCTGTATTTGTTACTCCGGGAAGCACCTATGCCGATTTTAGACGTACACTTACCTACAGATACCTTAACAACCTTAGCGTATTTTATTACCCTAAAATAATATATGAAGTAGACCCTAACGACTCTACAGGAACATCGCTTATTACAAATATATACCTTAAGCCGAAAGATAAGTTTGATCTTTCTACCAGCGTAGACTTTAATCACTCAAACATTCAGGATTTTGGTATACAGGGTAATGTTACTTTATCTGCCAGAAATGTTTTTAGAGGAGCCGAGGTATTAAGTATCAGTACAAGGGGCAACATCGGCTCATCAAGAGACCAGGCTATTAAGGATCGTTCTTTCTTCAACATTCTTGAATATGGTGCTGATTTACGACTGACTTTCCCGCGAATATTTTTCCCTCTCAATACCGACAGGATAATCCGTAAGGAAATGATCCCCTCTACCACTATGAGTTTTGGTATCAGCAGGCAGCAAAATATTGGGTTGGACAAAGAGAGCTTTACCGGAATATTAAATTACAACTGGACACCTAAAAGAAATGTTACTGCAAAACTTGATTTACTTAACATTCAATACATCCGTAATGTAAATCCGCAAAATTACTTTAACGTTTATCAATCGTCATACTCCCGATTAAACGATTATGCACTACAGTACCAGTCGCAGGTTGACCCCGATTATTTCACGACCAATCCGGACACAGGAGAAGAAGAGCTAATTATCGAATCAGGAACTAATGGCTTTATAAACGATGTTAAAAACGAAAATGTAACTGTAAGCAACGAAGACTTCAAAAGTATTAATAGCCTTGAGGAAAGAAGACAAAGGCTTACAGAAAACAATCTGATATTTGCTTCAAACTTTACTTATACCACAAGTACAAAAGAAAACCTTTTAGATAATACTTTTTTCATTTTTAAAACCAAACTGGAAACGGCAGGCAACTTCCTTACACTACTTTCCAGATTACAGGGTGATAAAAACATGAATGAAAACGGAAGAAGAACCTTTGTAAATGTGGAATACTCGCAATATGTAAAAACAGAATTCGACTTTATAAAACACTTTGACTTAAGGCGCGGAAAAGTACTTGCCATGAGAGCCTTTTTTGGTATCGCTATACCTTATGGGAACTCCAACTCAATTCCGTTTACACGAAGTTACTTTGGTGGTGGGTCTAACGATAACAGAGCATGGCAGTCTTACAGCCTTGGACCGGGACGAAGCGGAAGCCCTAACGACTTTAACGAAGCTAACTTCAAAATGGCTTACAGTGCTGAATTACGTTTTAACATATTTGGGCAGTTAAACGGCGCCGTGTTTGGCGATGTAGGTAACATTTGGAATGTTTTTGATAATGAGGAAGACGAAGACTATACCTTTAACGGTATTCAATCCTTCCGCGACCTGGCTTTTGGTTCGGGTTTTGGATTTAGATATGATTTTAATTTCTTTGTAGTCCGCCTTGACCTAGGTTTCAAAACATACAACCCGGGCAGGGAAGTAAACGACAGGTGGTTTAAAGAGTATAATTTCTCCCACTCTGTCCTAAATGTCGGAATTAATTATCCGTTCTAAATTTAAAAATACTATTTTTGTAAATTAATTTTAAAAATCTATAAATAAATGGCTCATAATATTAAACCCGGGGTTGCAACCGGAGATCAGGTTCAGGAGATCTTTCAGTACGCTAAAGAAAAAGGATTTGCTCTACCGGCGGTAAACGTAACGGGATCAAGCACAATAAACGGAGTACTTGAAACAGCTGCAAAATTAAATGCACCGGTAATCATTCAGTTCTCTAACGGCGGTTCGTCTTACAATGCAGGTAAAGGATTATCTAATGACGGTCAGAAATCTGCCATTTTAGGTGCTATTGCAGGAGCAAAACACATACATACACTTGCAGAAGCTTATGGAGCTACTGTTATATTACATACAGACCACTGTGCTAAAAACTTACTACCTTGGATAGACGGTTTACTTGACGCTAGTGAAGAGCACTTCAAAGCTACAGGAAAACCACTTTTCAGCTCTCACATGATTGACTTATCAGAAGAGCCTCTTGAGGAAAACATAGAAATTTCTAAAAAATACCTTGAGAGAATGAGCAAAATGGGCATGACCCTTGAAATTGAATTAGGTATTACAGGAGGTGAAGAAGACGGAGTAGATAACTCTGACGTAGACAGCTCTAAACTATATACTCAGCCGGAAGAAGTAGCTTATGCTTATGAAGAACTAAGCAAAGTTTCTAACAGATTCACTGTAGCGGCTGCTTTTGGTAACGTACACGGTGTATACAAACCGGGTAACGTAAAACTTACACCAAAAATCCTTAAAAACTCTCAGGATTACATTCAGGAGAAATACAACACAGGTGTTAACCCTGTAGATTTTGTTTTCCACGGTGGTTCAGGTTCTACACTTGAAGAAATCAGGGAAGCAATTACTTATGGTGTAATTAAAATGAACATTGACACTGACCTTCAGTTTGCATTTACAGAAGGTATCCGTGATTATGTTTCTAAAAACATTGAATATCTTAAAACTCAAATAGGTAACCCTGAAGGGGCCGATTCTCCAAACAAAAAATACTACGATCCAAGAAAATGGATGCGTGAAGGAGAACTTACCTTTAACGCAAGGCTTGCAAAAGCTTTTGAAGACCTGAACAACGTTAATACCCTATAATAATTAGGGCCGTATAACTAACTAATATTTGTAAAATGGCTTGGTTTAAAAGAACGGAAAAAGGAATACAAACACCAACCGAGAACAAGAAGGATGTACCTAAAGGATTATGGTACAAATCACCAACCGGTAAAATTGTTGATGCCGAAGAATTGGCAAAAAACTTTTATGTAAGCCCTGAAGACGGATACCACGTTAGGATAGGCAGTAAGGAATATTTTGAAATACTGTTTGACAATAACGAGTATGAAGAACTTGATGCCGATATGACATCAAAGGATCCTCTTAAGTTTGTGGACACCAAAAAGTATGGCGATCGTTTAAAAGACGCTCAGGAAAAAACAAAACTTAAAGATGCCGTTAGAACCGGAGTAGGTAAATCTAAAGGAAAAGACATCGTAATTGCATGTATGGATTTCGCTTTCATCGGCGGATCTATGGGAGCTGTGGTAGGTGAAAAAATTGCAAGAGCAATTGACCACTCTATCAAAAACAGAATTCCTTTCCTTATGATATCTAAATCTGGTGGAGCAAGGATGATGGAGGCTGCTTATTCACTTATGCAGCTTGCTAAAACATCAGCTAAACTTGCTCAGCTTGCAGATGCTAAAATACCTTACATCTCTCTATGTACAGACCCTACAACGGGTGGTACAACTGCATCATACGCGATGCTAGGAGACGTAAACATTTCAGAACCGGGAGCTCTTATCGGGTTTGCAGGTCCACGTGTAGTAAAAGACACTACAGGTAAAGACCTACCTGAAGGATTCCAAACTGCAGAGTTTGTATTAGAACACGGTTTCCTTGACTTTATCACTCCTCGTAGAGAACTTAAAGACAAGGTTAACCTATACCTTGACCTTATTCAAAATCAACCGGTACGATAAATAAACAAATAAAAATGCCCCTGCAATACAGGGGCATTTTTTTATCATTTTTTTATATCTATACTTAATTACATTCCGCTTCTTATAGCTTCTACAGGATCTAACCTTGATGCCGAAACCGCAGGCATTATTCCCGAAACAAGACCAATAGCTACCGATATACCTACACCCCAAATGATATTGGCTACACTTAAAACAAACTCAAAGTCTAGCACCTTGGTTAAAACCGCCGCTATTACCCATACGAGCGCCATACCTACCAGTCCGCCAATTACACAAAGTATAATAGCTTCAAACAAAAACTGAAGCAATATAAATTTCCTTTTTGCTCCAAGCGCTTTTTGAATACCTATAAGATTAGTCCTTTCTTTAACCGAAACAAACATAATATTAGCAATACCAAATCCGCCAACAATAATAGAGAAAAAGGCTATTATACCGCCACCAAGGTTTAGGTTAAACACAATATCATCAATAAAATCAGTAAAGCCCGAAAGGATATCAATCATAAAATTATCAATCTCACCAGCCTTTATACCCCTGTAACTTCTTAACTTATAAGCCACCTCAGCTTTTACTTCTTCTCCCGTATAACCAGCTTTGGGTTTTATGATAATTATAGGCGTCATAAAATCATTATGATCACCATATTTGCGACGTAAAAAGTTAACCGGAAGAAATACAGCCGTATCATTATTTTCACCAAAGCTCCCCTGCCCCTGCTTGTTCAAAACACCTATCACGGTAAATTTCTGACCATACATTCTTATTTTTCTGCCTACAGGATCAGCAGCTCCAAATAAAGCATCAGCTACTTCATAACCAATTACGATAACCGGTGTACCGGAAACCGATTCGGCTTCATTATAAAAACGCCCGTTAGATATATCCAGCTTCTGTATATCAGTAAACTCATACGACACCGGAACAACATTTATATCACTAACCGATTTATCATTATATTTAACCACCTCTCTACTGGTAAAAATCTGGTAGGCCAGCTTATCAGCCATTGTTACCGATTCTTTCAGGTACTGGTATTCGGCATAAGTAACATCAGGAAACTGATCTCTTTTCCACCTTGGCACATTGCTGGGCGCAAAAGAGAATCTTTTTAAATACATGGTATTCCTGTCCACACTGCTAAGTTGCTCTTTTATTTGCCTGTCCATAGAGTCTACAGCCGCCCAAACAGCAATAATAGAGAATATACCTATAGTAACTCCCAGCAGCGATAAAAAGGTACGCAGCTTGTTGTTCCTAAGTGCATTTAGGGCAAATCCGAGGCTTTCTCTAAGCAAACGCAGGTATAACAGCATAACATTTTTTATTGAGTTGTGTAAAATTCAATATTTTTTTCGCAAAATCCTAAAAACTAAAAACATTAAAATTAAAAAAACATAAAATTATATGTTATATCTCTTTGAATGTTAGCCATACAATAACTACTTTTGCACCTTTAGAACACGCATCAAAATGAGCACAGTAAAAAACATTTCATCGGCCCTTATCTCAGTATTCGATAAAGACGGCTTAGAACCTATTGTTAGGAAACTACACGAAAATTCAGTAACCATCTATTCTACCGGAGGAACAGAATCTTTTATCAAAGATTTAGGCATACCGGTTGTAGCTGTTGAAGACGTAACTTCTTACCCTTCAATACTTGGAGGACGAGTAAAAACATTACACCCAAAAGTATTTGGAGGTATTCTTAACCGTCAGGATAACGAGTCGGACGTACAGCAGATGAAAGAATTCGATATCCCGCAAATTGACCTGGTTATCGTTGACCTGTATCCTTTTGAAAAAACTGTAGCATCAGGCGCTCCTGAAGCCGACATTATCGAGAAAATCGACATCGGTGGTATTTCACTTATCCGCGCTGCTGCAAAAAACTTTAAAGACACTGTTATCGTTGCTTCTGTAGATGAGTACAGCCTGTTTTTAGACATGATTACTAAAAACAACTGCGGCACTACAATTGAAGAAAGAAGACTACTTGCTACAAAAGCATTCCACGTTTCTTCAAACTACGATACTGCTATATTCAATTACTTTAATACAGACGATACTTACTACAAAGAGAGTATTGCTAACGGACAGGTACTTCGCTATGGCGAAAACCCTCACCAAAAAGGCTTCTTCTTTGGCGAGTTTGACAAAATGTTCAGCAAACTTCACGGTAAGGAATTATCATACAACAACCTTCTTGATGTAGATGCTGCCGTTAACCTAATGCAGGAATTTAAAAACGACGACCCTACATTTGCCATCCTTAAGCACAACAACGCTTGTGGTCTAGCAACAAGAAGCAATGTAAAAGAAGCTTATCTTGATGCTCTTGCAGGCGACCCTACTTCTGCCTTTGGAGGTGTACTTATCTCTAATGCAAAAATAGACAAAGCTGCTGCCAGTGAGATAAACCAGCTTTTCTGTGAAGTTGTTATCGCTCCGGCTTATGACAACGACGCTCTTGAGGTACTTCAGGAAAAGAAAAACAGAATTATTTTAATTCAAAACGAAGTGGAACTACCTGCTAAACAGGTTAGAACATGCTTAAACGGATTATTAGTTCAGGACAAAGACAACATTACAGACAATAAAGAGCATTTAAACACCGTTACAGTAACTTCACCTACTGAGCAGGAAGTGGAAGACCTGCTGTTTGCTTCAAAAATCTGTAAGCATACAAAATCCAATACCATCGTTTTTGCTAAAAACAAACAACTGTTTGCCAGCGGTACCGGACAAACGTCTCGTGTAGATGCTTTAAGACAGGCTGTAGAAAAAGCAAATTCATTTAACTTTGACCTTAACGGAGCTGTAATGGCAAGTGATGCGTTTTTCCCTTTCCCGGATTGCGTTGAACTGGCTAAGCAGGCAGGAATCACCGCTGTAATACAGCCTGGAGGTTCAATTAAAGACGAACTAAGTATAAACTACTGCAATGAAAACAATGTTGCAATGGTATTTACAGGAACACGTCATTTTAAACATTAATTTGTTATTTTTGTTTGTGCATCTAATTTTAAATAAACTAAACCCTGAGGAATAAAGTATGGGATTTTTTGATTTCATGACCGAGGATATTGCGATTGACCTTGGTACCGCAAACACCCTGATTATACATAATGACAAAGTTGTTATTGACAGCCCGTCTATAGTAGCACGGAACCGTGTTACCGGTAAAATAATTGCCGTTGGTAAAGAAGCCAATATGATGCAGGGTAAAACCCATGAAAATATCAAAACCATACGTCCGCTTAAAGACGGGGTTATTGCAGACTTTGCTGCATCGGAAGAAATGATAAAGATGTTTATCAAAAGTATTCCGGCTTTAAAAAAGAAACTGTTTCAACCGGCCCTTCGCATGGTTATCTGTATTCCTTCGGGTATTACCGAAGTGGAGATGCGTGCAGTAAAAGAATCTGCTGAAAGGGTAAACGGTAAAGAAGTATACCTAATCCACGAACCTATGGCTGCAGCCATAGGTATTGGTGTGGATATCATGCAGCCTAAGGGTAACATGATTGTAGATATAGGTGGTGGTACTACCGAGATTGCTGTTATAGCACTGGGTGGTATTGTATGTGACAAATCGGTTAAGATTGCGGGTGACGTTTTCACTAACGATATTGTTTACTACATGAGAACCCAGCATAACCTTTTTGTTGGTGAGACAACTGCCGAAAAAATCAAAATCCAAATTGGTGCTGCCCTTGAAGACTTAGAGTCCCCACCGGAGGAAATGTCTGTTCAGGGTCGTGACCTTTTAACAGGTAAACCAAAACAGGTTGATGTTTCATACCGTGAAATTGCCAAAGCCCTTGATAAGTCTATTCAACGTATTGAGGACGCTGTTATGGAAACCTTATCACAAACCCCTCCTGAGCTTGCTGCCGATATTTACAATACCGGTATTTACCTTGCAGGTGGTGGTTCGATGTTAAGAGGACTTGACAAGCGTATATCACAAAAAACAGACCTACCGGTTTACATCGCCGAAGACCCGTTAAGAGCGGTTGTACGCGGTACCGGAATGGCACTTAAAAACATCGAGAAATTCAGGAGCATACTTATCAAATAAACAGCAATAGTTCATGCAGCAAATATTTAATTTTATATTTAAAAACAGTATCTTATTACTGTTTTTGCTGCTTTTAGGCATATCGTTATCGCTGGTATTTCAGTCACACTACTATCACAGGAGCAGGGCTGTTACATCGGCTAACGCTATATCGGGCTATACCTACGAAAAAATAAACGACGTAGAGCAATATTTCAGCCTTAAAGAACAAAATGATAAACTTGCTACCGAAAATGCCACATTAAAACAATTACTGTACAACAGTCAGGACACTATTAATATTCCTGCTGTACAGAAACCACAGGGACTTGATAATTTTACCGTTATACAGTCTAAAGTCATCTCCAACTCATACAACAATCAAGAAAACTACCTTACTATTAACAGCGGTACTAACGATGGTGTTAAACCGGATATGGGCGTTGTAAGCAGCTTAGGTGTTGTAGGTATAATAGAGAATACTTCAAAAAATTACGCTACGGTAATCAGTATACTAAACTTAAAATTTAAACTGGATGCCAAAATTAAAGGTAGTAACCACTTCGGGACCCTGAAATGGGATGCAAAAAATGCAGGTTACGCCCTTCTTACCGAAGTACCAAGACTGGCATCTGTAAAAAAAGGTGACACTATTGTAACCGGAGGACGATCGGTAATATTCCCGGAAAACATTCCGATAGGAAAAATTGAAAATATTTTCAGGGATACCAAAACAAATTATTACACCTTAAATGTTAGACTGTTTAACGACATGACTAACCTTGACCATGTATACATTATAGAAAATAAAGACTTGCAGGAAATAAGAGACCTGGAAGCCCGTACCGGAGATGAATAGTACACTTATAGGCAACATATCACGATTTGTCCTTTTAATGGCAGCACAAATTCTTGTTTTTAACAAGATGGAACTGTTTGGCTATACCGCATTTCCGTATATATTATATATCCTTTTATACCCTGTTAACGGCAACAAAGCTTTATTGCTTATCACTGCTTTCTTTTTAGGGCTAACTCAGGATATCTTTTTAAACACATCAGGACCACATGCCGCTGCCTGTGTTTGCTTAGCCTATTTCAGGCCTGCTTTTTTCAGATTCTCATTCGGTATCAGTTACGAATATCAAACTATACGGATAAATGACCGCCTTACGCCCGAACGTTTTTCATTTATTCTGATTTCAGTTGTAACACACCATTTAATTTTATATCTTTTGGAGTTATTAAGGTTTACTCTTATCATAGACACCCTGATAAGAACAGTTGCAACTACTGCTTTCACCTTGATTCTTAGTATTACCATAATTTATTTAATTAAGCCGGGCAAACAATGAGAAAGATTTTACTGCCAGCCATAATTATAGCTGCAGCGTTACTGATAACAGTCAGACTTTATTATCTACAAATACTTGACGACTCCTACAATGAGGCATCGGACAACAATGCTGTTAAAATAAAATACGAATACCCTGAGCGCGGTTATATATACGACCGTAACGGAGAGCTACTGGTAGCTAACCAACCTTCATACGATATTATGGTCACCCCTAATGAAATGAAGGACACAGATACGCTTGAAATATGCAGTCTTTTAAGCATCACCAAAGAAGAGTTTATACGAAAAGTTGAAAAGGCAAAAGTATACAGCCCAAGGCTACCCTCTATCTTTTTAGCTCAGCTAAACAAAAAAGAGTTTGCCGCTTTTCAGGAAAAAATTCGTCGTTTTAAAGGTTTTGATATCGTTAAGCGTTCACTAAGAGATTATCAGGTAAACGAAGCCGCAAATGTTTTTGGTTACATTCAGCAGGTTAATGATTATATCATTCAAAAAAATCCATATTACAAGAGCGGTGATCTTATAGGCAGACAGGGAGTTGAAGAAATGTATGAGGATGTACTTAGAGGTGTTAAAGGTGTAAAACGCATACAGAGAGACCGCTTTGGAAGGGAAATAGGCCCTTTTAAAGAAGGTATGTATGACACTATTGCCGTAAAAGGAAAAGACATCACATTAACCCTTGATGCCGAACTACAAAAATATGGCGAATCACTAATGTTTGAAAAGCGCGGTGGTATTGTTGCCCTTGAGCCTAAAACAGGCGAAATACTGGCATTGGTTACTGCCCCAAATTACGACCCGTCTATACTTGTAGGACGTAAACGTTCAGAGAACTACACCAAATTATCAAGAGATACTATAGGTGTACCTCTATTTGACCGTGGACTTTTAGCCGAGTATCCTCCCGGGTCTCCGTTTAAAATCCTTACCGGACTTATAGGACTACAGGAAGAGGTAATAGATGAGAACACTACCTTTATTTGCCACCATGGTTTCTTTTATGGCCGTGGGGCATTTATGAAGTGTCACGATAGCGGTCCGTCAAAACTGCATAACGGTATATACAACTCCTGTAACACTTACTTTGCCAGCACTTACAAACTGACTATAGATAAGTACGACAAACCTAAAGACGGTATGGATGCCTGGAGTAACCATTTAAAGAGTTTTGGGCTTGGTAACTTTTTAGGGTATGACCTGCCACCGGGAAGAAGAGGATTAATACCTGATGGTGATTACTACAACCGCTACTACCCTAACGGCGGATGGAGAAGCACAACCACTATATCAAACGCTATTGGGCAGGGTGAGATTAAAATGACTCCTATCCAGCTGGCAAACATGATGGCTACTGTTGCTAACGAGGGTTATTATTACACCCCTCATATCATCAAAAATATTCAGGATGGTGAAATTGACGAGAAATTTACCACCAAGCATGAAACCACTATCAACAAAGAGCATTTTAAACCGGTTATAGACGGGCTATATGATGTGTATAACTTAGGTACAGCAAAAAGCCTTCGTGTTGAGGGCATAGAGATTTGTGGTAAAACAGGTACAGCAGAGAACTATGCCAAAATAAACGGTAAAAGGGTAAAACTACAGGATCACTCGGTATTCGTAGCATTTGCTCCAAGGCATGATCCAAAAATCGCTATCGCTGTATTTATTGAGAACGGATATTGGGGAGCACGCTGGGCAGGACCTATTGCCAGCCTTATGATAGAGAAATACCTTAAAGGCGAAATAACACGTAAGGATTTAGAAACAAAAATGCTTACACAGGGTCTTAAAGAGGAATATGATAAAGTTATAAACGGATATTATAATAACAAGCAATGAGAAACCAGAGTGTAATTAATAATGTTGACTGGCCTTTAATTTTCCTGTATACCGCATTGGTATTACTGGGCTGGATGACTATATACTCTGCTTCCTTACCTACAAATCCGGGTTCTATTTTTGACCTGAGCGAGATTTACGGCAAGCAAATGCTTTTCATAATGATGTGTATCCCTTTGATAAGCGTAATACTTATGCTCGATGCTAAAATCTATGAGAAGTATTCCCTCATATTTTACATTCTGTCACTCATACTCCTTGCCGGACTCTTTGTTGCCGGTAAAACCATAAAGGGACAAACCAACTGGTATGCCTTTGGAGGCTTTAGTATACAACCTTCAGAATTTGCCAAGATAGCCACCTCGCTTATACTTTCTAAATACCTGAGTGATGTACAAATAAACTTAAAGACGACCAACAATCAAATGGTAGCCTTTGGTATCCTTGCAATGCCGGTATTACTTATCATGATGCAGCCTGATGCCGGTAGTGCCATGATATTCTTGTCTCTGGCTTTTGTACTGCACCGTGAAGGTTTACCTTCATGGTATTTATGGACAGGCTTTTTTGCAATACTGTTATTCCTTTTGGCATTACTTATAAAACTACAGTTCCTGGTGGTTTATATTATTGCCGGAATTATTATCCATTATGTACTGAACAGAAAAAACAAAAGAAACATATTCATTTACGTTATCACATTAATAGCAATGATAGGTTTTACCTTCTCGGTAGACTATGTTTTTAATAACGTACTGGAAGAACACCAAAAGGATCGTATCAATGTACTTTTTGATAAAAATGTAAACATTCAGGCAGAGGGTTATAACCTAAACCAATCAATGATTGCTATTGGATCGGGTTCATGGACAGGCAAAGGATACTTAGAAGGAACACAAACCAAAGGTAAGTTTGTGCCCGAACAACATACCGATTATATTTTTACTACAGTAGGTGAAGAATGGGGCTTTGCAGGTTCAATGGTTGTAATAGTACTGTTTGTAACTCTGCTACTACGCATACTATACCTCGCGGAGAGGCAAAAATCGCGCTTTAGCCGAACGTATGGCTATTGTGTGGCAGCATTGCTTTTTACACACTTTTTCGTTAACATAGCGATGCTTATAAAGCTTTTCCCAACTATCGGGGTTCCGCTTCCGTTTTTCTCTTATGGAGGATCGAGCCTGTTTGCTTTTACTACCCTCCTGTTTATTTTTATAAAACTGGATGCCAATAAGGTTAATGAGTGGTAGTTATTATTCTATTCGGCTTTTACATCGAGAGCGTCCCTTAGAGCATTACCTACCATCATAAAGGCAAGCACCAATAACAACATGGCTATACCCGGTGCTAATGCCAAATAAGGTTTCCCTAAAATAATATAGTTGTAGTGATCTTTAATCATACCTCCCCAGCTTGGCACGGGCGGTTGTGCCCCCAGCCCTAAAAAGCTAAGTCCGCTTTCCACCAGAATAGCCGAAGCAAAATTAGCCGCCGATATTACTATAACCGGAGCCATACTGTTAGGCAGTATATGATTAAATATTATCCTGACATTCTTATACCCTAAAGCCCTCGCAGCCGTTACAAACTGCATTTGTTTAATACTCATAACCTGCCCCCTAACCACACGGGCAACCTCTACCCACATAGTAAGCCCTACAGCTACAAAAACCTGCCAGAATCCTTTTCCTAAAGCCAGTGTAATAGCTATTACTAAAAGTAGTGTAGGTATGGACCAGATTATGTTTACCAGCCACATCACAAAAGCATCTACCTTACCGCCAAAAAACCCGGCAATGGCACCAAAAAATATCCCTACAAGAAGCGATATAAATACAGCCACAAAACCAATAGCAATAGATACCCTTGAACCAACAATAAGCCTACTTAATAAATCCCTACCCTGACTATCGGTACCCAGTATAAACTTTTGTTCCTTAATAAAATCTGACTTAATAGTTTCGAGATTAGTTGTACCAAATACCGTAAGCGGAACTGATTTAGTAACTGCCAAATCAGGATCGTTAGCATATTCGGTATAAGTAAGGCTGTCATTATTTATTTCATAACCAAGTATAGGCACTTTAGGCTGAATAAACTCTTTCCCTGTAAAATAATCAGACAGGTGTGTTTCCTCTGTTTTACCCGGCACAGGAAGCGTTAGCATTTCAACTGTAAACCCCGGTGACTTAGAATGAATAGACAAATCCCCCCAGTTAGCATTTTTGGTATTATCGGGCGCAAACACATAGGCAAACACAGCAATAAATACCAAAATCAAAATGAACGATAAACTTAAAACGCCCCAAAAGTTCTTTTTAAACTTTTGGAGCGCTAAGATTGTGAGGGATTGATTATTTCTACTCATTAAAACTATCTTGTTTTAATAGGTTTTTCTTTCTTATTAAGGGTAACCGCTGTTTTAGCCGATTTATCCTGCATGTCACCAAGTACATTTATTGCTTCTTCAACATAAACATCTTTAGCCAGGCTCTCATACCATATTTGCTTTTTCTCTGCAAAGGCAGGGTCTTTATCAAAAATTGCCTGTTCGTATGGAAGCGGTTTAAATTCAAGTCCGTTTTTGTAATCAGAGATAGCTTTAAACTTCTTGGTAATATCTTCCGTCTTTTTAAGCTCAGCCTTAAACTTATCAATATTCAGGTCAAACTGATTGTCGTCTTTTTTAGCGTCAATCCATTTTGCATTTTCATCAATAAGCTTAAACTGGTCATTTTTAGAAATCCTGTCGTTACTTTTAGCAATAACTAAATCATAGTTACTTTTAAAGGGCTTAAATGAAGCTGCATCTATTTTATCCCAAGGCATAGCCGTTTCGCTATCACGCTCACCCATTTGCAGGTAAGCATATCTGTCCGGCATTACAATATCACTGTAAACACCTTCTCTTTGGGTAGAACCACCGTTAATTCTGTAAAACTTCTGCGTAGTAGTTTTAAGTGCACCAAGATCGCCCATAGAGTTTCCTCTTACAAACTGGTTAAGATCTATTACATTTTGTACTGTACCCTTACCATACGTATGTCTGCTACCCAATATTAATCCACGGTTATAATCCTGAATTGCTGCTGCAAAAATCTCTGAAGCAGAAGCTGAGAAGTTGTTCACTAAAACCACAAGCGGTCCGTCCCACTCTACTTTAGTTCCTTTATCCTCTAATACTTCTTTATTCTTGTTAGATGATTTTACCTGAACAACAGGTCCTTCAGGCACAAATAAACCTGTCATATCTACAACAGTTCTAAGTGAACCTCCACCATTATTTCTTAAATCGATAACAATACCGTCTACTCCATATTCTCTTAATCTGATAACTTCCTGCTTAACATCTTTAGCCGCATCACGGTTGTCTTTATTCTCAAAATCAATATAGAACTTAGGTAGATTAATGATACCGTATTTTTTCCCATCTTTCTCTACAACACTTGATTTGGCATAAGTCTCTTCAATCTCTACTACCTCTCTTACTATAGGGATAACTTCAATGCTACCATCTACTTTTTTAACTGTAAGTCGAACCTCAGTTCCTTTAGGACCTTTAATTTTCTTAACCACATCGTCAAGGCGCATACCTGCAATATCAACAGGCTCTTCTTCACCCTGAGCTACTTTCATAATAAGGTCACCCTGCTCAAGCTCCTTACCTCTCCAGGCTGGTCCTCCCGGTATAAGTTCAGATATTTCTACATAATCACTTTTCTTTTGCAATCTGGCACCAATACCTTCAATAGAACCTCTCATACTGGTATCAAACTTCTCCTTATCATCGGGAGCAAAGTAGAATGTGTGCGGATCAAACCTCTCTACGATAGAGTTAAGATATATACTAAACCACTCATCACGGGTAAGATCGTCAATAAACTCAAAGTACTGGTCTAATGATTTACGGCTAGATTCGCGAGCCTCTTTTTCAAGCTCTTCAAAAGATTTCATTTCAGGCTTATCAGCTTTCTCTTTTTCTTCAGCCGACTTCTTGTTGTAAGTCTCAAGATTTTTTTCCTGTACCTTTTGCTTATCTGTTATAGATGAAAGCACAGAAAGTTTAAGTTGTTTTTCCCAACGTAACTTTAGTTCATCTTTAGATTTAGCATATGGTTTATGCTCATAATCAGCATCAAAAGTTTCATCGATACTGTAATCAAAAGGTTTATCCAATATATCTTTATAAATATCTTCAGACTCTTTTAATCGCTGAATCAATTTAGTGTAAGTAAGATCAAAAAAGGCAAGATCCTGAGTATTGATCATATCATCTATCTGAGTTTCATACTTAGCAAACTCATCAATATCTGACTGTAAGAAAAAACGTTTTGAAGGATCTAATCCTTCAATGTAGTCTTTATACACTCCTTTAGAGAAATCGTCGTTAATAGCAGCCGGATCATAATGTCCTTTTTCAATAACAAACGTTATAAGTTCCAGTAAAAGTTTGTCCTTATCTGGGTCAGATTCTTTTTTCCCGGGGATAAAACTAAGTAGTGCCACCGCAAGCACGGCAACAAACATCAGTATTTTATAGTTTCTTTTCATAAATTCCAAAATAGCTTTCATTATATAATCTGTATAAAAAAGCGTGCCAAAAATTCAAACGGCATGAGTTAACATCAATAAAAATAAAGGGCACGAAAGCAAAAATGCTTATTTTAGCTAACGTAAAAGTACAATACTTATTTTGATTTTACTAGAAGCATGAAGAAAAAACCCCTAATACTGGTCACCAACGACGACGGTATTTCTGCACCCGGAATAAGAGCATTAATATCGGTAATGAAAACCATAGGTGATGTTGTGGTAGTGGCACCCGACAGTCCACAATCTGCCACAGGTCACGCCATAACTATAAACAGCACACTGTCTGTCAACAAAATAAACATTGATCCTGATGTTGACAGCGAATACAGTTGCTCGGGCACCCCGGTTGACTGTGTGAAATTTGCCGTAAACGAAATACTGGACCGAAGACCCAGCTTATGTGTATCGGGCATTAACCACGGATCCAATTCATCCATAAACGTAATATATTCAGGAACACTAAGTGCCGCGGTAGAAGCCGGTATTGAAGGCATACCTGCCATAGGTTTTTCATTATTGGATTACAACTGGAACGCCGACTTTGAACCTGCTAAATCGTTTATTAAAAAAATAACCCTACAGGTACTTGCAAACGGATTACCGGAGGGCGTTATTCTTAATGTAAATATCCCTAAACTAAAGGAAAACGAAATTAAGGGCATCAAAATATGCCGACAGGCAAAAGCCATGTGGATGGAGGAGTTTGACAAAAGACAAAACCCCCAGGGACGTGATTATTACTGGCTAACCGGAAAATTTGTAAATCTCGACAACGGTGAAGACACTGACGAATGGGCTTTAGAAAAGGGATACATTTCCATAGTACCGGTTCAGTTTGACCTAACCGCACATCACGCCATACAACAATTAAATTCGTGGAAATTAAATGAAAATAAGTAAATATATACAGGTAGCCATAGGTATAATTATTGGCTTTGCCATTGCCTCACTAGGTATATTTTTATACCTGAAATATGTGGAATCTACTACAGGGAGTAACCTAAACGATACTATCACTGCAATTAAGTCGCAGGGGGTAATGGGTAAAGTAATTACCATTGGCGCAATACCTAACCTGCTTATATTTTTCCTCCTGTTGCGATTAAAAAGAGATATGATGGCATGGGGCATAATAATTGCTACGGCTATTTTAACTTTAATTACAGTATTTGTATAAAAAAGGCTGATTAAATTAAGTACTTTTGACCTATAAACACTAAGCATGAAATATTACATTATAGCCGGTGAAGCCTCGGGAGACCTGCATGGTTCCAACCTTATGAAAGAACTGCACAAACAGGATCCGGAAGCAAACATACGCTTTTGGGGAGGTGACCTTATGCAGCAGGCAGGCGGAACACTGGTTAAGCATTACCGCGAGCTGGCATTTATGGGTTTTGCAGAAGTTGTAGCCAACCTGCGTACTATTTTAGGTAATATTAAATTTTGCAAGGAAGACATATTGGGCTTTCAGCCCGATGTAATTATTTTTATAGACTACCCCGGCTTTAATATGCGCATAGCCAAATGGGCAAAAGAACTGGGTATTAAAACACACTACTACATTTCCCCACAAATATGGGCCTGGAAAGAAAACAGGATTAAAGCCATTAAGAGAGATGTAGACCACATGTATATCATTCTCCCTTTTGAGAAGGACTTTTATGAAAACAAACATCAGTTTGCCGTGGAGTTTGTAGGACATCCGTTAATTGATGCCATACACAACCGCAAACCAACCGATGCCGAAAGTTTTAAGAAAGAACATAACTTAGACGACAAACCCGTTATTGCGCTTTTACCGGGTAGTCGTAAACAGGAAATCTCGAAACTACTTAGCGAAATGCTTTCCGTAGTAAAATATTTCCCAGACTATCAGTTTGTAATTGCCGGAGCTCCGTCACAGGATTATGAGTTCTACCAGCAGTTTCTTAAAAACAGTAATGTTCATTTTATAAGCAATAAAACTTACGATCTCCTAAGTATAGCACATGCTGCTTTGGTAACATCGGGCACCGCTACGCTGGAAACAGCACTCTTTAAAGTACCCGAAGTGGTATGCTATAAAGGCAGCTGGATATCTTACCAGATAGCTAAACGCATTATCACCCTTAAATTCATTTCACTGGTTAATCTTATTATGGATCGTGAAGTGGTTAAAGAACTAATACAGGGTGAATGCAACCGTAAGAACATTAAAAAAGAGCTCCAGAAAATATTAGACCCAAAACACCGAAAGAAAGTACTTGCCGACTATGACTTACTGGAACAAAAACTGGGCGGTGAAGGTGCAAGCCAAAAAACAGCTCAACGAATAATTAAGCATTTGAACGAAGGAAAATAAAACCCATATTTTTATTTTTATATTTGTGTACAGCACAACTGTAATAATAACCAAATAACCGCTTTTGAAAAAATTAGTATCCATATCCGTTTTCCTGTTACTGGCGCTTTCCTGGAAAGCTTCGGGACAGATTATAACATCTAAGGAAGAGGCTGTGGAGAAAGGATTATATTCTTACAGTGAAGTACCCGGAAGCCTTGATATTACATCAGGAGGTAGCGGAAGCCAAAGTAGTGAGACTGAAGAAAAATCAAAGAAAAAGAGAAAGCGCAGAAGCAAAAAAAATGAGTCGGTAAACATACCTGCTACAGAGCCTGTATCCGTTACTAAAACAGAAATTAAACTGGACGAAAATGATTATGGTTTTGTTTCTGACTTTACCATTGATAATTACACTCAAATTCAGATTGTAAATAATGCCATGGATTTTGAAGGTGTACGTTACAGAACAGGCGGAACTACAAAAGACGGCATGGACTGTTCCGGACTTGTATTCACAACCTTTAAGATTTTTGATATTTCCCTACCCAGAAGCTCTTACGAACAGGCAAAGGTTGGCGAAGAAATTAAAATATCTGAAGTAAAACCGGGCGACCTGCTTTTCTTTAAAACTAACCGCCGCAAAAAAGCCATTAATCACGTAGGACTGGTTATATCTGTTGAAAACGGCGAAGTCCAGTTTATACATTCAACACTTAGCCTAGGTGTTACCATATCTTCCATGAGTGAAGAGTATTACACAAAAAGCTTTGCTCAGGCTAACAGAATACTAAACTAACATCTCCCTTTTACAAAACTAACTTTTACTATCTTTGGGCAACACCTTACCTAAAGATATGATAATAGCATTACTAACCCTGTTTTTTGCAGTAGGCATTATTGCCGGCTATTACATAAACCCATATTTAAGTTTAGCATTATCTTTTTCGGCAGTTGCCTTATTACTTTTCCTTTTCATGTACAGGAAAAGTAAAAGCCAACTAATACAAAAACCGTACTTTTCAATAAGTACATGGCTGTTAACTTTTAGCCTCGGAATACTTTCTTACACTATACACAACGCCCCTAATCAAAAACTACATTACTCTCATTACATAACCAACAATGCAATTATTGAAGGTACTATAACCCACCGACTAAAACCTACCGAATTTTCTGAAAGGTATTATTTTGAAGTTAGCAGAGTAAATCACTATAAAACCAGAGGCAGAATATTAATTAGCTCAAAAAATAAAACATTTAGTCCGGGAGACAACCTTATTATTACTGAAACACCAAAACCCATAAACAAACCTCTCAACCCTTATCAGTTTGACTATGCCGCTTACATGGAAAAACAGAATATTTTCCATCAATTAAACCTGAATAAAAATTATATACTTACCGGTGAGACCAAGAGCTTCAATTATTATCTTGACTACACAAGAAACAAACTAACAGACAGTTTCAACAAAAACACTTTCGCTCCAAAAGAAATTGCTCTACTAAAGGCTTTACTACTGGGACAACGGCAGGACCTGAGCACAGAAACAACAGAGATGTTTGCTTCGGCAGGAGCCATACATATACTGGCTATATCAGGACTACATATTGCAATCCTATTTTTACTGCTCAACCTGTTACTAAAACCGTTAGACCGATTATCAAAAAGAGGTAAAACAATAAAGTTGATATTATTACTACTATTACTTTTGGGGTTCGCCATACTTTCGGGTTTATCACCATCGGTAGTCAGGGCTGTCATCATGTTTAGTTTTATAAGTATTGGTCAATACCTAAACCGAAACAGCAGCATGATGAATTCGGTCGCCATATCTATGCTACTTATACTCCTGTTCAGCCCCAAACAGCTTTTTGATGTAGGTTTTCAGTTAAGTTATACAGCAGTTATAGCCATTATTGCTCTAAGACCTGTTTACAAAAACATAAGGCTTTCCAAATACAGAGTTATAAACTATTTTACCGATATAGCCATTATATCGGTCATAGCACAAGTAAGCACCCTCCCGCTATGCCTTTATTATTTTAAACAAATCCCATTACTATCTGTCATTACCAATATTATTGTTGTTCCGCTAACCGGATTATTATTAACCTTTGGAATACTGACATTACTAGTCAACTTTATTAGCACATACTTAGCACATGCAACAGGAACAATCTTAAAATGGCTTATACAAATCCTTAATCATTATACCGAATGGATTGCCGGGTTTGAGAGTTTTAATATTAAAGACATTACATTTCCTTTGTTATTTTCAATTACCCTGACATTAGTAATCACTGTATTTGGCATATGGTTAAGAAAGCCAACTTTTAAAACCACAATAGTTGTATTAAGTTGCTTTTCACTCTTTCAAATTAGCTATTTGGGTTATAAAACCTACATGAATAACAAAAGCGAACTGATTGTATTTAACAACTATAATGAATCGGTTGTCAGTATAAAAGACTGCAACAGATTAACCATTCTCTGCAACGATACTACAGCATATCCTATAAAAACAATTAAACCCTACCTCACAGCCGCTTTTAATCCCAAACCCACACTTACCCAACTCAACACATTATTATGGTTTAAAGGGCAAAAAATAGCCGTTTTAGAACCCAACACCATTTATCCCGAAGACCTAAAACCGGATATAATACTATTAAGTCACTCTCCTAAAGTAAATCTTGAAAAAATAATTATTGAAATGAAGCCGAAAGTAATTATTGCTGACGGCACTAATTACAGGAATTTAATACAACACTGGAAAGCTACCTGCCATAAACAAAATATCCTTTTCCATGCTACTGCAGAAAAAGGATATTATAAACTTGAATAAATAATTAATCACTAAAAAAATCCCTTTTCACCAAAACGGGAAAAGGGATAATATCTTTAATTTTATTTTTTTTGTGTTTTACCGTGGTCTAATATTGCATTAGCACCTTCAAGCCAGGCAGAAGCTCCGCCTCTAACATAGCCTGTTTTACCAAGCTGTTTCAGTACAGGTTTTTTATCTTCACCCTTTTGCACATCTACAAACCATACGGTAGGATATCCCTGCACAGCAAACGATCTTGCCAGTGAAGCATTTTGTTGCTTCAGTTCGGCAGACTGAGCTGTTCTTTTAGGAAAGTCAAGCTCCACAAGGATAACATTATCATTAGCCCATTTTGCAAATTCATCTGTTTTCAGCACTTCTTTTTGCAAACGCATACACCAGCCGCACCAGTCACTTCCGGTAAAAAACAACAATAAAGGTTTCTTGTTTTTTTGCGAAAGCTCCATCGCTTTATTCATATCGGTATGCCATTCAAGCTCCTGAGCCTGTATGGTAATTGAACCCAGTACAATAAAAAGCGTTAACAGTATTTTTTTCATGAGCTATATATTATCCGGCAATAACCGGAGTTAATTATTCTTCTTTTAAAGCAGTTAGTAACTGATCGGGAGTTTGTAAACCAACAATGGTATTTATAATCTGCCCTTTTTTATCAAAAACCATCATAGTAGGATAAGAACGAATACTTAATTCCCTTGCAAACTGATGAACAGAATTTCTTCCTTTACGTCCTTCTACAAAATTAGGGTTAGTATATTTTTTACCCTTATAGTTTACGTCAAAGTTACCTTCAGCATTAAACTTAACTGCATAATAATTTTTACTTATATACTCTACTACCGCAGGGTCATGAAAAGTGTGTTTATCCAGTATTTTACATGGACCGCACCAATCAGTATACACATCCATAAAAATAGGCTTGGCTTCTTTTTTCTGAGCCGTCAGTGCCTCGTCCATAGACATCCATTTTATTTCCTGAGCCTGTGTAGCCATAGTACCTAAAGCTACAAACAGTATTAAAAGTATTTTTTTCATAAGTATTTATTTTCCGATTGGATTTCAAAAACAGTGCCGAAATTATTTAACCCCGTGCATCAGTTTTTTAAGTATTGGGTTTAGCGACATAACAATTAAACCTGCTATTGTAGGAACAATAGTAAATATAAGGAAGAACGTAGAAAGAGAGTACTCTTTAGTAATATTCTCAATCTGCCCACCTAAGATAGCCGCCAACTTGTTACCTATAGCAATTGCCAGGTACCACATACCAAACATAAAAGCAATCATTCTTGCCGGCACCAACTTACTCACATAAGAAAGTCCTACAGGCGATAAACATAACTCACCCAATGTATGGAACAAATAAGCCAATACTAACCATATCATACTTACTTTAATACCTTCTGTAACGCCATAAGCACCGAAAGCAAGTAAACCAAAACCTATTGCCATTACAATTAAACCAAGTCCATACTTAACTGCTGCACTTGGATTATACTTACTATCCCATATTTTAGAGATTGACGATGCAAATGTTATGATAAAGAAAGAGTTTAATATACTAAACCATGATACTGTTATTTCTGACTTATCAGCTGTAAAGTACTGGTAAAGCATCCACACAACTACACCCCATACACCAATAAAACAAACTGCAAGTACAATGTTAGAACCAGGTATCCTATTCCATGTTTGTTTTGCTAATAAAATAAGTACCCAGCTAACTATTAGTAAAGGAACAATAGTTAATATCGTATTTACAATATTAAATGTCATAAGCGAACCTCCTTCAAGAGTCCTATCAACATTATCTCTGGCAAATATTACAAGTGAAGAAGCTCCCTGTTCAAACGACATCCAGAAAAATACCGTAAAAAATGCAAAAACAACAACAGCAATCATTCTATCCCTAACAACTGTAGTATATCTCGCAATTCTTGTAATTACCAACACAAGGAATAGAATAAGCGCGATTAACACCATTACATTTTGACCATCAACACTGCCGGCTTTAAAAGGGAAGAGGTTTATATTCCCAATTTTAGACAACGGGTCATTAAAAGCATATAATAAACCTATTACAATTGTAACCAATATCAATAATTTATCGACAAGCGTAAAAGGATTTCTTTTATCCTCAGCATTAAGAGATGTTTTTGCAGCCTCTTCAGCAGCAATACGATCTGCTTTTGAAGGCACTTCTCCAACTGTACCAAAAAGTGGTTTTGCCAACCAAAACTGAAGTGTACCAAAAAACATAAAGACACCTGCTAAACCAAAGCCCCAGCTCCATCCAACATTTTCAGCAAGGTAACCACACAGCATCATTCCAAAAAAGGCCCCTGCATTAACCCCCATATAGAAAATAGTATATGCTCCATCCTTTTTATCTGAATGACCTTTATACATTTCTGAAAGAATTGAGGTCATATTAGGTTTAAAGAATCCGGTACCTATTACCAATAGTCCCAAACCTATATATAAAAACAGAGGTGTTTCAATAGCCATTGAAGCGTGACCCAATGTCATTATTATAGAACCTATTACAACAGCCCGTCGATAACCTATATACCTATCAGCTAATATACCTCCAAAAATAGGAGTTATATAAAGCAGCATTGCATATGTACCGTATAAAGCAGCCGCATTTTCGGCAGACCATCCCCACCCTGGGTTATCCCCTATAATAGAAAATGTTAAGAAGTTAATAAGAAGCACACGCATTCCGTAAAAGGAAAAACGCTCCCACATCTCAGTAAAGAACAAAACAAACAACCCTGCCGGATGTCCTAATACTTTCGATTTAAAAAAATCATTCGTTGTTGTCGTAGACATATTAAATATATTAATTCCTAAATAAATTCTATTTTACATCCTGCATTAGCTTTCTCACAATTGGTGATATTACGATTAATACCACACCTGCTATTGCTGCATAAATTGCTAACTGTAAATAACCATCAGTGTAAGTTACCAGCTTTTGCTGCAGAGAATCTCCTTCACCTGCCTGAGAAAGACCAGCCCCAAGAATACCTGCCACATACTGACCATATGCACTTGCCAGGAACCACATACCCATCATTACACCCTGTAGCCTTTGCGGAGACAGTTTTGTCATGATAGATAAACCAATAGGTGACAAACAAAGCTCGCCAAAGGTAATTACAAAATAAGCTAAAACAAAAACATCTAAGCTTGCAATTCCTGACCCTGCAACTACTTCAAAGAATCTTGTAGTATAAAACGTATAAAAACCACCTGCAAGGAACAGGAAACCTAAACCAAACTTAATAACAGTATTAGGTTCTATTTTCTTTTTCGCCATAGCAATCCATACAAGACCTACTATTGGCGCAAATACTATTACAAATATTGAGTTGGCTGCATTATTTACCCCGTTTGGATCAAGCGTAAATACGCCCAACACTTCATTGTTAAGATTTTTAGCTGCAAAAATACTTAACGAACCTCCACTCTGCTCAAAAAATGCCCAAAAGACAATAGAGAACAAAATGAATACAAGTGCTGCTATAAGCTTTTTACTCTCTTCCCAAGAGTGTTTTGTCATTTCGTAAATAAGATATATTAATGTACATGGCCCTATTATATACATAAACCAGTCGGTATACTCAGTCTTGGCAACCATAGTCATAATAACAGGAATAAGAGCAAGTGTACCTAGGTATACTACATACTCATACCAAGCTTTACCTGATTTAACTTTAGTTTTTACTGTAGTAGCTTCTGGCTGCACTGTACCAACCCCATCAATTTCAGGAATTTCTTCAATCGTATCATTATTCTTTCTTAAAGGAGAAAGACCAATAGGACCTAGTGTTTTTTGAGTAAAAATAAATGTCACTAAACTAATAGTCATTACAACACCTGCAAGACCGAAAGCAACATTCCAGGTTTTATCGGCAGGGATAAAACTGGTAAATAACTGTCCCTTACCTATTGCGATACATGCATACCCACCTAAAAGAGCACCAATATTAATACCTGAATAAAATAATGAGAAACCTGCATCTCTCCTTGGATCACCTTTTTTATAAAGCGACCCTACCATGGTAGAGATATTTGGTTTAAAGAAACCGGTACCGATTACCGTGAAACTAATACCTAAAAAGAAATTCTTTTCAGGAAACGGGTCAAATGCCAAAATAAGGCTACCTATAATCATTAAAATACCACCCCAGAAAAGTGATTTACGGAAACCTAAAATTTTATCAGCAAACAAACCTCCTATAAAAGTAAAGGCATAAACAAAGGCCTGTGTTGCCCCATACTGTAAGTTAGCCTGACTTTCCTGCATGTGCTCACCATTTTCCAGTATAAGGTGAGTAATCATAAAGTAGGTTAAAACCCCTCTCATCCCATAGAAGCAAAAACGCTCCCACATCTCAGAGAAAAATAAGCCCCATAATTGTTTTGGATATTTCCCTTCAAAACCCTGAATCTCTTCCAGAGTTGCTGTTTTAGTAATAGTACTCATTATAGTTTCTCTTTAATAAAGTTGGTCATTTTTGTAAATAACTGAAGGCGTGTTGCGCCTCCATAAATACCATGATTCTTATCTGGATAGATAGCCCAGTCAAACTGCTTGTTAGCCTGAACCAAAGCCTCTACCATAAGCATAGTGTTTTGCACATGCACATTATCATCGGCAGTACCATGAATAAGCAGGTAAGAACCTTCCAGTTTGCCTACATGACTTATTGGAGAATTTTCATCATACCCAGATGCGTTTTCCTGTGGTGTTTGCATATATCTTTCGGTATATACCGAATCATAAAGACGCCAGTTTGTTACCGGGGCAACAGCTATTGCCATTTTAAACACATCATTTCCTTTCAAAATACAGTTTGAAGACATGAAGCCTCCAAAACTCCAGCCAAATATACCTATTCTTGACGCATCTACATAATCATAGCGACCTAGTACTTTTGCAGCATCAATTTGGTCTTCCACTTCATACTTTCCAAGTTCCTTATAAGTTACCTTTTTAAAGTCGGCACCTTTAAAGCCTGTACCCCTACCATCAACACAAGCCACAATATAACCCCGTTGTGCCAGCATTAAGAACCAATAGTCATTATAACTGTTCCATTTGTTAGCCACTTCCTGAGAACCGGGACCACTATATTGATACATAAACAGCGGATATTTTTTTGAAGAATCAAAGTTTGCCGGTTTAATTATCCAGGCATTAAGCTCATGCCCTTTATCTGTTTTAATGGTAGTAAACTCTTTTGTTGGAAGATTATAATTTGCTAATCTGTCCTTAAGAGCTTTATTATTAGCTATTTCTTTTACCTCTTTACCATTCTTAGCATTCAATAAAGCATAAGAAGTTGGTTCCTGAGCGCTTGAAAAACTATTAATAAAGTATTCGAAGTTAGGACTGAATGTAGCATTGTTAGTCCCTGTTTTTTGCGTAAGTCTTGTTTTGTTTTTACCTGTTAAGGCAATTCGGTACACATCACGGTTAATGGAACCATTTTCTACCGACTGGTAAAAAATATTTCCTGTTTTTTTATCAAAACCATAATAAGCCGTTACTTCCCAATCACCTTTTGTTACCTGACGGATAAGCTTACCCGATTTATCGTAGTGGTAAATATGATTGAATCCGTCTTTCTCACTGGTCCATATAAAACTGTTATCGTTAAGGAAAGTTAGATTATCAGTAATATCAACATAAGCCTTATCTGTTTCATGAAGCACTGATGTAACCTTACCCGAATTTCCGTTTACAAAAACAAGGTTAAGGTCATTTTGATGCCTGTTGATTAACTGAACGCTTAACGTTTGCTCATCATTAGTCCATTTAATTCTTGGAATATAGTAAGCATCGATATTAGTAAAAGCTATTTTTTGTGTAGTATTATTTTTTACATCATAAATATGAAGAGACACTTTAGAGTTGTTCTCCCCAGCTTTAGGATATTTAAATGAATATTGCTGAGGGTAAAGTCCGCCCTGGTAAATATCCATCGAGAATTCCGGTACTTCGCTTTCATCAAAACGGATGTAAGCAATTTTATCTCCGGCAGCATTCCAGTCATAAGCTCTTACAAAAGCAAACTCCTCTTCATAAACCCAGTCGGTAATACCGTTTATCACAGCGTTTTTAACTCCGTCTGTAGTAATTTGTTTTGTAGCACCTGTAGCCATGTCATAAACATACAGGTTGTTATTGTAGCCATAGGCTATTTTAGAATTATCGGCAGAGAAGGTAGGCTCCTGAACTTTATCATCACTAAGTCTTACCAGCTTTTTGGAAGCAATGTCATAAATAAAGTAATCAGCCACAAAAGAATGCCTGAAAATTTGTTCTGAATTAACTGCTATCAGCACTTTTTTCTCATCCGGACTAAAAGTATAACTATCTATACCATCAAGCTCACTAAAATCTTTTGAGCTGATAATAGTAGTGACTTTTTCCAGTGTAGCAAAATCATACAAATCGATTTGCCCGCTACCCCAACCACCGTTTAACACAGTATATTGGTTAGTGTTTTTCATGGCTTCCAGCGAATACATTCCCTGAGTTCTGAATGCTCCGCCCCAAATCTCTTCGAGGGTTATTTTTTGCTGACCGAGAACCGGCAGGCTTAACAGTAAAAATAAGTAAAGTGAGTTTTTGATATTTTTCATTTCATACTTGGTAAAAAACTTCCAATTTTAGTAAAATTTTATGAGATAACCCTGCTTTTTTTTGTTAAATGAAATTTTACCGCATATTCACTAACAATATCGCACCTATACTTTTTTAGTATTTACACATGTTAAAACGTATCTTTGCAACCTGTAATTACTTTAAGACACTGAAAATGAGCAAGGCTATAGCTGGTTTTTCAAAACTGACTAAACAAGAAAAAATTAACTGGATTGCAAATGAATATTTTACCAATCCGGCGGTGGCAGTTTCACTATTAAAAAAATACTGGAACAATGACGAAAACCTGCAAAAACTACACGACGAGTTTATAGAGAACACCATTACCAATTTCTATCTTCCGTTAGGGGTTTGCCCAAACTTCAATATCAACGGAAGGGAATATACCATACCAATGGCTATTGAAGAAAGTTCGGTAGTAGCAGCAGCATCAAAGGCCGCAAAATTTTGGGCACAGCGCGGTGGTTTTAAAACCATGATACTGGGTACCGAAAAAATAGGTCAGGTTCACTTTATATACAAAGGGGACAAACAAAAGTTAACAGCCTTTTTCAACACAATAAAACCAAAGTTTTTTACCGAAACAGAAAGTATTACCAAAAACATGCAAAAGCGTGGCGGAGGTATTACAGATATAGAACTAAGAGACAAAACCGAATCGTTAGACAACTACTACCAGCTTCATGCTACTTTTGAGACTAAAGACAGTATGGGAGCTAACTTTATAAACTCCTGCCTGGAGCAGTTTTCTAAAACACTAAAAACCGAAGCATTACAGTATACCGATTTTACTGAAGAGGAAAAACATATTGAAACGGTAATGAGTATACTTTCCAACTATGTTCCTAACTGCGTTGTAAGAGCAGAGGTTTCGTGTCCGGTAGCCGATTTAAACGAAGGAAACAATATAGACCCACAGGAATTTGCCGAAAAATTTATTACAGCCGTTAAAATAGCCGAAGTAGAGCCCTTTAGAGCCGTTACCCACAACAAAGGGGTAATGAACGGTATTGACGCTGTAGTTGTAGCAACCGGTAATGACTTTAGAGCTGTTGAAGCCGGAGTTCATGCTTACGCATCAAAAAACGGCACATACAGTAGCCTATCACACGCTAAAATAGAAAATGGCATTTTCACTTTTTGGATGGATGTACCTTTAGCTTTAGGAACTGTAGGCGGACTTACAACACTACACCCGTTGGTTAAGTTTTCACTGGAGATGCTAGGCAACCCAACAGCTAAAGAACTGATGCAAATTGTAGCTGCTGCCGGACTGGCACAAAACTTTGCTGCGCTTCGATCGCTTACTACTACAGGAATTCAGCAAGGTCATATGAAAATGCACCTGATGAACATACTAAATCAACTGGAAGCTAACGAAAGTGAAAAATTACAAACTGTTAAACATTTTGAACAGAACACCGTGACTCATGCCGCAGTGGTAGACTTTATAAAAGAGTTACGTAAAGCAACAGCAAGCAACATTGAAACAGACATTTTATAGTAACGGAAAACTTTTAATAACAGGAGAATACACCGTACTTGATGGTGCAGATGCTTTTGCACTGCCTACCAAATACGGTCAGTATCTCTATGTGAATGAAGCAGAAACCCAACTGGTTAAATGGACAAGTTTTGATGCTGACAAAAGTATATGGTTTGAAGATACTTTATCCTTCAGCGATATAAAAGCAGGTAAAACAGAAAGTATTAATCCTGTTACTCAAACACTGGTAAAAATACTGCATACTGCAAACAGTATGAATCCGAAAACACTATCGGATTCAAAAGGATTTAATGTAGTTGCAGAATTAACTTTTCCAAAGCACTGGGGACTGGGAACGTCATCTACACTTATAAACAACATTGCACAATGGTTTACCATTGATGCTTTTATTTTATTAAAAAATAGTTTTGGCGGTAGCGGATATGATATTGCCTGTGCCCAAAATAACACCCCTATCATCTACAATATAGGCAGCCCGACACCAACTGTAAAGAGCGTAAATTTTAACCCTGAATTCTCTAACAATATTTATTTTGTTTACCTGAATCAAAAACAAAACAGCCGTAGTGCTATCGCAGCTTACAACGAAAAGAAAAGCAATATAGCCACCACAGTTAACCAAATAAACAGCATTACACAGGAACTACTAAACACAAACAACATTGAGCGATTTATGGAACTACTGGACAAACATACAGCCATAATGAGTGACGTACTGGAAACACCTCCTGTTAAAGAACAATTATTCCCTGACTATACAGGGAGTGTGAAGAGTCTTGGAGCATGGGGAGGCGACTTTGTATTAGCAGTATCTAAAAATAGCGACACAGCCAGTTATTTTAAGCAGAAAGGCTATCCTGTGGTTATACCTTACAAAGACATGATATTATAAACAATGACCTCAGAATCTTTAGAAATAAAAGATTTCATAAAAAGGCTTTTTAATCATCTGCCTAATAGTACCGAAGACACCAGTTGTACCGTACTACACACTAACCAATACCCAAAATCTATTGACGCTTTAAAGCTAAATTTCCATTTGGTTATTTTATGCAACAAAGGTAAGTGTGACACATCTGTCGGGCATCATGATTTTGCCATACAATCATCTGCAATTTCTATTATTCCACCGCATACGGTTTTTTCCATAAAGCATTTCTCAGAAGATTTTAATGCTCATTTTTTACTCTTCAAATCTGATTTTGTAAAAAAAGGCTTTGTAAAAAGTGACATCATGGAAGAGCTACTACTCATAAACCCTGATTACCCGCCAATCTTCGACCTGGAAGCAAACAACTTTAACGACACATTATATAAGTTTGAAAAGATAAAATACGAAAACGAAAATCAATCACCATTTTGCGTTGAAGTTTCCCGTTTGTACGTATTACAAATACTTTATGATTATAACAGAACCTGCGAGATATGCCTGTTAAATTCTGATAAACTAATTAACCGTCAATATCAGGTTATGTATGAGTTCAGGAAATTAGTAGACAGCAATTTTGACAAACTCAAAACTGTAAAGGAATATGCCGATATAATGAACTTATCCTCTAAGTACATTAGTGAGTGTATTAAAAACCAAACAGGCGTATCTGCACTTAGTTTAATTCAAAACCGAATTATTCTGGAAGCCGAGTTTTTATTAAAATACTCTCAGCTAACCATAAAATCAATTTCTAATAAATTAGGTTTTACATCAACATCAGCCTTCTCACGCTTTTTTAAAGGAATAAAAAGTATATCTCCTGACAATTACCGCAACAAACAGGAAAACTGACAACACAAACCGAATTCCTGCAATTGACTAACAATGCTTTTGTTCTGAATTTTGCTTCATAACATTTAAATCAATTTTATGAAACAGAAAACATTAAGCATTATAGCTACCGCTATTGCGATGATTTTTATTACATCGTGCAACAATTAAACAAATTCAGAGTCAACTAAAAATCAAAAAGAAATGAAAGCTGTACAGTTTAGAATTGCAAGACCAACAAACAACCTTGCTCAAATTGTAAGGTTTTACCACGAGGGCTTAGGGCTAAATATATTAGGTGAATTTAAAGGTCATGCAGGGTATGACGGAGTTATGATGGGTATGCCCGATAAAACTTATCATTTAGAGTTTACACAACACATTAATAAAGAACCATTACCTAACCCTACAAAAGAGAATTTAATAGTTTTATACTACGATACCCCAGAAGAATACAAAAAAGCAAATGAACAAATTCAAAAACTCGGAATAATACCTGTAGAGCCCGAAAATCCCTACTGGAAAGGAAAAAGCGAAACTTATGAAGACCCAGACCAATGGAGAGTTATACTATTTAATGGCATTTACAGCCCTGAATAAAAGCTTTTACTACATTTTACAAATAAAAAATCCCGCCTATTAGACGGGATTTTTTATTTATATATGTTTGTGAAATTACATTTTCACTCTGTTATCTTCAATATCAGCATTCTCTTTAAGAGCAGGACTTATTCTTGATGCAGCAGCAGTTTTCTCCTGCTTTTCAACTCTAGCTAAATAAGAGTTATAGTTAGGAAGCTCAGCAGCTTTCTCTACAGTTTTTGTAGCTATTTTAAATACACCTGACTTACCTACAATAAGACCAGATGTTTTACCAGCCTCAAGAGCAAAAGCAGAACCTACTACTTTTGGCTCAACACCTACTGTTGGAACCATAGCAGAACCTAATGTTACATTTTCTGCTGTAGTAACCTTAGCTCCCGACGCCTGTGAAACAGCATCAAGAGTATCTCCAGTCATTTTAGTTTTTATCTGCTCAGCCTTTTTCTCATTTCTGATTGTTGGAGCTACAGCAAGCCTAGCTTCTTCAACAGGCATCAACCCAGACTCGTTTACATCTTTAATTCTTGCAATAACATATCCGTCTGAAATATCAAATCTCTTAACATCACCAACTTCAGAATCTTTAGAGAAAGCCCAAAGAACAACTCCTCTTTGCGCTCCTAATCCCTGTATTGCTTCATCACTTGGAAGTAATTTAGCTACATTAACAACATTAACGTTAGCAGCCTTAGCAACTTCTTCAAATGGTTTTTGTGCAGCATCAAGCTCAAACTGAGAAGCCTTAGCATAAGTATCATCTCCTGTTTTATCACTTGGACGAATTTCTAAAGCAAGAGTAGCAACTCTTACAGCCTCATACTTATCATCAACTTTAATTACGTGGTAACCAAAATCAGTTTCAACAACACCGGTTTTCCCTACAGGATTATTAAAAATAAATTCATCAAAAGCAGGAACCATTTGCCCCGGAGTAACATTATCATAAGTACCACCGTTATTTTTAGACCCAGGATCATCACTGTTTTGAGCAGCCAGCACTCCAAATTTAGATGAGTCAGCTTTAATTTGTTTTAGTAAGTCATCAGCTTTTGCTTTTGCTTCCTCCTTAGTAAGTTCAACAGTTGGAGCAGCTCTCATAGCACCTTTGTAGGCAATAAGAATATGGCTTGCTTTAACACTACCACCTTCTTTTTTATCAAGCATTCTGGTTACTTTATAATAACCGTTCTCTACATAAGGACCAAAAACATCTCCCTTAGCTAAATCAAAAATATCATCAGCATGATCTTTCGGAAGATTCTTTTTAACTACATAAGTAGAATCATATTTGATATCTGAATTTGATGTAACAAAAGCAGGCACATCTTCTAACTTCATATCTTTAAAGCCAGGAAGAGTATCGTTTTTACCATCTCTGTATTCAACTCTTGATTTAAGAAGAGAGTTAATTCTGTCTCTTATCTCAAGCTCATCTTCAGCAGAAGCTTTATCTTCTATTTTAACGTACTCAATTGAACGTGTAGGCTGAGATTTATATTTTTTCTCGTTCTTTTTCATGTAAGCAATGATTTCATCATCTGAGACTGTAATCTCATCATCATTGATACTTGAAAAAGGAACATATACATAATCAAAAGTAACTTTGTTGTTTTCTGCCTCATATCTGGCTTTAGCATCATTGTTTGTTGCTACATAACCCGACTTAACCATTGCAGTATATATTTGCCTCATGGCAGAAGCCTCTACAGCAGGCGTGTTTCTTTCCATAGAGTTCCACATTTCAGGATTTGTGGTTTTCATATTCACAAGAAACTCATTGAATTTAGCTTTGTCAAATTGCCCTGCAGCATTAAGAAACTGAGGATTTTGAGCAATTTGAGGATTTTGGGCATACATGCTAATAACATGATCTTTCCCTACTCTTAAACCAGCCTGTTCAAATCTTTCACCAAAAAGGACTCTGTCTACTTCCTGACTCCAAACTGAATTAGATGCCTGAGTTGGAGATATCCCCGGCTGTCTGCTTTCCAGTTCATTTACTTTCTCTAAAAATTCCTGTACAGGTATATCGGTACCATTAACACTACCTACGTTTCTGGTAACTCCAAACCCGCCGCTTTTGATAACATCACCTATCACAAAAGCGAAAAGACAAAAGCCAATAACAAGTATCAGTATAAGCGAACGCTCCCTAATTTTTGATAAAACTGCCATTTTTAATGTTGTTAAATTTTATTTCAGTGGGCGAAAATACAATTATCTATTTAATAATAAAAGATGTTAAGTTATATTTTCAGATTAAAATGTTAATTTTTTTATTTCTGCTGTAACGGAACAAATTTAATAAGCTCTATCTTCTTATTTGACGCCATTTCAATAAGAATTTCGAAATCATCAAACTTTACACGCTCTCCGGCTTTTGGAATCTCTTTAGTATTATAAACCACAAAACCTCCCAATGTAGAATATGAATCACTTTCGGGTATTTCCAACCCATACTCTTCATTAACATACTCTACATCAAGCCTTGCCGAAAAAAGATAAACTCCTTCACCCATATCTTTTTCCACCAACTCCTCTTCATCATCATGCTCATCCTCTATCTCTCCAAAAAGCTCTTCAATAATATCCTCGATGGTAACTATACCCGATGTACCTCCGTATTCATCTATCACCACTGCCAAACTTTTTCTTTTTTTGGTAAGTATATTTAAAAGCTCTTTTATATAAATAGTTCCCGGAACATATTCGGCAGCGATCATCATTTGCCCCACCGTTTTCGGTTTTTTAAAAAGCTCAAACGAATGTATGTAACCAATAATATTATCCAGTGATTCACGATATACTATCATTTTAGAATAACCGGTATCAACAAATAAATCCTTAAGTTCCTGCACAGTATCATTTATCTCTACCGCCACAATTTCAGTTCGCGGCGTCATGATATCCCTGGCTTTCAGATCTGAAAACTCGAGTGCATTCTGAAATATCTGAATTTCAGAATCCACCTCCTCCTGCTCTTCCACTCCATTCATTTGTTCGGTAATATAATGCCCTAACTCTCCTCTGCTAAAGTACCCCTGCTGCTTGTCACCACTTGTACGAAATACTTTTATGAGGATAAAATCAGATACGTGAATAACAAATTTTGAAGCCCACGAAAACAAACAGTAAAAAGCATAGGCAGGTAGCGCAAAAAACTTAATAAGCTTATTGGCATATACCTGAAAAAAAACTTTTGGAATAAACTCAGCCGTAAGAAGTATTATAAAAGCCGATATAATAATTTGAAGTAATATAGCCGAAGCCATTGAAAACCGCATTGGAGCAAGCCATCCCATTACAACTCCCCCCATATAGTAACCGTAAATCACAAGACATATACTATTACCCACCAACATAGAGGTAATAAAACGCGCCGGTTTTTCGGTAAGCTTGGTAAGTATCCTGGAGAGAAACGAAGTTTGCTTTCTCTCTACACCCAGGTAAATTTTATTTGACGACACATAGGCTATCTCCATTCCCGAAAAAAAAGCGGAAAGCAATAGGCATACTATGATAATTGTCGCTTCCATAAGCGTTTACTGTTTATCTCCTGTTTTGAAACTTCTTAATTTGGTTCTTCCTGAAGAAAAACATAAAAACACAAACAGCAACAATCGCAAAAGACATATACGGCGACTCACCTTCCTGTATCCTCATAACACCATCATACACAAAAAAAGCACCTACTACAAGATAAAGATATGCTGTAAATTTAAAAATCCCCATTTTTTATAACTATTCAATATTATCTACATTTCCTTCTCCGGAGTTCTGTTGTGCATTAATAATGCTGAAATCCTTATTGAAGTCTATACCCGGACCTTCATAATAACGTCCGTCCTCATCTGTAAATTTAAAATTTTTCTCGGTATAAAACCATTCATTTTTCTGATCGTAGTAAAGTTGCTGCGTTTCCAGCCTTTTTCCGTCGTGCGAAGTAATTTTCACATTACCCTGCAAATCTATGAGTTGGGTTTTATTATAACTAATAGCGTAATCTGACTCTATGAAGGTTTTATTTCCGTTCTCGTCCAGCATGGTTACATGAACCCCTTTAGGAAACTCATTAAACCCATAATCAAGATTAGAAAAATCAAGCATTAAAGGACTCTCAAGTATAGCCTTTAGCTCACCAGAGTCGGTATACTTTAAATTTATATCTTCAGACTGACCTGCAGGCAAAAAAGCTACAGCATTCATCATCTGAACATCTTTCAGGCTACTTTCGCAGGAAGCAAATACTACCGCTAAAAAACCTATACAAACAAAAGCTTTACTTTTTAAAAGCATCTTATTTCACTTTTGGAACAGTAACTGTTTCGTTAATCCAGCAACCATAAACAATTTCGTCACCTTTTCGTTTACCGGCTTCTTTTACTTCATCTCGATTAGGCAGTCTTTTTTCATAATTCTCAATCATGGAAGCAACAGTACCTTTATACTTAACGTCTGCCTCCTCAGCTTTCTTCACAGTATCGATTGCAAGCCAAAGTAACGCCTTTCTTTCAAAATCGGTAATACTACACTCTTTAGTCACCGAAGCGTACATCTCAGCAAGTAAAATATACGCACGGGCTTTTTTCGGATTAGCCCTAACTGTTTTCAAAATATATTCTTTAGTCCTTGCCTTATCTGAGTTTCTTAATATTCCGGCTACTTTGTAATATACTTCAGCTTTTTGATCGGCATCAGTTTCAAGTTGTGCCGATTTATCAAAATATTCGGCAGCACCGTCAATATTGTTTTTTCTAAGTTCAATAGTACCCATATTAAAAGCCGATTGAGCAGAAGGCTTTAACTTATATAAAGCCGCCGCACCTTTTGCTAATACTCCCGACTCATAACATCTGTTTAAAAACATTACATTAACGAGAGCCTCAAGCCAGTCACTATTTTCTTTATTCTTTTCAAAATTAGCCGTGTAATATTCTTCAAGTCCTTTGCAGCTAAAATGTTTTGACGACTGTCTGTCTACATTTTCACCCACAGCAGTAAGTACATCAATATTTTTATTTGCTTTGGCTAAAAAATCTTTTTCTTCCTGAGTAAGCGGTTCGGTTTTTTCCTTAACCTTTAACTGATTTTGCCTGTCGGCAATTCTGTTTTTAGCATACATTACCTGAGTGGAAATAGCTCCAAACTTTTCAGTAAAATCAGCAAGTGTAATCTCCTGGCCTGCCTCAAAACGCTTTAAGTAGACATTATAGTAAGCCTCTATAGCCCTGTAATCAGTATAATCATGCGGTTGTAATACAAAAGCAGCATCAAGCATTTTGAAAACTTCTTTCTCATCTGCCAACCTGTAATCATTTTGTATTAAAGCCTTATTAATATTATTACTGTTTTTAGCTTTCGGGAAGTTTTTATTATGCATCTGGTACACACCAAAAATACTATCAGCAAACTGCTGTTTCAGTTCTTTAGTCTGAGCCGATTCTATTTTATACACCAAAGCAGTTTCTGCCAGGATATATAATTTTTCATCAACATTAGGACACTTTTTCACTAGCCCTCCAAACTGTTGCAATGCATCATCATATTTTTCAGACTTTACAGTTTGCTCAAAAGCAGCAATTTGCTCTTCACACTTTGAAGTTTGCTGCGCAACAGCTGTAAAAACCGAAGCGATAAATAAAAAAGCCGTTAGATTTTTCTTTATCATAAATGACACATTTTTAAGCATTAGTTAAATTTACGCTTAACAAACCATTTTTCGTTAAACGACAAACCTATATGCAGATTAAAATAATTTTCCTGTATTAACCCGGCACTAGTAGTACCACGTTTTCCATACTCAAAGCCTATGTTTAGATTAGATCCTCCAATAGTACTTCCAAGAGGCAAGCCTAAACCAAAACTCACGCCAAGATCGGTTATATCTTCACCATTTAGAACAAGGCCTGTATTTTCATACCTCATACCTGCTCTGTAAGTAATTCTGCTCAAATAGCTGGTATACGAATCATACCTTGGAATAAAATATCCTCCTAACGATAATCTGTATGAACTTTTAAACGAAGCATCAGACACGTTATCAAACCTATTACCAAACTCATTACTTTCCTGCCCCGTGTATTGCGCCCCTACAAACCATTTTCTCTCTACACCATATCCCGTACCAATACTATATGAAGAAGGCAACTTTACTTTCTCGTCAAAACTAGACTCATCAAGAGCATCAATAATTATTTCTGCGCCATTGCTTGAATATGAAACCGTTGCCATATTACGTGTTACCGAACTATTTAAATTAGCTGAAGGCGTATAAGTTGCAGCCGCATACCATGTAGCGCCACTCTCAAAACGTGTTTGATATGTAGCCCCTAAATTAAAAGATGCACCTCCATAATGAGAATCATTACTCTCTCTTGTAGGATATTGTACATCTGCCACACCTATAATCGATTTTGTTTCAATATTACCAAAGTTATATTGAATTTCTGCTCCCACACTAAGTTTTGGAGTAACAGCATAAGATGCTGCAGCATAAACACGATTCAATCCGCCTTTACCGTTAAATCTCCTGTACCTCTCTAAACCATCCTCATCTACAGAGGAATTATCCAGCTTATAACCTACCGATGTAATTGGCATCAAACCAAAGCCAACACCAAATTTATTATTAACGGGAATCCCCATTGCAAGATAATTAAATGTAGTTCTGTTAGCTTTCTCTTCTGCTACATCAGTTTTTAAAGTAGTAGCCGAAGTATTAGCTCCCAAGGTAAAAGTGGTAAATTTTAAAGCTGCATAGCCCGAAGGATTTTGAAGGTTAACATGAATACTATCTCTTAGTATCCCTATACCTCCCATACTTATATTCTCTACAGTACCTTTAAATTTTCTGTCACCCAGACCGTAGTATGAATATGGTGACGAATTACTCTCTTGTGAAAATATTACCCCCGAAGAAAGAAGGAATATACCTGCGATTATCTTTTTAATCATTGTTGGTTTTATATATATACAAATTGTTCAAACTTTCCAGTAGAAAATTTGAATTGGCAAATATGGTGTTTTTTAATCTTTTAGCCAAAAATTCAGCATCTCCTCCTGTTAATATAACCGTTAAATCTTCATAGTCCCTACTGTAGTCTTTTATAAACCCCTCAATTTCATGCAAAAAACCATTCACAGCTCCCGAATGCATTGAGCCAGCAGTAGAGTTTCCAATATAGTTTATCGGCTCTTCAGGATATAACAACGGAAGTTTAGCGGTAAAATTATGCATCGCATCATAACGCATTTGCAATCCCGGCGCGATAGCACCACCCAAATAGTGATTATTCCTGTCTATAAAATCGTAGGTTATACAGGTTCCGGCATCGAGCACCAGTCTGTTTTTATCAGGATATTGCAGTACAGCACCTGCTGCCAGCACCATCCTGTCGATACCTAAAGTAGCCGGAGTGGCATATTTATTTATAAACGGAAACAAAAAAATAGGGTTCACTACCTCAACGCGGGTATATTTTTGAAGTAGGCTTATTACTTCTTTTTCCTTTTCTCCTACCGAAGAGAGGATGGAAACCTCAATTTTTTCATATTGATGAAAAATTTTTTTAATTTTTTTTTCGGACTCGTTTTTCTCAAAAATAAATTTCTCTCTTAAGGCATTTACCTCAAACACAGCGGCTTTAATTTTTGTATTTCCTATATCTACGGCTAAAAGCATTTTCCTTTTGTTAGTGCAGCAAAGATACAAATTGATTTTTTTTGATTTTTGTTTTGGATAATATAAAAATGGTTCTATATTTGCACCCGCAATGACAACGGTACCTTAGCTCAGTTGGTAGAGCAATGGACTGAAAATCCATGTGTCCCTGGTTCGATTCCTGGAGGTACCACAAACAAAAAGCCGATTTACAAAATGTAAATCGGCTTTTGTTTTTTATGTAAAAACCTATACTGGTTTATTTGTATTTTTTATTAAAAGCATCACTACGCTTTTCATTTTTCACTTCAGGCTGCTTTTGTACCGGTGGTGTAGAGGTTAACTGCCCGTTCTTATCAACATAAACAAACATATCTTCCAGGCTTTTACCTTTATTGTTGTTTGTTTTCCTGTCCTCTCTTTTTAACTCTTTGTCTTTTTTCTTTTTAATTTTCTTTTTGATATTCTCTTTTTTTGTAAATGAGTCTGGCATAAATGTTATTTAGTTTTTAATTTATATTTACTTGTTTTTATTTGGCTATAAAAGCCAATGTAATATTCTAAGCACGCCTTAAAACAAAAAACTAAGGATAATACATAAAATGTGCTACCCTTAGTTTTTTTTAGTCAGGTTAGCTCTAGTAACTTCTTTTATTGAACTTAAAGTTCCCTCCCCCCGAATGGGTAGGCTTTTTACGGGCTTCGTTCACAACAATAGTACTGGATTCAAAAACGATTGCATTAAGCTCGTTAATAGCTTTCTCTCCTTCTTTTTTACTACTCATTTCAACAAAACCAAATCCTTTGGATAAACCGGTAAGACTGTCTGTTATAATTTTCGCTGTTTCGACCTCGCCATAAGTTGCGAATAGGTCACGTAATTTGGTTTCTGAAGTCTCCTGACTCAGATTCCCTACATAAATGTTCATGATAAAATTTGTTTAGATTAGAAAAGTGGCAACTGAAACGCCGGGCTGAAGAGAAAGTGTGAACAAATTGCAGATCAGAAAAAGCTCAGGCAGAAAACCAATATGGGTAAAGGTAAGCATAATAATTTCATTTACACCATTTTATTGTAAAAACCACACAAAACAGCACTATTATGCCACTACATAAGAGCTAAGAAAAAACATAATAATAAACACTTCATTTTTTTAAAATTAAAACCAAAGAAAAAGCCTACAACATTTTTAAACCGATTGCGTTATTCACTACACAACCAAATCAACAGTAATGAATAATTCAAACACCTTATCTCCAACGCCATGGAATGGCTTCGCTAAATTTCTTTTCAGGTTTTTCTTTGCTTATTGCGCCTTTTCAATACTACCCATAATAGGAAACACCCTGTTTAACATCACTAACGAATTAATTAGTCCGCTACTGGATATTGAGATTGTTAGACACATCAGCGGTAGTGGAGACACCCTGTATGATTATTCCAAACTAGCCTTCACACTTATCCTTGCATTAATAGTAGCATTGATTTGGACACTTGTTGACCGTAAAAGCAAAGAATATAAACTTATACTTTACTGGCAGGAAACCTACATCCGTTATTACTTAGGCGCCTTTATGCTGGTGTACGGATTCTCTAAAGTTATCAAAACCCAGTTTGGATATCCTTCACTTAGCGCCCTGCTCTCACCTTTAGGCAATAAATCACCTATGGGGCTGGCATGGACATTTATGGGATATTCTGACACCTACACTATATTTTCAGGTTTATGTGAAGTAGCAGGCGGCTTACTTTTAATGTATCGTAAAACACGAACACTGGGAGCCGTTGTATGTTTTGGCGTAATGCTAAACGTGTTTCTAATGAACATGTCTTATGATATACCGGTAAAACTATTCTCTTTTGAATTGCTACTCCTTTCCGCTTTCCTTATAGGGCTCGATTATAAAAGACTTGTAAATGTATTTATCCTGAATAAACCCGTAAGTGCACAACTTAACCGAAACCCATTTAAACCAAAATGGGCAAATCTTACTACACAGGTATTAAAAGGGATAGCTATTATAGCAGCCGTGTCGCTTATGATTTACAGAGGGATAGAATCGCAAGTACAATATGGAGATATCGCCCCTAAACCACCCATGTATGGAATTTATGAGGTAGAAAACTTTATCATAAACAACGACACCCTTCCACCTATGCTTACTGACACCATAAGATGGCGCTATGTTGTTTTAGACAAATGGGATTCAGGTAATATTTTTAAAATGCATACCAAAAGATACAACAGCAGGATATATTTCAGATCAAAAGCCGATACCATTAACAAACATATTTCATTTTTAAGCTATAAAGACTCTACAGAAATAGGTAAGTTTAAATACTACAAAACCGACAGTATTCATTATGCTTTTGAGGGCATGTATAAAAACGATACCATAAAATTAAACACCCTGCGTACAGATGAAAACGATTTCCTGCTCATGAACAGGGGATTCCATTGGATAAACGAGTATCCGTATAACAGATAAACAATCCGTATCACAGCAAAACACAAAAGCCTCTGAAAACCAGAGGCTTTTTTTTTGTAAATTAGTTATACCCAACTCAAAACCAACCCAATGAACAAAGTATTACCTTACCTTCTTTTACTCCTCTCCTTATCGGTATTTTCACAAACCGAAAAAGATTCTTCGGCTGTAAAAGTCCGCTACGGACACAAAGGCTTTGAACTTACCACAGCAGACGATCGTTTTGAGATGCAGATAAGGGCAAGATTACAATTTAGAGCCGCTACACCGGGTGACCAGAACCCGTTAACTTATGATGATTTTCAAACCGACAATAAAACAGTTTTCAAAATAAACAGGGCACGCCTTAAAGTAGGCGGACATGCCTATGAATCATGGCTTAAATATTATTTTGAATATGAACTCTCACAAAGCAACCTGCTTGACTTTAGGGTAATGCTGGAAAAATGGGATTTTTTGAGTTTTAAGGCCGGGCAGTGGAAAGTAGAGTTTTCCCGCGAACGATTTATTAGCAGCGGTGAACAGCAAATGGTAGACCGCTCTCTTATAAACCGCGAGTTTACACTAGATAGGCAACAGGGCATTGAGGTTTACGGACACCTGAAAGGCAAAGGTATAATTGACTTTAATTACTGGGTCGCTGCACTTACCGGAACAGGGCGTGGCAATACTGCTAACGATGATAACAACCTTATGTATTTTGGGCGATTGCAATGGAACTTTTTAGGACGTGAGGTAGGGTTTGAAAGCAGTGATTTGGAGTTTCATGAAAAACCTGCTGCCATAATTGCTTTTTCGGCAGCCACAAACCGTAGTCCTTACACGCGTTTCTCACAGGCAGGTGGTGGTTACATAACCGGATTTGAAGACGGTCTTGACGGACAGTACAGGGTAAACCAAAACAATTTAGAAACAGCTTTTGTATACCGCGGATTTTCGGGGCAGGCTGAATGGCATCATAAAAACATTTTTGACAAACTTAACGGAGACCAAAAAACCCGAATGAGGGGATATTACTTTCAGGGTGGGTACTTTTTTCATTACCTACTGGACTGGTTCCCTAAAAAAATGGAGATTGCCGCCCGTTATGCCGAATATAAACCCAATATCGATTTGGCACAAAACCTGGAAACAGAAACCTCCATAGCCTGTAACTGGTTTTTCCACGGGCACGCGTGCAAACTCACAGGCGAAGGATCGTATTTCAGTTATCAGGATAAAAGTCTTCCTTATGAAGGCGGATGGCGCTTCAGGCTTCAACTGGATATTTCTTTTTAATATTTCTGTCGTTTTCATTTTCTGTAACTGGCCTATACTTTACTTTTGCAAAGCATCAGTCTAAAGAAACTATTATGGCTAATTTTGAGTTTAACGATTTATGGACACAAACCATAAAAGAACATGCAGCACAATCGGAACAAAACGGTAAACTGCATCATAAAATCCTTAACCTCATCCATTCCCAAAACTGGTTTAACATTTATGTACCGAAAGTATATGGCGGACTGGAAAAACCACTACCGGAAATACTACGACTGGAAGAACAAATTGCAAAAGCCGATGGCAGTACCGGATGGACCGTTACCCTATGCAGCGGGGCAGCCTGGTTTGCAGCGTTTTTAGACCCTGATTTAGCAAAAGAAGTATTCAGCAACCCAAAAGCCTGCCTGGCAGGAAGCGGTGCCGCAACAGGAACAGCAACCGTTACCCCAAACGGATATAGTATTAACGGTAGCTGGAAATATGCCAGCGGAGCACTGCACGCCACTCATTTCACCATGAACTGCATGGTTAAAAACAATGATGGATCTGTCGTTTTTAATAATGACAATGAAGAACTCGTACTTTCCTTCCTACTCAAAAAAGAAGAAGTGACCATAGTACCTAACTGGCCTTCCATGGGAATGGTAGCATCGGGCAGCCATAGCTTTACCGTAAATAACATTGAAGTCCCTTCAAACCGAAGCTTTACCATAAACGGAAGCCCTAAAACAACTGCTCCCTACCTTAACTACCCTTTCCTGCAATTAGCCGAAGCCACACTGGCTGTAAACTTTTTAGGAATGGCATCACATTTTATTGAGTTGGTTAAAGATTTGTTTTATAACAGATCGGGCATGGAACGTTTCACCCCTGAACAGAAATCTTATTTTGAAGATGAATTCAAAAAAGCACAATCACAACTTCAGGATGATTCACAGCAATTTTATGAAGTTGTAGACCTATCATGGGAGAACTACATAAAACAAGATACTATCCCTAACGATATACTAAAGCAGGTATCACATTACAGCAGAACTTTAGCTCATGCTGCCCGAAAGGTTACCGATACCCTTTATCCTTACTGCGGACTGGAAGCTGCCAAAACCGAATCAGAACTTAACCGTGTATGGAGGGATTTACATACAGCAAGTCAGCATTCGTTACTCACTTTCCCGTTTTAAAAAGCACCAAAAACCTCATCAATTTAAACATTACATAACACAAACTTAAAATAAATCTCTGGTAGGTTTTACAGGATTGTCATTCATTTGCCTATGCTGTTTTTACCATGAGAGAAAAGCTTACTTCATTACCAGACAATGAATTACAAAACCTTTTAAAACAAGGGAATGAGGCGGCTTTTGGTGTTATTTTTGACCGCTACTGGAAAAAACTCTACAACTACGCCCACAAGATTTATCGTGACGAAGAAATTTGCCAGGATATTGTTCAGGAAATTTTTATCAGTCTTTGGAACAATGCTTCTTCCTCAAACATATTAAATCTTGAAGCCTACCTTATGCGTTCGGTAAAATACAGGGTCGCCAACCATATTAGAGGTTTGAAATTCACTCAGGAACATATCGATGTGTTACAGGACATTCCTACCCCATCCAAAACAACTGTTGATATAGAATATCAGGAATTTGAAAAAGGCATCCTTAACGAAATTGAAAAACTTTCTCCAAAATGCCGTGAAGTTTTTCTTTTAAGCCGTTTTGAAAACTACACTAATAGCGAAATTGCAAAAAAACTTAATTTATCGGTACACACAGTAGAAAAACACATAAGTAACGCTATTAAACACCTGCGCAACAACTTAGACAATTACCAGATGGCTATAATTATTATTTCATTGTTTCTTTAATGTTACGGCTTAACCTCGTTTTTTAAGAAAACATTAAACGTAATTTTCTTACTACTTGTTCGGGTCAAAAAATGTGACTTAAGGGTAAAAGCAAGTATTTTGAAAAAAGAAGATTTTATCATTTTAGCCCAAAAGTACGCATCTGGCAACTGCAATGAAGAAGAAAAGACTGCCGTTGAAGCTTACTTTGAAAAAATGCAAAAAACCACTGATGATATCCCAGAGTATATTCTTGACTCAAAAAGGGACAGCATCTACAATGAAATAAACAAAGCCATAAAACCGGTTAAGGTTATTCCGTTATGGAAAAAAGCCATGAGGGTTGCCGCTACCCTGTTTATAGTAGCCGGACTTGCTTTTTGCTACACACTTATCAATAAAGAGATTCCTACTGTTACCGAGTTTGCCGCTAAAGGGGAGAAAAAAGAAGTTATGCTGCATGATGGCAGCGTAGTAGTACTTAATTCTAACAGTAGTATTAGCTACCCCGAAGAATTTGGTAAAACCAGAGAGGTTACTCTGGAAGGCGAGGCTTACTTTAAAGTATTTCGCAACCCGCAACAGCCTTTTATAGTTCAAACCCACAAGGTAGACATAAAAGTACTGGGAACTTCATTCAACATTAATGCTTATGACACTCTTAATACCAAAGTAACTGTACTTACCGGAAAAGTACAGGTGAGTGATGAAGCCGGAAAAAAAGTATTTCTTATTAAAAACGAACAGGCAGAATATACAACTCAAAATGAGTTTGTACTATCTAAAGAGAATAGCAGCGATGGTATAGCATGGACTAAAAACATAATAATACTTAAAGACAATACACTTGCCGAAACTGCCAGAATACTTGAAAACTGGTACAATGTAACCATAAAATTTGAAGACAGCAGCCTTGAGAACCTTACTATGACAGGTAAGTACAAAAACGAGAAGCTGGAAAACATATTAGAAAGTATCGCCTTCCTTAAAGAAGTAAAAATTGATTATTTAACTAAAAACCAAATCATTATAAGAAGAAATACTCAACATTAACCAACACAAAAAAACCCGCGTCTGCTGCAACAGAAACGGGCCACTTACTTAAAACAAAGACTACAAACAAAATCAAATTTATAGCCTATAGTAATGGATACTAAACTACAATTTTTTTTGAATCGAATATCAAACAAATTATTTTATTTGTTTTGCGCCCTTTTCATGGCTGCAACCACAATTGCAGCTCCGGTAAAAGGACAAGCAACAGGTAAGCAAATTAACCTAGACCTAAAAAATGCCTCAATTACAGAAGTATTTTCTGCTATTGAAAAAGAAACAGAATTCACTTTCGTTTTTGACGAAAAAATATCGGGAGCTAACCAGCGCCTAACCATTAAAGCAGTTAACGAAAGTGTTGAAGATGTTTTAAACAAAATCACCGTTAAAACAGGATTCCTGTTCAAAAAAATAAACAACACCATCACTGTTACTAAAAACCAGCAGGAAATAATCCGCGGTAAGGTAATAGATGAAGACGGACTTTCACTACCGGGCGCTTCGGTACTTGAAAAAGGAACCAACAACAGTGTAGTGACCGATATGGATGGTAACTTTACCATTACCACTTCAACAGGTGCTACCCTTGAAGTGTCATTTATCGGTTTTGAAACCGTAGAGGTAAAAGCAAACCCTTCTAAAGAACTTATTATTACACTTGCTCTAAAATCAAACGAGCTTAATGAGGTAGTAGTAACAGCTCTTGGTATTAAAAGGGAAGAAAAACGTTTAGGTTTCGCGCAGCAAACTATTAAAACAGATCAGCTTGAAACTACAACTCCAAACAACTGGTCATCGGCCTTAAAAGGTAAAGTAGCCGGTTTAAATATAGTATCATCAGGATCAGGACCACTTAACTCACAACAAATTGTATTAAGAGGAAACAGATCACTTGTTACCGAAAACAACTATGCTCTTATAGTAGTAGACGGTGTACCTATGAATCAGGAAATGACAACATCAGGATCATCATCAGCCTATATGGGTGAAGATTCTCCTATTGATTATGGTAACGGTATATCTGAACTTAACCTTGACGATATAGAAACCGTAACTGTACTTAAAGGTGCAGGTGCAACAGCACTTTATGGTAGCCGTGCTGCAAACGGTGCATTAATCATTACAACAAAATCGGGTAAAAAGAACAAAGGTTTAGGTATTACTTATACAACAGGAGCTACGTTTGATGTAATACAAAGATGGCCGGACTGGCAGTATAAATACGGTCAGGGTACAGGAAATTCTTTTGGCGCAGACGGAAACCCATATTACTCTTACGGAAGCTCTGAAGACGGAGGTAGTACCGGTGGTACAAGTAGTGCATGGGGACCTGAGTTTAACGGGCAGTCATTTTACCAGTACGACCCAACACTTGAAGGGCAGTCGGCAGAAAGACAATTATGGCAGCCATATAAAGATAACCGTAAGGATTTCTGGAGAACAGGTGTAACGTATAACAACAACCTTTCTATACAGGGAGGTGACGAGAAAGGGTCAATGCGTTTCTCTTTAGGTCACCAAAAAAATGAGTGGATTATGCCTAACACAGGTTTCGAAAGAATATCTGCTGCTGTAAATGCTAACTATCAGGTTTCAGAAAGAATTAAACTGGGAACATCGGTTAACTTTAATAACAGAACCAGTGATAACCTTCCTTCAACAGGTTACAACAACGGATCTATTGCTTACTTTATGATATTCCAAAACCCTAACGTAGACCTTGACTGGTACCGTAGCATATGGCAACAGGGACAGGAAAACATCCAGCAGGTACACCCTTTCAGTTCGTACATAGACAACCCATACCTTATAGCTTATGAAGCTACTAACTCACTGGATAATGACCAGATAGTAGGTAACATTTTCGCTAACATTAACCTGGCTTCAAACCTTGACTTAATGCTTAGATCGGCTATTAATACTTACAGTCAGCACAGGGAGCAAAGAAGACCTTACAGTATTAACCGTTATGCAAAAGGTTTCTTTAAAACACAAAATGTATTTAAGCAGGAAGTTAATACTGATTTCTTACTATCATACAAAAACAACATAAGTAATTCTATTGCTTTCTCGGGATCTGTAGGTGGTAACCTTAAAAACTACAAATACAGAAACACTGAAGCAGAAGTTGAAGGCCTTGTAGTACCTAATGTTTACAAATTAACAAACGGTGTTAACGCTCCGCTTATCAGAGCAAGAGATGCTTTTGAAAAAGTTAACTCGCTTTACGGCTTAATGTCGTTCTCTTATAAGGATCAGATATTTATTGACCTTACCGGACGTAACGACTGGTCTAGTACCCTACCGGCTGCTAACAACTCATTCTTCTACCCTTCGGCTAACTCGAGCTTTGTTCTTTCTGAGATGTTCAACATGCCAAAGGCTATCGATTACTTAAAATACCGTTTCTCTTTTGCACAGGTAGGTAACGATACCGGACCTTACAAAACACAGAAATACTATGACCAGAGTGATTTTGCAAGCTCGGCTGTGGCTCCGGTATTACTATTTAACGACCACTTTAAGCCGGAAATTACTACCAGCTTTGAAACAGGTATTGAGTTATACATGCTTAAAAAACGTATTAATCTTGATGCTACTATTTATGAGAGTAATACCAAGAACCAGATTATAGAAGTACCTATGGATTACAGTACAGGTTACAGCAGAGCCGTACTTAATGCTGGTAAAGTAAGAAACCGCGGTATAGAAATATTATTAGGCGGTAAAATATTTGACAATCCAAAATTCAAATGGGCTGCTAACCTTAACTGGTCACGCAACTGGAACAAAGTACTTTCGTTAGCCGAAGGTATCCAGGATCAACAGGTAATTGGTGAAGGTGGTACTGCATCGGTAATTGCACGTGTAGGCGGTACAACAACTGCAATTTACGGTTATGGTTTTGTACGTTCTGACGACGGACAGATTGTTTATGACAATGCTGGTTTACCGGCTTACCCGGATGAGATACAATACATAGGCGATGCCAGCCCTAAATGGAAAGCCGGTTTAACAAACGTATTTACTGTTGGCGATTTCACTGCCAGCGTAACGGTTGACGGACAGTATGGCGGTATTATTTACTCGCAAACGCACCACAAATCTATGGAGCAGGGTAAACTTACCTCAACGTATTATGGTAGAGAAGAAGGCTTTATTGTAGGTGACGGTGTTGTTCAAAACGGCGACGGTACTTACTCTCCAAATACTACACAGGTTAAACCTGCCGACTGGTATAAGAGATACTACCGCAGAGCTAATATTGAATCAAACTCATTTGACGCTTCATACCTAAAACTTCGTGAGGTGAGCCTTGGATATAACTTCCCAAAAACGTGGTTAAAAAATACAGGACTTAACTCAGTTCAGCTTTCAGTATTTGGTAGAGATCTGGCAGTAATTTCAGACTTCCCAATATATGATCCGGAAACTGCAGCACTTAACGGTAACGTAATGCTACAGGGTATAGAAATGGGGCAAATGCCTTCGCCTGCAACTTATGGTTTTAACTTAAAAGTGAATTTTTAATCTGATTTGAAAATGAAAAAGATAACTTATATAGCCGCCTGCTTATCGCTGTTTATGCTTAACACAGCCTGTACAGGTGATTTTGAAGAAATAAACGAAGATCCAAACCGTATAGCACAAATTAGTCCGGGTACACTTATTAACCCTATCATTTATGGCATGGCAAGTCACAATGCATCACGCAGTGCCAGTACTAATTTTGACCTTATGCAGGTTACCCTGCCTTTCCCAAGTGTATCGGGAGGCTTACATCGTTATGACGTTAGTCCTAATATAGGTAACTCGTCGTGGAATACATCATACAAGTGGCTGGCAAACATACGCGAAATGCGTATGGCTGCCGAAGCTTCGGGAGATAACAACTATCTGGCAGCTGCTTTAACGCTTAATGCATGGGTATATTCAAACCTAACAGACCAGTTTGGACCTGTACCTATGACTGAGGCGGTAAGAGCTGAAGACGGTATACTTTACCCGGCATACGACAGCCAGGAACTTATTTATGAAACCATACTTAACGACCTGGAAACAGCTAACCAACTATATGATACCGATATGGGTATGATATATGCAAGCGACATCCTTTTTAACAATGATGTTGAGAAATGGAAAAAGTTCACCAACTCACTACACATGAGACTTTTATTAAGAATCTCAAACCGTACTGAAACGAATGCTTTCCAAAAGCTTACAACAATGATAAACAACCCTGAAGAATATCCTGTATTTGAAAGCAATGCCGAGTCGGCTATACTACAGGTAACAGGTGTAGGTGCAAACGTATCGCCATGGGGAAGACCTCAGGATTTTAGGCTTAATGTAAAAATGGCTTCATTCTTTATTGACAATCTTAACGACTGGAATGACCCAAGGAGACCGCTTATCGCTACCACAGGTACTGATCTTGACAATAACAACATTGGCTACATAGGTATCCCAAGCGGATATGACGGACCGGATTCTCAGTTTGAATACAATGCCTCTACCCTACAGATACTACAGGTTACCAACCCAATGCAAATTTTCATCCTTCCTTATTCGGAAGTAGAATTCATTAAAGCAGAGGTTGCACAAAGAGGTTTTACAACTGATGCTGAAGAGCATTACAACAAGGGTATTAAGGCAGCTATTGAGCAGGTTAAAGCTACTGTGCCAGAGGATTATTTTGACAACACAGCAGTACAGTATGACGGTACACTGGAGCAAATAATGCTTCAAAAATACTACGCCCTGTACTTTGTAGATTATCAGCAATGGTTTGAGTTTAGAAGAACAGGCTTACCTGAACTTCCTACAACTCCTGCAATGCTTAACAACGCTATGATGCCATCAAGATTCCCTTATCCTTCAGATCAGCAGATTTATAACCTTTCAAACTATCAGGATGCTGTACAAATGATAGGTGAAGACGACATCAACACCAAAGTTTGGTGGGATAATTAATAGATTCAACTAAAAATGAAGAAACACATTATTACAACAGGTATGCTGCTTTTCGCAGCATACCTTTCTGCCCAAACCGTTAAAGGGACAGTATATAACGATACTAACCTAAACGGTAAAAAAGAAAGAAAAGAAAAAGGTATTGCTAATGTTGCCGTTACTAACGGACGTGATGTTGTACTTACCGACAAAAACGGTAATTATGAACTTAGCATTAACGATGATGCCATAATATCGGTAATTAAACCGGCCGGGTATAATGTTCCTGTAAACAGCGACAACCTGCCTCAGTTTTTTTACATCCACAAACCACAGGGTTCTCCTAAAGCAAAATTCGAGGGTGTTACACCAACAGGGAAACTACCTAAGTCGGTAGACTTTGCCCTAACAACTGCTAAGGAAACCGAAGATTTCACTGCGCTTGTTTTTGGTGATCCGCAACCATACAATCTTGAAGAGATTGACTTTTATGCAAGAGGTATTGTTGCCGATGTCCAGGACAAAAAAGGTGTTACTTTCGGGCTTAGTATGGGCGACCTTGTAGGTAACGATCTTAGTCTTTTTAATCCATACATACAGGCAACAAAGAAAGTAGGATTACCTTGGTATAACGTACTGGGTAATCACGATTTGAATTTTGATGCTGAAAGTGATAACCTTGCCGATGAGACCTATGAGGCTCACTTTGGCCCTGCCAACTATGCATTCAACTATGGCAAGGTTCACTTTATAGTGCTGGACGACGTTATGTACCCGGACCCAAGAGATGCAAAAGGTTACTGGGGCGGTTTTAGGGAAGACCAACTTGAGTTCCTTGAAAACGACCTGAAGTTTGTACCTAAAGACCATCTTATTGTATTGGCTTTTCATATCCCAATAAGCGAACCGGAAGCAAACGATGATTCTTTCCGCGATGAAGACCGTAACAGGATGTTCCGTGCGTTAAAAGATTATCCTTATACCCTTTCCCTTTCGGCTCATACGCATTTACAGCGTCAGGATTTCTTTACTAAAGAAGACGGATGGTTACAGGACAAACCTCATCACCATTATAATATCGGTACAACTTCGGGCGACTGGTATTCGGGTAAACTGGATGAAAAAGGAATCCCTATCTCTGTAATGAGAGATGGTACACCAAAAGGTTATGCCTTTATCCATTTTAACGGCAACCAGTACAGTATTGACTATAAAGCTGCCGGAAAAGCCAAAGAACACCAAATGGAGGTATTTGCCCCTAAGGTGGTTGCTAAAGGAAAAAGAACAAAAGCAGGTGTTTTTGTAAACTTCTTTATGGGAGGTAAAAATGATAAAATTGAATACCGTGTAGACAATGGCAAATGGGAGCAAATGCACCATGTTGAAGCACAGGATCCGTCATATGTGGAACTGGTTTACGAATGGGACCTTGCCGAAGAGCTTATGGCAGGAAGACGTTCGTCAGATCCGGTTATCAGTACACACGTATGGAGAGGCAGTCTTCCGGCTAACCTTGAAACCGGTGAGCATAAAATTGAAATCAAAGCTACCGATATGTTTGGTAAGGTACACACAGCCGTAAAAAGCTACCGAATAGAAATGCCTAAATAATTATGAAATACAATAAAGCCTATTTAGTTTTCGCAATGGCAGGAGCAATGATTTCCTGTAAAAACGAAAGTAAGAAAGTACAGGAAACTGTTGAGCAACCTAATATCACTATAGAAGTACAGGGACACAGGGGTGACAGGGGTAATTTCCCCGAAAACACCATACCTGCCTTTTTAAGTGCCGTTAAAAAAGGTGCTGATGTGGTAGAGCTTGATGTGGTAATATCTAAAGACGGTAAAGTGGTGGTTTCACACGAACCTTTTATGTCATCATTGTATGTTACCACTCCGTCAGGAGATTCTATTACAAAGGAAACCGAACGCAGCTATAATCTGCATGAAATGACCTACGACAGCATTAAAAAGTTTGACACGGGCTCTAAAGGAAATAAAAACTTTACCCAACAACAAAAAATGCATACCTACAAGCCATTACTTGAAGAAGTGATAGACAGCGTAGAAAACTATGTAAAGGCAAATAACAGTAAACCTGTACATTATAATATCGAAATCAAATCGGAAGAAAAAGAGTATGGCATCAGTCAGCCACATCCTACTGTTTTTATAGATATGGTAATGGAGGTACTTACTAAAAAATCGATAATAGGCAAAATGAATATTCAGTCATTTGATCCTGCTATCCTTAATGAAATGCATAAAAAATACCCTCAGGTAACCCTTGCTTACCTTACCGCTAAACCGGGCATAGACAGCAACCTGTCGCAAATGGACTTTACACCATCTATTTACAGCCCTAACTATAAGCTGGTAAATGAGGCTTTTATAGACTCTTTAAGACAAAAAAACATGCGTGTTATTCCGTGGACCGTGAATAACGATGAAGACATAAACCGCATGATACAGCTTAAAGTAAACGGTATTATTACCGATTATCCAGAGAGAGTACTTAGCAAGTTATAAAAATCGTTTCGTTGTGTTTAATTGAAAAAACCCTCAAAGGCAGTGCCGGCGAGGGTTTTTTACTATATATAAAAATGGTTTGATTGCTTATGGCAAATGGTCCACAATTTCCTCAACACTTGCTCTTTCTCTATAGTTAGGATTAAAGTGTCTATACACTATTTTACCGCCTTTATCAATAACAAACGTTGCCGGAACCGGTAACACAGCCTCACCTGTAGCATTAGTTTCCGCTACCGATGCGCTTAATTTTTCCTTGATCATATCCTGATAGCTGTCGGTTACTTTAAAATCTACATCAAAAGCACGCATTATGCTTCCGTCAGCGTCAGATATGGTAGTGAAATCGGTTTTCGTTTGTTCTTTGGTTTTGGCTACATTCTCATAGGTTTCGGGTGTAATGATAACCAGTTTGGCACCTTTATCCTCAATCTCTTTAGCTCTTTTGGCAAACTCGGCTAAATGTCTGCTACATACCGGGCACCAGTAAGCACGGTAAAACAACACCACAACAGGTTGTTTTTCATACAGACTTTGCAGTGTAACCGTTTTACTATCGGCAGTAGTCATGGCAATCTCCGGAGCCATATCTCCTACTTTAAGCCCTTGTGGCAAATCGGTAGTATCCATACCAAAATCGGCATAAGCGATAGTATCTTTTACAGGTTCAGCCTGCTCTGTTGTAACAGCAGGTTCTTCAACTGTTTCTTTGGTTTCATTTTTACAGGCAGTTACCGCACTAAGCAGTAATAGGGATGCCACAATTTTTTTCATAATGTTTTTTAGGTTTCTTAATGCAGTTTAATAATAATTATGTCTACTTGCGATAACAAATAAGATGCAGGTAGACGGATAAAACATTTCACAAAAAATTTGCCACTTTGCTTCTCTCACCAAAATCTTTTACTTTAAAGCAATAAAAGCAATAGGTATAAAAACACCTGATTTCACCTCTCAACAAGTGTTTGAGTTTTCTTAAAATACATTGTCTCCCGTTCAAAAATCCCTAATTTTACAGCTTTTATAACCAGCCTATGAACGAACTTCACTTTGAAACAAGTCCGTATTTACTACAACACGCCAATAACCCTATACATTGGAAAGCATGGAATGACCATGCCCTGATAAAAGCCCGGGAGGAAAATAAGCTCATCATATTAAGTGTAGGATATTCGGCCTGTCACTGGTGCCATGTAATGGAACATGAAAGTTTTGAGGACAGCGAAGTGGCCAAAGTAATGAACAGCCATTTTGTATCGATTAAAGTGGATCGTGAAGAAAGACCCGATGTTGATGCCGTATACATGAAAGCCGTACAGGTAATGACCGGTCAGGGAGGCTGGCCCATGAATGTGGTTTTACTACCCGATGGCAGGCCGGTTTGGGGAGGTACCTATTTCAAAAAGGAAAACTGGATTGCATCACTGGAACAACTGCACCAACTTTATGCAACCGATCCTAACAGAGTAACCGAATATGCCGGAAAGCTGATCGAAGGCTTACAGGCTATGAGCCTTATTAATACAAATGAAGAGGAACACATGCCTGACCCCAATGCAATAAGACCACTAGTTGAAAAATGGTCTAAAAGTTTTGACTGGGATTTTGGCGGTTATGCGCGTGCTCCTAAATTTATGATGCCTAATAATTACCTGTTCCTGCAACGTTATGGGCATCAGGCACAATCAGAAGATCTGCTTAATTTTACCAATCTTACCCTTACCCGTATGGCATATGGCGGACTGTTTGATACTGTAGGTGGTGGGTTTTCAAGATATTCGGTAGACATGAAATGGCATGTACCCCATTTTGAAAAAATGCTTTATGACAACGGGCAATTAATGAGCCTGTATGCCGAAGCATACAAGCGTACCAAAAACCCATTATACAAAGAGGTTATGGAGAAAACTCATCGTTTTATTAGCGACGAACTTACCACAGCAAATGGTGCCTTTTACAGTGCGCTGGACGCCGACAGTCCCGATAACGACGGACACAGTGAAGAAGGTGCTTTTTATGTATGGGAACAACAGGAACTTCAGCAATTACTAAAAGATGATTTTACTGCCTTTGCAAAGGTTTTTAATATAAACGATTTCGGGCACTGGGAAAACGGAAAGTATGTACTTATACAAACCGAGCCTATAGAAAAACTGGCAAAAGAACTGGGGTACTCACCTGAAGAATTAAGCCGTAAAAAGAAAGAGTGGGAAAATATATTATACCGCGAGAGAGAAAAAAGAACCAAACCGGGGCTTGACGACAAAATACTTACCTCCTGGAATGCCATTATGCTAAAGGGATATGCCGATGCTTATAAAGCCTTGGGTGAAGAACAATATCTAAACGCTGCACACAAAAACGCGTTATTTATAACCGAATACCTTTGGGATCCTGAAGGGTTTTTATGGCGCACTTATAAAGACGGTAAAGCAAAAATTGAAGCCTTTTTAGAAGATTATGCCCATGTGGCAGATGCTTTTATAAGTCTGTATCAGGCTACGCTTGATGAGAAGTGGCTACTTTATGCCAAACAGCTAACCGACTATACGCTCGAAAATTTTTATGACGAACAGAAAATATTCTTCGCTTATAATTCGCAAAAGGCAGAACAGCTTATAACCCCACATTATGAAACCGAAGACAATGTAATCCCGGCATCAAATTCGGTTATGGCAAATGTGCTGTATAAACTAAGTGTGATTTTTGATAATAGCTACTACGAAAAAACAGCCCTGCAAATGCTGCACAACATGATCCCTAATATGGATTACCCATCTGCATTTTCCAACTGGCTTAACCTGTGGCTGGATCTTTCGGCAGATAATAAGGAACTGGCGGTATGCGGTACAGAGGCAACAACGTCAATTAAAACCATAAACAGTGAATACCTGCCACATGTACTGATAGCAGGCAATACAGGTGAAAGCAACATACCAATACTTAAAAACCGCTTTGTGAAAGACAAACAGCTCTTTTATATTTGCAAAAATAAAGCCTGCGAACTTCCGCATACCTCAATAAGTGAAACTCTAAATAATTTAAAAATAAAATAGAAATGAAAAATTTTGAATCATATTATGACTGGTTTGTAAACTTAGTACTTGAGTATACTCCTAAAATCCTCGTAGCAGCAGGTATACTTATAGGTGGTTTAATAGCCATTAAACTTATTAGAGCTATTATCGTAAAAGTAATGAAGAAAAGGGAAATGGATCCCACTGCGGTACGTTTCCTTTTAGATATACTTACCTGGGCATTAAGAGTAATGCTGTTTATTACAGTAATTGGAGAGCTCGGTGTACAAACTTCTTCATTTGTAGCTATACTGGGTGCTGCAGGTTTAGCCATAGGTTTATCACTACAGGGATCACTATCTAATTTTGCCGGAGGGATATTAATTATCACTTTTAAGCCTTTCCGTGTAGGTGATTATATCGAAGCACAGGGCGAAGGCGGTACTGTAAACGAAATCCAGATTTTTGCTACTAAACTTACCACTCCAAGCAATCAGGTTATTTACATTCCAAACGGATCACTTTCTAACGGTAATATTAAAAACTATTCAAAAGAATTAACCCGCCGCGGTGAAATTATTGTTGGTGCCGGATATGGCAGCAACATGAAACACGTAAAAGATGTACTGACTAAAATTGTTGCAGAAGAACCTAAAATACTAGACGAACCGGCTCCTATTATCAGGGTTAAAGCGCTTGCAGATAATTCGGTTAACTTCCAGATACTGGCTTGGGCTAAAAATGAAGATTACTGGCAAATGCTTTCTGATGTTCAGGAAAATGTAAAATTAATGTTCGACCAGGAGAAGATAGAAATACCTTTCCCTCAAAGAGATATTGTTATAAGAAATCTGGACACAAAAAATCTGCCTTCTTAAATAATATATTCAAACATAATGCGTTAAAAAAACGCAGGTTTAATAAAACGGCACATTTGTTGCCGTTTTTTAACATAAAAACCTAAGCATATTACCTATTTTTGAGCATAAAAAAACTATAAAAATGAAATTAACTAAATTACTTGTAATCCCATTCCTATTTTCGGGTGCTTTAATGAGTGCCCAGCAAACCACTTACAATTACCAAGGTGGACAAATTGGTTACATAAATAACAAAAAAGCAGACAGTGAAGTTGCACAAGGTTCTCAATATTTTTCTGAAAGATTCATGCCTGCTATTGTAAACGGAGCAAAAGATGTTGTTTTAGTAAGATATAATGCTTACCACGATGAAATTGAAGTTCAGGTTGATGGTGAAGAAATGGCTCTTAAACCGGAAAACAAACAGGTTATTGAGCTTAAAGGAAAAGATCTTAGTTACGAATACCTGCAATACACAGATGAAGAAGGCACTAGTAAACAACGTTATCTTATTCCTGTGAATAAAAGTGATAAAGTAAGTATTTACAAAGAGGAAAGCATTTACCTACAACCGGAAGAACAACCTACAAGCGGTTACGGAAGATACAAAGCTCCTCAGTTCAGAAAAAATGATATTGAGTATTACATTCAGTTTAACAACGGAGAAATAGTACACATGTCTACTAAGAAAAAAGATATTTTAAGCCTTGTACCGGGTAAAGAAAAAGAGATAAAAGCCTTTATTAAGGAAAACAAAATCTCTACTGATGAGGACGAAGACCTAAAGCAACTTGCAAACTATCTTGGTACTCTTATCTAAGATTATTATTTATTTACAATAAAGTCTTTTAAATAAAAAGGCTCGAAATAAGCGACATCTACAGTGTCGCTTATTTTATATTTATTATACGCTATACTGCACATTTGTTTAGCCGACGGAAACAATGCCTCATCATGATAAACAAATTTATCATCTGTTAGTACTTCTTTACACTTAGCAACCCCATCACCTAAAAGATGAACTTTCCCGCCAAGCTCAGTAAATAATTCTTCGGTTATTATTTCAGCTTTGGTCTCCCTTAGCTTATTGTAGTTACTGTCAAAAATGGCTGTATAAGCTTCCATTCTTCTGGCATCAATCATAGGTAAAAGATACTCACCTTCTCCAACCTCAATATTCCTTGCCAGTACCTCTAAAGTATCTACCGCTATTAACGGAATACCTAAAGCATAACAAAGTCCTTTAGCTGCCGAAACACCTATACGTAATCCGGTATAAGACCCCGGCCCCATACTTATGGCTATTGCATTTAAGTCTTTAATTTCCTTATTGGCCTCAGCCATACACTCTTCAATAAAAACATGCAGTTTTTCGGCATGCAGGTATCCCTGAGCCGCTATTTCTCTTGCTGCAATCACCTCTTCGTTTAAAGACAAAGCTACCGAACAGTTTCTGGTAGCCGTTTCAATATTAAGTATTAAAGCCATTTCTATCTCCTGCCTTCTGTATAAAATTACTTTTTAGATGTATCCTGCTTAACCCTTACCACATCATTTGGGTTAAGCTCTTTTGAAACTAACGTATAAGGCCCTGTAATCACTTCATCACCTTTTTCAAGCCCATTTACCACCTCTATGTTAGTATCGTCCTGTATACCCGTTTTAATAGGCTTAAGGACAGCTTTACCTCCCTGGTTTATAAATACACATTCAAAACGCTCATCCAGTTTACCTGTTTTCTGCTCTTTTTCCTTGCGCTCCATCTCGGCAATAACATCTTTTTTAACCGATGTGGTATCTGTTTTTATAACTACGGCGCTAATTGGCACTGCAAGTATATTTTCCTTACGCTGGGTAATAATTTCAACTGTAGCTGTCATCCCAGGCCTGAAAGGTGAGTAATTAGATGCCTTACCTTCGGTCATATCTTCATACGACTCTTTCAGTATTCTTACTTTAACTTTAAAGTTAGTAACCTGATCGGCAGTAAGATCACTACTGGCCGAATTTGATATACTGGTCACAACACCTTTAAATTTTCTTTTTAAGTAAGCATCAACCTCAATATCGGCTTCATCCCCTATTTCAACCTTAACAATATCGTTCTCGTTAACATCAACTTCCACTTCCATGTTATTAAGGTTTGCTACCCTTAAAATTTCGGTACCTGCCATTTGCTGAGTCCCTACAACACGCTCACCCAGTTCGGCATCCAGTTTTGATATGGTACCGTCTACAGGTGAATATATGGTTGTTCTGTTTAAGTTATCGCGTGCTTCGCTAACTGTAGCATTAGCACTTTGTACATTAAAGTAAGCCGATTGCTTTGCAGCAACTGCCACCTCATAAGCCGAAACGATTTTATCCCACTCTGATTTAGATATTACCCCTTTATCAAAAAGCGACCTGTTTCTGTTATAGTTTGCCTCTGCTTCCTTTAACTGAGCTTCAGACTGACTCAGCCCCGCCTTAGCGGTAGATAATGCAGCAGCACTCCTGTTAACGCCAGACTCATATAAATCAGGATTAATCCTAACCAGTAAATCACCTTTTTTTATAGCCTGTCCTTCTTTTATAGGCAGTTCAATTATCTCTCCCGAAACCTCAGAAGATATTTTAACTTCCACCTCAGGCTGTACTTTTCCTGTAGCCGAAACTGTTTCGGTAAGTGTTATAGCTTCCACTTTTGCAGTTTCAACCTCTTTACCTTCTTCTCCTTTACCTATAACTCCTTTTTGCTTTAAAACAATAAGCAGTACTACAACAACAGCAGCAGCTCCTAATAAATAATATAATGACTTTTTAGACATAAGGTTTTAGTTTTGAGTAATTGGTATACCGAAATAGAATTCTAATATCTTAACTTTAAATATATAATCGTACTTGGTTCTAAGCACTTCACTTTGTGCGTTAGCCGAAAGTGTTTGAGCCTGATTTAGGTCAAAAACATTAATAAGCCCCACTTCATAGCGTTCTTTAGCATAAACAAGCGCTTCTTTTCTGGCATCTGCCGCCGATACGGCTGCCTCATAAGCTTTTTGCGCTCCCTGTACATCTGTATAAGCAGTATACACGTTACGCTGTAAATCCAGTTCTTCCCTTTCATAAGCCAGTTTGGAACGCTCTAAGGCTATTTTAGACTTTCTCACACTATTACGGGTAGAAAAACCATTGAATATCGGCACACTTAACTGAAAACCGAAAGAATGCCCTTTATTATCCCAAAACTGATTCCAGAATGGCGGCGGTGTAATACTTACTACCTGTCCGTTTTCAAAAGAAGAATAATCAGCATAGGTAACCCTAGTGTTCAGATTATAAAATCCGGTAAGTGTAGGCTGGTATGCCGCACGCGCAATTTTCACATCTTGCTGAGCCACTTCAAGATTGGCCTGGGCTATTTTAATTTCTGTACGCAGTTCTCTTGCTTTATCATATACCTGCATAGGTGTATTTAGCATCACTTCACTTTCACTTAAGTCATATTCCTCATCGGCTATATCAAATTTCCAAAACTCCTCCAGCTGTAACAGCTGTGCTAGGCTAAGTTTAGAAATAAGCAATTGGTTTTCTGACTGGATTACTTTTTGCCTGTCGGCCGCAACAGTTGCTTCAATATCTAAAAGATCACCTCTAGGCACCATACCTCCTTCAACAAGATCGGCAGTACGGTTTTTCTGTTCCAAATCAACTTTTAGCTGTTCCTGCTGTACTTTTAAATTCTCTTTATTAAACAGTATTTCAAGAAATGCATTAGCCACATTGAGCGAAATATCTTCTTTCATTTTGACCAATTGATACTGGCTTGCCACCAACGCCATTTTTTGCCTGCGGTATTGCTTTTGGTTTAAAAGTCCTTTGTACAGGTCAATACTGGCACTCGCACCGGCATTGGTAAACTGGGTAGTTTGCTGTTCAAGGATACCGGTAATACTTTGGGTTAAACCTATGTTCCAAAAGTGACTGGCATTAGCATTTACTCTTGGTAAAAAATTCCCTGATGCATCACTTTTATTTACAGCAGCTAACTGAACATCAAGTCCGGCTTCCCTTATAGATATGTTTTTTTCGAGGGCATAATTTACACACTCCTCCAGCGTCCATTTCTTTTCCTGAGAAAAGGAGACAAATGCCGAAAATGAAAAAAACAATAAAAAAGTTATTCGTAGGTTGGTTTTCATAGCGTAAAAATACGGGTTTCACAAAGGTATTTAATTTATTTAAAGTAAATACCCTTGTACTCTATACTTTTAGTCGACAAGATATGGTAAATGTTACAAATTAACCCTTACATTAGCTAAAAAAAAGCCGCACACTTAATGAAAAAGTTACTCGTGTTTAGTCTGTTAGCTACCATACTTACAGCCTGCTCCACAACAAAACATATACAGGCACTAAAGCCCGAACCTTCAAAAAATACACCAACGGTTTATGAAACCACAACATCGTTTATAAACCTACCCGTTACCATATCCCTGAGTGATATTGAAAGCCAGCTCAACAAATTTTTCACCGGACTTATTTATGAAGACAATAATATTAACGATGATGATATAGCCCTGAAAATATGGAAAACCGCTCCCATAAAATTTACTGATGAAAACGGAAAACTAAAATCAACAGTACCTATAAAAATAAATGCTAAAGTAAGATATGCCACATCGGCATTAGGGATAAACATTCAGGATACACGGGAGTTTGACCTCAATGCCATTGTAACTATGGAAAGTAATATTGGGTTAACCAACTGGGAACTCAAAACCGTTACCAGCCTGGAAAAAATTAAATGGCAGGAAAGCCCAACCACAACTATTGCCGGACAGAAAGTAGCCATTACCTACCTTATAAACCCTGCAGTAAAACTCTTTAAATCTAAAATTGAAGAGATGCTGGATAACGCCATTAAAGAAGCTACCAACTTTAAACCAAACGTACTGGATGCTCTCGACAAAATAAGCACTCCGTTTCTCTCTAACGAGCAATATGAAGCATGGTTTAAACTCAACCCAATAGAACTTTATGTGACCGATGCTGTTTTGAAAAACAAACAAATCACTATGGACATGGGACTAAAATGCACTATGCAAACCATTATAGGTCAAAAACCAAACAATACTTTTAATAAAGATAAAGTTGTACTGAAGGCTGTAAGCAAAATGCCCGATAAGATTAATGTAGTAGTGGCAGCAATATCGACTTACGAAAGTGCCTCAAAAATTATAACCAAAAACTTTAAAGGGCAGGAATTTGGATCCGGCAGCCAGAAGGTAACCGTAAACAATGTTGAACTATGGCATAAAGACGGAAAAATGATAATAGCCCTAAACATGTCGGGCAGTATTAACGGAACTATTTACCTTTCAGGATATCCAAGTTATAATACCACAACACAGGAAATTTATTTTGACAGGCTGGATTATGTACTGGACACAAAAAGTGTTTTAATAAAAACCGCAAACTGGCTAGCAGAAAAAACAGTATTATTGAAAATACAGGAGAACTGCCGATACACTATAACCGAAAACCTAAATGAAGGCGAACGAAGCCTTGCCCCATACCTGGACAATTATTCACCAATGCCGGGAATATTTGTAAACGGAAAACTAAACGGTTTTGAGTTTGATAAAATCGTGCTTACAGACAATGCTATTATAGCCTTTATAAAAACTTCAGGTACTATGAATATAAAAATAGACGGCATGAAGTAGCCGTCTATTTTTATATTATTATTCTGCCTTAGCAGTTTTCTTTTTCCTGAGTTTATAAACTGCAAATCCTACGAGACCTACAAGTATGTAAGGGAATGCCATAAGGTATACTATACCGTCGTTAACCGCCTCGGGTTTTATACCACTGTCACTACTCTCTAAAGCTGCCCTACACATTGCACATTGTGCCTGTGCACCCGCAGAAAGAAACACCACCACAAGCAGCAGTAAATATTTTTTAAGTCCGTTATTCATAACGTTCTTTATTTAATAGTTATAATAAGGCGATATCATCAAATAAACCACCACTCCTGTAACTGCAACATACAACCATAACGGATAGGTAATACGAGCCAGTTTTCTGTGCCTTAAAAAGCTTTTTGACAAAGCCCTCACATAAGTTAACAACACAAGCGGAATAATGATTACAGAAAGCGCTATATGAAACAAAAGGATAAACAGATAAATGTACCTTGAAAAGCCTACCTCGTTTTGTTCAGAAAGCTCTAACACGCCATTATGATTAAAGTCACCAAATACAGTAGAGTCGGCGGTCATATGGTACGCCACATACATTACTAAAAACATACATGAAAGAGTTATGGCAAACTTCATAAGGTTTTCATGTAACTTTTGTTTACCTCTTCTAATCGCCATAACAGCTACTACAAGCACCACAGCTGTAAGACCGTTAATCCCGGCATATATAGGCGGAAGGAAATACAAAGGTTCTACATCAAAACCAAAATCCTTAAGCTTAACACTAAAAAGCACTGCAACTGCTAAAGGGATTACTATTGATAATAATATTATCCAAACCCTGTACTTTTTTTCAACACTTTGAGCTGCTGTATCCATATTATTCTGCTAATAATTTTCGTATATCTTCTTTGATTGCCTCAACACCTTCTTCCTCCAGTCCGTCATAATACAAAATAGGATTACCATATTGATCTTCCCTGCATCTTATATTACCCTCCTTATCAACAAGAGCAAACAAACCAGAGTGTTCAAAACCTCCAGGCACTTTATCGTTTTGACCTGCATAAAGGTTAAAACCTTTTTCAGCAAGGTTAAAAATATAATCCTTATCTCCCGTTAAAAAATGCCAGTTATAATGTTTAACTCCTAAATCTTCGGCGTGTTGCTTTAATACTTTCGGAGTATCATACTCCGGATTAATAGTAATAGAGGCTATACCAAACTCAGGATTTCCATAATATTCATTTTGTATCTCAACCATATTCTGGTTCATCACAGGGCAAATTGTAGGACAGGTAGAGAAAAAGAATTCTACTACATATACCTTACCCAGATAATCTTTATCAGTAATGGTTTTGTTATCCTGATCTGTCAATTCGAAAGAAGGAACAGGCCCTATCTCTACCAGATCAGATTTACTAAAGCGTTCTCCTATCTCTTTTACCGCCCAAATACCAAAAACCAGGACAATAAACGATATACCTATATATGATTTATTTTTCATTGTAATTAGATTTCTCTTTTAACCCCTTTACTCGTATTCTTTTTCAGGGCAAGTCTGTATTCCCTTAAAAGGATTTTTATATCATCGGTCATCTCATTATGAAGTTCGGCTGCAGAAAAGGTATTATAGCCATCCATAACATTATTACCTTTTTCACTTTCAACCTCACCGTTTCTTCCTCTTAAATTCCTTTTTTTATCTATAATATAAACATAAAACGACCCATAATCTTCATCAAGAGGTTGTTTGGTTTGTAATGACCTGTGAAATGCCTCTATATTTTCGGGCTCAGTAAAAAGAAATCTCCATCCCGATAAATCACTCATTCGTTTCAAATCAGAAATAACCTGTTTCACCTCTTCGTCACTACCTTTAGGAAGCAACATCACCATTTGAAAATCATCAAACTCGGCACATTTATTATAAATCTTCTGATTCAGGTTAAAAAGGCTTTCTTTTCTCTTTGTAAGATCATCTCCGGGAAAACCAACTACGGTTATCTTATCCAGCAAATGCACCTTCATACCATTTAGAGTAGTCCCTTCCGGTAATTCATCAACATTTTCCACTACCGTAGATAAATAAAGGGAGTTATGCTTTACCATTGAGAAGTAAACATAAGCTGTTATAGGGAATATAAGCAGCAGTATAAGGACAAACTTTTTTTTCATAATATTGAGGAGAAGTTTCCGGGTACAAAAATAAAAAAAGGCGGTTGAAAAACCGCCTTTTTTATCGTTAATATGTGCTCTTTAGAATATCCATTTATATTGAGAACCCTGGAACACATCAAATACATAATTACCTTCTATAAGTAAGATGAACACTAAATAGATAATTAGAAATACCAGTGGAGCTACAATAGACCATCTTAAATTAGCCTTCTCCCCTTCAAGGTGCATGAAAGCCCACATGATATAATAAGCCTTTACTACTGTAAGGATAATAAATATCCAGTTAAGCAGGTGCATTTTAAACAAGTCAGTTTTGAAAAGGAAATCAGGTTTTACAATACCTAATGCTACCTCTACAATTGTAATTACTGACAGTAGTCCGAAAACGGTCCAGATTCTTTTTGTATTGGATTCGTGAGTATGTGCCATGACATTAATACTTTTAACAATTAAACAAGATAGAAGAATGTAAATACAAACACCCAAACTAAGTCTACAAAGTGCCAGTAAAGACCAACTTTCTCTACCATTTCATAGCTCTTTCTTCTTTCATAAGTCCCTAATAACACGTTAAGGAAAATAATGATATTAATCATTACACCAGAGAATACGTGGAAACCGTGGAAACCTGTAATAAAGAAGAAGAAGTTTGCAAACAATTTGTGACCGTATTCGTTTCTAATAAGGTTAGCACCCTCAACTACATATTGAGCATCTTTAATCCTTACCAGAGATTCTTCTCTTGAAAGTACTGTCTTATGTTTATCTTTAATTACTTCTGTTCTGATTAAAACTTCAGGATGTGCCTCAAGTCCTTTAGCAACCTCTTCAACAGTAAAGCTTGGTAAAGCTGCAGCATCTTCAAACCAAATACCATGACTTCTGGTATTATTTATACGGTCTGTTTCAATGTGAGCAGCAAAATCAGCAAGTTTCACTCTTTCGTAGCTACCATTTTCACCTTGTTTAACAAACTGAAGAATCGCACCACCTTTAGTTTCAATTGCTCCATATTCACCTTTAATGAAGTTTTTCCACTCCCAAGCCTGAGAACCTAAGAATATAAAACCTCCTACAATGGTAAGAGCCATATAAACAGCAACCTTTGTTTTTTTCAACTGGTGACCCGCATCTACGGCAAGCACCATGGTTACTGATGAAAAGATCAGGATAAATGTCATGAACGCTACATAGTACATAGGTGCATCAACACCATGCATAAACGGAAAGTGATTAAACACCTCATCCGCAATAGGCCATGTTTCTATAAATTTAAATCTTGAAAAACCGTAAGCTGCAAGGAATCCTGAGAAAGTTAGAGCATCTGATACGATGAAAAACCACATCATCATCTTGCCGTAACTCGCACCCATAGGTTCATTACCGCCGTCCCATGTTTTACCTGTAGTAGCTGAAGAAGTAACTGTCGCTGCCATAAAAGTTAGTTAATTATAAAAAGTTTCCAAATTTACATTTTTTTTTATTAATAGAAATACAAAAACAAAAACAAGTAAACCCACAAAACATCGAGAAAGTGCCAAAACATCGCACCTAACTCTATACCAAGCGTTTGAGAAGGGTTGTATTTTTGTTTAAAATGATTATAAATTACCACCAAAAGCACAATAAGCCCGGCAAAAAGGTGAGCCATGTGTACTACAATAACAATGTAAGCAAAAGATGTTGTCACTGTACTCTCGCTACCGGTGAAAAAATAACCACTTTCTATAATCTCATTAAAGCCGTTAAACTGGCAAAAAACAAAAGTAATACCTAACGCCAGTGTAGCCAAAAGCATTGTACCAGCCATACTATTATTACCTTTTTTTACAAAGGTTTTTGCCATATGAAACGTAATACTACTTAAAACAATAACTACAGTACTGATTAAAAAAGCCTGCGGAAGTTTAAAATCATTAAGCCAGTCGGGTCTTGATGCACTCACAACATAAGCACTCGTTAAACCGGCAAAAGTCATAAACATACTAATCATAGCAAACCAAAGCAGCATTTTCTTTGATTTTGCATTTCTTTCCATATGCTCCTGGGCAGTCATTTTCTCTACCATAATTATCTAATAAATTTATCTATTACATATATCACCTGTAACAGGGAAATATATGATACACTTACCAACATAAGTTTTCGGGCAGCAGGCCCATCCATTTTTTTATAAAGCTTAATTGCATAAACAAGCATCCATACTCCTACAAGTAACACAATAGCTGCAGAAATATAGCTTAGTTTAAGCTCACCTGTAAACCCTGTAACAGGAAGCAATGATGCTAATATTAACCAAACAGTATATAATATGGTATACAAAGCCGTTTTCTTATCTTTTTTCCTTGTAGGAAGCATAAAGAAACCTGCCTTTTTGTAATCGTCATATAAAAACCAGCCAATAGCCCAAAAGTGAGGAAACTGCCAGAAAAACTGAATCATGAACAGTGTACCTGCCTCAATACCAAAATTATTTGTTGCAGCTACCCACCCTAACATATAAGGTATAGCCCCAGGAAAAGCCCCTACAAATACAGCAAGGGGTGTTTTGGTTTTTAACGGAGTATAAACACTGGTGTAAAGAAAAATTGAGATTGCCCCAAACATAGCTGTTTTAGGATTAATAGCATAAAGTATCCCTATGCCTAACACAGTAAGCAGACAACCTAACCAAAAAGCATTTTTTACAGATATTTTTCCGGAAGGAACAGGTCTGTTTTTCGTCCTGTCCATAAGGGAATCCAAGTCTTTTTCTATTATCTGGTTAAAAACATTTGATGCCCCAACCATGCAGTAACCGCCTATTCCAAGTAAAATAAATGTAACCCAGCTAAACGGATTAGCATCAGAAAAGCCTAACAGGTATCCTGCCATAGACGAAAAAACAACACTTACCGCAAGCCTTGCCTTGGTAATTGCTGTAAAATCTGCAAATAAAGACTTAACGGAAATAGGTTTTTCAGTAGTATCCAAAGTAATTTTCATTGTTTTCAAAAACTGGCGCAAAGATACTTGAAAAATTGCTTTTCATCAAAGCATTAGCTTTTTAAAAAGGGATTTTCTAAAAAAAATATTTTTTTTCACTACCCAACGCAACCTTTTGCAATAAATACGCATCTATATATATACAGCTGCTAAGGTAGTGCAGGTGTAACGAAAAAGAAAAATTGGGAAAAATTGCTATGAAAAAGAAACCTTCCTCCATACCGGGAAGGTTTTTTTGTTTTTAGTATTCACCTGAAACCTGTTCTCCGGCAATTATTTCATTAGCAGAAGAAGTACCTATACGTTTTACCCCCAGCCTTATCATTTGTTGAGCTTCATTATAATTACGTATTCCTCCGGCAGCCTTAACAGGTAACGGAAACGAATTTTCAAGCATGAGCTTAACCGAATGAACTGTGGCTCCGTTAGGCTTATCACCCTCCGTTTTATAAAACCCTGTCGATGATTTCACAAACACATTAAAGTAATCAGACTCAGAAAAATGAGTCAGCACAATATTTTTAATCAATACAGTAATAGATATAATATCTTTATCTGACAAAGCTGCCACCTCAATTATCCATTTCACTACCTTTTTATGATCTAAACACAAACGGGTACACTCAATCACATCAGCTTTTACCTTCTCTACATCTCCCCTCTTAAAAGCTTTGTAATCGATTACAAAATCAAGTTCATCAGCACCTTCCTGTATACTCTTATTGGCTTCATCCAGCTTTTTAAACAATGCACCCTCACCTTCAGGAAAATCAACAACGGTTCCAACCAAAACTTTACTCTTTTCAACAGAAAGCAACTCCTTAACAAAAGGAACCATTTCAGGCCTTACCATAACTAATTTACAACCATAAACAACAGCATCCTTAACAAGTTTTTTTACAATCTCTTTGTTTTCGTTAATGGTAATACCTGCCATAGCAGGAGTTTTTAAATAGGTAGAGTCTATATATTGCCTTACATTCATACTATTAAAATAAAAAATCCCGCATTACACGGGATTTCATTATCGCTTATTTTTATTTAAAAGCCAAAAAAGTACAGTTCCTAACAGTGCTCCAAAAGTATTCACAAGAGCATCTGTAACATCTGGACTTCGCGTTACCGTAAAGAGTTTTTGACATAGCTCAATTACAACTCCGTAAAAAACTGCACAGGTAAAAATTAAAAGTCTGACTTTTATATTTTGTTTCTTTTTAAATGCGTAGTTCCACAACAAAACCAGCACAAAGTAAAAAGTAAAATGAACTATCTTGTCTTTATAAGGAACAGGAAATTCTTCAAACTCATTGAAGTTATTAGCAGGCATAAGACACATAACTGTGATTACAACCCACCAGACAATCGCACCCCAAAAAGATTTATTAAGCGCCAATTAGTTCTTTATATTGGTCACTCGTTAAAAGCTCACTTTCTTCCGCAGGGTTAGAAATTTTCACTTTAACCATCCAACCGTCACCATAAGGATCAGAGTTAACTGTTTCCGGTGTAGTCTCAAGAGATTCATTAAATTCAATTATTTCTCCAGATAGAGGTAAGAAAAGGTCAGAAACGGTTTTCACTGCCTCAACAGTACCAAAAACTTCATCTCTATCAAGAGTTTGGTCCAGAGTATCAACCTCTACATAAACAATATCACCTAGTTCTTTTTGAGCGAAGTCTGTAATACCTACAGTAGCAACATCTCCATCAATTTTAACCCACTCGTGGTCTTTCGTGTACTTTAAATCTGCCGGAATATTCATGTTAGTTTATATTTTTAGCAAATGTATGCTGAATAAAAATAATTATAAAATGTTTTTTTTATTAATTTCCAAAATTATACCTCAAAGTAAAGCCCGATCGAATATTTGTTAACGGATAGGCTGTTGAAATAACTGCTTTAGAGAATGAATGGTCATAATAGAATATAGCAGTTAGGTTTTTACTAAACGAATAACTCGCTGTAAACTTAACCGACCATATATTTTGCCCCCCACCTAACTGGTTATTATCATAATCAAGATAACGCACTATGGTTTCGTTTTTCCTTAGAGTAAAGTCGGCCTTCAGGTCAATATCACTCTTAATAACATTAGTTGGATTATCTGCCAAACTGGAATTAATTGTTACATCTTTAATACGGTAACCTAACCCTACAGTATACTCGTTACCTTTAACCTCAGTTAAAAGGTTATTATCAAAACTCATGTTAAGCGTACGGTCTTTTTTAATCTCTGCCAATATCTTAATAGAGTTTTTCATCTCCATATCAACACGTATAAGCGGATTAAACTGCTCTGCAAGGTTAATGTTAGATATAATATACTTATTAACAAAATTACCGTTTGCATCTGTAGATGTTTCTCCATACTCTAAATTAGTTCTATACGAATTAATATTATATGAAGCCCTATATCCGTGTTGTAACGAGAATCGTTTAAACCTATCTTTAAAGTATTTATAACGCATTAAACCGGTGTACTTAATTATCCAGTTAGGAAGCGGAACATCTCTAAACGGACTGGTTTTTACTTTTGATGCATCCTGACCTGAGTAAGCCGAAAGAAAAGCAGGAAGTAATACCGCCTGAGAATTTTTACCATAACCTAAAGGATAACCCGCATTAGCAATACTATATTCACTACCTGCATTACCATCAAGCGGACCGTTATAAACAGGGAAGTTAGAAGTACCATAACGCTGTTCAGCCAGCCTGTTAGCAACTAACAGTCTATTTGTACGGAACTGATCAAAAGCAGCAGATGAATTTACATCACTCTTACTAAATGCCGTTTTAATAAGTATGGTGGTCATCATCATGTTACCTGTTGTATAATGCGATTCAGGAAAATACCTAATAAACTCATCACCGGTAACATCATCAACATAAGGCCCTACATGATATTGTTCAGAATCGTTTTTAGAATAAGTTCTCTCGGCATTTAAATCTATCTTCAAATCAGGGAACAAATCTATAGAAGCAGTAATATTCAACAATCTGGACTTAACCCTTGTAAAGTTTTGGTTATATTTATCATAATTAGTAAGATAACCATTTCGTGCCATTTCATACCTAATATCACCCTGGCTACCAAAAACAAAACCAAGCCCCGGCTTTGTTGTACCAAAGAAACCTATACCCGGTATATAACCCGGCAGTACAGTACCTCTGTTCTCAACATACTTAACATTTATATTTTTTACACTGGTAATCACCCCTATAAGACCATTTAGGAACATATTACCATCGTCTCCTGATTTTTGATTATTAGTAACCTTTTCACCCGGCTTAGGTGCCTGTGGTTTTGGCTTAGCATTTTTAGCTGCTTTTTTACCGGTAAGCCCTATGTATTTATAGAACACATCCATGTTTAACTGAGTATTCAAATTATGAGAACTCGAGTTTTGAATAAGGTTACCTAAATCGTATGTAGTAGAAACACCATTAATAGTTTCAGTAAAATAACGTAAACCATCGGTAGACCTTTGCCAGTTAAAAGTAGTAGTATATGTATAAGTAGGTTTAATAAAACTAAACATAGGCAACTTATTGATAGGAATATCATAATTCATAGTAAGCTGCTGTGTATGCTGGTTTGCCGAACCTATATTCCAAAAATCATCCCATATGGTAAAGTCTTCAATAGGCACATTGTTCTCATCAAGATAATTACGAACAATATTACTTGTAGCCACACTATAATTAAACTTAAGTCCTTTTGACAAGATGTAATTAAAGCCATATTGATAGTTAAAGAAGTAGTTTCTTCTGTAAAGCGGGTTAATAGGAATACCCTCTACATCTACATTTCTAAACTGTTGCCTGTTATACTGCCTTAATATATTAGAACTGAAAGAAATATCAGAAGGTAAATAATTAAAATTAAAATCTCTTAACAATTTCCAGTACTGGCTCTTACTCATAAACTTCGTTTTAGCAAGAGGTTCTATAGGCTTACTATTAAATGCATATCGATAATCAACAGACGCTCTTACCTGCTGATCAAGTAAATCTTCCACTTCATAATCATGGTGATTAGTTTGATTATACGAGTAAGACAGTGTAAAGTTTTCAGGATCGTAAACATGAGGCTTCTGCTCCGGCGATCTGTTCTTTTTAACTCCTATAAAGTTTATACTCTTTGTTTTGGTATAATCAATAGCCCTGTCTTTAAGATTATCTTTTTCTGCCTGCGTTTCCGCTAAATCAACTAATTGATCCAGCCTCACATCCTGCTGGAAAGGATCATATTCCGGTGTGATTATCTCTTCACCTACACCATAGTTAAACGGCAGATTAATACCCCATTTTTTAGGAAGTAACTGACCTAAATTAAGATTTGTTACAATATTATACTGCTTAGCATCTTCCCTGCTTCTTTCATTAGGCCCCTGCTCAATAGTACCAAAACCAATTGTACTTACCCTACCTGTTGCCGAAATGTTTGCAAAATCAGCAAGGTTAGTATCCATACTGGCAAGTGCAGCCATACCACCGTTACTATCCATATCCGAAAGGCGTAGCTCATTAAACCAAACTTCACCTCTTAGGTTTCTGGCACCGGGATCTCCTACTTCATATCCGTTTTTAACACCCACCATTAAAGTACGCACTAAACCAAAGTTAGGATTACCTTTAATCCTTACCGTCATCCTGTCTCCAAGGGATGGATCTAATGTAGAAACGTCTGCATATCTGGCTCCCTCCTGGTCAATAGGAAGGTTATTCTGCATAGCCAAAATTTTTATTTGGGTAAGTAAATCAAGTGGTAAGTTAATTTCATTATCCTCAGGCCAAATTTCTTCAGCCGTAGTTGCATTTAACGAAGTTTTATCAAGCTTAATCTCTACCTGATAGTAGTTGTCAGTAAAGTCATTACCAAATCGGATAAACGCTTTAAGCTCTCCATTTTGTATAGCACCGTTTTCTTCTAATCCTCCACCTCCGCCGGCAGACAATGGTTCTGCATGCAGGAACATTCTCAGCTTTTTAAACTGACGCATGTCTACATTTACATTTTTAAATACAGCACGAGAGTCACCCGGTTCTAAACCACCATCTGTACCCGATCCGCTGGTAGAATAAACCCTTAACGATAACGCCTGCTCATTTTGATTAATAACAGCAGTACCACTATATAGTTGTTCGCGAACAACTCCCGGTGGTGATACATAATTAATAGGTGAGCGCGCTCCGTTTTCCTGCACATTAAGCGATGTAACATCAAATCCGGTTTGAGTATCGCTAGGACTTCCGTCAGGATCAGTATCTTCATCAAACAAGCCTGTATATCTTCTCCATTCACCTCTTACAAGATCTAAGGCTCCAAACCTTAAAGTTATTTCCTCTTTAAAACCGGAAACAAACATTCTCATAAAACGTATAGAACGGGTATTCGTTATACCTCCTACTGCATATTCTTCATCCTCTTCATCCGGCACTTCAATAGGCACTTTATAAAGTAGCCATCTACCTGTAGCCTGATTACTACCTGCATCACCGTTACTACCCGGAACATCAACAGTAAAAGGTCTGGAATCTATAACATATCCCTGCCCGGGCTGCACCCCTGGCTCAATTGGAATTCTATATCTATAGTAAGCATCAATAGTATTCATTGTATTATCCCTATTGATATCTTCTACATCAGGTAGCGAAGTAGATCCCCTGCTGTTACTTGTAACATCTACAGGAGAGTTCCCTTCTGTACCATTATAATTTTTATACCTATTGATCACATCACCATCGGCATCAAGGAAAAACTGATAGTTATCTCCCGAAGGGTCTTCATAACCACCATATCCCTGAGCTGCAAATTTTGCAGCTTCTTCCTGATCGCTTAAACCATCAAGACCAACATCCTGTAAAGCCCTGTTACCCGTATCGGTATCAAAAGCATAAATAAGCGACTGGGAAACCGGAACTTTACTCCATGAAGAAGTAAATGTAGGCTGAGTTCCTCCGGCAACCGGAAGTCCGTTCTCATATTGCTTACGATTATCTTTTAATATATCTTCAGATATTTCACCAAGGTTAATTTCCAGCATACCGGTATTAGTAGGATCTGCTACATCTCCTGCATTACCGGAATATGGGTCAAGAACCCAAAACTGAATATATTCAACATTAGTCTGTTCAAAGTTAGTAGAGGTTATAGATCTCATTATACCTCCCCAGTTTTGCTCTGCCTGAACCTGATCAAAAATACCTCCAGTACCCGCTACTGTAGGGTTATAGTTATAAGGACCTCTTTCCTGTGGGAAATAAGTAAGGTCTAAAGTATTGACTACAGTAGTTTGACCCGGTGCTATATCGGTTACAGGATACAGCTCGCTGTAATACACACGCCTTGTTCTGTTTGAAGAAAGGTCATCATCACTTACACCTGTAGGGCGTTGATTAGTAAAGAAGGTAGGATCTATGGTATACCATGCAAGTTTTGCTCTCTGGTAACCGTAAGAAAGATCATCTACTGGTGGTGCATTTCCGGAAAATAATGTAATTGGCGCACTGGCAAGTGACCATGATAGCGGCGCACGCATATCAATAGTAGTTTGCGACCCTTCAAAATCATCTACATAAGTAGTAGGCTCACTGTTAAACTGATCTGCCTTTGAAGCCCCAGGTTGCAGGTATGCTATTTCTCCCCTAAACGATAAGTTAGAAGGAACATCTGTATCAATATTTGGAAGTTTATTTACCAGTCTGGTAAAGAAAGGTACTTCTGTAGTATACGTAGTATTAAGTCCGAAAATAGTATTATTAACCGATTCCTGTCCGTAATTAGTTTTTTGGGTAAACGGCCTTTCTGCCATGTTTAATAAAGTGGCCCCAACCAAAAATTTATCGGTAAACTTATGTTCAACATATACCCCTGCAAAACGACGGGTTTGTTGCCCGAATACCGCATTGTTTTCTACAGAAACCTCAATAGGTGTATTTGAATTTTGAAGGGAAGCATCTAAAATTTGTACCCTACCTAACTGATAATTCACTGTATAATCCACCCCTTCAACAAGTGTACGACCACCGGCTGTCACTACAACCGAACCCTGAGGAACATTAAATGCTCCCAGAGATATACCGTCACCTCCGGTAGATTTGAACTTACCCCTTAACTGGAATTTATTTTTAGCACTTTCCTGAGATGCATCTGCCTGTGTACTCATGTACAGCCTGCGGTATACATATTTTTCCTGGTTAGCGTTATAGGTGGTTTCATTCTCATCAGAATAATTCTCTAAATCATCTAGCCTTAATTTTTCAAACAGATATTTACCAAATGGTTCTACAGTAGTAAAGATTAATCTACCGTTTTGCGTATCTACAGTAATCCCCGGATAAAAGTCAAAGAAACCGTCACCACCCGGTTGTGGGTCATTAGCATAACTTAACCTATCTACGTTAAATACATTCAAAAGAGGTGTTTCCGAAACACCTGTATCAGGAAACTGATCTATAATATTACCATTAACATCGGTAGCCGGTGTGATATAGTTTAGCGGAGAAGGATCGGTATAAAGGATATTCATTTTGAAATCCTCCTGCTCTAACTGGTAAGCTCCCGGAATTGAATAGATGTTTTTCATCATCAAATCCCAAACCGGCTCATTTACATTTACCAAACTACTCTTAAGCATTTTCAATATAAGGCTTTTGGTACTAACAGCTACATCTTCATTTGGATTATTAGATTCTGTTACCGAAGTAGCATCGGCACCATCGGTAGCAAATTCACCTACCTGATGCACTTCGTCACCGATGGTGTACTGATAGGCTACAGCAAGAATTTCATCGTTAGAAAGTCTTTGGTTTAAGGAAATATAACCTAACTGCGGATGGAATGTAAATTCATTTGAAGTAAGTTTTCTTGCATTTTCAAGCTTAGCATAATCACGTCCTTCGTTAGCATCAAGACCACCTATAAAACTATTATTACTTAATGTAACTATTTCCCTTATAGACGGACTTAAAAACTGGCTATTTCCCTCATCAAGAAGAGAAGGGTTAAGTCCGTTATTCTTATTATCAGATGCCGAGTTAGGGCTCGAAGTAAAGAAGCCTGCCGGAGGTGTACCACTACTGGCAAAACCTACAGCATCACTAGTAATATCAACATTACCATAGTTACTGGTTAACTGTGATTCACCTAAATCCTGAATTGCAATAATATTCCTGGAGTTGTTTTCCTGAGAATTGATTCTGTTCTGCCTGTTAGTTACCCATACTTCCACACGGGTAATTTGTACACGGCTGTCTATTAAAGGATATTGTTTTAATGCTTTATCATAGTTATTTCTAAACCATTGTGAAAGGAAGAAGTGTTTATCGCTATCATATTCGGCAGCAAAGAAACTAAATTCCTGCACTGTACCACCACCCTGAGCGGTTATGGTTTTGGTTTGGGATTTTTGCTCTGAGAAAATCCCCGTTACGGTAGTTTTACCAAACTGAAACTGCGCCTTAACACCAAAAAGGCTTTGCGCACCTCTAACTAACGAGTTAGATAGCGGAAAGCTCACATTACCTACTTCAATTTTCTGGATAATATCATCCTCATCAGGAGTATATTCTAACTTAATAAGGTTTTGGAATGCAAAGGTCGACTCGGTATCATAATTAGCGGTTACCCCTAATTTAGTACCTACCTGCCCTTGTAGACTCATACTAATCCTTTGGTCAAAATCAAAGGTAAAAGTACTTCTGTTTCTTGGTGAAAGTGACGGATTATCCTGCTTGGTATACCGAACTCCCAAATCAAGCTCTACCGAACCCTGAGGTTTAATATCAATGGTATTACCTCCAAATATGGTTTCAAAAAATTTAGAGTTTACATAATACCTCGGAAGCAGATTTTTCTGCTCTTCCTCTGTTCCTTTACCGTCAAGTGCTTTTGATTTTTGCTGATAATATTCGCGAATAGATTCACGCAACACCAACTCCTCATACTCTTCGGGAGTAAGGATAAGCGGATAATTGATATTAAAATCATCTACACTTTCTGTATAAATATATTTATTTGTAACAGGATCATAAGTATAGCCCTGCACTATACTCCTGGGATTTTCAAGCTCTACCCTTGCAGTACTGTAACCGGTAAGGGTATCCTGTTTTTCGTTATCTTCTTCATCATCCTGTGCCTGTGCGGTTAAATTAAAAAATAAGAACAATAGCGAAACAGCCAGCCTTAACTTTATGTAAAAATCTTTAGAGTATTCTGTTTTCAAGGACTATAAATTTTTTAATGCTTGTTTGATAATTGTTTCAACAGTAACATCCGGATTTTCCCTAACAATCTTATCTACAACTTTTTCGGCAGATTTTTTGTTAAATCCTAAAACCTCTAACGCAGATAACGCCTCATCTTTATTTGTATTGTAACCCGATACCGAAACTTCGCCCAAATCGTACACTTTTAACACTTTATCCTTAAGGTCCAGTATTACCCTTTGTGCCGTTTTTGCACCAATCCCTTTTATAGACTGAATTGTTGCCACATCTCCCGATGCAATGGCGTTTATAATTTGTTTCGGTTCAAGCGAAGAGAGCATTGTACGTGCCGTACCAGCCCCCACTCCTGAAACAGAAATAAGAAACTTAAATAGTTCCCTCTCAGCTTTTTCCATAAAACCAAAAAGGGTGTGTGCGTCTTCCTTAATCTGTAAAAAGGTATACAACCTTATGTTTTCAGAATCAGGTAAAAGAGAAAAGGTGTGCAGGGAAATATTAACCTGGTAACCAACCCCATTACAGTCTATCACTACTTCTGTTGGTGTTTTCTCAACAAGTCTTCCCTGAAGATGTGCTATCATAACATTTTTTTATCCGTTCCCAAAAATAATAAAATTCTCTAACGATTAGCTATGTATTAATTTTTTGCCATTTTTAAACGTTTTTCCTTCTCCTGAGCATCTACAACAGCTACTGCTGCCATATTTACCATCTCCTCTACACTGGCCCCTAACTGGAAAACGTGAACAGGCTTGTTCATACCAAGCATTATAGGCCCGATAGAAACTACCTTATTTAGCTCTTTTAACAACTTATAAGTAATATTAGCTGCATCCAAGTTAGGAAAAATTAATGTATTAACCTTTTTTCCTGCAATTTTTGAAAAAGGAAACTTATCTTTTGACATTTCTGCATTTAAGGCAAAATCGGCCTGAACTTCTCCATCTACCAGTAAATCAGGGTAATCACGGTGAAGTATTTGTACCGCCTCCCTCACTTTTACCGCTTCAGGGTCTGGTGATGAACCATAGTTTGAGAATGACACCATTGCCAGTACAGGCTCCATACCAAACATTCTTACCGTTCTAGCTGTCATAATTGCAATTTTAGCAAGCTCTTCAGCATTTGGATTAGGGTTAATTGCCGTATCTGAAAGGAACATAGGTCCGCGTTTGGTAAGCATAAGGTTAGTAGTAGCTATTTTAGTTACACTTGGTGCTTTACCAATAAGCTGTATAATAGGCTTAACCGTTGCCGGATAACTCCTTGAATACCCTGTAACCATAGCATCGGCATCTCCTTCGTTCACCATCATTGCTGCAAAATAGTTACGCTCACGCATCCACTTTTGTGCATCTAAAAGGCTTACGCCTCTGCGGTTCCTCGAACTCCAAAATACATCAGCATAACGGTTCCTTCTTTCCTCTTCTTCATCGGTTTTAGGATCAATAATAGCCACTTCGGCCTCAAAACCTATTTCTTCCTTAAGTTCGTTTATAATTTCGCTGTTACCTAACAGGATTGGAATACCAATTTTCTCCTCATGAACAATTTGCGCCGCTTTTAGCACATCAAGATGATCTGCCTCGGCAAACACAATTCGTTTGGGATCGGTTTTAGCCCTGTTGGTAAGCAGTCTTACCATTTTGTTATCGTTACCCAGCCTGTCTAAAAGCTCCTCGGCATACTTATCCCAATCGGTTATAGGGTTTAATGCCACACCCGATTCCATCGCTGCCTGAGCCACTGCCGGCGGCACCACTGCAATAAGCCTTGGATCAAAAGGTTTTGGAATAATATAGTCACGACCAAAGTTAAGTTTGGTTTCACCATAAGCAATATTTACCTGCTCTGGCACTGGTGCTTTAGCCAGTTCGGCAAGCGCTTTAACGGCAGCCATTTTCATAGCCTCGTTAATTTTTGTAGCCCTAACATCCATCGCACCCCTAAAGATATAAGGGAAACCAAGTACATTATTTACCTGATTAGGATGGTCAGACCTACCCGTTGCCATAATAATATCGTCACGTGTGGCGACAGCAAGATCATAATCAATTTCCGGAATTGGGTTTGCCATTGCAAACACAATTGGATCATGATTCATGGTAAGCAGCATTTCCGGTGTAAGTACATTACCTACTGATAGCCCTAAGAAAACATCGCTTCCCTTAACCGCTTCAGATAAAGTAACAGGCTCAGCATCCTTAGCATATTTCATTTGAAGGTCTAATAAATCGGTACGGCTTTTTACAAGCATACCATCTTTATCAAACATGGTTATATTTTCGGCCTTTACCCCTAAAAGCAGATAAAGGTTAGCACATGCCAAAGCAGCCGATCCGGCACCCGAAACCACTACCTTAACATCTTCAATTTTCTTATCAGCAAGCTCCAACGCATTTAAAAGTGCAGCCGAGGAAATTATGGCAGTACCGTGCTGGTCATCATGCATTACAGGGATATTAAGTTCTTCAACAAGCCTTCTTTCAATTTCAAAAGACTCAGGTGCTTTAATATCCTCAAGGTTAATCCCTCCAAAAGTAGGAGCAATATTTTTTACCGTTTCGATAAACTTATCTACATCCTTGGTATCTACCTCAATATCAAAAACATCAATATCAGCAAAAATCTTAAACAAAAGACCTTTACCTTCCATCACCGGCTTAGATGCTTCAGGACCTATATCACCCAAACCTAAAACCGCCGTACCGTTTGATATTACGGCTACAAGGTTACCTTTTGCAGTATATTTATAAACGTTATTTACATCTTTGGCTATTTCAAGACATGGCTCTGCCACTCCCGGAGAATAAGCTAACGACAAATCCCTTTGTGTTGCATATTTCTTTGTAGGCACCACCTGTATTTTACCCGGATGGGGTTTGGCGTGGTATAAAAGTGCTTCTCTGCGCTTACTGTACTTGTTCATTCTATTTACTTTTATTACAGAACTTACAAAGGTAAGCGTATCGCCGAAATTGAGAAATTTTTAAGAACTTTCTTTTTATTTAATTAATGAATAGTTAACAAATGAGCTTGTAACCAAAACCCCGAACATTTACAATCTCTACAGATGCATCTTCACTGAGCTTTTTCCTGAGCTTTGTTATATACACATCCATATTACGGGTAGTAAAAAAATTATCATCTCCCCAAAGTTGCATCAGGGCTTTAGGAAATTTATATTTCTTGTAAGCCCTTCAAATTTTGTACGCTTAACCGCCGAGTTTTTAAACACCGCCCTAAAAGTTTCTTCGGTAATTTCATCCCAGTCTTTTTTTGTCATAGACAATAAATCAGGATGCGGATTAAATAACGGTTCGCGATGTGGTTTGGAAAAACGGTTCCACGGACACACATCCTGGCAAACATCACAACCAAAAGCCCAGTCGTCAAACTTGCCCCTCATCTCTGCCGGAATGTTTTCCTTAAGCTCAATGGTAAAATAAGAAATACACTTACTGCCATCAACAACATAAGGTTCTATTATTGCCTGTGTAGGGCAGGCATCAATGCAGGCTGTGCAGCTTCCGCAATGATCTGTAGTTACACCATCATATTCTAAATCTAAATCAACAATAAGCTCGGCAATAAAAAAGAAAGAACCTACCTGCTTACTTAACAGATTACTGTTTTTACCTATCCAGCCCAAACCACTTTTTGCCGCCCAAGCCTTATCGAGCACCGGAGCCGAATCTACAAAAGCCCTACCTCCTACTTCACCTATGTTCTCCTGAATGGATTGCAGTAGTTCCTTTAGCTTGGATTTAATTACAAAGTGGTAATCCTGTCCGTAGGCATATTTTGATATTTTATACCCCCCCTCCGTTTGGGTTTGCTCAGGATAGTAATTCAGTAAAAGAGAAATCACACTTTTGGCTCCGTCTACAAGCAGAGTTGGATCTAACCTTTTATCAAAGTGATTCTCCATATACTGCATTTTACCGTGCCTATTATCATTAAGCCATTTTTCCAAACGGGGTGCTTCCTCTTCCAGAAACCCGGCTTTAGATATACCGCATGACAAAAACCCGAGACGTTTGGCTTCGGCTTTAATAAAGTCGGAATATCTTTTTCTGTTATCCAAGGTAAGCTATAATTACACAGGCAAAGTTACCAAAAGCAACCTCACCCTCAAAACAATAAAAAAAGCCGCTGTTAGCGGCTTTTTTATTGTTTTATATTATCTACGTTTACATAGAAGTATTGTATACTGTCTTTATACCGTTTCATACTTTTTTTGATAAGCTTATCCTTAAACTTAGCGTACCTGGCAAAATAATAAAAGGCATAATACTTTTTAGAAGCATCAAGTTTAAGCGTTTCACCTCCCTGAATGGTTTCAAAAACTTTGTTTACATCTCCGTCAAACTTCATATCATACATGCTAAGAGTATCCTTAACCTGAGACTTCATTTCAAAAAAAACATCCATATAGTATGGAAACTCCATATAACAGGTTCCGGCTTTAAGCTTTTGCATCTGCCTGTTTAAAACAATAAGATTAGGCTGACCTGTTTCAAGATACTGAGTCTGTAAATCGCTCTTTATAAAATACAAATCTTCCTGAGGTATACCTACACTCTTTGCATACGATTTGATTTCGTCTTTAGTATACGCATCGGCTATACCTTTGTAAGAAAGAAGCGCAACAGCTCCGACCAATAGTAAGGATGGAATTAAAAATCTTTTCATTAATAATTATATTGGTTGATTAATAGTTAAATGCTAAAACAATCCTCCCTGCGTCATTCTTATTTTACCCAGATGCTTATATGCTTTCTCAGTAACTTCCCTACCTCTAGGCGTTCTTACAATAAATCCTTCCTGAATTAGGAAAGGTTCATATACTTCTTCGATAGTCTCTCCGCTTTCAGACACTGCTGTTGCCAGTGTAGACAAACCAACAGGTCCACCTTTAAACTTATCAATTATAGTATTAAGTATCTTATTATCCATTTCATCAAGACCATGAGCATCTACATTAAGAGCCTTAAGCGAATATCTGGCAATCTCAATATCAATTTTACCGTTACCTTTTATCTGGGCAAAGTCACGCACTCGTCGTAAAAGTGCATTGGCAATACGGGGTGTACCACGACTACGCCCTGCTATTTCAATAGCAGCTTCCATAGTAATAGGCATTTTAAGTATGGCAGAACTACGCTCCACTATACTCGTTAAAAGCTCGGTAGTATAATACTGAAGTCGGCTTGAAATACCAAAACGGGCACGCATTGGCGCCGTTAATAAACCCGAACGGGTTGTAGCCCCAACCAGTGTAAACGGATTAAGACCTATTTGTACTGAACGGGCATTAGGCCCCGACTCAATCATAATATCTATTTTGAAATCCTCCATAGCCGAATAGAGATACTCCTCCACAATCGGACTAAGACGGTGAATCTCGTCAATAAAAAGTATATCCCTTTCATCAAGGTTAGTAAGTAATCCGGCTAAATCGCCCGGTTTGTCTAAAACAGGCCCTGAAGTGATTTTAATCCCCACTCCAAGCTCATTTGCCAGTATGTTTGCCAAAGTGGTCTTACCAAGCCCCGGAGGACCGTGAAACAGGGTATGATCTAAAGCCTCGTCACGAAAGTTTGCCGCTTCCACAAACACCTTCAGGTTTTCCAATACCTGATCCTGCCCGGTAAAATCGTCAAACGACAGGGGCCTCAGCTTTTTCTCTAAATCAAGCTCTTCGGGATTAAAGTTTTTATTAGTAGGATCTAAATTCTCATTCATACGGCAAATATAATTTAATTAGGCTCACATTTGATAACCTTCAGACAACACATCATTCCACTGCGGGTTATCATCAATAAAATGCGCCACATAAGAACAGGCCGGCACAACAATTAAATTGTTTTCCCTGCAATACGCCAGGCTCTTCTCAACAAGCTTTGCCGCAATGCCTCTTCCTCTCAAATCAACAGGAACTTCGGTATGGTTTAAAAAGATTTTTTTGCCGTCGGTATAGAATTCCAAAAAAGCAATGTTATCCTCATCCACAACCAGTTCAAACTGATTCATGTTTTTATTAATACTAAAAGTATAATCGTCTGCCATCATATCATTTCTTATTTTATATAAAAATAAGCATTTAAACAAAAAGCCTCCCTGTTAGGAGAGGCTTTTATTATGATATGTACCATTTATTAATGGTGTAACTGTTCTTCGTTTGGTTTCATCGGTACAGTTTGAGGTACGAAATCTTCATCGTGACCTGGTTTACTGTAGTCATATGGCCATCTGTAAACTTCAGGAATTTCTCCTGGCCAGTTACCGTGAATGTGCTCAACCGGAGTAGTCCACTCAAGAGTGTTAGATCTCCATGGGTTTTGAGGAGCTTTTTTACCTTTAAAGATGCTGTAGAAGAAGTTCCAAAGGAACACTAACTGGAATGCAGCACCAATAATAGCAAACATAGTGATAATAACGTTAACATCTGCAAGGTCATCAAATAACGGGAAAGCAGAGTTAGTATAGTAACGTCTTGGAAGACCCGCCATACCTATAAAGTGCATTGGGAAGAATACTCCGTAAGCACATACTGCTGTTACCCAGAAGTGAATGTAACCAAGGTTCTTGTTCATCATAGTACCGAACATTTTAGGGAACCAGTGGTAAATACCGGCAAACATACCGTATAGAGCAGAGATACCCATTACTAAGTGGAAGTGAGCCACAACGAAGTAAGTATCGTGAACGTTAATATCAAGTGTACTGTCACCAAGGATGATACCTGTAAGACCACCAGTGATGAAAGTAGATACAAGACCGATAGAGAATAGCATTGCAGGGTTCATTTGCAGGTTACCTCTCCATAGTGTTGTAATATAGTTGAATGCCTTAACAGCCGATGGAATCGCAATAAGAAGTGTTGTAAAGGTAAACACAGAACCTAAGAACGGGTTCATACCTGATACGAACATGTGGTGACCCCAAACGATTGTTGAAAGGAATGCAATTGCAAGAATAGAAGCAATCATCGCACGGTAACCAAAGATTGGCTTACGTGAATTAGTTGCAATAATTTCAGATGTAATACCTAAAGCAGGTAGTAATACGATATATACCTCAGGGTGACCTAAGAACCAGAATAAGTGCTCAAATAATACCGGAGAACCTCCCTGGTAGTGAAGAACGTCACCAGCAATAAAGATATCTGAAAGGAAGAAAGAAGTACCGAAACTTCTATCGAATATTAATAGTAATGCAGCAGAAAGTAATACAGGGAACGAAACTATACCGATAACAGCAGTAATAAAGAACGCCCAGATTGTAAGAGGTAGTCTTGTCATAGACATACCTTTTGTCCTTAGGTTAATTACAGTTACCACATAGTTAAGTGATCCCATAAGTGACGAAGCAATAAATATTGCCATAGATACTAACCAAAGTGTCATACCTGCACCAGAACCACCAATTGCCTGCGGAAGTGCGCTTAAAGGAGGGTATATTGTCCAACCTGCTGAAGCCGGTCCTGCCTCTACAAATAGAGAGATAACCATGATTACAGAAGAAAGGAAGAATAACCAGTATGATATCATGTTCATGAAACCTGATGCCATATCCCTTGCACCAATTTGTAACGGAATAAGAAGGTTACTGAAAGTACCACTTAAACCTGCAGTCAATACAAAGAATACCATGATGGTACCGTGAATGGTTACAAGCGCCAGATAGATATCGTTACGCATTACTCCACCCGGAGCAAATTTATCTCCTAAAAGAACTTTAAAAATTGTGAAAGACTCTTCCGGCCATGCAATTTGCATACGGAATAATAATGACATCACAATACCAATAATACCCATAACTACACCGGTAAGCAGGTATTGCTTAGCGATCATTTTGTGATCTATACTAAAGATATACTTCGTGATGAAGGTCTCTTTGTGATGTCCATGATCATCGTGACCGTGTACTTCGTGTCCTACTGCTGACATATTTCTTTAATTTGAATATTTAAAAAGAATTATTTTATTATTTATGGTCTACTACTGCTGTAGAATCGTTTACAGTTGCTGCCTCTTGCTCTTCAGTAGCAGGAGCAGGAGCCGCCTCAGCCGGAGCTTCACTAGCCTGAGATTCTTTTACAGCTGCACCAAGTGTTTTTTTCTCACCTAACCATTTATTAAAGTCGGCTTCATCCTCAACAACAATCTTCATTTGCATGTTGTAGTGAGATGCACCACAAATTTTGTTACAAAGAAGTAAGTAGTCAAATGTATAAGGAGAAAGCGCTTCACCACCATCAGCAATTAAACCAGCGCTTTTCTCAGATCTGATTTTGTTAATGTTAGCTACTTTATCCATGATTTTTGGATCTAAACGCATCTCTTCAGTTGTGATTGTAGGAGTAAAGGCAAACTGTGTTACCATACCAGGCACTACGTTCATTTGAGCTCTGAAGTGAGGCATGTAAGCAGAGTGAAGTACGTCCTGAGAACGGAACTTAAATATAACCTGCTTACCTTTTGGTAGGTGAAGTTCTGTAGACTGGATATCATCCTGAGCATTTGGATCAGACATATCCACACCTAAAGTATTAACACCTTCAATATATCTTACGTTAGCTTTACCAAGTACACCATCTTCACCAGCGTATCTTGCTTCCCAGCTAAATTGTTTAGCATAAACTTCAACAACAATAGTATCTTCTTTATTTTCATCAACAAACATGATGTTTGTCCAAGCATAAAGACCGTAAAGAATAAGACCTGCAAGTACAATTACCGGGATAATTGTCCAAACAAATTCCAGTTTGTCGTTATCTGCATAATAAAAAGCAACCTGTCCTTTTTTACCTCTGTATTTAAATGCGAAGTAGTGTAAAAGGAACTGAGTAATCGTTTGTACAATAAAGATTAATACTAACGAAATAGTCATTAGGTTATCATACTGCGGACCATGCTCTGATGCAGGAGTACCTAATGCAAGGTGACCCCATTTTACAAGAGAGTATATAGTGAACACATAGATGAAGCCAAGAAAGGCAAACATCAGGTAACCATTTACATTATTATCTCTATCATTAGCAACTTCTGAATCGCCGTTAACAGCTGTGCCGATTTGAGTTAAATCAAATATTTTAGTTAATTGCCATATTGCAATGCCTAATAAAACTAAAACTATAACTATCAATAAACTTGTCATCTGTTTATTCTTTAAATATTAATAATGAAAATGCTTACTTTCTTCAATCAGCGGGTTACGCTTAGCTAATAACGGCGCTTTTGAAATGGCACTGAACACAACAAAGATAAACAATCCCATAAAGAATAGTATAGAACCTATCTCACCAGCTCCAATGAACCACTGATCACCAACTGTTGCAGGCATAATCATGTTGAAGAAATCAACATAGTGACCACAAAGGATGATTGTACCTGCAAGAACTACAATCCAAGTAAGACGTTTAAAGTCGGTATTAACAAGGATAAGTACAGGCAGAACAAAGTTCATAACAACCATACCAAAGAAAGGAAGATTATAGTGTTCAATTCTTGTTACAAAGTAAGTAATCTCTTCCGGTATATCAGCATACCATATAAGCATGAACTGAGAGAACCAAAGGTAAGTCCAGAATACACTGAAACCAAACATGAATTTAGCTAAATCGTGTATGTGGCTTGTATTTACATACTCTAAATAGCCCTGAGATTTTAGGTAAAGAGTAACCATTGCGATAACAGTAACTGCACTTACAACAAAACTTGCAAACACATACCATCCGAATAGTGTACTAAACCAGTGTGGATCTACAGACATGATCCAGTCCCAAGACATGATAGATTCTGATACGATAAAGAATACAAGGAATGAAGCCGCAGCTTTAAAACTCTTCTTAAAGTTCAGGTTATCTGATGCCTCATCCTGAGCTAAAGAAACTTTTCTTGCATACTGACGGTAGAAAATCCATCCACCCATGAAAAGTGCAGCTCTGATTAGGAAGAAAGGACCGTTAAGGTAGCCCGATTTACCCTGAATTAAGTGATCGTGAGCAACCACATCCTTGTCCATCCATACGAACAGGTGGTGTGACCCCATAACACCTAATACAAGCAATAAGAATACTATAACAGCACCAGGGATAAGGTAAGCCGATATACCTTCCATAACTCTAAACAGCACAGGAGACCATCCTGCAGATGCAGCGTTTTGGATAGCATAGAAAGCTAATGCCCCAAGTGAAATTAACATAAAGAATAAAGCCGCTACATAAACACCAGCCCAAGGCTTGTTTTGTAATTGCTGTAAAACGTGTTTTAAATGATGAGTATGCTCATCGTGTGCTTCATGAGCTTCTGCTCCGTGAGCATCATGTGCATCGTGACCCGCTGCTGCATGAGCATCTTCAGAGTGAGCTGTATTAACATGAGCATCTTTAGCATCATGGTGCTCTGCGCCTTCAGCGTGAGCATCACCGTGATGACCGTGTTGACTGGCTAATATTGCCTCAACATCATTGATATCTTTTGGCGCAGTAAAAAAACTATAACCGATCCCCAGAACACCTACGATCATAAGGATGAAAGAAAAAGTTTTTAATTTACTTGAAAATGTATACATATTTTATGCTTTCAGTGTTCTACAATTATAATTCACTCCTAAGTTTCATTACATAGTGAGCTACCTGCCAACGCTCTTCCTGACTTAACTGGTTAGCATGAGAACCCATACTATTAAGACCGTAAGTAACTACATGAAACACACTTCCTTCAGTAATTTGCCTGTCTTTGTAGTTAGGCACACCAAGGAATTTTTCTCTTTTTACCAGGTTTCCTTTACCATCACCTTTATCACCGTGACAAACTGCACAGTAAATTGTGAAAAGCTGTTCAGCTCTTGGTAAGTCAACTTCAGCACTGTCAAGAGGAGATACTGAGTTAGCTTTAGCTAATTCGTAACCTTCAGTACTATTTTCATATTCGTATGGAGTAAATCCTCTTGGTATAGACCCTTCAGCAGGAAGCTGACCTTCTTTACCGTTAGCGAAAGTTGGAACCTCAGAATAAGTTTCATAAGGAACCGGCTCATACATATTTGGAAAATACTGGTAGTTTGGACGTGATTTATCGAAGCAGGAAGTAGCTACTGCCGACACACATGCCAATAATGCTATTTTATATAATGCTTTCATATCTCTCTTAATGCTTTTCAATTACTTTTACTTCCACAGCTCCTGTGTTCTCAAAGAATGAAACCATCTGGTCTACATCACCGTGAACAGAAACTTCCATTAAAAAATGGTCATCTGTAGTTCTTACATCCGGGTTCTCTGCTTCTTTAAATGGCCATAATTTACTTCTCATATAGAAAGTAATTACCATTAAGTGAGCTGCGAAGAATACTGTCATTTCAAACATTACCGGAACGAATGCAGGCATGTTTTGAATGAAACTGAAACTTGGCTTACCACCAATATCCTGTGGCCAGTCTACAATCATAATGTAGTATAACATAGATGTAGCAACAGATAAACCTACTAAACCATATAAGAAAGAGCAAATAGCTAATCTTGTAGGAGCAAGACCCATGGCCTTATCTAACCCGTGAACCGGGAAAGGTGTATAAACTTCTTCAATGTGATGATGAGCAGCACGCGTTTGCTTAACGGCATCCATCAGGATATCATCATCATTGTATAGTACATGTATAACTTTATTACTCATGATTCTTAATGATTATCTGAATGTGAATGATTGTTGTGTCCTTCCTGATCTCTTAATTTCTTGTACTTCTCACTTGAAGTTTTCATGATAGATTTTACCTCTGCCTGTGCAATTACAGGGAAACTTCTTGAGTAAAGTAAGAATAATACAAAGAAGAAACCAATTGTACCAATGAAGAAACCTGCATCTACAAATGTAGGCTGGAACATAGTCCATGATGATGGCAGGTAATCTCTGTGAAGTGAGGTAACGATAATTACGAAACGCTCAAACCACATACCAATGTTTACCACGATAGAGATAATAAACGATGCCATGATACTAGTTCTGATCTTTTTAGACCACATAACCTGTGGAGAAACAACGTTACAAGTCATCATTAATAGGTATGACCACCAGTAAGGACCTGTTGCTCTGTTAAGGAATGCATATTGCTCGTATTCAACTCCAGAATACCATGCAATAAATAACTCAGTAATATAAGCTGTACCAACAATCGAACCTGTAATCATGATAATGATATTCATAAGCTCAATGTGCTGTATTGTAATGTAAGCTTCAAGGTTTGATACCTTCCTCATAATGATAAGAAGCGTGTTTACCATCGCGAATCCTGAGAAGATCGCACCGGCAACGAAGTATGGAGGAAGAATTGTAGTGTGCCATCCCGGTATAACCGAAGTAGCAAAGTCAAACGATACGATAGTGTGTACAGAAAGTACAAGAGGAGTTGCTAAACCGGCAAGTACAAGAGAAACCTCTTCAAAACGCTGCCAGTCTTTTGCTCTACCACTCCATCCGAAACTAACGATCGAGTATACTCTTTTTGTGAAAGGAGTTACAGCTCTGTCACGAAGCATTGCAAAGTCAGGTAATAAACCTGTCCACCAGAAAACAAGTGATACAGAAAGATAAGTAGAAATTGCAAATACGTCCCAAAGTAGAGGTGAGTTAAAGTTAACCCAAAGTGAACCGAACTGGTTAGGAACCGGCATTACCCAGTAAGCTAACCAAGGGCGACCCATGTGGAATACAGGGAACATTGCTGCCTGAATTACCGAGAAGATGGTCATCGCCTCTGCAGAACGGTTAATCGCCATTCTCCACTTTTGACGGAATAATAATAATACTGCTGAAATTAGTGTTCCGGCGTGACCGATACCAACCCACCAAACGAAGTTAGTAATATCCCAGGCCCAGCCAACTGTTTTATTTGAACCCCAAGTACCGATACCTGTTCCAACTGTGTAAGCCACACAACCTACACCCCATAGGAAAGCTGCCAAAGCGATCGAGAATACAATCCACCATTGCTTATTTGCCCTGCCTTCCACCGGTGCTGCAACATCTACTGTTACATCGTGAAAATTTTTATCACCTATAACTAAAGGTTTTCTAATGGGTGCTTCGTAATGAGACGACATAATCCTTTATATTGTTTCTTATTAATACTTATTTGATTTTAGGTGTTTCTTACTTTAACCTGGAAGAATACGTTAGGCTGAGTACCTACATGCTCCAGTAGGTGATACATCCTGTCATCTTCTTTAAGTTTAGTAACTGTGTCCTCTGGGTTATTGATATCCCCGAATACTAGTGCTCCAGATCCACAAGCTTCTGAACAAGCTGTTGAGAATTCATCCTTAGCAACCGGACGACCTTCTCTCTTAGCTTTTAAGATTGTTGCCTGAGTCATTTGTAAACATAGAGAACATTTCTCCATTACACCTCTAGAACGTACGTTAACATCAGGGTTAAGAACCATACGTCCTAAATCGTCATTCATATGGTAATCAAACTCACTGTTCTTGTTGTAAAGGAACCAGTTGAAACGACGTACTTTGTAAGGACAGTTGTTTGCACAGTAACGAGTACCCACACAACGGTTGTAAGCCATGTGGTTTTGACCCTGACGACCGTGTGATGTAGCCGCTACCGGACATACAGTTTCACATGGTGCGTGGTTACAGTGCTGACAGAATACCGGCTGGAATGCAACCTGTGGATTTTCTGCCGGATCTTCCATAGCGTTAAATGTACTGATAGAGTTCATTAAGCCGGAAGTATTTTCTTTAAGCTCTACATCCTCTGCAAAAGTCTCTTCAGAAGAGTAGTATCTATCGATACGTAACCAGTGCATATCACGGCTTCTTCTAACTTCAGACTTACCTACAACCGGAACGTTGTTTTCAGAGTGACAAGCTATAACACAAGCCCCACAACCCGTACACGCATTAAGGTCGATTGATAAGTTAAAGTGGTGACCTACTGTTCTGTCAAAAGACTCCCATAAGTCAACCGAAGTAGAAGCTACTTCACTGTGATCTAAAGAAACCTGAGGAAGTTCATTCCATTCAGAAGCATCTTTAGTATTAAATATCTCAAGGGTAGTTTCTTTTACGATATCTCCTCTACCCATTAATGTTTTTTGTAACTGTAAACAAGCAAACTCGTGGTCACCGTTTCCTTTAGAGATTTTAGCCGACTGGAATGAGTTGAAGTTTTTGTACACAGGGTAAGCATTGATACCTACCTGCATTTCCTGCTTCATTGCCGCTGTACGACCATAACCTAAAGAAAGACCTAATGTACCTACTGCCTGACCCGGCTGGATCATTACAGGAACATTTTCAAGTTTTACTCCGTTTACCTCAAGAGTAGCATAGCTACCGTTAAGACCACCATTAGCAACATGGTAATTTTCAAGCCCAAGCTTTTCAGCATCAGCTTTAGCAACTGTTACATAGTTATCCCAAGATGCTCTTGTGATTGGATCAGGAAACTCCTGTAACCATGGGTTGTTAGCCTGTTGACCATCACCCATACCTGTTTTAGTATAAAGTACAAGCTCAAAATCTCCTGCAGCTTTAGCACCTGCTAATGCACTTGCAGCACCACCAAAATCGGCAGCACCCGCAGTAAGAGCAGGAACGTTTTCTGAAACAGAAATACCATCGTGAACTAATTGGTTCCATGATTTCCCTGTAAAGAACTCAGAAGAAGAAGCTTTTAAATATTCGTAGTAAGATTGCGAGTTACCACTCCAGCTTAATAAAGCATCCTGAAGTTGTTTTGTATCAAACAAAGGACGGATAGTTGGCTGAGTAACACTGTAAGTACCTTTTGTGATAACCACATCACCCCAAGACTCAAGATAATGAGGGGCAGCAACAGCCACAGTAGTATGAGCTGCGGTTTCATCCTCTTTCATAGAGAATGCAACAGAAAGTTTTACCTTACCTAAAGCCGCTTTAAATTCAGCTCCGTTTGGCAGAGTATAAACAGGGTTAACACCACTCATGATAAGCGCGCTAACACTCCCTGCTTTAATATCATTGATAAGCGCCTGTACTTGTTTAGCATCACCTTTACGGATGTAACGAGCCTCTTCCGGCTTGAATGCCTCACTTTGAAGCGCCTGGTTAATTGCAATTACAAGAAGCTGAGCATTAACATCATCTAAACCTGTCATCACAACACCTTTAGATCCGGCAGCTTTTAACTGCTTAGCAGCCTTCTTAACCTCTGCAGCATATTTCTCACCTACAGCAGGAACGCTTACAGAAGAACCTGTAACCTCATTATATAAATGAACTAATGCGTGTTTTTGTTGAGTAACAGTTAAAGGTATACGCTTATCCGCATTAGAACCTGACAGAGTAAGATTTGCCTCCATCTGGATATGCTTAGACATTTTACCCTGTTTCGGGATACGCTTACCGGCATAACCAGTATCATACCCTCCACCTTGCCAGTCACCCAGGAAATCTGCCCCAACAGCAACAATAACATCAGCACTTGAAAGATCGTAATTAGCTAAAGCTCTCTCACCATAAACAGTTTGGTAAGCATCCAGAGCTTCAGACGAAGAAACTGAATCATAAACAACATGCTTAAAGTTCGCATACTTAGCACCAAATTCAGCAATAAGCTTATCTGTAGACGGGCTAGCCATAGTGTTAGTTAATAAAACTACCTGACCACCGCTTGCAGCAGCTTCTGCTAAACCAGCTTTAACCCTGGTATCAACCTCTTCCCATGAAGCCGGCTTACCAGCAACCATCGGCTGCTTTAAACGCATGCTGTCATAAAGAGAAAGAACAGAGGCATAAACCCTTGCGTTAGCACTAATGCCCGAACCAGGCATCCTGTTATTCTCAACCTTAATTGGCCTACCCTCACGGGTTTTGATTAATATGTTTGCAAAATCAAAACCATCCGCTATTGTAGTTGCATAGTAATCTGCAACACCCGGAATGATTTCCTCTGGTTGAACCACATAAGGAATCGACTTAATTACTGGTCCTTCACATGCTGCAAGAGAAGCTGCAGCAGTACTGAACCCGACATATTTCAAAAAGTCACGACGGCTTGTTGAAGAAGAAGACATAGCCTCTTCATTACCAAGAAATTCATCAGTAGGAATCTCCTCAACAAACTCATTGTTTCTTAGCGTCTCAACAATAGAACTGTTTTCGTTCAGCTCTTCAACACTTTGCCAGTATTTTTTGTTTGATGCCATGTTGTATATAGATATTAGCTTCTTAAAAATTGATTAATAGTGACATTTTCCACACTCTGTACCTCCCATGTTGGCAGCTGTAAGCTTCTGCACACCATATTTCTTAGCAAGTTCGTCGTGGATTTTTTTGTAGTAGTCGTTACCTTCTACTTTCACATTTGTCTCACGGTGACAGTTAATACACCAGCCCATTGTTAACGGAGCGTTTTGTTTCATAATCTCAAACGTCTCAACAGGACCGTGACATGTTTGACATTCAACACCTGCTACAGAAACGTGCTGAGAGTGATTGAAGTAAACAAAGTCAGGAAGATTATGAATTCTAACCCATTTAACCGGTTTAGTTTTACCTGTGTATTGTTGTGCAGATTTATCCCAACCTACAGCGTCGTATAGTTTTTGGATTTCTGCAGTATAGAATTCTTTAGAATATTCAACATAAGTAGAATCTTTACTACCTGAGAACTCAGAAATGTTTTTATGACAGTTCATACAAACATTAAGAGATGGTATACCCGAAGTTTTACTTACCCTTGCAGAAGAGTGACAGTATTTACAATCGATACCGTTTTCACCTGCGTGAATTTTATGAGAGAAATGTATTGGCTGAATTGGTTCGTAACCCTGATCAACACCAATTTGCATTAAGTAACCATAAAGGAAGTATGCACCTGATAACAACAACAGGATTGAAGTAACCAATACAAGGAACTGGTTTCTTGCATAAGCCTGCCAAAAAGATACTGTATTTCCTTTTTTAGAAACATCAACACCGTTTGCAGCAGCAACTTTCCTTAATGTACTGTTCACAAGAACAAGCATAACAATAAGAACTAAAAGAACAAGAACTAACGCCCCAAGAATTAAATTATTAGAAGCTCCACCTTCCTGAGCGACAGGTTCACCACCAGCAGTCTTTTTCTCAACAACAGGAGCAGGCTGCGATGTATAAGCAAGTATATTATCTATATCCCCTGTAGACAACTGAGGAAACGGAGTCATTACCTGATTATTGTTTTCAGCAAACAACTTTACAGCTGCCGCATCACCTGATTTAATTAGCTCACTACTGTTATGAATCCATTTGTAAAGCCACTCACGATCATGCTTATCAGCAACACCTCTTAGAGCAGGACCTGTCATTTTGCCATCAAGCTTGTGACATGCAGCACATAATGAATTGAACAATTCTTTACCTTTTGCCGGATCTCCGGCACCTGCCGAAGCCGCAGCTTCCTGACCTGCATCAGCCGCCGGAGCAGCGTCTTGCGCGTAAGAAGCAAATGAGAATGAGAGCGATAAAGCTAAACAGAAAAATAAAATTCTCGAAAACGAAGTATGGTTACCCACTTTTTTCATATTAAAAAATGATTATCGACTTAAATTGGTATAGTTTTTAAGGGTATACCTGAATGAATTTGTATACTTTTTTAAAAACTCCCACAAAAATACGACTTATGTACTATTCTCAAACCTTAATTAAATCTTAAAGCATAATTTATAACAATTCTAAATAAATATATTCTAACGAGATTTTGTAATAAATCGTAATTTTGCATCCAAACCCTATTCATTATGAGAATTTTAAAAATAAACGCCCTAAAAATAGCTGCAGTTTTTCTTACTTTTTATTCTTTAGAAAGTACTGCCCAACAACAGGAAAATCCTATCTCTCAGGACCCCAAATTTGAGCAATTACTAAATGAAAAAAGAAAACTGAATTCAAACATCGATATTAACGACCGATACAAGATTCAGATTTACTATGGTGAGAACAGTAATGCCCGAAAAACATTAGCTGAATTTAAAAAAGAATACCAAGATTTAGACGGTACAATAATATTTGAAAGCCCAACCTACAAAGTATGGGTAGGCAGCTTTAAATCACGCATAGAAGCCGAAAGACAGCTTGTAAAGGTAAAAGAGAAATACCCTTACGCCTTATTGATAAAACCAAGCAAATAACAGCTCATAAATAATAAAAAAAGCCCTGACAAAGTCAGGGCTTTTTTTATTTCATAGAGAAGCAACTCCCAAACAATATGTCAAAACAAAAAAGTCCGACCAATGGCCGGACTTTTTGTCACATATAAACTCTTATTATTTAAGTGTCTTTTTAACTTCAACCTCCTGGAATGCTTCAATAACATCACCAATTTGGATATCGTTATAGTTTTTAACCTGCATACCACAATCATAACCTTTAGACACCTCTTTAACGTCATCTTTAAATCGCTTAAGGGTAGCAAGCTCTCCGGTATAGATAACCACACCATCCCTGATAAGACGGATTTTAGAGCTTCTGTATATCTTACCATCTGTAACCATACATCCGGCAATAGTACCCACTTTAGAGATTTTGAATGTTTCACGGATTTCTGCAGTACCGGTAACCTCTTCTTTAAGCTCCGGAGAAAGCATACCTTCCATAGCATCCTTAACATCATCAATAGCATCATAGATGATAGAGTAGTTTCTGATATCGATTTCCTCTTTCTCTGCAAGTTGCTTAGCACTACCCATTGGTCTTACGTTAAATCCGATGATAATCGCATCTGAAGCCGAAGCTAACAACACGTCAGACTCTGTAATAGCACCTACACCTTTATGTATGATATTGATTTGAATTTCTTCTGTAGACAGTTTAGAGAACGAGTCAGATAATGCCTCAACCGAACCATCCACGTCACCTTTAAGGATAATGTTAAGCTCTTTGAACTGACCTAAAGCAATCCTACGTCCAATCTCAGCAAGCGTAATGTGACGCTGAGTACGTACTGCCTGCTCACGTAGTAACTGAGTACGTTTTGCAGCAATTTGCTTAGCCTCTTTCTCATCTTCAAACACGTTGAACTTATCACCCGCTGTTGGCGCACCATCAAGACCAAGTAGCGATACCGGTGTTGACGGACCTGCCTCCTGAAGGCTGTTTCCGCGTTCATCGTGCATTGCTTTTACTTTACCATGGTGTTTACCTGCAAGTACATAATCACCTACTTTTAGAGTACCACCCTGTACAAGTACAGTAGCCACATAACCCCTACCTTTATCAAGGAAAGCCTCAACCACAGTACCAACTGCAGGCTTATCCGGGTTAGCTTTAAGATCAAGGATCTCTGCCTCAAGTAATACTTTTTCAAGTAATTCTTTCACACCTAAACCTGTTTTTGCAGATATATCGTGTGACTGAATTTTACCACCCCAGTCTTCCACTAACAGGTTCATACCTGCTAAGCGTTCTTTAATTTTATCCGGGTTAGCTGTTGGTTTATCAACTTTGTTGATTGCAAATATAATTGGCACACCTGCCGCCTGAGCGTGGTTGATTGCCTCTTTTGTTTGCGGCATGATATCGTCATCCGCAGCAATTACGATAATAGCGATATCTGTTACCTGAGCACCACGCGCACGCATCGCGGTAAACGCCTCGTGACCCGGTGTATCAAGGAATGCGATTTTCTGTCCGCTTTCAAGAGTTACTCCATAAGCACCAATGTGTTGTGTAATACCTCCCGACTCACCTGCAATTACATTTTCCTTACGGATGTAGTCAAGTAACGACGTTTTACCGTGGTCAACGTGACCCATTACTGTAACGATAGGTGCCCTGAACTGTAAATCTTCTTCTTTATCTTCTACAACCTCTATTGACTCTTCAATATCAGCTGTTGTAATTTTAACTTCATAACCAAACTCATCAGCAACAATAGTAAGTGTTTCAGCATCTAAACGCTGGTTCATACTCACCATGATACCTAACGACATACATACAGAGATAACCTTAGTAATAGGCACATCCATCATACTTGCAATTTCACCTACAGTAACAAACTCTGTTACTTTAAGCACTTTGCTTCCTTCTTCAAGCTGTTTTTGCTCGTCATCAGTACGCTGACGGTGTGTTTCACGCTTATCTCTTCTGTACTTAGCTGCTTTAGACTTGCTACCTTTACCCTGAAGCTTTTCAAGGGTTTCTCTAATTTGGTTTTTAACTTCTTCTTCGGTAGGCTCTACTTTGTTAACAATAGCCTGGCGTTTGTTGTTGCCTCTGTTATTATTGTTACCAAATCTGTTACCGCTACCTTGTCTGTTACCACCCTGGTTATTTCCTCCCTGTTGGTTACCGCCCTGGTTGTTGTTATTACCACCCTGACCACCACCCTGAGGTTTGGTAGTTATTCTCTTTCTCTTATTCTTATTATTGTTATTTCCGCCGCCCTGGTTGTTATTGCCGCCTTTATTATCTTTTTTAGGCTCTTCTTTTTTCTTCTTAGCTTTTTCGAATTGGGAAAGATCTATGGTTTTACCTGTAAAGGTAGTACCGCTAAGTTTTTGATATTGTGTTTTAATAACATCCTCTACAGGCGTTGCTCCTTCACCTTCTTTTGGCGTTTCCTGCTTAGGTGCCTGTTGTTTTGGAGCTTCCTGCTTAGGCGCATGTTGCGGCTTATCCTGTTTTTTATGTTTAACAGGTTGCTCCTGCTGTTTTGCAGGCTGCTGCTCTTTTGCTTTTGGAGCTTCCTGCTTTGGCACAGGTGTTTCCTCAGGTTTTTTAACCTCTTCTTGTGCTTTCACAGGTTCCGGTTGTTTTACAGGCTCCTCTTTAGCTTTTGAAGCTTCCTCTTTAGGAGCAGTTTCCTGCACAGGTTCCTCCACAGTGTCTGAAGATTGCTGCTGAGCCTTTTTATCAGAATTAAGATCTATTTTACCCACTGCTACCGGACCGGATATACTCGCTCTTGCACGGATTACTTCCTGCCTTTGCTTTTCTTCCTCTTCCTGCTGCTTACGTTTCTCTTCTAACTCACGCTCCCTCTCCAGCCTTAGAGCCTCCTTCTCCTTCCTTTTCTCTTCACTCACTTCAAGAGAAGCCTCTTTCTTACCTTTATCGGCAGAAAACTGGTTAATAAGAGCTTTATATTCCTCGTTGGATATTTTAGCGTTAGGGGTAGCATCAATATTATGCCCCTTATCCTTAAGAAACTCAACAGCCCTGTCCAGCGAAATGTTTAATTCTCTTAAAACTTTATTTAATCTTATTACTCTTTCTTCAGACATAAAATCTTTTTAATATTATCTTTCCCGGTTGTATGTTATATTTATACAATAGTATTATTAGTCTTCAAACTCTTCCTTAAGTATCCTTACAACTTCAAGAATTGTTTCTTCTTCCAGGTCTGTTCTTCTTACTAGGTCTGCCACATCCTGATTAAGCACGCTTCTGGCTGTATCTAAACCTATTTTAGCAAACTCCTGGATAATCCAATCTTCGATTTCGTCTGAGAATTCTGTCAATTCAACATCCTCATCCTCCTCTAGATTACCTTCACGTATTACATCAAGCTCATATCCTGTAAGCAACCCGGCAAGCTTAATGTTGTGTCCGCCACGGCCAATAGCCTTAGACACTTCTTCCAGCTTTAAAAACACCTCTGCCCTTTTAGCCTCTTCATCAATTTTGATAGAAGAAACTTTTGCAGGACTCAATGCTCTTGTAATATAAAGCTGAGTATTAGACGTATAGTTTATTACATCAATATTTTCATTTCCTAATTCACGTACAATTCCGTGAATTCTTGACCCTTTCATACCCACACAGGCACCAACAGGATCAATTCTGTCATCATAAGAATCAACAGCAACTTTTGCCTTTTCGCCCGGTATTCTCACTACTTTTTTGATAGTGATAAGTCCGTCAAACACCTCTGGTATTTCCTGCTCGAAAAGTTTCTCAAGGAATTTCTCAGAAGTTCTTGACATAATAATTTGCGGCTTATTTCCTTTAAGCTCAACATTTTCTATTATACCACGAACGTTATCTCCTTTTCTGAAAAAGTCTGAAGGGATTTGTTTTTCTTTTGGTAAAACAATCTCATTACCTTCATCATCCACCAAAATTACAGCTTTTGGTCGAACATGGTGCACTTCTGCAGTATAAATATCACCTATAAGCTCTTTAAACTGCTTGTATAGGTTTGTATTATCGTGTTCGTGAATTTTAGATATAAGGTTTTGGCGTAACGCAAGTATGGCACGACGACCTAACTGTATTAGCTTCACCTCTTCAGAAACATCTTCACCCACCTCAAAGTCAGGCTCAATTTTTCTGGCTTCAGAAAGAGAAATTTCCTGGTTAGGATCTTCTACCTCACCATCGGCTACAACCACACGGTTCCTCCAAATCTCCATATCCCCTTTGTCAGGGTTTATAATGATATCAAAATTATCATCAGAACCATATTTCTTCTTTAATGCATTTCTAAATACATCTTCCAGAATCGCCATCAGCGTAACGCGATCTATCAGCTTATCGTCCTTAAACTCTGAAAACGAATCAATTAATGCAAGATTTTCCATGCCAACTCTCTTTATTTTTTAAAATTTTATAACAACAACTGCTTCTTTAATTTCTGCATAAGGGATTTCCACTCTTTTTTGTACGGTTTCTTTCCCTTTACCTATCTTTTTAGGCTCCCTTGCCTTCCACTCCAGCACTATGAACTCTTCAGTAGCATCTGTAAGGTTAGCCTCAGTTTCACCACTCTCAGTCTTTACCTTAAGTGTTCGTCCAATATTTTTTTTATACTGCCTGATGTTTTTTAAAGGGCTTGTCGCTCCTGCCGAAGCTACTTCAAGAGAAAAATCCTGCTCTTCCCTATCCAAGTTATGCTCTACAGCCCTGCTTACATCTATACAGTCCTGTAAATTTATCCCGTTATCGCCATCCAGCGTAACATTAATTTTATTGGAGTCACTTATGGAAAGATCTATAAGAAACAACGAAGGGCGCTCTTCCAGCGCCGCATTCACCAGTTCTGCAACTTTCTCTCTAAATGTCATATCAAGTATAAAAAGAGGGGACTCCTGTCCCCTCATTATTTAGTTTTTTAGTAAATAACTGTGCAAATATACTAATTTTTTTATATATTGAAAATCATTACATAATGTAAAATTTATTCACTACTTTTATTGTATTATTTTTCCAACCAAATTTTTGTTAATAATTTACACATATGAAAAGAATTTTAGTACCTACCGATTTCTCAGACCACGCTGAGTATGCGCTTAAAGTAGCAGCTCAGATTGCTCGCAAAAATAACGGCGAAATATACCTGCTTCACATGCTGGAACTGCCAAACCACATTAGCGATGACGGTATAGGAGAAAGTAACGCCGTAGGACGAAGTGCAGGAGTACCTGAAGTTATGTTCTTTATGGAAAAAACACGCGAACGCTTTCAGGACCTGCTTAACGAACCATACCTTGAAGGTATAACTGTTATTGAAGCCATTCAGTTTGACAAAGCCTTTGACGGTATTATTGCTCACAGCAAGAAACACGATATTGACTTAGTTATTATGGGATCTCACGGAGCAAGCGGATTTAGAGAAATGTTTATTGGCTCTAACACTGAAAAAGTGGTTCGTACTTCAGACATCCCGGTTCTTGTAATCAAGAAAGAGGAAGGCGAGTTCGCTCCGCAAAACTTTGTTTTTGCTTCTGACTTCTCAGACGAAATCAAAAAACCGTTTAAAGACGCAGTAAGCTTCGCAAATCTGTTTAATGCAAACCTACACCTTGTTTTTGTAAACACACCAAACGACTTTAAGTCTACACACGCTGCAGAGAAGCTTATCCATGATTTTGCTGCAAACGCAAACCTAACAGGAGGCTACTCTACACACATATACAACGACATTAATGTAGAGAAAGGTATACTTCACTTTGCAAACAGTGTAAACGCCGACCTTATTGGTATGTGTACTCACGGAAGAAAAGGACTTGCACACTTCTTTAACGGAAGTATTAGCGAAGACCTGGTTAACCATGCCGTAAGACCAGTTGTAACTTTCAAAATCTAACCAGAAAGAAAAAACACAAAGCTGCCCTTAGGCAGCTTTTTTTATATAATTAACCTAAAAATAACGCAATAAAAAAAGCCTCCCAGTTTCCTGAGAGGCTTTTGTTGGTCTACTAGGACTCGAACCTAGAATGACTGAACCAAAATCAGTAGTGTTACCATTACACCATAGACCATTGTATTGGTGCGTGATTGCGGGTGCAAATGTAGCACATAAATTCATTTTTGCAAATTTTTATTTCAAAAAATATGAAAAAAATTTTTTCTGCGTTACTACTGTAATATTAGCCGTAAGGCAAACAAACTGATAACCAATTAAAAGACCCATTATGCACGATCATTACTTTAAAAGGTGGAACATTATTTTAGGATGGACTTCTTTTGCTGTTGCACTAATTACCTACTCCATCACCGTAGAACCCACTGTTAGTTTTTGGGATTCGGGTGAATATATATCTACTGCCGCCAAGCTACAGGTAGGCCATCCGCCAGGCGCTCCGCTGTACCAGTTAATAGGATCGGTGTTTGCGCTTTTTGCATTCTCTAAAGAAAAAGTTGCTCTAATGGTAAATATGGTATCGGTATTTTCGGCATCGTTTGCCATACTTTTTATGTACTGGTCGGTTTCATTACTATTAAAAAACATTGTTGTAAAGTTTGGAGAACTAACAAAAGGCAACACCATAATGATACTGGGAAGCTCGCTTATAGGCTGTTTGTGCCTTACCTTTTCAGACAGTTTTTGGTTTAACGCTACCGAAGCCGAGGTGTACGCCATGGCATCTTTATTTATATCGTTATTAATGTGGGCAGGATTACGCTGGGGCGAAGAAATGCATTTACCAAACGGTAACCGATGGCTATTATTAATCTCACTCTTGGTAGGATTATCATTTGGAGTTCATTTTTTAACGCTATTAACCATACCGTCAATAGGACTTATTTATTACTTTAAAAATTACAAAACAGTAATTAGTAAAAATTTCATACTAGCCAACATCGCTATAGTAGGTGTATTGCTTTTTGTATTTAAGTTTTTAATGCCATACACAATGGCGCTGTTTGGTAAAACCGAAATATTTGCCGTAAACACTTTAAGACTACCTTTTAATTCGGGCACTATAATAATGGGATTATTAGTTATAGGCTTCTTTTACTACGGACTACGATACACAAAACAAAAAGGACTACCTCTTTACAACACAGCAATACTTTGTACCCTTTTTATGTTTATTGGTTTTTCAACCTGGCTGGTTTTACCGGTTCGATCTAACGCCGGAGTAGTAATTAATGAAGTACCTCCTACCGATGCCACCGAACTGCTGGCATATTATAACCGCGAAAATTATGGCGAGCAAAAAGTATTTTACGGTCCGCTCTATACCGAAACCTATGCAGGCTTAGACCCGGACAATCCGTTTTCAGACGGAAAACCAAACTATGAGCGCGATTACAAAACCGGAAAATATGTAGCTGTAAACAATTATAAAAACGCAGTACACAACACCCACAAAGACCACAACGGGATATTACCCCGTATGATTAGCGAAAAACACGCCGCTAATTATATGGCTTACACAGCGCCACCAAAGTTCAAGATAAATCCGCAATACGATTTCTCTCAGGATCTTGGCAAATATGGTATTGACATAAACAACATTAGTCAGGATGAAGCCTATACCGCTATGAGCGAGATAAAGTCACAACTTACCGATGTAATAAACGAATTTAAATTGGCCTACAACAAAGGCGAAATAGACTATGAAGGTTATGACAGATTTCTTAAAACCTACAAAAGCTATCTTATTGTAGAAAAACCAACATTAATGCAAAACATGCAGTTCATGGCTGAATATCAGTTTGGCTATATGTTTTGGCGTTACCTAATGTGGAACTTTGCAGGAAAACAAAACGATGTGCAGGGAGAAGGCGACCACCTTAACGGAAACTGGCTAAGCGGCTTTAAAGCCATAGATGAAGCCCGACTAGGAGCGCAAAGCCATCTAACCTCAGACATGCTAAACAACAAAGGTCGTAACATATACTTTTTCATACCTTTTATATTAGGCCTTATAGGATTTATTTTCCATGCCCGTAAAGACCCAAAAAGTTTTTACACCTTATTAGTACTATTTGTATTTATGAGTTTAGCTATAAAAGTATTCCTTAACGAAAAGCCATTTGAAGTCCGCGAAAGAGACTACGTTATGGTTGGTGCTTTTTATGTTTTTGCCATATGGATAGCTATGGGGGTTTATGCTTTATACAATAGTATACAAAAACATATAAATCAAAAAGTAGCCGTTCCGGTTATATTAGGAGCAACATTACTGGCAGCTCCTACCCTTATGGCTTTTGAGAACTGGGACGACCATGACAGATCGGGCAGGGACACGGCGCTTGTAATGGCAAAAACCTATCTTGATTCATGCGATCCTAATGCTATACTATTTACTATAGGAGACAACGATACTTTCCCGTTATGGTATGCCCAGGAAATAGAAAACTTCAGGACTGATATTAAAGTTGCCTGCTCCACCTACCTACCTGCCGACTGGTATATTGACCAACTGAAACAAAAAACTTATGAAGCCGAAGGGGTACCTGTTTCAATGAATCACAATCAATATGTAGACGGAACCCGCGACTTTATATTATATGTACCAAGAACAGAAGAACGTTTGGACATAGATGACTTTATGGATTTTGTTTTAATGGATGACGAGCGCGCCAAGGTAGAACTCAATAACGGACATTGGGCCAATTATTACCCGAGTAATAAAATACGCATACCGATAGACAAAGAAGCCGTTATTAAAAACAAGGTTGTATCGCCAGAGTTATATGATTCTATTGTATCGTACATCGAAATAGACCTACCTAAAGAGGCTATTTTTAAACATCAGCTGGTTATGCTGGACATAATTCGCAACAACAACTGGGAGCGCCCTATTTACTTTACAGGCGGAAGCCCTAAAGCCGAAGATTATCTTTGGTTAAAAGACTACCTTCAATTAGACGGCATGACCTACAAACTGGTCCCTGTAAAAACAAAAGTACCAAAAGACAGCCCAATTGACATTGGTCATATTGATTCACAAAAAATGTATGATACCGTTATGCGATGGGACTGGGGCAGCAGTAATAAAAAAATATACCTTGATCCTGAAACAAGACGTAACAGCATTACCTACCGTAAAAACCTTGCCCGATTAAGCGACACTTTAATTCAGGAAGGCAAAACCGAAATGGCTAAAACCATAATTGACCTTGCCGTAACAAAGCTACCTACGCAAGATTATGGCTACCACTTCATGTCTGAACCTTTTGCAGAAGGATATTATAAAGTAGGCGAAACCGAAAAGGCTCGTGAACTGGCAGCGCAGTTAATAAAGAAATATCAGGAAAACATCGCCTTTTTCAATTCGGTTAACTCACCGGGTGACATAGGAGGTTATTACAGATTATTACAAATGATTAAAAAGCAGGGCGACAATGAATTTTATGACAAACAGCTCCCTGAATTTGACCGATATTACAAAATGATGGAGCGGTTTATGGAAGACAATAGCTGACAGAAATATTTTACAGGGCGGGAATTACAATAATTCCCGCCTTTTTACTTTATATTAAACATTAAAAATAAGTTTGCTTAATTACCTTTAAATAAAAAATAGTTTCTTTGCATATATAAATCCGGAATTTTCAAAACCGCATGATAACATTCAACTTTAAAAAATGGAACACCATCACCGGATGGTTTGTTTTTGCCATTGCATTTATTGTTTATTCGCTAACCGTAGAGCCAACCATGAGTTTTTGGGATTGTGGCGAGTACATCACCACAGCCGCAAAGCTTGAGGTAGGTCACCCGCCGGGAGCTCCTTTATTCCAAATGGTAGGTGCTTTCTTTGCCATGTTTGCATCGGGTCCTGATAAGGAAGCTCTTATGGTTAATATGGTATCGGTAGCCTCCAGTGCATTCACCATACTTTTTATGTTTTGGTCATTAACCATGATAACACGATCACTGGTTGAGAAATTTTCCGAATTTAATAACAACAATGCCTTTATGGTAATAGGGAGCTCTGCCGTTGGTGCACTTGCCTTTACCTTTACAGACAGTTTTTGGTTTAATGCGGTTGAAGCCGAGGTGTATGCCATGGCATCGTTATTTATAGCATTACTACTTTGGCTTGGATTACGCTGGGAGCAGGACATGAACACTCCGCGAGGCAACAAATGGTTACTTATCATATCGCTGGTAGTAGGTTTATCATTTGGTGTTCACTTTATGGCGCTGCTTACTATCCCTGCAATCGGATTTATATATTTCTTTAAGAACTACGAAAAAGTTACAGTAAAAAGCTTCATTATAGCAAACATTGTTATTGTAGCCGTACTCCTTTTCATCTTCAAATTACTATTACCATACACGCTTGCCCTTTTTGGTAAGACCGAAATATTTATGGTTAACAAAATGGGACTTCCTTTCAACTCAGGAACCATATTTGTAGCCATACTACTGGTAGCCTTCTTTTACTTTGGGCTTAGCTATACCCGTAAAAAAGGATATGCACTTGCCAATACACTTACTCTTTGTATACTATTTATCTTTATAGGTTTCTCTACCTGGATGATGTTACCTATACGTGCTAACGCAAACGTGGTTATTAATGAGAACAGACCATCGGATGCTGCCGAGGTACTTGCCTACTATAATCGTGAGCAGTATGGTGAGCAAAAACTGTTTTATGGCCCTATGTATTCTGATATTTATGCCGGACTTGATGCCGACAAACCATATGAGGATGAAAAACCAAACTACCAAAGGAACTATAAAACCGGAAAATATGTTATTGTAAATAATTACATAAACGCAAAACAGAATACCGATGACAACCACAAAGGCTTTATGCCGAGAATGTGGAGTACAGACAACGGTCATCCGGTAAATTATATGAATTTCACAAAACCTCTTGACTTTAGGATAGACCCTAACTATGATTTTTCAAGAGACCTTGTACAATATGGCCTTCCTTTAGATCAAATGAGTGATGAGGAAATAGGGAAAGCTATGGCACAGGTGCGTGATGAACTTCAAAACATAATCAATCAGTTCAAAGCCTCTTACCAAAAAGGAGAACTGGATCTTGATGATTACGACAAATTCCTTAGAAACTACAGCAGTTACCTTATAATAGAGAAACCATCATTTAGCGACAACATGAAATTCATGTTCCAATACCAGTTTGGTTATATGTATTTCAGATACTTTATGTGGAACTTTACCGGTAGGCAAAACGACATACAGGGACGTTATGATAATTATGACGGTAACTGGATGAGTGGTATTAAATTTATTGACGAAAACCACGTGGGCCCGCAAAGCAACCTCACAGAAGATCAGCTTAACAACAAGGCAAGGAACTTTTACTACTTCTTACCTCTATTCTTAGGATTTATAGGATTATGCTACCATGCGTCAAGAGACCCTAAGAGCTTCTATGTATTACTTATACTATTCCTGTTTACAGGACTTGCCCTTAAGGTGTACCTAAACGAAAGACCTTTCGAGCCAAGAGAGAGAGACTATGCCCTTGTAGGATCATTCTATGTATTTGCCATGTGGATAGGTATAGGTGTATATGCTATTTATGAAGCCATACAAAGATATTTAGCTCCAAAAATTGCAGGACCGGTTGTACTGGCTGCTACATTACTGGCAGGACCTGTATTACTGGCTTCTCAAAACTGGGACGACCACGACCGTTCAGGTCGTTATACTGCACTTGCAATGGCTAAGGCTTACCTTGAGTCGTGTGACGAAAATGCCATTTTATTTACCATTGGGGATAACGACACCTTCCCGCTTTGGTATGCACAGGAAATAGAAGGCATACGCACAGACATCAGGATTGTAAACACCAGTCTTTTCATGACCGACTGGTATATAGACCAGATGAAAGCGAAAGCATACACATCTGAGCCGTTACCTATATCCTTTACACACGACCAGTATGTACAGGGAACAAGAGACTATATGTTCTTCGATAAGCAAACCGAAAACCGCTGGGACATAAACGACTTTATATCATTTATCGCTTCAGATGACCAAAGAACAAAAGTTGAGCTTAAAAACGGACATAGTATTAACTACTTCCCTACTAATAAAATCAGGCTTAAAGTAGATCGTGAATCGGTTATAAAACACAAAGTAGTAGAGCCTGAGCTTTATGACTCTATTGTTCCTTATATCGATATCGACATTAAAGGCGATGCTATATACAAAAACCGCCTGTTAATGCTTGATATTGTTAACAACAATAACTGGGAACGCCCTATTTACTTTACCGGAGGTAGCTTTGGTGATGACGATTACATTTGGATGAAAGACTACCTTCAGTTAGATGGTATGGTATTCAAGCTTGTTCCTGTAAGAACTCCGGTTCCTAAAGAAGGAAGTCTGCTTGATATGGGACATATTGATACCGAAAAAATGTACAATATTGTTATGAAATGGGATTGGGGTAACAGCGAAAGCCCTAACATTTATCATGACCCGGAAACCCGTAAAAACAGTATTACATACCGCACCAACCTGGCGCGACTTATGGAAAAACTGATAGAGGAAGGTAAAAAGGATAAAGCTAAAGATATTGCTGATCTTGCCATGACTAAGATGCCGGTAGATTACTTTGGTTACTACACCTTACTGGAGCCTTTTGCAACAGCATACTATCAGCTTGGCGAAAAAGAAAAAGCACGTGACCTGCTTACTCAACTTATCAAAAAGTACCAGGAGAAGCTTGCCTTCTATAACAGTGTTGATGTAAGAGAACAAAACAACATTATTGTTGATATTATAACCGATATTGAACGTTACAGAAGCCTTTTACTAATTATGAAAGACGAAGGTGACACAGAGCTTTACAACAAGGAAAAACCTACCTTTAATAAGTACAACGAAATGTTTAAAAGGTTTAAACGTGAAAACGAATAATAACTAAATTATAATAGTAACTTTATAAGCAGCTTTGAGTAAAGCTGCTTATTTTTTTAGCATGAAAGCATACTGGGTCAAAACAGGGAAACTGATTAAAAAGTTGTTTAACGGTTTTGTTTGGGACATCCCTAACAACAGTAATACCGTATACCTTACTTTTGATGACGGCCCTACTCCCGAGATTACCGAGTGGGTACTTGGTGTACTGAAAAAACACGACATTAAAGCCACTTTTTTCTGCATAGGTAATAACATCAAAAAGTATCCGGATATTTTTAAAAAGGTAGCAGACGATGGTCACACTATTGCTAACCATACCTACAATCACTTAAACGGATGGAAAACCAAAAAGGAAACCTATCTGGAAAATACATTTGCCTGCGAAGAGGTAATTAAAGGCTTTACGCACGAAGAATACACTACAAAACTATTCAGACCACCTTACGGTAAGATAAAGTCATCTCAAGCTAAAGCAATAAGGGATAAGGGGTACAAAATAATAATGTGGGATGTATTGAGTGCTGATTTTGATAAAACCATAACTCCCGAAAAGTGTCTTGAAAACGTTACAGAAAACACAACAGAAGGTAGCGTGATTATTTTTCACGACAGTGTAAAAGCATTCCCTAATCTGGAATATGCCCTACCAAGAGCAATAGAATACTTAAAGAAGAAAAAGTTTAGGTTTGAGGCTATGCACTAGTACTGGTAAATTCCTGTACCAGCCCGATAATAGTATTAGCATCCAGTTCACCTGATTGCCTCCACACCATTTGTCCTCCCTTGTAAATCATTAACGTAGGAAGTCCTTTTATTCTTAAAGCATCGGCCAGTTCCTGATTTTTATCTACATCGATTTTTATCACCTTTGCCCTGTCTCCCAGTGCAGCGGCTACATCTCTAATTACAGGATGCATTGACACAGAAGGCTCGTTCCACTCTGTGTAAAAATCGATTAGTACAGGTACCGGGGAGTTTATAAGTTCTCCAAATTTTGACATAAAAAAAGATTTAAACTTACTTAAAAACCTTTAGTTCCAAATAATCTATATACAAATATAACATTTTTAAGCAATCACGCTACTTTTGAGCCTTTTTTTAGTTCTAATACTGTTATTTCTGGCCAAATACCTACCCTACCCGGATAAGCATGGAAGCCAAAGCCTCTGTTTACATAGATGTAGCGTCCTACATTTTCATACAGTCCGCCCCATTGTTTGTAACGGTACTGTATAGGACTCCACTTAACAAAGCCCGGTATTTCTATACCAAACTGCGATCCGTGTGTGTGCCCGCTAAGGGTTAAATGATAATTATCCCTGTGGGTTTTTACCTCATGCTCCCAGTGAGACGGGTCATGACTCATAAGTATTTTAAAGTCGGTTTGCTTAATACCTTCGGATGCTTTTACCAAATCACCTGCCTGCTTAAACCCAATTCCCCAGTTCTCAACCCCAATAAGGGCAATTTCATCATTCCCTTTTTTAAGCTTCACATTCTCGTTAAGCAACAGTTTGAAATCAATTTGCCTGTGCAGGTCTTTTATAGCCTCAAAGTTTTCGTTCTTGTCCTTTTGCGAAGGCCAGGTAACATACTCACCATAATCATGATTCCCTAAAACTGAAAACTTACCGAACTGAGGGGTTTCAATAGATCTAAAAGTTTCAATCCACGGATTCATCTCATCGGCATGGGTGTTTACAATATCACCGGTAAACAATATAATGTCTGACTTCTGCTCATTAATCATATTAATGGCATGTTCAATTTCATGGTGGTTATCAAAACTACCACTATGCACATCAGATATCTGGGTAATGGTAAACCCGTCAAAACTATCCGGAAGGTCGGGATAGTAAATCGTTTTTTTATGCACCTTAAAATTGTACTTCCCTTTTGTCATACCATATAATAAGGAAAGAAAAGGTATAGCAGCCGCACCAAGCGCTATCTGACTAACAAACTTTCGCCTGCTGGAAAGGAAAGACTCGTTTGTAGTACCCGAGAATTCTTTAAGAAACCCGCCAATAACACGAATAATATCTTCCCCAAACATAAATGCCATAAGCATCATTTTAGGAATATAAGTTATTAGCAACAGCCCTATAGTAAAAAGGGTATGTTTGTTTTGCCCTACGCTTCGGTCAAACTGAGTGGCAAACGAGTAAAATATATAAACTACAATTAAAAGGGAAATTACCTGATAAGCAATAAGCACCCATTTTATTCGGGTTAATGTTTTTACAGCTTGAAAAGCATATAGCTCTACCAATACCACAAAAACAAAAAGTATAATCCAACGTAACATCTAATTATTTTTAAATAAGTGGGAATAAAGGTATTTCAAAAAAACACCCGATATTCAAATTTAACAAAGTTTCGCATGGCTCGCCTCAAAAAACGCACCATAAAACAATAAACGACACAGTAGCAGTTATGTAACACAAAAGCCTGACATATTATTCTTATTCTGCACCAGTTTGTTTATTTTTACGCCAAATAGATTTTATCATGTCACAGCAAAAACGACTTTTCCTACTCGATGCATATGCATTAATTTTCCGTGGTTATTATGCCTTTATCAAGAACCCTAGGATAAACTCCAAAGGGATGGACACATCGGCAATTATGGGATTTATGAACTCCCTGCTGGATGTGATAAAGCGCGAAAAACCAGATCATTTAGCTGTTGCTTTTGATAAGGGAGGAAGTGCTGTGCGTACTGAGATGTTTGAGGCATATAAAGCCAACAGAGATGAAACCCCTGAGGCTATAAAACTGGCAGTTCCTTATATACAGGAAATTCTTAAAGCAATGCACATCCCAATTGTAGAGCTTGCAGGCTGTGAGGCCGATGACCTTATAGGAACCATTGCAAAACAGGCCGAAAAACAGGGTTATCAAACTTTTATGGTAACACCCGATAAGGATTTTGCCCAGCTGGTTAGCGAAAACATTTTTATGTACCGCCCTGCCAGAATGGGGAACGGTATAGAGATATGGGGTGTACCCGAAGTACTGGAGCGTTTTGAGATAGAAAGACCGGAACAGGTTATTGATTTTCTGGGTATGATGGGTGATGCTGTGGATAATATACCGGGACTACCAGGGGTGGGAGAAAAAACTGCCAAAAAACTACTTAAAGAATACGGCTCTATGGAAAATCTTTTGGCCAACACACATGAGCTAAAAGGTAAAATGAAGGAAAAAATTGAGCAGAATGCCGATCAGGGAAGACTATCTAAAGTACTGGCGACGATTATTACCGACTGTGATGTGACTTTTGATGAGAAAGACTATGAGCTTTCCAAACCGGATACCGAAAAAGTAGAAGCCATTTTTAATGACCTTGAGTTTAGAAGAATGGCCGACCAGTTCCACAAACTGTTTGCCGATGGCGAGGAGTATAGTGAAATTTCAAACAACAGTACCGCCCCTACCAAAAAGGTAGCCAAAAGTGACGATCAGCAGTTTTCACTATTTGGAGGCGGAGAAGAAACTCCGTCGGCAGACACTGCAACCGAGAGTTTTTACAAAAACCTGGAGACCACAAACCATTTTTACCAGTTGGTTCAGGGTAACCTGGCAACCGGATTACTAATTAAAGACATGCTGAAACAGCCTAGTGTTTGTTTTGACACCGAAACTACAGGAGTAAATACACTTACTGCCGAACTGGTAGGTATGTCATTCTCGTGGGAAACCGGAAAAGGTTTTTACATTCCGTTTCCTGAAAACCGGGACGAAGCACAGGAACTAATCAATAAATTCATTCCGTTTTTTGAGGATGAGAACATAGAAAAAATAGGTCAGAATCTTAAATACGACCTACAGGTACTTTCCAACTACGGCATTACCGTAAAAGGGAAAATATTTGACACCATGATTGCCCATTACCTTATTAATCCTGATATGAGGCACGGTATGGATATACTGGCAGAAACCTATCTGCAATATTCCCCAAAGCCTATTGAGGAACTTATTGGGAAGAAGGGTAAGAACCAAAAGTCAATGCGCGATGTGGAACTGGAGCTTATTAAGGAATATGCCTCTGAAGATGCTGATATTACCCTACAGCTAAAAGAACTTTTTGCACCACAACTGGAAGCTACCGGAACTCGTAAACTGTTTGATGAAATAGAAATTCCGTTAATGCCTGTACTGGCCGATATGGAACACGAAGGAATTAGACTTGATACTGATTACCTGAAACAGCTTTCTACAGAACTTTCAAACGATGCTAAAACATTAGAGCAACGTATCTATGAAGTTGCCGGAGAGACATTCAATCTTGCTTCTCCAAAACAGCTGGGCGACATTTTATTTGACAAACTAAAAATAGGCGGAGCCAAACAGAAAAAAACCAAAACCGGACAATATGCTACCGGAGAGGAAGTCCTTTCTTACCTGGCAAAAGACAATCCTATTGTACAGGATATTTTAGACTGGCGACAGTTGGTTAAACTGCAAAACACTTATGTAGATGCGCTACCGTTACAGGTACAGGAAACCACAGGTCGTGTACATACCGATTATATGCAGACGGTTGCAGCTACCGGACGTTTGAGTTCCAACAACCCTAACCTGCAAAACATCCCTATACGTACCGAAAGAGGACGACAGATACGTAAAGCCTTTATAGCAAGAGATGAAAACTACACCCTTGTTTCTGCCGATTACTCGCAGATAGAGCTTCGTATTATTGCAGCCCTGAGCGGTGACCCCGAAATGGTAAAATCATTCCAAAACGGGGAAGACATTCACGCTTCTACCGCCGCAAAAGTGTTTAATGTACCGCTTAACGAAGTAACCCGCGAACAGCGTAGCCACGCCAAAACGGTAAACTTTGGTATTATATATGGTGTTTCGGCCTTTGGGTTAAGTAACCAAACATCGCTAAGCCGTTCGGAATCAAAAGAGCTTATTGACACTTATTACAAAACCTACCCTACCCTTAAAAAGTATATTAACGACCAGATAGAGTGGGCACGTGAAAACGGTTATGTTCAAACCATATCAGGACGCCGCCGTTACCTTAAGGATATCAACTCGCAAAACGCAGTAGTACGCGGAGCTGCCGAACGTAATGCCGTTAACGCGCCAATACAGGGTAGCGCTGCCGATATTATTAAGATTGCGATGATAAACATCCATAAAAAACTAACAGATGAGAACTGGAAGAGCAAAATGTTACTACAGGTACACGATGAGCTTGTGTTTGATGTTCACAACAGTGAGCTGGATAAAATAAAACCAATGATTAAGCATGAAATGGAAAACGCCTTTAAAATGGCAGTTCCGCTTGATGTGGAAATTGGCGAAGGTCACAACTGGCTTGAAGCACATTAAAAATCACAAAGAGCGCTATTATAGCGCTCTTGTTATTATGTCTTTTGCTGATTTAAATGTTGAGGCTGATAAATTTTTATCTTGAGTAAGAACATGAATATTTAGCATTAAATAATTATAAAAATTAAGCTCAATCATATTACCTTTCACAATAAAACTCTTTCTATATAAAAGTGATGGCGTTTTCACTAGTTCTTCAAAATTTGACGGACAAATTGTAAGCACAAAATCATCATTATTTAATATAGCGGCATCTTGATAGAATTGTTTAAAAGGAGTATTTATAAGACTCTCATTAGATAATTTTTCTAAATAATAAGGACGTACTGAATCATTACTAGACTGTAAATCTTTTTTATATTGCCTATTAAAAGTTACCTTTTTGTATGAATAATTCACGAAACCGTTATAAAAATCATGATAAAACTCATGCAAAATGATTAAATAAAAAACTAGTAGAGTTTCAAATAGACTGTTATTATCTTCATCAACATCTATATTAGGAAAATCATCTAATACATTTAATTTTTTCACATTACGTAATAAAGCAAATTTATTAAGCACTTTTTTAACTCTTCTTGGATTTGTAAAATCCAATTTAACAAGAAAATCTTCAATCCATCCACTCATTTTTAATTTCACACCAGCTGATTCATATATTCTATCTCCAAAATATTTATTCAAAAGAAGCCTTAAACTATTATAGTAAGGCATAGTAAAAGATATATCAAAAATCTTCTCCAAATATTCATTGGCTTTTATCACTTCACCATACTTCGTTCTAACTGCCTCTTCAACTGCTTTTTTATCTATACCACAAAAGAAAATTGTTTTCTCTCCATAAGTAAAAAACAATTTTATTGCTGACAAAAGATTTAGCACCTGTTCTGGTTCACACCTGTCTAAATCATCAATAAATACTATATTGTACTTCTGTTCACTCTTAGCTATAATCTTATCCTCAAGACGAACAAACTCCTTTTTAAAGTTCTCTAATGCTTTGTAAAAAGTCAATTCTTCCTCTTTTGATACTTCTTCAACAAAGGCAGCCGGATCAAGTTCAACTCCGGGACCACCAGGAAACAAAGGGATATTCATCTTGATAGACTTCCCCAATCCTCTTAAAACCCTACCTCCAAATTTTAATATTTCATCACAGGTCTCACCTAATGCATCCCTATTTTCTGAGGCTAAAAATTCAATTAGGGAATAGGCTAAATTCTCATCTTTTTCAAACTCCCAAGCTTCAAAAAAAAATGTATTAAAATCACTTTTTAATTCAGTCTGTAAGTATTTCATTAAGCTACTTTTCCCGCTTCCCCACTCACCATATAGTGAAAACATTTTTATTTCATTAAACTGCTCTTTGTTATTAATCAAAATAGCTTTAATTATATCAGCTTTATCAAGTAAGCCTAAATAGTCAGTTTCATTAGTAAGTTGTTCTACGGGTAAGTTTGAAAGTAATCTTGGTGTGGTCATTTATTTATGTTTTAGGTCAATAAATTTAACTAAATAAAAGTTATAATTTAGTGCAATGAATTTCAATCAACAACCAGCTATGAGAAAAACCGCTTTATTTCTATTTTTCTTAATGGCTTCGGCACAGGGTATTGCCCAAACCGAACCCAAGTTTGAAAAAATAGATCAGCTTTTAAACCACTTTTATACTAACGACCGCTTTATGGGATCGGTTTCCATAAGGGAGGGTAACGATGTGGTTTTTGAAAACGCTTACGGCTATACCGATGCAGAAAACGGCATTAAGGCAAATACCCATACCAAATACAAAATTGGCTCGATAACAAAAATGTTTACTGCCGCTATTGTGCTTCAGTTAATTGAAGACAAAAAGCTTACACTGAACACCAAACTGTCCCAGTTTTATCCGGAGGTAAAAAATGCCGACAGCATAACCATAGACCATTTACTTAGCCATAAAAGCGGTATTTATAACTATACAAATGCTGATGATTTTGTTGAGTATACCGTAAATGCCCAAACTAAAATGGACATGCTAAAAAGGATTGCAGGGTTTGACCCTGTGTTCAAACCGGGTGAAAAAGCCGAATACAGCAACTCTAACTATGTACTACTGGGCTATATTATTGAAGATGTAACCAAAAAAACATACAAGGCAAACGTTAACGACAGAATTACCAGACCGGTAAAACTAACCGATACCTATTATTACTCTAAAACCAACCCAAAAAGAAACGAGGCTTACTCGTATACTTTTGAAGGCGGTAAATGGGTACAGTCGGATGAGTGGGACAGCTCTGTAGCTTATGCTGCCGGAGCATTGGTTTCTACCCCAAACGACCTTACCAAATTCATAAAGGCGCTGTTTGACGGAAAAATAATCAAAAAGGAATCGCTTGAAATAATGAAAACCATGGATATGGGTTACGGCAGAGGGATGTTTATTTTCCCTTTTAACAGCCGTAATTTTTATGGTCATAACGGCGGCATCGAATCGTTTACTTCTGTTTTAGGTTACTACCCAAAAGAACAGATGTCAATATCGGTTATTCAAAACGGCAGTAACTACGACCTAAACGAAATTTTAATCGGCATTTTAAGCTGTTATTATAAAATACCTTACCCATTACCTAACCTGACTATTGCAGAGGTAGCTCCTGAAGTTTTAAAAGGCTATGAGGGAACTTATGATTCATCTGAGATTCCGTTAGAGATAACCGTTAAATACACCGAAAACGGATTGACAGCTCAGGCCACAGGGCAAAGCGCTTTCCCGCTGACTCCTACCAGCGACACTCAGTTTATATTTAATCAGGCGAATATTGAAATAACATTTAAGGATAACAACAGCTTTGTACTCAAACAGGGACAAATGCAGTTTAATTATACCAGAAAAGAACAATAAAAAAAGCCTCCTAAACGGAGGCTTTTTTTATTTTATAACTTACGGGTCGATTCCCTTTGTCTTAATTCGGTTTTAATTACGCGGGTTTCATAATCCGGCTCTTCACCTTCTTTAGCTTCCAGCCTCTTGATAAGCATCTCTGCTGCTGCCGACCCAATTTCAGGTCCGTGCTGGCTTACTGTACTTAGGCTAGGTGTTAGTCGTTTTGACCAAACCCCATCGGCAAAACCAATAATGGAAAGCTCCTCCGGAATTTTAATCCCTCTTTTAATAGCCGCTTTCATCCCCATTACCGATGCGTGTTCGTCGAGAGCAAAAACCCCATCCAGTTTATTATTATCAAACAAATCCTGAAGTTTAGCATCAAACTCCTCGGTACTTTCTGTTCTCAGGATTATTTTATCGTTTACTTTAATTCCGTTTACTGCAAGGGCTTTTAAATAACCCTCTGCTCTAAGTTTACCAACGCTAAGATTATCAATAGTAGAAAGCAAGGCTATATTCTTGCAATTGGACTTTATAAAGTGATCCATAGAATATACAGCCGAATCAAAATCATCTACAATAACCTTATCACAATTTACATCGTCAGATATCCTGTCAAACATCACTATAGGCAAATCATCTGCCATAGCTTCCTTAAAGTGTTTAAACTCGCCTTCCTTTTGCGTCTCTTCGGATATCGAAAGGATAAACCCGTCTATAGTACCGTTACTAAGCATGTCCATAGCGTGGATTTCCTTTTCAAGCGATTCGTTAGAGATACAGGTAATCACATTGTAACCCTTTTCGTTAGCGGTTTTCTCTATACCGCTAAAAACCTTGGCAAAAAACGGGTTCAGGATGTTTGGAATAATAACCCCAATGGTTTTAGACCTTTTGTTTTTAAGGTTCACCGCCATGTGGTTAGGCTTATAGTTTTTAAGCTTGGCAAACTCCTGTACTTTAATTTTTGTAGGCTCACTAATTTCAGGGCTGTTGCTTAAAGCTTTAGACACTGTGGACACAGAGACATTTAGCTCTTTTGCGATCTGTTTTAATGTAGCTTTTGGTTTCATATACTGCGGATAAATTCTTAATGTAAAGAAACGAAAAAAAATGAATTTATAACGGTTATTACACCAATAAAAAGGACATAAAACACTAAAAACTCATTATTCCTTATCTTTTTTATTAAAAAAGAAAAATTAAAATCTCCTTTAAAACCTCCACAACTCACATACAGCTAACCCTTTGAAACAAAAGACTTAAACATTAAAAAGTATTCAAAAATAAGATATTAAACACTACGTATTAAAATCAAAAAATGTTAAAAAAATACAAAAATGAGAATATACCAAAAACCAATATTGAAAATAAGGCGTAAGTAAAAACATCAACCGTACACTAAACCTACATCGGTAGAAAAGCAATTATTATTAACCTCAAAATCTTTAATTATGAAAAAAGTAAAAGTTGAGGAAGTAAAATCAAACCTGACCAACAGGCGAAGCTTCCTTAGAATCAGCGGGCTTGCCATTGCGGGAACCGGTCTTGTTATAGCAGGATGCAGTAACGATGATGATGGTGGTATGACAGACCCTCCGGTAGACAACCAGCTTCCCGGCGTAAGAAACGGAGTATTTGACCTTGGCGGCGGAGATGCCGGTATTCTTACTTATGCTTATGCTTTAGAACAGCTTGAGGCTGATTTTTATACACGAGTAGTAAACGGAAATAATTTTGGTTCTGTTTTCAGTAGTGAAGAACAATCGGTTCTTACTGATTTATACAGACACGAAGTAATACACCGCGAGTTTTTCAGGGCAGCACTAACAGGCGCTCTAAACGACCCAGATCGCGTATTACCTGATTTGGATTTTGATTATGGCGGACTTGATTTCGGCAACAGGCTACAGGTACTGAATACTGCAAAAACACTTGAAGATACAGGTGTAGCAGCTTACAACGGTGCCGGACGATACATTACAACACCTGATTATCTTGTTATAGCAGGTAAAATTGTATCGGTAGAAGCAAGACATGCATCGGCTATCAGGAGCTTATTAAACCCCGGATCGGCAGATTTTGCAGGAAACGATGTGATTGATGCAAACGGATTAGACCTTGCACAAATGCCTTCAGAGATTTTAGCAGCGGTAGGTTCGCTGGGTGTGGTACAAACACCTTTCACAGCACAGTTCTTACCATAATCAACTAACATTTAAACTTCAGCATTATGAATATTTTAAAATTTATAGAGTCGTTTACTGATGATAACTTACTAAACAGTAAAAGCTCCAGAAGAGATAGTTTTAACCAGTTTAAAACATTAGGAAAAAATGCCGCTTTGGCATCCCTGCCACTGGGTATTGCATCGCTTGTACTGGCTCCTACTAAAGCCAATGCAGCCGCTACCGCATTTATGACTACTCAGGATACTCCTACCACTGCCCTGCAACTGGCACTGATACTGGAATACCTTGAAGACGAATTTTACCAGATGGCACTGGATACTAACGGACTTATCCCGGCTGCCGATCAGGCAATAATAGCACAGATATCACAGCACGAAGCGGCACACGTACAGTTCCTTTCGAGTGCACTGGGAGATATGGCTCCTGAAAAACCTGATTTTGACTTTACCGTAGGCGGTGCTTTTGATACTTTTGGAGACTATCCAACATTCATGGCTTTAGCACAGGCTTTTGAAGACACCGGAGTTCGTGCCTACAAAGGACAGGCTGGTAACCTGATGTCTAACGGAGATTTGCTTACCGCAGGGTTACAAATCCACTCGGTTGAGGCACGCCATGCTTCACAGATAAGAAGACTGAGAGGACAAAAAGGATGGATTGTAGGTAGTGATCGCGGCGGATTACCGGAAGCAGCACAGGCTGTTTATGATGGTGAGGAAAATGCAATGCAGGCTGGTTTCAATACCGCATCGGTAATGGCTACAAACGGACCTGATATCCCTGCCGCAGCCGGACCGGAATCGTTTGATGAAATTCTTACCGGACAGCAGGCAAGCGACATTGCTTCGCTATTCTTTGCACAATAAACATAAACATAATTTTAGTATATAGAGTTGGTTTTTAAAAGCCATAAGAGATAATCTTATGGCTTTTTTATATGTTCCCACGGTCTACCCGAAGCACCAAAGCTATTTAACGTACTCATGGCCACATGCATGGAAATAGGTTCGTATTCACAAGCTGCCTTTTCTACAAAGCGTATTTCCCCTCCCCCCATATTTGGAGCATCGGGTATAAATACACTCATAAACTTATCGTCTCCCTCATCAGTAATAAAAGCGAGTAAATAAAAATCGCCATCCTTTAGCAATATGGCTTTCCAGGCTCCTTCTACCTCTGCCCGGTTTTCATCAATAAGCCTGTATTTAAGCACCTGTAAACTGGGCACCACTAAAAAAAGCTGCTGTTCCATTTTTTTACCCCATTGCCTTACAAGTCCTATTTGAATTAACATTCCCGCCACATAACACAAAAAGATAATGAGCAACATACATATAACAGTTAAAGTAGCTGCTCCAAAAAGAGAATGAATATTTAAGAGATTGGAGATTTTTTGACCTAACGGAATTAAAATCTGAATGGCATGATTAATAATTATAAGGATAAACACTAAGGGAATTACCAAAAAAAGCCCTCCTAATATTACTGCCCTGGTTGGTTTTTTAATGATTGACATAGGCAAAAAAGGTTAAGTTAGTATTTGAAAATAAGACAATTACACTAACTAATTTACGGACTTTTTTAATCTGCCAACAAATAAACCACTGAAAATAAACCTACTTACACCAACAATAATTAAATCAAAAGAAAAAACTATAAATATTACATTAACAAGAGAGATTACATTACTCAGTTGCTAATATTCGACTTATAACGTTTATAAAATTTTTTGACCAATTTTTATTACTATGCCCACCTTTAAACTCTTTTACTTCAATAAAAGAATTAAGCTTATCATACTTATTCATTAACAACATAGCATCATCTTTAAGAAAAAAAGGCTCTTCACTCCCATAATATAAATACAAATTAGGATAAATTATATTTTCATTCCATGTATACGACTGCATATTGCCCCCAAAAACAGAAAAACAGATATAAGTACCAATAAGATCCGGATTAGTATTTAACAAATCGACTCCAAATCCTGCACCGTTAGAAACCCCATAGAAATACCTGTAACTACTCTCCGGATTTTGATTATAATCTTGTTCTATTGTCGGTATTAATTCATTAATAAAATACAGCTTGTGGTTTTTAAACCTATCAAACAAAAGAGAATCTTCCTGTCTTATTGGATGCCTGTCTACATATTCAAAATTCCTATAATCCAAATATACCTTTTCTCCGGTACCAAGAGTAGTACTTGTACTATCAGCTATTTTATCGTTTGAAAAGCTCGCAACAAAAATCAAAGGTCTTATTATCCCACCATCAATCAACGAATCAAGTGTATGTTTTTTATCTGTCAAATCACTACCACCATCGGTAGCATAAATTATTGGATATTTTTTGGTTTTATCAAATCCTTTAGGAAGATAAATATCGTGTTTTCTATACTCCGATAGTTTTTTACTATAAAGTGAATCTGTAAAAAACAAAGAGTGTGTCTTCGCATTCGGCTTTTCTCCTTTACAGGAAATAAATAAGCCTGTTAACCCCAAAAATAATAACACAATGGCAGTTTGCAGAGTAAATATTTTTTTAAACGGAGAATTCATTTTAAATAAGTGATTTTATACAAATCTAAAGTAAAATAAAAATAGACTCAAAAGTAATCAATAAAAAAAGCCTCTGATTTCTCAGAGGCTTTGTGCGGGTGATAGGACTCGAACCTACACACCGTGAGGCACCAGATCCTAAGTCTGGCGTGTCTACCAATTTCACCACACCCGCAGGCAGATAATAAAACTAATAGTGTGTTTCATTATTACGGCTGCAAATATACGCATAGTTTTTAAACTTCAAAGTAATTTTTAACCTGTTATTAAAATAAATTTTCACTTTATTTCACTCTAAAATGCTACTCACACAAAATAAGCGTGAATAAAACAATTAAATAATTAAGATAAAAAGGATGTAAATAAAAAAAGCTCCTGAAAATCAAGAGCTTTTTGTGCGGGTGATAGGACTCGAACCTACACACCGTGAGGCACCAGATCCTAAGTCTGGCGTGTCTACCAATTTCACCACACCCGCAGGCCGATAATAAAACTAATAGTTTGTTTCATTAAGAGGGTGCAAATATACAACTACTTTCAAACAAACAAAGAAAAAACGAAAATTTTTTTCATTTTATTTTTTTGTATTTTTGGGCGTCAATTCTATATCATTAATTATAAGATGGATAACATAAAAAGCTATGTCGGACAGCATAAAGACCGATTTATCAACGAACTTGTTGAGCTATTAAAAATACCTTCGGTAAGTGCCGATAGCGCCTATTCTCAAGACGTGATAAACACTGCCGAGGCAGTTAAGGAAAGCTTGGAAAAAGCAGGCTGTGATAAAGTAGAGCTTTGCGAAACTCCGGGATACCCTATCGTATATGGTGAAAAATTTATAGACCCAAACCTTCCTACAGTATTAGTATACGGACATTATGATGTTCAGCCACCAGATCCTGTAGAGCTTTGGACTTCCCCTCCTTTTGAGCCGGTTATCAAAGAAACAGAACTACACCCTGAAGGTGCAATATTTGCACGTGGGGCATGTGATGATAAAGGCCAAATGTACATGCACGTAAAAGCGTTAGAGTACATGACTCAAAACGGAAACCTGCCATGCAACGTTAAGTTCATGATAGAAGGTGAAGAAGAAGTAGGATCACCTAGCCTTAGCTGGTTTGTGGAACGCAACCAGGAAAAGCTTAAAAATGATGTAATATTAATTTCGGATACCGGAATGATATCTAACACTCAGCCATCTATCACAACAGGACTAAGAGGACTTAGTTATGTAGAGGTAGAAGTTACAGGCCCTAACCGCGACCTGCATTCAGGTTTATATGGTGGTGCTGTGGCAAACCCTATAAATATACTGGCAAAAATGATTGCCCAGCTTCACGACGAAAACAACCACATTACTATCCCTGGCTTTTATGACAGAGTTGAAGAACTTTCACGTGAGGAAAGAGATGAAATGGCAAAAGCTCCTTTCTCTCTTGAAGCATACAAAAGAGCTCTTGATATTGATGATGTATATGGTGAAGCGACTTACACCACAAACGAAAGAAACTCCATTCGCCCTACTCTTGATGTAAACGGTATTTGGGGTGGCTATATAGGCGAAGGTGCTAAAACGGTTATTGCAAGCAAAGCGTATGCAAAAATCTCTATGCGTTTAGTACCGGATCAGGACTGGAAAGAAATTACAGAACTTTTCACTAAGCACTTTGAAAGCATTGCTCCAAAAGGAGTAAAAGTAAAAGTAACACCTCATCACGGTGGTCAGGCTTATGTTACACCTATAGACAGCATAGGGTATCAGGCAGCAGCGGCAGCTTATGAGGAAAGTTTTGGCGTTAAACCTATCCCGGTTCGTTCGGGCGGCAGTATTCCAATCGTTGCCCTTTTTGAAAAAGAGCTGAAAAGCAAAACTATAATGATGGGCTTTGGTCTTGACAGTGATGCTATTCACTCACCAAACGAACATTTCGGAGTATTTAATTACCTAAAAGGTATTGAAACCATTCCGTTGTTTTACAAGTATTTTACAGAGATGACCAAGTAATAAATCATCCTACAAATAAAAAAATCCGCCTAATGGTGGATTTTTTTTATCCTATTACAACCCTTTTTAGCTTACCTGCATCTTTAAAAGAAAGAATCAAGGCCACACCAAATGAAGTATACTTTTTTTGTAGCATTGAACGTTATTATATCGGAAAAAAATCACTGTACAGAAGCACCATTGTTTAGTTAACACCTAAACAACTAATTAATTTTGTAAATTTAGAGCAGGAATACACAAGCAAACAGCTTTCTAAATCCGCAAAAAGAGAATAACCATCCGAAATAACCGGCAATAGCTACAATCATAAATGACCGAACAGCAACTTATACAAGGCTGCAAAAAACAAGACAGGCTTGCCCAAAACCATGTCTATAGTACCTATGGTACTAAAGTAATGGGTATATGCAAGCGTTATATGAAAGACCACGAGCGCGCCGAAGAAATGGTAATGAACACCTTTCTAACAGTCTTTCAAAAAATTGAACAGTTTAACAACCAAGGTAGTTTTGAAGGCTGGATTTTACGTATAGCCGTTAACTGCTGCCTTATGGAATTAAGAAAAAAGACAAATTTCAAAAATGAAATAAGCACTGATGATATTGCTATTGCAGTAACAGACAATGACAGCAACCTTTTAAGTAATGATATCGAAAAAATGCTTAACAGCCTTCCGGAAGGAGCACGAATAGTATTTAACCTATATGCAATTGAAGGGTATAAACATGCTGAAATAGCCGAAAAAATGGGAATTAGCGAAGGCACCTCTAAGTCACAACTTAGTTATGCCAAAGAGAAATTAAAGAAAACCTTTTTTAGTTCACAAACCCTAAAGCAATAAACAATGAAAGACAACGAATTGTTTAAGTATTTTAAAGACAGAACTGATGTTTTTAATGAGCAGCCAGGGGATGAGTTATGGGCTAAAATTGAAAATCAGCTCAGCAATACTCCACCTGCAAAAACAGTCCTAAAAAAGGGCTTTATAATAAAGTCGTTACTTATAGTCGGAATCGTTTCGGCAGGAATAGCTTTCACTATTATCAGTCTTAATAAAACTGAGGATATAAAACCTCCCCAAACAAACACCCCTGCTCCTGTTGTACAAAAAACAGACAGCATTCAAAATATCGAAGAAGACTATATAGTACCTGAACCTGTTAATGAGCCTGAGCTTATTGAAGAACCAGAACCTAAAAAGACACCTGTCCCTAAAGCTGAAGAGAAGAAAACAGAGCCGGTTGTTGTTAAACAGAAAAAACAAACCAATGTAACACAACAGCCTAAACCCGAAAAAGCTGAAAGTAAAAAAGAAGAACCAACCAACCAACCAATAATAACAACTTCTACTCCTGTAAAAACGGAGCAGCCTCCTACAGAAGAGACAACGCCAACTCTAACACAGGAGAAACCTGTTTTTAGCGATAGTGAGCTAACTAAACGCCCAGAATTTCCGGGTGGTATACAGGCTTTTTATAACCTAATAAACCGCAAGTTTATTATTCATGAAAAAATTCCGCCGGGAAAATACAAGGTAATGATTGCTTTTGTTATTAACGAGGACGGAACATTATCTGACGTAAAAACAACTAACGACCCAGGGTATGGTATAAGCGCTGAAGTCTTAAAAATATTTAAGTCCATTGATGAAAAATGGATGCCGGCTGAGATAGACGGTAAAGCAGTAAAAACAAATTACTCTTTACCTTTTACAATCACCATACGATAACCAATAAACAACCTACACACCTTCCATTTCTTATACCTTTTTTAATTTATTTAGAAGAAAAATCCGTTACTAGTAACGGATTTTTTTTATTCCCCTCCCAACCTTTTTTATTATTTAGATCTCTATATAAATAACCATACCTTTTTATCTTAATTACTAACTAAACTCACTAATCCACCCCAAACCGGGTGGATTTTTTATTGAAAATAGTTGCACATATCATTTTTTATTCTACATTTGTAGAAACAATTCTAAAATTGTAGAACATGCAGCTTACAAAAACAGAAGAACAGGTAATGGAACTTTTATGGAAACAGGAAAAGGCTTTCATGAAAGATTTGATGGAAGAGTTCCCCGATCCAAAACCCGCCCCTACCACTCTTGCCACACTATTAAAACGCATGACCGACAAAGGTTTTGTTGGATATAAAGAGTATGGAAAGTCGAGAGAATATTTCCCTATGGTTAAAAAAAATGATTATTTCTCAAAACAGGTTAATGGTATAATCAAAAACTTCTTTAACAACTCTGCTTCCCAATTCGCCTCTTTTTTCACAAAAGAAACAAACATGAGCACAAAGGAGTTAGAGGAATTAAAAGCTATTATAGACAAGGAAATCCAAAAGAAAAAATAACAATCATCATTCATAAAATTTATGACACTTAAAAAGAATTCATTATTAAACGCATTAAACAAAAAAACAATAATAGCAATTGCATGTACAGGCATACTGTATCCCGTTAATATAACAGCCGCAAAACAGCCTTTTCCAAAATTTAAGCAAGTAAAATTATTTCAGGAGCAGGAAGAAAAAATATACTCTCTAAAAAAACTGGACAAGAAACCACAGTTTGTAGGGGGTGAGAGTAAAATTTACGAATACATATACAACAACTTATCTATACCCGAAATAAACAAAGATATAACTGTTAAAACAAAAATGTCTTTTGTTATTGAAAAGGACGGAAGCATTACCAATATTACTATTGAAAAAGGAGGAGAGTATGGTATAGGGGAAGAAGCTGTAAGAGTATTAAAAAAAATGCCTTCTGAGTGGATTCCGGGTCAAAAAAACGGCAAAGCCGTTAGGAGTCGCTTTATAATCACAGCAACGATTAAAATTAGTAATTAATCCTAAAATGTAATTATGACTGAATTTCTTATAAAATCGGGAATTAGTATGGTTGTACTCCTAGGGGTTTACAAACTGCTTTTGGAAAAAGAAAAAATGCATCGCTTTAACAGAATATATCTGTTAGCCAGCCTTATATTTTCTGTTTGCGTGCCCTTTATAAGCATTCCTTCATTTGCTAATTACAATAACAGTATTGATACTTTACCACAAATAGCATTAAACGAGATCACCATAACCAGAGGAAGTACAGGTATTAACACCCGGTTTTGGCTTATCTTAACATACATAATCATCACTTCATCACTTATTATAAGATTCTTAAAAAACATACTATCGTTTGTTTTCAAAATAAAAAACAACAAAAAAATAAAATACAAAACAGCATCATTAATATTATTACCATACAACACCTTACCACACACCTTCCTTAATTACATCTTTATAAGCGAGGATGACCATAATAAAAATGCTATTGAAAAAGATCTCTATACACACGAGTTAGCGCACGTGAATCAAATGCATACTATGGACATCCTGCTTATAGAGCTGTTTAAAACCCTGTTTTGGTTTAACCCTGTTTTATATTTCTATAAAAAAAGCATACAGCTTAATCACGAATTTTTAGCCGATGATGCTGTAATAAACAACAATAAAAACACTGCAGGTTATCAAAACCTGCTACTCAAAATGGCATCCGGAAGCCATACTGTTGCACTGGCCAGCAACATTAATTTTTCTATAACTAAAAAACGATTTGTTATGATGACTAAAACCACACCACGATTTTTAGCAATAAGCAAACAACTGCTTGTTGTTCCGGTAATGGCAGGACTGTTTTTAATATCCTGCGCAGAAAATGAAGTAAAACCAGAACCCGAAACAAATTCTGTACAGGAAATTCCGAATGTAATCGAAGAAGACAGTGTAAAACCTGAAGTTCGTATACCCGGACCTCCATCAGAATCTGATGAAATACTTAGTACAGCCGGACTTACCTTACAACCTGAATATCCGGGAGGCATGCCTCAGTTCTATAATTACATCAATGAGAACTTTACAATCCCAGATGTAAAAGAAAATAAAACATTAAAAATTTACATTTCATTTGTTGTGGAAAAAGACGGATCAATGAGTAATATTAAAGTATTACGTGATCCTGGGTATGGTGCCGGAGAAGAAGCGATAAGAGTACTTAAGTCGGTACCTGAAAAATGGATGCCTGGAGAAATGGATGGTAAATCGGTAAGAAGCAGTTTTACCCTGCCTATTACAATAAATATACACGACTAAAATAAAAAGGCTAAACCATGAGTGAATTTCTTATAAAATCGGCGATAAGTATGGCAGCACTTTTCCTGTTGTACAAACTTTTCCTTGAGAAAGAAAAAATACACCGTTTCAATAGGTCTTACTTATTGTTTAGCCTTATATTTTCCTTATGTCTGCCATTTATAACCATACCCATATATGTTAGTATACCTACTATCTCTATTGAGAATCCTGTAACAGTATCCAATATTGTTATGAGTCCGCAAATGGAGTATGGTACAGTAACTAATGTAGTATTACAACCTAATATTGTTTGGGCACTATACAGCATAGTAACATTACTACTGGTTATAAGGTTTACTATAAACATTACCAGGTTATACAGGCTTAAAAAAAGGAACCAAAATATTCCTTACAAAGGCGCAACACTTGTACTTATTGACAACAACATACTTCCTCATACTTTTTTAAACACTGTTTACATCAGTAAAGAGGAATATGAAAACCAGGCAATAGAGCCAGAAGTTTACAGTCACGAACTCACTCATGTAAAGCAGCGACATACACTTGACATACTGTTTATCGAATTGCTAAAAACAATACTATGGTTCAACCCGCTGCTTTACTTTTATAAAAAAGCCATACAGCTTAACCACGAGTTTCTGGCCGATGAGACTGTAATTTACAAAAAAAACATTATTTCTTACCAGCAGTTATTGCTTAACAGGAGTCAACAAAAGGCTCCAACAGCAATGCTGGCAAGTAACTTTAACTTCCCCATAACTAAAAAACGATTTGTTATGATGACTAAAACCACACCTAAATTGAGAGCCGCTTTTTTACAAATAGGCACTCTACCCCTAATTACGGCATTAATATTATTACTATGTACACAGGCTAATGCTCAAGAGCCTCAATTATCTGATGAAGCAGTAGCCAAACTTGAAAAATTCAGGGCAACAGATACTGAAATTAAACAGTTTAAAGAAAATAATCCTGAGGCATTTAGTGACAATCCTGAAGTAGCTTTTAAGAATACTGAATTTACTTTTACAGATAAAAAAGGAAATTCAGTTAATAAAAAAGGGTATGCCAACCTAAATAAAGCGGAAAAAGAAATGGTTAAATTATCTCCTGTAAGAGGAGCAGGCAAACTGGGGTTTGTTGAAGAACAGGAATAATATAACAACCAACAGTAAGCCTTAAAAAAAGAGTTGTAATCCTTAATAGTAAAACAAAAACATAATGGAAACCTTTCTTATAAAATCGGCAATAAGTATGGCAGCACTTTTCCTGCTATACAAACTTTTCCTTGAAAAAGAAAAAATGCACCGTTTCAATAGGTTTTACTTATTGTTTAGCCTTATCTTTTCGTTGTGTATTCCATTTATAACCGTACCAATATATGTTAGTACACCAGTTACTCCTATTCAGGATTCGGTACTGATGATCCATTCTGTTACCGAACAACAACCTGTAATAAATAGCGTAGCACCCACTGTTTTAGTACAACCGGAGGTAAACTACACACCATATATTATTTTGGGGTTATACTGCCTTATAACAGCATTACTGGTTATACGGTTTGCTATAAACATTACCAGGTTTTACAAACTTAAAAAAAGGAATCAAAATATTCCTTACAAAGGCGCAACACTTGTACTTATTGACAACAACATACCTCCCCATACTTTTTTAAACACTGTTTACATAAACAAAAAGGAGTATGAAAACCAGTCGATAGAGCCCGAACTTTACAGTCACGAACTCACTCATGTAAAGCAGCTACACACACTTGACATACTGTTTATCGAATTGCTAAAAACAATATTATGGTTCAATCCGCTGCTTTACTCTTATAAAAAAGCCATACAGCTTAACCACGAGTTCCTGGCCGATGAGAATGTAATTTACAAAAACGACATAATATCTTACCAAAGGCTATTGCTAAACAGGAGTCAACAAAGGGCTCCAATAGCAATGCTGGCAAGTAACCTTAACTTTCCCATAACTAAAAAACGATTTGTTATGATGACTAAAACCACACCTAAAATTAAAACACTAGCTCTTAAACTGGCCTGTGTATTAACCGTTACCGCAATAGTATATTTTTTAAGCACCGAAAATGTAGCTTATGCCGGTACACAACAAAACGAAACGCTTACAGCAACCGATTCTGTTAATCCCGACAGCAGAAGAGATGAATATTTTAAAGGAGTAAATATAATTATTCAGGACAGCCTTAGAGATGTATTTATAAACACCCCTTATGAGAAACTGACTTTGGAGCAAAAACGATACTATCTGGCTAATGTTCCTAAAAAAAATGGAGATTCTGACGGTGTTAGTGAAGAGGATTACAAATTCTCACTTGAACAGAAAGACAGCCATTTTTACATTGATAACAAAAAGATAAGTCGTGAAGAGTTTCTGAAACATAAACGCAAAGAATTTGCTTCAACCACATTTGAAATGTTTGGGGAAACAAAAGCAGGTGAAGAAATATCAATGACATTTATGATGTTTTTTTACACTTATCCATATTACAATAAACACATTAAACATAAATATGATCATTACCCGAATACAACATGCCAAATAACTATAAGTAAAACACCTTTAGAGTATGGCTATTTTAACACTCAAAAAGCAGGTAGTAGAACTGATAAAATTACGGATATGAGGCAAGAAATAGAAATAAGTGCAACCTCAAATAACTTTGAGGAAAAAAATAAAAAAGCAACTCCTAACAGATCGGCATCTTTCCCTGGAGGAAGAGAACTATTTGACAGTTACATTACAAATAACCTTGATCTGGATGACCTTGTAAAAGATGAAAAGACATATATTACTTTCAAAATTAATACCGACGGTTCTGTATCTGATCCGGAAATTATAGGTAATAAAGACCCTGACATTACTAACCGATTAAAAAAAGTATTTGAAGCATCTCCTAAGTGGATTCCTAAACAAGAAGACGGAAAACCGGTAAAAATTGGCACTAGCTATTTATATCATAAAAAAACCAAATAACCACACCATCTTACTATATTACCTAAATCCGTCTCACTTGAGGCGGATTTTTTATTTATAACCTAAAACATATCAACACATTATAACATTTACAGTAAAAAACGCGTTACCTTTGTTACATCATCAATCAAAAATCAAATCATCATGTTAAAACGTTTTTTCATTATCTGCTCGGGGGCAGATAAAAAACTAATCTATTCCTGCTCTGACGGCGAACAGAACAAATATGCAGGTATAGGAGCCACCGTTTTCTTTACTGCTGTTATGGCATTTATTGCCGCCAGTTATGCCCTGTATAAGGTTTTCGATAACATTTACACCTCTGTATTCTTTGGTTTGATATGGGGACTGCTTATTTTTAACCTGGACAGGTTTATCGTTTCCACAATCAGGAAAAGAGAGCGCTTTGGTCAGGAATTACTACAGGCAACACCCCGTATTATTTTGGCACTTATCATCGCTGTGGTTATTTCAAAACCGCTTGAAATAAAAATATTCCAAAAGGAAATAGATACCGTACTGCTTAAAGAGAAGAACGAACTGGCAATGGCCAATAAAAAACAGGTTGCCGATTATTACCAGTCTGACCTCGACAGGAACAAAGCATCTATTGACAGCCTTAAGTCGGAAATTGCACAAAAGGAGAAGGAAGTAAACGATTTATATTCCACCTACATTACCGAGGCCGAAGGTACCAGTGGCACCATGAAACTGGGCAAAGGACCTGTTTACAAAGAAAAAAGAGATAAGCACGACAATGCCCTGGCACAACTGGATACTCTACGAAAAAGGAATGAGGCAAAAATAGCCGTAAAAGAAGCTGAGGCTGTTACCCTTAGAAGTGATTTAGACAAAAAAATTACCGAAACCCAACCCATAATAGATAAGTTTGACGGACTCATGGCACGCATCAATGCGCTTAATAAACTGCCATTGCTCCCTTCATTGTTTATAATGTTGCTGTTTTTAGCCATAGAAACAGCCCCTATAATCGCGAAATTACTCTCACCTAAGGGTGAATACGATTTTAAACTGGAAGACAGCGAAATGGCCTTAAAAACAAATTTGGCACAAAACAAACATCAGCGCGAACTGATGCGCACTACCGATGCCGGTATTTATGATGATGTATATGCCGAGATAAGGCAGGATAAGGAACTGTATGATTACAAAAAGAAAAAAGCTATAGAACTGCTGCAAATGCAGGCCGACAGTTTTAGTGAAAAACAAAAAAACGTTATGTAACAAAAAAGGGCTAAAAGTGTCATTCTGAACGTAACGCAGTGAAGCGAAGAATCTCAATCAATTTGATTTTAGATTTTTCCTGTCGTCAAAATGACATACGTAACAGATACTACTTTTAGCCTTTTATATTTTATCCTGATTAATCAATCCTTATAGACATCCAGGTAGCTTCCATAACCAGGGTATCTCCTACATAGGCCTTGCCTGTTTGTTTGATTATTTTTTCGCTCATCCGTATGTTGGTGATTTCATGCCTAACCTCATCGTTGTATTTTACAACATCAAAAAAAGCCGACTGCTCTATGTGCGCCAGGGCAAAAATCCCTTTGCTAACGCCCAGTAGCCTTACACCTGCTCCTCCGCATTGTGCCATAGATTCTAAAAGTATAGTATTTGGTACTACACCTTTTCCGGGAAAAGTCCATTTTAAAAGTAAATTTTCTGAATCAAAAACTACCGTACCCACAATTTGATTGTCTTTTGCCGAAACAATTTCATCAACAAATAAAAAAGGGTATCGGTGAGGTATAAGCTGTTCAATATTAGTAGTGGTTTCCATAATCTAAGTAAGGTCAAACAAAGAATAACATCTTATCCTGCTTACTTATTGCCTTAACTACCACTTATTTCTGCCTGTAGTTTTTTGGTAAGGCTTTTAAACACCAGTTCATACGAATGATCTATAAGCTCCAGTAAAAGCTTTTGCGGAACATCGCTGTTTACCGTAACCGTATTCCAGTGCACCTTGCTCATGTGGTAACCGGGTTTTATACCCTCATACTCGGCACGAAACTCCTCTGCCCTGTCGGGATCACATTTTAAGTTTATTGAAGGTGTATTGGCCTCCCATCCTTTTAGTGAAGAAAGGGCAAACATTTTTCCACCCACTTTAAACACCAGTGTATCTTCATCAAACGGAAAATGCTCGGTAACGCCTTTCTTGGCAAGGCAGTAATCGTAGTAAGACTGGATATTCATGGTTTATAGTTGCTTAGTTTTTACCTATCTCTCCCAAATGGGTGAATTTAAATCCGTTTTCATATTTGAGTCCGTATCCAAACATCCTGTCCATACTGGAGTGTGCAAACCATATCACACCAATTAGCTGTAATAACTGACTGGAGTAATACATTCCGGCTAAATACAGCAGTATTGCTACTCCCCTGTGATGAAAAAAATTATAAGCCCACGCTCCGGCCTTATTGCCAAACGCATAGCCTATCATCGAAAAATCAGGCGCCAGGAGTAACACCAAAAACCACCACCATGCATAATCCAGTTGGCTAAAAAAATAGATCCCCAACAAAAACAAGGCGGCTTCTTCCAGTTTTATAAGTCCTTTCATTACAGTTTGTACAATATGGGTTTACTTGGGCTGGCATCGTTTTCAAAAGATGCTATCTGTAAATTTAGTAAATAACTCCCATCCTTAACCTCATCGTTTACATAAATCATTTCGGTAATGGTAGCATCATGTCTGGCATCGGTATTAAGGTTATTTACATCCTTAACGTTCCAAAAAGCTTTGTGTGCAACCAGCTTCCCTTCGTCCTTCTCTTTATCCACACTAGGTAAATCGATTAAAAGATGCTTTATACCACACTCACGTATATAAGTCGCAGCTGCCTCTTCCAGATAAGGCGGATTGGTATTGCTGTAGTTTTTAGATTTTTTAATCGCTTCATTCGGCAGGGTACGGATAACAATTGCTTCCGGCGATTTGCCTGTCAGTGCATCTGCAATCTGACCGCGGGTAATAACAAGATCCTCATCATATACCTCAGGAGTAATCGAAACTACTTCGGCTAAAAAGAAGAATTGCTTTAGCGCCTGATTTATACTGTAAAAATCTTTCGTTATATGTCCCAGGCACTCGGTATGTGTACCGTGACCGTGCGGGTTAAAAAATATATTATTAAAATTTGTAGACGAACCCTCGCTCACCTTCCCCACCCAGTCACCCATTTTTACGGGTTCGATAACCGGCTTATCTATATACCAAGCAATAGGATTAGCATCGGTATTGGTTAAAGGGATGGAAATATCTATAGGGCTTGAAAAATCAATAGTATAAGTAGTATTGTTATGCTGTATGGTAGCTTTCATATTTTGTTTGTTTATGCTATTCCAAATTTATAAAAAACAGGTCACTGGCTAAACCGTCAGCAAGAAACTTTCCTTTTGAGGTCGTTTTTAAAACATTATCCTGAAGCGAAAGCAAATCATTGCTAATAAAATTAGCAGCCTCAGTAAGCAGGTGCTTTTTGTACAGCAAACCAAATTCCTGCTCTACCCTTGTTATAGATACGCCCCAAATGGTACGCAAGCCTGTCATTACATATTCGTTATACCTGTCGGCTACGGTTAGCTTTTCTTTTTCGGCAGGTAATTGATTATTTTCAATTGCTTTTAAGTACAGAGCATTGTTTGCTATATTCCAGCTACGGGAAATTCCTTCATAGCTATGGGCAGAAGGCCCTATACCCAAATATTTTTTCCCAAGCCAGTAAGCTGTATTGTTACGGGAAAAGTAACCTTCTTTCCCAAAATTGGAAAGCTCATAATGTACAAACCCGTTTTCCTGAAGTTTTTCGGTAAGTAACATAAAATGCTCATGAGCAACCTCGTCACTCGGTTGGGCAATGATACCCTTTTGTACAAAATTGTGCAGTGCTGTTTTGGGTTCTACCGTAAGAGCATAACTCGAAATATGAGGTACCCCGAAAGACAACGCCTTATCTACATTTTGCAGCCAACGCTCGTTTGTCATTCCCGGAACACCATAAATAAGGTCTACAGAAATATTGTCAAAATATTTAACCGCTTCGGTAAGGCATTCACTAGCCTGCTGAGCATTATGTGCACGGTTCATCATTTTAAGATCATCCTCAAAAAACGACTGTATCCCAATGCTTAATCTGTTTATTCGGGAATTTGCTAATTCGGTTATGCGGTTAATTGAGAGGTCGTCCGGATTGGCCTCAAGGGTAATTTCAGGATTACCGGTCACGGTATAGTTTTCCAGAACCGTATTGATAAGAAACTCTATTTCCTGATTGGTTAATACCGATGGTGTTCCTCCGCCAAAATAAATGGTTTCTACCGTTTGACCTGCAAATTCATTTTTCCTTATGCTAATTTCCTTAGCAAGTGCCATTATCATTTCCTGCTTTTTCTTCATGGAAGTAGAAAAGTGGAAATCACAATAGTGACATGCCTGCCTGCAAAAAGGAATATGAATATAAATACCTGCCATGGTTGTTATTTTATCCTGTTGGTATTTTGCTTAACAAAAGCATCCCATCCTGAATAGCTTTTACCAACAACAGTTTTACCCGAATTAAAGAAATGACAAACCGCAGCGGCTAGTCCGTCGGTACTGTCTAGGTTTTTAGGAATTTCCTTAAGTCCCAGTAACTGTTGCAGCATTTTTGCTACCTGCTCTTTACTGGCATTACCATTACCCGTTATCGCCATTTTAATTTTTTTTGGCTCATACTCGGTTATGGGTATCTGTCTGGAAAGTCCGGCAGCCATAGCTACGCCCTGTGCTCTGCCCAGTTTTAGCATAGACTGTACGTTTTTACCAAAAAAAGGTGCTTCGATGGCAATTTCATCAGGATGATGGGTATCAATTAACTCAATGGTTCTTTCAAAAATATGGCGAAGCTTTAAATAATGGTCATCATATTTACCCAACTGAAGTTCGTTTAGCTGAATAAATTCCATTTTCTTATTCACTACCTTAATAAGACCAAATCCCATTATGGTAGTACCGGGGTCAATACCTAATATGATACGCTCGTTTGCCAATTTAATTTGTTTATTTTGTAGTTATGATTACACTGTCCCGCAAAGCTAAGCATTTCCTAACTGTAGTCGTTAAACTTTTAATAGTTAGCGGCGCATTTTATTTTATATACAGCAGGCTTGCAGGAGACAACAGTCCCGACTGGATAAAACTAAAAGACCTTTTTAACGGAAGTACTTCTTTTATTCTTGCGGCTGTTATTATAACGCTAACCTTCCTAAATCGTTTTTTGGAAATTATAAAATGGCAAAACTTAGTTTCTTCTTTTAAGGAGATAAAATTAAGAGAGTCGGCTGCACAGGTACTCGCTGCGATGACTGCAGCTCTGTTTACCCCAAACGGAATAGGCGAATATGCTGCCAAGGCATTGTACTTCGAAAAAACACAGACAAAAAATATTGTTTTCCTTAACCTTGTTTGCAATGGCATCCAATTAATTATAGCTGTTTTTGCCGGACTAACAGGACTTGCCGTATTTAACACCTATTATGGTATTTTACCTTCCAGCTATTTGCTAATTTTATTAGCAATAGTTTTTGTTGTAATCGTGCTACTGTTCACTGCCCGTAACTTTACCTTAAAAGGATATTCGGTTCAAAAAATAGTTAACAAGGTAAATGCCCTGCCAAAACAAATACACCGTAAAAACATATTGCTTGCCTTCGCCAGATATTTTTGCCTTATACATCAGCATTATTTTTTATTCCTTTTGTTTGGTATACATGAACCCTACCCCGAAATGATTGCTGCTATTACAGCCGTATATTTTTTAGGATCGTCACTGCCTACATTCCAGCTTTTTGATTTTGCCGTTCGCGGTAGTGTTGCTGTATTGTTTTTCGGTAAAATGGGAATTAATGAATGGGTGGTCGTATTTGCTGCCACATTACAATGGCTGCTTAACATCGTAATACCGGTAAGTATAGGGAGCTATTTTGTGTTTAGGTTTAAAACCAATACTACTCCACGTTAATTATAACCGGTAAAATAAACTGACTCTTTACAGGAATTCCTTCTTTTGATGCCGGTTCTACAGCAGGAAAATCACTGAGCCTGCTACGCAAAAGGCTGTCTATTTTAGTTCGGTCATAGCCCACACTGTCTTTAGGAAACTCGGTTTCAAAAGCAAGAGTAGCATCGCGAAATATGGTTACTTTAAGCTGTATGGTATCAATTTCAGGATAAAGAAGCAAAAGGGTATCGGCATCCAGTCTTTCCTGTACCAAACGGGTCATGGAAGAGAAAAAGCATTCTTTTTTCTGCTCCTTGTCCATTACACTGTCACACTCACCAATAGACGGATAGGAACTAACCTCATCCATATTGATTTCGGCGCGGCGTTTTTGCAGCAATTCTTCCTCACTGGGCACCTTTTTATCAAAATACTGGCAAGAACCCAATAGTAAAAGTGATAATGCAACAACTGCTTTCTTCATTGTAGGGATAAACGTTTTGGCGTATCAGCCAAAAATAAGGAAATTTTCAGGAAAGAAACAGCACTACGCAGTAATATAACAATCAATGACGTTTATATTTTTTTGCAATAGCTATTAAATCATCCTTGCGAGGCACCAGGTTTCCGCCTACTTTTTCAACAACATTCCCCTCACTGTCAAGCACTAAACATGTAGGGTAACCACGAACATTATAACGCTTGGCAAGCTCAACGCCATCTCCTTTCTCTGCATCATATTTTAGATTAACAAAGGTTTCATTCATGGCATCCCCCACCTGGTCATCTGTAAAAATATGCTGAACCATATGCAGGCACGGTGTACACCATCCCGTATAAAAATCAACAAATATGTATTTATTTTCCTGTTTAGATTTGGCAAGGGCATCTTCAAAACCATTTTTTTCAAAGTGTACAGCCGTTTCAATATTAAACTTTTGCCTTTTAAAATTAGTATCAAGCATAAAATAACAGCCTTCTGTAACAGAATATAAACCTGCTGAAGAAAAAATCACAACTAAGCTAACTCTTAACCATTTTATTTTAAGCAAAGCCATTGAAAGTAAACCTCCTACAACAAATCCTAATGCAATAATACCATAGGGTTGCTTAACCGAGATATACAGATAAACAGAAAGTGCCAGAAGAATTACAAGAAAGCCGTAAACAATTTTTTTAAACATGGTAAGGTGTTTTGCAGTAAATTTTGATTTTGCTAATATAACAAAATACAGCTAAAGACTCTGGTTAACCGATACAACTTATTGCAGAAAAACTATACTTCGGGAAATATCATCAATACATCGGGAAGTATTGCTATTCTCTGCGACATAGGTTACAAATAGATTTGCTAACATATTAATCTAAACCAAAACGAGTTATGAAATTAAAGAAAATTGCAACTGCGGGAATTCCGGTTTTACTAACCGCCCTTTTTACGGTTTCGTGCCAAAATGATGATGATACACAAAGCGTAATGCCACAATCGGCTATGTTAACGGTAGAAAATGTTTTACAGTCACAACCACTGGTACAGTCGGGCACTTTTCAGGGAGAAGGTACTCCGCCTGTTGTTTTCCCCGGCGAATCTGTAAGCATTAGTTTTTATGCTGCAAAAGGTCAGGCTTTGAGTTTTGCCACCATGTACGGATGGTCTAACGATTTGTTTTTTGCTCCCGAAAATCCCGGAATCACTTTATATACCGAAGACGGAACCCCTATTGAGGGCGATGTATCACAACAAATAAAACTATGGGATAACGGTACAAGGGTAAATCAGGCACCGGGACCTGATGTAGAACATCCGGGAGAGGCAACAAGTGCCAACATAACCGAAATAAGCGGTATGGATGCCGAGGGTAACTCCTACCTGCCAGCTTCACAACTTGTAAACGCCAGCCTTACCTACAATGGTAATTCCAACTTCACATTAACTCTTATGAATACCTCCGGCGGAACACAAAACGAAACCCCTATAAGTCCGGGAGTATGGGCTATTTCATACATTGCAGGAGGCAACCTGCTTAACCCTGCCCCTTTATATCAGGAAGGACAGCCTACAGCAAACGGACTTACCGATATTGCCGAAACAGGAAACAATGCTCCGCTTTACGAATACATACAGGGAATCACAGGTATTTTCACTCCGCTTTCACCAATATTAGTTGTGGTATATAGCGGTGATGAGAATCCGTTTTACAAAACCGGTGAAAACGATCGTGGCGAAGGCTTAAAGGAAATTGCCCAAAAAGGAGATGCATCTGTACTGGCATCTGCACTTGAAAACAAAGCCGGAGTAAAAAGTGTTTACATATTAGCCCAGTCGCAAACTACAGTATTACTACCATCAATTAACGGACAACCGGGTGGTAGTGTTTCTCAGGAAATAATGTATGAATCCGGAGACCGTATCGCCATAGCTACTATGTATGGCTTTAGCAACGACTGGTTTTTTGCTACCGAGGGTAATGGTGTAGCCGCATCCTACAAAGGCGACATATCCGACTCTATAAAGCTTTATGACGACGGTACTGCACTAGACCAGTATCCGGGTGCCGGGATCACCCAGTTTAACCTTGCAGGCACTCCGCTTAATGAAAGTAAACCTATTGAGGAAGTTCCAAACCCAAACACCTATACTACACTTCCGGTAGTAAGCAATATTATAAAAGCAACTCTTAATTAAAAACAAAAAAAAAGCCTTTCAGTTTCTGAAAGGCTTTTTAATTAAAGGATAACATGAACTAAGGCCAGCTACAATCATATCCTTTTTTTCTTGCATATTTTAAAGCATCGGTATCATACGATTCGTAATCAACACCAAGGTTGTATACCTTAAACTTACCACAGGTATCTTTATACTTCATTTTTTTTGCTTTCTTAGCCTTTGAGCCAACTACATACTCAAGAGCTTTCTCTTCGGTTTTCTCACCCGCCCACAGCGCCTGTACAGGGCCTACTGCAAACCAGTAGCCTGAACTGTTTTGCCATGTTACAGCATAAGCTGTTCCAGATGGCCCTTCGTCAACCATGTTGACTTTTTCATTTGTTGTAAATGCAAAGCATAAAAAAGCTGCTGCCATTAATGTTGCAGCGGCAAAAAACGGTCTTTTTGTTTTCATAATGTATAGATTTAGTTATTAATAAAATGTGTTTCTATGTCAATACGATTTATTAAAAAACTAAAAAGCTATGTAATAAGCTTTTACATCATAAAATTAACAATTAGGTTTTAACAAAACAATACCTATAAATGGGTATTTTTCAAAAAGACTGTCTCCTTCAATAAATTTCCTTTAACACTAACAATCAGTTGATTATATTTTTATTTATATTGCATGTGATAAAACCACACTAATCATGAAAAAACTTTACTTTTTACTTTCATTTGCCATGTTTTCTCTTTTGGCAAATGCACAGGAACCTTTTATTACTACATGGGAAGTACAAGGCACATCTGATAATGACTTAACAATATTGGTTCCTGTAGCCTTTAATGAAGATAATAATTTCACCATAGACTATGGCGATGGAACGGTTTTTACAAACATTGAAAGCACTTATTATTACACTTACAGTAGTCCTGGGATATACACCATTACTATGTCAGGAAATTTTCATGGACTTGATTTTTCAATGATATCAAACGACTTACTTAGCGGAAAGATAAAATCTATAGAACAATGGGGCGATATAGAATGGCTTGATATGGAAGAAGCATTCACATATTGCAGCAATTTAACCATAAATGCTACAGACACTCCTAATCTAAGTCAAGTAACAAATATGGCACGAATGTTTAGAGGGTGCTATTCATTAAACCAATCTATTAACAATTGGGACGTTTCTAATATAACAAATATGGAAGGTATGTTCGCAAATGCAACTTCTTTTGATCAACCATTGGATAATTGGGATGTATCTAATGTTATTAGTATGCAAGGTATGTTTTGGTCTGCCAGTTCATTTAACCAACCATTAGACAATTGGAACGTATCTAATGTTAATAATATGAGCCATATGTTCCGACTTACATCATTTAATCAACCTTTAAGCGGTTGGGATGTATCTAATGTTACTGACATGAGCTACATGTTCATAGATAACACTTCTTTCAATCAACCTTTGAGCAATTGGGATGTGTCTAATGTTATAGACATGAGTTATATGTTTTATGGAGCATTAGCTTTTAACGAATCTTTAAACGATTGGGTTCCCTCATCTGTAACAAACATGAATAACATGTTTACTGAAGCTACAGCATTTAATCAACCTATAAATAACTGGGACGTATCAAACGTTACGAATATGAGTAAAATGTTTTTTAAAGCATCAGCTTTTAATCAGCCTGTTAACGACTGGAATGTATCAAGTACTACTAATATGAATGGCATGTTTTGGTCTGCATCATCATTTAATCAACCACTAGACACTTGGAATGTATTAAATGTTTTAGACATGTATAGTATGTTTTTTCAAGCTGATTCATTTAATCAAGATGTTTCAAACTGGTACTTTAATTCTAATATAAATTTATTCGGTTTCCTTTCAGACAGTAATCTTGATTCACAAAACTACGACGCTTTACTATTAAGATTTGCACAATTAGGCCTTGAAAATAAATCTTTAGGCGCCACAGGTTTAAAATATTGTGATTCTACAGTAAGAGATTATTTAATTAATCAGTTAAACTGGAATATATCAGGAGACAGTTTTAATTATTATTGTCAAAACAATAGTCTTTCGGGAAATATAATTTTTGACGAGAACAATAATGGTTGTGATACAGATGACCCTAAAGCGAATAACTTTCTAGTAACTGCAAATGATGGCAATTTTACCTACTCAACGATCAGTTCAAGCGGAGAATATGATTTAAGTGTCATGGAAGGCAGTTATACCCTACAACTGCTTAATGTACCCGATTACTTTATAGTTACACCACAAACTTCTACAATAGATTTTACAGGTTTTGACAACGAGCAGGAATTGAATTTTTGCCTTACTGCCAATGAGCAAGTTGCCGACCTAAACATTACCGTATTACCCTTAAATGAGGCGCGCCCGGGCTTTACTTCACAATATCGTCTTCTGGTTCATAATATAGGAACACAAACCATGAACGATGTTTATGTCTCTTTTAGCTATAATGAGGAGATACAGCAATTTTCAGAAGCCAGTCATGAAACTTCCTCTGCGACTGACAACGAACTTACCTTTAGTCTTGGCAGTATATCTCCATTTGAAAGCAAATTTGTAGATATTACCATGGAAACATTTGCCCCTCCTACAGTAGAAGGTGGTGAGATAATCAGCTTTAATGCCACAGTTACACCTAACACAAACGATAATACACCTAACGACAACAACTTTAGCTTCAATCAGCCGGTTGTAAACTCATTTGACCCTAATGACAAAAGAGTGGTACAGGGTGAAGAAATTTATATTGAAGAGGCAGGAGAGTACCTTGATTATATAATACGATTCCAAAATACAGGCTCGGCGAGTGCTATAACGGTAAGAATAGAGGATGTACTGCACGAAAACCTCGACTGGAATACATTTACCCCAATAACTGCAAGTCATAATTACAGGGTAGAGATAACAGATGGAAATCAGGTTTCGTTTATTTTTGATGACATTTATCTACCTCACGAGGATGCCGATGAAGAAGGAAGTCATGGCTTTGTTGCCTATAAAATAAAACCTGTACAGGATATAGAGATAGGCGATATGATTACAGGAACCGCAGGGATCTATTTTGATTACAATTTACCTATAATAACAAATTCGGCAAATACTGAAGTAATAGAGCTACTAGGTTTAAATGATTTTAGCCTTAACTCAATAACCGTTTATCCTAACCCGGCAAAAAGTATACTAAACATTCAAACCGACGGAAATACTATTATTGAAAATATTAACATCTATAATATTGAGGGACGTGAAATACTTAATGTAAAAGAACAAACCGAAAGCATAAACATTCAGAATCTTAGCGAAGGGGTTTATTTCATGAATATTCAAACCAACAAAGGAATTTCAAAACATAAGCTTATTAAAAACTAATAAGTAAGTTATAACAAAAAAGCCTCCTTATAAGGAGGCTTTTTATTTATTGATGTTAATAGCTTTCTCTACAGAAGAAACAAAATTGACAGTACTCCCCTTATTACTTTCAAAAATAAAATCATTTAAGCTCTTACTTCCATACTTATCAAAATCACCCACAATAGCCAGCCTGATTTTATAATTGGAAAATTTTTGAAGTATCTCCCCTGCCATACGGGTTTTTAAATCAAAAAATGAAGGTGTGATATTCTTTTCTTGAAGCACTACCTTATCAAACCCCTGATAGTACAGATTCCCTATCAGGTCTTTTCCGTCTTCAACAGTAGTAATAATAATGTTCTGAGAAATTATTTCTGCTATGGTAAGATTATCTGTTTGGTGTGTTTTAATTTCCATATAACCTGATTTTAAAACCAAATGTATTAAAATCAAAAAAGCCCTCCAATTTAATGGAAAGCCTTTCATTCGGTTTAACTACTAAACCAGCCCGTTAGGGCAAACAACACAACTAATCTTAAATGCTTTGAGGCGAAAAAAGCCCCGCAATTGCGAGGCTACTTCTCCTTTACTGGCGGTCTGGACGGGACTCGAACCCGCGACCCCATGCGTGACAGGCATGTATTCTAACCAACTGAACTACCAAACCAGCGTTTTTAATAAAACCGGCGCTTTGTAAGTGCCGTTGTTTGTTTCATTATTACGGGTGCAAATATACGGCGCTTTTTGACATTTGCAAGCCTTTTCAAATAAATTTTTAAAAAAAATTTTCGCTTTTTAGCCAAACTTTTGTTTTTCAACCAAGTATGTAATTAAAATTTTTTCAAATTTTTCGTCCACCGAAACCGGAACATACTTAATTCGGTACTGCATACAGGTCTCCTCTATCTTCCTAAAATAGTCGGCAACTCTTTTTTCGTACTCTTCTTTTATATTTTCGGCAAATAAATTCACCTGTTCACCCGTTTCAAGGTCCACAAATTTGCGCGGAGCATTGTCAAAATCAAAACTGAACTCAGTTTTTTTATCCGTTACATGGAAAAGCACAACTTTATGCTTATTGTGTTTTAAGTGCCTTAGTGCATTAAACAATGCTTCGTTATCCTCGGTTTGGAACATATCAGTAAACAATATAATCATCGACCTGCGGTGCATCTTCTGTGCTATTTGGTGCAAATAAGTAATCGTGTCAGTATTTTTAGCTTCTCCCGGTTTTTGCAGTACATCTTCAAGTTTGTTTAAAAGCATCCTGTGGTGCCTGCCACTACCTTTCTCGGGCGCATAAAACTCATACGAATCAGAATACACACTTAATCCCACCGCATCACGCTGCCTTTTGAGCAAATCCATAAGCACTGCCGAAGCCAATACCGAAAAACCTATCTTATTCTCATAAAACGGCTGTCCGTCTTTTAAAGCCGGATAATGCATGGACGAAGAGTTATCCAGTATAATGTGACACCTTAAATTGGTTTCCTCCTCATAACGCTTAGTATAAAGCCTATCGGTTTTTGCAAACAGTTTCCAGTCTATATGACGGGTACTTTCTCCCGGATTATACACTTTGTGTTCGGCAAACTCTGACGAGAACCCGTGAAACGGACTCTTATGCATACCGGAAATGAATCCTTCCACAATCTGGTTTGCCAAAAGCTCCAGATGCCCAAATGATGATATTTTCTCTAATTGCGATTCTAGCTTCATATCCCAAATGTAACGAAAAAAAGCGGAGCCTTTACAAATCTAGCCTCACTCCAAAAGACACGGCATGTTCCTTATAAGTGGAATTGTCAAAAATAGGATTAAGCTCATATCGTGCAAAAAGACTAATCGCCCCAAAACCTACATATCCGTCCAGTCCGTACACAAATTTATTTACGTTATAGTCTGCCCTGTTTTTATCCACTACCTTTTTACCGTCTATTTCATATTGCAGTCGCTGTACAGCTCCTGTATTCACTCCTACATAACCACCTAAACCTACTTTAAAACTGGTAGTGGTATCATACCTGAAATAATCTTTATATTCTTTTTTCTTCGAAGGACCAAACTCAAGATGTACCGGCACAACAAGGTTTTCTGTTCGCAGGAAGCTGTTTTTAAGCTCATACGGAAACTGCTGTACTATTGTCTTACCGTTGTCATTCACAAAATACTTATCCTTACCCGGAGAGTACATACTTATTTGGTATGACAAACCATAAGACAGCCTGAAATAATTTGAATCCTTTAAAAGTCTTGTTTTAAAAGCCAGGCCTAACTCAAACCCGCTACTTCTCCAAAATTTATAACTGTCTCCTATGGTTTGCCCATCACCTACGGCATTCACAAATCCCGACTTAAACACTACATCCCTATAAGTGCGTTTATCATACTTGGTTTTTTTATCCAGCCCTTTATAATCCAGCCCCAATAAAAAGCTTCCCTTGTCATCTATCACATTACCAATCCCCAAAGCAACATAAGCCCCTGTATTAGGCTTATAACTGTACATTGCCACATCTCTTTCAGTAAGAGCTATCTGATTATCTATAATAGCCGTCCTGTTATCTATATTCAGTGCCGATCGCTTTGCCGCTTCCTTTTTAAGCGCAGTAGCTTTTTCCTGATTTATTTCTCCTTTTTCAAGTTTCTTGTCTATATCGGCAACAATCTTTTTAAGTTCAAACTTTTCGTTCTCAATAATATTCTGCTTTTCTTCCTTAAGATCATCCAGGGTATTTTGCTTTACCCTCGCATAATATTCTTTTTCTCTTTCGTCCAGTTCGGCCTTTTTTTTCTCTTTTACAGATAGTTCCTTTACACTATCACTCTCGGTTTGAGCGTTAACTTTAGGCAAAAAAATCCCTGTCGCCAAAAAGGCGATACACAATAAGGTGCGTTTCATAATTTAAAAAATTGAAGTTATTGTTTGTCTTTTACAGCTATGCGTATGGTTTTATGCTTAAGTGAAAATATACTCATAGCCTTTTCACGGTAGTATTCATCCATTTCAGCCTCTACTTCTTTCAGTAGAGCGGTATCGTTTGTAGTATTAGATAAATGTTTGTTTGCTGCGACATCTTTCACAGCCTCTTTTAAAAGCATATCGGTTTCCTGCTCATAGAACTTGTCCTCTTCTATAGAAACAAGTGCCTCTATCGGTTCAACATGCAAATTGAATTCAGGTTGTTTTTTCTTTATCACAATCTCTTGATCAGCTACCGAAGCCATTTCCTGTTTTTCAGTAACTACCTCAACACTTTGTTTCTTAACTAAAACCTCGGGCTCTTTATAAGCAACTGCCTCCGTTTCTTTTATTTCTACAGATTTACTAACAACAGCCTCTTCTGATGGTAATACCGGAGCCTTAACCTCTCCACCATCCACAACCTGCGGTTCGGTTATAATAACATCGGTTTTATTTTGCATAAGGAAAACATACCCTGAAGCTAAAAGGAAAAACACTGCCGCTGCCGCATAATAAGCAAACACTTTTTTCTTTTTCTTTTGGGTTTTACCCTGTTGCCTGTTATTCGCAATACGGTCCCAGGCTTTCGCCGAAGGTGTAATGCTTCGGTTGCCCAGTTTATCTGCTAATTGTTGTTCCAGGTTTCTATCTTTCATTTTCAATCCTCCTTACTTTTCCCAATTGTTCCTGTAGCTGTTTCCTTGCCTTAAACAATTGTGATTTTGATGTATTCTCACTAATATTTAGCATCTCTGCTATCTCTTTGTGGCCGTACCCCTCAACCGCAAACATTACAAGTACGGTACGGTAGCCCTCGGGAAGTTTATCAATCAGTAACTGGAGCAACTCGGCATCCATATCCTGATTATCGGTTATAACAGGCGCTACTTCGACTTCTGTTATATCTTCAAAATAAAGCTGAGTGCGCTGTCGTAAAAAATCAATAGACTCCCTAACCATTATACGCCTTAACCAGCCCTCAAAACTCCCTTCAAACCTAAACCTGCCCAAATTATCCAGCGCACGGGTAAACCCCTCTATCATTACATCTTCGGCATAATGCATATCTTTAATATACATCCTGCAAACGCCAAGCATTTTTGCTGCATAGCGGTCATAAAGCTGCTTTTCGGCCCTGCTGTCTCCCTGCAGTATCTTTTTAATAACAGCTTCATCAGAAGTATGTAAGCGAATAATTTTCAAACTCTGTTTAATTGGTTTATATCTGAAAGACGGAATTTTTATTCTTCAGGTTGCCTGAAGAATAAAAATTTTTTAAAAATACTGAAAATAAAAAAGTCCGAAGCAGTATTGCTCCGGACTCCCTTAGCCTGATAAGCTAAAATCAATTAATATAATTTTTGCACACTGGCAGCCTCAAAAGGCTTTATATCCTCAAAACTTCCTGCTTTTACTTTTTGAACCCACTGCGGATCCTGTAACAGGGAACGTCCTACAGCAACCAAATCAAAATCACCACGTTCAAAACGACGTAACAGCTCGTCTATTTTAGTAGTTTCGGCACCCTGACCTGTCCACACTCCCATAAAATCATCTGAAAGTCCTACAGATCCAACCGTAATAGTTGGCTGACCGGTTACTTTTTTAATCCATCCGGCAAAGTTCAGGTCGCTACCCTCATACTCAGGTTCCCAGTACCTTCTTTGTGAACCGTGAAAAATATCCACTCCGGCTTCAGCAAGCGGCACCAACCACTCTTCCAGTTCGGCAGGGGTTTGTGCCAGTTGCACGGTATAATCCTGCTGTTTCCATTGTGAAAGACGAAGGATGATTACAAAATCAGGTCCAACAGCCTCACGAATAGCCTTAACCACATCGAGCGCAAAGCGGCTGCGCTCCTTTAATGTCTTTCCTCCATACTCATCTGTTCTGTGATTGGTTTCAGCCCAAAAGAACTGGTCTATCAGGTATCCGTGTGCACCGTGAATTTCCAATGCATCAAAACCTAAGGCTTTTGCATTTTTAGCAGCATCGGCAAAGGCTTTGATTGTAGCTTCTATATCCTGAAGCGTCATGGCATCAGGGCTTTCAAGCGGAGCTTCCGGCAACCACGGTCCTGCCTGTGTATTCCCTACATGCCATATTTGCGGAGCGATTAACCCTCCCTTATTATGTACCGCCTGTGCTACTTTACCCCAGTTTGCCAATGCCTCATCTCCGTAGAAATTAGGAATATCTTTCATGTTTTTAGAAGCGGGCCTGTTTATAACTGTACCCTCGGTAAGTATAAGTCCCACACCGGCAGCAGCACGGCGTGAATAATAGTCGGCTATTTGTTCGTTAGGTACGCCACCTGTAGCAAAAGCACGGGTCATGGGTGCCATAACAAAACGGTTTTTAAGGGTAAGTCCTTTATATTGAAACGGATTAAAAAGGGCGTCTAAATTCATTTTTCTGTTTTTTAATTTTTAAGGTTCTTAAATTATCAGCTATGCGAATAGCACTATCATTTAAATAGTTACACAAAGTAACTGATAATAGTTTACTTTTGTAACTATTAAGGTTTTAAAGTGGTAACCAACAAGTAACCAACAAGTAACCAACAAGTAACCATCATGGCAAGAAATATTTTTAAATACAGCGACTGCCCCATGCACCGCTCTATGGCGATACTGGGCTCTAAATGGAAGCCCATAGTGATTTATGCACTAAGAGAACGCACAGCACGTTTTGGGCAAATACACGCCATTATAGGCAGCATATCTAAAAAAGTACTTACAACCACCTTAAAGGAGCTGGAAGAAGACGGTATTTTAAACCGTACCGAATACAGGGAACTGCCCCCAAGGGTAGAATATAACCTTACAGATAAAGGACGCACGCTTATCCCAATAATTATACAGCTGGCAAAATGGGATAACGAGCATTATGAAGAAAAAAGGGAGAAACTGGAAACAACTCCTTAACCCTATAAAAACAAAAATCCCGGGCCATGCCCGGGATTCATGTATATTGTTACAAAAACTGATTATAGTAACGCATCAATAGCATCAGTATATGTTTGCTTTGGAGCAACACCTACCTGTCTTCCAACAACTTCTCCGTTTTGGAATACTAATACAGTTGGGATGTTTCTAACACCATATTTAGCAGCAAACTCCTGGTTAGCATCTACGTCTACTTTACCTACAACAGCTTTTCCGTCATACTCTGAGCTAATCTCTTCGATGATAGGACCTACCATTCTACAAGGACCACACCATGCAGCCCAAAAATCTACCAAAACCGGTTTATCTGATTTTAATACTACTTCGTCAAATGTAGCATCTGTGATTTCCTTTGCCATATTATTATATATAAATAGTTAAGTTTATAAAGAACAAAAATAGGTATAAATATTTAATTGAAAAGTGAAACGTTTATTAGTTTTAATTATGAATAAATAGACGTAACCTATCAAAAATTTAATTTAGCTTAAAATTAAGTTGTAACTTTTCAAGTTCGTGCAAAAGCTCGTTTGAAATTTTCACCTTCAGTTTACGGCTTGGCATAACCACCTTTGTAACTACCTGTATATCCTCTACATCTGTCATTACGCTTTCCGGCATTTCACCATCCAGTTCAGCCTCCACTTCACCGTCCAGTTGTTCATCGGCTACAGCAGCTACCTCAACCTTTCGCTTAACACGTTCCAGTTCCATTACCTCAAACTGTACCGAATGGTCTCCCTTATTATGCATAAACAACTCATTTAAATGAATAATGAGCTGCTCCTGCAGTTCGGTAATATTAAACTGTATAATGAGCTTTTTAGCAAAAGTGGTAAGTACATCCTGAAGGTACTGTATCGCTATAAACTGTATTCTCGGTTCACCGCGTTTCCCTTCGGCATTTACCCAGCCTTCACGCACCAGTATTTTCATATAGGTAAAGTTGTTAGGGATAAGGAAGTGCCTGAACTTTAAATACTCCTCTCCATAAATACGGAACTCATAACTCTCGTCATACCCTTCGAGCATGAAGGACGCCCAACCTTTACCGTTTTTAGCTATACGATGTTGCACATTTGAGATGATACCCCCAAAGCTAAGATTTTTACTTACATGCTGTTCCAGGCTTTTTAACGCATCAAGCTTAGCATTACAAAAGTATTTCATCTCAAACTTGTAATCATCAAGCGGGTGACCCGATATATAGATACCCACTACCTCTTTCTCCTTGGCAAGTTTTTCCATGGTACTCCATTCCTCACATGCCGGAATTACCGGCTCGGGTATCTGTACATCACTCGACTCACCAAAAAGACTCACCTGAGAGGAGTTCTCATTTTCCTGATACTTGGACCCATAACGCATTGCCTTTTCCAGGAAGGTAATATTATCCCCCTCCTCATGATGGAAGTACTGCGCCCTTTGGGTATCGGTAAAACAGTCAAATCCTCCTGCCAGCGCCAGGTTTTCAAATGCTTTTTTGTTAGCAGCACGTAAATCAATACGCTTTGCCAAATCAAATATAGATCGGTATCTTCCGTCTTTACGGTTCTCTACTATGGTATCAACAGCACCGGCACCCACACCTTTAATTGCTCCCATACCAAAACGTACCGCACCCTGATCGTTTACCGTAAACTTATAGTACGATTCATTCACATCGGGTCCAAGTACCTCTAAGCCCATTCGCTTACACTCTTCCATAAAGAACGATACCTGCTTAATATCATTCATGTTATTGGAAAGTACCGCCGCCATATACTCTGCCGGATAATGTGCCTTTAGGTAAGCCGTTTGATAGGCCACCCATGCATAACAGGTAGAGTGCGACTTGTTGAAGGCGTAACTCGCAAAAGCCTCCCAGTCTTTCCATATTTTCTCCAGTACTGTGGCATCATGACCTTTTGCAGCGGCCTGCTCCACAAACTTGGGTTTCATTTTATCCAGTACGTCTTTCTGCTTTTTACCCATCGCCTTACGCAGTACGTCGGCCTCACCTTTGGTAAAGCCTGCCAACTTTTGCGACAGTAGCATTACCTGCTCCTGGTATACGGTAATACCATAGGTTTCCTTTAGATATTCCTCACAGGCTTCAAGATCGTATTTAATTTCTTCCTCACCGTTTTTCCTTCTTACGAAACTCGGGATATATTCCAGCGGCCCCGGACGGTACAACGCGTTCATCGCAATAAGATCGGCAAACACGGTAGGCTTTAGGTCCTTCATGTACTTTTGCATACCGGGCGATTCGTACTGGAATACACCTACGGTTTCACCACGCTGGAAAAGCTCATACGTCTTTTTATCGTCTATCGGGAAATTATCGGGATCGAGATCTATATTAAAGCGGTATTTTACCAGCTTCACCGTATCTTTTATCAGGGTAAGGGTCTTTAACCCCAGGAAGTCCATTTTAAGGAGTCCGGCACTTTCCACCACCGAGTTGTCAAACTGGGTAACATACAAATCGGAATCCTTTGCCAGCGATACCGGAACGAAGTTCGTAATATCATCGGGCGTAATGATAACCCCACAGGCGTGGATACCTGTATTACGCAACGAACCTTCCAGTACTTTTGCCTGCTGAATGGTTTCACCCGCAAGGTCTCCAGCATCTGCCATACCTATAAGCTCCTGTACCTTTTCAAACTCTTCCGAACGCAACGCACCTTTAAGCGCATTAGGATCAAGATTAAATATCTTAGCCAGTTTCATGTTCGGGATAAGCTTAGCAATCTTATCGGCTTCAAAAAGCGGAAGATCAAGCACCCTCGCCGTATCACGTATGGACGATTTTGCTGCCATGGTACCGTAGGTAATAATCTGTGCTACCTGGCTCGCTCCATATTTATTGATTACATAATCCATTACACGACCACGACCCTCATCATCAAAGTCGATATCAATATCGGGCATCGATACACGGTCGGGGTTAAGGAAACGCTCAAAAAGCAGATCGTAAGCAATAGGGTCGATATTGGTAATACCCAAACAGTAGGCTACCGCCGATCCTGCTGCCGAACCACGGCCCGGCCCTACGGAAACCCCAAGATTTCGTGCCTCGGCAATAAAATCCTGTACAATAAGGAAATACCCCGGATAACCGGTATTCTCGATGGTTTTAAGCTCAAAGTCAAGCCTCTCCCTTATATCATCGGTAATTTCCTCATATCTTCTTTTAGCTCCTTCATAAGTAAGGTGCCTTAAAAATTTATTCTCACCGCGTTTACCTCCGTCTTCATTATCTTCTTCCACCTGAAATTCTTCCGGAATATCAAACTTAGGAAGAAGTACATCACGGTAAAGCGAGTATATTTCTATTTTATCTACTATATCCTGAACATTAACAATAGCTTCAGGCAAATCAGCAAAGAGCTTTTTCATCTCGTCCCCTGATTTGAAGTAGTATTCATTATTAGGAAGTCCGTAACGGAAACCTCTACCACGTCCCTTTGGCGTAGCCAGCTTCTCGCCATCTTTTACACACAGTAAAATATCGTGGGCGTGGGCGTCATCCTTATCTACATAATAGGTATTGTTTGTAGCAATAAGCTTAACGTCGTGCTTTTTAGCCAGCCTGATAAGCGAGTCGTTTACACGATTCTCATCTTCCTGCCCGTGACGCATAAGCTCTATATAAAAGTCATCTGCAAACTGATCTTTCCACCACAGCAAAGCTTCCTCTGCCTGGTTCTCACCTATATTCAAAACCTTATTAGGTATCTCACCATACAGGTTACCCGAAAGCACAATTACATCTTCCTTATACTGCTCTATAACTTTTTTATCAATTCTTGGCACGTAGTAAAAACCTGCGGTATAGGCTATAGATGCCATTTTTGCCAAATTGTGATAGCCGTTTTTGTTTTTGGCCAGCATTACAATCTGGTAACCGTTGTCTTTCCTTGATTTGTCTTTATGATCTTCACAAACAAAAAACTCACAACCCACAATAGGCTTCATAGTTACCTCGGTAGGTTCTTCACCATTCTCAATAAGCTCCTTGTTTTTAGCTTCGGCAGCCTTATTGTGGTTAAGCACATTACTCACAAAGTGGAATGCCCCCATCATGTTAGCATGATCGGTCATGGCTACCGCCGGCATTTTATGCTTTGCAGCCGCCTTAACCAGGTTAGGCACCGCTATGGTAGACTGTAGTACCGAAAACTGGGTATGGTTATGCAGGTGCACAAACTCTACCTCTTTTAAGTCCTGCTTAAGCTCTTCGGTGACATGGCTTACTTCCTGAGCACCTTTTAATTTATCAAGGCGTTTCCTTACTTCTTCAGAAGCTGCTTTAAGGTTAATGTGTTTTAACCCTATTAACTGTATAGTTTGCGGATTGGCTTCCTTAAACTCACGATAGTAAGTAGGCGGTACATCAAGCTCCTCTAAAGTAAATACTTCCCTTTTAACCAGTTCAAGGAAACAACGCGTGGTAGCCTCAACGTCGGCAGTTGCATTGTGAGCCTCGGCAAAAGGTTCTCCAAATAAATATTCATGAAGCTCGGTTAGTGTGGGTAGTTTAAATTTACCTCCACGACCTCCGGGTATTTTTAATAGTTCGGCAGTAACCTCGGTACAGGTATCCAAGATTTTCATATCCTGTAACGGAGTATCTACACCAAACCTGTAGTACTCACTTCCCATAATGTTAACGTCAAAGCCAACATTTTGTCCTACTATAAATTTGGCTTTCGCCATTGCTTCATTAAACTTCTCCAATACACCCTCGAGCTCTACACCCTGCTCCATAGCAAGTTCTGTAGATATACCGTGAATACGTTCGGCATCATAGGGAATATTAAAGCCATCAGGTTTTATTAAATAATCCTGATGCTCTATAAGCTGCCCCATCTCATCATGCAGCTGCCATGCTATTTGTATACAGCGCGGCCAGTTATCGGTATCACTAACAGGAGCGTCCCATCGTTTAGGTAATCCGGTGGTTTCGGTATCAAAAATCAAGTACATAACCGGTTAATTATTTGGAAGTTAAAAGAAAAGCATTCCCTTAAGGGTAACTTTTCAAAAATACAGTTTTTCAGTCAACAATAAAAACAAAAAAACCATCCTTACGGACGGCTCAAAATGAAGTCTTTACACGCTTAATAAATTCTTAACACATATAATTTGCAAATAAAAAAGCCATCCGTTTGGGATGGCTTTTGTTTTCTTTATTATTGGCCTACCGGCTGTATTGGCACTCTGTAAAAAACACCGCTTCTGAAGTTAACTACCGTTCCGTCATCCTCAACTGCATTAAAACGGAAGGTACCTGTTATAAAACCCTGAACAAGATCAGTATCCTCAGCTAGTATTTCAATTCTTCCGTTACCTAAATCAGTACCTGTCTGATAGTTCATTTCTATCCCGTCAACAGAAACCGAATAAGCCGCCTTATTTTGCTCATTCAGACCTAGTTCGTAAACACCCGGATCTACAGAGGCAGTCCTTAATACAAGGGTTTCGAAACCATTTGTTGCCTGTATGGTAAGTGAATTATCTGTTTCTCTTGTCGCGGTGTACTCTACTGCCCTCCACAACTCATCGTCTCTCATTGCCTGTACGGCCGGATTATTGAATTGGATGTCTTCTTCACATGAGGCAAAAGTAACCATCAGCACTAGTAGTGATAAAATCTTTTTCATTATTAATATATCTTAAAGAAATGGTGTATCAAATTTTACAACGACAAAAATAGTTTTTTATGACATATATCCTAATTAAATTATAATAAATCACAATAAAAGTATGTATTTTGAACTTTTTGAACGTCAAAATTCATAAAAATTAACGCAAAAAAAGTTTGTAAGCTAAAGTTTCATATATTTGCACCCTTAATTAACAGAGGTCGGGTACCTCAAACTTAATCTAAAGATTATGCCTGTAAAAATCAGATTACAAAGACACGGTAAAAAAGGGAAACCTTTTTACTGGGTAGTAGCGGCAGATTCCCGCTCAAAAAGAGATGGTAAATTCCTTGAAAAAATAGGAACTTACAATCCTAACACTAACCCTGCAACTATCGACATCAATGTTGAAACAGCTGTACAGTGGTTACACAACGGTGCTCAGCCAACTGACACTGCAAGAGCTATCCTTTCTTACAAAGGTGCTTTACTTAAACACCACCTGGACGGAGGTGTTCGTAAAGGTGCTCTTACTCAGGAGCAGGCTGATGCTAAGTTTGCTGCTTGGTTAGAACAAAAAGATTCGAAAGTAAGCGCTAAGAAAGACGGACTTTCTACTGCTAAAGCTGACGCGAAAGCTAAAGCTCTTGAGGCAGAGAAAAAAGTTAACGAAGATCGTATTGCTGCGAAGAAAGAAGCTGAAGCTGCTGCTGTTGCTGAAGAGACTACAGCTGAAGCTGAAGAAAACACAACTTCAGAAGAAAACACAGAAGAAACCCAAGCTTAATTTGACTGCGATTTATGCGTAAAGAAGATTGTTTCTATTTAGGCAAGATCGCCAAAAAGTTTAGCTATAAAGGCGAAGTCCTTATCTATCTTGATACCGACGAGCCGGGTTTGTATGAAAACATGGAATCAGTGTTTGTTGAATTCAACAAACACCTGGTTCCATTTTTTATTGAATCATCTTCAATTCATAAGGGCGACTTTTTAAGAACCCGCTTTGAAGATATAGACAGCGAGGAAGAAGCCGAAAAGATTTTAGGCTGCGAAGTATACCTACCGCTATCTATGCTACCTAAACTGGAAGGCGATAAATTTTACTTCCACGAAATAATAGGCTTTGATGCCGAAGACCTGCGACTGGGCAACATTGGTAAAATAACCGGTGTAAATGACACTTCGGCCCAACCTCTTTTTGAAATCCTTAAAGGTGATATAGAAATACTTGTCCCTATGATAGATGATTTCATTGTAAAGGTAGATCGTGAAAACAAAAAAATTATACTTGATACTCCCGAAGGACTGGTAGACCTGTACCTTGATATATAGTTTATTTCAGGCTACATACTAACTACCTCAACCTTTAATCTTACAAATCTAAATTCTAACATCTCACTTTTTAAGAAATGTTCCAGTTTAAGCAATTTACTATCCAGCAGGACCGATGTGCAATGAAAGTAGGTACCGATGGTGTATTGCTTGGAGCATGGACACCGGTGAGTAACAATCCGTTTAGCATTCTTGACATTGGAGCCGGAACCGGACTCATAGCTTTAATGATGGCTCAACGTAGTACTGCCGAACAGATTGACGCTATAGAAATTGACGATGAGGCTTACGAACAGGCTGTAGAGAATTTTGAAGAAAGTAAATGGGGTGACCGACTGTTTTGCTACCATACCGGGCTGGACGAATTTGTTGAGGAAATGCACGATGAAGAGTATGACATTATCGTTTCAAACCCTCCTTTTTATTCTGAGAATTACTCATCCGGTAACGAACAAAGAGACAAAGCCCGCTTTACCGAATCACTTCCTTTTGAACACCTTATTGAAGCCGCTGCGATATTATTATCTGAAAACGGTATCTTTTCGGTTATCATTCCTTTTAAGGAAGAAGAAAAATTTATAGCCATTGCTACCGAATTTGACCTGTACCCAGCCAAAATTACAAGAGTTAAAGGCACACCCGATACCGAAATAAAAAGAAGCCTTATGGCTTTTACCAGACAACAAGCTGAAACAAATTTTGACGAGTTAGTTATTGAAACGGCACGCCATCAATACACCCCGGAATACACCGAGCTTACTAAAGATTTTTATTTAAAACTGTAAGCTCCCTCCCTTTTCATAACTTATCGGGTTTTAAATTTCACTCTTGTTACTACAGCAGGAGCGCTTTCATTTTTACCTTACTATAAAAAATACAACATTTTTTTATGGATTTGTTACAATTCTTCTTTACTTTTGCCATCAACTAAAACGTTATAAATGAAACCTGATTTATTTCAAGCTCCTGATTACTATCTTCTTGACGAACTATTGTCAGACGAACATAAAATGGTTCGCGATGCTGCCCGCGAGTGGGTAAAACGCGAAGTATCTCCAATAATTGAGGATTATGCTCAAAAAGCAGAATTCCCAAAACAAATTATTAGCGGCCTTGCCGATATTGGTGCATTTGGCCCTTACATTCCTGAAGAGTACGGAGGTGCCGGTTTAGACCAAATCTCTTACGGACTTATAATGCAGGAAATAGAAAGAGGTGATAGTGGTGTTCGTTCTACAGCATCAGTACAGTCATCTCTTGTTATGTACCCTATATGGAAATACGGTAACGAAGAGCAACGTAAAAAATACCTTCCTAAACTGGCTTCAGGTGAGTTTATGGGGTGTTTCGGTTTAACAGAGCCTGATTATGGTTCTAATCCGGGCGGCATGATTACCAACTTTAAGGATATGGGTGACCATTACCTGCTTAACGGTGCCAAAATGTGGATATCTAACGCTCCGTTTGCAGATATCGCTGTAGTATGGGCTAAAAATGAAGAAGGAAGAATTCACGGTCTTATCGTAGAGCGTGGTATGGAAGGCTTCTCTACTCCCGAAACACATAACAAATGGTCATTAAGAGCATCGGCTACCGGTGAACTTATTTTTGACAATGTAAAAGTCCCTAAAGAAAACCTTTTACCAAATAAATCAGGGTTAGGCGGTCCGCTTGGGTGTCTTGACTCTGCCCGTTACGGAATCGCATGGGGTGCCATAGGTGCTGCTATGGATTGCTACGATACTGCACTTCGCTATGCTAAAGAGCGTGTACAGTTTGACAAACCTATTGCCGCTACCCAGCTGCAACAGAAAAAACTTGCCGAAATGATTACCGAAATCACTAAAGCCCAGCTATTAACATGGAGACTTGGTGTTTTAAGGAACGAAGGTAAAGCAACATCGGCACAAATATCTATGGCAAAAAGAAACAATGTGGATATGGCCCTGCATATTGCCCGCGAAGCCCGCCAGATTTTAGGTGGTATGGGTATTACAGGAGAGTATTCTATTATGCGCCATATGATGAACCTTGAAAGTGTTATTACTTATGAAGGTACTCACGATATTCACCTGCTTATAACAGGACTTGACATAACCGGTCACGCAGCATTTAAATAAAATATAAGTAAAATTTATACGTTTATTTAAAAATTCAATTGTTAAAAGCTTCTTTGTCTAAAGAAGCTTTTTTAATTTTGTAAAAAACTATGCTATGAATACAGATACCGTTAACAAAAGTATCCAACCCCAAAAAGACCTTCTGTTAAAACACTCTTTATACAGCAAAGTAAAAACGATAGACGATTTAAAGTGTTTTCTTGAAGGACACGTTTATGCCGTTTGGGATTTTATGTCGCTGCTAAAAGCATTACAATCAAAACTTACCTGCACCACTACCCCGTGGTTACCGGTAGGAAATGCTGAGATAAGATACCTTATCAATGAAATCGTACTGGCAGAAGAAACCGATATTACCTTAGAGGGTAAAAGACAAAGCCACTACGAAATGTATGTGGATGCAATGGAAGAATGTGGTGCTAACACCAGCGAAGTAAAAGCATTTTTACAGGATGTGGTAAACACCCAAAACATTTTTGTTTCCATAAAACAGAGTCACCTGCACGAAAAAATTAAAGAATTTCTTGACTTCACTTTCAGGATTATTGAACAGGGCAAACCACATGAAATTGCCGCAGCATTTACCTTTGGACGTGAAGATCTTATTCCGGCAATGTTTACAGAAATACTTAGAAACTTCCAGAAGAATTTCCCTGAAACCAATTTGGAGAGACTTATCTATTATTTTGAAAGACACATAGAACTGGATGCCGATGAGCATGGCCCAATGGCAATGCAAATGATTAGTGAACTATGTGGCGAAGATGAGCAAAAATGGAAAGAGGTTGAAGAAGCTTCAAAACAGGCGCTTGACAAACGTATTGAACTATGGAATGCCATTGAGGAAAACATTATGCACCACGACATGGCATCAATATAAAAAAAAGAGTATAAAACCCTGAAATCCCGATATATTATATCGGGATTTTTTTGTTAAAACAGCAAATTAATCGGCTTGCATATAAAATATTATGTATTTTCGGCGCTGAATTTAAATACCTAATAATGAAATTAAACACTACTACTATTAAAATCGGTTTACTTGCATTGTCTGGTTTGCTATCAGCAGGAGCTTTTGCGCAAAACAAAAAGGCAAAACAATTTGGACCAAACCAAAAAAACGGGTTCATTAACTGTGCATCCACACAATACGAAGAAAGCTTACAGAGAAAATTCCCAAACAGATCTAACACAGCGCAGTTTGAAGAATGGATTGCTCAAAAAATAGACGAACAAAAAGCCAAAGGCTTTTTAAAAAACACACAAACCACTAACCAAGTAGTAACCATACCTGTAGTATTTCACATTATACATGATGGAGACGCTGTTGGTGAAAACGAAAATATTGCCGATGAGCAAATACTTTCACAGCTTACCGTATTAAATCAGGACTTTAGAAGAATGGAAGATACTCCGGGCTACAATGAAAACCCTGTTGGCGCTGATATGGAAATAGAATTTTGCTTAGCACAAAGAGATGAGTATGGAATTGCAACCAGCGGTATTACAAGGCATTATTTTGAAAACGATGATCCTTTTGGCTGGGACATGGAGGCTGTTGAAACTATAATAAAGCCACAAACACAATGGGATCCTAATAAGTACCTAAACATTTGGGTACTAAGCAATCTATACATAGGGTTCAATGGCACCCCTTTAGGTGAACTTGCCGGATATGCTCAATTCCCAACAGAATCAGGACTTGAAGGACTTGAAGGGGATGGACTACCAATACTTGCCGAAACAGACGGTGTTGCACTTGGAGCAATGTATTGCGGTTCTTCAGACATTTATCCTGAAGGTTATTACAATGAGGAAAGCGGTAAAGACAAAGGACGTTCAGCCTCACACGAAGTAGGACACTATTTCGGCTTAAGACACATTTGGGGAGATGGAAATTGTGACTTTGACGACTATTGTGAAGATACACCAACAGCAGCACAAGCTAATAGCGGATGCCCTACAAATATGGACTCATGCCTTGATTCTCCCGGACTGGATATGATTGAAAACTATATGGACTACACTAGTGATTTATGCCAAAATGTTTTCACCCAAAACCAAAAAGAAAGAATGCAAGCAGTATTAGCTAACTCTCCAAGAAGAGCATCACTAATTACATCTGACGGTTGTATTCCTGGAGTTGTTTATAACAATGACGGATCACTAAACGTAAATCCGCTTCAGCAAGCATGTGGAGAGGATTTTGTTCTAACCATCAACCTTAAAAACACAGGTACAAATACAATTACAGTTGCCGAAATAAACTATACTATTGACGAAGAAGCTGCTGTTTATAACTGGACAGGTGAACTTGAAAATGGAGAAACTACCACTATAGAACTTCCGATTTCAGAACCTACAGCAGGTGAACACACTCTTAGTCTGTCTATAGCATCTATAAACAACACAGAAGACGAAGCTCCATTAAATGACACTATAATACAAGATTTCTCCTATACACCGGTAGCATCATACAACACTCAGGAATTAACAGTTACCATTTTAACAGATGGTTATGGAGATGAGACAATATGGGCTGTTCTGGATGCTAATGAAAATCCAGTTACTTTTGGCGGACAATATAACAATAACACCATGTATACCGAAACTGTTGAACTGGAAGCTAGCCAGTGCTACACCTTTGTAATAATTGACCAAAACGGAGACGGAATGTGCTGTCAATTTGGAGAAGGATACTATGAGGTTACAACTACAGACGGAACAGTTGTTGCATCAGGAGGTTCATTTGATTTCACTGAAGAAACGACATTCTACGTAGATACTACTTTAGGTAATAATGATTATGTTTTTGAAAACGGAATCACACTTTACCCTAACCCGGTTAACAACATTGTAAATATTGCAATGCCAAACAATGAGCTACCGGAAAGCTACACTATATTCAATAACCTTGGACAAGTAGTTTCTCAGGCTAAAGTTAGTTCTCAGGCAAATCTTAGCATAGATGCAAGCTCATACAGCAACGGTATCTACTTTGTAAAAGTTGAGAAAAACGGACAAAGCACTACGCTTAAATTCGTAAAGCAATAATGTTTTAAAAACATATCTCTTAAAAGCCTCTTCAAATGAAGAGGCTTTTTTTTGTATTCATAATTAGGCTACCTGTTAAAATTTTATTCATAGATTTGAGTTAAGGTATAATAGACCATGAATAAAAAAATTTATACTTACCTACCCCATATACTGGGCAGCCTACTATTTTTAAGTATCCCTGTTTTATCATCTCCCGATTTTAACTCAGGCGAACCGCTATTTAGCCTGGTTCCGTTTCAAAAAAGCTTCTTCAGTCATGTACTGTTATTGCTTTTTTTCTATTTAAATTACGGCTACTTAATCCCTAGGTTTTATTTCAGTAAAAAGCGAACTGTTTTCTTTGCGTTGATAGTAGTTTGTTATGCTGCCATAGCGATTACACCATCATTGATTTTTCGTGAACAGTGGCCACAGCAAATGCAGTCACCACCCGAAATGAAAACAAACTTCCCTGAAATAAAAATGCCACCACCAACGGGCATGCCAAAACAGCCGGCAGAATTTTCAAGATTCAGGGCTATGCGCCCCATAGAAGGGAGTACACTTTTCCAGTTCCTGTTGGTCTTTTTTGTTTCGTTACTGCTACGCATCAACCAAAGGCTAACAGATATACAAAGTGAAAAACTAAACACCGAGATTGCCTACCTAAAAGCACAAATTAATCCGCACTTCCTGTTCAATACCCTAAACAGTCTCCATGCGCTTGCCATAACAAAATCAGACGATGCTCCCGAAGCCATCGTTAAACTATCTTCACTAATGCGCTATGTAGTTACCGAAAGTAGTGAAGACTATGTCCCTTTACAGGATGAGATTGAATATGTAAAAAACTACATATCCCTGCAAAAGCTAAGAATGGATAACAGTATTGACTTTCAGTTTAAAATAAAAGGAAATACCGATAATAAAGTAATATCACCCCTGCTGCTTATTCCGTTTATTGAAAATGCATTTAAGTATGGCATTAACCCCGATGAAGAATCGGCTATAGCCATATTAATCCATATAACGCAAAATGAGGTGTTGCTTAACGTTAAAAACAAAAAGGTTAACATTGACCTGCCTGAAAGCGAAAAGAGCGAGAAAGGTACCGAAAACACTTTAAAACGAATAAAACACCTTTACCCCGATAAACATGAAATAACTTTTCATGAAACCGATGACACTTTTGAAGTTAACTTAAAAATAGAGCTGACATGATTAGAGCCATTGCTATAGACGACGAACCACTCGCATTACAGGTAACTTCACATTTTTGCTCGCAGGCAGAAGGTGTTGATTTAGTAAAGACTTTTACCAAAACATCTGATGCGGCTGCCTACCTCAAAAAGCACCCCGTAGACCTATTGTTCCTGGACATACAAATGCCCGGAAAAAACGGACTGGAATTTTACCGAAGTATTGGCACTGAACTACCTGTTATTTTTACCACCGCCTATAGCCAGTATGCCGTAGAAGGGTTTAATGTAAATGCGATAGATTATTTACTGAAACCTTTCTCGTTAGAGCGTTTCCTGCAGGCGCTTGACAAGGCCAAAAAACAGTTACAGCAAAATACTACAGAGCATCCGCACCTGGTTATAAGAGCCAATTATAAACTACAGCGTGTAGACTTTGATAACATTATGCTTATTGAAGGGCTGGACGATTATATTAAAATACACTTACAGGACAAAACCAGCCTGGTAACCCGAATGCCTATGAAGAGCATTGCCGAAAAACTCCCTTCGTCTGACTTTATAAGAGTGCATCGTTCTTATATTGTTCCGGTAAAAAAGGTAATGAGTATATATAACAACACCATCAAAATGGATGATTTTGTAATCCCTATCGGGAACACCTACCGTAAGGAAGTAAGTAAACATTTCAGTTTATAAAATAAAAAAAGCGCTCCGGATTGGAACGCTTTTTTTATTTTATGATTCGGGAGCGAGCTCAATTTCAAGCCCCTCTAAATCTTCTGTAACGGGTATCTGGCAACCCAGCCTACTGTTTGGCTTTACGTAAAATGCTTCAGCCAGCATGGCATCCTCATCAGGCCCCATTTCTGGCAATTCCACATCGTTAAGCACATAACACTGGCAGGAAGCACACATCGCCATACCCCCACATACCCCAATGGTACCTTCGGGAGCAAGCTCGTAAGCCCTAACCACTTCCATTATATTCATCGACATATCAGTAGGCGCCTGCACTTCGTGCATAACACCATCTCTGTCTGTTATTTTTATGGTAACATCTGCCATACTATTCTATTGCTTTTACAACCTGCTTTTCAGCTTCTTTACGGGTTCCGTCAAAACCGTCAACACCGCTTACCGTTGTATATTTAAGAACAAATTTTTTGCCCGGGTTAAGTTTGTTGTACACACTTTGACACATAAGGGTAGCTTCGTGGAAACCACAAAGAATAAGCTTTAACTTACCGGGATAGGTATTAATATCACCTATGGCATAAATACCCTCTATGTTGGTTTGATAATCCAGTGCATTATTAACCTTAATGGCATTTTTCTCAATTTCAAGACCCCAGTTGGCAATAGCTCCCAGTTTTGGAGAAAGTCCGAAAAGCGGAATAAAGTAATCGGTTTTAATAGTCCTGTGTCCGCCATCGTGGTCAATATCCAGTTCTTCAACGTGCTCTGCACCTCTAATACCGGTTACCTCTGCCGGAGTAATCAGGTTAATTTTGCCCTGTTTCTTTAATTCCTGTACTTTCTCTACAGAGTCTAAAGCTCCTCTAAACTCGTTTCTCCTGTGTACCAGTGTAACCTCTTTTGCTACATCAGAAAGGAAAATACTCCAGTCCAGCGCAGAGTCACCACCACCGGCAATAACAATACGTTTATCACGGAAAAGCTCAGGATCTTTTACAAAATACTCTACCCCTTTATCCTCATAGAATTCCAAATCTTCGATTATAGGTTTTCTGGGTTCAAAGCTACCTAAACCACCGGCAATAGCAACTGCCTTAGCATGGTGTTTTGTCCCTTTGTTTGTGGTTACAATAAAGGTACCGTCTTCCTGCTTTTCTATGGTTTCGGCTTTTTCGTTAAGGGTAAAGCCCGGCTGGAACTGCTTAATTTGTTCCATCAGGTTAGTTACAAGGTCTCCCGCTAAAACAGACGGGAATCCCGGAATATCAAAAATTGGTTTTTTCGGATACAGTTCGGCCAGCTGCCCGCCCGGTTGCGGAAGCGCATCTATAATGTGGCATTTCAGCTTAAGCAGTCCTGCTTCAAATACGGCAAAAAGCCCGGTTGGTCCCGCGCCTATTATTAATATATCGGTACTAATCATTTTCTTACTTGGCATAATAAAACAGTTTTAAAGCAAAATTCTTTAAAACTGTTTTTCCTTTTTATGATAATTATCAGCCTTCAGGCCATAATTAACACTATGCAATATTTACTACAGTTTCTATTTGCGGAGCATACTTTTTAATAGTAGTTTCCACTCCGGCTTTTAATGTCATCTGGTTAACGCTGCATCCTACACACGCGCCTTCAAGTCTAACTTTTACATGCTTATCATCTTCAATTTCGATAAGGCTTATGTTACCTCCGTCAGACTCTAGGAACGGGCGGATCTCATCCAGCGCCTTTTCCACATTAAATTTAATTTCTTCTGTTGTCATGGGTTATTTCTTTTTAACTGCTGAACAGCCAGCCATGGTAGTTATTTTAATTGCCTCTGTAGGCGGAAGGTTGTCATTTCTGTTTACGGTTTCCTGTACTACAGATCGTGCCAGCTCTTCAAACGAAGCCTCTAGTGGTGTTGCCGTTTGCAGGGCAGCAGGACGACCGTAATCTCCGGCCTCACGTATACTCTGTACAATTGGCACCTCTCCAAGGAAAGGAACATCTAAATCTTCTGCTAAGTTTTTAGCACCTTCTTTACCGAAGATGTAGTATTTGTTATCAGGAAGTTCATCCGGAGTAAAGTAAGCCATATTCTCTATAATACCCAGTACAGGTACATTGATACTTTCCTGCTGGAACATTGCCACACCTTTTTTGGCATCGGCAAGGGCAACAGCCTGTGGTGTACTAACCACAACCGCACCTGTTAAAGGAAGTGACTGCATTATAGACAGGTGAATATCTCCTGTTCCCGGAGGAAGGTCGATAAGCATAAAATCAAGGTCACCCCAATCGGCATCAAAAAGCATTTGGTTAAGTGCTTTTGAAGCCATAGGACCTCTCCATATAATAGCCTGCTCAGGCGTTGTGAAAAAGCCTATAGAAAGTAGTTCCACGCCGTAGCTTTGTATTGGTTTCATTTTAGATTTGCCGTCAACCTCTACCGAGATTGGTTTTTCCCTTTCTACGTCAAACATAATTGGCATAGACGGACCGTAAATATCGGCATCAAGAACACCAACCTTAAAACCCATTTTAGCAAGGGTAACAGCTAAGTTTGCTGTAATAGTAGATTTACCTACACCACCTTTACCCGAAGATACCGCAATAATATTACTGATACCCGGTATACCTTTACCTTTAATTTCAGGTTTTTCGGGCGCTTCCACCTTTACGTTCACCTTAACCTTAGCATCGGCATTTACTTTTTCCTGTATGGTTTTTATAATATCGGCTTCGGCACGTTTTCTAATATGCATTGCCGGATTAGCAAGTACAAGTTCTACAACAGCCTCATCACCAAAAGTAAGTACATTTCTCACTGCACCGCTCTCTACCATATTTTGCCCTTCTCCGGCTATGGTTATGGTTTCAAGAGCTTTTAATATCTCTTTTCTATCTAGTTTCATAATATTTATACCTTTCTGTTTCAGCCTCTTATTAAGACTGATTTCAAATTGCAAAGATAGTATGAAAACTTTATACAATAAAGTTTTAAAGCAGTAAAAGCGTAATTATGAGAGTTAAAAATCTAATTCGGTTGAAGGATCCCAAAAATGCGCATCGAAATGAACCACTTTATTGTCATCTATTTCGACACCTTCACTTTCCAGTAGTTGCTGCATAAGGTTACTCCCCGGGAAATGATGTTTACCCGATAGTAGCCCCTGCCTGTTAACCACCCTGTGTGCCGGAACATCGTCCCTGCCATGACAGGCATTCATAGCCCAGCCCACCATTCTTGCCGAACGTGCCGCACCAAGATATTTTGCTATAGCTCCATATGATGTTACCCTTCCGTTTGGGATTAGACGGGCAACATCATACACCCTTTCAAAAAAATTATCATTTTTGTTTTCGGGCATGGCTACATATTTCTAAGTAGTTTGATTAAAGTAATTACAGATACGATTCCGGTTACACCACCAATAAAGTAGTTGACGTTTTTCATAAAAAAGCCCGACCTGTTTTCCAGCTTTTTAAAGAAAACAATATATAGGTAAAACACCCCGAAAGTACTACTCACAGCCCCCATTACAAACAGGAATACAAACAGGTTATCAAAAGAGAAATACTTATAAGCCGAGAGTGTTACACTCATTACCACATAATATGGAATTGGAAAAAAGTTAAGTACCGAAAGCAGTACACCCAAAAAGAAACAACTGGTACGCGACCTTAGTTTCACCGGTTCGTCTTCATCTTCATTTTGCTGTGGCTTTTTTGCAATAAATATAAAATAGACGGTAAGCAGTACAAATATACCAAGCCCCACCTCTTCCAAAAGGTTGATAATATCAGGCCTTCGGCTTATAAATTTTGCAAACGAAACAGCAATATACGACTGGATTAAAACAATAAACGTAGCGCCTGCAGCAAAAACCACAGCACACGATTTACCGTCCCTCAGGCTAATTTTGGCTGCTGTCATATTTATCAAACCCGGAAGCAAGATGCCCGGTGTTGCGACAAGTATACCTATTAGCACAGGGAAAATTATATCCATATTTACTTTATTTTAAACTGAATATAAGTTATTGGTTTACCTTTTTCAAGATACTGTTGCTCGTAAAATGTTTGTATAGAGGTTACCTCTTTTGGAGCACCGTGGTTTTCATATATGTTATGGTTAGCATATATCACCTCGTGTCCTTCACCATGAAGTAGCCCCAGCGTATAACCGTGCATAAATTCACTGTCGGTTTTAAGGTTCATTATACCATCCGGCGTAAGTATCCTTTTGTAACGTTGCAGGAATTCAGTATTGGTTAACCTGTGTTTGGTACGCTTGTATTTAATTTGCGGATCAGGGAAGGTAATCCATATTTCAGAGATTTCACCTTCGGCAAAAAATTCCTCAATAAGTTCAATTTGGGTACGTAAAAAACCTACGTTATGTATCCCTTCATCAACAGCTGTTTTAGCTCCTCTCCAAAAACGGGCACCTTTAATATCAATACCGATAAAGTTTTTATCCTGATAATAACGGGCAAGGCCAACAGAGTATTCACCCTTACCACATCCCAGTTCTAAAACAATAGGATTATCATTTTTGAAAAACTCACTTCCCCATTTGCCTTTTAACGGAAAATTACCCGCTAAAGCCTCTTCCCTTGTTGGCTGAATTACATTGCCAAAGGTTTCGTTTTCCCTAAAACGCTTCAGTTTATTTTTACTTCCCACAATTAAATTTAAAATTTTGGTAAAATTAGGGAAATATACGAAACTGAGAATAGTTTTAGCTTGCACTTATTAAATAGTTATTAAAAACTTAAAGTTTTGCAAAACAAAAAAATACTGGTAACCCCTTTAAACTGGGGGTTAGGCCATGCCACCCGATGCATACCTGTTATTGAGGCTTTAGAATACCATGGTTTTGAACCTGTTATCGCGTCTGACGGCGTAGCCCTTGAATTACTTAAAAAAGAGTTCCCCGATAAAAAAATACTGGAACTCCCGTCATACAAAATAGAATATGCCAAAAACGGAAGCCTGTTTAAGCTGAAAATGTTTTTCCAGATTCCTAACATGATCAAAGCGGTTAGAAATGAAAACAAAACCGTAAAAAAATGGATTAAGGAATATGGTATAAGCGGCATTATATCAGACAACCGTATGGGCGTATATTCCCGCAAGGTACCATCGGCTTTTATGACACACCAACTTAATGTACTTACCGGCAATACTACCTGGTTTACCACACAAATACACCGCATATTCATCAATAAGCACAAACAGTGCTGGGTACCCGATGTAGCCACTTCACCTAATCTTACCGGTAAACTGGGACATCCCGAAAACTGTTCGCTTAAAGTAAAATACATAGGTCCGCTAAGCAGGCTGAATAAAAAATGTATGCCTAAAAAGCATGACCTTATGGTTATACTTTCGGGTCCTGAACCACAACGCACCATGCTTGAGGAACGACTGAAAGAAGAACTGAAAAACTATCAGGGTGAAACACTTTTTGTGCGCGGAGTGATTGACGGAGAACAGACATCTGTTACAGAAAACAACATTACTTACTACAACTTTATGGGGCGTGAAGAGCTTGAACAGGCCTTTAACGAAAGTGAACTTATACTATGCCGTTCGGGCTACACCACTATAATGGATTTAGCCAAGCTGGGTAAAAAAGCATTTTTTATCCCAACACCGGGACAGTATGAGCAGGAATACCTGGCACAAAAACTTAAAAAATCAGGACTGGTACCTTATTCCTCTCAGGATGAGTTCACCATAAAAGATTTGGAACAGGTAGAAGAGTATAAAGGATTAAAGAATATGGATACTGAGGAGGTAACCTGGAAAGACTTATTTAGTCTTTTCGAGGGTGAATGAAAATTCTGAACCTTCTCCGTATTTACTCTCTACATATATTTTCTCATCATGACCTTCTATGATGTGCTTTACTATGGAAAGCCCTAACCCCGAACCTCCTTCGGTACGGGCACCACTCTTATCCACGCGGTAAAAGCGCTCAAACAGCCTGGATATATTTTTCTTTTCTATACCCTCTCCGTTATCTTTTATACGCACAATAATCTTATTGTTTACAAGATCTTCAATACTAACCTCTGTAGTACCGTTCTCCCTACCATACTTAATAGAGTTCACCACAAGGTTAGTTACCACCTGCTGAATTTTCTCCCTGTCGGCATATACCATTACCGGTTTGATATACTTCATATCAAACATTAGTATAATACCTTTTTTATCAGCTTTCATCTCCAGTAAGTCAAACACATTTTGTATTACCTCTACAATATTAAACTTGGTATAATTAAGGTTAAGATCACCCACCTCAAGCTTGGTAATCATGTCAAGATCCTGAACAATATAAATAAGTCTTTCCACACCTTTCTCGGCACGTTGCAGGTATTTTTTACGCAGGGTTTTATCGCTCATAGCACCATCAAGCAGTGTAAGCAAATATCCCTGAACGGTAAAAAGCGGTGTTTTTAGTTCGTGAGAAACGTTACCAATAAATTCACGACGGTATTCCTCACGCACCTTTAGGGTTTCAATTTCAATTTTCTTGTCGCGTGCAAATTTTTCCACCTCACGGGTAAGGGTAGCCATATCTGTAGTGATAGGCTTATTCCTAAATGAGCTGGACTCCAAAAGGGAAACATCGTCGTATATTTTTTTTACCCTTCGGTAAATAAAACGCTCTGCCCTGTATTGCAGTACAAAAAATGAAAAAGTAAAAAGTGCCGTAGTGAAGACCGAAATAAACTCCCAGCTTATTTCGGTATAATAAAATTTCATTCCTGCCAGTATAGCAGCAGAGAATAAAGATATGTATAATGCTGACTTAACAGCAAACTTGTATGTTTTCTTAAAATTTATAGCCACTAAATCTCCAGCTTATAGCCTACTCCTTTGATTGTTTTAAATAGTTCGTCACCTATTTTTTCACGCAGCTTTCTAATGTGAACATCAATAGTTCTACCTCCTACCACTACTTCGTTACCCCATACTTTATCAAGAATTTCTTCTCTCTTAAATACTTTACCCGGTTTTGAAGCTAACAGATAGAAAAGTTCAAACTCTTTTCTTGGAAGCACAATCTCTTCAGAGTCTTCCATGATGATTTTATACTCTTCGCGGTTAATTTCAATATTACCCACTTTAAGCACATCACCTTTGCTTTCGTCTTCCTTAAGTCTTCTTAGTAAAGCTTTCACTTTGCTAACAAGTAATTTCGGTTTAATAGGTTTTGCAATATAGTCATCCGCTCCGGCATCAAATCCGGCCACCTGCGAATAATCTTCACTCCTTGCAGTAAGGAATGTAATAATCACATTGTTAAGTTCAGGCACTTTTCTAATGGTCTCAACAGCTTCCATACCATCCATTTCAGGCATCATTACATCCATAATAATAAGGTGCGGAAGTTCTTTTTTCGCTTTAACTATGGCATCCTTACCATTGTTTGCAGTGATGATCTGGTAACCTTCCTGAGACAGGTTGTAGCCCACAATTTCCAGTATATCCTGCTCATCGTCAACCAATAAGATCTTAATGTCTTTTTTCTTCATAACGGTGTTACATATTATGTTTTGCGGCTGTAAAGGTAAAGATAATACAAAATGAACAAAGAGGTTAACAATTATTTAATCTGTTAACAATTTAATAATAAAACGTAAATCCAAACGTAACGTTTTTGTAACAATAGGTTCGGACACCTGAAGTTTCTTTGCAGCGAAATTAAACGACACGAAATGAAACTTAAATTTTTAATTATCACACTATTTACCTTCGCTATGAGCTTCGCTCAAAACAAAGGTACAGTAACCGGTACTATTGCCGACAAAGACCTTAACAATGAACCCCTTCCTTTTGCAACAATACTTATAAAAGGAACACAAATTGGAACAAACACAGACGAAAACGGAAAGTATAAACTTTCTGTACCGGCAGGAAGCCACACTTTAATTATCGACTTTCTAGGTTATGAAGCTAAAGAAGTTCCTTTCACTGTTAAAGCAGGTGAAACAAAAACTATAAATGAAGCATTAGGTTCTACAAGCGTAGTACTTGAAGGCCTTGTTATGGAAACTACTATTAACCGTGAAAAAGAATCGGCACTTCTTGCTGAGCAGAAAAAAGCTGTTGTAATCAAACAGACTATTGGTGCACAGGAAATGTCAAGAAAAGGTGTTAGCGATGCCGAAGGTGCTGTAACAAAAATGACAGGTGTTACAAAACAACAGGGCGCTAAAAATGTATTTGTAAGAGGTCTTGGTGACCGTTATAACTCTACAACAATGAACGGCATGCCTCTTCCTTCTGAAGATCCTGAATACAAAAACATCTCTCTGGACTTCTTTACATCAAACATCATCAAGAACATTGGAGTAAACAAAACCTTCGGATCAGATATTTATGGTGATGTAGGTGGCGCTAACATCGATATCGTTTCTAAAGAGCTTTCAGGCAACCAAGAACTTGAAGTTGGTATATCTTCAGGATTCAACTCTCAAACTATAGGCGAAGACTTTCTTACACTTGACGGCGGTAACTGGCTTGGTACAGTAGATAAAAACCCGGGTGTAAATAATCTTAGTGTTTACAGCTTTAAAAACAACATAAATACAAATCAACAGTCTAACCTAATTAATACCGGACTTAATGCTTCTTTTGGTAAAAGGTATGACTTTGAAAACAATGATAGCTTTACTATGTATTTAGTTGGTGCATTTAACAACGATTATAAATACAGAGAAGGTAAAATAAGACAAACAACTAGCACAGGCCTGATTTTCCAGGATCAGGATTATAAAAAATACACTTACAATGTTTCTCAAACATTAATGGGTAACTTTAAGTATAAAATGGAAAACTCTAACTCTATTTCATACAACTCCCTTTACATACATTCAAACACGCAGTCTGTAGGTGATTATTTAGGACCTAATGCCTATGAAGAAGAAGGAGATATTGAATACCTTCGAAGACAACAGATGAACAACAACAACCTATGGGTTAACCAGTTATTATCTGAATTTAAGTTAAATGAGAAAATAGACATTAACTTAGGCGCAGCTTACAACATGATAAGGACAAGTGAACCGGATAGAAGAAGTAACAAATACTTATATAGAAATGGTACCTACAGCCCTTCTATAAACAGTGCCGGCGATAACGAACGTTATTTTGCAAATCTTAACGAAGATGATTTTGCAGGAAAAGCGGTTGCTACCTATAAATTTGAGAATGAATCGAAAAGCAAACTTGATTTAGGCTATAATTTCAGATATACAACTAGAGATTTCTCCGCTATAATGTTTAACCATCGTTTTCCAACCCGTGTCCCTGTAGATATAAACAATGCAGATGGTTTATACAATCAGGAAAACATTGACAACGGTGTGTTTGAGTTACAAACAGGCAATGGTACAATGAACAGCCCAACAGTATTTGATCCTTTTACCTACAACGGCACCAGAACAATTAATGCTGCCCTAACAACCTTTACCCATAACCTTAACGAAAACCTAGTATTAGTAGTAGGAGGGCGCTTTGAAAAAGTACTTCAGGAAGTGGAGTATGCCACAAATATTTCAAATAGCAACACCAACGGTATTGCACAGATAGACAAAAACTATTTCTTACCAAACTTAAACCTTAAGTACAGTCTAAACGAAAAAAATATTTTACGTTTAGCAGGTAGCATGTCATACACCTTGCCACAGTTTAAAGAAGTAGCTCCGTTTAAATACCAGGATGTAAGTTGGTCTAGTCAGGGTAATCCAAACCTTGTTCCTTCAGAAAACTATAATGCAGATATTAAATGGGAATTTTACCCTGATAACGATGAGATAATAGCTATAACAGGTTTCTATAAACATATTAAGAACCCTATAGCAAGATCAGAGATACCTTCAGGTGGTAACACACTAACCTATCTTAACGTAGGTGGTTCTGCCGATGCAATGGGTATCGAGCTGGAAGCTAAAAAGAACATTTACAAAGTAACATCTGAAGAAACAGGCAAAGAAACTGTTTTATCTGCTGGCGCAAACATTTCATACCTTTATACAAAACAGGATCTTGACGAAGAACTTCCACAGTTTACAAACAGCATCCTTTCAGGCGGTAAAGGTTACGACCAACTTCAGGGAGCTTCTCCTCTATTGATTAATGCCGATCTTACTTATAATGTAAAAAATGAAAACTACAGCTTAACTTCATCTGTAGTAGTAAACTACTTTAGTGACAGGATTTACTCAATAGGTACAAGAGGTTTTGAAAACATTATTGAAAAGGGCATTCCTACTCTTGACTTTGTTACACAAACATCATTAGGCAAGCATTTCGGTATAAGTCTTAAAGCAAAAAACCTTTTAAATCCTGACTTTAGATTAACAAGGGAATCTAACGGAGACGAAAATCCTGAGACAACCCTATCAAGCTACAAGCTTGGTCTTGACTTTAGCTTAGGATTGACCTATAAGTTTTAACAGTAACTTAATGTTAAGCAAATATTTATGTTAACTACCCTTAGTTCTTTTGCATCAGAAATAAAAACTAAGCACAATTAAACGAGTAAACACAATTAATAATAGACAAATGAAATCAAAATTTTTATCAATGCTTGCTGTTGCAGCATTAGTTTTAGCAAGCTGCTCAAGTGATGACGATTCAGCAACTCCTACTCCTACACCGGTTGACACAAACCTTACAGGTAACCTTACTGAAGATTTAACTCTTGATGCTTCTCTAGAATATAAGCTAACAGGTGCTTTTATCGTAAAAGACGGCGCTACTTTAACAATTCCTGCAGGAACTACAATTAAAGCCGTTGCCGGAGGTACTAACGTATATCTTCTTGTAGAAAGAGGTGGTAAAATTATCGCTGATGGTGATGCTCAAAATCCAATCAAATTTACTTCAGATGCTTCAGCTCCTGTAGCTGGTGACTGGGGTGGTGTTATTATCAATGGTAGAGCTCCTCTAAGCCGTCAGGACGGAACAAACAGTGAGGCTGCTACAGAAATTAATAACGCATTCCTATTTGGTGGAGACAACGTTGCTGACAACTCAGGTATCCTTGACTATGTAATCATTGAGTACACTGGTGCCAGAATTGATGATGAGTCTGAGCACAACGGTTTAACACTTAACGGTGTTGGTAACGGTACTCAAATCAGCAACATCTTCCTTACTTACGGTGATGATGATGCTATCGAGTTCTTTGGTGGTACTGTAAATGTAAACAACATCCTTGTTGTTAACTGTACTGACGATATGTTTGACTTTACTCAGGGTTATAAAGGTACTATCACTAACGCTTACGGTATCCGTGAAGCTGGTTACACTGCTGTAACTGTTGACCCAAGAGGTGTTGAGGCAGATGGTAACCTTGATGGTAACTCTCCAACAGACATTAACCAGTCTGATTTCGTAATCAACGGTATTACAATCATTAACAATGCTCCTGGTGCTGAAGCTACAATGCAGGATGTATTTAAAATCAGAAGAGGTGCTAAAGCTACTATCCTTAACGGATATGCTAAATTTGGTACTGGTGTAACTGCTGGTGACTTTATCGACTTAACTGACTCAAAAGGTCCTGCTGAAGATGGTACTGCCTTTACAGTAACCAGAGATGCTGCTAACGGTCTTGGTGAAGCCGCTATTAAAAACACTCCAACTGACAGCGCTACAATTACAGAAAACGGTACTCAAACAGGTGCTAACTCTTCTGTATTCGCTTGGACTGGCTACGCTTTCTAATCCGAACTACAATAAAATATTATTAAGAATACCCCTCCAAAAAGAGGGGTATTTTTTTGGTATGATATTTGAAATTAATTTTATATCTTTACATAATCAAAAGTCATAAATGAAGAAAAACTACTTTTATATTACTTTATTGTTCTTTTTCCTTTTTTCCTTTGCCGCAGTAGCTCAGGAGAATAAAGGGAATCTAACTGCACAGCAAGTACAGCAGGAGAGCATAGAAGGTTTGAACATCTACCCTAACCCGGTAAGTTCAGACAGGGTTTATATTACCTCTAAGTCATCTCAAAGCAAAGAGGTAGAAATTTTTGACGTACTGGGCAAGAAAATTCTTCACACAACCATTACAGGTAAAGAGCTTAATATATCTAACCTTACTGCAGGCGTGTATATCATTAAGATTAAAGAAGGTGAAGCAACTGCAACCAGAAAGCTGATAGTTAAATAACGATATTTAAATTAATAACATTTAAAGCACTGCAACAGCGGTGCTTTTTTATTTGTACTTTTGACAAAACTTTTACCCATTGCTTACCCCAAACGATATATTTACAATAGCATCAAAAAAGGAGTTTGAAAAAACAACCCTTAAAGTATTCAGGCATCAGTTTGACAACAATGCCGTATACCGTAACTTTTGTGAACTACTGGGAAAAGACAAGCAAAACGTAAAAGCTATTAAAGACATTCCTTTCCTACCTATACAGTTTTTTAAAACCCACGAAGTTCTTAGCAGTACAGATGATGTACAGATAACCTTTACCAGTAGCGGAACTACCGGAATGACTACCAGCAGGCATCTTGTTACCGATTTAACCTATTATGAAGACAGTTTCAGGTTGGCCTTCTCACAGTTTTACGGCAACATTGAAGATTATGCCGTACTGGCACTGCTACCATCGTACCTGGAACGTGAAGGATCGTCGCTTATTTACATGGTTGAAGACCTTATAGAACGCTCCAATAATCCCGACAGTGGTTTTTATTTACACAACTACAACGAGCTTATAAAAAAACTTACCGAACTGGAAAGCAACGGACAAAACGTATTACTTATAGGTGTAACCTATGCACTGCTGGATCTTACCGAAATGCAACCGTTTAACCTTAAGAATACTATTATTATGGAAACGGGAGGCATGAAAGGTAAACGCCGTGAAATGATACGCGAAGAACTTCACGAAATACTTAGTAATGGCTTTGGAGTTGGCAAAATCCATTCGGAATACGGAATGACCGAACTGCTTTCACAAGCCTATTCTTTAGGTGACGGTATTTTTGAATGTCCGCCCTGGATGGATATCCTTATACGCGATACTGAAGATGCTCTTACTTATGTGGATACCGGAAAAACCGGAGGTATAAACGTGATAGACCTTGCTAACATTAACTCCTGCTCCTTTATCGCCACGCAGGATTTAGGTAAAAAATACCCTAACCAGTCGTTTGAAGTACTGGGGCGTTTTGACAATTCAGACATAAGAGGCTGTAACCTTATGGTACTTTAACATAGTGTTGCACAGATAATCGTATCTTTACCGCTACGCAAATCTATTATCTATATGTTTAAAAGAGTACTTTACACCATGCTGGCAATGCTGGCGCTAACCTCTTGCGGCAAAAAGAAAGAAGCACAAACAGCCCAAACCGAGCCGCAAAAACCAAACATTATTTTCATAATGACCGACGACCATGCCTTACAGGCCATAAGCGCATACGGTCACCCTATAAGTCAGCTTGCAAAAACACCAAACATTGACCGCCTGGCTCAAAACGGCGCATTGTTTACCAACAACTTCTGCACTAACTCCCTTTGCGGCCCCAGCCGTGCTACTATCCTGACCGGAAAATTCAGTCATTTAAACGGTTTCAGAATGAACGGAGACAAATTTGATAACAATCAGCCTACTTTACCTAAATACCTGCAACAGGCAGGCTATAAAACAGCCATAATAGGCAAGTGGCACTTATCGGGCACTCCTACAGGATTTGATTACTGGGACATATTAAACGATCAGGGTAATTATTACAATCCGCAGTTTATAAAACAACAGGACACCACCGTTACCGAAGGCTATGCAACCGATTTGATTACCGATAAAAGTATCGACTGGATAAACCAGAACAAAAACGGAGACAAACCATTTTTTATCATGGTTCACCACAAGGCACCACACCGCAACTGGATGCCTGCCTTACGTCACGTTAATATGTATGACACGGTTCATTTCCCGTTACCGGATACTTATTTCTCCAAACACGAAGGTCAGCTTGCCGCACAACAACAACTCATGACGGTTTATGACGACATGTACGAAGGTCACGATCTGAAACTTACCAAAAAAGAAGGCAGTCCCGAACCGGCACACAACCCGTGGACTACTGATTTTGACCGTATGACTCCCGAACAGCGAAAAATATGGGATAATGCCTATCAGGCAAAAAACGATGCTTTCCACAGGGCTAACCTGCACGGTAAAGAACTGGCAGAATACAAATATCAACGCTATGTTCAGGATTACCTAGCTACTATAGCATCGGTAGATGAAGGAGTAGGTAAAATACTGGATTATCTGGATGCAAACGGACTTACCGAAAATACCATAGTGGTATACACATCAGACCAAGGATTTTACATGGGTGAAAACGGATGGTTTGACAAACGTTTTATGTACGACATTTCCATGAAGCAACCGCTACTTATACAATACCCTCCCAAAATCCAAAAAGAATCGGTAATACCTGCCATGACACAAAACCTCGACTTTGCAGCGACACTTTTAGATTATGCCGGAGCTACTATACCCGATGATTTCCAGGGACAGTCCATCAAGCCTATTTTAGACAACAAGGTAAACCCCGATGACTTTAGAGATGCACTCTACTATCATTACTACGACTTCCCTGCCTTCCACATGGTAAAAAGACATTATGGCGTAAGGACAAAACGCTACAAGCTTATCCATTTTTATGACGACATTGACGCATGGGAAATGTATGACCTTAAAACCGACCCTGAAGAGCAGCACAACCTGTATGACGATCCAAATTATACCGACATACAAAAACAGCTACACAAAAGACTAAAAGAATTACAAAAACAGTACAAAGTAACCGATGAGGAGTTTAAAACAACTCCAAAGGAAAGAGTTGAAAAAACATACGAGAATTTCAGGAAGCTTAGAGGCACTCCAATGAACTAAAAAAAACGGCTCAATGAGCCGTTTTTTTTATAGTATTCCTGTCATTTCGATACGCAATAGAATGAAGTGAGAAATCTTATCTGATAATTAAGATTCCTCTATTCCGCTGCGCTACAATCGGAATGACAAAACTATTTCAAACAAAAAAAGCCGCTCAATGAGCGGCTTTTTTATAGATGTATTTTAAACTAGTCCTCAACTGAAACTACAAAGTTCTTTTTCTTACCAAAAGAAACAAGTATATACTTATCAAAAAGTAAATCGGCTGCACTTAAAGCATAAGTCTCATCAACCTTAACTTTATTTATAGCAACAGCATTAGCCGCTAATGATTTCCTCGCCTCTTTTCTTGAAGGGAATATACCGGTAAGATCACTCAACACCACAACTATATCCTCACCTTCTGTAAGTACAGATTTTTTAACCGGAGTTGTAAAGAATTCCCCAAAAATATCGGTAAAGAATTCCTCACTCTCGGCTTCAATCGCAGCTTTGTCATAGTTAGAGAAAACAAATTCGGCTTTCTTAACCGCATCCTCATACGCTTCCTGCGAATGAACAAACACCGTTACTTCCTGCGCCAGTTTCTTCTGTAAAGCTCTTAGGTGCGGAGCCTGTTTATGCTCTTCAACTAACTGCTCAATTTCAGCCTGCTCAATGAATGTAAATATCTTAATATACTTTTCTGCATCAGCATCACTGGTATTTAACCAGAACTGGTAGAATTTATAAACCGAAGTCTTATCGGCATCAAGCCATATGTTTCCGCCTTCAGATTTACCGAATTTAGAACCGTCTGCTTTAGTGATAAGCGGAGTAGTCATAGCATAAGCCTTAGCTCCCTCGTCGTTCATTCTCCTAACAAGCTCTGCACCTGTAGTAATATTACCCCACTGGTCGCTACCGCCAAGCTGAAGCATACAGTTATAATGTTTGTGAAGGTGATAGAAATCGTAACCCTGTATTAACTGATAGGTAAATTCGGTAAACGACATACCTGATCCTGCCTCACCTGTAAGCCTCTTTTTAACCGAGTCTTTTGCCATCATGTAGTTAACGGTAATACGTTTACCCACATCACGCACAAACCCGATAAAAGAGAATTCCTTCATCCAGTCGTAGTTATTAACCAATACCGGAGCGTTTTCTTCTTTAGCATCAAAGTCAAGAAAACGGGAAAGCACTCTTTTAATTCCCTCAACATTTTTGTTTAATGCTTCCTCATCAAGCAGGTTTCTTTCGTCACTCTTGCCCGACGGATCACCTATCATACCTGTAGCACCACCCACAAGCGCAATAGGCTTGTGTCCGCATTTGTGCAGGTGCACTAAAATAATAATAGGCACTAAACTACCAATGTGTAGCGAATCTGAAGTTGGATCAAAGCCAATATACGCCGTTGTAACCTCTTTACTCAGTTGTTCTTCGGTTCCGGGCATGATATCATGTATCATACCTCTCCATCTTAGCTCTTCTACAAAGTTCTTCATATCAAAAATTTAGTGAAGCACAAAAATACAATGTACGGCGATAAAAATACACCTCGTTGTTTAAAAAAAGTGAATATTTATAATTAAGCCAATATAAAATACACCTATCAATGGTTATATTTGTTATATGATATTAGTTACAGGAGGAACAGGACTGGTAGGTGCACACCTGCTGCTGCGTTTAGCCGAAGGCGAAACGCCCGTAAGGGCATTGTACCGCAACGCCGATACAACCAGAAAAACAAAGCACCTGTTTTCTCATTACGGCAAACAAAACCTGTTTGAAAAAATAGAATGGCTGGAAGGCGATATACTGGAAACTCCGTCACTGGAACTTGCCCTGGCCGGGGTAGAAAAAGTATACCACTGTGCCGCCAGTATTTCTTTTGATCCTGCCGACGAAAAATTACTCCGCAAAGTAAATATAGAAGGAACTGCAAATGTAGTTAACTGCTGCCTGGCACTGGGTGTTCGCAAACTGTGCCATGTAAGTTCGGTAGCTGCATTAGGCGACCTGAAGTACAACGAAACCGTAATTACCGAAGAAACGGAATGGAACCCTGAAAAATTCCATGCTGACTATGCCATTAGTAAACACGGTGCAGAAACCGAAGTTTGGAGAGGCTGGCAGGAAGGTCTTGAAGTTGCTATTATAAACCCGGGATTAATTTTTGGATATGGTTTTTGGAATCAGGGTAGCGGCGAAATATTCAAAGCCGTAAACAAAGGCCAGTATTTTTACACCAAAGGCACCTGTGGCGCTGTAGCGGTTGAAGATGTTGTGGAAATAATGATACAACTAATGGAGTCTCACATATCAGGGGAACGTTATACTGTAGTAGCCGAAAATATTACCTACGAGAACATTTTTAACGCCATAGCCGACGGCATGCATAAAAAACATACGTTTATATATGCTACCCCTTTTATGACTGATATGGCTTATCGACTGGACTGGTTTTTCTCAAAACTACTTTTCAGGAAAAGGCACTTTACCAAAAGCATGGCAAAATCGGCACACAAACATCAAAACTTTGACAACTCAAAAATAAGAGAAGCCCTTAACTACAACTTCAGAGATGTAAAGAGCTATCTTACCAAAATAGGAGAAAAATACAGGAATAATCATCAATAAAAAAGCGGGCCGATTAGCCCGCTTTTTATTCTATTGAAATGCTATCGTTAAGCACTTTTATATCATCCCTAATTACATCAACACTATCCTTAACAGCCTTTGCTTTAAAATCCTTGACAACATTTTTATTCTCTTTAGAAACTATACTGTCAATTTCAACCTTTTCAGCCTTAAGCCTTTCAGATACTTTTTCTAAAATTGCTTCATAACGGTCAAAATCGGCAGCATAATACTCATTGCTTTGAGCAAAGGTTAAGCTATCTGTTTGGTATTTATCATAAATATAAGTATCAATCTTAATATCATTAGCGCTTAATGTCGCCGGAGCAAAAGAACTTATGGACTGTAGCAGAGCCACATCATAAAGTATATCCTCCATCTTATCTTCACTTAAAAGATTATCCGGTTGCTGTAATTTATCATTACAGGCAAAAAGACATACTGCCAACAATAAAACTGCGATTTTTTTCATGATTATTCCCTATCAAAAAGTAAACGCTCACCACAACGGATATCTTTCACCTTAAAGTTATTATATACCAGTTGTCCGTTTACAAACGTATGCGTAATTCTTGATTTAAAGTTAGTACCCTCAAACGGAGACCAACCGCATTTATATAGTATGTTTTCTTTTTTCACGTTCCAAGGCAATCCTGCATTTACAATAGCAAGATCGGCAAAATAACCCTCACGGATAAAACCACGCTTCTCTACCCTGAATAGTTTAGCCGGGTTGTGCGCCATTTTCTCCACTATCTTCTCGATAGATATTTTACCCTGATGATATGCCTCAAACATAGCCACTACAGCGTGCTGTACAAGCGGCCCACCCGATGGAGCACTGGTGTATGGATTTTTTTTCTCTTCCAGTGTGTGAGGGGCATGATCTGTAGCAATAACATCAATCCTGTCGTCAAGCAAAGCTTCCCAAAGTGCTTTTCTGTCGTCAGCAGTTTTTACAGCAGGGTTCCATTTAATAAACGAACCTTTTTTCTCATAATCGGCATCGGTAAACCAAAGGTGGTGTATACACACCTCAGCAGTAATTTTTTTCTCCTCAAGCGGAATTTTATTGGTAAAAAGTTCGGTTTCCTTAGCTGTAGACACATGGAAAACGTGCAGCCTTGCTCCTGTTTTTTTAGCCAGTTCAATTGCTCTTGATGAAGAGATATAACATGCCTCTGCACTTCGAATAAGCGGATGGTATTTCATTGGAATATCATCACCAAACTCCTCCTGATATTTAGCAAAATTAGCACGTATAGTAGCCTCATCTTCACAGTGTGCAGCAATAAGCATTGAAGTACTTGAGAAAATCTTTTCCAGTACCTGCTCATCATCAACCAGCATATTACCGGTAGATGAACCCAGGAAAAGTTTTATACCCGCCACATTTCTTGGGTTGGTTTTTAAAACCTCCTCTAGATTATCGTTAGTACCACCCATCATGAATGAATAGTTAGCATACGATGTCTCGGCTGCTCTTTGGTACTTCTGCTCCAAAAGCTCCTGTGTTACCGCATTTGGTACGGTATTAGGCTGCTCAATAAATGATGTGATACCACCGGCAACCGCAGCACGCGATTCGGTTTCAATATTACCCTTATGGGTAAGACCCGGCTCTCTAAAGTGCACCTGATCATCTATCGCACCCGGAATAAGGTAATTCCCTTCGGCATCAATAATTTTAATATCAGAAGATTTTGCACTGATACTATCAGCAATCTCCTTAATGTATTTATCCTCAATTAAAAGATCGCCTTCAAAAATAGACCCTTCGTTTACGATCTTAGCGTTCTTAATTAAAACCCTGTTCATTATATCCGTTATAATCTGTTAAGCATTTTTTTAATTCGTAATGAAATAACACCAAAGATAGCTTCTTTAATAATGGCATTACTCATTTTAGACTGTCCTTTAGTTCTGTCGGTAAATATTATAGGCACTTCTGTTATAATAAACCCGTTAGACCAGGCTCTGTATTTCATTTCTATCTGGAAAGCATACCCCACAAACTTAATTTTATCAAGATTTATGGTTTCCAGCACCTTGCGCGTGTAGCATATAAAACCGGCAGTAGCATCGTGAATTTTCATTCCCGTTATCATTTTTACATAAACCGAAGCATAATATGACATAAGCACACGGCTAAGTGGCCAGTTCACAACATTTACTCCGGTACTGTACCTTGACCCTATTGCCATATCGGCTCCGTTTTTACAACTCATCTGCAGCCTTTCTAAATCGGCAGGGTTGTGTGAAAAATCGGCATCCATTTCAAAAATATATTCGTATTTCCTGGCAATAGCCCATTTAAACCCGTGCACATAGGCAGTACCTAACCCCTCTTTACCGGCTCTTACTTCCAGGAAAAGGTTATCAGGAAACTCAGCCTGAAGCTCTTTTACCTTAGCAGCAGTACCATCGGGCGAATTATCATCAACCACCAGTATATCGAAGCTTGTCTCTAAAGAAAAAACAGCCCTTACAATGGTTTCAATGTTCTCAATTTCGTTATAAGTAGGTATTACTACTATACCTTCGCTCATGTGCGCGTGAATTTTGAATGCAAAAATAATGTATTTCTAACGTGCATGCCATAATTAAATTATAATTCTGCAAAATAACTGTACATAAAAATGTTTAATTTTGCTGTGTATGACCGACTTCGTTTTACATGAAAGAATAATCGATAGCAAAGACTGGGCCACCATCCTGTTTGTTTTTTGCTTTGTGCTCATTGCAGCAAACCGCTCTGTATTTGGGGGACGCTTTGCCGAATTCTCAAAACTCGCACTATCAAATAAATACATAAAAATATACAAGGATAGCGGTAATATGACCAGTAGTTTTACCATATCTTTCTTTTTTGTACAACTGGTGTCATTTACTTTTTTCATACAGTTCCTATTAAGTTATTTTGGCAGCAGCAGTAAATACAGCCTTGTTACCTTTGTACAGATATTTACTTTTTTAAGCTTTTTTATCCTCTCTAAGTACCTTACCGAAAAAATAATTGCCACATCATTTAACATAGAAGAGTTTAACGAGCAGTTTAACCTTATGAAAGTAAACTACCGAACCTATATAGGAATGGTGTTACTTCCGTTAAATGCTATACTGTTTTACAACAGTGACCCCTCCCCTTTTATGGTTTATACAATTTTAACCCTTATAATTACGGGAAGCCTTTATTCATACATAGTTTCATTGAAGACTTATCAAAATTTGATACTCGGTAAATTATTCTATTTTATTTTGTATCTTTGCACTCTTGAAATAGCACCCTATTATTTCATGTATTATTGGTTTACAAAAAGTTAGTTATAACAACATGTCAAATATGAAAGTGAAAACAATTTTGGTTTCGCAGCCGGAACCTAAAGTAGAAAATTCACCATACTTCGAAATCCAGAACAAACTAAAAGTAAAAGTAGACTTTAGGCCATTTATCCACGTAGAGGGTGTAAGCGCAAAAGATGTTAGGGCTCAAAAAATTGACCTTAACAATTTCACTGCCATAGTCCTTACCAGCAAGAATTCTGTTGATAATTTTTTCCGGGTAGCGGAAGAAATGCGTTATAAAGTGCCTGAAACTATGAAATACTTTTGCCAGAGCGAGGCCGTAGCCTTTTACCTGCAGAAGTATGTGGTGTACAGAAAAAGAAAAATCTATGTGGGCCAGAAAGATTTTGCCGATCTTTCTCCGCTTATTAAAAAGTACAAGGACGAGAAATTCCTTTTACCGGCTTCAGATCAGCTTAACGACGATGTCCCTCAAACAATGGACAACCTTAAGGTAAACTGGACAGCAGGTACTTTTTATAAAACTGTGATGAGTGACCTTTCTGACCTTAAAGATGTTTACTACGATGTACTGGTATTTTTCAGTCCTACAGGAATTAAATCTTTATTTAAAAACTTCCCTGATTTCAAGCAAAACGACACTAGGATTGCTGTATTTGGAAGTACAACCCAGAAAGAAGCCCTGGATCGCGAGCTGCGCATAGATATTATGGCGCCTGCACCGGGAACCCCTTCTATGACAATGGCTCTTGAAAAATATATTATTGAAGCCAACAAAGGGAAATAATATTACATTACACCAAACACACACAATACTACAAAAGCCGCTTAAAAAGCGGCTTTTTTGTTTATACACGTATTACTATATCAAAACTATACAAACAAAAAAAGAGCCGTAAAAACGGCTCTTTTTCATTATTCTAAAATTTCCTGATTATGCCACTGGTGCACCTGCCATGATTTCATCATTAGCAAATTCTTCAAATTTGGCAAAGTTTTTCCTGAACGACTCGGCTAGCTCGTGTGCTTTTGCATCATAAGCATCCTTATCTTCCCATGTAGTCCTTGGGTTTAACACCTCTGCAGGAACATTAGGGCAGGTTTGCGGTATTGCTAAACCAAACACTTTATGTGTTTTATAGTCCACATTAGCCAGCTCTCCGTTAAGAGCTGCAGTAATCATGGCTCTGGTATATTTTAATTTCATACGCTGACCCGTACCGTAAGCACCACCGGTCCATCCGGTATTGATAAGCCATACATTAACGCCAGCTTCTTTCATTTTAGCACTTAACATCTCAGCATATTTTGTTGGGTGTAGCGGCATAAACGGCGCACCGAAACAAGCAGAGAAGTTAGGCACCGGCTCATTGATGCCTGCCTCCGTACCTGCTACCTTCGCTGTATAGCCCGATATGAAGTGGTAAGCAGCCTGACCCGGAGTTAACTTAGAAACCGGAGGCAGTACCCCAAACGCATCGGCAGTAAGGAAAAATATGTTTTTAGGATTTTCGCCGATAGATCCCGGCTGAATATTATCTATATGATATATTGGGTAGCTTACACGTGTATTAGGCGTGATTGAAATATCTTCAAAATCAACCTCTTTAGTACCTTCTTTAAAGATTACATTCTCTAAAAGAGCTCCTTTTTTAATAGCCCTGAAAATATCCGGCTCATTTTCTTCTGTCAGGTTGATAACCTTAGCATAACAACCACCTTCAAAATTGAAGATTGTATTTTCTTTAGTCCATCCGTGCTCATCGTCACCAATAAGCTTACGTGCAGGATCGGCAGAAAGCGTAGTTTTACCAGTACCTGAAAGACCGAAGAAAATAGCTGTATCACCTTTTTCACCTACATTGGCACTACAGTGCATAGGTAAAGTATTTTTAAACACAGGAAGAATAAAGTTAAGCGCAGAGAAAATACCTTTTTTCATCTCTCCTGTATAACCTGTACCACCTATAAGAGCAATTTTTCTTGTGAAGTCAAGTATTGCAAAGTTGTGCTGACGTGTTCCGTCTACAGCCGGATCGGCCATAAAGCCCGGCGCACACACCACATGCCATTCTGCATCAAAGTTTTCCAGTTCTGAATCTTCAGGACGAAGGAACATATTATAACAGAAAAGGTTTGACCATGCACACTCGGTAACCACCCTTACGTTCATTCTGTAATTAGGATCAGCACATACATAGCTATCTCTTACAAAAACTTCTTTACCCGAAAGGTATTCGGTTACTTTATTATACAGTTTTTCAAATTTATCACTATCAAAAGGAATATTGACATTACCCCACCACACTTTATCTTCAGTAATACTGTCTTTAACTATAAAGCGGTCCTGAGGAGATCTTCCGGTGAACTCTCCGGTATTAATTGCCAGCGCCCCTGTAGAACTTTCGACACCCTGGCCTTTCTCTATCGTAATATCATGTAACTCATCCGGAGTTAACTGATACTTTACATTAGCATTTTTAATTCCCATTTTCTCTAACGAAATCGTTTTCGTAAAAAGGCCAAAATTACTCATAAGTTTTGTTATTAAGTTGCATTGTTTCAGGGGACAAAAGTATAAATTAAACTTTACAAAATAAAAAATTAAAACAAAATTATTGTTTTCGCTTCATTATCTGTAAAAATAATACTACCCAAGCACAAATTAATAATAATCCTCCAACAGGTGTTATAAAACCTATTGTTTTGAAATCGAACGAAAAAAGACTGTTACACGACAAAAAATAGATAGATCCCGAAAAGAAAAACACCCCTATGGTTGTAAGTGTTAAAATTGTCTTTTTTGCCTTTTCTGTTAACATTGAAGTTGTTCCTACAAAAAGCAGGAATAACGCATGATATATTTGGTATTTTACCCCTGTATCAAAAGTAGCTATTTGTTCCGGCTCTATGAGTTTTTTTAATCCGTGTGCTCCAAAAGCACCAAGCATAATACCCGTAGCACCCAGTATTGCTGCAATCGCTATTGTTTTTCTATCCATGATTGTGTTATTGTGAGCGTAAATTTAAAAAGTTTAACGCATTTATTTTGCCAAATAATTTTTATAAATATAACAAATTACTACTTTCGTGTTATAATTAAATAACCAAACTCAAATGAGGAATATATTAATAATTGGTGCAGGACGCTCTGCATCATCATTAATTAAATACCTTTTAGACAAATCAGAGACTGAAAACCTGCACCTTACTATTGCAGATCTTTCCCTTGAACTTGCCCAAAAGAAAACCGCAGGCCATCCTCGCGCCACAGCTATAGCTTTTGATATTTTTAATGCAGAACAACGCGATACACAATTAAGTAAAGCCGATATTGTAATATCTATGCTACCGGCACACTTGCATTATGAGGTAGCTAAAGACTGTATTAAGCATAAAAAACACCTGGTAACCGCATCATACGTTAGTCCTGCCATGCAGGAGCTTGATACACTGGTTAAGGAAAATAATCTTGTTTTCATGAATGAGATAGGCCTTGACCCAGGTATAGATCACATGAGTGCCATGAAGGTTATAAACGAAATTCGTGAGCAGGGCGGTAAAGTAATTTTATTTGAATCGTTTTGTGGCGGGCTTGTAGCCCCCGAAAGCGATAACAACCTGTGGAACTATAAGTTTACCTGGAATCCCCGAAATGTGGTACTTGCAGGACAGGGCGGTACAGCTAAATTTGTTCAGGAAGGAACCTACAAGTATATCCCTTACAATAAACTTTTCCGTCGTACAGAATTTATGGAGGTAGAAGGTTATGGCCGATTTGAAGGCTACGCCAACAGAGACTCTCTTAAATACCGCAGCGTGTACGGACTGGATGATGCCTTAACCTTATATAGAGGCACACTTAGACGTGTAGGCTTCTCTAAAGCATGGAATATGTTTGTACAACTGGGCATGACCGATGATTCATACATCATGGAAAACTCAGAGAACATGAGCTACAGGGAGTTTGTCAATTCTTTTTTACCTTACCATCCCAGTGATTCGGTTGAATTGAAATTAAGACACAGCCTAAAACTGGATCAGGATGATATACAGTGGGACAAACTGGTAGAGCTTGACATTTTTAACCCGAATAAAAAAGTAGGACTTATTGATGCTACTCCGGCTCAGATACTGGAAAAAATACTTAGCGACAAATGGACGCTTAGCCCTGAAGATAAGGATATGATTGTTATGTACCACAAGTTTGGATACGAACTTAACGGAGAACGCAAACAAATTGATTCTACAATGGTATGCATAGGGGAAGATCAAACCTATACTGCAATGGCAAAAACAGTAGGTTTACCTGTAGCTATGGCAACCTTACAAATATTAAACGGTAATATTACCACACCAGGGGTACAAATACCTATAAATAAAGAAGTATACGAGCCAATATTAAAAGAGCTTGAAGATTTTGGGGTCGTTTTTCACGAAAAACAAGTTCCCTACATGGGCTACAATGCCAATAATGTAGTGAGCTAGACCTCCTTTACTAACTCAATATTTTTATAACCTTTCCCACCGCCCCGGGAAAGGCTTTTTTTTATTTGCATCTAAACCAACATAATTTATAGCAGACACTATCATCAAAACGCAACGATCAATCACTATCTGTAACCAAAAAACGTATATTTACAGTAAACTGAAAGGTTATGAAGATAAATTCACTACAAATTGAAATAGACGGCATTGACAAAGAGATACTCCGCTACCTTATGGAAGATGCCCGTAAACCCATATTACAGATAGCCGCAAAAATAGGGATATCGGGCGCTGCTATTCACCAGCGCTTGCGTAAACTGGAACAGGCAGGAGTAATAGCCGGATCAAAATTTATAGTAAACACAAAGGTTTTGGGCTATAGCACTATGGCATTTGTGGGTATCTATCTTGAAAAAGCTTCCAGTAACTTTGAGGCCGTTAAAGAGCTTAAAAAAATACCCGAAGTACTGGAATGCCATTATACCACAGGGAACTGGTCTATACTTATAAAAATGATTTGTCGTGACAACGAACACCTCATGCAGCTGCTTAACAAAAAAATACAGCCCATTAACGGAGTATCGCGTACCGAAACCTTTATATCACTGGAACAGCAAATTGAAAGACAGATACAGTTGTAATAATTAGGTTTGTACCGTTCAACATAAAACTTTCAAATTTATAAGCATAAAAAAACAGCCGGACTTAACGACCCGGCTGTTTATCAAGATATATATAGACAGGGATTAATCCCTGGAACCTCCAAAAACCTGCAATGCCCAGTATAACAGCATAGCTAACGATCCAAGAGCGGCAACCACATAAGTACGGGCAGCCCATTTTAATGAATCCTCGGCACCGGCATATTCCTGCTGGCTAAGCATGTTCTTATTTTTTAACCATGCAAGGGCACGGTTACTGGCATCATACTCCACCGGAAGTGTTATAAAACTAAACAGCGTGGCAACAGCCATAAGTGCAACACCTAAAACAGCTATATAATACCCCATACCTATTTTAGCGGCTGCACCTAAAATCAACCCTAAAAATATAAGCATAGGCGCAAGATTAGAGGATACACTTACCACAGGCACCATTTTGGACCTGAAACCAAGCATACTATATGCCGTAGCATGCTGAACGGCATGCCCTACCTCGTGTGCTGCAACAGCTGCCGCAGCAGCATTACGTTGATTATATACGGCTTCACTTAGGTTTACGGTTTTATCTGCCGGGTTATAATGGTCGGTTAACCTACCGGCTACCGATACTACTTTTACATCATAGATACCGTTATCCTGCAACATTTTCTGAGCGATTTCAGCACCACTCATACCATTCCTTAAGTGTACTTTTGAATAAAAAGCAAACTTACTCTTTAGCTTGGCACTAACAGCGTAACTTGCCAAACCAATAATACCTATTAAAATATAATATTCTAAATACATCGTTTTTTGATTTATATAAATAGTATATCAAAATTAAAGCCAATCTTGAGTAAGATTGGCTTTAACTGTTATTTTGACACTAAATCAGGCTTTTACCATGCCCAAAGTGCTAATCTGACATAAAAAGTACCCAAACCGTTTTCTTTTACTGTATTATCTACATAGGCAAAATCCGACTTCCATTTACCGTTAGTAAGCCCAATATCATACCCTGCATTAATCCTTAACGGGAAATTAGTATCCCTAAGGAAACCAAAGGCAACAGACGGACCAACATTAAACAAACCACTTCTAAGCGACACATGAGAGTTGTTCATTGTGTTAGGAAGATCGTCAAGATCTACATAGTTGTTTCTTGAAAACAGGTTAACGTAGTAAGAGGTGTATGATACATCACCTCCAGCAGCAAACATAAAATCCTTGTTTTCCCAAATTGTGTAATGCACCCTTAGCCTACTGCTACTACTAATAGACTGTGTCCTGAAACCACCGTCATTCCTGTCATAAAAACTACCGGAAATCTCAATATCGGTATACATTTTAGAATCGGGAATGTTTATACGGAAACCAAGGGCAAATTCGGGAGTTGCTTCATCAATTTCTCTAAAGCCGGCATTGGCAAGCTTGTCGTTTAGTTTAAATCCGCTGTTAATGTTTGCACCTAATGCGAAATACAGGTAAACAGGTTTCTCCTTTTCATTTGTTGTTTCAGGCTGACTTTCCTGAGCAAAGATTGATGATTGAACTCCAAAGCAGCAAAGCGCTGCAAATAGTAAGGCTTTTTTCATAGCATGATTGTTTATTTGGTTATTTGATTTTAGCACTACCAAACCATGTGCCAAAATTCCTATTAATACTAAAGTACATCTTTTTAACACAGGTTGTTATACCTTTAAAAGATTACCGATTGGTTTATAACAGCAGAATAAAACACAACTGTCATTCTGAGGAACGAAGAATCTTGAATAGAGTTAGATTCTTCATTACACTGCGCTTCATTCAGAATGACAAGCAGAACCCAACACGTACGAGTATCATCCTGACGATAGGAAGGATCTGTTATAGAAAGAGATTCTTCACTACGCTGCGCTCCGTTCAGAATGACAAGCAGAACCCAACACGTACGAGTATCATCCTGACGA
>NZ_WOWP01000012.1 GCF_009741375.1 Flavobacterium rakeshii
CCGTTAGCATCCGTTACATCAACAGTATAAGTACCCGCAACAAGACCCGTAATAGTACTTGTTATCTCACCATTACTCCATAAGTAAGTATAAGGGGTAACCCCTCCTTCAACACTAATGGTTGCCTCACCGGTATTATTACCGTTACACAATACATCTGTTTGAGAAGCTGTAAGTATTAAAGCATCTGGTTCATCAATTACAAATTCATATGATAATGTACAGTTATTAAAGTCGGTTACTAAAACATCATAAGTACCAGCCGTAAGTCCTGTAGCGGTAGCGGTTGTTTGTCCGTTACTCCAGGTATAAGTATAAGGAGTAGTACCACCTGTAACATCTATAGTAGCGCTACCTGTAGCAGCACCGTTACAAAGAATGTCTGTTTGTGTAGTTGCAGGGCCAACAGTTAATGCAGGTGGTTCACTGATATTGAAGTTTTGTATAAGGATACAACCGTTATCATCGGTTACCGTTACATAGTAGTTTCCGGCTGCTAAGCCTGATATAGCATCGGTAGTTGCTCCTGTATTCCATTCGTAAGTATAAGGCTGAACCCCTCCGTTAATAACAACAGAAGCAGTTCCTGTTGCATTACCGTTACATATAATGTTTGTTTGTGACGGAGTAGATGTTAGTGCAGCAGGCTCTGTAATATCAAAATCCTGAGTAAGTGTACAACCGTTAGCATCGGTTACGGTTACTGTATAAGTACCTGCTACAAGACCTGTAGCTGTTAGCGTAGTTTGTCCGTTACTCCATAAGTAAGAGTAAGGGGCTATACCACCTTCAACAACTATTGTTGCGTTACCCGAAGTACCACCATTACAAAGTACGTTACTTTGAGTAGTGTTTGGAGTACTTACAAGAGCAGCAGGCTCAGTAATAGTAATTGACTGAGTAAGTGTACACCCGTTAGCATCGGTCACGAAAACCGAATGAGCTCCCGCAAAAAGTCCGGTTGCTGTAGGAGTTGTTTGTCCGTCATCCCATAAATAAGAGTAAGGAGGAATACCACCTGTCATAGCAACAGAGGCTTCACCTGTAGCAGCACCGTTACATAAAACGTTAACCTGAGAAGATGTAGCATTAAGTGCTGTAGGTTGTTGAATATCAAAAGATCTTGTAAGTGTACAACCATTAGTATCTGTAACATCTACAGTATAAGTGCCTGCTGTAAGTCCTGTTATGGCAGCAGTTGTTTCACCGTTACTCCAAGCATAAGTATAAGGAGCAACACCACCTGAAACTGTAACTGAAGCTACACCTGTATCTTCACCATTACATGCAATATTACTTTGTGAAGTAGTTGCTGTAAGCGCTGTAGGCTGAGTAATGTTGAAAGACTGAGAAACAGTACAACCGTTAGCATCTGTAATACCAACAGAATAGTTTCCTGCTACAAGTCCGCTTATAGTAGGAGTAGTTTCTCCGTTATTCCATAAGTAAGCATATGGAGCTATACCACCAGATACTGTTGCTGTAGCAACACCAGTTGCAGCACCATTACATAGAATATTAGTTTGAGTAGGGTTTACCGAAAGTACCGCAGGCTCATCAATAGTATATAACTGCGTTAATGTACAACCATTAGCATCGGTAACTGTTACAAAGTAGTTTCCGGCTGCTAGGTTTGTAATATTATCTGTAGTATCACCGGTATCCCAAAGATAAGAATAAGGTGCTACACCACCTGTTATGGTAAGTGAGGCCGAACCTGTAGTATCTCCGTTACATAAAATATTAGTTTGTGCCGGAGTAGAGGCAAGTGGTGTAGGCTCAGATATAACAATGGTTTGTGTAACTACACAACCGTTAGCATCTGTAACATCTACACTGTAAGTTGCAGCAACTAAGCTTGTAATAGTTGCTGTAATTTCACCGGTATTCCAAAGGTAAGCGTAAGGAGTAGCACCACCCGTTACTGTAACAGAGGCTACACCTGTATCGTTACCGTTACACTGAACATTTGTATGAGTTTCACTAACCACTAGGGCAGGAGATTCGTTAATAGTAACTGAAGTACTTGTTGTACAACCGTTAGCATCTTCAATATCTACAGTGTAAGTTCCGGCTGCAAGATTTGAAATAGTAGTTGTAGTCTCGGTAGTACTCCATAGATAATTATATGGAGCTGCGCCTCCTGTTACAGCAACTGAAGCCGAGCCCGAAGCATCTCCGTTACAAACAATATCAACGCCTGTTGCGGTTGCTGTTAGTGCAGGAAGTTCGGTAATTGTGAAGTTTTCGGTTAATGTACACCCGTTTTCATCAGTAACATTAACAGAGTAAGACCCTGCTATTAACCCTGTAGCGGTAGCTGTTGTTTGTCCGTCACTCCAGTCATAAGTGTAAACACCAGTACCACCTGTTACTGTTACTGTAGCTTCTCCGGTATTATCACCGTTACATAAAATATTAACCTGAGATGGGGTTATAGCAAGCACTGGAGGTTCTGTAATTGTAACATCAACAATTGTAGCACAACCTACAGCATCTGTAACAGTAACGGTATAATCTGCGGCAGCAAGGCCTGTAGCTGTAGCATTTGTTTGTGAGTCACTCCATAAGTAAGTATAAGGAGGAATACCTCCGGTTACATCTATAGTTGCAGTACCGTCGGCATTGCCGTTACACGAAACATTAGTTTGTGAACTAATAGTACCTGTGGTTCCGGTTACTGTTACTGTAAATGTAGCAGTAGAAGTGTTTAATGAAGAATCTGTAGCCGTATAAGTTACAGTACTAACACCCGCATTAAAAGTTGTTCCGCTGGCATCACCTGTTCCTGTTCCTGTTGTAGCACCTGTTATATCATAAGTAAGTGTTATAGGATCAGCACAATCATCAATAGCAACAATTCTAATTCCGTTTACTACTGTGGTACAGGCAGCTGTTGTACTGTTTACAACAACATTTGCAGGGGGGATTAAACTTGGTGCACCCACATGCAGTACAGCAACAGCAGCATATGAATTGTTCGGATCAAAGCTGTTAAAATCATAACATCCTGCTGCCCAGTCGCTGGATTGCGTGATGTAGTATGACCCTTCTGCCGTTGGTGCGGTAAATGAAGTGGCAATATTTCCTGTACCTTCCTCATGACAGTTGGTAAACACGTTATTCATACCTACAAAGTGTTGTGTAGGACAGGTTGGACATGCTCCGCCGGTGTTGTACACCATTGAATAATCATAAGAAAAAGTAACGGCTGCGCCCGGAGTCACAAAAGCTTCATTTGTACCGGTACCGTTAAGATTGACGTTTGTGTAGGTAGACGTTCTTCCTCGTTGAGAAATACTCGTTGAGCCCGAAGCTACGCCCGAATAAGGGGCCTGAGTATCACCCGGGCATTGCCCAAAGGAATATACACAACTCATCAATCCTAATAAAAGTAGTAATTTTTTCATGGACTAAAAATTATATTATAAGGATGATTTTGACGGGCTAAATATACAGTATTTTTGAAATCTCTGAATAAACTTGTTAACTTTATTTAATAAGTTCTTTTCTGTTAAAATAAAAAATAATTATTATTTAAATATTAAGTTAAAATTTGGTTTATATTGTTTCATTGTTAAGATGAATTATTTACTTCTTGCTTCTAAAACTTTCTCAATATCAGTAAGATTTAAAGATTTAGCTTTAAGGAGTATTAAAAAATGGTAAAGTAAATCAGCAGCTTCATTTTTAAATAATTCTTCATTATCATCTTTAGCCTCTATAATCAACTCCACGGCTTCTTCACCTACTTTTTGGGCTACTTTGTTAATCCCTCTTTTAAAGAGTGTATTAGTGTAGGAAGTATCAGAATCTGACTCTATCCTTTCTGAAATCGTCTCTTCAAGCTGGTACAGGAAACCTTTACTGTTTGGTTCTCCAAAGCAGGTTGTAGTACCGGTGTGACAGGTAGGGCCTGCTGGTTTTGCCTGTATCAAAATGGTATCGTTATCACAATCCAGGCTCATAGATACTACATTTAAATAATTACCCGATGTTTCTCCTTTTGTCCATAACTCATTTCGGCTACGGCTGTAAAAAGTTACTCTCTTTTCAAGTTTAGTTTTGGTAAAAGCCTCTTCGTTCATGTAGCCCAGCATTAGTACCTGCTGGGTTGTTGCGTTTTGTATTATGACTGGTATAAGTCCGTTTGTTTTATTAAAATCAGGTTTCATCTTACGGGTATATTATTTTGTTGTAAATAGGTTTTAAGCTGAGGAATACTTATCTCGTTGTAATGGAAAATACTGGCAGCCAGCGCAGCAGTGGCATTAGTTTCACTAAATACAGTGGTAAAGTGTTCCAAACAGCCTGCACCGCCGGAGGCTATCACGGGGATGTTTACGTTATTGCCAACAAGATTAAGGGCATCAATAGCAAAACCGTTTTTGGTACCGTCGTTATTCATAGAAGTAAGCAGTATTTCGCCTGCGCCAAGCTGTTCGCCATATTTTGCCCAACTGGTAAGTTTTATACCTGTAGCGGTTTTACCTCCGTTAATGAATACTTCCCAGTTCCCGTTTACCTTTTTTGCATCAATAGCCAGTACTACAGCCTGACTGCCACAGTTTTTGGCTATCTGGTTTATCAGTTCAGGGTTTTTAACTGCCGATGAATTTACACTAACCTTATCAGCCCCACGACTTATAAGATATTCGGCATCATCGGGGGTGTTTATGCCACCACCTACAGTAAAGGGTATATTAATCTCTTTGGCAATTTCGGTAACTAGGCTTGCCAGTGTTTTTCTTTTTTCAAGCGTGGCGGTAATGTCAAGAAAAACAAGCTCATCTGCACCTTCCTGTGCATAGCGGGAGGCCAGTTCTACAGGGTTACCTGCATCTCTTAATCCTTCAAAATTAATTCCTTTTACAACCCTGCCGTCTTTAATGTCGAGGCAGGGTATTATTCTTTTCTTTAGCATAGTTTACTTAATTCTTTAAGTTCAATTTTTCCCTCATACAATGCTTTGCCAATAATAGCGCCTTCACATCCTATAGCTTTCATATCAAGTACATCCTGAATATTGGTAATGCCTCCGCTGGCTATCAGGTTGATGTTTGCCAAACCGATAATCTCTTTATACAGATTTGTTGAAGGTCCCTGTAGCATTCCGTCTTTAGCTATGTCAGTACAAATAACTGTTTTGATTCCTTTTTTTTGATAGCCTTGTATAAACTCCAGTACATCGGTATCGCTTTCCTGTAGCCAAGCGTTCACCGCTATTTTACGATTGTTGCAGTCGGCACCCAGTATAATTTTATCTGAGCCATATTGTGAAAGCCATTCGGTTACTTTTTCGGGATTTTTTACTGCAATACTACCGGCAGTGACTTGTGAAGCACCATACTCAAAGGCTTTTTGTATGTCGGTGTCCGATTTCACACCACCACCAAAATCAATAATAAGATTGGTTTGTGTGGCAATACTTTCCAATACTTTATGGTTAACAATACTGCCCGATTTAGCTCCGTCTAAATCAATCAGGTGCAGGTATTTAATTCCGGCATCTTCAAAGGAACGGGCAACCGCTACCGGGTTTTCATTATATGTTTTTTGGGTAGCATAGTCACCTTTAGTGAGGCGTACGCATTTGCCGTTAATAATATCTATGGCAGGGATGATTCTCATAAGCTTAAAAAGTTTTTTAATAATTGTTCTCCGGCTGTACCCGATTTCTCAGGATGAAACTGCACAGCATAAAAATTATCTTTTTGCAATGCAGCACTGTAGGGCAGGATGTAATCACATTGTGCTACCGAAAGGGGAGATTCCTCTGCATAATAGCTGTGAACAAAGTAAAAATGCTCCTCTTCACTAATACCCGTAAACAGTTCTCCTTTGCAGTTGTATAGGGTATTCCAGCCCATGTGTGGCACAATATCAAGAGGGGGGAATCTTTTCACGTTTACATCAAAAATGCCCAGTCCGTTTGTGTTGCCTTCTTCGGTGTAGTTACACATTAGCTGTAGTCCAAGGCATATCCCTAAAACAGGCTGTTTGAGTCCTTTTATTGTTAAGTCGAGTCCGTTTGCCTGTAGATGCTGCATGGCTGTTGCAGCTTCGCCCACACCGGGGAAGATAACCTTATCAGATTTTTTAATTTCTTCAATATCGTTTGTAACGATGCAGTCATAACCCAGCCTGCGAACAGCATTTTCAACCGACTGGGTATTACCTGCATTGTATTTTATAATCACTATCATAACACTCCTTTTGTACTGGGTATAGTATAATTATCTGTTTGTTTTATAGCCATTTTTACAGCTTTTGCAAAAGCCTTAAAAATTGCTTCTATTTTGTGGTGTTCGTTATCGCCTTCGGCTTTTATATTCATGTTACATTTTGCAGTATCACTAAACGATTTAAAAAAGTGAAGGAACATTTCGGTAGGCATTTCACCTACTTTCTCACGGTTGAAGGAGGCTTCCCAAACTAACCATGGTCTTCCGCCAAAATCAATGGCTACCTGAGCAAGGCAATCATCCATAGGGAGAAGGAAACCATAACGTTCAATTCCTTTTTTGCTGCCCAGTGCTTTAAGGAAAGCTTCGCCAAGTGCCAGCGCAGTGTCTTCAATAGTGTGGTGTTCATCTATATACAAATCTCCCTTAACTGTAATATTTAAATCCACTCCGCCGTGACGTGCTAACTGATCCAACATGTGATTGAAAAAGCCAAGCCCGGTATCGATATTACTTTTACCCGAACCATCCAGGTTAAGCGCTATAGCTATATTGGTTTCACTGGTTTTTCGGTTAACGGTAGCTGTCCTTGGTTTTGATTTCAGGTACTGGTATATAATGTCCCAACTTTGGGTTACAAGGGTAGCACTGTCGCATTCATTACCAATAAAAACCGACTTACATCCCATATTTTCTGCCAGTTGTATATCGGTTAGCCTGTCGCCAATAACATAGGAATTTTCCAAATCATAATCACCTTTTATATAGTGTGTAAGCATAGCCGTTCCCGGCTTTCGGGTAGGTAGGTTATCTTGAGGGAAGCTTTTATCAATAAGCACCTCACTAAATGTGATGCCTTCATTTTGAAATGCCTGAATGATTTTGTTTTGTGCCGGCCAAAAGGTGTTTTCGGGGAAAGAGGCTGTTCCCAGTCCGTCCTGATTAGTAACCATAACCAATTCGTAATCCAGTTCGCGCGCAATTTTTGAAAGCCCCTGAAACACCCCTGGGTAAAACTCCAGTTTTTCCAAGCTGTCCAACTGATAATCTACAGGAGGCTCTATTACCAATGTACCGTCGCGGTCTATAAATAGTACTTTTTTCATGCTGTAATGTTTTGTAATGCGTTTAGTAAAGCTTTGTTTTCCTGTGGCGTACCGATGGATATTCTGATACAGTTTTTTACCTCTTTGTTTCGGTTACGTATAATGATTCCCTGCTGTATAAGGTTTTGGTATACAGAATTAGCATCGCTAACCTCTACCAATAAAAAGTTAGCTTGTGAAGGATATACTTTCCTTATAATAGGAATTTGAGAGAGAGCTTCACTCAGTTTTTGACGTTCTTCAAGTAATAGTTTTTTCTGTTCCTCATAATTATCGGTGTTCTCTAAAGCCTTAATAGCTGCCGTATAGTTGAGTTTACTGATGTTATAAGGAGGCTTTACCTTATTGAAAAGACTAATAATAAAAGGTGATGCATAGGCTATACCCACACGTGCTGCCGCAAGTCCCCAGGCTTTACTCAGGGTTTGTAATACAATCAGGTTAGGATACTGCTCCAGTTTGTTTACCAGCGTGGTGGAGCAGAAGTCGGCATAGGCTTCATCTACAACCACAATACCCTTAAAGTTTTGTATAATGAATTTGGCTGTATCTAAGCAGTTTCCTGTAGGGTTATTAGGCGAACAGATAAAAACCAGTTTGATACTTTCGTCTTCCAATGCCAATAATGCTTTATTTTTATCAACTTGGAAATTATTATCCAAAGGGACTTTAATCAGTTCGGTGTTATTTATAGCTGCCGAGACCTCATACATACCATAAGTAGGAGTGAAGGTAAGCGCCTTGTCTTTACCCGGTTCGCAAAATATTCTGAAACAAAGGTCAATAGCCTCGTCGCTTCCGTTGCCTGTAAATATGTTTTGTGGGGCTACACCTTTAATTACCGAAAGCCTTTGCTTTAACTGTTTCTGTAAAGGATCAGGATAGCGGTTTAGCTCACCAAACGGATTCTCATTAGCGTCAAGGAATATTCCTTCGCTACCGGTAAATTCTTCCCTTGCCGAAGAGTAAGCCTGGAGCGCGAGTATATTAGGACGTACTATTTTTTCTATACTATTCATTACCAATGTCTTTTAATCGTATACTTACCGCATTTTTGTGAGCTTCCAGTTGTTCGGCAGCAGCCATAACCTCTATAGCCGGACCGATATTTTGAAGTCCTTCTCGGGTTATTTTCTGGAAGGTTATCTTTTTGATGAAACTATCTACCGATACCCCGCTATAACTTGTAGCATATCCGTTTGTAGGCAAGGTGTGATTGGTACCACTGGCATAATCTCCTGCACTTTCACAACTGTAATTGCCCAGAAAAACCGATCCGGCATTGGTAACATTATCTATATAATTTTCAGCATTATCACTGGCTATTATAAGGTGTTCAGGTGCATACAGGTTACTAAATGCTATACATTCCGCCAAGTCAGAAAGTAATATGGCTTTACTGTTGTTAAGTGCCTTTAAAGCTATTTCCTTTCTAGGTAAAGTGTTTACCTGTTTTGCGAGTGCTTTTGCTGTTTGTGTAATGATTTGTTCATTGTTACTAAGCAATACCACCTGACTATCGGGACCGTGTTCAGCCTGAGAAAGTAGGTCGGCTGCTACATATTCAGGATTAGCTGTACTGTCGGCAATAACTAAAAGTTCACTTGGTCCGGCAGGTAAATCGATAGCCACACCATAGTTTAGTGCAGTTTGTTTGGCTGCAGTTACATACTGATTCCCCGGACCGAATATCTTATAGGTTTTCGGGATAGTTTCGGTACCCAATGCCATTGCCCCAATTGCCTGTATACCACCTACACGATATATTTTTGTAATTCCGGTAAGTTGGGCTGCATAAAGTATAGCACTGTTTACATTACCCTTTTTATCGGGTGGAGTACAAAGTACAATCTCTCTACAGCCTGCAATTTTTGCAGGTATGGCAAGCATTAAAACAGTTGAGAAAAGAGGCGCCGATCCGCCGGGGATGTAAATACCTACCTTATCAATAGCTCTGTTTTCCCTCCAGCAGCTTACACCAGATGTGGTTTCTACACTGTTTTTCTGTTCTTTTTGAATAGCGTGGAAAGCCTCGATGTTGGCTTTAGCTAGCTGTATTGCCTCTTTCAGTTCGGTTGATACCTTTGCAGCACCTTTAGCTATTTCACTTTCAGTTAACTGAAGGTTCTCAGGGATTACACCATCAAAAAAGCCTGTGTATTTCTTTACGGCATCATCACCTTTTTTGCTTATTTCATCAAAAATCTGAGGTGTAAGACTCTCAAGGTCGGCAACAGGGAGTTGTGGTCTTTGACACAAAGCCTCCCATGTATTTTTCTCGGGGTATAAAACAGTTTGTACCATAGCTTAAAGAATCATTTTTTCAACATTAACAATAAGGATACCTTCTGCGCCCAGGGTTTTAAGGCGGTCTATATTATCCCAAAATTCATCTTCACGTATTACCGAGTGTATACTGCTCCATCCTTCTTCCTTAAGCGGAAGTACAGTAGGGCTTTTCATGCCGGGTAATACCTGTGCTATTTGTTGTACCGAATCGTTTGGAGCATTAAGGAGTATATATTTGTTTTCGGCAGCATTTATAACCGACTGTATCCTGAAAAGTAACTGGTTTAGAATGTCTTCTTTTTCAGTATTTAGTGAAGAATTACTAATAAGTACGGCTTCACTTTTTGTAACGGTTTCTACTTCTTTAAGTCCGTTCATTAATAGAGTGCTCCCTGTACTTACAATGTCAAAAATACCATCGGCAAGGCCTATTCCCGGAGCGATTTCTACGCTACCGCTAATAGTTTCTATTTCGGCAGTGATGTTATTCTCTTCAAAAAACTGCTGGAGGATAAAAGGGTAGCTGGTGGCTATTTTTTTATTATTGAAATAAGATACTCCGTTGTATTGAGCTTCTTTTGGTAGAGCCAGTGAAAGCCTACAGTTGGCAAAACCCAGTTTTTTGACTACAGTTACGTTTTTGTTTTGTTCCCAAACCTCGTTTTCGCCCAATATGCCTACATCGGCAACGCCCTGTTCTACATATTGCGGAATATCATCATCCCTTAAGAAAAGTACCTCAATAGGGAAGTTTTGTGAAGAAGCTTTAAGTGTTCGCTCTCCGTTTAGCAACCTTATGCCGCATTTGTTTAGCAGTTGCAGCGATTTTTCGCTGAGCCTTCCGTTTTTCTGAACGGCTATTTTTAATTTACTCATTGTTTTTAAAATGATGCCTGAGTAAAAACAGAAGGGGAGAGCTCGATTAAATAAAAAACCCGTCTGATTTTACTCAAACGGGTTTAGAAAATATTTTAGGTTACTACAATATCATTTCCTCCTCGCATTTGAGCCAGTTTGAAAATGATGATGATGTAGCTGATTAAAAATCATAATAAAATTTTGTCCTTTTTGTACTTCGCAAATATAGAAATAAATTCAATTAAAAAACGGTAGTCATTATTTTTTTGAACTTTTTACAATTTAATCACGATGTTTTAATTTTTAGTAAACCTTCCAGTCCCAGCTCTTTAATAGATATTTCGCGCATTTCTACCTTACGTACTTTTCCCGTTATGGTGACAGGGAAATCAGCCGTAAACTTCCAGTATTTAGGTACTTTGTAGTGTGCTATTTTGCCTTTGCAGAAGTCCAGAAGATGAATTTCTTCCAGTCCTGAATCCTTTTTGGCTTTTACCCATGCCATAATCACTTCGCCATATTTTGCATCGGGTATGCCTATAACCTGTACATCTTCAATATGCGGATGGGTATACAGGAATTCTTCAATTTCACGAGGGGAGATATTCTCACCACCACGTATAATAATGTCCTTAATCCTACCTGATATGTTTACATAGCCTTCATCATCCATAACAGCAATATCTCCGGTATGCATCCATCGGGCATCATCAAGCACTACAGCCGTAGCTTCCGGATTGTTCCAATACTTCAGCATAACCGAATAACCCCTTGTGCAAAGTTCGCCAGGCTGTCCTTTTGGTACTACATGCCCCGTTTCGGGGTCTATTATTTTAATTTCAAGATGATCCTGTACAGTTCCTACAGTGCTAACCTGTTTTTCTAAAGGCGCACCTATAACTGTTTGTATAGATACGGGAGAGGTTTCGGTCATACCATAACAAATAGATACCTCTTTCATATACATTTTGCTTTGTACCTGTTTCATAATCTCTACAGGGCAGGGTGAACCCGCCATAACACCTGTACGCAGGCTGGTAAGATTATAACTTTCAAAATCTGGTAATGCAAGTTCGGCTATAAACATGGTTGGCACGCCATATAGTGATGTGCATTTCTCTTTTTCCACGGCTTTTAGTGTTGTGGCAGGATCAAAACTTTCTGACGGAACTACCATTGTTGCACCGTGAGAGGTACAGCACAGGTTACCTATTACCATACCAAAACAATGATAAAACGGTACAGGGATACAAACCCTGTCGGCATCAGTATATTTAAGACGTACACCAATAAAATAACCGTTATTCAGCAGGTTATGGTGTGTAAGTGTAACGCCTTTTGGAAAGCCTGTAGTACCCGACGTATATTGTATATTAACAGGCTCATCAAACTGAATAGTGCTTTCAGCTTCGGCAAGTGTCTCGTCGCTTATAGTATGTGACAGACTCAAAAATGAATCCCAGTCCTTATCCAGATAAATGGTTTCGGTTAGGGTAGGGCAGTTTGCAGCTACTTCTTCAACCATTTGTTTATAATCGCTACCTCTAAATGAAAGTGCAGAAACCAGTATTTTTATCCCCGATTGGTTAAGTACATATTCCAGTTCGCTGGAACGGTAAGACGGGTTAATGTTTACCAGTATAATACCTACACGGGCTGTGGCATATTGCAGTAATACCCATTCAGACCGGTTAGGAGACCATATACCAACCCTTTCGCCTTTTGCAATTCCTTTTGCCAGCAGGCTTTTGGCAACGGTGGTAGTTTGATTGTAAAATTCGCTGTATGAGCTACGGTAGTTTTGTTCAACACATACAAGGGCATCATTATCAGGGAAACGTTTTACCGTATCTTTTAAATTTTGCCCTATGGTTTGTCCCAGTAACGGAATAACCGATGGCCCCGAGGCATATGAGATGTTATTGTAATCTGTCAAAATAATTTTTTTAAGTTGGATATGTATTTATGCTTATGACTTATAGTATAACTAAAGCCGAGATATAAAATTATAAAACTCCTTCTTAAAATTGATAACGAATTACAAGTGTTTTGTTTTTATTGTTGAATTATTAATAGGGGTATGCTGCTTCTTGTTATTGAATCCATTGTTTTTGTGCGTGACTGTAACATACTGCATGAGGGAGTTCCATTAAGTAATTAAGTACAGTAATAGCATAATAGTCGTAATCATTATTAGGATCGTTTCCTAACAGGCAACGGATAAAATATTTTGGAGGCTGTTTAGATTTTCCTTTTAATGCTTCAAAATCCTGTGCTACCTGTTCATCATCACTAAAAAGTATACCTATAACATAATCTTCCTCATTAATAACAATATTAAGGTTTGTTTCACCTGTAAACGGATTCTTTTTTGTTTTAAAGGTAACCTCGGGATTATTAGTAAATAATGATTTTATGGTATTAAATGTTTCCTCTTTTGTGTAAACGGTTTCTGTGTCTAAAATAAATAAGTCTATAGCCATGAGTTATGGGATTGTTGTATATACTTTAAAAGATGATAAAAGTAGTAGCCGGGCAAACAGGTATTATCACCATAAACAGTGATTTCGGGTAATGATATGTCTTGGTTGTACTATATCGTTGTAGCGATTTATTTTAATTAAAATATAGTTTTTTGGCATTGTTTTTGGTTTAGGTCGAAGAGTAATTTATTATTTGGCTTTAAAGGAGTTAATGTAAATTTAATGTTAACAATGTTAGCGAAAACGAGTGAAAACTGCAGTATGTTAAGATGTGTTAATATTTAATGCCAAACTGCTTGCCAGTATAATCTTGTTTATGTAATTTTGGTGCCCATGAAAAATATGCTAACCAGATTTTTTCTAATGCTTTTTGTAGTCCTGCTAGGGGGACAGGGCGTTTTAAACGCTCATCCTTATCAGGGACACAATGGCTATGCATTGGGGAAAAATGCTGAATCGTTAGCATTACAGTTTGATTTTGGGTTTAGTCAGGATTATGACGCTTCTTACTTCAAGTCAATTCCGTTTAGGACTCAAACCGAAAAACAAAACGAAAAATTTGTTGTTACCGATAACGAAGGTGACGATGAAGAACTGGTTTCCTACAAAAAATATCTGGAAATCAACAATTACTTTACCACTGCACTTTATGCCCAAACTTTAGGGTACTCTCACAGATACGTAAAAGAAAGTCTGCCATATTATAGCAGACCCCTTTCATATTTCTCATCTTACAGGAAATATATTGTTTTTCGAGTAATCAGACTTTGATTCTCACCCCATCGTTCAGGTAGATAACTTCTTGTTTGCCTGATTTTTCGCATTTAAACATTATGTGTATTCACGCGGCTTAGGGCCAAAAGAATATATACCGTGTATTTTTTTATACACGAACTCTACCAGAAAAAAGAATATCAAGAAAATCGTATTGTTTTAAAAAAGCAAAATTTATTATGAAGAGAGTACTCATGCTCGTGAGTTTGTGTGCATTATTGTGCCATACAAGCTGCAAAACAGACAAAGAAGAGAAGGAAGTTGAAACTAAATTCCTTGTTACTAACCCTGTAAAAATGGACACCATCATTACCGATGAATATGTGTGCCAGATACACTCGATACAACACATCGAACTTAGGGCTCAGGAAAGAGGTTACCTTGAAAAGATTTATGTAGATGAAGGCCAGTCTGTTAAAAAAGGTCAGCTACTATTCCAAATTATGCCTAAACTCTATGAGGCAGAAATGCAAAAGGCAAAAGCAGAGGCTAATTTTGCTGAAATTGAATACCAGAATACAAAAAGACTTGCAGATAGCAATGTAGTAGCTCCAAATGAGCTTGCTATGGCTAAAGCGAAATATGACAAAGCTAAGGCTGAGCTTGCTTTAGCAGAAGTTCACCTTGGATTTACCGAAATCAGAGCGCCTTTTGACGGTATTATTGACCGTTTCCATGTTAGACAGGGTAGTCTTGTGGACGAAGGAGATTTGTTAACTAATCTATCTGATAACAGTAAAATGTGGGTGTACTATAACGTACCTGAGGCAGAATACCTTGACTATAAAGAATCTGCTAAAGAAGGTGGTAAAGCTAAAGTAGGCCTGTTAATGGCTAACAACAAGTTATTCAACCAGGAAGGTATTGTAGAAACCATTGAGGCCGATTTTGATAACGAAACCGGTAACATACCTTTCAGGGCTACATTCCCTAATCCAAACGGATTATTAAGACATGGTGAAACAGGTAGTATTCAAATGAAAATACCGTTCCAAAACGCCATGATCATTCCGCAAAAAGCAACTTTTGAGGTGCTTGAAAAGAAATATGTTTATGTATTGGATAAAGATAATAAGATAAAATCAAGAGAGATTAAAATAGCGGCCGAACTGCCACACATCTTTATTATCGAATCAGGCTTATCAGAAAGTGATAAGATACTTCTGGAAGGTATCCGTCTTGTTAAAGAAAACGAGGAAATAGAATACAAACTGGAAGACCCTAAACATGTTATATCTCATTTGGAGCTATATGCAGAATAATGGAATAACTTAAAAAAAGATCAAATGTTTAATAAATTCATACATAGGCCTGTATTTGCGATAGTAATATCTATTATTATCGTGTTTGTAGGTTCGTTGGCAATCAAACAGTTGCCAATATCGCAGTTTCCCCAGATTGCGCCAACTACCGTAAATGTTTTTATAGCTTACCCTGGGGCCAGTGCAGACGTATTAGTAAAATCGACCCTGATTACCTTAGAGAACTCTATTAATGGTGTTCAGGACATGCGTTATATGGCTACGGATGCAACCAGTGCAGGTGAAGCTACACTAAGGATTATTTTTGAACCGGGTACCGATCCTAACCAGGCGGTAATCAGGGTAAAAACGAGGGTAGACCAGGTTATGCCCCTCTTACCCGAACTGGTTCAGCGTGAAGGGGTTGTAATTACCCCAATCCAGCCGAGTATGTTGATGTACGTTAACCTGTATGCAACCGGCAAAAACATGGACGAAAAGTTCCTGTACAATTATGCTAACGTAAAAATGATCCCTGAAATCAACAGGATTAAGGGTGTGGCAAGATCTCAAATATTAGGTAGTAGAACCTATGCAATGCGTGTTTGGTTAAACCCAGACCGTATGAGAGCTTACCATGTATCTGTTGATGAGGTTATGGACGCAATGGCCGAACAAAGTATTGTAGGTCGTCCGGGTCGTATCGGGCAAAGTTCGGGTATCGAAGCCCAGTCGTTAGAATATGTATTAACCTATAAGGGTAGGTACAGTGAACCATCTGAATATGAAAATATTATTGTTCGTGCTAATGCAGATGGTGAGCGTATTCGCCTTGGTGATATAGGTAAGGTAGAGTTAGGAAGTGAATTCTTCGATATTTACTCTAACCTTGACGGACACCCATCGGCTTCCATAGTATTAAAACAAAACTATGGTAGTAACGCGAGTGATGTAATCGAAGCCGTAAAAGCTAAGCTTGAGGAGATGAAGGAAACTTTCCCTCCGGGCATGGATTACAAAATTAGTTATGACGTTTCCCAATTCCTTGATGCCTCTATTGAGCAGGTTATCCATACGCTAAGGGATGCCTTTATTCTTGTGGCAATTGTAGTGTTTGTTTTCCTTGGCGACTGGAGATCTACGCTTATACCTATACTTGCGGTACCGGTGTCGCTCGTAGGGGCATTCTTTGTAATACAGTTCTTCGGGTTATCTATTAACCTTGTAACCCTGTTTGCACTTGTACTTGCAATTGGTATTGTAGTGGATGACGCCATTGTGGTGGTGGAGGCCGTTCACGCCAAGTTTGACGAGTTCCCTAACATAACGCCATACCAGGCAGTAAAAAGAGTATTAGGTGAAATTAGTGGTGCGATTATAGCGATTACTGCGGTAATGGTATCGGTATTCTTACCAATATCATTCATGACAGGTCCGGTAGGTACCTTCTATAGGCAGTTCTCTATTACCATGGCGAGTTCTATTGTGATTTCGGCTATTATTGCACTTACCCTTACGCCGGTATTATGTGCTATGCTGTTAAAAAATCACCATGCACACCATTCTAAACCAAATGTATTTACAAAAGCATTAGATGGCTTTAACCGTGGTTTTGATAAACTTACAGGTAAATATGTAGCTATATTAAAAAGGATAGTTAGCAGAAGGTTGCTTACATTCTTAATATTAGGAGCTTTCTGTGCGGGTATTTATTTTGAGAGCCAGGTACTTCCTGCAGGTTTCATACCAAGTGAAGACCAGGGTACTATATATGCCATTATACAAACGCCTCCGGGATCTACACTGGAAACAACTAACCAAGTATCACAAAAATTACAGAAAATTTGTGAGGAAGTAGACGGAGTAGAGTCGGTATCATCACTTGCAGGTTATGAGATTATGACAGAAGGTAGGGGTTCTAACGCCGGTACCTGTCTTATTAACCTTAAAACATGGCATGAAAGGGAACACTCTGTTACCGAGATCATGGAAGAGCTGGAAGAAAAATCAAAAGGTTTAGGAGCAACAATTGAGTTCTTCGAACCGCCGGCCATCCCTGGATTTGGTTCATCAGGTGGTTTCTCAATGCGTTTGTTAGATAAAAATACCACTACAGACTATCAGGATTTCGATAAGATTAATAAAAAATTCCTTGAGGATTTAGGTAAACGTAAAGAGCTTACAGGTTTATTTACCTTCTTTGCGGCAAACTACCCTCAGTATGAACTTGAAATAGATAATGACTTAGCTATGCAGAAAGGAGTTTCTGTTGGTAAAGCAATGGAAAACCTTGATATCCTTATTGGTAGTACCTATGAACAGGGTTTCATTAAGTTTGGTCGTTTCTTTAAAGTATATGTTCAGTCAGATCCTAAATTCAGAAGATTACCGTCTGATGTATTAAACCTTTTCGTTAAAAACGATCATGGTGAAATGGTACCTTATTCGGCATTCATGAAACTTAAAAAGACTCAGGGACCTAACGAGATTACACGTTACAACATGTACAACTCGGCAGCTATCAGGGGGCTTCCTGCAGCAGGTTATACTACAGCAGATGCTATTCAGGCTATTCGTGAAGTAGCTAAAGAATCGCTTCCTAAAGGTTATGACATTGCATGGGAAGGTCTGTCTTATGATGAGGCTGGCAGAGGTAACGAGTCGCTATACATCTTCCTTATTGTACTTGCATTCGTATACTTTGTACTTGCAGCACAGTATGAAAGCTTTATTATACCGCTTGCGGTAATATTCTCACTACCTGTGGGTGTATTCGGTTCGTTTATGCTCCTTAAATTAATGGGACTTCAAAACGATATTTACGCGCAAATTGGTCTTATCATGCTCGTGGGGCTACTCGGTAAGAACGCCGTACTTATTGTAGAGTTTGCTGTCCTCAAGCACAGTCAGGGCTCTACGATACTTGAGGCTGCTATTGAAGGAGCTAAGGTACGTTTCCGTCCTATCCTTATGACATCGTTTGCCTTTATTGCCGGGTTAATTCCGTTGATTATTGCAACAGGTGCCGGTGCGATAGGTAACAGAACCATTGGTGCATCTGCAATGGGTGGTATGCTATTCGGTACTATTTTCGGTGTAATTATAGTTCCAGGACTGTACTACATTTTCGGTTCCCTTGCTGACGGAAGAAAACTGATTAAGGATGAAGATGAAAGCTCATTATCTGATGAGTTTGTACATCAAATAGATAATTTTGATAATACTGATGAAAATGAGTAAGATGTTTAGTAAATATAAATATGTATATGTAGTAGCAGGATGCCTTGCACTAACATTTACAGGATGTAAAACACCTTCTTTAGTTCAGCGTGAAGCAAATACAGAAACACCTGCGAGTTTTAACGACTCGCAGGATACTACAAACATAGCTCAGCTTAAGTGGAAAGAGTATTTTACAGATCCGTATCTGGACACCCTGATTGATGTTGCATTACAAAACAATCAGGAACTTAATATCACCATGCAGGAAATACAAATTTCCAGAAATGAGATAAAAGCCAGAAAAGGGGAGTATCTTCCGTTTGTAGGAGTTAAAGGTGGTGCCGGAATTGAAAAAGTAGGCAGGTATACCAGCCAAGGGGCTAACGATGCCAATACCGAAATCAAACCGGGTAAAGAATTCCCCGAACCGCTTCCTGATTATATGATTGGGGCTTATGCTAACTGGGAAATAGATATTTGGAACAAACTGCACAATGCAAAAAAATCAGCAATCAGTAATTATCTTGCTACTGTAGAAGGTAAAAACTTTATGGTTACTAACCTGATTGCCGAAATAGCTAACTCATACTATGAGCTTTTAGCGTTAGACAATCAGTTGGCACTTGTAAACCAAAATATCGAGATACAAAGCAATGCACTTAACATTGTGAAACTTCAAAAACAGTCAGCACGTGTTACAGAGCTTGCCGTAAAACGATTTGAAGCACAGTTATTACATACAAAAAGTATACAGTTTGATTTAAAGCAGCAAATTGTTGAAACCGAAAACAGGATTAACTTCCTTGTAGGTAGGTTCCCTCAGCCTGTAGCCAGAGATCATCAAAACTTTATCAATTTAGTGCCTGAAACCATTTATGCCGGTATTCCGTCACAACTGCTTGAAAACCGTCCTGATGTTAAACAGGCTGAATTCGAGTTAGCAGCAGCAAAACTGGATGTTAAGGTTGCTAAAGCCAGATTTTATCCTTCACTGGGTATATCAGCAGGTATAGGCTTCCAGGCATTTGACCCGGCATATTTGGTTAAGACTCCAGAGTCGCTATTGTACTCACTTGCGGGTGATATAGCAGCTCCGTTAATTAACCGAAATGCAATTAAAGCTACTTATTACAGTGCAAACTCTAAACAGCTACAGGCCGTTTTCAATTATGAGAAAACGATACTTAATGCTTACATAGAAGTAGCTAATGAGCTTTCTAACATCAATAACCTTAAGGAAAGTTATGACCTTAAGTCTAAAGAAGTAGATGCTTTAACGCAGTCAATTAATATCTCTAACGACCTGTTCACATCGGCAAGGGCCGATTATATGGAAGTATTAATGACGCAGCGTGACGCGCTTGAATCTAAATTTGACCTTATAGAGACCAAAAAAGCACAAATGAATGCTATGGTGAATATCTATAAGTCTTTAGGTGGCGGATGGAAGTAAATTTCTGGTGTTTATATATTGTTTTTCCTTTGTAAGAAGGTCGCGACTATTTATCGTGAGAGCCTCCGGTGCAATTTGTGCCGGAGGTTTTTTTATGCTTTTTTCTGAAAATTATTGTGGAATAAATAGCTTTTGGTATATTTGACCATAAGTATATCAGCAATTAATTATGAAAAACAAAATTACAGGATTATCAAAAAAACTGTTTAAAACAGGTATTGTTTTGTCGGCTGTTTTGGGTATGGGTTCTCAAAATGCTATTTCACAAACAAAACAGGAAACAGTAAGACGTATAGAAGTAAACCTGAACAAAACGCAGGGAAAGCTAAACAAATTCTTTAATGAAAGTGTTGGAGCCGGGCGTGCAAATGAAGGACTTAGAGCCGACTGGCAACAACAACTTGCCTTAGCACAACAGGACTGTGGCTTTAGGTATTTGCGTATGCATGGATTACTGGTAGACGATATGGCTGTTTACAAAGAAGATAAAAACGGAAATCCGCAATACAATTATCAATACATAGATCCATTATTTGATTATTTACTGAGTATTAATATTAAGCCATTTGTGGAGCTTGGCTTTATGCCTTCACCTTTGGCCAGTGGCGATAAAACTATTTTTTGGTGGAGAGGTAATGTTACTCCGCCGAAGGACTATGATAAATGGGAGGGGTTAATAACTAACCTGGTGCAACACTTTACCGAAAGATATGGCGAGGAAGAAGTGAAAAGCTGGTACTTTGAAGTATGGAATGAACCTAATCTTGATGGTTTTTGGGCAGGTACTCAGCAAGAGTACTTTAAGCTTTACCAGTATACTGCAAAAGCGGTTAAGGGTGTAAATAAAGACTATAAAGTAGGAGGGCCTGCGACGGCAGGAGCAGAGTGGGTGCCTGAAATGATTGACTTTTGTTATAAAAATAATGTTGCGATTGACTTTGTAACAACCCATTCCTATGGTGTGAAACAGGGGTTTCTTGATGAGTTTGGTAACGGTGGTACCGTGTTGAATAAAGATGAAATGGCGGTTAGCGGCGATGTTATGAACTCCAGAAAAGAGATAGAATCATCTAAAATTCCGGGACTGGAACTACATTATACTGAGTGGAGTTCGTCATACACTCCTGCCGATCCAATACACGATAGTTACCATCAGGCAGCTTATGTACTGGAAAAACTAAAGCAGGTTGGTAATACGGTTAACTCAATGTCATATTGGGTGTTTACTGATATTTTTGAAGAGGCTGGTCCGCGTTTTACTCCCTTTCACGGTGGTTTTGGGTTACAAACTATTCAGGGAATTAAAAAGCCTGTGTATTATTCGTATTCATTTTTAAATAAACTGGGTGATAAAGAGTTGGTAAACAATGATAAACATTCATGGGCATGTAAAACCGATAATGGTGACTTCCAGTTACTGGCGTGGGATTTTACCAATACACATCCTGGTGATTCTATTAATAATCAGGTGTATTATATTAAAGACTTACCGGCTAAGACAAAAGGTAAACTTGAAATTGCCGTATCCGGACTGGAAAAAGGGAAGTATAGCCTTGAAGTAAGCCAAACAGGGTACAGGGTTAATGATGCTTATACTGATTATTATGATTTAGGCAGACCATCACAATTAAACAGGGAGCAGGTAACCAGTATTAAGAAAAAGAATAATGGTTCACCAATTTACAGGGAAGAAGTTAAAATAGGGAAGGACGGTAATTTTACCAAGCAACTTGATTTAAGGGAAAATGATGTATTCCTCATAACATTGAGGAAAATGTAATATGAAATAAAAAAGCAGCCTTAAAAGGCTGCTTTTTTTGTACATTGAAGTTTTATGTTTTTTAAAAGAATGCAAAACGTAGTTTTACACCATAGGCCATTAAACGTACATCTTTAGAGTAAGATGAATTAATAACAGAATTAAACTGTAAGTCTACCGGCATCTCATTTGACGGGTAGTTTATTACGTTTTCGTCTTTATTATCGGCAATTGAGTTAAAGCAATAGTCAACAAAAACACCTATGTAGCATGAAGATCTTTCGCCAATGTATTGTTTAACACCGGTTTCAAGTGTACCAGACCATGCAATTTTAGTTTCAAGATCCTGTTTCCCGGCATCAACCTGATAGAATGAACCGAAGCCCATGAAGGTTGGACCGAATAATTCTGCATTGTATTGTGGGTAATAACCACTGGTTGTTAATGCATCCATTTTGGTTTCATAGTTACCTTTAATTGCAAACCCTGCTTTTACTCCGGCAGATACATAGAAGTCAGTAATACCATCTCCGGTTTCAAACTGCACTGTTAGCGGTACATTTACATATTCCAGCTTTTGGCTTTCCTCGTAAGACCTTGAAGAGTATCTAAACTCAAAAGGATCATTTTCAATATCAGTAGTATTATAACTTCCTGTAAGATAATCAAACTTTGCAACTGAATTATAAGTTTGGTATTCGGCACCAAGGCCAATACTCCAGTTTTCATTTAAGTAGAAAGCATATTTTAACCCCAGTTGTACTCCGTTGTCATGCTCAACCTGGCCTTGGTTCAGGTCATAGTATATAGATGAAAATACACCTCCGGCATATATAGAAAACTCGTTTTTTTCCTCTTGTGCATTAGCTTTTCCAATTCCCATAAGGAGTAAGGCTGCCATTACTGATTTGGCTGAAAGCTGTGTAAATTTATTTTTGTTCATAATATAATTTTTAATGGTATAAATTCTGCCGCCGCAGCGGCAGAATTATTTTATTTACTGTACAAGAACTTTGAAAGTTTTACTGTTATTTGGCGTTTTAAGTACTACTATGTATGTAGCAGCCTGTAACGGCAATTGCAGTTGTGTTACTCTTGAAGATGACTGTACCTCTGTTATAAGAGCACCGTTAAGGTTGTAAACAGCGATAGTCATGTTTTTAAGTTCACTTTCAGGGAAATCAGCCTCAACAGTAACCAGTTGTCCATATGTTACAGGGTTAGGGTATAACCTTGCACTAGTTGCATGCTGTAACTGTATTTGTCCTAAACATGTTTGCAGTACATCACCATCAATAGTGGTTACTTTAACCATGTATTCTGCACTTGGATCTAGTGTGTTAGACTGGCTGTTACCTTCAGAGAAGTATTGACCAGTACCTACAAGAACACCGTTTTTATACCATTCGTAATCAGTAAACTCGTAGCCACCATTGTTTTGTGAGTTGTTGTTTACTAATAGTACGTTATCAAATTTCTGAACTACTATGTCAGAGAAATCAAATCTTCTTTCAACAACTATAGTATATGTTTCAACAGATGTACCATCCTGAGATGTAACAGTTACTACATATGAGTAAATACCCGGTTGTGGAGTTTGGATAGTAAATGTGTGTCCTGGGTTTACAGTAGCACCTACTTCTGTAACGATAGTAACTTCTACAGAGTCTGAATCATCACCACAATCAATTAAGTGATAAATCTCGCTTGGAGGCGTATTGTAAGTCTCATCACCTACAATCATACCGAAGATAGAAGCATCACTACTTTCAATCACAAGAACCTGAGAAACACTTTCAGCCGGCAGGTAGTTTTCGTTACCATCCTGATGTGCTGTAATTGTAATTTCTCCTGATGTAAGCATGTCTACCCACCCTTCAGATGAAACATCAGCAGCTGGGTCTGGTGAAGTATAAGTATATGTGTAATATACCTCTAAACCTGAACTTGCAGTAGCATCCAGTTGGAAATCAGGGTCAGCTTCAAGGTTTTTAATCGCAAGCGGATCAAAAGTAATTGTTTGAGGAGCCTGATCGATAGTAATTGTAGCTGTTAGTACAATTGATTCACAGTTAAATGCTTCCGGTTGCGGATCAACAGTAGCTGTTACAGTGTAAGTACCTGCATTCACAGCACCGTTGTCAGAACCTGTTTCAGGAGAAGTACTGTATGAAACAGTAGCACCTGCAGGTAAGTTATTAACCTCTATTGTATGAACAGTTCCGTCATAAGTAAATGTTCCGTTATCAAATGTTATAGCATTAAGAGGAGACTCTTCAACTGTTATATTTTGAGTTTGAGTGGTAGTGTTTCCATTACCATCGTCATATGTCCATGTTATTACATATGCACCTACTTCTGTATAATCTAACGGATCTGTAGTAGTAGCGTTAAGTACACCCGCACAGTTATCTGTAGCAGTTGGAACCGGAATTTCATCACTCATAACACCACAGTAATTAACGATGTCTGTAAGTGTAACTACATCAGCCACAGGTGCAGTAGTATCATCTACTATTACTGTTTGTGTTTGTGTAGTTGTATTACCATTACCATCGTCATACGTCCACGTTATAGTATATGTACCCTGAGCAGCGTAAGTAAGCGGATCAGAAGTTGTAGCGGTTATCGTACCTTCACAGTTATCAGTAGC
>NZ_WOWP01000013.1 GCF_009741375.1 Flavobacterium rakeshii
CGACTTGTAAAACAGCAAACGGTAACCACAGGAATAAACAAAGTGGATATCGATGCACTGGAAGCCGCTCAGTACATTTTTAACATTACTACTGACAACGGAAGTGTTTCTAAAAAAGTAATCAAGTACAGGCAATAATCCTGAACACGATATAAAATTAAAATCCCCAACCATTCGGTTGGGGATTTTTGTTTTTAGTAAAATCACCGTAATCAGGGATAAATAACTAAAGAGGCTGTTATAGTTTTACCTTATCATTTTGAGATAAAATACAACGCATGAAAAATTCCGGTATAACCACATCTTACTTTTTAGAATATAATAACAACCTTAAAAAAATCCAGTGGAATGATATTGCTTTCTTTCCCTTAGAAAGCTATGCCCTTTCGGGTAAGCAGTTATTGGAAAAACCAGGCAATGCCGAGGTACTTCAATTTAGGGACAATCTTATACAGGTATTTTCCATGCAGGTTGAACAAAAAATAGAAAGGTTATTTCTCGTTACTCCAAAAGAAATTTCGGGTGAGTATTATGGATTTCTGTTTCTTCAAAACAAACAAATATTACCTATAAAGGTAATTGGCTCTCCCCTGTTTTATAAATGGATGGAAGTTATTTTAAGAGACGACTATGAAGACAGGGATATGCAATCGTTACTACAGTTTACCTCAAATGAATATTCTATAATAAGTATTGGCGGACCAATAAAAATAAACAATCGTATTTTTAATGAAACAGGAAAATACCTGTTTGATAATGCCCCTAAAAAATACAATGAGGTCAAACTGGCTAAAGAGAAAGCTAACTATATTGCAAAGTACTATCAGCCGGAAGGCGATGTTGATACAACTGCCATTAAAACTGCTTTTGACCAAATGATGAAACAGTTTAATCCTGCTTTTGCTCCACCAGCCGACAATGAAGAAATTTATGATGAGTTTGAAAAAACTGCAGGATTTGCTTTCCCTAAAGCACTAAAGGAATTACTTAAACTACACGATGGTATAGAAGATATCCCCTTTTTAATCGCCGAAGATATTTTAGACGAATGGCTTAAATGGAAAACCATTTATGACGACTGGACACTTGAAGAATTGAAAAAAAGTTCGGATCCTGATAAGAAAGTTCTGGGATTATATGTTACTCCATACTGGGTACCTTTCTTTGATTTGGAAGACGGTAACTTTATGGCTATGGATTTTGCTCCTGATAAAAACGGAACTCCGGGACAGATCATAGCATTTGGCGCCAATAACGAAAAAGGTGAATGGATAGCCGATAATCTTGCTGCTTTTTTAAACACCTTCAAAGTTAATTATGATTATCTCGATGATGAAGACTATGATAATTAACACTTCATGCATAAACATATGCTGTTTAATAATAGCCGGTAAACCATACAATAATCAAAACTTAATAAAAAACAGAGTTATTGGGAGTATAAAATGAATTGGTTGTTGCCCCCATCAATACCAAGAAATCATTATATAACTTATACATACTATCTCAAAATTCATTTCAGGTTTTCTCCCTAAAACAATAGGGAGAACATTGTTTTGAAAAATACCAACACTGTAAGAGGAATAGATTATTGTTTTAATCGAAATTTCAAAGCTTTATTTCTCCCTCCTTCCCTCATCACTGAATTCAGGGATAAATAAAAGTACTTCGTAATGGTGAAAAACCTATGTAGGTTTTAAAATAATTTTATAAAAAAATTCAACCATGGATACAACAAATTCACTACCTAAACTTTTAGAGAATATATTAAAGTCAAAGGGACTTAACAACGACCACCTAACCGCACTTGCCGAAGCAGGCATACAACAAAAAGCCGATTTTGAAATGATTGGCGACACTCAAACGCTGATAGACATTACCGGACTGGATGAAGAAATTGCCCATAATGTTATGCTATGGGCAGTGGGTGTAAAAACACAACAGGAAATTACCCCTAATCAAGATGTTGAAACCCCACAACAGCAACCTATAGTAGTAGAAAGTGCCGATGTGGTTAAATGTGTACACTGTGGCACAAAGCAACCAAAAGATTATAAAACCGGAGACCTGTGTGTATCATGTGGTAATCAGGCTGAACCGGTATTAAACTGCCATTGGTGCTTTAGTTCAGGGCCGGGTAAATTCTGTCGTTCCTGTGGTTCGGAGTTTGTACCGTCTGCCGATTTTGAATTAGCACTATTCCTTAAACGCGAAGGCGAGTCTAAAAACGCTATTGTAAAAATGGTGAAAGAAATGACTCCGCAGGAAAAAGAAAACATGTGGGCAAGAATCCGTAAAAACCGATAAATCATGGCCGAAGTCATTTATTGCGAAAGCTGTCATACTAAACAGCCTAACGACTGGCAACAGGGAGACTTATGTATAGATTGCGGTAGTTCGGTACGCGCAGACGTACGCTGTGTTTGGTGTGCCGACCTTACTCCATCATCGGGCAACTTCTGTAAACATTGTGGTACCGAAGTAATGGAAGATATATACTTTGGCCCTGCCAGAATATTAAAAAGCCTTGGTGTGAGTCAGCTGGAACTGCCTGCCAAAGTAAAAGAACTGACCGATGTTAAGCTGTCACAGCATCAGCAAACCTACAATAAACATTACAAGGTTATACAGTTTTGTAAAGAGCAGGCCTATATGCTGGAGCCTTACCTATTGGTAAAGGGAGACTATGCCGTGATGAGGGTGGAAAACGATATGATTTCCCAAATACCGTTTCCGGATAATACCTTGAAAACCTTTGATGAATTACTTAAAAAGGATATTACAGTTGAAAAACTACTCCAAGATCCCTTAAATAATTCGTTATCATCTACCGTATTCAGGTTGGCTGAAATAGCCAACAACCGTGAGTATCCTTATAATTTTCATCCCTACTGGTGTAAGCGTGTACTATATGAGGTAGCAGATCCTGATTTTCCGGTTCGTATGGAAATGGCTTTATGGCTCTCTCACCCCAACTCGTTTGATTATCGTTTTAGTTGGGAGCCCATAAAGACTAACGACTGTACCAAACTTAAAGATGGTAAAACCTCATTAGATGCATTTCTTGATGTTTTACTGCCCGTACTTGATATTGCCTACCTAAAACCTTATGCCGGGGTAGCACTTGTCCATTTACTGGACAAACTGGAAATGAGCAATCATGTACAGTACGATTATTTTACCCAAATAGCTAAAGAAGCACTGGATCATCACGACCCTGATTTGGTTTTAGGAGCCGCCCTATTGTTTAACGATAAGGAGAAAATTATCCTTATTTCCAAAATGGATAAACCGGCATGTTATAATGCCTATTCATGGTTACTTACAGACAACTCTGACTCGTATGAAAAGATATTAACCGATTCAAAACTCAATGAGCATCAGTTAATCGCTTTAATTGATTTTGTTAAACAGGATGATATTAATTTCCAAAACGAACATGGTAAAAACGTTGTAGGTGTATATCCTGATGCGTTTACACAGGCTGCAAACTCATTAATAAGAGAATGGGGTAACACTACCCTGTTTGGTAAACTGTTTAGTACCTATAGTGATGATAAAATTAATAGTTATGTAAACTATGCGGCACGTTTCTCTACCCCTACTCAGGAGGAATGGGATACTCTTATACACTTCTGTAAAAACAGGGAAGACAGAAACAGCCTAACCAAAATACTTTCCCATAGGGTAAAGAAAGACATAAACTATACTGAAGCGGCCAAAATGTTTTTTGATGTACCGCAATGCTACAGTGATGAGGAAAAAGGATATGAGTTTATAGCATCATGGCTGCCTGTTGTGGAATCAGGTTACTATCCTGATGCAGAGGTTATCCAAAAACTGATAAACTTTCTTCGTTTTACCCAAACTTTCCTACAATACAGGGCTTTTGAAAAGGTTTTTGTACAAAGGGTTTTTGAGGTATTCCGCTTACTTATAGTGTATTCTGAAACGGCTTCGGTTCCGCTTAGTAAATATATAATACATGCCAGCCTTGATATAAGGGACTATATTAATGCCGACTACTTTGGGCACAAAGCTTACCTATACGGACTGTTTAGGGAAACTTATGTAGCAAAAGCGCCCGAAGACGGTAACTATTACTCCTACCCTTTCCAGATAGACAAAGATTTTATCCGCAACTTTTTTGACGATGACAATGAAAAACTGGTAAACAGCTTTGTTAATATATTACCGGTAGGTGCCGGTTATGGTAATAATGCTTTTGACCTTATGAGTAACTGGATATTAAAAAATCCATATGGTTTACCAACCATGGTTATTGAAGGAAAAAAGGTAGACTTTACCCTTGGTTATAAAATACTTGATGCCTTTAAGGAGAGTATGAAGTTTATTAAGGAACAGGGCAAGGAAATCCTGAACATGCAGAATGCCGGGAGCTATCATTTTCTTAATATATTACATCACAGGGAATGGGATGGTAATGATGTGTTCCTGTTTTACCATAAATCAGACGAGGCTAATGGCATAACCATACAAAAATGTTATGACAGATTTGTGGAGTGGCTTACAAAAGATAATTCGGTAAACTTCTATACAGAGGTAATGGAAAAGTACGGTAAGCATTGCTTAACATTCAACGATACCAAAAGAATGCCGTTATCGTTGTTAAAACTGTGGTATAACCAGGCCGATACCAATACCATGCCTACTGAAATTGTGGAGTTTTATAATGCGAAGTTCTCTATTTTACTACGTGAAGAGCACAGAAAAGAACTCCCAATGATGCAGGATGAAGGCATAGGCTACCATATAAGTTTTTATTATGTTACAGAAAACCTGTTTAAAGGCGAAGAGGAGTTCTCTAAATGGTTTATGAGCCACTACGGTAACGGGCTTAACGATCCGTTAGTACGATTTGTACTGTTAGGGCTTAACCATGCGTCAGATCTCATAAAAAATTACATAGCCGAAGAAAGACATTCACAAATGCATAATGCATTAATATATCTTGTGCATAATGCTTATAAATCGGACAAATACATACAGGAAACCTACGTCAAAATTATTTATGATTTGCTTTTAAACCTAAATAAAGACACTAATGATATTGATGTTATTGTGGATATATGGGGTTTAAAAGATGTACATTATTACATAGCTGAAGAGTGCGAGGAGTATGCCGAAAAGATGTTTATAGGAGATGAAAACACCCCTTTAACCAAAGAGCAACTGCCTAACCTGTATAACTATTTAAGTGATTATTACTACAGTGGCGGTACAGATGTCAGGTGGGTTTCACATGTACTTAATATACAACATAACAGGGTTATTGACTACTTTAATAACTGTGAGGAAGACAGCAGTATAGTACTAACTAATATCCTTAAACTACTCGTTCGTTTTATGGGTAAAGAAGGTTTGGTAAATGAAGGCGAGAGTATACAAAAAAGAATCAGAAGTGATATTAGTTCTCATATAGCCCGACTAATAGAAGGTATTGATAAAGATAAATTCCCTAAACCATTAGTAAAATACCTGTATGAATATGTAACAGCCGGCACACTTGATTTCTTCCTTCAGGCAAAAATAGAAAATTGTATTGAGAAGCTGTATGAACATCATTTTGAAGAGGAAGAAGAAGAGGATGACGACATGTATAACATGGTAATAGCATCATCTGCCAAGAAAACGGTAAATAGTGCCGAAGCTATGGCTGCACAGTCCTCATTAGTTGCTGAGCTAAGTACCTTCATGGCTACGTTTACAGTTACAAGGGAAAACATGCAAAAGGTAACTCAATACATTAACGGTTATAAAGACAGTGATACTGATAATCCTATGATTATAACTCCGCTAACCATGAAAATTGAAGAATCCAGAAACTGGCTTGCCGAAAATACCGATGTTGCCATGGAACTGTATCAGGCTATTTATATGGCTATACTGGATATCGATACCGAAATGGGCGCACAATATTCCAATTTTGGGGCAATGTGCCGTATGGTGTTCGGGCAACTGGTTAAAAATACTTTGTTTGCTTCCTCCTACCAGCAGGGGCTTGAGGCAATGGCCAACTCGGGTGCATACACTGAAATTTTTTCCGATGGCTTAAAACAGGTAGTAAACGAATTAAAGGGATAAAGCAATGAGTACAACTACAACAGAAATAACAGAAGAAATACAGGAGCAGTTAAACCTATCGGCTGTACTTATGGAAAACTTTCGTAAGAACATAAAGCACGATTCATGGTTTGGACTGGACCCCGAAAATGAAAACCATAAATACCTGGCTAAAAAACTCCTGAAAACCTACGATATAAAATCGGCAAGAGAACTTCGCAATAGTGTTTATGCTTATGAGATTATCAGGAAAACCTCTAACAATTTTCGCAATATAGCCTGTAAACTCAGGATATACAGTGAAGACGAATACAATAGCCTTTTAGATAATCAAAAATATAGTATTGACCGAAATTATTACAGGATAGTATGGCCGCATCGTTTTTCGTTATTCCGCACCTCCCTTGCCGGATATGATTTGGCTATGGCAATATTCCTGCTTCGCATGGGGGGCGCTGCCGGTTTTATTAATGAAACCGAAATGGAACTTAGGCTTGCAGATATTACCGCCAGTATAAAAAAGGATTTTAATGACTGGGATTCGTTTCATGAAAATGTACTTATAGGCCATCAGTTCATGACGGCAAATATGGCTCCCGATGTGGCTTTTTATGCCAATAGTGAACAATCAGCATTACAAAGCCTCAGGTATTTAAAAATCATTAACCCACATTGGTTTACACAATGGTAATTAAAAATTCACAACCATGGAAAACACATTAGAAAATTATATAGAAGTGGCTGAATTAGCCTATCGTGAAGGCCGATGGGAAGAGGTTGATAAAACGATAAGAGCCGCTCAGGAAATAGTTACCGATAGTGAGGGAAATATTGACGATTTACTTAAAATCCGTTTTTACCGCTTAGGTATTATTTACTGGACTATGTATGACAATGACCTGGACATAGAGTTCATAAAAAAATACAGCGAGTTACTGGAAGGGCTTAACACAATCGCCCTAACCGACTACCAGATGATATGCAGTTTTTACAATGAATGTCCCGAAGAAATTATGCAAAGGGCATTACTGCAGTATCCTGACGATTTGAGCCTGCTTAATGCCTATGCAAAAAAACTACAGGAGCTTGGGCAGCATAATAATGCTATTATAATACTGGAGCATTTAACCGAATTATATCCGGAAGCTTCCTTTGCACAGCTAATGTTAATGCACAGCAGGGATCAGCTGTTAAAAGTAGTAATGGAACAGTCTGAAAATGTAAGCACCGATGAAGACATAGCCTGCAGTTGTTTTGATTTGGCTATTCAAAGTTGTAACATGACTGCTATTAATGAGCTTAAAGAGTATCCTATTATAAATCAGCAGGAAAAAAAGCTTATCCATCTTGATATACAAAAATGTATATACAAAAAAGGATTTGACAAGGTTTCTAAAAAATGGAAGGAAAAATGGAGAGATAAAGAGCTTGATTTTGTCTCTGTATTATTACTTGCAAACTACTTTTATGAATACAATACCTATGGATTGGTAAAAGAAGTATTGGAAGGTTATTCGTTTGCTGAACTGGAACAGATTAATGAAATAAATGAATTTAATGACCTTGCAGTTTATTGGGAACTGGCTAATATTAATAAGGTACAAAACCGTATTATGTATAACTTTTTCCTTGCAAATGCATACCATTATACAGGAGAAGCAGAAAAAGCGGCACAGTGTGTTAATGCAGGACTGGAACTCGATCCAAACAATGCCCTTTTAACGGTGCTTAAAAGTAATGCGCAGCTTACAGTAGATAAAGATCCGGCAGAAGCATACAATACACTAAGTACAGCACATTTACAGGGATTACCTCCTAAAACCTACTACCAGCAGCTTATTATGTTTTACAGGCTGGTGGCCGACTGGAATAATGTAATCAGAACAATTAATCAGTATGAGGTTAGAAATGTGCCTAATGAAGCTACCATTTTCTATAAAGCTGATGCCTTTGCTCATTTGGGCTACCAAATAAATGCCTTAGAGTGCCTTGAAGACGGTATACAGTATTTTAGCCATACGCCTTATATTATTTCTATGTACCAGTTAAGGATGATGATTTACAAAAATCAGAAAAAGTATAAACTGTTTTTTGATGATGTAAAACACAAACTTTCCTACTGTAGTAAAAAAGGTAACGAATACTGGAACACTATTAACCAGTGTGTTGAGATTATATTTATTATTGGTGATTACCGCCGTTGTTATGAATATGCATCTGAAGCATACAGGAACAACAGGCTGCATCCGCAACTGTTACCTATACTGCAATGGCTTATCGCTTTTGATCATGATGATTACCAGGAAATCCCGGAAGTACCCGAGGTAACTAACGACAGTGTTATAAACAACCCTCAAACCCCTATGGATTATTTTGGTAATGCATTACGATTTTGGATAATGGGTTTCAACCTGGCATCAGCACAGGCATTTGAACAGGCAGGCGATATGAGCTGGGAAACCATGTACTGTTACAAACGTGCTTTTTGGCGCGCGTGCAGAAGCGAAGGACACGAGGAGTATACATTAGAATTGTATGATAAAATAATGGCATATGACCCAACCCAAAGGGAGTGGCTTATAGATTACCGTTATGCCTATATACTGTATACCCTTAAAAGGTATGAACAGGCCATTAAAGGCTACAAAATGCTAATGGAATATTACCCTAATACGGCATTTGAAGAGGAAAAAGATTATAATCACAATGCAGCAGTGCTTTTGGACTGTGAAAGAAACATGGGTAATATAGAAGCAGCAACGCGTTATACCAGTATGCGAATGAGCTGGCAAATACCTCAAAAAAGTGACTGTAAACGCCTGCAGGTAATGGCCGATGAGCATTATCCCGAAGAACTTTTCCTTAGGTATAATCTTTTACGATTAAGTGAGGAAATAGAAACGGGATTATCGCAAAATGAAAAAGAGAGTTTAAAGGATATTAAAAGAAAGTTAAAGTCGGAGTATTTTTCCTAAATCACTTAAATTTGTGACTCTCATATATGCCAAGAATAGCCTGTAAAATATCTGTTTTAATATGCCTTTGCTTACTGATACATAGTAACGCTTTGGCACAGGAAACTCCTACAGAAAAAAAAATAGATTCTTTACAGGCTATTTATAAAAGTCAACTTAACAGCAATCCCGAAAAGGCTAAAAAAGCAGCCCGGGAATGGCTAAAGCTTAGTAAACAAAGTGATGCTTCGCTAAACGAGGCAAAAGCCTATTATGCCCTTGGTAACCTTGGTTCTATTACCGGCGATTATAATGCTACCATAGCCAATATTAACAAAGCCATTGAAATTTTAAAAAAGCTCGATTTTGAGCAGGGGCTTCCGGCATGTTACAACATTTTAGCATTGGGCTACAAAAACACCGGTAACTACCCAAAGGCAATGGATAACTTTATGCTGTGTATTGATTACTCTAAAAAATCAGACAACAAACAGCAACAGGCAAATGCCTACCAAAACATAGCAACACTTTACATTCTTCAAAAAGACTATAAAAAGGCAAGTGAAAACCTGGACAGAGCTGCTAATTTGTATCGTGCCCTTGGTGATGATGATGGCGTGCTTATAACTCTTTTCAACTTTGCCAATATAATGAAGGAACAGGGACGCTACCCTGAAGCCTATAAGCACTACCAAACCGTTTTAAAATACAGGGAGCGTGAGGGTAATAAAGCAGCCATAGCTTATATTAAAATAAACCTGTCGCAACTTTTGGTAGTACAAAAAAAGTACAAAGAGGCAATTCCTGAACTCAAAAAAACGCTTGCATTGCTGGAACAGCTCAACTTCACTTCAGATATGGCTATTGTGCTAAACGATTTGGGTTTATGCGAAATGAAGCTCAACAATACCCAACAGGCAATTAACTATTTTCAAAGGGCACTGGATATAAGTGAAGAAAAATCACTGCTTAGCTATAATGCTAACTTTTATAAAAATCTGGCTCAGTTATATGAAGAGCAGGAAGACTATAAAAATGCACTGCTATACTATCAAAAAGGTATTAGTACCGAGCACGAAATCAATTCGGTTGATAAAGAAAAATATGTGGCAGGACTACAGGAACGTTATGAAACTGAACTAAAGGAAACACGTATTGCCCTTTTGGAAAAAGAGCAGAAATTAAATGAAGCTGAACTTCAAAAAGCCGAACTTACTGTTAAACGACAAACCATACTGCGCAACGCCTTTGTAGCCGGATTTATACTGGTACTTATCACCCTTATTATTCTCCGTTATTTTTATGTACTCCGTTTAAGGGTACAAAAACAACTGGTAGTACAAAAGGAAGAGAATGCCAAACAGGAAATCAATCAGCTTATAAAAGACCATAAAATATCGGTTATTGAGCGTTTTCAGGAAGGACAGGATGAAGAGCGTGCCCGCCTTGCCAGGGAAATACACGACGGTATAGGCAGTGACCTTGCCGGTATTAAAATAGCCTTTGAACACTATGCCAGTGATAAAAAAGATAATCCGCAAATAAAGCGTATGCTGCAAAGCATAGACAACGCCTGCCGTGACCTTAGGAGCCTGTCACATCAGTTACACCCTCTTCCCTTTTCAAAAATTGGATTTGCGAGTTTTTTACGTGACTTCTTAGGACAGTTAAGCATGCGTTCGGGGTTAAAAATAACGGCTTTCTTTTATCCTGAGGAAGAGATTGATAACCTACCGGATGACTTACTTGCCGATGCTTACCGCATTGTACAGGAACTGGTAAACAATATACTGAAACACGCCAATGCTACCACTGCAGAGGTACAGCTAACCAAACACGAAGACTACCTCAACATTGTAATAAACGACAACGGGGCAGGTTTTACCAAAAATAAAAAACAGGGAATAGGGCTACGCAATATAAGCGAACGTATTGAAAAAGTACACGGTACTATTGATATAGACAGCTCTGCCAACAGCGGAACCTCAATTACCATTAACATCCCTATAAAAGAATAGACATGAAAACAGTAAATATCATTATAGCAGACGATCACTTAATGTTTTTAGAGGGGCTTCATACCATTTTAAATGAAATGCCACAGGTTAAGGATGTACACCTGGCTACCGAAGGAAAACAGGTAATGAGACTATTAGGACAGTTTGAAATCGACCTTATTATAAGTGATATCAACATGCCTAAAATGGATGGTATTGAACTGCTTGCAGAGGCTAAAAAACACAAAGCAGATATAAAAATCATTATGCTTAGTATGCTGGATAACCACCGTACCGTACATAAGGTAATACAAAAGGGAGCCGATGGTTTTGTCCCTAAGTTTACCAGCAAGGAAGAACTTCAAAAAGCCGTGCGTACTGTTATAGACGGTGAACAGTACTTTTCAGACATTATCAAACAACGCTATATGGAAAGTGTATTTGAGCGAAAAAAATACAAAGACATCGAACTTTCACAAAGGGAAAAAGAAGTACTTAAATTACTTGCCGATGAGCTTACTTCAAAAGAAATATCTGAAGCTCTATTCATATCGGTAAATACGGTTGAAACCCACCGTAAAAACATACTGCTTAAAACAGGGGCTAAAACCACTACGGGAGCTGTTAAGTTTGCTATTGAGTCGGGATTATTTGAAGATTAATGGTATTCGGCAGGGAGGTTCTTCCCTATCCTCTCCAGTTCATCCATGTAAGAATCAAAAACAGTACGTTTTTCTACAAACTGTTTTTTAATGGCTCCGGTATTTATATCATAATACACAAAAATAAAAGCGATTACAGGGTCCTGCCATCTCCCCTTATCATTAGGCACAGTACCTTTCTTTTCAAGGAAGTTTACCCATACCCCTTCGGCAAAATCAGTCTGCCTCAGGTAAAACGCATTCGTACCGTGCAGTTGCAGGTCAAAATTATTACTGCTAAGGTAGTTTGTCATTTCGGGTTTTAGTGATTCTTCAATATTAGTATAGCTTTTACTTTTTCGCCATACTCCAAAGCGCTGCCCTGTAAACTTATCTGACTCCGAATCAAAATCTACTTTAAGTGTCAGTCCGTTTACCTCTTCCATATTAAAAACAATTCTACTGGTATTACTTACAACTAAACTGTCCTTATATATGTTTAACTGCTTTTCAAAATCATCGGTAATACTCTTAATCTCGCTTACTTCTGCCTTATGATTAAAAAAAGCTGTCGTTTCAAAGTAACCGAAATCAATTTTACTTAATCTTCCTTTAAAGTGTTTCCTAATAAGCTCTCTGGCGGTATAATCTGTTTTAGCATCCTTATACTGTTCGGGAATTGTTTTACGGTAAGAGGCTGTTGGCTTATCACCATCTTCCGTTAGTATTTTCTTCGCATCAAAGTAACTTACAAACAGTATTTCAGGGCAGGCTTTTTCATACACAACAGCTCTAAACATATTGGGGTTCATATTCCCTTCATTAAAAAAACGGTCCAGTTCTTCAAACTCCAATGTTCCTTTAAAGTTCTTTTCTAAATATTGAGTCAGGTTTTCGGCTGCCGTTTTTTTACTCACTCCGCCCATAAGGCTCGGTATACATCCCCTGCATACTATCAAAACGGCTACAATTACAAGTACATATATCATTTTTCTCATAGTCTTAATTTACAAAACCAAGCTACGGCAAAACCTTAAGTGTCCAATCACTGAATTCAGTGAGTAAAATATTTCCCGTAAAGAGGTCATGTACAGCAGTAACTGAGACGCTAATTTTGGCAATAGTAAAATATTTGAAAATCAATAAAAAAATAACATTTATGGGATTACAGGAAAAAAAAGCCATTCAGGGCATTAAAGAGCAGTACTTTGATAACTATCAAAACGAGCTTAACGAGATTGTAGGTAAAGAACTTCCTATTGACATTACTTGGGACTCTTTTGATATGGAAGCTATTAAGTTTATACCAAGCGTATGCTTACAGCGCACGGTAGATGCTTTTAAAGAACTATGTTCTGACACGGTAGGTAAAGAAGCCGTACAGGAAAGCATAACTAAAATTGTAGTAAACAATATACCTGCCGAAGGTGCTGAGGAAAAGAAAAACCTTAACCTTGACAGTGGCATACTAACAATTGAAGCAAGTTATGGAGGACATCATAGTGGTTATTATACAGATACAACTATAAGAGAATACCTTGAAAACAACCTATAGTAGTAGTTTTTGTTGTTTCTAATCCTTCATAAAAAAAGCTCCTGAATTTCAGGAGCTTTTTAATTTATATCAAGTTTACTTTATAAACACTTTTCCATCATTTCCTGTAACATAGTAGCCGATGGTACTGTTTGCCAGTTTCTCTCCATGTTTACTGTTACAAGCATTTCGTCTCCGTTAAGTGTTACTGTATTCTCTGTGCCAAATTCATAAGCGAGTTTCTTTACACTTTCTGCAAAAGCTTCCCTGCCTAAATTATCGGCACAAATAGCGGTTACAGCATTTTTAAGGGTATTTAAAAACTCTTTAGCATAGTACTTATCAGTATCAGTAGGCGCTTCGGGTTTGTTCCATTCTATAATTACATCATGCGGAACTTTAAGGGCAATTTTAAAAGCCATTTGGGTATCCTTTATTGCTTCTTTTAATTTAAGCATAGTAGGTACATCGCCCTCTGCCGGTACAAATGGTATTTTGCCGTTTGAGAATAAATAGGCATACTTGTTTGCCCTGCTTACAGATATTCCGGTAACGGTACCATAATCAATATAATTAAGCTCAGACTGGTTATCAAACCAATTACCTAAAAGTATAGTCCTGTCATTTTTGTTATAATCAATAAAGTAACCGGCATACGAGCCAGATGCTCCTGCTGTTATCCTTACCTGCGGAATATCGGGGTTATCATTACTTCTCTCTTTCTCAACTATCTGTTGTAGTATTTCTATAATTTTTGCCGTTGGCATAGCCGGCAGTTGTAACATTGTTTTAAAGTCCATTTCAATTTACAATTTAGAGTTCATCACAAAATTCAGGCTTTTAAAAACGGCTTCTCTCACGGTATTCGGGGATATATAAACTTCATTGTCACAGTGTACTGTAGTGATAGTGGTTCGGTTTAATTTTGTATTACAGCCCCTAAAAACAGAAACAATGATGAAAAGGATACAACTAGTTATAACAATACTGATGCTAACAGCAGTGAGCTGTAAAACACCTAAGGAGAAAGATACTGCTACAGGTCAAATAAGCTTCCTTAATTTCACCTTTACCGGATATACTGAAGACGAACTGAACAACATAATGATTTATGAATATGACAGAAAAAAGGTAAAAGATTCTTTTGCTGTGGAAGCTATACCTGCACTGTCACTTGAAACCACAAAATACTGGGGAAACATACACCGTAATATGCCTTTAAACAATAGTTATGAGGTGCGTATTGATAATCAAACAGCCTTTAAACTGGATAGTCTTACTATAAAAAAGGAAATAACAGACCCTATGCTACACAGTGAAGAAAGCTGTTTTTTAGAAAGCTATCACATTAATGGTGAATACTTTATAAATAATACCGTAATTTTAGAGAAGGAAAACGATTTAAGATCATAAGCTATGATATACTTAATCAAAACGACCATAGTAGCCTTTGCCATGCTGTTTAATCAGGATGCACAGGCGCAACAGAATAACGATTGTGTAAGGGGTGCCGCCGAACCTACCCTTACAAACAAATACTTTAGTAATCATAAATTTACCCTGCAAAGTGACGGACTTTCAGCCATAGAAACGGCTGTACTACCTAACGGCAGTGTATTAAAAGTATACAACGAAGGCTGTGAATATGTAAATATCACTTTTGAGTTTAAAACCCGACTGATACCTGATTCCATACAGGAAAACTATATAGAAGCTATACGCTTTATGGAAAGTATTTACCCCTACATCGATGTTCCGCTTGATGTGGAAAGCGGTATTCATCTTTTAAAGCATCAAACAGAACAGGGCACATCGCTATCCTACAATCAGGAAATTCCCTATGGCATTGATGATTTTCCCGAATGTGTTGTACTAAACTATGTAGAGAAAATAAACGATACCGAACAACTAATGAGCCTTTCGTTTATACTCGGCCCTCTCTAATGGTCAAATTAACCAATAATATTTTTTGAGATACGGGAGTAAATATTTAATTTTCCATCTCAAATTACAACCATTATGAAAACCGCATTTATACTACTGGCAGCAGTATTTACAATTAATGTTACTGCCCAGCAGGTTATCCCTTTATACAAAGATTCAATTCCAAACAGCATACCAAGTAAGAATAAGGAAAAAACCGTTGATAACGGATTTTTAATTACGCAAGACGTATCGGTACCATCACTAACCGTATTCAAACCACAAAAACAATCAGACAAAAAAACAGCTGTTATTATTTGTCCCGGTGGCGGATATGCTTTTCTGGCAACCGGACACGAAGGTAAAGATGTAGCCGAAGCCCTGAACAAAATGGGAGTCATGGCGTTTATGCTAAAATACCGCCTGCCAAACGATACCATTATGAAAGATAGAAAAATAGCCCCGCTACAGGATGCACAGCGCGCTATACAATTGGTTCGTGAAAATGCCGCACAATGGAACATCGACCCTAATAAAATTGGTATAATGGGCTTTTCTGCCGGAGGGCATCTTGCGGCTACAGCCTCTACCCAATTTGAAAGAGAAGTTATTGCCAACCCAAAACATACTTCTCTCCGTCCTGACTTTTCCATATTGCTATACCCTGTTATCAGTTTTACCGATAGCCTTACACACATGGGCAGCAGGATAAACCTCATCGGGAAAAATCCTTCAAAAGAACTGATTGAACAATACTCAAACGAATTACAGGTTACGACAAAAACCCCTCCTGCATTTTTGGTTCATGCAGCCGATGACGGACTCGTACCCATAGGGAACAGTATAGCTTATTACCAGGCTTTAATTAAAAACGGGGTGCTAAGTGAAATGCTTTTATATCCACATGGAGAGCATGGTTTCGGGATGATTAACCGTTCGACAAACGACCGATGGATGGATAACCTTAAAAACTGGATGAAATCAGGTAACTTTTTATAATATCAACACAGTCCCGTCATAGCAATGACGGGATTTTTTTATTACATTTATAGTAAGATTATTATTATGAAAGTAGTAAAAAATTCAGGTCATATTGTTGAATTCAATCAGGATAAATTAAGGCACTCCCTGTTACGGTCGGGAGCCCAGCCGCACAAGGTAGAATTTATACTGAAAGAGATAAACAAAAATCTGTATGACGGTATAAGTACCAAACAGATATACAAAATGGCTTTCAGCCTCCTTAAAAAAGAGGCGAATGTTCATGCTGCAAAGTACAACCTGCGCAGGGCAATAGAGATGTTAGGCCCCGCCGGATTTTTCTTTGAAAAATTTATAGCCCGTCTATATATTTCTGAAGGTTTTACCACAACTACAAACATTACCTTACAGGGAAAATGTGTTACCCACGAAATTGATGTAGTTATCAAAAAAGACGATAAGGTTGGGATTATAGAATGTAAATTTCACGGAAGCCGTGAAGTACGATCGGACGTTAAAGTCCCTATGTATATCCTCTCCCGCTTTAATGATGTAAAAAATAATACCCATACTATTTTCAATAAAGATGAAGCTATTGATAACTGTACCATAGCTACCAATACTCGTTTTACGGGTGATGCTGTTGCGTTTGCTTCCTGCTCAGGATTATCGCTTTTAAGTTGGGATTACCCCGAAGCAAACAATATCAAAACCAAAATAGATAATAACTGCCTGTACCCTATAACCTGCCTTACATCACTCACAGCAGCCGAAAAGGAGAAACTGCTCATATTGGATATACTGCTGGTAAAAGAACTGGTTAACGACACTGAATGTCTTGAAAAGATAGGACTGAGTGCCAACCGCATGAGAAATGTTATAAAAGAGGCATCGGGCATTTGTAATTATATGTGATATGAAAATAAAATTTCTAGGCGGGGCAGGTACGGTAACCGGCTCCAAAACACTTGTAGAGAGTAATGGTGTTCGTTTTCTGGTAGACTGTGGACTTTTTCAGGGATTAAAAGCACTGCGTGAACTTAACTGGGAAGTACTGCCCGTACCTGCCGAAACCATAGATTATGTATTACTTACACACGGGCACTTAGATCATTGCGGATGGCTACCCAAACTGGTTGCTCAGGGTTTTAAAGGAAAGATATACTGTACCAGGCCTACTAAAGAAATATCCAAACTCATATTGCTGGACAGTGCCAAAATACAGGAAGAAGAAGCCGCAAAAGCCAACAAAAAGAAATCCTCCAAACATAAGGTTGCAAAACCCCTATATACTGTAGAACAGGCCGAAGAGGTATTCCCGTTATTCAGGGTTATAAAACCAAATGAAACGTTTAATATTGATGCCGAAATCTCAGTTACCTATACCAATGCCGGGCATATTATAGGAGCCTGTAGCATAATGGTTGAGGCAGAAGGTAAAACGCTGGTATTTTCGGGCGATATAGGCAGGGATAATGACGTGCTTATGTTCCCTCCTACCAAACCTAAAAAAGCCGACTATGTGTTTTTAGAAAGTACCTACGGAAACAGGTTTCACCCTGATTCCGACCCAAAACTGGAACTGGAAACCTACATCAACAATACCTTTCATAAGGACGGTACGGTTATCATACCCGGTTTTGCGGTAGAAAGGGCTCAGTCCATCATGTTCCTGCTTTGGCAGCTTAAAAAAGAGAACAGAATACCTGACATCCCTTATATACTGGATACTCCTATGGGAGCTAATGTACTGGGGGTTTTTAACGAAAATCCGCAATGGCATAAACTTTCGGCTCATGAGTGTATAGAGATGACAAAAATGTTCTCCGTTATAACCGATTATGAAGACACTATAAAAGTAATATTTGACGACAGACCTAAGGTAGTGATTGCCGCCAGCGGAATGGCTACCGGTGGGCGTGTACTGTCGTACTTTGAACGCTATATAGGGTTACCTAATACAACTGTAATATTTGTGGGCTATCAGGGTGAAGGTACCCGTGGACGCAAACTACTTGAGGGATACGAAACCATTAAAATATATGGGCAACACTATCCCGTGGAGGCCAATATATTACAGATTGAAGGCTTATCGGCACATGGCGATCAGCAAGACTTGGTAAACTGGTTGTCGGCATTAGAAAACAAACCCGAACGTATTTTCCTTGTACATGGGGAAAACGAACCTGCCGATGAATTACGTATAAAAATAAAGGAACGCTACGGCTTTGAGTGTAACATTCCTTTTATGCATGGGGAAGCCGAAATTTAATTTCAGCCTTATACCTGTGCGTGTTGATTTATCGTCCTTATAATATCATCCTTTTGCAATACTCCTGATTGCCTCCATAGCATTTTACCGTTTTGAAAGAGCATAAGTGTAGGCACCCCCTTTACCTGAAACTGAGGGTTTGCCATTAACTGTTGATTTTTGTCAACATCTATTTTTATAATGGTAATCTTATCGCCCATATCTGTTTTTACATCATGTAGTATGGGAGCCAGCATTTGGCATGGTCCGCACCAGGTTGCAAAAAAGTCGACCAGTACAGGTTTGCTTCCGCTTATAAGTTGGTTAAATTTATCCATTGTTATTTCGTTTTATCAGGGTTCGTAAAATCGTAATCTGTTTTTTAGACTTTCTATTTCAGTTTGCATGTTCTTCATTTTTTCCAGTAAATGAAAAACAGCATCCAGTCCCTCCATATTAATATTAAGTTCATTGTGCAGCCTAATCATTCGTTCTGCTTCGCTTACCTCACTTACCGGCAAGCATTCCTCCTGCTCAATTGTAATTACTTTTACCAGATTGTATTCCTGTAAGGTATCTATAAAAGCGATTTCTATGCTATGGTGCTGGCAAAACACCTTTACGGGTATATATTCGTTACTTTCCATTGTCCTGATTATTTAGATTCGTTAGACAATTCCTTAAACAGTTCTTTTTGCTTATCCGTAAGGTTTGTAGGTATCTTAACGGTATAGGTTATGTACAGGTCACCAAAGCTTCCTTCTTTCTTATACACGGGGAAACCTTTTCCTTTAACCCTAACCTTAGTACCGTTTTGTGTACCGGGGTTTACCTTCAGCTTTATGGTACCGTCCATGGTTTCAAACATCATCTCACCACCAAGTACGGCTGTATATAGGTCAATTTCCTTATCAGCATACAAATCATCACCCAGCCTTTTAAAGGTTGGTGTATTGGTCACGGCAAAAGTAATATACAAATCACCGTTAGGTCCACCGTTAGCACCGTTACCTCCCTGTCCTGCCAGTTTAATTACCTGACCATCGGCCACACCCGCCGGTACAGTTATCCTGAGGCTTTTACCGTTTACGGTAAAGGTTTGTTTGTGGGTAGCATAGGCCTGTTCCAGCGTAAGGGACATTTCGGCATGGAAATCCTGACCTTTAAAACGTACCTGCCTGCCACGACCTCCGCTACTACGGGTATAGCCACTACCGCCAAACATCGACTCAAAGAAATCAGAAAAATCACCTTCTTCAAAATCCTGCCCTCCAAAGCCCTGGGATGTCGACTGTCTTTGCTGCTGATGTTGCTGCCTGTATTTTTCATACTCCTCACCATGTTCCCAGTCCTTACCATACTTATCGTATTTCTTTCGCTTCTCAGGATCACTCAGTACCTCATTAGCTTCGTTAAGCTGTTGGAATTTTTTATCGGCCTCCTTATCATCGGGGTTCAGGTCGGGGTGTAGTTTTCGCGCCAGTTTCCTGTAGGCTTTTTTTATCTCATCGGTCGTTGTACTTTTATCAACGCCCAGTATTTTGTAGTAATCTATAAACTCCATAAATATAATTGGTTTACACTATAAATTTAAGGCTAAAATGATATAATATCAAAGAACACGAAATGATTTTGATCATTTTTTAACGCTATTGCTAAATACAATCTCCCGAATATTTTAAGGGGTATTTCCCCCTTAAAAATAGGTCTACAACCTCACAACAACCTGACTATATTTAAGTTACTTTGCAAAAACAAAAACCAACCAACAGCATCACTCCCATGCTGAACAAAATTAAATACTAAAAAGTTCAGAGTGATGGATACTAAAATTATCATAGAAAAACTGGCAGGGCTTATCCATATAACCTGCATAACTATATTAAACAACAAAGATGAGTTTTTAGCCTCAAAAACACCTATAGTTAATATTGAGGAAGACTAAACACTCCCGGATAACATTGAAATTGAGAAAGGACTTTTAATTTATTTTAGGGCTGTTATAAAAATCCCCTTACAAAAAAGGGGGTATTTCCCCTTGTAAGATCAGACTAAATAGAGATAGATTTGTAAGGAATCAAAAAACCAAAATTAATCATGGAAACAGAAAACTCTAAATCACTTACACAACCGAGACAACTTATAAGCTTTTCTAAAGCAAAAGAATTAAGTGCTAACTTTGTTGCTCAAAAAAAAGGTAAACACGTTACATTATCAGGTCAGGAAGACGCAAATGCGATTTGGTTTTCACTTGAAGAACTTGAAAAATTTGTAGAATATATTAAGACTGAAGGTAACAACCAAGGCTTTACAGTAGATGGAGTAAGAATTTATCTTGGCGTATACTCTGACAATGAAACAGTAGGAAAAGCCGGCTTTACAACTATGTTCATGTCACCTACAGGCTATCAGTCAAATACAGGTAACCCGGGTTCGGGAGGAAATATCTCTCAGGATCTTACTACTGTTAGTCCACTTAACTATGGCTCAATGGGTAACCCTCCTAAAATGCAATATGGGATTTAATTTATGTTAGAAGATTTAAGATTTGGTATAGTATACTTGTCTTTGTTATCGGGTATTTGTGGACTTGTTTTTTTACACAAACTACCCGGTAATAAAGCTAAATCCATTTTGTTATTAATATGGTTATCTACAGCTACAGAGCTTGTAGGAAAATATTTTACGATATGGACAGGTTTATTAAACTACTATGTCTTTAATCTTTACATATTAATGTCATTTTCCATTTACATTTTATTATTAAAGTCTCTTATAAAGACCAGAACACATAAAAATCTGGCTTCATTTTTACTTGTTATATTTTTAGTATTTTATTTTATAAACTACTTTTTTATTCAAAATGAATTTGGCCAGATTTTAACTAACAGTTATACTGTAGGGGTATTAAGTATAATTATACTTAGCTTTCTATATATGTTTGAGCTGTTTAGCTCTAATTTGGTACTCAGTTACAGTAAGTCAGTTTTTTTCTGGTTTGTGTTGGGTATACTTATTTTTCATGTTCCCTTTTTACCGTTTATGTTGTCACTAAAATGGTTTTTGATAGATTATAATCCATCTATCTACGGACTAATAATATTTTTCTTAAATTTACTAATGAATTTTTGCTTTTTAGTAGGGTTCATATGGAGCGAGAAGAAATACAACTACTAATCATATCATTTAGCATTGTACTTTTTACACTGTTATTAACGCTGTTTATACTTTTTTACTTTTTTCAGAAAAAGAAGTCTAAGTTCTTAATAGAAAAGATGACTGCCGAACTGGTTTTCCAGTCGGAACTGACCAAGTCTAAAATTGAGATAAAAGAACAAACGTTAACAACTGTAAGTAAAGAGCTGCATGATAATATATGCCAAATTCTGTCGGTAGCATTAATGCAGGTGAACATAATATTGACAGACGAGTCCAAGTATACAAAGGCTAACATGCTTAACCTTAAAGATCTTATAAATAAATCGTTAGGAGAAATAAGAATGTTATCAAAACTAATGAACGGTGATATTGTACTGGAGTCCAGTTTTATTGAGGCGCTTAATGAAGACCTGGAAAGGATAAAACAGCTCAAAACAATTAAATGTAGCCTGAATATAACCGGAGAGGTTCATGATATAGACAAGGAACACGAAACTATTATATACAGAATTTTACAGGAATCCATTTCAAACATATTAAGGCACTCACATAGTGAGACCATCGATATAAATATTGCTTTTACCGATACGAATTGTAACATTGTTATTAGAGATACGGGCAAAGGATTTACCCTGCAAAACATATCTAAAGGCAACGGATTTACAAATATGGAAACAAGAGCTCAGCTTATAGGGGCTACTTTTAAAATTGATTCTGAATTGGAAAAAGGTTCACAGGTAACCATAAGTTACCCAATCGCCATAGAAGAATATGCTTAAACATGAGTAAAATAAAAATTATAATAGTAGACGACCATTTATTGTTTTCACAATCACTTTCCTATCTGGTAGGATCGTTTGAAAACTTTGAGGTTGCCGGGATTTACAACAACGGTAAAGAGTTTATCACTGCTGTAAAAGGAGGTATTAAACTTCCGGATATTGTTTTGCTCGATGTGAATATGCCAATAATGGACGGCATTGAGACCATGAAATGGATAAAGCAAAATCATCCTGATCAAAAAGTAATAGCACTTTCGGTAAACAATGACGAGGATACTGTAATGAGAATGATTACCAACGGAGCAAAAGGTTACCTTTTAAAGGATACCGATCCAAAGAATTTTAAGGAAGCACTGGAGGAAGTATACAGCCGTGGCTTTTACTACTCTGAAATGGTATCGGGCTACCTTATCAACAAGCTCAATAATGACAATAAAATTGTACTGAAGGAAAGGGAAATAGAGTTTATAAAACTAGCCTGTACCGAAAAGACATACAAAGAGATTGCCGATGGTATGTGCCTTAGTCCAAAAACTATTGACGGCTACCGTGAAAACCTCTTTCATAAACTCGAAATCAAAACACGCATAGGCCTTGTGCTTTATGCTATAAAGCATAAAATAGTTTGCATATGAGTTTATCCCTACATTAAACTTTATGTTTAGAAAAGCAGCCCAAGGGCTGCTTTTCGCTTATTATTACTTATTATTTTCGAACTTAAATACAGTTTTCTGGTAGTACTTCTCCCCTTTCTTTAAAACAGACGAAGGAAAGTTATCCCTGTTTGGCGCATCAGGGAAGTTTTGGGTTTCAAAGCATATACCGCTTAACGAATGGTAAGCAGCTCCATCTTTGCCTTTTAGTTCATTACCGCAGTTACCGCCTACATAAATATGTACCGATGGCTGATTGGTTTGTACCGTCATTTTCAACCTCGATTTCTCACTGGTTAATACGGCTGCAATCTCATCATTATCTTTAATTACAAAGGAGGTATCTATCACCTCCGGGCAAGGATTTGGTGTTAGGAAATGGTATCCTTTATCGGCAGCAGCAATAAAGCTGCCAGTTGGTATATTTAGACTATCTGTTTCAATAATAGTATCAGTAAAAACCTGTAATTGCTGGTCTTTTACATTTCCGGTGTGTCCGTCAAGGTTAAAATAACTGTGTTGGGTTAGGTTAATTACAGTATCCTTATCGCTAACAGCAGTATACTCTGCAATTACTTCGTTATCTTCAGTTAACGTGTAGGTAACTTCAATTGTCATTTCACCCGGGTAATGTTCTTCCCCGTCAGGACTTATGTATTGTAATTTTATAAAAGGATTTGCTGCAATTCCGGCCTCAGTCATTTTCCATACCGCTCGTCCAAAACCAACAGTACCACCATGCAGGTGGTGTTCTCCTAAATTGGTATTAAGCTGATAGTCTGTTCCGTTAAGGGTAAACTTACCATTTTTTATACGTCCGGCATAACGCCCCATCACAGCTCCAAAATAAGGTGCCGATGGCAGGCTGTAAGAGTCTATATATCCCTGTACATCATCAAAACCCAATACAACATCTACAGGCTGGTTATTATGCCCTAAAACTTTTAATGATGTAATGGTAGCGCCATAATTGGTTACAGTAAGCTGTGTTCCTTTTGAGTTTGTAAGTATATAACTTTTAATTTCGGTACCGTTAGTCAGGGTGCCAAACGGCTTTTCAATAAAATTGAGTGAGGTTGTATTATTCATTAAATGCGGTGAGGTTAAAATAAAAAAACAGGCCCTGGAGCCCGATATTAAAATTCAAAATTGAAGCCTTTTTTAGTTAGCTTCTCATATATTTTCTGGTCAAATTCATAAAGCTTTGCGGCACGATGGGAAACATCTTTCTGTTTTTCATCAAGCTCAACCAAAAGCTTCATTCTTAATATTTTACGTCTAAAGTTCGACTTATCCATTTCAACTCCAAGTATCTCTTCATACAACTTCATAAGCTCAAAAAGTGTAAACTTTTCAGGCAGCAGGTTAAACCCTACAGGAGCCTGCCTTACCCTGTTACGAAGGTGTTCAAGGCTGTAGTCTAAAATGTCGTTATGATCGTAAATAAGTTTTGGAATATCGGCTATTTTATACCATTTAGCGTCAGATGCTGTAAAACCGGCCCTAACATCATAATCTTCTTTCTTAATAAGGGCAAAGTAACCTATGGTAATTACACGTCCAAGCGGGAAACGATCGGGTTCTCCAAAAGCTTTAAGCTGTTCCAGGTAAATACTGTCAAGCCCTGTAAGTTCGGCTAAAAGCCTGTGGGCAGCATTGTCAACACTTTCGCTCTCACGAATCCATCCACCGGGTAAACCCCACTCACCTTTTCTAATACCTTCACCGTGCTGTACAAGTAACACTTCCAGCGATCCTTTATCGAAACCAAATATAACGCAGTCAATCGTAATGGAATTCATTACCGAACGCTCTATTACTTTTCCAGACTCCTTATCGATAATTTTTTTCACCTTCATTTCTTTTAAAACGTCAACGAATATAGGGATTTTTTTGAAAATGCTAATATCTGTACTTTTTTTTCAATTCCATTACATATAGGAGTATAAATTATTAAATGCAAATTTTTTTAGACATTATTTTGTTAATATTAAAAATAAGTTTTATACTTGTGGTCAAATAAACCATAAGTGAAAACGTTTTAGTGTTTTATGAATTTAACATCTCAAATAAGTAAAAGTAGTATTTATCTTATAACAGCTGTTGCCAGCCTGGGCGGATTGCTGTTTGGATATGATACCGCAGTTATCTCTGGAGCAGTAGGCGCTCTGAACGATTTTTTTATCAATAAAATTTCAAACGATGTAGTCGCCGCTTCTGCAGCAATTACCGAATTTAAAATCATAATTACATTATGTACAGTGGCAGTTATTGGTTTAACTGCTTCTTTTATTTTAAGGTTTTACATACGCAGTACGGCATTTGCCATTATTACTGCATTAGTGGTTCTTGGAGGAACGTTTTATTATTATCAGTTCTTAACCCTACCTCCGGTACTTACAGAAAATCTTCAAAACTCAATTTTAGGATTCATGGTAAGTAGCGCACTTGTAGGATGTATTATTGGTGCAGCTGCAGGCGACAGAATCGCAAACTCTATAGGTAGAAGAAACGGGTTGCTGTTATCGGCAGCCCTATTTATTATATCAGCTACAGGTTCGGCCTTCCCCGAAGGCATGAATATATTCTTTGGCAGCAGCAGCCTTACTTCATTTATTGTATATAGAATAGTAGGTGGTATAGGTGTTGGACTTGCCAGTATGCTTGCTCCGCTATACATTGCCGAAATGGCTCCGGCAGATATTCGCGGTAAACTGGTATCATGCAATCAGTTTGCTATTGTAAGCGGTATGCTTATCGTATACTTTGTTAACTATTTTATTGTAAAAGGACAGTCTACCCAGTGGATTAATACTGACGGATGGCGTTATATGTTCCTATCGGAAAACATCCCTGCTACCCTATTTTTCCTATTCCTGCTGTTTGTACCAAAAACACCTCGTTTTCAGGTAATGAAAGGTAAAGAGGCTGAAGCTTCTGCTGTATTGGCAAAACTTAACGGACCTGAAAAAGCAGGAAGTATATTAACCGAAATTAAAGGTTCTTTTAATGTAAAAAAAGCACATTGGTTAACCTATGGCTGGGCTATAGTGACAATAGGTATCCTGTTATCGGTATTCCAGCAGTTTGTAGGTATTAATGTAGTGCTTTACTATGCTCCCGAAATTTTTAAAGGTATGGGACTTGGTACTGATGCTTCTATGATACAAACCATAATTGTAGGTGCCATTAACATGCTGTTTACCGTACTGGCAATATTCACTGTAGATAATTACGGGCGTAAAAAACTAATGCTTATAGGCAGTATTGTAATGGCTATCAGTATGCTTGGACTTGGTTCTGCCCTGTATATGCAAAACAGTTCTATGGTGTCGCTATTACTTATGCTGCTTTACATTGCCGCCTTCGCCATGTCTTGGGGACCTATAACATGGGTACTGCTGTCTGAAATATTCCCTAACAAAATAAAAGGGGTTATGGCAGTTGCCGTAGCTGCTCAATGGCTGGCAAACCTTGTTGTATCATGGACATTCCCTATGATGAACAATAACGAATCCCTTACACAAATGTTTAATCACGGCTTCTCTTACTGGATATACGGTATTATGGCACTGCTTTCGGCAATTTTCATCTGGAAGTTTGTACCTGAAACGAAAGGAAAAACGCTGGAGGAAATGGAGCAGCTGTGGATAAAGGATAAAACTGAATAACAATTATCATCTATTAATAATAACAAATGTATTTTCTAGGCATAGATTTAGGAAGCTCGTCAATTAAACTTTCGGTACTGGATGCCGAAAGGGGGACTACTGTATCATCTGTAACCGTACCGGAATTTGAAATGGAAATCACCGCTCCGCAATTTGGGTGGGCAGAACAGGATCCGGAGAACTGGTGGCAGTATGTAAAAAACGGAATTGCTTTACTTAAAACAAAACACAATACCGATATAAGCAAAATTGCAGGTATTGGTATAGCATATCAAATGCACGGACTGGTGCTTACTGATGAAAAACTGAATCCGGTAAGACCTTCCATTATATGGTGCGACAGCCGTGCTGCACAAATTGGCAACACTATATATAATAGTATAGGGGCACAAAAATGCCAGTCACAAATACTGGGCAGCCCCGGCAACTTTACCGCATCAAAACTTAAATGGGTTAAAGACAACCAACCCGAACTGTTTGACAAGGCAGCACACATGATGCTTCCGGGTGATTATATTGCTGCAAAACTATCGGGTGTGGCGCAAACCAGTACATCCGGACTATCGGAAGCGGCATTGTGGAACTTCCCTGAAGGAAGGCTTGCTACCGAACTGTTAGACGCAATGGGATTACCGGAAAGATTAATCCCCGAAATTGTTCCAAACTTTGGTAATCAGGCACAAATACACCCTGATGTTGCTGCTGAATTAGGACTTAACCCACAGGTAAAAATTACCTACCGTGCGGGAGATCAGCCTAACAATGCGCTATCACTTAACGTATTCAAACCGGGAGAAATAGCCACCACCGCAGGTACATCTGCCGTGGTTTATGCCGTTTCCCAAAATGATATTTATGATGCCAATAACCGCATCAACACCTTTTTACATGTTAACAATGCGCCAGATGACAAGCATAACGGCGTAATGCTTTGCATAAACGGATCAGGTATTTTATACCAATGGCTACGTAAAATAATGAGTACCGACAGGAACGGACTTATTTCATATGAAGCACTGAATGCCGAAGCTGCAAAAGCACAGCCGGGTAGCAAAGGAATTCGCTTCTACCCTTTTGGTAACGGTGTAGAAAGGATATTCAATAATAAACAAGCGACTTCAGGGATACAAAACCTGAACTTCAACATACATCAGTCGGCACAACTGGTACGCTCTGCCTGCGAAGGGATAGTGTTTGCCATGAACTACGGTTTTGATGTAATGAAATCTATAGGTGCCGGTGGCGATTTAGTTCGCGCCGGGAAAGCCAACCTGTTTTTGAGTCCGGTTTTCAGGGAAATTTTTGCCAATACTACCCAAACCACAGTAGAGCTGTACAACACATCGGGTGCCGAAGGCGCTGCCCGTGGTGCGGCATACGGTTACGGGTATTATACCTCAATTGGCGAAGCTTTCGAAAAACTGGAATGCTTAGAACGCATCGAGCCTACTGCACACCTCACCTCGCAGTATGCTGATATATATAATGAGTGGAAGAATAACATTAATTTACAGGAATAAAAATGGACACAAAGACCCAATCTTTTTTTAGTACAATAAACAAAATACAATATGAAGGCAGAGAGAGCAGCAACCCGCTTGCTTTCAAATGGTATGATGAGAACCGCGTAGTTGCAGGTAAAACCCTTAAAGAACATTTACGTTTTGCTATGGCTTACTGGCATACACTATGCAACACCGGAGACGATCCGTTTGGTAGCTCTACCGAAACATTTGCATGGAACAAAAGCGAAAACGCTATTGCAAGAGCAAAAGATAAAATGGATGCAGGTTTTGAATTCATGTCAAAACTATCTATTCCTTACTACTGTTTCCACGATGTGGATATGGTTGACGAAGCTCCTACCCTTGCCGAGTTTGAACAACGTATCCAGACTATGGTAGAGTATGCTAAGCAAAAACAGGAGGAAACAGGTATTAAACTATTATGGGGTACTTCTAACCTGTTCACTAACCCACGTTATATGAACGGTGCCTCTACCAATCCTAACTTTGATGTAGTAGCTTATGCTGGCGGACAGGCAAAAATAGCTCTTGATGCTACTATTGCCTTAGGCGGAGAGAACTATGTATTTTGGGGTGGTCGTGAAGGTTACATGAGCCTTTTAAATACCGATATGAAAAGAGAGCAGGAACACCTTGCTATGTTCCTTAGTACTTGTAGGGATTATGCAAGAAAACAAGGCTTTAAAGGTACTTTTCTTATCGAGCCAAAACCAATGGAGCCTACAAAACACCAGTATGACTTTGATGCTGCTACATGTATTGGCTTTATCAACAAATTTGGATTACAGGATGATTTTAAACTGAATATAGAAGTAAACCACGCTACACTGGCAGGACATACTTTTGAACACGAACTTCAGGTTGCTGCCGATGCTGGTCTTTTAGGAAGCATAGATGCTAACAGAGGGGATTACCAAAACGGCTGGGATACAGACCAGTTCCCTATTGACATTTATGAGACTACACAGGCAATGATGGTATTACTGCAAAGCGGTGGCTTAACTACCGGTGGTGTAAACTTTGATGCTAAAGTGCGCCGTAACTCTATTGACCTTGAAGATAAATTTATTGCACACGTTGCCGGTATGGACACTTTTGCCCGCGGACTTATTTGTGCTGAACATGTACTTAAAAACACAGATTACTTAAAATTACGCAAAGAGCGTTACCAATCTTTTGACGGTGGCAACGGGGCTAAGTTTGAAAAAGGAGAGCTCACTTTAGAGAACCTTAGTGAAATTGCACGTCAGCAAGGTGAACCACAACCTATAAGCGGAAGACAGGAATTATTTGAACAAATAATTGCTAACGCTTACTAGGAAGTAAAAACAAACAACGAACACTAACTAAACATTCTAACTATTATGGAAAGTAAAAATTGTCTTTCGTCAAAAATGCGCACAATTTGCTTGTCATTGCTTCTTTCTGTATTACTGGCTCCTGCGGCATTTGCCCAGCAGTCGGTTGTAGTAAAGGGGCAGGTTATCTCTGCCGATGACGGCCTTGGGTTACCTGGGGTAAACGTTATGGAAAAAGGTACCAGCAATGTAATAAGTGCCGATATTGACGGTAACTACCAAATTAGCGTTAGTCCGGACGCAACACTGGTATTCAGCTACATTGGCTTTTCTTCACAGGAAGTGGCTGTGGCTGGTCAGTCTACTATTAACATTACCATGCAGTCTGAAGCTTCAGAGCTGGACGAGGTAATTCTTGTAGGTTACGGTACCCAAAAGAGAAAAGTAGCTTCGGCTGCTACCTCTGTGGTTAGCGGTAAAGACCTGCAGCAAACTAACAGTATTGATGCTGTTGGGGCTTTACAGGGACAAAGCTCGGGTGTATCTATTACCTCTACATCGGGTCAGCCGGGAGCAGGTATGCTGGTTAACATCCGTGGTACCGGTACTGCCGGAAACAGCACTCCGCTTTATGTGGTAGACGGTGTTGTGGTAGACAACGGTATTAGCTACCTTGACCCATCTGTTATCGAAAGAATTGATATCCTTAAAGATGCTTCTGCTGCTTCTATTTATGGTGCAAGAGCTGCAAATGGTGTTGTTTTAGTAACAACTAAAAAAGGATCTCAGGGTAAAATGAATGTGTCGCTTAACAGCTACACCGGTTTCCAAAATGCATATAAAAAACTGGATTTATTAAACGCCCGTGAGTATGCTACAATTATGAACGAAGCCCGTGTAAACTCAGGTTTTGCTCCGCTTTACTCTCAGGACCAGATAAACAACATGGTTGATCACAACTGGCAGGATGACCTGTTTACTGAAGATGCAGTGAAACAAAACCATTCCCTGTTTATTAATGGTGGTGATAAAAAAGCTACTTATGCTACAGGCCTTTCTTACTACGGTCAGGATGGTTTAGTAGGTGGTGATAATAATCAGTCACACTACGATCGTATTACTTTTACAATGAACTCAACTTACAATCTTATTGACGATCATTTAAAAGTAGGTGAAAACTTCTCTTACGCCAGGACAAAAAGCAGAGGTGTTGCCGACGATGGTATTTACAGTAACTCTATTAGAAGCTTCCTTAACACTCCGCCAAACTTCCCAACTTTTGATGAGAATGGTGAGTATGCTTCTTCAAGCATAAGTTCAGACATTACAAACCCTGCCGGATTAATGTACTACAACAACTTTAACGAAAACAAGTTAAACCGTTATGTAGGTAACATTTTTGCCGAAGCGAGCTATGCCGGATTTACATACAGAACAAGTTTTGGTGTAGACATAAGCGATTCAAACTATCGTTCATTCACACCAGAGTATAACCTTTCATCTGTATCGTATAACAACATTTCATCTGTTACTCAAAGTGCTAACCAAAACTTCTCATGGATTTGGGAAAACACTTTAAACTACAAAACTACATTAGCCGAAAAACACAACATTGATGTGTTAGTAGGTATGTCAGCAAGAGAGAGAGTATCAGAATACCAAAGTGCTACAGGTCAAAACCTTATTTTTGACGATTTTGAGCACGCTTACCTAAGCAACGCTACTAACCAGCAGCAAAATACAGTATCTGGCGGACGTACAGATTATAATATACTTTCTTACTTTGGTAGGTTATTATATGACTACGATAACAAATATCTGTTTACTGCTACTATTAGACGTGATGGTTCATCAGAGTTTGGTCCAAACAACAAATTTGCTGTTTTCCCATCATTCTCTGCTGGTTGGAACATCGATCAGGAAGAGTTTTTCCCAAAAGAGGCTTTTGTAAACTCTCTTAAACTACGTGGTAGCTGGGGACAAAACGGTAACGACCAGTTTGACAAAGGTTTTGCTTATATGTCAACCATCAGCTCTTACGACAAAAACTACCATTTTGGTACAGGAAGCGACGAACTACCTCTAGTGGTTGGTTCAAGCCCTGATAACTTAAGTAACCCTGATTTAAAATGGGAAACTTCAGAGCAGTTAGACCTTGGTTTTGATGCAAGGTTATTTAATGACTTTACTTTATCTTTTGACTATTACGACAAAACTACTAAAGACTGGCTTGTACTAAAGCCAACACCACTTATTGCAGGTGCAGGTGCTCCTTTTGTTAATGGTGGTGATATTAACAACAAAGGTTTTGAGATTGCAGCAGGCTATTCTACAAACATGGGTAGCGACTGGAGAATAACAGTTAATGCTAACTTCTCTCATAACAAAAACGAGGTTACCCGTGTTGCTACACAAAACGGAATTATATATGGTGAATCGAACCTTTTATTCCAGGGTATTGACGAGATTAACCGTGTAGAGGAAGGTCAGCCTATTGGTTACTTCTACGGATTACAAACAGACGGTATTTTCCAAAACCAGGCAGAGATTGATGCTTATGCTCAAAACGGAAATCCTATACAGCCAAATGCACAACCTGGTGATGTGAAATTTGTAGACCGCAATGGTGATGGTGTTATTAATGCTGACGATAAAACCAACATTGGTGACCCTAACCCTGATTACTATTATGGTTTAAATGTACAGTTAAATTACAAAGCGTTTGATTTCTCTGTTTACACTTATGGTGCAGGCGGTAACCAAAACGTTTATGGTGTAAGGGATTACTCAAGACCATTCTTTAACTATACTACTGATATTTTTGACAGATGGACCGGTGAAGGAACTTCAAACAGCACTCCTAGAGTAACTTATGGAACTACTTCAAATGGTAACTACACTAAATTTTCAGACCTTTACGTAAAAGATGCAGGTTTCTTCAGGATTAAAACTGTAACAGTAGGCTGTGATTTAACTAAGCTTACAGATGCGCTTAAATTTGCTACACAGTTCAGGATTTATGCTTCTGTAAACAATCTGTTTACATTTACAAAGTATAAAGGACTTGACCCTGAGGTTGGTTTCGGTAACGTAAACCAGTCGTGGGCAAGAGGTATTGATGTGGGGTACTACCCGCAACCAAGAACTTACATGATAGGACTTAGTGCTAACTTTTAAAAATGGCTGAAAAAAATGAAAAATTACATTAAAATATTCGCACTTACATCCTTATTTGTTTTAGGTTCATGTTCTGATGATTTTATCGAAAACGAACCGTATACAGATAAGGTAGAAGAAAACTTCTATAAAACACCACAGGATGCTTTTGAAGGTCTTGTTGCCGTGTATGACGTACTACAAAGAGAAGGTTACGGTGGCTGGTTACTTACAACCGAAATAGCTTCTGATGACTGTTATGGTGGTTTTGGTACTGCCGATAACAATGTGTCTTTAGACTGGGATCGTTTTGAATTTTCTTCTGATAAAGAGATGAATAAGCCCGTATGGGAAACCTGTTATATAGGTATCTATAGGGCTAACATTCTTCTTGAAAACCTTGATAATGTAGAATGGGGAGCTGATGAAGACCTTAAATTAAGATATGAGGCCGAAGCACGTTTCCTTAGAGCACATTTCCACTTTGAGTTGGCAAGAGTGTTTGGTGACATCGTTGCTTTAGATCATACTCTTAGCAGTGAAGAGTTTGAAACTCCAAGATCATCGGCAGAAGTGACTTATGCACTTATCGCTGAAGACTTTAAATTTGCTGCAGATAACCTAAGTGATGATAACTACTCTCAGCCTTCAAACGGCAACTACGGTCGTATAACAAAATGGGCTGCAGAGGCTTACCTTGCCAAAGCATTCCTTTTCTATACTGATTATTATAACGCTTCAGATCTTGCAGGTGTAGTATCTAAAACAGAAGCTACTGCTTACATCAATGATGTGGTAAATAATAGTGGTCACGACCTTGTGGGTGACTTTGCAAGCCTTTGGGTTGCTGCTTCATACTCTCAGGAAATTCCTTATGCCGGTGAAGGTAATAACGAAATGGTATTTGCTATTCGCTACAACAGTTCCGGTTTAGGTAACTGGGACCTTCACGAAGGTAACCGTTTCCAGGTTAACATCGCTATTAGAGGTGGTAACTTAGGGCCTTATGCTCAGGGATGGGGTGGTGCAACTGTAACTCCGTCTTTATACAATGCTTATGAAACAGGTGATACAAGAAGAGATGCTACCATAATTAACTTTGCGGGTGAAGAGCTTGACTTTGATGCCGAAGCAAGAGGACAAAGACAGTTTACAGGATATGCATGGAAAAAATTCTGCCCTATTACAAACGAAGCCGGTGAGGCTCTAGTTTCTGCAAACGGTGGTGATTTCCAAATTGATAACTACGAAGATTACCCTGTAATACGTTTCTCTGATGTACTGCTTATGGCTGCCGAACTTAACCTTGACTCTAACGCTGGTTTTGCACAAACTTGTTTAGACAGGGTAAGAGAGCGTGCCTTTGGCGATGACACACACAGTGTTACTGCTTCTTTAGCAAACATTATGAATGAAAGACGCTTAGAACTTGCTCTTGAAGGTCATCGTTATTTTGACCTTATAAGACAAGGTGTTAATACTGCCAAAACAGCTATCGATGCTTCTGGTATGGGTGGTGAATTTGATGTAAACTTCAGGACAGAAACAGAAGGATGGTTTGCTCTTCCTCAGTCTCAGGTATTACTTTCAAATGGTACTATACAACAAAATCCGGGTTGGAATTAATTATTAATTTAAAACGTATGATTATGAAAAAATACTTTAAAATAATCACGGTACTTGCTTTTGCAGGAGCTTTGTTTTCCTGTGATCCACAGGAGGATCGCGACGATTTCCCTGCATTGACACTAAGCCCAACAGACCTGAACATTAGTGTGACTCAGGATCCTGAAAATGCGAACCGCATAATAATGACTAACAGTACAGAAGGTATTATACCTTACTGGAATTATATTGATGCAGAAGGCAATGATCTTGGTCATTCTAACAAGCATCAAAATGCAGTTATGTTCCCTTTTGCGGGTACTTATACTGTTTACTTTACTGCTTATACCAAAGGTGGTCCTGTAGCTGCAAGTCCTATTGTGGTTACTATAGACTCTAATAACGAAGAATATTTTAGTGCTCCTGAATGGGGTATGCTAACCAATGGTGTAGATGGTAAAACATGGGAGCTTGATTTCTTTGACCCTATCGGGTGGGCAGGTCTTGACTTCCCTTATAATCCTGACGGTAGTGACTACTGGAACTGGTTCCCTGATTATGCAGGTAACAGCTGGGTTATGGAAGAAAAAGATTGGGGTGAAATGAGCTTTAACCTTGATGGTGGTTATAACTCAAGTGTTACCCAAACTGCTTTAAACTCAAACGACCAAACTACTAAAGATGGTGGTTTCTCTTTTGATGTTGAAGGACACAACCTAACTTTTACAGGTGGTGTAGAGATGCTTTATGGTGGTGACTACTACCCTGATGCAAGTAACTGGACTGCTACAAAAGTAGTTGAACTTTCAGACAACTCTTTAAGGCTTGCGGTTATTCGTGACCAGAGCCGTACAGGTGAAGGGGTATGCTTAATTGTGTTCCACTACAAACCAAAGGAATAATACTTAATAAATATCGATAAGTGGCAAAAACCACTTATCGATATTTTTCTATAAGCACCATGACAGTAAAACATTTAAAAGCCATACAGTTTTTTGCCTTAACAGGCTTATTATTACTTGCTTCCTGCGGGGGTAAAAACAATACTGACTTTAGTAATCGTGAAGTAAGCTTTAACGAAAACTGGCAGTTTTACCTTAGCAAAGACAGCAACGATACCATTATTGATAAAAGCCAGGCAAGAACACTTAACGTTCCGCACGACTGGAGCATTGAGCTTCCTTTTGATGAGAACAGCCCTGCCGGAATTGGCGGAGGTGCCTTAAATGGTGGATTAGGATGGTATACAAAAACATTTAAAGTAGCTGAGAAAGACAGCACAAAAATCACTTCTGTTGTTTTTGACGGAGTGTACATGAATAGTGATGTTTGGGTAAACGGACATCACCTGGGCAATCGTCCAAATGGGTATTTGGGTTTTGAATATAACCTTACCCCTTACCTTAACTATGGTGAAAAGGAAAACGAAATACTGGTTAAGGTAAACAACTCTAAACAAGCTAATTCAAGATGGTATTCGGGTTCGGGCATATATAGAAATGTATGGCTAAAAACAACCGACAAGGCACATGTAACGCAATGGGGAACTTTTATAACTACTCCAACGGTTACAGAGGCCGAAGCTGTTGTTAACCTTGAAACAACCATTAAAAACGAATATCCTGAAGCAAAAGAACTTGTAGTAACCACTACCCTTTTTAAAGAGAATTCAGAAATCGCATCTATCTCCAAAAAAATTAATATAGCCGCAAACAAGCAACAAAACCTGGTACAGGAGGTTAAAGTAAATAATCCTGTATTATGGGAGGTTGAAAAACCACAAATGTATACGGCTGTAACACAAATCTCTTTAAACAATGTAGTTGTAGACCAGTACAAAACCCCTTTTGGTATAAGGACATTTACATTTGATTTGAAAAAAGGATTCCTGCTTAACGGTAAGCAGGTAAAAATAAAAGGTGTTTGCCTGCACCATGATTTGGGTCCGCTTGGATCGGCAATCAACACAAGAGCTATAGAACGTCAGCTGGAAATAATGAGGGAAATGGGTGTTAACGGTATCCGTACCTCACACAACCCTCCTGCCCCAGAGCTTTTAGACCTTTGTGATAAAATGGGCTTTATAGTAATGGACGAAGCCTTCGATATGTGGGCACAGTCCAAAACACCACACGATTACAGTAACTACTGGGATGAGTGGCACAAAAGGGATCTTGAAGACCAGATTTTAAGAGACCGTAACCACCCTAGTGTGTTTATGTGGAGCATAGGTAACGAAATACCGGAACAATGGAGTGATAAAGGAGCCGAAATAGGCCGTGAGCTTTCGGCAATCGTAAAGGCCATGGATAATACCCGCCCTGTTACGGCTGCCATGAATCCGCCAATAATAGTAAACAGTGATGAAGTAAGCATACAGTTCCAAAATACTGCCGATACCCCTAATGCACTGGCTGCATCGGGAGCACTGGACATCATTGGTTACAATTATGCACATCAAACCTATGAGAAACATCCGGTAAACTTCCCTAAAGTTCCGTTCATTGCTACCGAAACCACTTCCGCACTGGCTACAAGAGGTTATTATGATACCAAGTCAGACACCGTTAAAATGTGGCCTAAGCGTTGGGACATTCCGTTTTACGACGGTAATCCAGGTAATACCGTATCGGCTTACGATCAGGTACAGGCACCTTGGGGATCTACACACGAGGCTACATGGAAAATCATTAAAAAACACGACTACCTTGCGGGTATGTATATATGGACAGGTTTTGATTACATAGGCGAACCTACGCCTTACCAATGGCCTTCCATAAGTTCATACTTCGGTATAGTAGACCTTGCAGGCTTCCCTAAAGATGTGTACTATATGTACCAAAGTGAATGGACCGATAAAACGGTACTACACGTTTTCCCTCACTGGAACTGGAAAGAAGGACAAACCGTAGATGTTTGGGCTTACTATAACAATGCCGATGAAGTGGAGCTGTACCTTAACGGAAAATCGCTTGGAAAACGCAGCAAACAAAACGACGACCTTCATGTAATGTGGCGCGTTCCGTTTGAGGCAGGTACTTTAAAAGCAGTTTCCAGAAAAGACGGCAAAACCGTATTGGAAAAAGAAGTAAAAACCACCGGAGAACCTGCACAGCTAAAACTTACAGCCGACAGGGAAACCATAAAAGCCAATGGTAATGACCTATCGTTCATTACTGTTGATATTACAGATGATAAGGGTGTATTTGCCGCAACGGCTAACAATGAGATTCATTTTAGTGTAAAGGGCAACGGTAAGATTGTAGGCGTTTGCAGCGGAGACCCTGTGAGCCACGAATCTTACAAAAGCAACAGTCATACTGCCCTTAACGGTAAGTGCCTGGTGATAGTACAGGCAGCAAAAGAAGCCGGAACCATTACCCTAACCGCATCGGGAGATGGATTAAAGGAAAATACTATTAGTATAAATACAATAAGTGACCAAGAAGAATAAAAACTAATGAAAAACAGATTAACACAAATTTCTTTAAGCCTGTTTATGGCAACCGCAGCCATACAGGGTGTTAGTGCGCAAATACAAAACGCACCTGTACTTAATGCCCCCGTGGATGTAAGTACCGACTTTGAGAATTATGCCAATACCTTTTACTTTGCCGATGAACTGGCATCGTTTGACCCTAAAACTGGGAAAGGTACTGTAAAATATACCCGTTACAACTACAAAACGCGTCAGGCATTTAACAACATGATGATGAAGCCTGATACTGTGGCGGCAAATGAATTCCCTGCCACAGAGTATGAGGCTGCTCCTGTACTGCCTTTCAGTATTGAGTTTGTTTCAGAGCGTGCCATAAGGATAAAAACAACGTCGGGCCCGCAGTTCAATCAGCCGAAAGAATCACTGATGCTGGTAAACGGCACAGCACCAAATCATCCTGAAAACTGGAAATACAGTAAAACAGCAACAGGACATAAATATACTAGTAACTACGGTAGTGTGGAAATACAAACCAATCCGTGGCACGTAAAAATATATGATGCAAAAGGTAAACTGCTTACCTCAACACTTCATAACTCAGACCTTCAAAATACTTACACCCCGGTGCTGCCGTATTCTTATGTTCGCAGGAACAGTGATTACTCCCGTAGTGTAGCCCCTGTTTTCAGCCTTGAGCCGGATGAGAAGATATTCGGTTGTGGTGAATCGTTCACACAGTTCAACAAACGCGGACAAAAAGTGGTTTTATGGACAGACGATGCAAACGGTGTTCAAAACGAAACCATGTACAAACCTATTCCGTTTTATATGAGTAGCCGTGGTTATGGTGTTTTTATGCATACCTCTACCCCTGTTACGGTTGACTTTGGTAAGTACTTTGCAGGTGCCAATAAAATGATGATTGGTGATGATGTTGCCGACCTTTTCATCTTTATTGGTGAGCCTAAAGACATCCTTGACGAGTACACCAATCTTACAGGTAAGGCTTCTATGCCACCGCTATGGTCATTTGGTTTCTGGATGAGCCGTATCACTTACTTCTCTGAAAAGGAAGGCCGTGAAATTGCTAAAAACCTTCGTAAGAATAAAATACCTAGTGATGTTATCCACTTTGATACCGGATGGTTTGACGTAGACTGGAGAAACAACTACGAGTTTGCTTCAGAACGTTTTGATGATCCTGCCAAAATGATGGCAGATATGAAAAAAGACGGTTTTAATGTATGCCTGTGGCAGTTACCGTATTTTACACCAAGAAATACGCTATTTAACGAAATAGTTGATAATGGTTTAGCCGTTAAGGACAGAAAAGGTAATATTCCTTATGAGGATGCCGTACTGGATTTCTCTAACCCTGAAACCGTAAAATGGTATCAGGCAAAACTAAAACACCTAATGGATCAGGGTGTGGCAGTATTTAAGGTTGACTTTGGTGAAGCTGCACCTGCCGAGGGTATTTACCACTCAGGTCGCACAGGTTTCTATGAGCATAACCTGTACCCGCTTCGTTATAACAAAGCTGTAGCCGAACTTACCCAAAGAGAAAAAGGTTATACCCTTATATGGGCAAGAAGTACATGGGCTGGTAGCCAGCGTTACCCGTTACATTGGGGTGGTGATGCCGCTACTACAAACGGAGCAATGTCGGCTACACTACGTGGCGGACTTTCATTAGGGCTTTGCGGATTCAGTTTCTGGAGTCATGATGTGGGAGGTTTCGTTACCAAGTCGCCTGAAGAACTATACAAAAGATGGACTCCGTTTGGTATGCTTACCTCACACGTAAGAAGCCATGGTGAACCACCTACAGAGCCTTGGTTATACAGCGAGGATTTCCTTAAATCATTCAGGAATGCCGATAATATGCGTTACGAGCTGATGCCATACATCTATGCTCAGGCGAAGGAAAGTTCTGAAAAAGGATTACCAATGATGCGTGCCCTGTTTGTGGAATATCCGCAGGATGCAGGTTCGTGGTTAATAGATAACGAATACCTGTTTGGATCAGATATGCTTGTTGCTCCGTTATTTGAAGAAGTAACCGAAAGGGATGTATATCTTCCGCCGGGACAATGGGTAGATTACCAAACCAAAAAAGTATACAATGGCGGATGGCACAAAATTGCTGCCGGAGAATTACCAATTATCGTATTGGTTAAAAGCGGTACAGCCATCCCTCACATAAAACTGGCACAGTCTACAAAAGATATGGACTGGAGCAAGCTTACCCTTAAAGTATATGCTGCCGAAGGTACTACTACAGCTACAGCTAAGGTATACCTACCGGAAGGGAAAGCGTTACAAAACATAAAACTTACTAAAAAAGGTAACGGATTTGAAGTAGACAGCAACCCTCTAAGCGGGGAAACTACCTTTAAAACCGAATGGATTAAATAAATTAAGTTGTTTTGGGTTAGTTATTACTCACTCCGGGGCCAGTGTTTAGACTTCCTGTCCCCGGTTTTATTACTTTTAAGCACATCTATTATTTATAAATAATTATCATGACCTCAAGAAAATTTATAGTACCAGCCTTACTTGCCCTGCTTGTTGCAGGCTGTTCGGAAACTAAACAAACCACACACGAACTGGCTTCGCCAAACGGTGAAAACAAAATTACCTTCTCCCTAAACGGTAACATGCCTACATATACCGTTAATCACGAGGAGAAAGAGATCATTACCCCTTCGGCACTTGGATTCGTACTTAAAAACGAAGATCTTACCAAAGATTTTGAACTGGTAGATGTTCAAACCTCAACACACGATGATACCTGGGAACAGGTTTGGGGCGAAAAGAAAAACATCAGGAACCATTATAACGAAATGGTGGTTAAGCTTCAAAGTAAAGAAAAACACAATTTGGAGATACAGTTCCGTGCTTTTGACGACGGTGTGGCGTTTCGCTATGTATTCCCGAAACAAAATATAAAAGACAGCATCTTCATTATGGACGAGGTTACGGCCTTTAACCTAAAAGAAGACGGTAAAGCATGGTGGATTCCTGCCTATCAGGAAAATCGCTATGAGTACCTTTATGAGGCTTCTCCGGTAAGTACGCTGGATGTGGTGCATACACCATTAACCATAGAAAATAAAGACGGTGTTGTACTTAGCTTCCACGAGGCAAACCTTGTAGATTTTGCCAGTATGGTATTAAGGCATACCGAAGGTTCTAACCTAAAATCAGAGCTTGTGCCATGGGCAGACGGAGTTAAGGTACGTACTACCGAAACCTTTACCTCTCCATGGAGAACCATCCAGATAGGTGAAAAACCAGGTGACCTTATTACTTCTTACATGATTCTTAACCTTAATGAGCCTAATGCATTAACCGACACTTCTTACATTGAACCGTTTAAATATACCGGTATATGGTGGGGAATGCACATAGGTAAATACACTTTCTGGGAAAGTGAAAAACAGGGTGCTACTACAAAGAATGCTAAAGAATATATCGACTTCAACAACAAGGAAGGGATTAACTACCTTCTTATTGAAGGATGGAACAAAGGATGGACTCCGGCATGGTATGAAAACAGAATGCACATGTTCAGCTTTACTGAAAATGCCGATAACTTCGACCTTGAAAAAGTGGTTGAGTATGGTAAAAGCAAAGGAGTAAACATTATTGGTTACCATGAAACAGGTTCTAACCTTATTAATTACCTAAAAGAGATAGACGAAGGTTTTGCACTTTACAAGCGTTTAGGCATACACAACGTAAAAATAGGTCAGGTAGGTTCTAAACTAAATATGAAAGAATGGCACCATGGTCAGTTTGGTGTAAACTACTACCGCTATGTACTTAAAAAAGCGGCAGAATACGGTTTAGCGGTTAACTTCCACGAGCCTATTAAAGATACTGGTGAAAGACGTACTTACCCTAACATGATGGCGCGCGAAGGCTCTCGTGGTATGGAATACAATGCCTGGAGCGAGGGTAACCCGCCAAGCCACGAAACCATCCTTCCGTTTACAAGATTACTATCAGGTCCAATGGACTTTACACCGGGTATACTGGACGTAGAGGTTACTCAGGGATACCCGGGTAAAAGGGTACATACTACGGCTGCAAAACAGCTGGCGCTATATGTTACCATCTACTCTCCTATTCAAATGCTTGCCGACCTTCCTGAAAACTACGAAGGGAATCCTGCATTCCAGTTCCTTAAAGATGTACCTACAGACTGGGAAGATACTAAAGTACTTAACGGAGAAATTGGCGAATACATTACTACTGTCCGTAAGGATGTACACAGTGCTGACTGGTATTTAGGAAGTATCACTAACGAAAAGGCACGTGACCTTGAGGTTAGTCTTGATTTCCTTGATGCTGACGCTCAGTATGAAGCTGAAATTTATGCTGATGCCGAAGGTACCGATGAGACTCATAACCCGGCTAAGGTGAGCATTACAAAACAAAACGTAACAGCAAAAGATAAATTAACCCTTAAGCTTGGCGCTTCGGGCGGTACAGCTATCAGGTTTAAAAAAATGTAAGTAATGAATAAGTATTGTTTATACTTTTTATTATTAATAACTACATCGTTAGCCGCACAGCAAAAAGGCTATCAGTACCCTTTTCAAAATCCTGATCTGGATACCGAAAAGCGTATTGATAACCTGCTGTCGCTAATGACACTGGACGAAAAGATTAATGCGTTAAGCACTGATCCTTCGGTTCCCCGTTTGGGCGTTAAAGGTACAGGGCATGTGGAAGGACTTCACGGACTTGCCCTTGGCGGACCAGGAGAATGGGGCGGAAAAAACCGCGAACCATTACCTACCACCACTTTTCCGCAGGCGTATGGCTTAGGCGAAACATGGGATACCGGACTACTACAAAAAATTGCAGCAGTTGAAGCTTTGGAAACACGCTTTGCTTATCAGTATTATAATCGGGGCGGACTGGTAGTGCGTGCCCCTAATGCCGATTTGGCAAGGGACCCGCGATGGGGACGTACCGAGGAAAGTTATGGCGAAGATGCCTTTTTTAACGGAACTATGACTGTAGCTTTTGTTAAAGGCTTACAGGGAGACAACGACAAATACTGGCAAACCGCTTCGCTTATGAAGCATTTCCTTGCCAATAGTAATGAGGATGGACGTACTTATACCTCATCTGATTTTGACGAAAGATTATGGAGGGAATATTATTCAGTTCCTTTCAGGATGGGAGTTATTGAGGGCGGTTCACGTGCCTATATGGCTGCTTACAATAAAGTAAACGGTATCCCTGCAATGGTACACCCTATGCTTAAAGATATTACGGTTAACGAATGGGGGCAAAACGGAATCATTTGTACCGATGGTGGCGCTTTCAGGTTATTGCTATCAGACCATAAATATTATGAAGATAAATTCCTTGGAGCTGCCGCAGCCGTAAAAGCAGGTATCAACCAGTTTCTTGATGAGTTTACCGAAGCCGTGTATGGAGCAATTTCAAACGGTTACCTTACCGAAAAAGAAATAGATGAAGTGCTGAAAGGCGACTACAGGATAATGATAAAACTGGGAATGCTGGATGCTACAGGTAATAACCCGTATGCTACAATAGGTATTGACAAAGATGCTAAAGACCCGTGGCTTAGCGAGAGCCATAAACAACTGGCACTTGAAGCTACCCGAAAATCAATCGTACTTTTAAAGAACGACCCGGCAAAACAGTTACTTCCTTTAAACAAAAACAATATTAAGCGTATTGCAGTTATCGGGCAGTATGCCGAAGATGTATACCTGGACTGGTATAGTGGCACTCCGCCGTATAAGGTGAGTCCGCTACAGGGGATAAAAAATAAAGTCGGCAATGATATCGAAGTTATTTATGCTAAAAACAATGCCGATGGTAAAGCTGCCAAAATAGCCGCCGAAGCCGATGTGGTAATTGTTATAGCAAGCAACCATCCTTACTGTGATGCAGGCTGGGCAGACTGCCCTGTGCCAAGCAATGGTAAAGAAGCGGTAGACAGGCAGGCTATAACCTTAGAGCAGGAAGACCTTATTAAAGTAGTTTACCAGAGTAACCCTAACACTGTGATTGTACTGCAAAGCAGTTTCCCTTATGCCATAAACTGGACTCAGGAAAATGTTCCTGCAATTGTACATATAACACATAACAGTCAGGAAACAGGAAACGGTCTTGCCGATGTATTGTTTGGCGATTACAACCCTGCGGGAAGACTAACCCAAACATGGGTGAAAGATATTACCGACCTCCCTCCTCTTTTGGATTACAACATCCGTAACGGGCGTACCTATATGTACTTTAAGGGAGAACCTTTATATGCCTTTGGTTATGGGTTAAGTTATACTTCTTTCGCTTACAAAAGCATAGAAACAGGTAGCAATACCCTATCTAAAAACAAAGAACTCGAGGTAAAGGTTACAGTAAGTAATAACGGAAAAAGAGATGGCGAAGAAGTAGTACAGCTATATGTAAAACACCTTAACTCAAAAGTAGAACGCCCTATAAAGGAACTGAAAGCCTTTAAACGTGTACCTTTAAAAGCAGGAGAAACCAAAACGGTAACTCTTACAGTAAGGGCTAAAGATCTTGAATACTGGAACACGGCAAAACAACGATTTGAGTTGGAACCCGAAGACATAGAACTCCAAATAGGAGGATCATCTGATGCAATAGCACTCACAAAACAGATTAGCATTAAAAAATAATATACACCGCATATATGAAAAATAAGATTTTATGCCTCTCGGCTGCACTTGTACTGATTATGGCCTCGTGCAAAGAAGACAAAACATCAAACGACACGGTAGCTCAGCCGGAAACTGCCCAATATAAGGGTACTCCTATGAGTGATGAGTTTGATACTAAAATAGACTCTATTGTAGGGCAAATGACCCTTGAAGAAAAAATAGGCCTTTTACACGGCTACAGCATGTTTACTAACGAAGGTGTGGAACGCCTTGGAGTACCTGAACTACACATGGCCGACGGTCCGCTTGGTATTCGTGAGGAACTACAGCGCATGAGTTGGGCTCCGCTTGGACTGGATAACGACTTTGCTACCTACTACCCTGCCGGTGCCGGACTTTCGGCTGCATGGAGCCCTGAATTAGCTCATACCTTCGGTAGAAGTATTGGTGAAGAAGCACGTGCCCGTGGTAAGGATGTATTACTAGCCCCTGCTTTCAATATTATCCGTACACCGCTTGGAGGTCGTACTTATGAATACATGACAGAAGACCCATTCCTTAACAAAACACTTATTGTACCTTATGTAGTGGGGGTTCAGGAAAACAACGTGGCTGCCTGTATTAAGCACTATGCTGCAAACAATCAGGAAACCAACCGTGGTACGGTAAACGTACTTATGGACGAGCGTACACTTCGTGAAATATACCTTCCTGCTTTCCACGATGCTGTTGTAAAAGCAAATGCTTACAGTGTTATGGGGGCTTATAACAAGTTTCGTGGGGATTACCTTTGTGAAAATCCATACATGCTACAGGATGTACTAAGGGATGAATGGGGCTTTAAAGGTGTGGTAATTTCCGACTGGGATGCTGTTCATACTACCAAAAAAGCACTTGAAGCAGGTACTGATCTTGAAATGGGAACAAACGCTCCGTCGTTTGATGAATTCTGGTTTGCTAATCCGCTTATACAGGCAGTTAAAGACGGTAAGGTTACCGAAGCTGAAGTAGATGTACACGCGAAAAGAATACTTAAACTGTTATTCAATGTTAAGGCAATGGGTAATACAGATAGTCGTGCCGAAGGAAGCCTTGCTACCGAAGCACATTACAAAGATGCTTATAACATCGCAGCCGAATCGGTTGTGTTGCTTAAAAATAACGAGAGCCTTTTACCTTTAAATACTCAGGAAGTTAAGAGTATTGCTGTAATTGGTCCTAATGCTACAGCTAAACATTCGCAGGGTGGTTTTGGTGCCGGTGTAAAAACCAAACGTGAGATTACCCCACTTGAGGCTTTAAAAGCAAAACTTCCGGAATCGGTTACTATTAACTATGCCGAAGGTTACAAAACACTTTTTAAGCCTAAAAAAGAAATGAAATTTGGTGAGGTAACTCAGGAAGCTAAAGAAACAGTTACCGATGTAGACCCTAAAATGATTGCTGAAGCGGTTGAAGCGGCTAAAAAATCAGACATCGCTATATTATTTGTAGGTGCTAACCGTGACTATGAAACCGAAGCAAGCGACCGTATAGACCTTAGCCTTCCGTTTGGGCAGGAAAAACTGATAACAGCCGTAAAAGCTGCTAACCCTAAAACTATAGTGGTATTTGTTGCCGGAGCTCCTTATGACATCAACAATGTTGAAAAGGAAAACTCAACTATAGTATGGAGCTGGTATAACGGATCGGAAGGCGGAAATGCCCTTGCCGATGTTTTATTGGGTACTGTTAACCCATCAGGTAAACTACCTTGGACAATGCCTAAACAATTATCTGACTCTCCTGCTCATGCTACAAACAGTTTCCCGGGTGAAGATACTGTAACATACCAGGAAGGAATCCTTGTAGGATACCGTTGGTTTGATACTAAAAACGTAGAGCCTTTATATCCGTTTGGTTATGGTTTATCGTACTCTGCTTTTGAATTAGCTAATGCTACTGCCAATAAAAAATCATACAATGAAGACGAAATAATTGCTGTTACTGTTGATGTAAAAAACACAGGAAAACAGGATGGTAAAGAAGTGGTTCAGTTATATGTTTCCAAAGCTGACTCTGCTGTAGAGCGTGCTGCTAAAGAGCTTAAAGGTTTCAACAAAGTACTGGTTAAAGCGGGTAACAGTGAAAAGGTAACTATAAATGTTCCTGTAAAAGAACTGGCTTACTACGATGAAAACAGCAAAGGTTGGGTAGTTGAAAAAGGTAACTATACATTCAAACTGGGTAACTCTAGCAAAAACATAACTCAGGAAGTAACAGTAACCATCCAATAAACCATAATTATGATAAAACGTAATTTATTATATGTATTAACACTTGCTGCCCTAACAGCCTGTTCTGATAAGAAAAAAGAAGAGGAACAGGCAATCGGCCCATACCAACCCAACTGGGAGTCCATGAAAGACCACGACGCTACTGCCGAATGGTTTAAGGATGCTAAGTTTGGTATATATGCCCACTGGGGAGTGTTATCGGTTCCGGCTTATGCTAACGACTGGTATGCACGCCTTATGCATGTTGAGGGTAGCGAGGAGAACAAACACCACGTGGAAACCTACGGTCAGCCATCTGAGTTTGGCTATCATGATTTTGTACCGATGTTCAAGGCCGAAAACTTTAACGCTGATGAGTGGGCCGACCTGTATGTACAGGCAGGTGCAAAATTTGGCGGTATTGTTGCCGAACACCATGACGGCTGGGCTAACTGGGATAGTAAAATTAATCCGTGGAATGCCAAAAGCATGGGGCCTCACAGGGATTTAGTAGGTGAACTGGAAAAAGCCATACATGGCAAAGGGTTAAAATTTGTTACCTCGTTCCATATGGCGCGTAACCTGCAAATCAATAAGGATAACCCTGATAAATGGCTGGATGATGAGTCATACTTCCCGTACAATCCCAATATGGCAACATCATCAGAAGACCCTAAACTGGCTAAACTTTACGGTAATATCCCTAAAGAGCAGTTTTACCGTGAATGGTTAGGACAACTGGAAGAAGTTATTGATAACTACTCCCCTGACCTGATTTATTTTGACGGAAAGCTTTCCAAACTACCGGATAGTCTTAAAGCTCAGTTCTCGGCTTATTACCTTAACCATGCAGCTAAAGAAGGTAAACAGGTTATTATAACCCATAAAGAAGGGGAATTGCCTAAAAGCGTAAGTATTGAGGATTTTGAAAAAGGACGTGCTAACCAAATCACTAAGGAGTTTTGGCTTACCGACGAAACAGTATCTGTAGGAAGCTGGAGCTATACAAACGATTTACAGCTTAAAACAGCCAATGATATTGTAGACATCCTTGCTGATATTGTTAGTAAAAACGGGGCGCTTATGCTTAACATATCGCCTATGGCAAACGGTACTATTCCGCAAAACCAAAAGGATATACTTATCACTATAGGTAAATGGTTAAAAGTAAACGGAGAAGCTATTTATGGAACCCGTACCTGGAAAGTATTTGGCGAAGGCCCTACCAAACAGGAAAAATCGGGGATGTTCCTTGATAAGCTTGATTATACAGCACAGGATGTTCGTTATACCAAAAAGGATAATGTTATCTATGCCATTGTACTGGGCTGGCCGGGAGAAAATACTACGGTTACCTTACAATCATTCACTAAAGAAACTCTTGGTGAAAAGATACCACAGGTTGAAACTGTTTCTGTATTAGGATCAAATGAAAAAATTGATTTCAATATTGATGATACCGGACTGCATTTTACCACTCCTAAACAAAAAGTAGACGATAAAGCCTTTGTGCTTAAAATTGTTACCAAATAAAAAAAAGAGGCCAATGGCCTCTTTTTTTTATCTTATAAATCTTCAAATAATATTGTATAAAAAAAGGCAGAGCATAATACCCTGCCTCTTTAATCAACTAATATTAAATTCCTATTCTTTAATAATTTTGGTTGTAAACATTTTACCCGATGCATCTGCCGCTTTAATAAAGTAAACACCTTTAGACATACCGGTTATATTTACAGTGTTAGCACCGTTAACAAACTTACCATTTGCCACTGCCTGTCCTAACATATTATATACAGTATAATTTACATCTGTTAGTTCCTGATTAACAGAAACCGTATATATACCTGCCGAAGGGTTAGGATATACCGTTATTGGGTTTGTAGCAAAATCTTCAATCCCTGCCGAATTGTCTATAGAGAAATAAACTGTTTCGGTATTACCAAAATCGCCGCCTTCAATAATCACACTATCTCCCATGGTTACGCTGTAGCTACCTGTTCCTAAACCATCGCCTCCTTCATCTGTTATCGTAAAGGCATAACAACCTTCAGAATCCATTATATATGTATTGCTGTAACTTTGATTATTACCAAAACCAGGAGAATTATATAGTGTAAAAGAATTTGATTCTGTTTCAAATGAAATTTTCCAGCTCACCTCACTTCCGTTACCATCTGTATTAACATTCACCGTTATATTACCTGTATGATTTACAGGAGCAACATTAATTACATTAGTAACTGTATTGTTTTGAAGAAACATATCTTCTGACTCATTAGGGCTTAATATTGTTACATTAACAACATTTTGTCCGGTAGCTAATACCAGTTCCGGCAACTCAATAAGCTCTCCCTGATTTTCTCCTAAGTTACCTGTCCAATCAATAATTATTGGTTCACCATCATTAATTGAATAAGATATCTGAGCCGAAGTAAGATTATCAAGACCATTGTTAATAAGCCTTACTGTTGGTAATACATTGTTGCTACATATATTATAACCTTTATCAAAAAACAGCACCTTAGCATCAATGGCTAAAAGGTTTTGAGGTGGGTAATACCCTATGGATGTTTGACTTGTACCAATTATACCCGCAGGATCTAACCAGTCTCTTAACCTTGTAGCTGCAGTAGTACCGGTATCCCATGACTTGTCAAACCTACCGTAACCGGTGCTTTGATCTGTAGCCATTGTACCATTACAAAAATCAGGGTTAGATACATACCATGCCTGTCCTCTAACCAGTCCGTTATGATCAAACATAGCAGAGCCCGACGACCCTTGTTGTAAACCGGCAACATCCCACTCTTCAACCGTCCAAACCTCAGCAGTTATTGGTCCGTCTCCTACATTAACCTGAGTTATCTCTAAAGTAGGTTCATCAAAATCGGCACTAACTTTCATGATATCACCTCTTGGATGGTGAATTCCGTATAAAAATGGTGGTATTTCAGTACTTATATCCCAACCAGCCCATTTTAAATCCCATTCATCAGGCAAATCGGTAGTAATTTCAACTAAGCAAAAGTCACTTTGTGTTCTTCTTGCTCGTAAAACTGCACCACTGGCTGTTAAATGATAGTCGGTATTTGAAGTACTCCCCGGACTTTCAGCACACACAGGGTTAGGATTCACCCAGTTAAAAAGGAAAGCCCATTGTGCCGGGTCGTCATTACCTTCATAACAGTGATTAGCTGTTAAAAAATATGGTGTACCGTCTTCGGCAGTATTGTTTACCAGAGTACCGGTACAAAAACCGTTACCTCCTGTAATTAACATCGCAACGGCTTGTTTACTTATCTCTTTTAGGTTCTCTATACCTTCCATGTAACAGTCTACATCAAAATGGCAATTTCCTGACTGGTTTAATGAATCGTCAAAAGCAATTTCAGTAAATGTTTTGGTTCTGTAACCATGTACAAGCTTAAATACTTCCAGCCTTCCCTGTCCTATTACTGCCGCTGGCTCATAATATTCTATCCAGATATCTTCGCCTTCAACAAGCCATGTACCCAGTATCCTTCTATCATTATTTTGTTTGTCATCATAAGCACCAAGTAAATCGGTTCTGTCATTATTATACAGATATACTTTTGCTCCTTTAGGAATAAAATAATCAGAGAAAACAAAATTCATGGTTTTAGCTCCATTTGAAGTATAACGGATTCTCCATATTCTGTCTCCATTTTCAAGCGTTTGCCAGCTTCCGCTGTTTTCCAGATTATTATCAACCAGAAATTCGTACCCAAAACGCCATGGCTTATTTTGCTGGGCATCTCTTATTTTGTCTTCCGCCTGAATGGAATCGAGATTAAATGATGGCATTGAGATAGGGGTTACATCAGTAAGCTCTGTTAATCGCCAGCTTGCCGGTTTACCATCATTAGATACCTGTCCGTAAGCTGATGCCATAAACACCATGGACAGCAATAGTAGTTTGATTTTCCTCATACTTCTTTTTTAGTGGTTTGTGTTAATAAAAATATTAACATTTTTTTAAGATTAAAAAAGAGAGTTGTTAAAAAAGCATGAATTTCTAAATTTGTAACATTTTTCTTAAAAAAATAAATTTATACAACACACTATACAAAAATATAACAATATAAAAATCAATGTTTTACACTACATAATAAGTCGTACTCCTCCTAGTTCAGACACTTTATACGGGAACTTATCACCTGGCGAGCCTATAAACATAAAGTTTTTTGGTATATCCCATTTGTTAGATAATTCATCTATAAGCTCAGGACCGAAGTTACCCTGCATTTCTACAAATTCTATATGTATTTCAGGATATGCCCTGTCTAATACCTCTAAATCTTTTTTAAGTGCTTCATTACAGGTATTGTCTTTTTTAATGTTTACAATTTTTAGTTTTTTAGTGGTTTCATTATCTTCTACATATTGCATAACCTTATTAAGTATTGCAACATCATCACCTTTAGTGAAAAACACAAATTCCTGAGAATGCAGTTTACGGTTAACCCTTTCAAGGTAACGGTTACTTATAATAGCAAATTTCCTTATTGGTTTATAGAAATAAGAAAGTACACTCACTGTGGTTCTTATAAGCATTGACCTGTTTAGCATTAGGAAAACCAAAATAAGAGCCGGGATTAAATACTGTATAAAGGTGTTAAATGCCTCTTTACTTAAATACATATTACCTACAAAACCTGTAATAATAAAAGCAATAGCGATTACTACTACCAGTCCGTTTGCTTTTTCAGGTCTTGGCAGCTTTCTCCTTTTAATTTTAAGCATAAGGTTACCTATACCAAAAAGTGCCATTACTGCTAAAAACGAAAAAGTATACACTCCTGCCAGCGACTCAAGATGTCCTTTTGTAGCAATCATTACCGATATACATAAAATTAAAAACACAATAACTATCCTATAGCTACTTCCATTTTTATTTTCCTTTAAAAAGTAATTAGGTAATATCCTGTCCAGCGTCATACGTTTAAGTAACCCAGATACCCCAACAAAAGAGGTAAGTACAGCACCACAAAGCACCAGTACGGCATCTATTGATATTACCCATGCCAACCACGAGCCTCCGGTGGTTTGCCCTAAATAAGCCAAAAGAGACTCTTTATGCTCATCAAGTTCAATTACCGGAATAATAGCTATAAGTATAATAGCAATAACAGGATTAAAAAAACTTACTATTGCCCACATGTTTCGAAGCGTTTTCCTGAAAACTCCCGGTTGTTGCTCTTCCACAAAGTTAGCCGAACTCTCAAACCCGGAAATACCAAGCATTGCTGCCGAAAAGCCCAAAAACAAAGTGTAAGCTATGCCCTGGGGATGTGCGGGGAGTTTCCAGTTTAGTGAAAAGGTTTCGGTCCCATGATTAAGTATAAAAAATAATGCAGTACCAACCAGTAACGTTAATGATATTAAGTGTATTATAAAAATAAACACTGCTACCGCAGCAGATTCTCCTATACCCACAATGGCTATAGCTGTAAATATAAATAATACAATGGCTGTGGCAATTTGTACATTTATCCCTGTAAAAATATTGTGAAGATAATGCATGGCTTCACTGGCAGATATAACCGCTGTTGCCATGTATGACAGTACGGTTAGTATAGCAGCTATAGATGCAATACGTTTACTGGAAGTATTAAGCAAAACATTATAAGCCCCTCCATTTAAGGGCAGGGCTCCAACCACTTCGCCATATATTTTTCTAAACATAAAAAGTACTACTGCAACAACAAGTAACGAAATCCAGGCATATTGCCCTGCGTAACCAATAGTAAGTGCCGATACATATAAACAGGAAGAGCTAATATCGTTACCACAAATTGCAGTTGCCTGTAACTCATTTAGCTTATGCACTATTTTATCTTTCATAGTAAGGTTAAATTATATTCAAAAAGTAGGGTTAAATTACAGTTTCATAAATTTTAATCGAAGTAAATTAACAAAAAAATACGCATTGTTTAAAAACTGTTTTCCTTAAAACAGAAAAAGCTCCCCTAAAAAGGGAGCTTTTTTATATATAAAACAATAATGTTTTTATACTGATTATGGTAAACTGTTAAGTAAATTAATAACATCTGCCTGTGTAGCCGTTACTAAAGATCCCGGATTAACAACATAAACACCGTTTGCAGTTATTGTAATTGTTTGTATTGAATAAATCCATTGACCTCCCTGCCCAGATGCAAAAATAAGATAGCATTGTTCACCAAGTGGTAACAGATTATAAGTTTCTCCAAAAAGTTCAGTCCCCGCATCATAATGATCTAGTGAAACCAACATATTTTGTTGACCTTCAAAAGCAAGATAAACTTTAGAATTACTATCATCAAAACCATCAGGCACATCTACAAAAATAGTTGTTTTTGGGTTTGGATACTCTGCCAGTTTATCAATATTACACCATCCAAATTCCCTTAGTTTAAGAATGTATTCTCCGTTTTCAACAGGAACATCCTTATCTCCTTCACCGTTATCGTCATCACCTTCGCCAGCTTCATCTTCATTCCAGGTAACATCGCCTTCATCATCTGGTGCTCCATCACCATTGGTGTCTTCCTGCTCTCCTGTCCATGAAGTCATATCTTCATCTGCCTCGCCTCCGGTTAGTTCTACCGGAACTTCAAGTTGGTACTCAGCTCCTTCATCAATATTCTCACCTTCTTGGGTAGTCATATTAACATAAAACTCCCCTCCTGAGATAAGTGGTTGTGGCCTTGTATCATCTTCAGACTGTGGTTGGTTTGTTAAACCAGATGTAGTTTTGTTTGCTGCCAGCATTTCTCCTCTGCTAAAAACTTCAATATACTCAACTACAACCGGTCCAAAATAAGGTTGTCCGCCTACTTTTACTGTTGCAGTTTTTACCCTAATCTTAACACCGCTTTTTACCTCTATCAGAGCTTCTTCACCGTTAGCTTCAAAAATAAATTTTTGTTTCAAGCTTTTCACGGCATTTGCCTGTAAGTCAGCAATAGAATACTCTTTTGATGCTTTTAGTGTAAAATCGTTTGTGGTTTGGTTTTCATCTTTGCTACATGCCGCAAATACAAGTGCTGCACAAGCGCCCAAAATAAATAATTTGGTTTTCATAAAAAGTAATAATTAATTGGTTAGACAATAAGCAGTTATGGTTTGTTTTTAACTGCTTATCGAAGGTAATTTGATTAATAAATTAATTATTTACAAATCACTTTGTTATCGATGTAATTAAACATTTTATCTATAAAAATCACTTTTTGTTACAAATTCAACTTAACAAAAATGTTAACAAAATATTAATTTATATTTTTTTTAACATTTATAAAGCGTCAAAAAATAAAATACACAACCATACTGTTAAAAAAATACAAAACATATAACACTATGCAGTTCATCTATATTTATATACCACATATAGATATCTTTTGTTGTTTAATACATTAAGTTCTATTTTTGAACAGACATAACATAAAACCTAATTGATAATAACTAAAACAAAATAAGATGTTTCTTACTATTTTTGCATATAACCTAAATATGTAAATAAAGTACTCCCGTAATTACTACCTTAATGCTATATAGAATATTATAGCTTATCTACCTAACCAACCCCACACCTAATTATGAAACAAATTATTACCGCAATAGTAGATGACGATACTTTAGTCACCAAACTTCTTGAAAGTTATCTTAATAATCAGGAAAATATAGTTGTTGATTTCACAGCAGAAAACGGTAACGAGCTCTTAGTTAAACTACAAGAGTCTGTAAAACTACCCGATGTAGTACTTTTAGACCTAAAGATGAAAGAAATGGACGGTACTGAAATTACCCGTATACTTAAATCAGAATACCCGTGCATAAAAATTATGGTGATGTCGTCCCACTACCAGAAAACCTTTTTAGATTTTATGATAAAAAGCGGTGTTGCCGCATTTATTCCTAAAGGTATTTCTCCTACTCTACTTATTAAAGCTATAGAAACAGTTTATAAAAATGGTGTATACTTTCTTGATGACCAGATAACGAACATCAAAGAAGAAATAAATAATGAAGAAGAGCTTACTATACTTGAAGATGACAAACTACTAACCGAAAGAGAAAAAGAGATATTACGCCTTATATCTATGCAAAAAACCGCAAAAGAAATAGGGGAAATACTCACCATAACACCAAGAACGGTTGAAGGGCATAAAAACAATATATTTATTAAAACCGGAACTAAAAATATTGCAGGACTGGTTATTTATGCCATACAGCACCATATAGTAACTACCGAGGAATTACCTCTTATATAGACTATTTAAAGCAAAAAAGCGGACTGTTTAGTCCGCTTTTTTTTCAACTCAATTATAAAACTACTCGATCATTAGTTTTTTAATTTGTTTCTTGCCATCTGTGGTTAAGGCAACAAAATACATCCCTGTTGTTAAGCCAGATACATCAAAGCTGTTTTCATCGTTGCTAATGGTTTTAGCAAGCACAATTTTACCCGAAATATCACTTATTGATATGCTAACATTATTAGCAACCGAATCTTCAAACGCAATATGCACAATGTTTTTTGCCGGATTTGGATATAATGAAAACTGATTAAGTACATTGTCTTCCAGTCCCATTATTGATTGGATTTCAGTAGTAGCTATATTAGTAATAATAGCCTCATTAAAATCGAAATAAATAGAAGCAGTTGCTTCAAAAATATCGCCTATCTCTGCTCCTGCTTTCGGTTTAATTCTGTAGGCAATATAGCCATGACTTTCGGGTTCATTTACCTCTTCACCCGGTAGGTTTATATCGTTAAAAATAAACTGAACTGTATTATTTTCCGCCTCTACCCTGTAATCATGGCTGGCTGATAGTGGCTGTAAGGTTCCCCAGTCTAACTTATCATCAAGAACATCTTCTATTCTTACATTGATAGCATCGGCATTACCTGTATTTTGAAATCTAATAAGGTAATGCAGGTAATCATCTGCTTGTTCCTCGGTAATATAGTCCCCTTCACGACAGGCTATATCATTAGGGTCCCACGAGTTTACAACTTCTAGGCTATTAATTTGGGTATTGTTCAAAATATTATCATCTCCTTCGGTAACAGTTATATTAGCTACAAGATTTAAAATATCTCCTGCATTTACTGTTGGCGGAGTAAACACGGTAAAATTAATTTCAATATACTGAGGTACAAATGGCTGTAAGTTAGTATAATAAACATCAAGTGTGTTCCCTGTTAAATTCATCATAGGAGATGAATTATCATAAGTCATAATAGTATCATCAAACTGTAAAGTAACTGCTCCGTTAAGTGTAGTATTACCTAAGTTTTGAAGTAATAGTTTACATTGAAACGGAAACCCGGGTCTTGGCAACTGGTAAGGTAAAATATACACTAATGCATCATTATAAGGATCTGGCGCTGTAAGACAAAAATTGTTATCCTCTATTACTCCGGGTGTAGTAACGGTGTAAGAAACCGGCACTGTTTGGAAAGTTTGTGTACCCTGTCCCATTACTATTATCTCATTTACTCCGTCTGGAACATTATAAAAAGTATATTCTCCATCAACATTAGTATAGGTGTAGCGTAAAATATCTCCGTTAGTAAGTGAAATCATTACATGAGCTGCGGGAGTACTTCCGCTTTCACAACCGTTTTCTCCTGTATCCAAAGTAAGAATACCCGAAATAAGGTTATCTGTACACGGCTCTATATAAAAAGGAATTGAGTGAATTACATAACATCCTGTTTCAGGGTTTTCTACCCTAATCCATATCTCTGGCCAGTCTCCCATTTGATCTGTAGAGAAAGCCTCCGGATTTTCAATAGGGTTGTCACCTGTCACAACATCCATTTCTATATAGTGAAATGTAATATAATAAGGCGAAGGATCTTCAACCACCTCATCAATTACACTTGTAAGATCCAGGATAACTACACCATCATCGTCGTCGTCACATGCATTAATAGGACTAGGCGGGTTTGTATCTATATTTTCCCAGCTAAACCAAATAATCTGAAATGATGTTACAGCAAAACTTTCATCAAGATTACTTGAAACTCTTGCATATATAGTTTGATAATTATTTTCAGCCACATACTGCGTTGTATTAGCAATAACATTCATATTAAGTTCTGCATCATCCTGTGATAAGTAATAATTAATAACAAAGTCTTCATTAGACTGCCCTGCTAAAATAATGTCGTTTTGTTGAGTAAGGTTAAACACTTCCCATCCACATTGTATAATATCTGGAGGTTGATTTGCTACGGTTTGAGTAAAACCATTAACCCCAATAAATAATAGTAAGGTTAGAAAAAATAATTTTCGTTTCATGGCATTGTTGGTTTTGGTTAAATTTTTAGTTTTTATTCAAAAAATCAGCTGATATATTACCAAAACAATTAAAAACTCAAATCCCCTACTTTAAAATCCAATTTAATTTTATAGCCTACTCACAATAAGGCGGTAGTTAACTTTTATAACTATCTTTGCACAAAATAAAATGTAATGACCACATTTCACGATCTTGATTTACCTAAATCGCTTCAAAAAGCATTAGACGAACTTGGGTTTGAAAACCCTACTCCTATTCAGGTAAAATCGATGCCTGTTATACTATCGGGCCGCGATATGATGGGTATTGCACAAACCGGTACCGGTAAAACCTTTGCTTACCTGCTTCCTGTTTTAAAACAATGGAAATTTGCACCTACAGATACTCCCCGTGTGGTAGTAATAGTACCTACCCGTGAACTGGTTGTACAGGTGGTTGAAGAAGTAGAGAAACTTACCAAGTACATGTCTATACGTGCACTGGGCGTATATGGTGGCACCAACATCAATACACAAAAAAACTTAGTATATCAGGGTGTAGACGTTTTAGTAGGTACACCGGGTAGATTAATGGATCTTGCACTTGATAATGTGGTTCGTTTTGACAACCTGCAAAAACTTATTATCGATGAGTTTGACGAGATTCTAAACCTTGGATTCCGTTTTCAGGTTACCTCTATCCTTTCCATGATGAAACAAAAAAGGCAAAACATACTCTTCTCGGCCACTATGACCGAGGATGTAGATGAAATGCTTGATGAATTTTTTGATTTCCCCGAAGAGGTTTCACTGGCAGCATCGGGTACTCCGTTAGAGAAAATACAACAGCTTGGTTACCGTGTTCCTAACTTCCTTACCAAAATGAACGTATTGAAACGTTTACTGGAAGAAGATGAAGGCATGAACCGTATACTGGTATTTGTGAACAACAAAAAAACAGCCGACATTTTAATGGAGCAGCTTGAAGAAGCTTTCCCTGAGCAGTTTGGCGTTATTCACTCTAACAAGTCACAAAACTACAGGCTTAACACCATGGCTACTTTCCAGGAAGGTAACCTTAGAGGTATCGTTACTACCGATGTAATGGCACGTGGTTTGGACATATCTGATGTTACCCATGTTATCAATATGGAATTCCCTGAGGTGGAAGAGCAATACATTCACCGTATAGGGCGTACAGGTCGTGCCGATAAAACAGGTATAGCTATAAGTTTTGTAAGCCCTAAGGAAGAAGAACTGCTTATTGAAACCGAGTTACTGATGGAAAAGGAGATTGAAATGCTCCCTATGCCGGAAGATATTGAGATAGCAGAAAGACTCCTTGAATTTGAAAAAGACAAAAAGAAAATAAAATTCCTTTTAAAGAAACCTAAACTGGAAGGCGGAGCTGCTTACCACGATAAAAAGGATAAAAATAAAAAGGTTAACCTTGGTGGTCCGGGGAAAAGAAACCCAAGAAAAACAAAACCACGTAACAGGGCTGCCGAAAAGAAAAAGTCACAAAAAAAGAAAAGAGGGAAATAATCCCTCTTTCTTTTTTTATATCTCTTAATAACTTATTTCGCTACTGTAAACACCAAACATACAGGTGAGCAAAGCTCAATACATTTCTCGGTATCAGTAAGCATACCCGTTGTTCTGTCTCTTTTAAAGATGATAACATCATTGCTAATTTGGTTAGCAACCAGTAAATAATCTTCTTTAGGGCCAAAGGCAAAATTTCTTGGTCCTATCCCTTCGGTAGTAAGTTGCTGTACTAAATTTATCTTTCCGTTTGCATGTACCCTAAAAACAGAAATAGTATTAGCATCACCCCTGTTTGTAGCATATAAAAACTTACCGTCGTGTGATATATGAATATCGGCAGCACCGGTTTGACCTGTGAAATACGGAGTCACAATTGTACTTTCCTGTATCTTCTCTATTTTACCTTTTACATAACTAAAAGCGGTTAAAGTACCGTCCAGTTCCTGCAATACATAAAAGAAAACATTGTTAGGGCTAAACACCAAATGCCTTGGGCCGCTACCCTTTTTTACCTCTACCGTATCGGCTAGTGTTAATACTTTACTGCCATCGGTAGCATTTTTATCATATTTATAAACAGATATTTTATCTGTCCCCAGGTCATTAGCAAAAACATAGTTCTTATCAGGAGAAAAGTAAACCATGTGTACATGAGGTCCTTCCTGTCGGTCTTTATTAATACCGCTACCACTATGTTTAATTACCTGTTTGGCTTTTGTAAGTGCGCCATGTTTATCCTTCCCAAAAACCGCTATGGTACCTCCGGTATAATTAGCGACAATAACATGCTTATCATCATTAATTATATAACATGGATCGGCACCCTTGGAGTCCTTTTTATTAATAAACTCAATCTTTCCGCTCGACGCCGTGTAGCTAAAAGCACTTACTGTACTTTCCTCTCCGTTTTCGTTAACGCTGTATAAAAATTTATTATCGGCAGAAACCGTTACATAACTGGGGTTAATAACTCCTTGTGAGCTGTTTTTTAAAGTAGCTTCGCCTGTTTTGGTATTAAAATCATAAACATAAATTCCTTCGCTTTCGCAGGCATTGGTATAGGTTCCTATAATCAGGTTGTAATTGTCCTGTGCATGTAAACTAATGCATCCTAACAAAATAAGTAATCGGGTAATTTTCATGAGTGCAAATTAATGATAACAAAAATAGGGTATTTAAATATTATGTGAAATTTATACTGTAGTTATGCACTTTCATTTAGAATAAAAATTTGTATTTTTGACAAACTTTCAACTAAATGCAGTTCAAACATCCGGAAATCCTTTACTTCTTATTCCTATTGGTAATCCCTGTTCTGGTACACTTGTTCCAGCTGCGACGCTTTCAGAAAGAATACTTTACAAACGTACGCTTCCTTAAGGAACTCAACATGCAAACCCGCAAGAGTTCTAAAATCAAGAAATGGCTTTTACTTTTTACCAGGCTGTTATTACTTGCCTGTCTTATACTCGCTTTTGCACAGCCGTTTTTCAAGGCCAGTGATGATAATAACAAGAGTAACGAAATGGTTATCCTGCTGGACAATTCCTTTTCCATGCAGGCTAAAGGCAGTAAAGGCGAACTACTTAAAAGAGCCGTACAGGACATACTGGAAAACACACCCGAAGATCAGCAGTTTTCGCTTATAACGCCAACTAATGCTTACTGGGATACCGATGTAAAATCTATACAAAAAGAGTTACAGAACATTAATTATGGTTCTATACCTTTTAATCCTGATTTCCTGATTACAAAAGCCGAGACAAAAAAACCTAATACGGGTAAAGATATAGTGGTTATTACCGATGCTGTTAATTTGGAAAGCCAAAGCATTAGTAAGCTTGACCCAAAATCCCCGGTATACTTTATAGTACCCGAAGCCCAAAACAAAAACAACGTAGCGGTAGATAGTGTATACATTTACCAAACACTGGAAAATTTATACGAAATTGCAGTAGACTTAAAAGCAAACGGAACGGTTAACGACGAAACATCGGTAGCGCTATACAACGGTAAAGAACTTACAGCCAAAACACTGGTTACTTTTGATCAGCCATCAAAAACACTAAACTTTACCATTCCTAAAAAAGATTTTCACGGCTATGTATCGGTTTCAGATAACAGTCTGGCATATGATAATGAATACTATTTCAGTATCTCAAAACCCGAAAAATCAAACGTTTTGGTGATTGGTGATGAGGCTAAAAACAAATTCCTTTCACGCATCTATACTGACGATGATTTTGTATTCAACTCGGTACAGCCCGGCAGTGTAGACTATAACAGCCTTGAAAAACAGGATGCCATTCTACTTAATGAGCTTACTGAGATTCCGCAGGCACTTATCACAACATTAAAATCACTATACGAAAAAGGTGGTAATATTATTGTAATTCCTTCGGCAGAAGCATCTGTGCAAAACCTTAACAGCCTTATGGCGGCTTTTGGTAATGCATCGCTTCTTACCCTAAATAATAACGAAAGACAAATAACCAAAATATCATTTAGCCATCCGTTATACCAAACCGTATTCGAAAGGCAAATTAAAAACTTCCAGTACCCTAAGGTAAATAACTCATTTACTATTAAAGGAACTGCGTTACCTGTACTATCGTATGCCGACCAGACTCCGTTCCTCGCATCATTAACAAACAGGATGGGTAATGTATACCTGTTCTCTGCCCCTATCAATAAACAGAATACCAATTTCCAAAACTCCCCGCTTGTTGTGTTTACCTTTTATAACATGGGTCAAAACAATAACAAAACCGGAGTTTTTGCATACAAGATAGGAGAAAACCAAAATCTTATTATTGATGCGCTGTTATCTAAAGACGAAGTGGTAACCGTAAAGAACGACGTAAGTGACTTTATACCAATGCAGCAAATACTAAACAATAAGATAAAACTGTCATTTGGTGATTATCCCGAAACTGCAGGAAACTACAGTGTAGTGAAAAATGAAAATGTTTTAAAGAACATTAGTTTCAACTACCCAAGGACAGAAAGTGACCTTGGCCTGCAAAACAGCAACATTGTAAAAGACTATACAAAAACAGATTCTGTTTCAACCGTATACAACGATATTAAATCACTAAGGACTGCCAGCGAATTATGGAAATGGTTTATTATTGGCGCGCTGGTATTCCTGTTACTTGAACTCTTTATCCAAAAATTTGTAAAATGAACCTGATCTTTAAAAACGCTACCATTATTGATAAAAACAGCAAATTCAACAATCAGGCTGTTGATATTAAAGTAGAAAATGGTGTAATAACTAAAATAGCTAAAGATATTGCCGAAGAAGCAAATTTTGAAGTTATACAGCTGGATAACCTTCACGTTTCACGAGGATGGTTTGACAGTTCTGTAAGCCTTGGCGAACCTGGTTATGAGGATAGGGAAACTATTAAAAACGGACTTAACGTAGCTGCACGCAGTGGTTTTACAAACATAGCCCTACAGCCTAACGCAAACCCTATTGCCGATACTCAGGCAGATATAAGCTTTTTATTAAGCAAAGGGCACAATGCTGCTACATCACTACACCCTATAGGTGCACTTACAAAAAACAGTGAAGGACTTGATATAGCCGAACTTTTTGATATGCAAAATGCCGGAGCCGTTGCTTTTGGCGATTATAATAAAGACCTGCCTGATGCAAACCTGTTGAAAATTGCTCTACAATATGCTCAGGATTTTGACGGACTGGTAATTACTTTTTGCCAGGACAGCAAAATTAAAGGTAAAGGTGTGGTACACGAAGGTTTTGTTAGCACCCGTTTAGGATTAAAAGGTATACCTGCACTTGCCGAGGAGTTACAGGTGGCACGTAACCTGTACCTGTTAGAATATACAGGTGGTAAAATGCATATCCCTACCGTATCTACAGGAAAATCGGTACAACTTATAAGAGAAGCTAAAGCAAAAGGACTTAACGTAACCTGTAGTGTTGCCGTACATCACCTTTTACTTACAGATGATACTCTGGTTAATTTTGATACCCGTTACAAAGTAGCTCCGCCATTACGACCTGAAAATGAAAGAAAAGCTCTTATTGAGGGAGTACTTGACGGAACCATAGATATGATTACCAGCGACCATAATCCTCTTGACGTTGAGTTAAAGAAAATGGAATTTGATATGGCTAAAAACGGTACTATAGGACTGGAAACTGCTTTTGGTGCACTTGCCAATATACTACCTGTTGATGTTATTATTGAAAAACTTACTGCCGGTAAAAGCGTATTTAAAATTGAAGACCACGCTATGGAAGAAGGCGCAACAGCATCGTTCTCCCTATTCACTACCGAAGGAAAACATACATTTACTAAAGCCAATATCCTTTCAAAATCTAAAAACTCCGCTTTCTTAGGTCAGGAGTTAAAAGGTAAGGCATATGGTGTATACCACAACGGAAAACTAATTTTAAACGAATAGCATTATGAAGTCACCTGTCCATTTTCTAATTACCGCTTTTTGTGCATTAACAATATGTTCCTGCCAAAAGGCAAAAGAAACAATAAATAAAGGCGGAGAAGCTGTTGGAGAAACTGCTACCGAATTTATTGAAGGGGTTAGTGAAGGTGTTGACAGGACTTTAGAATGTAAAATAAATCTGTCTGAAAAACTTATTAATAAAGGTATTAAAACCGGTAAGTTTTACATTGAAGACGAAGGTAACAGTAAAGACAATAAACTGGTAATTTATATTATTACCGAAAAGGCTATTAACGATACACTTACTTTTACCGTAAAAGACAAAAAAGGTGTTGAGTTTGGTCGTGAAAAACTGGTTCTTAATACAAAGGCCGGAGATGCATCTTACTATGATGTGGTATTTGATACACGAACAGATATAGAAGTAAAAAGCACAATAGATATATATTAAAATGAATACACAACCTGAAGAAAATAACGGAAAAACATATGCTATAGTTAGCTATCTTACGATTATAGGTTCAATAATAGCGATAATACTAAACAGTGAAAAGAAAGATCCTTTTGCATCATTCCACATTAGGCAGGCACTGGGGTTAACGCTTGGATTTTTTGCATTAGGATACCCTATAGGCTTTTTTGACAGTTGGATGGTAAGCTCAGCTTTCTACCTTTTCTTCTTCATCTTATGGATCTTTGGTTTCATAGGTGCATTACAGGGACAAATGAACCTTGTACCTATACTTGGTCCTTTTTTCCAAAAACTATTTAAAAGCATTTAATCAATGAGTAACTCATTATACTATTTAATACGAGAGCCTAAAGTAAAACAGGAAAAGAATCCTTTAATACTGTTACTACACGGTTATGGTAGTAATGAAGAAGATTTGTTCTCGTTTGCAGGACAGCTTCCGGAAGAGTATTATATCATTTCGGCAAGAGCACCACACCATATCCCTCCTTACGGAAATGCATGGTATGCTATTAATTTTGATTCGGATATGAATAAATTTTCCGATGATAATCAGGCAATAGAATCAAGGGAACTTATCGTTAAGTTTATTGATGAACTTATAGACCAATACCCTATTGATGCTCAAAAAGTAACCCTGCTTGGATTTAGCCAGGGAGCTATATTAAGTTACTCCATAGCACTAACCTACCCTGAAAAAATTGACCGTGTTGTAGCCCTTAGCGGATACCTTAATATGGATATTATAAACAAAGGTTTTAATACTAACGACATCTCTAAGCTACGCTTCTTTATTTCTCACGGAGTGGTAGATCAGGTTATCCCTGTAGACTGGGCGCGTAAAGCCCCGGAGGTTTTAAAAGACCTGAAACTGGATGTAGAATATCATGAATACCCTGTAGGACATGGTGTAACACCACAAAACTTTTACGACCTGTTAAGTTGGATAAACAAGACTAATAAATAATAAAAAAGGCGGTTTTAAAACCGCCTTTTTTATTGTCTTACTGTATTAGCTTTGGGCATTATCATCGCCCGTTACTCTTTTTTCTTCAATAAGGGCTCCGGCATACAACGGATTCCCTTCTTTGGACAGCGTATAATCTTTTTTTACTTCAAGCATCCAGTTGTCTGCTTTGTAAATACCTTCTTCCGTTTTGGATAGTAGGAATGTTTTTGATGAATCGGGTAAAAAAACTTCCACAACACTCTGGTCATCGTTAAAAACTACAAAAGCACTATAGGCTGTTCCTACATCCTTCAGTTCCTGTACAGGGTTAAGCCTGTACCCCACATCATAAGCCCTTATACATTCTTTTTTTAATAACGACCACCTGTATCCGGCAGAAGTAACACAACCTTTAGCATCTTTATCGTTACCAATAACAACCTTTTTTACAGGTTCTGCATCAGGTTCCTCACCACGATCTTTCATCATCTGCTCGCAGGAAATTAAACTCATTCCCGCCAGCAGCAGTGGCAATAACTTTTTCATTCGTTTTTATTTGATAACCCTAAAATACGAAAAAATTAATTATTCGCATGTAAAAGTGTTTCGGCAGGCTCAAATGTTATACTACCATCTTCCTCTACAAAATATTTAACTATAGATTCACCGTGTAGAGTTCCGTTACTAAAATCAATTATTACCCAACGGTTGTTAAGTACCCTGTAATTATTAACTAAAAAAGGACTCCCTATTTGCGGGTAGTTAACCAAAGGGTTACCTCCTGCCTTTGCATTACCTGCATAAATAGCATCTCTTATTGCAATTTGGATTTTCTGTAAATCCTTATCTCCAAAATATAATTGCGCAGCTTCATTTTGATCAAGTGTAAAATAGTTGGCCTTATAGAGATTATCCTCATTTGCCATTACAGAATCTTTTAAAGCCTGTACCCTACCTTCCAGAGTTTCAATATTTGTAGTTTGAAACTTATCTTTATTGGTAAAATACATGTAAGTAAAAACATTAACAAGTAAAGAGAAAATAAACAGGTATAAAAAAAGGTTCTTTTTCATAATATAGTTAAATGGTTATCTGTAAGTTATCATAAGCTAAGAAAACATTGTCAGGTAATTTTGCCTGTATCTCCTCATGCAAGCCCATAAGGTGGCTTATATGAGTTAAGTAAGCTTTTTCGGGCTTAATCTCATCAATAAACTGTAAAGCCTCTTCAAGATTAAAATGAGTAGGATGTTGGGTTTCCCTTAGTGCATTTACCACCAGTACTTTTAAACCTTTAAGCTTTTCCTTCTCTTCAGACTCTACGGTTTTCACATCTGTCAGGTAAGCAAAATCATCAATGCGGTAACCAAAAACCTGCAAACTGCCATGCATAATATTTATTGGGGTAACCGTTTTATTCCCCACAACAAAAGGGTGGTTATTAATTACAATATGCTCTTTAACAGATGGTGCTCCCGGATATTTGTTTTCCTTTTCAAAAATATAATCAAAACGTTTTTCCAGTTCGCTTAGTACACGGCTATGGGCATATATGGCTATATCCCCCTGCCTAAAGAAAAACGGTCGTATATCATCAAGTCCGGCAGTATGATCGGCATGTTCATGTGTAAACAGTATACAGTCCAGTTTATTACAGCCACAGGTAAGCATTTGCTGCCTGAAATCAGGGCCACAATCAATCACAAAAGAGAAATCGTCCCACTGTATCCAGGCAGACACACGCAGGCGCTTATCTTTAGGATCATCACTTTTGCAAACAGCATCAGTACAACCTATAACCGGTATGCCCTGCGATGTTCCTGTCCCTAAAAACCATACTTTAATCACACATTAAATTTTTACAAAAATAGGATTTATCTTTTATTAAAAGTCCTGTTTTTCCTAACTTTGCAAATATCATTGCACTTCCATGAAATTAAAAGATTCTGATATCACTCTGAAAGGAGACAAAATTATAGAGCATGTACCTTCCATAAAGGACAAGGCTCTAAGGATTAACCTAAACGAGAACATATACGGTACTTTTGCCGAAATTGGTGCCGGTCAGGAAACTGTCCGCCATTTTTTCAGGGCAGGTGGTTCATCAGGAACTATCGCAAAGGCCATGTCTGCTTACGATAAAGACTTTAGTGACGCTATTTATGGCGCTGAAGACGACGGTAGGTATGTAACCGAAAGCCGACTTAAAAAAATGCTGGCACATGAGGTAAGACTTACTGAAAACCGACTTAAAAGGGACAAACACCCTAATAAAGTTTTCTTTAGTTATGCCAATACCGTAGCTACCATTGATTTTGCAAAGCAGTTTAAGGGACACGGCTGGGTAGGTATTAAATACCAGGTTGAACCCGACGAAGATTATAACGAAATTACACTACACATCCGTTTTAAGGAAACCGATGCCCGCCTGCAACAGGAAACTCTGGGTATACTGGGGGTCAACCTTATTTATGGAGCTTATTATAAATACAACGATCCTAAAAAGCTATTACGCTACCTTTATGATCACCTTGATAAAGATCAGTTAGAGATTGATACCATCAACTTCTCAGGTCCGCGATTTGCCACTGTAGACAACCGATTAATGAGCTTACAGCTTGTTAAGAACGGTATGACCGATGCGGTAATGTTTGGCCCTGACGGTCACAACATACTTCCGGCAGCTATATTATACAAGAAAAATATTCTTGCACTAAGAGGTAGTTTCCGCCCGGTAACTAAGGTAAACATGGATATGTATGAGCAATCATACAAAATGTTCCTTGAAGAAAACAAAGTAGAGAAAGATAAAGCCCTTGTGGTTTTTGAAATTACACTTTCAAACCTTAGATCTGAGGGAGAAATTGACGAGCGTGACTTTATGGACAGGGCCGAACTGCTTTGTTCATTAGGGCAAACCGTAATGATATCTAACTTCCAGGAATACTACAAAGTGGTTGAATACTTCTCAAGCTATACTAAAGCCCGTATGGGTCTTGCCATGGGAGTTAACAACCTTGTAGATATATTTGACGAAAAATACTATCGTCACCTAAGTGGTGGTATACTGGAGGCCTTCGGTAAACTGTTTTACCGTGACCTTAAGGTATTCCTATACCCTATGAAAGATGAAGAAGGCGAAATAATCACTTCAGAAAACCTAATGGTTCACCCTCGTATGAAAGAGCTGTACAAGTTCTTTAAATTTAACGGTAAGGTGATTGACATTGCTGATATTGATGCCAGTTATCTTGATATTTTCTCAAGAGAGGTACTTAAAATGATTAGCAAAGGGCAGTCTGGATGGGAAGATATGCTTCCTCCGGGGGTTGCCGAAATTATAAAGAAAAACCAACTGTTTGGTTACGACCCTAAAAAACTGGTAGCAGAACAGAACTAAATAAAATGCTACAATAAATAAAAAAGCAGCTATTATAATAGCTGCTTTTTTATTTATATTTACGCTTCAGCACCTTAAATCATAATGAAAAAATTACTGTTTAGTATCCTAATACTACTTTGCCACCTAAATGGCTATTGCCAACAAAAAAATGGCGATACTTACTACAAGATTGACAGCATAGCTATTGACACCAAATACAAAAACGACATCCCCTTATTAGTTAGTGATTTAACCAAACACTGTACTACAGACCTCGAAAAAGTACGAGCCATATTTATGTGGATAACCGAAAATATTGAATACGACTACAAAGCCTTTAATAAAGGCGATACTAAGGTCGAATATCCTAAACATAAACAAGGAAAAGACTATGGTAAAGCATATGCTAAATGGGAAGACAGGTTTCTAAAAAACATAATAAACAAAAGGAAAGCAGTTTGTTTTGGCTATTCCTTTTTATTTAAAAAAATGTGTTCGTTAGCAGGCATACAAAGTTCAATAGTAAACGGATACACAAAACAATCTCAAAGAGAGATAGGAATACTGGGAAAAATAGACCACGCATGGAATGTTGTTATAATAGATAACCAATACTATTATTTTGATGTAACCTGGGGAGCAGGTCACTGTCCAAGAGATAAAAACATGAAACCTACCGGATTTATAAAAGAGCGCAATTACTCTTATTGGTGTACACCTTATGAAAGGATGCTGTTAAACCATTTCCCTTCAGATCCCGAATGGATAAGGCATACAACATACATTAATGCTAAAGAGGAATATAAAAACCTGCCTCTATATGCATCTCCGGCAATACCATACTTTACAGTTATAAGCCCTGAATCAGGAATAATTAATGCAAAAGTAGGCGATACAATTCACTTCAAAATACAAGTGAGTGATGACTACCCCCTACAGAACCAAATAATTATAGATACAAATTTTAAACCCGAAGATAATCGTATCAAATACAGTAGCGATCAGGTAAAATATTCTGATTCCATTTTAAATTTCGACTATATTATTAAAGACAAAAGAATAAGAGAATTAACAATATACTCAGGCATATATGGAATGCTTGGCTTTAAAGTAAAAGTTCAGTAAAAAAGCAGCCTATAGGCTGCTTTTTTTATTAAGTTGTATTTATAATTATAACCCAACCTTTCCGTTTATGTATTAAATCAATCCAACTAGTATGAAAAAAAATATAATGCTTCTTTTGCTTTTCACATGCTCCTTTAAAGTTTTGGCTCAAAAGGCAGAATTAATAGACAATTACATTAATGAACTCTACCAAAAAAATGCTTTTAACGGAAATATACTGGTAGCAGAAAAGGGACAGGTAGTTTTTGAAAAAAGTTATGGCCTGGCTAACGAAAAAACACAACAAAAACTAAATACACAAACCTGTTTTGAGCTTGCCTCTGTTTCAAAACAATTTACTGCCATGGGAATTGTGCAGTTACAAAAAAAAGGTAAACTATCCTATGACGACAAAATAAGCAAATACATCCCTGAGCTTTCGTTTTACGGCGATGTAACAATAAAAAATCTTTTAACCCATACAGGAGGAATACCCGACTATATGGATTTACTGGCAAAAGAATGGGACAAAAGTAAAATAGCAACCAATGATGATGTTATAAAAGCATTTGAAAAACAGAAGCCTGCACCACTCTTCTCTCCTAACGAAAAATGGGAATACAGCAATACAGGATACTTACTGTTAGCCACCATAATTGAAAGGGTAAGCAAACAAACCTATGGAGAGTACCTTAATAAAACCATATTTAAGCCTTTAAAAATGAATAATACTTTTGTTTACAGAAGATGGTTTAAGCCGGAAACTAAAAATAACTATGCATTGGGTTATCTTTTCTCGCGTGAATTAAACAAAAAGGTAACTCCTGATGAGTTTGGTTCTGATTTTTATGTGGTTTATTTAGACGGAATAGTGGGTGACGGAATGGTAAACTCCAACCTTGAAGATTTACTAAAATGGGACAGGGCATTATATGGTAATGAAATTATTAATGACAATGACAGGAAAATGATATTTTCCGCTTATGAAATGTCAGGACAAAGAAGCACTGATTATGGATTTGGGTGGATGCTTACCAATTCTCCTGATTATGGGAAAATAGCCTTACACAGCGGTAGCTGGGGAGGTTATATAACCTATATTGAAAGACATTTAGATAATGACAAAACCATAATAGTACTTCAAAACAATGCCTTATTCACAACAGAAATACCAGTAAAAAACATTAGGCGTATACTTTACAATCAGCCACCTGAAAAACAGATTAAAATAGATAATAATATACTACAGCAATGTGAAGGAAAATATATAACCGAAAGCGGTAAAACAAAGGAGATTATTTATGAGGACGGTAAAATTTATGTTCCCGTAGGTCAGGAAGAAAAGCTTGAACTCATACCGGTATCCCAAACAAAATTCATTGTTGACGGTTTCAGCCCTGAGGTAAGTTTTGAGTTTACTTTTAACAGCGAAGGAAAAGTTACAAAATACAGGGCACAACAACCCGAACAAGGCATAGATTATGAAGCAAAGAAAGTAGAATAATAAAAAAAGCAGCCTATAGGCTGCTTTTTTATTTTAATATCTGTTCGGCATGAGCCTTAGTTTTTACTTTTTCGATAACCTCATCAATAATACCGTTTTCATCTATTACAAATGTAGTACGGTGTATACCGTCGTACTCACGACCCATAAACTTTTTAGGCCCCCATACCCCAAAGGCATTAATTACTGCTTTATCTTCATCGGCAATTAGCGGGAAAGGAAACTCATACTTATCCTTAAACTTACCCTGAGCCTTTTGTGAATCGGCACTCACCCCTAAAAGTTCGTAGTTATTAGTTTTAAAACGTTCAAAATTATCCCTTAAATCACAAGCTTCGGCAGTACATCCCGGCGTATTGGCCTTAGGGTAAAAGAAAACAACCAGCTTTTTGCCCTTATAATCGGCTAGTGAATGTTTGTTTCCGTCCTGGTCAACTCCCGAGAAGTCAGGTGCCTTATCTCCTTTTTTTAATGTAATCATAAGTGTATATTTGTTTTTCATAAAAATACATAAAAATGACCAAAGCAGAAAAGGTTCAGTTCACTATAGATACCCTTAAGGAAATATACCCAACCATACCTATCCCGCTAGACCATAAAGACCCTTACACCCTGCTTATTGCCGTATTGATGTCGGCACAAAGTACCGATGTGAGAGTAAACCAAATCACTCCTCTGCTTTTTGAACGTGCCGATAACCCTTATGACATGGTTAAACTCACCGTTGAGGAAATAAGGGAAATAATTAAACCGGTAGGACTTTCGCCAATGAAGGCAAAAGGTATACACGGACTATCGGAAATACTGATAGCTAAACATAACGGAGAAGTTCCGGCAAATTTCCCGGATCTTGAAGAACTGCCTGCCGTAGGTCATAAAACAGCCAGTGTGGTAATGTCTCAGGCATTTGGTATACCTGCATTTCCTGTAGACACCCATATACACAGATTAATGTACCGATGGGGATTTAGTAACGGAAAAAGCGTAGAGCAAACAGAAAAAGATGCAAAAAGACTGTTCCCAGAAGAATTATGGAACGACCTGCACCTACAAATAATATGGTACGGAAGAGAATACTCTCCTGCACGCGGATGGAATTTAGAAAAAGATATTATTACCCGCACCATTGGGCGGAAAACAGTAATAGATGAGTATAATAAAAAGAAGTCCCGTTAAAAAACGGGACTTCTTTTTATTAATTAGCGATGCTCTCAAAAGTAAGATTACCTGAGGTCTTAACTATTTTTAATGCTTTTGAATAGTTAAGTAAAAACGCTATTGTTTCTTTTTTTGGTAACATTTCCGGAGCTTCTTGTTTCTTTTTAGAGTAAAGTTTTGCCATGTATTTTGTACTTAATTTTCTATACAACGCAAAACGAAGCCACGATATTGTTTAATTTGTCAAAATTATTTTATTTTTTTCAATCAGTTTTCTCAAATTCATAAGTGCATACCTCATTCTACCTAACGCAGTATTAATGCTTACGTCAGTCAAATCAGCTATTTCCTTAAAGCTAAGATCCTGGTATATCCTCATTTGAAGTACCTCTTTCTGATCGTCAGGAAGCTCTTCAATCATTTTTTTCAAATCACTTTCAACCTGATTAGTGATTAGCATACTTTCAATATTAGGACTATCATCTGTCATAATAGAGAAAATAGAGAACTCTTCGGTTTCACGGTGCATAGGCATCTTTTTGTTTCTCCTGAAGTGGTCCACAATAAGATTGTGCGAAATACGCATTACCCACGGAAGAAACTTACCCTCTTCGTTATAAGCGTTAGACTTAAGGGTTTTGATTACCTTGATAAAAGTATCCTGAAAGATATCGTCTGCAATATCCCTGTCGGTTACTTTAGAGTAGATAAAACCGTAAATTTTTGATTGGTGTCTGTTAATTAAACAGGCAAGAGCATTTTCGTCGCCGCACATATAGTTCTTAACCAATACGGCATCTGGGATTACAACATTAGCCATAGCAATACTTTTTAGTTTTTTGAATTTGGGTTCTCGATAAATAATCAGAAACTGGGTTTCTTTTCTAAAAAGTAATTTTTTCTATAGGCAATGTTAATTTTGAATTAATTATATCCCAAATATAAAGGAATTTAAGTTTAACATGCAAAAAAAAACTTAAATTTTAACATTTGGAACGCAATAATACGGGCAATATTCTTGAAAAAAGTCACAATGATAAAGGAAATTTCAAACTTTTATGAAATTTATAACATTTCGCCTTTATCCAGCATTTGCAGCATTTTCGCGATACGGTTGGCTTTTGTTTCTTCCTTTTTGGCAGCATAAATCCAGTCAATAAATTTTTTTTGCTCCCCTTTTTTGTAATTCATGAATTTTTCCTCTGCTTCGGGCTCAAGTTTAAGGCATTGTAAAATTTCTTCGGGAATTTCAAACTCACTTTCATCCCTGTATAATGTAATATGTACATAATCACCTGCCTGCTTTTTTATTTTTTTACGTATTTCGGCCTTAACAGGCAAAAACAAATTACCGTTCCCCATAGGCATGAGGTGATAGCTATTTATTTCATAACCATCAATACTCCCCCTTACCTTAACCAGGCCAAAAGGCATATCGCCGTTAGGTTTTATTTCCGGTAACGCAACATAGGTCCACCCTCCTTTTCCGGGAAACTTTTCAAGCAGGTATTCTTTATCGGTTAAAAGCATAATTATTAATAAATCCTCATAAAAAAGATTAGATGATTCAAAACTAATTAAAAAGAAAACCCCAAGGCATATTAATATTTGTTAAAAAAAACTTAATAGGTATATTAACCGTTCAAACAAACCAATTACAAAAAAATGATTAAAAAATTAATGAGTGCCTTTATGGTCACTATGTTATCTGCTGCTGTTTATGCGCAGGAAACAGAACCAACCGAAGCAGAAATACAGGCTGTTTACGACTCTATTGAAAACTCATACACCTATGAGTATGGAAAAATTGAGCTTAAAAACGGGGTTGGCGCAATTAATGTACCGCAAGGCTTTAAGTACCTGGATGCAGAACAATCCAAACGTGTACTGGTAGACTTATGGGGAAATCCTGATGAAGAAGACATGACCATGGGACTTATTATGCCCGAAAAATATGGCGTATTAAGCGATCACGGATATGTTTTTAATATTATGTATGATGAAATTGGATATGTAAAAGATGACGATGCCGATGATATTGATTATAGCGACCTGCTAAAGGACATGAAAGAAGAAACCAGTGAAGCCAGTAAAACCAGAGTAACAATGGGTTACGATCCTATTGATTTAATAGGATGGGCTACCCCTCCTTACTATGACAAAGACAGAAAAATATTGCATTGGGCAAAGGAAATACAATTTGGAACCGATTCAATACATACCTTAAACTACAATGTAAGGGTACTGGGTAGAAAAGGTGTACTGGTATTAAACGCTATCGGTTCAATGGAAGATTTGGGTATTGTACAACAGGATATTCCCCAAGTTTTAAATATCGTTGAGTTTAACGACGGATATAAGTACAAGGACTTCGATCCTTCTGTAGACGAAGTGGCTGCATGGACTATTGGCGGACTTGTAGCCGGTAAGGTGCTGGCAAAAGTAGGTTTCTTTGCAGTAATTGCTAAGTTTGGTAAGTTTATCGTTATAGGCCTTATGGCATTCTTTGGAGCAATATACAGACGTATTACAGGCAAGAAGAAAAAAGAAGACGAAGATACCGACAGTGAGAACCAAACTCCGGAACAACTTACTCCCGAAGCATAACACAGTAACCAACACTAATACAAAAACGCCTTAAAGCATGCTTTAAGGCGTTTTTGTATTAGTGTAATTACATTTTACTTTGAAATATAACCAATCAGAAATATAAGAATGATTACTATAATACAAAATGTAAAAATCTTATTTCCCACTTCATCATCTCTAATTATTTCATCATTATTAATAGTGTTATTTTTAAAACTTTGTTCATTTGAGTTAATAAAAGTACTTTTCTTGTAAGTATGGTTTATTAAATATTTTTTTTCCAAATAAGAACTTACAGCCTCAACAGTATTTAAATCATAATTACTTTTTTCTTCATTAATCAATACTATATAATTATCATTGTTATCATATTTTAAAGCCAATATATTTTCATCAAAAAAACTTAGTTTTAATAAACTACTTTCTTTTTCTCTATCAATAAGCAAAGATTGATTACCTAAAAATTCCCATTTTGCTTTTTCAACTTTTCCATTAGCAGATAACAATAATTCATTGTTTTTCCTAAATATATAAACAATTCTTTTTTCATCAACTGTATTAATCAATACCCAATGCTGATTAGTCAACAAAGCAAGATTATTAAGTTTTTGACTAAACTTCCCTAACTGGGGTAAAATATCTGCTATAAACGCTTTCATTTTTCAATCTATTATTATTTAACTATACCTCAAATATAACGCTTTATCCCTTCCCCTCTTTAACAAAAATTTCGGTGTAAAATAGTATCTTTGCACATTACCATTTCTGCTATGATAAAAACCGATATATCAACACTCGAACCTAAAAAAAACATCCTTATAAAAGGGGCGCAGCTGCACAATCTTAAAAACATTGATGTAGCCATTCCGCGTAACAAGCTGGTTGTGGTAACCGGGCTTTCGGGCTCAGGTAAATCAAGCCTGGCTTTTGATACGCTTTATGCCGAAGGACAACGCCGATATGTTGAAAGCCTTTCGTCATATGCGCGTCAGTTTTTAGGTCGTCTGGACAAACCAAAAGTAGAATACATTAAGGGTATAGCCCCTGCTATTGCCATTGAGCAAAAGGTAAACACTACCAATGCCAGATCTACAGTAGGTACCAGTACCGAGATTTACGATTACCTAAAACTGCTTTTTGCCCGTGTAGGTCGCACCTACTCCCCTGTTTCAGGGCGTGAGGTTAAAAAACATACAGTAACCGATGTAGTTGAAGAGGTTAAAAAACAGGAAGACGGCAGCCGATGGTTGCTACTGGCACCTGTACACATAGAGAAAGGGCGAACTATTGAAGAAAAACTAAACGTTTTACTACAGCAGGGTTTTGCCCGTATACTGGTGGATAACGAAATGCTGCGACTGGACGAACTGGGCAATACCGACTTTGCCAATAAAGAGGTAATGCTTATTGTAGACCGTATTGTAGTGAAAGATGAAGAGGAGTTTTATAACCGACTGGCAGATGCCGTACAAACTGCTTTTTACGAAGGTAAGGGCGAAACGTATCTTCAGGATGTAAAAACCGGAAACCGACTGGCTTTTAGCAGTAATTTTGAGTTGGACGGACTTACCTTCCTGGAGCCAAACGTGCACCTTTTCAGTTTTAATAATCCCTATGGTGCGTGTCCGTCATGCGAAGGTTACGGCAGCATAGTAGGTATAGATGAGGAGCTTGTTGTTCCAAACACAGCCCTTTCGGTATTTGAAAATGCCATTTACCCGTGGCGTGGTGAGAGCATGGGCTGGTACCGTGACCAGTTGGTTAACAATAGCCACAAATTCAATTTCCCTGTACACAAACCGTACTTCCAGTTGTCTGAAAGTGATAAGGCACTTATATGGAAAGGTAACCAGTACTTTACAGGTCTGGATGACTTTTTTGCCGAACTGGAAGAGAAAAACTATAAAATACAAAACCGCGTTATGCTATCGCGTTACCGTGGTAAAACCAAGTGTCCGGCATGTAAAGGCAAACGCCTTAAACCGGAAGCCAATCACGTAAAGATTGACAACCATACCATATCAGACCTTGTGGATATGCCTATCAAAAACCTTATTGAGTTTTTTAAAGGAATCCAACTTAGTGAATACGACCAAAAGGTAGCTAAACGCCTGTTGGTAGAAATCAATAACCGCCTTAGCTTTCTGCAGGAAGTAGGGCTTGATTACCTTACACTAAACCGTAGGTCGTCTACCCTTTCGGGTGGTGAATCACAACGTATCAACCTGGCAACATCACTAGGCAGTAGCCTTGTGGGGTCTATGTACATTCTGGATGAACCAAGTATAGGGCTTCACCCTAAAGATACCGAAAGGCTTATCAAGGTACTTATCGGGCTTCGTGATTTGGGCAACACCGTTATTGTGGTAGAGCATGATGAAGACATCATGAAGGCTGCCGATATGATTATCGATATAGGCCCCGAAGCAGGTACACACGGTGGTCGTCTGGTAGCTCAGGGTACGTATAACGAGATCCTGAAATCAGAATCGCTTACCGCAAAATACCTTAACGGCGATATGGAAATCAAAGTACCTGCAAAACGCCGTAAGTTTAAAAATCATGTGGATGTTGTAGGCGCACGCGAAAACAACCTTAAAAATATAGATGTAACCTTCCCGCTAGACTGCCTAACGGTTATCACCGGAGTTTCGGGTAGTGGTAAGAGTACACTGGTAAAAAAGATATTATTCCCTGCCATACAAAAGAAACTGGAAGGCGTAGGCGAAAAAGCCGGACAGTTTACCGAACTGCAGGGCAGCTACTCACACATTAAGCATATTGAATATGTAGACCAAAACCCTATTGGGCGCAGTTCGCGTTCTAACCCGGTTACCTACATTAAGGCTTATGATGATATTAGAGACCTGTTCTCCAAGCAAAAGCTTTCCAAGCTGCGCGGTTACCAGGCAAAGCATTTCTCATTCAATGTAGATGGCGGACGCTGTGAAACCTGTAAAGGGGAAGGCGAAGTTACTATAGAGATGCAGTTCATGGCCGATGTTCACCTGGAGTGTGAAACCTGTAACGGTAAGCGCTTTAAGAAAGAGGTGCTTGAAGTAGCTTTTGAAGGCAAGAATATCGACGATATACTTACCATGACCATAGATGATGCCCTTGAGTTTTTTGATAAGCACAAGCAAACCAAAATTACCCAAAAACTACAACCGTTACAGGATGTTGGTTTAGGGTATGTACAGTTAGGGCAGTCGTCTTCTACCCTTTCGGGAGGTGAGGCACAGCGTATAAAACTGGCGTCGTTCCTGGTTAAGGGAAATACGAAAGATAAAGCCTTATTTGTGTTTGACGAACCTACCACAGGGCTTCATTTCCACGACATCCAGAAACTAATGGCATCGTTTGATGCGCTTATCGATAAAGGACATTCAATCATTGTGATTGAGCACAACCTTGACCTTATTAAGTGTGCCGACTATATTATAGACATAGGTCCTGAAGGTGGTGAGAATGGCGGACATTTAGTAGCCTTTGGTACCCCAGAGGAAATTGCTAAAAATCCTAAGTCGGTAACAGGAGAATATTTAGGAGAGAAGTTGTAGTTGGTTTCAGGTTTGAAGTTTCAGGTTACCTGTTACGTGCTGTCATTTTGAGCGCAACGAAGTGGAGTCGAAAAATCTTTAATATTCTGAGATTTCTCCACAAGGTCGAAATGGAAAACCATCGTAATATTAAAACGTATGCTGTCATTTCGAATGTAGAGTATCGGAGTGAGAAATCTCTTTAGTTAAATTTAAAAGATTGCCCAGTAGTTTCTCATCGCAATGACAGCACTTAATACAAATTTAAACTACAATCCAAAATTCCCTATTTTTACAATCGCAACGATTACTAAATGAAAAACCATTATGAAATACTGGGTGTTTCCCAAACCTGTACTCAGGCCGAGATAAAAAAGGCTTACAGGGTACTGGCGGTAAAATACCACCCCGATAAAAATAATGGTGATAAACAGAGTGAGGAAAACTTTAAGGCTATACTGGAATCCTACATCATACTAAGTGACGAGGAAACCCGCCTGGAGTACGATTACTTTAAAGGCTTTAAAAAAGGAAACAAACCGCAATATAGCGAACCGGGCAAACCCAGCCCCATAAAATACCTGGTACAGATAAAACGTATAAAAGATGCCGTACTGAGTGCCGGCGGACACGTTAATAAAAATGTACTGTACAATGCTATTGACAGACTACTGAGTGAGGAGAACATCAGTTTCCTGATACGCAAACAGGATTTAAGCATTAACCACCTGATTATAGACGAAGCTCTTACCTGCGCCATATTTATAGACGAAAGCCTTAAACATGAGTTTCATGACAGACTCCTTAAACTTGCCGATGGTAATGTAAGGATGGTTAACCGCATTAACCTACTGAATAAAATTAACGACAGCATCACAGCTGCTGATGCTCCACCTATACAACCACAACAGGAAGTAAAGGAGTCCCCTCCTACACTTATTGCTATTGTAATATTCGTGCTGTTTATTATGTTGTTTTTGGTTTTCCTTTATATGGAGAACAGTTAATGTAAAACAGCTCTCCTTATTTTATATCTTTATAAAACATACAAAAGCTTTAAACCATGAATCATAACGCTAAATCCATACGCCCTTTTATAGGAGCAAAAGACTTTGAAGTTTCACGAATGTTTTACCGTGACCTTGGTTTTGAGGAAACCGTACTCTCTCCAGATCTTTCGGTTTTTAAAACCGATAACGGAATCGCATTCTATTTACAGAAAGCCTATGTAAAGGACTGGGTAGATAATACCATGCTTTTTATGGAAGTGGAAAACGTTGATGTTTTTTGGAAAAACTTAAACGAACTGAACCTTACAGCGAAATATGAAGGTGTTAGGCTGGTACCTGTACGCACTATGGAATGGGGTAAAGAATGTTTTGTACACGATCCGTCAGGGATATTATGGCATTTCGGAGAATTTTTTTCGTAACCTAATGATTTTAAGCACATTTTAAGAATAAAGTAAAACCCCAGCTATAGCTGGGGTTTTCAATGTTTTTTAACTGCCTCTTATAAAAAAAACTCAATTAAAACGAAATATTTAAAAGACAAATGATAATTTATTAATTAATTATTCGTTAACTTTGTATTACAATTCGGGTCAACTGAATTAACTCATGGTTAATTTCTGGCACGATAATTGTAATTATTTAATTAAATCTCAGGATTTTATAATTTTGAGGTTTGTTAATAATTGGTTGGTTGGTTTGTTAAGTCCCGTTATTCTCCCAGAATAGCGGGATTTTCTTTTTTAACAGCCTAAAGGTTAGAATTTTATACCAGTTAAAAAAACAACTACAACGTTTTTTAACTTTGTTTTAACAAATTTGCTAACTGATTTGTTAAATTCCTACGGGAATATTGTTGTAAACCAATAGCATGTACTTTTAACCCCTCACCCATATATTGTGCAAAATAAGATTTAAGGGTGTCCTTAAGCTTTTCTTTTTCTGTATACTCAACAAACACACCTGTATTAGTCGTTTTAATTATATCGGCAAAATCAGCTTCCTGTGGCCCTATACCTATAACAGGTCTTTCAGATGCCATATATTCAAACAGCTTGCCCGGTATAATACAACGCGTATCGGGAGAATCAATCTCCACCAGTAACAGCACCTGCGATTTACGTTGTTGCTTTACCGCTTCGCTGTGCGATACATAACCCATATTATTAACGTAATCGTTAAGTCCGTGCTGTTCAATGGAAGTCAGTACTTCCTGGCTAACAGCCCCTATAAGTTTCAGTTCGAACTTATCTTTAAATTCGGTATCCTCACTAACAAGTTCCGATAGTGACTCCCAAAGTATCTTCGGGTTACGTTCTGACAGGAATGAACCTATATGCGCTAAGGTAAACTTTTCGTCAAGCGGCTCTTTTGCTACCAACTCCACATCATAACCGTTAGTGATTACTGTAACAGGTTTATCGGTTAGCTGTTCAAACTCGGCTTTAGTAGTAGGACTGGTTACAATAATACTATCGGCAGTATTAAGTACATCGCGCTCCATTTTTTTATGCCTTTGCTGAGATGATTTACTTAACCTTAACTCTTTATGGTAACCAATAGTTGTCCACGGATCACGAAAATCGGCAATCCACTTCACCCCAAACCTTTTTTGAAGCTCCATCCCTATTAAATGAAGGCTGTGCGGAGGTCCGGTAGTGATAATCGTATCAATACCACTCCCCTGTAAATAATTGCTTAAATAACTTACCGAAGGCCTAACCCAAAGCACTCTTGCATCAGGGATAAACATATTACCCCTAACCCAAAGCATCAGTTTTTGAAGCGCCGACTGCTTTTTCTTATCGGGTATAATCCCCGAACTTATTTTTTTGGTATTCTTTTTTGAAAATACCGAAGCCCATCCGTAAGGCTCAATAATATTATTTTTAAGAATAGTGGTATTGTAACTCACGTCCTTTTGCAACTCTTCATCTATTAAAGGATAGGTAGGATTTTTTGGGACATAAACTACAGGTTCAATACCATACTCAGGCAGGTACTTTACAAATTTTAACCAACGCTGTACACCCGGTCCGCCCGCAGGAGGCCAGTAATACGTTATTACAAGCACCTTGTTCATAATCCCTAAACCTTATATATTATTCTGCTGCTTCGCTTTTCTTTTTAGTACCAAAGTATATTCCTGCTGCTAGTAGTACCAGCATCAGGATAAAACTGATAAGTGTAATGGTACTCCCCTTTTTCACTACCTGTGGCTCAAACTTAAATTCTACAGTATGCTTACCTGCCGGTATTTGCATAGCCCTTAAAACATAGTCGGCCTGGAAATGTGGTTGTTCTTTACCGTCAATAGTAGCTACCCATCCCTGAGGGTAGTATATTTCAGAGAATACTGCAAGTCCGTCGTTAGTGTTATTGGTTTTATACTTAATATAATTAGGCTCTCTTTTAACCAGTGTAATACCGGCAAGACTATCTGTAGCAAAAGCAGCTTTAGAAACCGCCTCAGGGAATTTAGCCACATTAACTACGGCTACATTTTTAGTATCAAGACTATCAAGAGCCTTCATTTCCTCATCTGCCGAATTCACTTTCTTAACCGTGTTTACAAACCATCCGCTTCCGTTAGCAAATGGGTTCTCAACAGGTATATCCTGATTATCGTTAGACTGTAGTAAAACATACTTCACATTAAGCATGTTTAGTACCGGTAACGATTCTGTAAATGTCATTGTTTCAGGGTCAACTGATTTGAACAGTACTCCCATATTGTTCTCTACATTGTAGGTAAACAGTTGGTCAGTACGCTGTGGTCTCACAGCACTGTACCCTCCTACCGACTCATGGAAATAAGATGTTCTCGCCTGTAACCTTCCGTATGGTTCATACACCCTGTAACTGGAAGTATCTTTCATGATAAACTCATCGGCAGGACTTGCCTGGAAAGGTCTGTCAACCTTACTAGCACTTTTAAAGTTATCTTTATTTACATAGTTCTGATCTATAAAGAAAAGGTCAAACACCATAAGTCCGCACACTACAAGCACCGTTACAAAGTCCGACAGCTTTTTGTTTACAAACATCCAAAGCGCACCGCCAGATAACAATATCAGTATCCCCGAACGCAATAAATCAGAGGTATACATCTCCTTACGTTGTTCAATAAGGGCTTTTACAAAGTCAGGCCCCATTTGCCCATACATCTGCCTAATCTGATCGTCACTTCCGCCTGTAAAATCAAAAGAACCTTTAAACAGGAATAAAAGCACTATCACCCCCAGCGCAGCTCCACCGGAAATATAAAGTGATTTAAGCTGTTCCTGCTTTTCTGATTTAAAGAAAGACTGTAGTCCCATTATAGCCAGTACAGGGAAACACAGCTCCAGTATTACCTGTATAGATGATACCGCCCTAAACTTATCGTATAACGGAACATTATCTATAAAGAAATTGGTTAACACAGGGAAGTTTTTACCCCACGACAGTAATAATGACAGAATTGCACCTGCCAAAAAGGCATATTTTATTTTTCGTTTATCTGTAAACAGTCCTAATATCGCCAGAAAGAAGATAACAGCACCTATATAAGCCGGAGCTTCCACAATAGGCTGATCACCCCAATAAGTAGGTGAATTTGCCGCAAATTCTCTAGCCTCAGCATTAGATGCTCCAAGCCCTAGTATAAAATTATATAAATGAGAATCCTCGCCTACATCTTCCCTGGCACCACCACCAAAAAGCCTTGGTGCTATAAGGTCAAAACTCTCGGCAACACCATAGCTGTATTCGGTTATATAGCTGTAATCCATTGACGATGTAGTTGTGTTCTCAGTACCGTCAGGATTAAAAGTAAGTTCGCTTTTACCCCTTATACTAAAGTTAGTAAACTCTGAAGTAGCCATTAGGTTAGTAGCATTTGCACCAAGTGCCAGTATACCTGCCACAACAAACACTCCCATGGCTTTACCAAGGTGTTTAAAGTCTTTACTTTTTACAATTTCTATAATGAAATAAATAGCCAGAACCAGTAACAACAGTAAAAGGTAGTACGTCATTTGGAAGTGGTTGGCGTTAATCTCCAGCGCTGCTGCCATCATAGTAAGCAGCCCTCCTACAATATATCGTTTTTGGAACACCAGTATCAGTCCAGCTACAACCATAGGCATATAGGCAATAGCATGGGCTTTAGCATTATGCCCTACCCCGAGTATGATAATGAGATAGGTGGAGAGACCAAAAGCTAGTGCTCCGAAAAATGCTTTTAACGGACTCACCCTCAAGGCCATCATAAGTATATAAAACCCTATAAAATAAAGGAATAGATAATCTGCAGGTCGTGGTAAAAAGCGTAAAACGCTGTCTATCTTTTTAATGTAGTTATGCGGATAGTTTGCACCCATTTGGTAAGTAGGCATCCCGCCAAAGGCACTGTTTGTCCAGTAAGGTTCATCACCTGTTTCCTTCCTGAAATCGTTTTGCTCTTTTGCCATCCCGGTATATTGGGCAATATCCGACTGGTATATTTTTTTACCCTGTAATACCGGATAAAAATAAATTAGAGAAACAAGAACAAACCCTATAACAGCAAGCAGGTGCGGATAATACTTACTTATATTTTTCATATGCCTTTTTATTGATTTTTATTTCCCGTTGGGAAATTATTAAACGCCGTGAAGATACTTATTTTCGCTAAAAATACAGTTATAAGTATCTAATTAATAAAAAGGCTCTAAATAAAAAATCCTTCCGCAGGGAAGGATTACTATACTATTTAATCAAGTTCTTCAAAATCAATATACTCGCCTACTTTTTTCTTTTCCTTAGGCACTTCTTTAGTAGTTTCCTGCTGGCGTTGCGACTGATATTGCTGCTGTTGCGCCTGCTGATTGTATTGCTGGTTCATGTTATTAAAATTCTGTTCGGCTTTTTTAACCATTTGCTGCACAAGTATTGGAGCAAACAGCCTCATTAAAAACCTAAGCAGGTAATAAACAGCGATTATAATTAATATTGTTCTTATAAAACCGGTAAAGCTTGCAGTAACCATTGTCATTTTAATTTTCTCAAATTTACGGAATCTCTTCCTTAAAAATAAATAGGCACTCTAAAATATAATAAAATATACTACATTTGAAAAAGTGTAAACTATCATGTTCAATAAACGAGCCAAACCATGAATTTTATTAAAAAATATTTACCGCTTGCCTTACTGTTAACCTCTACCTGCCTACATGCACAATATACTGACCAGATTAACTCAAACCGACCGGGAGAGTCAATGTCAGGCTTTGCTGTAGGTAAAACAATTTTTCAGGTAGAAACAGGAATATACGGCATTTGGGAAGATCATGATATTTTAAACTATGATGCAAAAGGTACAGGCCTTGACCTGCAAATACGTTATGGCGCCTTTTTAGAAGAACTGGAGTTTGTACTTGATGCCCAGTACCAGTTTGACTGGTATAACAATGCACTGCAAACCTACTCCCGTAACGACTTTAAACAGTTTACAGTAGGTGCAAAATATCTTATTTATGACCCTGACAAAAACTATAACCCTGAACCGAATTTATACAGCTGGAAAGCCAACCATAAATTCAGATGGAGAAACCTTATCCCTGCTGTAGCAGTTTACGGAGGTATTAATCTTGTAGGAGGAAAAAGTATTTACACCTTCCCACAAGACGAGGTTAGCCCTAAGCTTATGGCTATCACCCATCATCACTTTGGAAAATGGGTTTGGGTTAACAACCTTATTGCCGACAAAATCACTACAGAATATCCTAGCTACGGATGGATTTCTACCCTTACACACGGGTTTAATGACAAATGGTCAGCCTTTGGAGAATTTCAGGGATATGACAGCGACTATTATGCCGATGCTATTTTCAGACTGGGTGCTGCCCACCTGTTAAATGATACTATGCAAATAGATGCATCTATAAGCAAGAACTTTAAAGATACTCCGTTTCTACTTTACGGAGGCGTAGGATTCTCCTGGCGATTTGATGCCGATTATAACGACATACTGCTTCCGGGTAAGGCAGAATATGAAGAAGAAAAGAGCAAGGAGGAAGAGAAAAAAGAAAAGAAAAAGGACAAAAAAGATAAAAAGAAAGACCGTCTTGACGATTTTGAAACCGGAGAAGACTAATATTACCATTTAATGATCACGATTAAAGAAGCTAAAACAAAAAGCGAATTAAAAGATTTTATAAAATTCTCTTTTGAGTTATACAAGGACAATCCTTATTGGGTACCCCCTATCATCTCAGAAGAACTTGAAAGTTTTGATAAAACCAAAAACCCTGCTTTTGAGAATGCCGAAGCTAAATTTTACCTGGCTTATAAAAACGGTAAGATTGTAGGTAAAACTGCCGCTATTATAAACTGGCAGGAAGTAAACCAGCAACAAAAGAGAAAAGTACGCTTTGGCTGGTTTGATGTTATAGATGATATAGAGGTTTCTAAAGCACTTTTAGAGAAAGTATACGAATATGGAAGGGAACATAATTTAGAGTATGTAGAAGGCCCTATGGGGTTCTCAAACCTTGACAAAGTAGGTGTACTTACCGAAGGGTTTGATGAGCTAGGCACCATGATTACATGGTACAACCCTCCATACTACATGGAACATTTTGAAAAACTTGGCTTTACTATAGAGAAGGAGTACCGCGAAAGCGTGTTTACTATGAATAATGTAGACCCTGCTAATTTTCAAAAGGCAAGCCAACTGATTAAACGCAGGTACGGATTAAAAGCTGTAAACTTTAAATCTACCAAAGAGGTTATGCCTTATGTAGACAAAATGTTTGAGCTGTTTAATGCTACTTATTCAAAACTGGCTTCGTTTGTAGCAATTAGTGATATACAAATTGAATATTTCAAAAAGAAATATATCAGCTTTATAAACCCAGAGTACATTAAGTTTATTATGGATAAGGACGATAATATGATAGCCTTTACCATAGTAATGCCCTCGTTCTCTGAAGCGCTTATTAAAGCAAAAGGAAAACTATTCCCGTTTGGGTTTATACACCTGCTAAGAGCTCGTAAGAAAAGTAAAGATGTTGTTTTTTACCTTATAGGCATTGATCCCGAATATCAAAACAAAGGGGTTACCGCTATTATTTTTGAAGAATTCCATAAGGTATTCACCAAAAACAATATAGAAAACTGCATCAGAACTCCTGAACTTGAAGACAACCACGCCATGAATAATTTATGGAAAAACTTTAACCCTAAAATTCATAAGCGTAGAAAAACATATAAAAAAGACCTATAAAAAAACCTCCTTTTAAAGGAGGTTTTTTTATTTATGTTTTTAAGAGAAATTACTCGGCAGAAACATCAACTGTAGTCTGCTCTGCAATTTTCTTATACGTACCGTTTACCAGTTTTTCACGAATCGCTTCATAAGCGCTAAGTGTAATATTGATATCCTCAATTGTATGAGTAGCTGTAGGAATCATTCTTAAAAGAATAATACCTTTAGGAATTACCGGATACACAACTATTGAAAGGAAAATACCATAGTTTTCACGTAGGTCATTTACCATTACCATTGCCTCTGGGATACTACCTTCAAGGTAAACCGGAGTTACACAGGTATTAGTATCACCAATATTAAATCCACGCTCTTTAAGTCCGTTTTGAAGTGCATTTACATTCTCCCAAAGTTTATCTTTAAGCTGAGGGGTTGTTCTAAGCAAGTCCAAACGTTTTAACGCACCTTTTACTAAAATCATTGGTAACGACTTAGCAAACATTTGCGAACGTAAGTTATATTTAAGGAAATCAATTACATCTTTATCGGCAGCAACAAAAGCACCAATACTTGCCATAGACTTAGCAAAAGTAGAGAAGTAAACATCAATACCATCCTGGCATTCCTGCTCCTCACCTGCTCCGGCACCTGTTTTACCAAGTGTACCAAAACCGTGCGCATCATCTACTAACAGTCTAAAGTTGTATTTTTCTTTTAAGGCAACTATTTCTTTTAGTTTACCCTGCTGACCTCTCATACCAAAAACACCTTCGGTAATTACAAGAATACCACCACCGGTAGTTTCAGCCATATTTGTAGCACGCTCAAGGTTTTTCTCTAAGCTTTCCACATCATTATGCTTATAAGTAAAGCGTTTCCCCATATGAAGGCGAACACCATCTATAATACATGCGTGAGAATCTACATCATATACAATAACGTCGTTTTTAGAAACAAGGGCATCAATAATAGACACCATACCCTGGTAACCGAAGTTTAACAGGTAAGCCGACTCTTTTTGTACAAAAGCAGCAAGCTCCTGCTCTAATTGCTCGTGTACAGATGTGTGTCCAGACATCATTCTTGCTCCCATAGGGTAAGCAGCACCATACTCAACTGCAGCTTCTGCATCCGTTTTTCTTACTTCTGGGTGGTTTCCAAGTCCAAGGTAATCGTTTATGCTCCAGTTAATAACTTCCTTACCGTGAAACATCATCCTGTTTGCCAAAGGACCTTCCAGTTTAGGGAATACATAATAACCTTCAGCCTGAGAAGCCCATTTACCTAAAGGGCCTTTATTTTTTTGTATTCTGTCAAATAAATCTTTTACCATGTCTTGAGAATTTGTGTTTTAAAAAACGCGTCAAAAGTAATTATTATATTGTTTCCGTCATAATTATTTTCAACAATACATGTAACAAATATACGGGTATTACTACTTATATTTCAAACTTCATTATATATTTGAAGCTCACAAAACATTTATAACCAAAAACAATCAATTATTATGGACACTCAAAAAGTAGACCTGTTTATGATGATAAACGGGAAGTATTTTAAAGCAGAACACTTAAACTATATTAGAGAGAAACTACTTAATATAGACGAAACAAAATGGAACAGAATCATGGCTCTTGACTTTAAAGATCCTAACTCTATCATGCTTGTTTCTCTAATAGGGCCAGGTGCACTTGGGGTAGACCGATTTTTAATAGGCGAAACAGGCACAGGGGTTGCTAAACTACTTACATGCGGAGGCTTTGGAATCTGGACTATTATTGACTGGTTTATCATTATGGATTTAACCCGAGATAAAAACATGGAAAAACTACAGGCATACCTGTAAAATTATGAACAGGAATAAGCTATACCTGATTTTAATTCTATTAATCGCAGTTGGATATTGCTGGTTAGGATGGTCATTAACACAAACCACCCACAACATTGGCTTCACCCCTTGCCCAATTAAAAATATTACAGGTATAGCTTGCCCTTCCTGCGGAAGCACCCGTAGTGTATCTCAAATAATACAGGGTAACTTTACAGATGCCTTTATGCTTAACCCTTTTGGATACATTATTGCATTAGCTATGCTAATAATACCAATATGGTTACTGTTTGACCTTATTTCGAAAAAAGACACCTTATACAATGGTTACAAAAAGTTTGAGCAAACACTCAAAATAAAATGGGTAGCAATTGTTTTAACACTAGTAACCCTGGCAAACTGGATTTGGAATATTTACAAAGGATTATGAACAATCAAAAAACATATAAGGTTATACACCAAAACGAATACGAACAGGCAGGTAATAGCTACCTAATGACTGTTGTAGGTGTCATTGCAGGATTACCCCTCCCTATTATCAATCTCATAGTCTCCTTTTGTTATTATCTGACCAAGCGTAAATCTTCATATTTTGTTCGCTGGCACTCCATACAGGCAATACTGGCGCAACTTATACTTATACCCTTTAACAGTATTGCATGGGCATGGACCTTGGGTATTATTTTAAAATCGAGTGGATTAATTGCTGAATACGGTAACGACGGTCGCCATCACACATTGCCTTTGCTTGAAGGGATCACAGTACCTTACCTCTTTTACATGTTATTTATAGTTCTTTTTAATATCTTTGAATTCTTTGCCGTAATCTACACTTCTATTAAGGTAAAAAAAGGAGAAAACGTACGCTGGTTTTTAATAGCCGGTATTACCGATCGCCTATGTTCAAAAGAAAAAAGAGACATTTATAATATATAACACATGAAACTTGTTTTCGCTTCAAACAACAAGAATAAAATACAGGAAATAAAACACCAGCTACCGGATGATATCGAACTGCTTAGCCTTGAAGACATAGGTTGCACTGAAGATATCCCCGAAACAGCCGACACCATTGAAGGTAACGCTATATTAAAGGCCGATTATGTAACCCAAAAATACGGATACGACTGTTTTGCCGATGATACCGGGCTTGAAGTAGAAGCACTTAACGGCGAACCGGGAGTATATTCGGCACGATATGCCGGAGAACAAAAGGATGCTAACGACAACATGGACAAACTACTTTTAAACCTTGAAGGCAAAAGTAACCGTAACGCCATGTTTAAAACCGTTATTACCCTTAACCTTAATGGAGAACAACATTTATTTACCGGAATAGTAAATGGTGTAATAACTACAAACAAGGCAGGAGACAAAGGTTTTGGCTACGATCCTATATTCAAACCGGAAGGTTTAGACCTCACTTTTGCACAAATTTCTATGGACGAAAAAGCCAAACTTAGCCATCGTGGCAGGGCTGTACAGCAGCTTATTGCTTTTCTAAAAAAGTAACTCCCTGATTTTCAATTTATTTAATTAAAACAAATCTGTTAAAGCTATTAGTTTATCTCGCTAATAAACAGTACCTTTGCAGCTATTTTAAAAATATATATGAATAAATTTGAACAATTAGGATTGAATGAATCGCTGCTGAGGGCGATAAACGATCTAGGATTTGAAAGTCCGTCGGAGGTACAGGAAAAGGCGATTCCCCTATTATTGGAAAAAGACACAGACATCGTCGCATTAGCGCAAACAGGTACAGGTAAAACTGCTGCTTTTGGTTTTCCGCTAATTCAGAAGATTGATGCCGAAAATAAAAACACTCAGGCTTTAATATTATCTCCAACACGTGAACTTTGCCTGCAAATCACTAACGAGATTAAATTATACTCTAAATACGTTAAAGGGTTAAATACTGTTGCTGTATATGGCGGTGCCAGTATTACAGAACAGGCTAAAGAAATTAGAAGAGGTGCACAAATTATTGTAGCAACCCCGGGTAGAATGCAGGACATGATTAACCGTGGCCTGGTAAACATATCTAAAATAGATTACTGTGTACTTGATGAGGCAGATGAAATGCTAAACATGGGATTCTATGATGATATCGTTGCTATTCTTTCTACATCACCAACAGATAAGAGCACTTGGCTTTTCTCTGCCACTATGCCACAGGAAGTAGCACGTATTGCACGTGAGTTTATGAGAAAACCACTTGAAATTACAGTAGGTCATAAAAACTCAGGTTCATCTACAGTATCACACGAATTTTACCTTGTAAATGCACGTGACCGTTATGAAGCGCTAAAACGTCTTGCAGATGCTAACCCTGATATTTTCTCGGTTGTATTCTGTCGTACAAAAAGAGACACTCAGGCTGTAGCTGAAAAACTTATCGAAAACGGATATAACGCTGCTGCACTTCACGGAGACCTTTCTCAGGCTCAGCGTGATGCGGTAATGAAATCATTCAGAAACAGGCAAATACAAATGCTTGTTGCTACCGATGTAGCTGCAAGGGGTATTGACGTAGACAACGTAACTCACGTTATCAACTACCAGTTACCTGATGATATAGAAACTTACAACCACCGTAGTGGTCGTACAGGACGTGCCGGTAAACTGGGTACATCTATCGTTATTATCACTAAGAGTGAGCTTCGTAAAATATCAGCTATCGAGAGAACTATCAAACAGAAGTTTGAAGAAAAATCTATCCCATCAGGTATCGAGATTTGCGAAATACAGTTATTCCACTTAGCTAACAGAATTAAAGATGTTGAGATAGACCACGAAATAGACCCTTACCTTCCTGCTATTTATGAGGTAATGAAAGACCTTAGCAAAGAGGAACTTATCAAGAAAATGGTATCGGTAGAGTTTAACAGGTTTATCAACTACTATAAAAAGAATAAAGACCTTTCTACACAAAAAGGCGGAGATCGTGACTTTACTCCAACAGGAGGTGCGGTTCGTTACTTTATCAACATAGGTTCACGTGACGATTTCGACTGGATGAGCCTTAAAGATTTCCTTCGTGACACATTAGGTTTAGGTCGTGACGATATCTTTAAAGTGGATGTAAAAGAAGGATTCTCTTTCTTTAATACAGAAGCTGAACATGCTGAAATAGTTCTTGACACCTTTAACAGTATGCACCTTGAAGGTCGTAAGATAAACGTTGAGATTTCTAAAAATGATGGCGGAGGAAGACGCAGAGACCACAACGGAAGAAACAGTGGTGGCGGAGGCTTTAAACGTAACTCACCTAGAGGTGGCGGAGACAGCAGAGACGGAAGAGACAGTAGAAACTCAAGAAGAGACGGATCTTCTCCTAGGAGAAAAGACGGCAAAAGCGCTCCAAGAGACAGAAAGCCGAGAAGAAGCAATTAATTTTTTTTAATATAATTGTATACTAACTACAAAATATCGCGTTTGTTTATTACTTTTACTTTACTAAAGCAAACAATGAGATATTTTGTAGTTATTTTATTTTTATTACTATCGTTCCCTTCTTTCGCACAAACTGAGAAGCAGGAAGACACTACCAGTGTAAGTGGTACAATAGTAAATGAGAGCAACCTGTTACCTATTGAAAATGCAACGATTATCAATATTAACACGGTAAAAGGTACCGTTACAGACAAGCAAGGTCATTTTAATATAGCTGCAAAAACTAACGATACTCTACACATTACCCTTATAGGCTACCAACCTATTAAAGTGCGTGTTACAAACGACTGGATTAAAAATACAACTTCAACAAAAATACCACTAACAGAAAAGGCTTATGCGCTGGAAGAGGTGGTTATTAACCAGCATAACCTTACCGGTTTCCTACAGGTAGACTCTAAACTTGTACCTGTTAAACAAAACTATCGTTACAGTATATCAGGACTTAATTATGGCTACGAGGGCGGACACAGCTCCCCTAATGCCTTTAAGAAGATTATAAATTCTGTTTTCAACCCTGCCGACCTGCTTCATAACATTTTTGGTAAAAAACCTAATGAGATGAAAAGGCTTAAGCAAATGAAGAAAGATGATACTGTAAGAAATTTGCTTGCTTCAAAATTTGACAGAGAAACACTGGCTGCCCTTTTAGGGGTTAGCAAAGAAGATATTTCTGAAATTCTGGAACAATGCAGCTATTCTGAAGAGTTTATAAAAACCGCAAACGACCTCCAGATAATGGATGCTATTAGCGGTTGTTATGAAGAATATAAAGCCATTAACAGAAAATAAACACTATTTCTGGTCCAGATATTTTTGCGTAATAAAATCAATATCCTTTATTGATTTCCTACTCCAATCAATTCTTTTATCAAGCATTTCATCATCATTAAGCCTCCAGTTAATATCTGATTTTCGTAACCTGTTGGTTATATCCTGAATTACAATAGCTGCCGATGACGATATATTAAGACTTTCGGTAAAACCTACCATAGGTATTTTTAAAAAGCCGTCGGCCTTCTGCATTACCTCTTCAGAGAGTCCGTTTTTCTCTGTACCAAAAAATATGGCTGCCGGCTGTGTAATATCAAACTCATCAAGCATACACGAGTTTTCATGAGGCGTAGTAGCTATAATTCTGTACCCTTTAGCTTTTAGGTTACCAATACATTCAGATGCCGAGGCATATCGTTTAACATCTACCCATTTTTGCGCACCAAGGGCAATTTCCTTATCTATACGCTTACCATACTTCTCCTCTATTACATTTAGCTCCTGCACACCAAAAACCTCACAGGTACGCATTACCGCACTGGTATTATGTAGCTGAAAAACATCTTCAATAGCAACCGTAAAATGCTTGGTACGGGTTTGTAATATATTTAAAAAAGTTTCTTTACGGTTTTCAGTAATAAACTCTTCTAGGTAATTGAGATATTGGATATCTGAGGTATTTTTCATTATTTAAGCTAAATGTTAAAAATCTTTTAGTATTTTAGAAGTGCCAAATCCAACAAATTATATATGACACAGGAAGAATTACTCGAGCAAATCTACAAAAAAGACAGCAAAGCATTCACGCTACTGTATGACATGTATTCCAAAAGCCTTTTTGGAGTTATATTCAACCTTTTAAAAGATAAAGAAGAATCAGAAGATGTTTTACAGGACGTTTTTGTAAAAATCTGGAAAAATATCGATTCATATAATGAAAGTAAAGGCCGATTTTTTACCTGGATTCTTAATATAGCACGCAACGCAGCTATAGATAAATTAAGGTCTAAGGGACATAATAACAGTTTGAAAAACCTCTCTGTCGACAATTTCGTAAATATTTTAGACCACAATACTTCGGTGAGCAATAAAATTGACGCCATAGGTATTCGTGAGTTTGTAAAGAAACTAAAGCCGGTGTGTGTACGCATTATCGACCTGCTTTTCTTTAGGGGATACACCCAACAGGAAGCATCGGAAGAACTTGCCATACCACTGGGTACAGTGAAAACGCAAAACAGAAATTGCATTAGAGATTTAAGAACTATATTAGAGGTATAATGAACACAGAGTATATTGAATCAGGAATTTTGGAACTGTATGTCTTTGGGTTACTTTCGGAAGAAGAAAACCTGAAGGTTAAAGAAATGGCAGACAGCAATGAGGATGTAAAAGCAGAGATACTGTCTATAGAAAAAGCCGTTATTGACCTTTCATACAGCGTATCGCCCTACCTATCGGCAGAGGTGTATAACAAAATACGCCAACAGCTTATTGAGAAACACGAAGGTGTTGTACAAATGCCACGCAAAAGCACAACAGGCTCCTACCTGGGGTGGGCTGCTGCTGTTATACTGTTATTTGGACTTGGCTTCCAGTATTACCAGTACAATCAGGCTACTGAGGAAGTTCAGGCTACAAAAACAGAACGTGATAAGTTTGAACAGATGCTTGCTAACGTAAGCCAGGAGAATACACAAAACGAAAAGGCTCTTGCCATTATTCGTGACAAGAACAATAATGTAGTTTCTCTTGCCGGGCAAACCGTTGCCCCCGAAGCTTATGCTAAAGTGTATTTAAACAACGAAGACAATAAAATTTATGTGGATATAGCCGGTTTACCGGAACCTCCTAAAGACAAAGTATACCAGGTTTGGGCACTTAAACTGAAACCTCAACTTGACCCAACAAGTATTGGTGTTCTTGACGACAGCCAGAGAACTCAAAATAAAGGTATATTTGCTGTAGAGAACTTTGAAGGAGCCGAAGCGTTTGGTATTACACTTGAGCCTGCCGGTGGTAGTCCTTCACCTACACTTGAACAATTATATACTTTAGGGGAAGTAAAATCATAAATGAAAAAAAATCTTGTTGTACTATCGGGTGCCGGTGTTAGTGCCGAAAGCGGAATAAAAACTTTTCGTGATGCAGGCGGCCTTTGGGAGGGTCATAATGTAATGGAAGTGGCTTCTCCCGAGGGTTGGCGCAAAAACCCTGCACTGGTACTCGATTTTTACAACAAACGTCGCCAACAGCTTTTTGAGGTTACACCTAACAAGGCTCACAACATAATTGTTGAGCTTGAAAACCATTTTGATGTTACCGTTATTACCCAAAATGTAGATGACCTGCACGAACGTGCCGGAAGCACCAATGTTTTACACCTGCATGGCGAACTCCTAAAAGCCCGCAGCGTTAACAACCATTATGACATTATTGAATGGACTACAGATATTTATGAAGGTGACCTGCATACCGATGGGCATCAGTTACGTCCGCACATAGTTTGGTTTGGAGAGGCAGTCCCGGCCATACCCGAAGCTATTAACATAGTAGAAAAAGCCGATTACCTAATTATAATAGGCACTTCACTACAGGTATACCCAGCTGCAGGACTTATAGATTATGCAAAACCTCATGTAACAATATATTATTTGGATCCCAATCCAGCTCAAATACCAAATTTGAGAAATAAACTTGAAGTTTTTTCACACCTCGGCTCAATAGGTATGGAAAAAGTAAAAGAGATATTGTTGGAAAATATTTAATTCTTACTATGATAAAAACAGTGGAATTAATAGGAAAACTCAATTTCATTAGAGATTTCTGGAATCACTATGTTTTAGAATATCAATTTTGTCAAAAGAAAATTCGATTTGATGATGATATTAAAACAAACTATATAGGTATTATATTTGGATATTTTGATGATACTTTTGATTTACTTAGTTTTTCAAAATCAAACACACAGCCAAATTTCTCTTACCAAATAAGTCTATTACAGACGATATATGTACAACAAGATTTTATTGAACAGATGTTATACATATTCAAGTGTAGAAAGGACGGCGATTTAATTGACAAAAGTAAATTAAAAGTAAATAGTAATTATTCTATAAATAGAGAAATACGAAATGAATTAATAGGCCATCCAATAAGAATGAACAAAGGACAATTAATTTCAGCTTCTTTATTTGGATATGATACTACATCTTTTACAATAAGTTATTCGAGATACCATAAAGAAAATAATCATAATTTTGAACATAAAAAAGAGGAAGTTTCAGATATACTCAGAAGGCATTCAAACTTTATAAATGAATATTTTGACATTATAATTCAAAAAGTAAAAACAATCTTAGAGGCTTTTGAGAAAAATCTTGATGATGTAAAGAGATTTTTGAATAATAAAAATTTTGAATCCCTAATAAATATTCTTTCAATAAAATACGAATCCATATTTGATTATAACTATAACTACGAACCTAATAATTTAAAATTAATTTACAGCAACAGGGAAAAACATTTAAGATATAAAAACCTTATTGATAAATTTTATTTTGATTTAGTCGAATCTTTAACCGAAAAAATAGAATCAACAAAACACCTACAAACTTGGCAATATATAAGTAAGCAAGAAACTTTCGTTGAACCATATGGATCTATATTAAAATTTATAGATATAGAACCTGAGTCTACTAATAAAATTAAAAGAAGTTATCAATATGAGCTAAGTAAATTAGCAAACAGAGATTTTGATAGTTTTAATTTTAATAGCGAAATATTAAAATCGAATTTTTCTGAAAATAAACTAGTAATAGATGAGCTTAACCATATGAAAAATCATTTTAATAATGAAATTGAATATTATTGCTCTTATTATTTATTATATAAAACAATTAAAGCAAATAGTTAAACTATACTACTTTTTTACTCCGCCAAATACTTATTTATTACTTTGATAAGCTTACGACTGTACCCCGGAGCATGGGCACTTACCAGCTTTCCATTTTTATCAATTACCATATAGCGCGGTATAGACATTATTTTATGTCCTTCCAGCACTTTAGCATTTTTAGCCTGAGAGATTAAAAGGTTAATATCATTTACTATGCCTTCGGTCTCCATAGCTTTTACCCACTTGTCTTTTTCAGTATCCATGGAAATAAAAACATAAACCACATCTTTACCTTTAAGTTTTTCCTTAAACGAAGGCAGTTTTCTCATTTCGCTACGACAGGGTTTACACCAGCTGGCCCAAAAATCTATCAGGATAACTTTGCCTTTATTTTCCTGTACAATCTCATCCAGTGATTTATTGGTTTGACAAAAAGCAGTAAGCGAAGTAAAAACAAGTAAAAAGACAAATAGTTTTTTCATAGCTAGGTGGTTTTATGGTTAATTACAAAACAGAAAGGTAGCCGTTTTAGTATAAAAACTACCTATTTAATTGTTTTTGTGCCTTCTTTAATTGCCTGTAAAAGTTTATCTTTGCGGCTATACGTATTTTTAAACAACAAACAATGCAAAGTTTATCTGAACTGAATGCCATTTCCCCAATAGACGGGAGATATAGGAGTAAAACCGTATCGTTATCAGGATATTTTTCTGAAGAAGCACTTATAAAATACAGAGTGCTTGTAGAAATTGAGTATTTCATAGCATTATGCGAATTACCACTACCTCAGCTACAGGGTGTAGACAAAGCTGTGTTTGAGCCGCTTCGTGATCTTTACAGAAACTTCTCGGCACAGGATGCACTACAGGTAAAAGAAATAGAAAAAACAACCAACCACGATGTAAAAGCGGTTGAGTACTTTATAAAATCGGCTTTTGATAAGCTGGGACTTGAGCAGTACAAAGAGTTTATCCACTTTGGTTTAACTTCTCAGGATATTAACAACACTGCAATCCCTCTTTCAACTAAAGAGGCTTTTGAAGATGTTTATATGCCAACACTTATTAAAGTAATCTCTAAACTTAAAGAACTTACTAAAGAATGGGCAGATGTGCCAATGCTTGCCCGTACTCACGGACAACCTGCATCTCCTACCCGTTTAGGTAAAGAGATACATGTTTTTGTAGAAAGACTGGAAGAGCAGTTACGTCAACTTTTCAACGTCCCTTTTGCTGCAAAATTTGGTGGAGCTACAGGTAACTTTAATGCACACTTTGTGGCTTATCCGCAAAACGACTGGAGGCAGTTCGGACTTGATTTTGTTGAAGGAACACTTGGATTAAAACACTCATTCCCTACTACACAAATTGAGCATTACGATCATTTTGCTGCATTTTTTGATGCTTTAAAGCGTATTAATAACATCCTTATAGATCTTGACAGAGACATATGGACTTATGTATCTATGGATTACTTTAAGCAAAAAATCAAAGCCGGAGAGGTTGGTTCTTCTGCAATGCCACACAAAGTAAACCCTATTGATTTTGAAAACTCAGAAGGTAACTTAGGTATTGCTAATGCTATATTTGAGCACCTTTCTGCTAAACTGCCAATATCAAGACTGCAAAGAGACCTTACAGACAGTACTGTACTAAGAAACATAGGCGTACCTGTAGGACATACTCTTATTGCTTTTGAAGCTACTCTTAAAGGACTTAACAAACTGCTTTTAAATGCTGAGAAGTTTGAGCAGGACCTTGAGAAAAACTGGGCTGTTGTGGCAGAGGCTATCCAAACGATATTACGTCGTGAGGGCTATCCTAACCCATATGAAGCACTTAAAGAGCTTACAAGAACAAACCATATTATCAATAAAGATTCTATACATGCCTTTATAGGAACACTTAACGTTTCAGACAGCGTTAAAGCGGAGTTAATGAACATTACTCCTTCCAATTATTTAGGTATATTACCATAAATAAGAAATACAATGTATGCCCAACAAGATACTCATTCTATTTGCACACCCGCTGTTCGAGAAATCGAATGTGAATGACGTACTTGTAAACCACATTCCGGATAGTCCTAATATCACGTTTCACGACCTGTACCAGGAGTATCCGGAATTTGATGTTAATATGCAGCGTGAACAGGAGCTGCTTTTACTACATGACATCATTATATGGCATCACCCTATGTACTGGTACAGTTGCCCTCCCCTTTTAAAACAATGGATAGACATTGTACTGGAACACGGCTGGGCATATGGTAAGGAAGGTACAGCCCTAAAAGGCAAACTGCTCTTACAAACCATTACAACCGGCGGACGCAAGGAAAACTACTGCTCTACAGGGCGCGACCGCTTTACAATACAACAACTTTTAGAACCATTCAATCAAACTGCAAAAGTTTGTAATTTGACCTACCTACCTCCGTTTGTAGTTCATGGCACACACTCCATGACGACGGAAGGATATATAGAGAACGGAAAACTCTACAGGCAAATTCTGGAATACCTGGAAAACAAAACCATTACCCCTGAAGATCTCTCCGGCTATCAGTATTTTAACGATTGGTTTAAAACTAAATTAGGCTAAAAACGTATGGAAACCGGATTATTTTTTGAGTCAATTATCTATTTGGCTGCTGCTGTTATATGTGTACCCATAGCTAAAAAACTGGGGCTTAGCTCTATATTAGGCTATCTGTTTGCCGGTATTTTAATCGGTCCGTTTGTACTTGGACTAATCGGTCAGCAGGGAGAAGACATTATGCACTTTGCCGAATTTGGTGTGGTTATGATGCTGTTTCTTATCGGGCTGGAGCTTGATCCTTACAAATTTTGGCGGATGCGACGTTTTATTGTCGGTATGGGTTCGTTACAGGTTTTAGGCACCACTATTATACTGTTTTTGGCATGTTTACTGGTTTTAAAATGGGAATGGGAAGCCACACTAACTATAGCATTGGCACTAACCTTATCATCAACCGCTATTGTATTGCAAACCCTTAAAGAAAAAGGGCTATCGCAAACCTCAATGGGGCGTTCGGCATTTGCAGTACTGTTATTTCAGGATATAGCTGTAATCCCTATACTTGCCATACTACCCCTGTTAGCCGATGGCGATATACAAAATAAAGGAATAAACGAATCCCTTATTTCCGATTTACAGGGATGGTTGCAAACCCTTATTGTGATAGGTACCATTGCCCTTATATACTTTGCAGGCAGATTTATTATTGTACCGTTACTACATGTAGTAGCAGCTACAAGGCTACAGGAACTTTTTACCGGAGCGGCACTATTACTGGTACTTTTAGTTTCTTATATAATGCAGATGGTAGGGCTTAGCCCCGCTTTAGGTGCGTTTATGGCAGGTGTCGTATTGGCCAATAGTGAATTCAGGCATGAGCTCGAAGGCGATATAGCCCCCTTTAAAGGACTCCTCTTAGGACTTTTCTTTATTGGTGTAGGTGCTTCCATCAACTTTAGCCTTATCATGGTAGACCCTGTGTTTATAATTGTTTTCTGCACCCTGTTTAATGTTATCAAATTCCTTGTACTACTGGGAATAGGTAAAATTTATAAGAAAAGTTCTGACCAAAACCTGCTTTTCGGATTTGCCCTGAGTCAGGGAGGGGAATTCGGGTTTGTAATATTAGGGTTTGCCACTCAGCTTAATCTTATGCCCACCTACCTAGCCAGCCAAATGATGGCAATTATAGCACTGAGTATGATAGGCACACCTATATTGCTTTTTATTAATGAAAAATGGATAGACCCTTTCTTTGGGGTTAAGGAAAAAGATTCGGGTAATAAGTATGATGATATAGAAGACGAAAACAACGATGTTATTATAGCCGGATTCGGAAACTTTGGTAGTACCATAGGGCGTTTATTAAAAACTAACGGTATACCCGCAACAGTACTAGACATGGATTCTGACAGGGTTGACTCCCTGCGTAAAATGGGCTTCAAAGTATACTACGGAGATGCTTCAAGACTGGAACTGCTTCAGGCAGCCGGATGTGAAAACGCTAAACTGTTTATCGCTGCTATAGATAACCCTACCGTAAACCTTATCGTGGTAGAAATGATACGTAAACATTTCCCTCATTTAAAAGTACTGGCAAGAGCCCGTAACCGAAGTAATGCCTTTGAACTGGTAGATATGGGTATCAATCAGTTTTATCGTGAAAACCTGTACAGTGCCGTGCACTTAGGCGTAGATGCTTTGGTTGAACTGGGCCACCGCCGTTATACTGCCACAAGGCAGGGACAACGATTCATTAAATATGATGAGCAGGCGGTATTGAGACTTTCACAGAAACGACACGATAAAAAGGCTTTCCTCATGACCGCCAAAGAGGAGATTGAAATGCAGGAACAACTGCTTAAAAATGATTTATATGCCCAACTGGGAGCTAACGACCATGCCTGGGAAAGTGAAGACCTGAGAAAAGAAAACCTAGAGAATAGTAACGGAGATAAAAAATAAAACATCATCTATATTCCCCTCCTTTGGAGGGGTACCCATCGGGTGGGGTGGTTTATGATATAAAAAATAAAGTCCCACCCCGGCTTTCAGCCACCCCTCCAAAGGAGGGGAATTAAAACAATACAAAAACAAAAAGGCAGAAGTTAGTAACTTCTGCCTTTTTTATGTTTTAGTCTTTCGACCTCAAATTATCTTGAATAGTTTGGAGCCTCTTTAGTAATAGTTACATTGTGAGGATGACTCTCAGATATACCGCTTGAAGTTAAACGTACAAAACGGCTGTTTTCCTGTAGTGTTGGGATGTCTTTAGCACCACAGTAACCCATACCTGCACGCAGACCTCCTATAAACTGAAGCATGCTTTCAAAAAGCTCTCCTTTGTAAGGTACACGACCTACAATTCCTTCCGGTACAAGTTTCTTAACATCATCTTCTACATCCTGGAAGTAACGGTCTTTAGAACCTTCTTTCATAGCCTCAACAGATCCCATACCACGGTAAGATTTAAACTTCCTTCCTTCAAATATGATCGTTTCTCCCGGAGATTCTTTAGTACCTGCAAGTAATGAACCAAGCATTACACAGTCGGCACCCGCTGCAAGCGCTTTAGGAATATCACCTGTGTAACGTATACCTCCATCGGCAATTACAGGAACACCGGTACCTCTTAACGCTGCAGAAACTTCAAGAACTGCAGAGAACTGAGGGAAACCAACACCTGCAACTACACGTGTAGTACATATAGAACCGGGACCGATACCAACTTTCACAGCATCTGCACCGTTTTCAGCAAGGTATAAAGCCGCTTCAGGAGTTGCAATATTACCTACAACAACGTCTAGCTCAGGGAATTTTGCTTTTACTTCTTTAAGTACACCTACCACACCTCTTGTATGTCCGTGAGCTGTATCGATAATTACCGCGTCAACTCCGGCAGCTACAAGTGCTTCTGCTCTCTGTACTGCATCAGCAGTAACACCAAGGGCAGCAGCAACACGAAGTCTTCCGAATTTATCTTTGTTAGCGATAGGCTTTTGGGTAAGCTTAGTGATGTCTCTAAAAGTAATAAGACCAATAAGTTTATTTTCGCTGTTTACTACAGGTAGTTTTTCGATTTTATGCTCCTGAAGAATTCCTTCTGCCACATCAAGAGTAGTACCCTCACCTGCAGTAACAAGGTTTTCAGAAGTCATTACTTCTACTATAGAACGTGTACCTTCTTTTTCAAAACGAAGATCACGGTTTGTTACAATTCCTTTAAGTATTTGGTTTTCGTCTACTACCGGAATACCTCCGATACCAAACTCACGCATGGCGTTTTTAGCATCTGCAACTGTAGCATTAAGAGGAAGCGTAACAGGATCGATAATCATACCTGATTCTGCTCTTTTTACTTTTCTAACCTCTGTAGCCTGACGCTCAATCGTCATGTTTTTGTGTAATACACCTATACCACCTTCACGAGCCATAGCAATAGCCATAGCGCTTTCCGTCACCGTGTCCATAGCCGCCGAAACGATAGGCACGTTTAATGTTATGTTTTTCGAGAATTTTGATTTGATACTTACTTCGCGTGGAAGAACCTCAGAATAATTTGGAACCAGCAGTACATCATCGTAAGTAAGACCTTCACCGATGATTTTAGTTGTGTGTGCTTTCATGTTGCAATTTGTCGTTAAATTGCATGCAAATATAGTACTTTTTAACCTAATAAGAAAGCGTTTGTTTTATAAAAAATCGTTATGCCTTTATAAAGAAAATTTATTCTTAGTGATACTGGGTAAAAATTTTGGTTGCCTCGTTGTATGAGCTCTCAAAACTAAGTGAATTTAAGCTGGTTACCACTTTCTCTGCCGTAAAGTACGAAAGCATTTTTTCGGTAGGCATATTTCCGGTTAGGTCATCTTTTGCCATCGGGCAACCACCAAATCCCTGTATAGCGCCATCAAAACGTATACATCCCGCCTTATAGGCTGCATCTACTTTTTCAAACCATCTGTCTGGTGTGGTGTGCAGGTGTGCCCCAAATTCAATTTCAGGATACTTAGGAATAAGATTAGAGAAAAGATAATCGATAACCTCAGGAGTTGAGCTACCAATAGTATCTGACAATGAAAGTATTTTAACTCCCATTCCTGCCAGCTTCTCGGTCCACTCCCCTACAATTTCCACGCTCCACGGGTCTCCATAAGGATTACCAAAGCCCATAGAAAGGTAAGCCACAACCTCTTTATTACTTTTATCGGCAATGTTTAGTATTTCCTGTAAAGTAACAATAGACTCGGCTATGGTTTTATGCGTATTACGCATCTGGAAGTTCTCTGAAATGGAAAACGGATATCCTAAATATTGTATTTCAGGATGTACAGAAGCTAACTCTGCTCCTTTTGTATTGGCTATAATAGCCAGTAGTTTACTTTTTGTAGCACTCAGGTCAAGTTTTGCAAGCACTTCGGCGGTATCCTGCATTTGCGGAATAGCCTTAGGCGAAACAAAACTACCGAAATCAATAGTATCAAAACCTACCCTTAACAGCGACTGAATGTATGCTACTTTCTTCTCTGTGGGAATAAATTCTTTGATGCCCTGCATGGCATCTCTTGGACACTCGATAATCTTAACCTGTTTCATAGAGGTTCAAAGATAATTAAAGAATCGGGTTTACGAAATCGTTTTCTTTGAAAAATTACCACAAAAACAGCCTGTATACTATTTTTTTGATAATAACTTCTTGTTTATCGCCTTAATAAGCCCCGGACCCTCATATATAAATCCGGTGTAAAGCTGTATTAGGCTGGCTCCTGCCTCCAGTTTTTCAATAGCATCTTCGGCAGTATGTATACCTCCTACTCCTATTATAGGAAATGCTTTATTACTTTTTTCTGATAGGAACCTAATTACCTCGGTAGACCTTTTTGTTAACGGCTTACCACTAAGTCCGCCCGTTTCCTTTTTATTTTCAGACTGTAACCCTTCTCTCGAAATAGTAGTATTGGTTGCTATAACACCTGCTATTTTAGTAGTTTGTACTATATCAATAATATCAAGCAACTGACTATCGGTCAAATCAGGAGCAATTTTAAGCAGTATCGGTTTTTGTACCGGTTTCGTTTGGTTTTTATCCTGAAGCGTTTGCAGTAACTGAGTTAAAGGCTCTTTATCCTGAAGCTCACGCAGGTTTGGTGTATTAGGCGAACTCACATTTACCACAAAATAATCCACATAATCATACAGTGCATCAAAGCATATTTCGTAGTCACTTACAGCATCTTCATTTGGAGTCACCTTGTTCTTACCTATGTTACCACCTATAAGCACATGCCCTTTCCCTTTAGGATTCTTTTTAAGGCGCTCTACAGCTTCGGCTACACCACCATTATTAAACCCCATACGGTTTATAAGTCCGCCATCTTCCCTAAGCCTAAACAGTCTCTTTTTAGGATTCCCGTCCTGTGGTTTTGGGGTAAGCGTACCTATCTCTATAAATCCAAAGCCCAGGTTACCCAGCTCTTTGTATAACTTAGCATCTTTATCAAGCCCTGCAGCAAGCCCTACAGGGTTTTTAAATTTTAACCCAAACACTTCGCGCTCCAGTCTTGGATCGTTTACCTCAAACATTGATTTAAGTACAGACGGCATACCCGGTATACTGTTTAAAAATCGAATGGTTGAAAATGTGAAGTAGTGAATTTTTTCCGGATCGAAACGGAATAATACAGGCCTGATTAGAGATTTGTACATAGCTAAATTATTGTGGCTGCAAAAGTAATAAATTATCCTAAGTTTATTGTTTATAAAAATTTTAACATTCCTTTTAGATTCTCCCCTTTCTTTGATTATATTTGAAAATAGTACGCAACTTACCTTATATAATGAATAAAGAGCTAGAAAAATTAATTGATTACGCAATTACTGATGGTTTTATAACCGAAAAAGAAAAAAAAGTACTTATTAAAAAAGCTGAGAAACAGGGGTTTGACATAGACGAACTTGAAATGATTCTGGAAGGAAAGCTTTTTGATGCACAACAAACACGAAAAAAAGAAAATCCTGTACAAAAATGCCCAAGCTGTGGTGAAATCATGGTTGGTGTAAGCAGGGTTTGCCCTTCATGCAACTATGTTGTTAATGCAAGATCAAAAAATACCGCCACTCTGGATGAGTATATGCATGACGTAGAGAAAAAGCTCTTAAAGTTAAAAAACACTCCTAAACAGGGCTCAGGAAAAATAATGCAGTCGGTAATACTTACCTATCTAACCCTGGGTACCTACATTATTTTTAAAAAGGTTATAAAAAGAGAAGATCTTTTTGAAGACAATAACAACTACAGCAGGCTGAACAACGAAATCAATGCTACACTTAGCTTGATGAGAAGCAACTATGGAGAAGACGGTACAGTTGCCGAATTTATAAGTAAAATTGAAGCAGAAAAAGCACAATATATTAAACAAAGGGAGTCTGGAAGTTTTGTATCTATAGCTGCTGCATTTTTACTTGTAGGCGGGGTACTATTTGCTATTACCCGTATACCCTCCCCAGAACCAAGTATTGACAAAAAAATAGACCGCCTTATTACAGAAGGAAAAAGAGATTCGGCCAAAATACTTATACCACAACTGGAAAAAGAATCTACAAGAGAATTTTATCTTTCTAAAATCGAAGTCATAAATATTGACAGTCTTTATAAAGCCGGAGCTTATGAAGAGGCGCTTGAAAAGGCTAATTTTCTTACCTTTAAATCAGAAAGAGAAGAGCTTATAACCAAAATACTTATAACACAAATAGGTGAACTTCTAACTAAAAGGGAGTTTAAAACAGCTAAAGATAAGGCAGAACTTATACCGGATTACTCAACAAGATTTGAGGAACTGGACAAAATTAAAATAGCAGAACAACTAAAAAAATAAGCCATGGGAATTAGAAACTTTTTTACAGGAAGAGAAGGCGGTTTTATGGATGTTATCCGTTGTGATGAAACTGATTACCTTGTTCACAAATGGAGACCGTCGGGAGAAGCCGGATCTACAAAAAAAGAAAATGCCATACGTTACGGCAGTAGCATAAGGGTAAAACAAGGCGAAGTTGCCCTATTTGTATATACACAAAAAGACGGTTCTCCTTATGATGTGATTGAGGGACCTCATGACAAGTTTATTGAAACTTCTAACTTCCCGGTATTATCAGATATTGTAGGGGCTGCATTTGGCGGGCACTCCCCTTTTCAGGCTGAAGTCTATTTTATTAACCTTGCAGGGAATATAACCGTAAAATTCGGCATACCCTATTTTGATGTTTTTGACCCAAGATTTATGGATCTTGCTGTACCATGTGCCGTGAGAGGTTCGTTTATATTTAATCTTTCTGATTATCGTAATCTGATTACATTAAACCGACTTAGAAATATCACTACAGATAACCTTAGAGATCAGGTTAAAGACGCTTTTATTAGAAGGGCTAAAAATATAATTATCAATATCCCTACAGAAACCACAATACCGGTTATGCAGCTGGAAAGTAGGATTGATATGATTAGCGATCATATAAAACTAAAGCTGGAAGAAGATTTCAGAAATGATTTTGGGATTAACCTTAAACGTCTTGATGTAAGTGCTATTGAGCTGGATAAAAGTCATCCGCATTACCTACAGCTTAAAAAGAATACTGCCGACCAGCAAACCAAATTCATCGATTCTAAAACTGATATCGAAATAACGCATCTTGGTGAAAACAAAAGGATTGAACGTAAAGAAACTGAGCTTGGTGTTGAAGGAAGAAATTTTGCTGCACATCAGTTAAACTTACAGGCCGATGTTTTAAAAACTGCTTCCGAAAGCTTAGGTGCTATGGGGAGCATTGACGGCGATGGCGGCGGGCACGGCTATAACCCAATAGGTATTATGACCGGACTTACACTGGGCAGAACAATGGGTAACCAAATGAGCGGTATGCTAAATAACATACCTAACACTCCGCCTCCACCCCCTACTGTAAGCTTTCATATAGCCATTAACGGACAACAGTCTGGACCCTTTACAATAGAACAGTTAAAAGGAATGGCTCAAAACGGACAGTTTACAAAAGAACACTATATATGGAAACAGGGAATGACCGAATGGCAGCCTGCAAGCACAAGTTCTGAACTTGCTGTTGTATTTGCATCTGTTCCGCCACCTCCACCACCACCAACCAAATAACACAAGCTATGAGAGTTAATTTTGTAAAATCGGTTTTAGGGCTATTGTTTAGCCTGTTATTTTCTTATGCACTATATAGTTTTTCCAATATAAGCATAGAAGAGAAAAACCTTTTAAGCCTGGGAGGTTTTTTAACCTCATTCTTTATCATGTTGTTTTTAATTGCACTTAGGTTTGATTCTCCCAGAACAACTATCAATGCAAGGTTTACTTCTGCATTTTTTTTAGGAGGTACAATGCTAACACATATTATCCTTGCCTTTACCGGACTAACACAACAGATATACATAACCGTTATAGGCTTTATAATGTTGTTTTATATCTTCATATTATATTCTGTTGCAAGAGTAAGATAAAACATGCTTGAAGAACTTTTTATAAACACAGCAAGTGGCTACAGTAAAGATTTATCTACAGCTTTATGGCAGGAAATAAAAGAGTATTACAACCACAAAAGCCGAAAGTACCATAACCTTACCCATCTTGAAAACCTCTATAAGGAAATTTCCTTTTGTAAAGAGTTGATTGAAGACTGGGACACCGTGCTATTCGCCTTGTTTTATCATGACATTATATATAAGTCAACCCGCAATGATAACGAGGAACAAAGTGCCGAACTGGCTGTACAAAGACTAAAGGAAATTAATTATCCTGAAGACAAAACCGAAAGGTGCAGACAGATGATACTGGCTACCAAATCGCATTTACCGGTTAGCGATAATGACATCAATCTGTTTACCGATGCCGACTTATCAATACTGGGTTACGACTGGAGTAAATATGCGAAATATTATAAACAGGTAAGGGAAGAATATTCTTTTTACCCCGACATATTATATAAGCCGGGACGAAAAAAAGTTTTAAAACATTTCCTTTCCATGAGTTTTATATACAAAACCGACTTCTTTCGTTCTAAGTATGAGGAGAATGCTAAAGAAAATATAAGAAAAGAATTAACCAAACTTTAGCTATTGTTAGCTAAGCCAATTATATCAAATCATTATCTTTGGCTATCACCATACTATAAAAACCATGTCAACGATTAAAGACGACACAGCGAATACCATGCTTCAAAAGAACAACGACACTGCTGTCGAACTTATGAAGCTGGCTTTTGATGCCCCTAATAACAGGAGTATCTTTTTTACGCCTGTATTTAATGATGGTGAAATTATAGATTTTAGGTTTACACTCCTTAGTCGTGGTACTATCGACTTTTTTAAAGGCATTGACTATACAGGGCAAACGCTACTTGAGGTATTACCCGACCAGATTAACCAAATTGAAAGCCTTAAAACCGCTTATGAAACCGGAATCCAGCAAAACTGGACCAGATACTATGAAAAGCTTGATGGTGCACAACGATGGTTTAGGGTATGTGACTCCAAAGCTGGAGAAGGTGTTTACAGGGTTTGGGAAGATGTAACCGAACAAAAAATAGCCGAAAGAAACTTCAATACTGTTATTGCTGAACAGATTGAAGACAAATATGTATCCCTTTTCAACTCTGTTGATCAGGGCTTTTGCATTATAGAGGTCATTTTTGATGAAAACAAAAAACCTATTGACTATATTTTTGTCAAAACCAATCCGGCATTTGAAAATCAAACAGGGCTTGTTAATGCCATTGGTAAAACCATGAAAGAGCTTGAACCTAATCACGAAAGCCACTGGTTTGAAATTTATGGCGAAATTGCACTTACCGGTAAACCCAGATATTTTGAGCACGAAGCCAAACATCTTATTAACGGATGGTATGAGGTATCGGCATTTCCATTAAGCGATATTAAAGACAACAAGGTCGCTATTATATTTAACGATATTACCGATCGTAAAAATGTTGAGCGCGAACTTAGCGAATTCAACACCCGACTGGAAGAAGAAGTTAAAGAACGTACCGCTTCCCTTAAAGAGGTTAACGCACAACTTGCTGATAAAAATACCCAGTTGGAACAAACTAATAAAGAGTTGGAATCATTCAATTATATAGCAAGTCACGACCTGCAGGAACCCCTGCGTAAAATACAAACCTTTATAACTTTTATAAAGGATAGAGACATGACCCGTGAAGAATCAGAACCCTATATTAAAAAGATACACGATTCTGCCGGACGTATGACTCAGCTTATAAAAGATGTTTTGGTATACAGCAGGCTATCGGCCGAAAAAGAGTTTGTAAACGTAAACCTTAACGATATACTGGATATTGTACTGGCAGACTATGAACTGCTTATTAAAGAGAAAAACGCTGTTATTAACAGGAACGTACTCCCTACCATAAAAGCTATTCCGTTACAAATGGAACAGCTGTTTTCTAATCTTATCAGTAACTCATTAAAGTACTGTTCAGAAAACCCGGAAATAAGTGTTACCGCCCAAACAGAAGGCAATTTAGCACATCTTACCTTTAAGGATAACGGTATTGGTTTTGACGCCCAATACAGCGAACAAATATTTAAACTTTTCCAACGCCTGCACGGTAAAGGCGATTATGCCGGTACGGGTATAGGACTTAGCATCTGTAAAAAAATTACCGAACAGCATAACGGTTCAATATCAGCCGAATCACAACCCGGAAACGGAGCTACCTTTAACATAACTTTACCCCTAAAATAAACTATTAAAACGGTTTAAGATTATTGTACTTCTGTACAAAATTGTAACTTTGATGCTCATTTAAAAAACACAGAAAATGCAGCATATAATTGACCGCTTTATTAGCTATGTCACAGTTGATACCGAATCAGATCCAAATTCTGACACAACTCCAAGTACAGCAAAACAATGGGATCTTGCCAATCAGCTTGTAGAAGAGCTTAAAGCTATAGGCATGGAAGATGTTACCATAGATGAAAATGCATATATTATGGCTACACTTCCGTCAAACGTAGATCACGATGTACCAACAATAGGTTTTGTTTCTCACTTTGATACTACTCCTGATTTTACAGGTGCTAACGTAAAACCTCAAATCATTGAGAATTATGACGGTGGTGACATAGTACTTAACAAAGAACAAAACATAGTACTTTCTCCGGGTTACTTTAAAGACCTGTTACAATATAAAGGACAAACCATAATCACTACCGACGGTACTACCCTTTTAGGTGCCGATGATAAAGCAGGTATTACAGAAATTGTTACTGCAATGGAATACCTTATCAAAAATCCTGAAATTAAACACGGTAAAATACGCGTAGGTTTCACTCCCGATGAGGAAATTGGTCGTGGTGCACACAAGTTTGATGTAGAGAAATTTGGTGCAGACTGGGCTTACACCATGGATGGTAGCCAAATTGGTGAACTTGAATACGAAAACTTTAATGCTGCCGGAGCTAAAATCACTTTTAAAGGAAAAAGCGTACACCCTGGTTATGCAAAAGGAAAAATGATAAACTCAATGCTATTGGCTAATAAGTTTATCTCTCAGTTACCGGAAGGCGAAGTACCTGAACAAACTACAGGCTACGAAGGCTTTTTCCATGTAACAGGATTAAACGGAAGCATTGAGGAAACTACAGTACAACTTATTGTTCGCGATCACGACAGAGCTAAGTTTGAAGCACGTAAAGAACTTATCCATAAAATAGTAGCTGATATCAATGCTCAGTATGCAGTACAGTTTGGCGAAGACATCGCTGTTGCTGTAGTAAAAGACCAGTACTTTAACATGAAAGAAAAAGTAGAGCCTGTTATGCACATTGTAGACATTGCCGAAAAAGCAATGAACGAACTGGGTATTACTCCGCTTATTAAACCTATACGTGGTGGTACAGATGGTTCTCAGCTTTCTTACATGGGGCTACCTTGTCCTAATATTTTTGCAGGCGGTCATAACTTCCACGGTAAGTATGAGTATGTACCTGTAGAGAGCATGCAAAAAGCTGTTGAAGTTATCGTTAAAATTGCCGAACTTACGGCTAAGAAATAACAAACACTATGTCTGAAAAGAAAACATGGGATAAAACCAACCAATGGGCAGAAGAGCTTGAGCTCCTTAAAAGCATTATTGTAAAAACACCTCTAACCGAAACTACAAAATGGGGCGGTATAGTTTATACTTACAATAACAAGAATGTTTTGGGAGTAGGCGGCTTTAAGAACTTTTTCACCATTTGGTTTTTTAAAGGTGTTTTTTTGAAAGACGAAAAAAATATGCTTGTTAATGCAAACGAAGGCAACACAAAATCGCTAAGGCAATGGCGTTTTACCGATAAAAGCGAAGTTAACGAGAAACTGGTACTAAGCTATATTAACGAGGCTATTGAAGTGGAAAAAGCCGGACTGGAAATTAAACCTGAAAAAAGGGAAACCGTTATACCGGAAGCCCTGCAACAGGAACTTGATACCAATAAGGCTTTAAAAACTGCTTTTGAGACACTAACGCCATTTAAGCAAAGGGAATATGCCGAGTTTATAGAAACAGCCAAACGAGAGGCTACAAAACTCTCCCGACTGGAAAAAATAAAGCCCATGATCCTTGAGGGAATTGGGCTTAATGATAAATACAGATAAAAAAATCCTCAGCTTACGCTGAGGATTTTTTTATTATTGTTGTTGAACTTTCTTGCTTAACTCAAGTGAGATTGCCGAACGTTCCATTTTAAGCTTTCCTGCCATAGTTTCTATCACTACACTTGTTTCAGCAAGCTCAGCTATTTTACCATGTATTCCGCTTTTTGTTATGATCTTATCTCCAACTTTAAGCTGGCTTTCAAATTCTTTTTCCTGCTTTTGCCTTTTCTGCTGTGGGCGTATCATTAAAAAATACACAACCACAAACATTAACAATAAAGGACCAAACTTCGAAATTTCTTCCATTTTATATGTCTAATTAGTTTTTAGCTCCTACGCCTTCCGGCTTTTCAATCTCTGCCGTAAACTTAAGTACATCTGTACCACTCTCTGTATTAGAGTGTACGTTTACAGTTTTGCTTTGTTTACCTGATTTACCATGAGAATCAAAAACAACTTTAATCTCACCTGATTCTCCAGGTGCAACAGGAGTTTTAGTCCAGTTTGGAGTAGTACAACCACAACTTGGCTTAACCTGGCTTAGTACAAGCGGTGCAGCACCTTCGTTAGTAAACTTATACACATACTCCACTTTATCACCCTGCTTAATAGTACCAAAGTCGTGCTCCATAGTTTCAAACTTAATAACAGGTACCTGTCCTGCTTCTGCATGAGCTATTTCAGCCTCTTTTGCTTTATTTTCATCAATTTTAAGTGCAGCATTTTCTTTACATGAAACTGTAAAAATAAGAGACGCTATGGCTAACATAGCTGCTGATTTTTTCAACATAACTTATAATTTTTTAATTTGGTTTTACATTAAACCTCTACCGGTTTTTACTAATTTATTACTGTTTTGGTAATCCTTAATTAAGTTATCCAAAATACCGTTGATAAATATACTACTTTTTGGCGTAGAATACTCTTTAGCAATCTCAAGATACTCGTTAATTGTTACTTTAACAGGAATAGACGGGAATTTTAAGAATTCGCAAATAGCCATTTTCAGTATGATAGCATCAAGCTCTGCAATACGCTCTGCATCCCAGTTAGGTGTTTTATCTGTAAATTCCTGAGACAGTTCTTTTTCATTTAAAACCGTTTTTCTAAACAGGTTTCTCACAAAATCACGATCATCAATATCCTTATACAATTTAGGAATATGTATTGCATCATACTCCTCATCTGTAGGTTTTTTGATTTGTTTAAGCTGCTTTGCAACCATAGTATTAACTAACGGGATATCATCTACCCATGTTAATTTATGATCTTCAAGATATTCATACAGCTTTTCGTTTGGAGCAATAACTTCGGTAAACAGGTTTACTACAAAATCCCTGTCCTGAGCAAAACTATTTTCCTCGTTGTCCATATATTCCTTATACAGCTCGCTTTCCTTAACGGCATCAAGAAGGATAAGAATATAATCGTCGTTATTTTTCCAGTTGTAAACCCTACGATCTTCAATAGCTATACTAAGCGAGTTGCTTTCTGCTAAAAGATGTAAAACTTTGTTATTGACAAACTTCCTGTTTGGGTTTCTTTCTAAGGCTGTTGCAAGATGTTTTTTGCTTGACCTGTCTAAAAACCCCTCTTCACTGTTTCTGATTTCAACCAGTGCAGAAAGCATTATAAGGTACAGATCCTGTATATTTTCTATACTCTGAAAAAGGAATTTTTCTTCCTTATCCAAAATGTCTGAACCATTTTGATGCATCGCATAAATGGATTGCATCACTTTAACACGAATATGTCTTCTGTTTAACATCCGTCGTAAGAACATTTAAAAATTAGCGAAGCGAAAGAGGTCTTCTTTCGCTTCGCAAAAATAGTAATATTATTTTAAGGCTATAGAATTATTTAGCCATTTCTTTTTTTCTGTCGTCAATACGTTTTTGAGCGATAGTCATTGCAGCCTGGTGAGTAGTAACACCATTAGCTTCAGCAAAGTGGAAAATCTCCAGTGTAGTATTAAAGATATTTTCAGTTCTCTTCATAGCTTCAGCTTTATCATATCCGGCAATCTCTGCATATACATTGATTATACCTCCGGCGTTGATAAGGAAATCAGGAGCATAAAGAATACCTTTATCCTGAAGCATTTTTCCGTGAACGTTCTCTACAGCAAGCTGGTTGTTTGCAGCACCTGCAATTACCTTAGCTTTAAGCCTTGCAATAGTTTCATCGTTAACAGTAGCACCAAGTGCACAAGGAGCATAAATATCTACATCTGCGCTGTAAATATCCTCACCCATAAAGATTTTAGCACCATATTTAGCACCAACTTCTTCCATTCTTGCCTCATTAATATCAGATATTTGTACAAGAGCACCTTCTTTAGTAAGGTAATCAATAAGTGTTTCACCTACGTGACCTGTACCCTGTACTAATACTTTTTTACCTGCAAGGTTTTCTGAACCAAACTGATGCTTAGCAGCAGCTTTCATACCCATATAAACTCCGTAAGCAGTTACAGGCGACGGGTTACCCGATCCACCTCTTTCTTCAGAGATACCGGTAACGTGAGGAGTCACGTCACGAATAAGGTCCATATCAGGAGTTGTAGTTCCTACATCTTCTGCAGTGATATATTTACCGCTTAGAGAATGAACAAACTGCCCGAATCTTGTGATCATTTCAGGAGTTTTATCAAGTCTTGAATCACCAATAATAACAGCTTTACCACCACCAAGGTTTAATCCTGAAATAGCTGACTTATACGTCATACCACGAGACAACCTCAATACGTCATTTAAAGCCTCCCATTCGTTCGCATACTTCCACATTCTCGTTCCACCAAGTGCAGGCCCTAAAACTGTATTATGAATACCAATTATTGCTTTTAAACCAGTATCTTTGTCATGACAAAAAACGATTTGTTCATGGTCATTAAAAGAAGCTTGTCCAAAAACCGGATCAACTTTTACAAGTTCGTTAGCATTAACAACTTCTGTTATCATGATATTATTTTTTAAATTGAAATTTATTCAAAAACTGGTTACAAAAGTACACTTAAATTTAAGATGTAGCAAAATAAAACCCTTTTTTTAATTTTTCGATAATTAAAATAGTTTATTTTTGATAGTGCCTTTTACTAACCAAAATACGCGTTTTAACAATTTTACCTAAAAATATTCTGAGTTAAAAACAGAACAATGAAAGAACTTCAACATTTAAACAAATACTTTATAAAATATAAATTTCAATTTCTTTTAGGAATTTTAATTACCATTTTAAGTAACATATTTTCCCTGTTTACTCCACAGTACACAGGAGCCATTATAACTGCCGTTGAGAACTTTACAGGCGGCAGTATAAGTATGGATGGGGTTAAGCATGAGATAATGCGTAGTGTACTTATTATTATAGGAGCAACTCTTGTAGCCGGTATACTTACCTTTTTTATGAGGCAAACCATTATTGTAATGTCTCGCCACATAGAATTTGACCTTAAAAACGAAATTTTTGAACACTACGAAAAGTTATCTCAAAGCTTTTACAAGAAGAACCGTACCGGTGATTTAATGAACCGTATTAGTGAAGATGTAAACAAAGTACGCTCTTACGTTGGGCCGGCAATTATGTACAGCCTTAACACCATTATACGCTTTATCATTATTATTACCCACATGTCAATCCTATCGCCAGAGCTAACATTATACACACTAATCCCCTTACCTATATTATCATATAGCATATTTAAAATTAGTGTAGAGATAAATAAGCGAAGTACACGCTATCAGGAAAACCTGTCTAAACTGGCAAGCTTCACTCAGGAAATGTTTTCAGGCATCAGGGTAATAAAAGCCTACGCGCTTGAAAAACAAAAGCAGGACGATTTTACCCAACTATCGCGCGACAGTAAGGCAAAAAACATGAGCCTGGCTAAAGTTAGCGCCATGTTTGGACCATTTATGATATTACTTATAGGACTTAGTAACCTTATAGTTATATATGTAGGCGGAAAATTATACATAGAAGGCACCATTCAAAACATAGGTATGATAGTAGAGTTCATACTATATATAAACATGTTAACCTGGCCGGTAGCCTCTTTAGGGTGGATATCCAGCATGGTACAGGAAGCCGAAGCCTCTCAAAAAAGGATTAACGAATTCCTTAAAACCGAGCCCGATATTCAAAATAACAATCCTGAACAATCGGTTATTAAGGGCAACATTGCCTTTAATAATGTAACCTTTACTTATGAAGACACAAATATAACAGCACTCAAAAATGTGTCGTTCAACATTAATAAAGGAGAAACGCTCGCTATATTAGGTAAAACAGGATCGGGAAAATCTACCATACTATCACTTATAAGCAGGCTGTATGATATAGAACAGGGAACAGTAACGATTGACGATACCAATATAAAAGAGTTAAATCTTTACGACCTGCGTAACAGCATAGGGTTTGTACCACAGGATGCCTTCCTGTTTTCAGACACCATAAAGAACAACATTAAATTTGGCGATGAAGATGCTACAGATGAAGAAGTTATTGCCGTTGCCAAAAAAGCTGTAGTACACGACAACATTGCCGCTTTTAACAAAGCCTATGAAACCATATTAGGAGAAAGAGGTATAACACTTTCGGGCGGACAAAAACAACGTGTATCCATAGCCAGAGCCATGATTAAAGATGCTCCTGTATTACTACTGGACGACTCACTTTCGGCAGTAGATACTGAAACTGAGGAAGCTATACTTAACAACCTTATGGAGTTTTGCAGAGACAAAACCACTATTATTGTGAGCCACAGGGTATCATCTGCCAAAAATGCCGACAGGATAATTATACTGGAAGATGGTGAAATCATACAACAGGGCACCCACAATGAACTTGTAAATCAGGCTGGTTATTACAAGGAGCTTTACCTTAAACAACTATCCGAAAAAGAAATAAATTAATTTGTTGGATTTTTAAGATTTTTTTTAGATTTTTGGTAGCTACATAAACCAATTAAAAAACTACGAAGGATTATGAGAGATAATGACATGCTTGAAAAGGAAGAGATTTTTTCTAAAGTTTTAAGAGCGGGAAGAAGGACTTATTTTTTTGACGTAAGAGCTACTAAAGCCGAAGATTACTACATTACAATCACTGAGAGCAAAAAATTTACTGAAGAGGATGGCTCTTTCCACTTTAAAAAACACAAAATTTATCTTTATAAAGAAGATTTTGCAGCCTTCAGAAACATTCTGGACGAAATGACAGAATACGTTCTTGATAGCAAAGGAGAAGAAGTAATCTCTGAAAGACATCAAAAAGACTTCAAGAAAATGTTTACAGAAAAAACTCCTGAACCTGTAGGAACAGAAAGTTTTACAGATGTAAACTTCGAAGACATTTAATAAAAAAACTGCCAAGAGGCAGTTTTTTTTGTTTTTACCCTATACGCAATCCGTTTTCTACTTTAAAGTCGGGCGCCAGTAATACAATGTCATTATCAGCTCCCATAGCGCCAAGCACTAGGCATTCACTCATAAATTTACCTATTTGCTTTTTAGGAAAGTTTACCACCGCTACAATTTGCCTTCCGGCTAGCTGCTCTTTCGTATAACGTTTTGTGATTTGTGCCGATGATTTTCGTATCCCTATCGTTTCACCAAAATCAATAACCAGCTGATAGGCGGGTTTTCTGGCTTCAGGAAAATCGTTCACCTCTGTAATGGTACCCACACGCATTTCTGTTTTTTCAAATTCTTCCCAGGTTAACATAGCTTTTGTATTTATTTTATTTTAAAATTTATCGTAATTTGCTAAAGTAATTTATTTCTTTCGAAAATGGCAAACACACCGTCAAACATGTTACCGCTAGGCACCATAGCCCCTGATTTTTCATTAAAAGCAACCAACTTTGATGAAAACTTCACCTTTAGCGATATTAAAGGAGAAAAAGGCACACTGGTATTATTTATATGTAACCACTGCCCTTTTGTAATTCATGTTATTGATGAAATTGTTATGATTGCTAATGATTACAGAGTACAGGGAATAGGTATGGTAGCCATAAGCAGCAACGACCCGGTAAAATATCCACAGGATGCACCCGACCAAATGACCGAATTTGCCTTTAAAAACGATATTGATTTCCCTTATCTGTTTGACGAAACACAGGAAGTAGCAAAAGCTTATGACGCGGCCTGCACACCCGACTTTTACCTTTTTGACTCCCGAAACCGACTGGTATACCGTGGTCAGCTTGACGATTCACGCCCCGGTAATAATATCCCCGTAAGCGGTAGTGACCTACGCAATGCTATTGATGGTGTTTTATACAACCGAAATATACCCGAACCTCAAAAACCAAGTATTGGCTGTAATATTAAGTGGAGGTAACTAAATAAATAGTAAACACTACTGTTTTTCAAGCACTATTTCAAGTGGCTTATTCATTTTACGACCAAATTTCATAGCCGCATCCCTACTTTCGTTAGAGCAAAGCACATACATATTGTAAGCATAAAGCTGAATAATAACCGGCTTGTAAGTACCCGTAGTATCTTCAACCTTTACACTAAAACTATCTGCCTTAAAAGTATTAGCTACAGATAACAGGTAATTATCTTTAGCAAAAGGAAAAAACCAACGCTCTTTAGTAACCGTAGCACCCTCTACTAGCCTCTTGTTGTTATCATCTATCTTATAGTTAAGAGAAAACTCAAGTGGCTTATTAGCATTACTCCAGCTGTACATGTTATTTACATTAATAAGATCTCTGCCTAGGCTGTCTACCACCGTAACCTTTAAGTTTTTAATATTATCTTCATTTCCCTGCTCATGTACATGCAGTACTAAGTAAGATGTAAAATCATACCCACAGTGCATACTTGACCCGGGTATTTGTGCTTTTGCAGAAATACCAAACAATACAACAAACAGTAACAGTAGCTTTTTCATAATCATATTAATGTGTTTTACAAAAGTAATCCATATATGTATGACTTTCAAAAAGTATTCCAAATAAAAAGGCTGCCAGTAGGCAGCCTTTAATATAATGTGAGATGTTATTATTTTACATCCATTAGCTCAACATCAAAAACAAGTGTTGCATCTGGCGGGATAACACCACCTGCACCACGTGAACCGTAACCTAAGTGAGAAGGAATAACAAAACGAGCTTTATCACCTACCTGTAGTAAAGCGATACCTTCATCCCAACCAGAAATTACCTGTCCTACACCAAGAGCGAAAGAAATTGGATCTTTTCTTTTGTAAGAAGAGTCAAATACCTGACCGTTATCAAGAGCACCTGTATAGTGTACAGAAACTGTTTTACCTTTCTCAGCCTGCTTACCGTTACCTTTTTGGATTATTTTATAACGTAGTCCGCTTTCAGTTTTATCAAACCCTGCTGCAAGTTTTTCCATTTCTGCCTCAGCTTTTTGTTTAGCCTCTTCAATACGTTTTTCACGCGCACCTTCAAAAGTTCTAAAAGCCTCAATAGCATTCCAGTTTTTAGCCTCATCACCTTCACGGATAATTTCAATGCTTTCAATTTCGTCACCCTGAGCAACAGCATCAACCACATCCTGACCTTCAACCACATGACCGAAAACAGTATGCTTACCGTCTAACCATGGAGTTTCTACGTGAGTGATAAAGAACTGAGAACCGTTTGTACCAGGACCTGCATTTGCCATAGAAAGTACACCGGGACCGCTGTGTGTAAGTTCCGGATGGAACTCATCATCAAACTGATAACCGGGACCGCCAACACCGGTACCTACCGGGCACCCTCCCTGAATCATAAAATCAGGAATAACCCTGTGAAATTTAAGTCCGTTATAATATGGTTTACCTTGTGGTTTAGCATCGTTTTCAAGATTACCTTCAGCAAGACCTACAAAGTTACCTACCGTTCCCGGAGTTTTATCATGCGTAAGTTTAACTAAAATAGAACCTTTTGGTGTATTGAATTTAGCGTAAATTCCGTTTTCCATCTGTCTTTTTGTTTTTATTATGAAGTGCAAATTTACAAATTAAAATTTGAAGTTTCAGATTTCATACACCCCTAAACCTGGCATTAAACTCCGGGGCGTTAAGAAAATTATAAACGAGGCGTTAATAAGCATCCGGTGTTTGAGCCAAAAGCGAGTTCGGATGGTTTAGCCGAATGTAATAATTTTTAGACTAAGGAGTTAGAGCCTTGATTTTTTCCTTCTTTTGTATCAAGACAAAAGAAGAATGAATTGTTTAATTTAGTAAAATATTAAACCCAAAAACAAACCATGGAAAACAACTACATCAATATCAATAAAGAAGCCTGGAATCAAAAAACCACATTTCATATAGAATCATCATTTTATGATATGCCCTCATTTTTAAGCGGAAACTCAACCCTAAACAATATAGAACTTGAGCTACTGGGCGATGTTACAGACAAAAAAATACTACACCTGCAGTGTCATTTCGGTCAGGATACTATTTCCCTTAGCCGTATGGGTGCTGTGGCAACAGGAATCGATTTTTCAGACGCTGCCATAGCCAAAGCCCGTGAACTTGCCAAAACCACCGGTTCTAACACCCAATTTATATGCTGCGACATATACAGCCTGCCTGATAACCTTAACGAACAGTTTGATATTGTATTTACTAGCTATGGCACTATAGGCTGGCTACCCGATCTTAACAAATGGGCTAAAGTAATAAACCACTTCCTTAAACCGGGAGGTAGTTTTATTTTTGCCGAATTCCATCCTTTTGTATGGATGTTTGATTCAGGATTCAGTAAAATAGATTACAGCTACTTTAACGAAGAAGCTATTATTGAAACCGAAACAGGTACTTATGCCGATAAAGCCGCCGATATGGAAGTAAAAACCATATCATGGAATCACGACCTTAGTGAGGTATTTAGCAGCCTAATTAACAACAACCTCGAAATTAAGACTTTTAAAGAATACAATTACTCTCCCTACAACTGCTTTAACGACATGGAAGAGTTTGAACCTAAGCGCTACAGAATACCACACCTGCAAAACAAAATTCCTTTTGTTTACGCATTAAAAGCTATGAAAAAGTAAAGCTATTTATTCTTAATTTTGAGGCTCATTAATCAAAAAACAACATGAAAAGCATTTTTAACCCAACCGATAATCGCGAAATTATCGATAGAATAAATCAGCTTTCCCCCATTACACTCTCGCAATGGGGTAAAATGACTGTTAGCCAAATGCTGCTCCACTGCCAGCAAATTATTAAAGTAGCACACGGTACACTGGAGCTAAAACCTAATAAATTTCTTGTTTTCTTTTTCGGGAAATCGGCCAAGAAAAAACTGATGGAACCACAACCTTTTGGGAAAGGGATGCCTACAGCAAAAGAATTTAAAATTTCCCATGAACCCGATTTTGAAACCGCTAAAGCAGAATTAATCGCACTGGTAGAAACGTTTTCTAAAGAAGGACATAATTGTATAAAGAACATGAAACATCCCTTTTTTGGTGAAATGACCATAGAGGAATGGGATACATTACAATACAAACACCTTGACCACCACCTTAAACAGTTTGGTGCTTAATAAAGCTATTTTTACATAAAAAAAAGGCATAAGCTGAACAGCCAACTTATGCCTTTTCTTTTTCCGTATAGCTAAACTTACTAACTTTGCGGCTTTAAAACTCTGAAACTTAAAAAATGCGCATCGATATTATCACTGTATTACCCGAACTTTTAAGGAGTCCGTTTGAAGCTTCAATACTAAAAAGAGCCATAGACAAAGGACTTGTAGAAGTACACCTGCACAACCTTAGGGATTACAGCACTAACAAACACAAAAATGTAGACGACTACCAGTTTGGCGGTGGTGCCGGTATGGTTATGATGATTGAACCTATTGATGCCTGCATTACTAAACTGAAAAGTGAAAGAGAATATGACGAGGTTATATACATGACTCCCGATGGCGAAACCCTTAATCAGGGAATGGCTAACCAAATGTCAATGCTCAAAAACATTATTATTCTTTGCGGACATTATAAAGGTGTAGACCAGCGTGTGCGCGATCATTTCATTACCAAAGAGATTTCTATAGGCGACTTTGTACTTTCGGGTGGTGAGCTTGCTGCTGCCGTGGTTGCCGACTCTATTATCAGGCTTATACCGGGAGTACTGAGCAATGAAACATCAGCACTTACCGATAGTTTTCAGGACAACCTGCTTTCCCCTCCTATTTACACACGCCCTGCCGAATACAAGGGTTGGAAAGTACCCGATGTACTTTTAAGCGGTAATTTTTCTAAAATTGACCAATGGAGAGAGGACAAAGCACTGGAGCACACCAAGAACAGAAGACCTGATTTACTTGAATAACAACCACTTACAGCCTTAAAATTTATATTTAATTTAAGGTCAAAATATTTCTGCGTATTAAAAAAATATTTATATTTGCAGCCAATTTCGGACCAACCTCTGGCGATACCCGTGCATGTTGTTCTGATTCAAACGTTTAAATTAAAAAATCATGTCTGATTTAGTAAAATTCGTTCAGGACGAGTTCGTAACAAAAAAAGATTTCCCTGAGTTCAATTCAGGAGACACAATCACTGTGTACTACGAAATTAAAGAGGGTGAAAAAACAAGAACACAGTTCTTTAAAGGTGTTGTTATCCAAAAAAGAGGTGCTGGTATCACTCAAACTTTCACCATCCGTAAAATGTCTGGTTCAGTAGGTGTAGAGCGTATCTTCCCTATTAACATGCCTGCATTACAAAAAATCGAAGTTAACCAAAGAGGTAAAGTTAGAAGAGCTCGTATATTCTACTTTAGAAACCTTACTGGTAAGAAAGCAAAAATCAAAGAGAGAAGAAGATAATTTCTTTGAAGAGCTACATAATAGGATCCCTGTGTTTTACACGGGGATTTTTTTTGCCCAAATTTTAAACAATTATGCACGCAACTCATTTAATTATTTAATGCTTTTAAGATTACAAAAAGACATTACTTAGACATGTAAACACTAAAAGCAGAGTCATAAAAAACAACCTGCCAAACAATAAATGTTTGGGATTCAATCATTTTTTTAAAGTTTACAAAAGGTGAATTAAGTTAGTTTTTGCTATATTTGCGAGCCTTGATATTAAAAGGAATACGACTTTCGTATACAAATACACTCCTTTTAATGAACCGGCTTCACATAATATAGATTAACTCATTAATAATTAACCTTTCGGCTTCACGAGGTAAAGCCGTAGGGCGCTTTAAAAAACGTAAAAAAATGTCAAAAACATCAAGGATTATTTACACAATAACCGATGAGGCTCCAATGCTGGCCACCCACTCTTTCCTTCCTATCGTTCAGTCATTTGCTGCTCCGGCAGGAATTGAAGTTGAAACAAGAGACATTTCACTTGCGGGAAGAATTCTTGCTAATTTCCCTGAAAACCTTACTGCCGATCAAAAAATAGGTGACGCATTAAGTGAACTTGGAGAGCTTGCTAAAACTCCTGAAGCTAACATTATAAAATTACCAAACATTTCTGCTTCTGTTCCTCAGCTTAAAGCTGCAATTAAAGAACTTAAAGCTCAGGGGTACAACGTACCGGAATATCCTGAAGAGGCTAAAACAGATGCTGAAAAAGAAATAAAAGCACGTTATGCTAAAGTATTGGGTTCTGCAGTTAACCCTGTACTACGTGAAGGTAACTCTGACCGTAGAGCACCAAAAGCAGTTAAGAACTACGCTAAGGCTCACCCACACTCAATGGGAGCATGGAGCGCAGATTCTAAAACTCAGGTTGCAAGCATGACAGAAGGTGATTTTTACGGAAGTGAGAAATCAGTTACCGTGAAAGACGCTACTGATGTAAGAATCGAATTTGTGGCTAACGATGGTACTGCAACAGTACTTAAGCCAAGTACTCCGCTAAAAGCAGGAGAAATAATTGACTGTTCTGCACTTAACCTTAATAAACTTAAGGCTTTCGTTTCTGAGCAGGTAGAAATCGCTAAACAACAGGGAGTATTATTCTCTGTTCACCTTAAAGCTACGATGATGAAGGTTTCAGACCCTATCATTTTCGGTGCTATCGTAGAAGTATTCTTTAAAGATGTATTCGCTAAATATGCGGCTTTATTTGAAGAGCTTGGTGTAGATACAAGAAACGGTTTAGGTGATGTTTATGCTAAAATTGCAGGTCACGCTCAGGAAGCTGAAGTTAAAGCTGCTATCGAGGCGGTATACCAAAACGGTCCTGCTATTGCAATGGTAAACTCTGATCAGGGTATTACTAACCTTCACGTTCCTTCAGATGTAATTGTAGATGCTTCTATGCCGGCTATGATTCGTACTTCAGGACAAATGTGGAATGCAGCAGGTAAACAACAGGATACCCTTGCTATTATCCCGGACAGAAGTTACTCTGGTGTATATACAGCTACTATTGAAGACTGTAAAGCTAACGGTGCATTTAACCCATCTACTATGGGTAGCGTACCAAACGTTGGTCTTATGGCTCAAAAAGCAGAAGAGTATGGTTCTCACGATAAAACATTCCAACTTTCTGCAAACGGTGTTGTTAAGGTTGTAGACAACAATAACGGTACTGTTTACATGGAACAGAATGTTGAGGCTGGTGACATTTTCAGAATGTGCCAAACTAAAGATGCTCCTATTCAGGACTGGGTTAAACTTGCTGTAAACCGTGCAAGATTATCTGAAACTCCTGCTGTATTCTGGTTAGACGAGAACAGAGCACACGATGTTCAGATTATCGAAAAAGTTAAAACTTACCTTAAAGACCACGATACTAACGGTCTTGAAATCCATATCATGAACCCTGTTGAGGCTACTAAATTCTCTTTAGAGAGAATCAGAAAAGGTCTTGACACTATCTCTGTAACGGGTAACGTACTACGTGACTACCTTACTGACCTGTTCCCTATCCTTGAGCTTGGAACATCAGCTAAGATGCTTTCTATCGTTCCGTTAATGAATGGTGGTGGTTTATTTGAAACTGGTGCAGGAGGTTCTGCCCCTAAACACGTTCAGCAGTTTGTTGAAGAAGGATACCTTCGTTGGGATTCACTTGGTGAGTTCTTAGCACTTGGTGTTTCTTTTGAGCACTTAGGTCAAACTCAAAACAACGCTAAAGCTATCGTACTTTCTGAAGCTCTTGATGTTGCTAACGAGAAATTCCTTGAAAACGACAAATCTCCTGCCCGTAAAGTAGGACAAATTGATAACCGTGGTTCTCACTTCTATCTTGCTCTTTACTGGGCTCAGGCTCTTGCTGGTCAGGATAAAGATGCTGAACTTAAAGCTAAATTTACCCCAATTGCAAATGAACTTACTGCTAACGAAGCTAAAATTAACGACGAGTTAATTGGTGCTCAGGGTAAAGCTCAGGAAATAGGCGGTTACTACCACCCTGATTTTGCTAAAACAGATAACGCAATGCGTCCAAGCCAAACGCTAAACACTATATTAGCGAAACTGGCTTAATACAAGCATTCAGTATAACTAAAAAGCTGCCCTAACCGGCAGCTTTTTTTTATAATTTAACCTACAAATTCAACACTTCAGCTACTATTTAAAACGGTTGGGTAATAATAAATTTGCCTTTAAAGCGTGTCTAAATACTTTTGCGCAAAATTTAAAAAAACGTAAAGCATGTAACAAAATACAATTTCAAACGTCTGTTAGACGTTATCAATCCAAATATTAAAGAATAATAAGGAGATTGTACTTTTTGCCGAGAATAATTTACCTTTATCATAATTTAGTATTCGAATTTTGCTAAAAAGAAAACAACAACCAATCAATCAAAAAAATGAACACTATTACCCAGAGATGCCTCACGGCCATCTTACTATTGTTCGCTGCTGTAGGTTTTTCCCAAGAAAAATACACGCTCAGCGGAACAATCTCAGACATGAGCAGCAGTGAAACCCTTATTGGAGCTACCGTTTACATTGTAGAAACCCAAACTGCTATCTCAACAAATGAATATGGTTTCTTTTCCATATCACTTCCGGAAGGTACTTACACCATTGAAATTAGTTATGTAAGTTTTTCCACTATTACCGAGACTGTAAACCTGAACCAAAACATCAGGAAAAACTACGAACTCTCATCATCAAGCCAGGAACTTAGCGAAATTGTAATTTCAGACAATCAGCCAAGGGCTAACATCAAGAAGCCCGAAATGAGTGTTAACAAACTCTCTGTACAGGAAATTAAAAAAATGCCTGTAGTTATGGGAGAGGTAGACGTTTTAAAATCCATACTTACCCTACCGGGGGTTACTAATGCCGGAGAGGGATCATCGGGCTTTAACGTGCGTGGTGGCGCTGCCGATCAAAACCTTATATTACTGGATGAGGCTACCATATTTAACTCCTCTCACCTTTTCGGTTTCTTTTCGGTATTCAATTCAGATGCCATTAAAGACCTTAAACTGTACAAAGGCGGAATCCCTGCACGTTACGGTGGCAGGTTATCATCGGTACTGGATATATACCAGAAAGAAGGTAATAAAAATGAATTCCATATGAATGGCGGTATAGGTGCTATTTCCAGCCGTTTACTGGCCGAAGGTCCGCTTGTAAAAGGCAAAGGCTCTTTTCTTATAGGTGGTAGAGCTTCATATGCTCACCTTTTTCTTAAACTAGCCGATAATGACAACTCAGCTTATTTTTACGACCTAAATACCAAGTTAAGCTACCAGCTAAATGAAAACAATAACCTGTACCTTTCGGGTTACTTTGGTCGCGATTTATTTAATCTGAGCAATAGTTTTAATAACGTATACGGTAACACGGTACTTAACCTGAGATGGAATCACCTGTTTAACGAAAAACTGTTCTCTAATGCTTCATTAATCTACAGTGATTACTACTACGGCTTAGAGCTTGGTTTTGTAGGCTTTACATGGGAATCAGGGATTAAAAACTATAATTTCAAATACGACTTTAAGAACTATATTTCAGACAAGTTTAAGCTAAACTATGGTGTTAATGCCGTTTACTACGATTTTAATCCGGGTACTATTAAACCTATTGACGAAACCTCAACGGTTAACCCCGATCAGCTAGATAAAAAATATGCTTTTGAGCCTGCTGCTTACATTGAGGCAGAACACGAACTTACCGATAATATTACTATAAGTTATGGAGTTCGCTACAGTATGTTCTACAGAATGGGACAACAGGAAATGGCACTTTATGCTAACGACCAACCTGTGGTGTTTAACGACGAACTTAAAATATATGAGAAAGGCGAAATTACAGGTACCGAATATTACAGCAGCGGTAAAACCATCGCCGATTTTAGTAATCTGGAACCAAGAGCAGGTGTTTCCTTTAAACTGGACGACAATCAGTCTATAAAAGCCAGCTATAACAGGATGGCACAATACCTTCACCTAATTTCTAACACAGCATCCCCTACTCCGCTTGACGTATGGGCACCAAGTGGTAAGTACATCAAACCACAGTTGTTGGATCAGGTTGCTTTAGGGTACTTCAGAAACTTTAAGGATAACGAATACTCTCTTGAAGCCGAAACCTTTTACAAAAAAGTAAAAAACAGAGTTGATTATATTGACGGAGCCGACCTTATTGCTAACAACAATATTGAGCAGGTTATACTTAACGGTAAAGCCCGTTCATACGGACTTGAAATCCTTTTCAGGAAAAATACAGGTAAGCTAACAGGATGGGTTTCTTATACCCTTTCCAGATCAGAACAGCAAACACCAGGCAGAACATCAAGCGAAACAGGTATAAACAATGGCGGATGGTACCTTTCGGGTTATGACAAGCTCCACAATCTTTCGGTTACAGGATCTTATGAATACAACAACAAATGGTCGTTTGGAGCAATTTTCGCGTTACAGTCGGGCAAGCCTGTTACCTATCCAAACGGACAGTATGTATATGGTGATTTAGTAATTCCAAGCTACGGACTGAGAAACGAAAACAGGGTTCCGGCATACCACCATCTGGATGTATCGGCTACCTATACTCCAAAACCCGATAAGAAAAAAGGATGGCAGGGCGAATGGGTATTTAGTATCTACAACCTGTACAACAGGATGAATGCCGCTTCTATAAACTTTAGGCAAAACGAAGATACCGGAGCTAATGAGGCTGTAAGACTTTCTATATTCGGTGTAATACCAAGTGTTACCTACAACTTTAAATTCTAAGACAATCACCATGAAAAATATAAAACTCCTACTATTATTATTTACCGCTTCACTGGCTCTTACAGGTTGTGAAGATGTAATTGATGTAGACCTAGACACAGCAGAACCAAGACTGGTTATTGACGCCTCTATAGAATGGTTAAAGGGTACAGACGGAAGTAACCAAACCATAAAACTAACTACAACAACAGGGTATTATGAACCGGAAATCCCTGTAGTATCGGGCGCTACGGTATTTGTTACCAATAATACAACGGGTACTGTATTTACTTTTAACGAAGTACCGAATACCGGTAATTACGTGTGTAATGATTTTATTCCTGTAATTAATAATGAATACTCTCTTACCGTAATTAACGACGGAGAAACGTATACGGCTACCGAAAAACTATTTGCCGTTCCTGAAATCTCTAATGTGGTACAGGATGATGAAGGTGGTATTTTAGGCGATGAAATTGAAGTACGTTTCTTTTGGCAGGATAACGGTGCCGAAGTTAACTACTACATGGGTCGCTTTGATATAGATGCACTGCCTTACCCTGATTATGATGCACTTGACGATGAGTTTTTCCAAGGAAATGAAATGTTTGCCTTTATAAATCATGAAGACCTGAAAGCAGGCGATATTGTGAGCTTTAAGCTTGGCGGCACTTCCGAAAGGTTTTTTAATTATCTTATGCAGCTTACAAATATTGCCGAACCTGGAGGTGGCCCGTTCCAAATTCCGCCTACAGCTGTACGTGGTAATCTGGTAAACCAAACCAACATAGACAACTATGCTTTTGGCTATTTCCGCGTTACAGAAGTAGACATTATGGAGTATACCGTACAATAATTACTTTATTTTTGTGTTAGGTTGTAAGCGAACCTCCACAAAATGAGAAAAATATACTATTTATTACTCGTCTTCATGAGCCTTTTTATAACGGCTTGTGAAGACGTTGTTGATTTAGATATACCCACTTCTCCGCCCCGTCTTGTGGTCGATGCTTCAATAAATTGGATAAAAGGATATACCGGGCAACATCAAACTATTCGGCTAACCACTACTACAGGCTTTTACGATACGGTTATACCTACTGTAATGGGTGCTAAAGTGTATGTAAAAAACAGTAATAACGATGTGTATAACTTCACAGAGTCTGACAACATACAAAAAACAGGACAGTATATTTGTGATAACTTCCTGCCTGTTATAAACGAAACGTATACACTATACATTGAGCTAAACGGAGAAACCTATACCGCAACCGAAACTCTTATTAGCGTACCACAACTGGAGGAAGTAGTACAAACTGCCGAAGGGTTTAATGACGATGACACCACTTTAAGAGCTTACTTTCAGGATCCTCCCAATGAGGAAAATTATTATATGCATAGCTTTGTAAGACTTGATAGAGGATCTAACGACGCTATTTTTGACGACGAGTTTGTTAACGGAAATTATACTTACACCATTCGTTTGTATGACGATTTACAGCAAAATGAAGAAATGATAATTTACCTGTATGGCATTTCTCCACGCTATTACGACTACATGAGTAAGTTACTGAGCCTAATTCCGCCCGATACTCCAAACCCTTTTCAAACACCCCCTATTAGCGTGAGGGGTAATATTGTAAACCAAACCAACCCCGATAATTATCCTTTAGGTTATTTCAGGCTTAGTGAAGCTTCCTTTATTGAGTATACAGTACAATAAAGTTTGTATTTTTGCTCTCTAAATCAAAATTATGTCATCCCACCACATTGTTAGAGACGATCAGGAACCTGCATTAATTATTGCAAACGGTGCAGCATGCAGTAAAGAGCTTATGGGGCAGTTACTGGAGTGGTCTCCGCTTGTAATAGTACTTGATAACGCCATTGAACGTGTAATGGAACTGGGCATTAAAGTAGATGTGTTGCTTGGCGATTTTGACAATGGTTTTGATGCCGAAAAATACAAGGAGTTACAATATCCGCTGGAAATAGTGCATACCCCCAGTCAGGATAAAACTGACCTTGAAAAAGCACTGGACTACCTTATAGACAGAAAAATACCCGCTGCCAATGTAATTTGGGCTACAGGTAAACGTGCCGACCATACCATTACAAACATTACTAATATTGTTCGCTACCGTGACCTTATCAAGGTGGTTATACTGGATGATCACTCTAAGGTATTCCTGCTTCCTAAAAAGTTTGAGAAATGGTATCCTCAAAATACTCCGCTGTCACTAATCCCCATAGGAAAAGTAATTGGCATAAAAACCGAAAATCTTAAATACGAACTCAATAACGAAGAGTTAACACTGGGTTACCGTACCGGCAGCAGTAATGTAACCCTCAAGGATGGTATAGTATTAATAGAACACAAGGAAGGCGACCTCCTTATGATGGAGTGTTTTGATTAGCTTTGGGTTAACCTTATTATTTAACGTACTGTTTATTTGATTTACTCCGGCACAATCAAATCCTCAAACAATCATTTCACTATCTTTGTAAAAAAGGAAGGAAAAACAGAAAAATGAAATTCAAAACAGAAAAATGAAATTCAAAGTAGTATCTGATTATAAACCTATGGGCGACCAGCCCGCAGCCATAAAACAGCTTAGTGAGGGCATAAATTCAGGAGAACGTTTCCAGACACTTTTAGGGGTTACCGGTTCGGGTAAAACATTTACCGTGGCAAACGTGGTAGAAAATGTACAACGCCCTACACTTGTACTGGCACACAACAAAACACTGGCAGCACAGCTGTACACAGAGTTCAAACAGTTTTTCCCCGATAATGCCGTAGAGTACTTTGTTTCCTACTACGACTACTATCAGCCCGAAGCTTATATTCCCGTAACGGGAACTTATATAGAAAAAGACCTCTCGATTAACGAAGAGCTCGAAAAAATGCGTTTAAGTACTACCTCATCCCTGCTTTCGGGCAGGCGCGATGTACTGGTGGTAGCCTCGGTTTCGTGCCTTTATGGTATTGGTAACCCGGTGGAATTCCAAAAAAACGTAATTTCCATAGAGCGCGATCAGGTTATATCGAGAACCAAATTATTACACAGGCTGGTACAGAGCCTTTACTCCCGTACCGAAGCCGAGTTCCTGCCAGGAACCTTCCGTATTAAGGGAGACACCGTAGAGATTTTCCCCAGTTATGCCGATGATCCTTTCAGGGTACACTTTTTTGGTGATGAGATTGAAGAAATTGAAGCCTTTGATGCCAAAACTGCACTTGTAATTGAAAAGTATGACCGACTGAATATTTACCCTGCCAATATGTTTGTTACATCGCCCGATGTACTGCAGGGAGCTATATGGGACATTCAGCAGGATCTTGTAAAGCAGGTAGATTACTTTAAAGAGATAGGCAAACACCTGGAGGCAAAACGCCTTGAAGAACGTACTAACTTTGACCTGGAAATGATTCGTGAACTGGGGTACTGTTCGGGTATCGAGAACTACTCGCGTTACCTGGACCGCAGGCTACCGGGTACAAGACCTTTCTGTTTGTTGGATTACTTCCCCGATGATTTTTTAATGGTTATAGATGAGAGCCACGTAACCGTATCGCAGGTACATGCCATGTATGGCGGCGACCGCTCCCGTAAGGAAAACCTTGTGGAGTATGGATTCAGGCTTCCGGCTGCGATGGATAACCGTCCGCTTAAATTTGAAGAGTTTGAGTCACTACAAAATCAGGTGGTGTATGTAAGTGCTACCCCAGCCGACTACGAGCTTCAAAAAAGTGACGGTATTTATGTAGAGCAGGTTATACGCCCTACAGGATTGCTGGACCCGATTATAGAAGTGCGCCCAAGCCTTAACCAGATAGACGACCTTATTGAGGAAATACAGCAACGTGTAGAGGCAGACGAACGTGTTTTGGTCACTACCCTAACCAAGCGTATGGCGGAAGAGTTGGCTAAATACCTTACCAAGGTAGCCATACGATGCCGTTACATCCACTCGGAAGTAGATACACTGGAACGTGTGGAAATCATGCAGGATCTGCGTAAAGGTCTGTTTGACGTGCTTATTGGGGTTAACCTTTTAAGAGAGGGACTTGACTTACCCGAAGTATCGCTTGTTGCCATACTGGATGCCGATAAGGAAGGCTTTTTGAGAAGTACGCGTTCGCTGGTACAAACCGTGGGGCGTGCTGCCCGTAACGTGAACGGTAAGGCGATTATGTATGCCGATAAAATTACCGACAGTATGCAACGTACTATTGACGAGACCAACTACCGCCGTGAAAAACAGATGAACTTTAATAAGGCAAACGGTATAGAACCTAAAGCCCTTAACAAGAAAATTGAGAACTCACTGTCTAAGAGTCCGGTGTCGTCATACCATTATGACAACGCGCCTAAAATGGCTGCCGAGCCCGATACCACTTATATGGCCAAAGGCGAAATTGAAAAGATTATACGCGAAAAACGTAAGGCTATGGAAAAAGCCGCCAAAGATCTTGACTTTATGCAGGCTGCCAAGTTAAGGGACGAAATTAAAGTGTTGCAGGATAAGATTTAAGGTATGAAATACATATTTATAGATACTAATATTTTTTTACATTTCAGAGATTTTGAAGAAATCAACTGGTTAGAAGAATCTTCTTCTGAACAATGTAAAATTATAATTGCTCCCATCGTATTAGACGAACTGGATTCAAAAAAAATAGGTAATAACAAAATTAGTAACAGAGCTAGAAGAGCTCTAAACAAAATTGAGGAGTTTTGTGAGATTAACTTATTAGAAATAAAAAAGAATATTTTTTTTGAACTAATTCTTGAAAAACCTTCAAAATCAACATACAATCAGTATAACTTAAACTTTGACGAACAAGACCATCGATTAATAGCTAGCATACTTGAATTTAGCAAAAATCATTCTATCGATAACATTTTATTATACACAAATGATGTAGGTCCTAGATTAAGAGCCAGGCAATTAAATATACAATCGTTAAAGCCTAATTCTAAATACTTTTTAAAAGATGAATTAACAGAAGATGAAAGAAAAATCAAAGCCTTAGAAAAAGAAAATCTGACTTTGAAATCTAAAATTCCAAATATTTCATTGGAACTTTCCTCTGGTACTTTTCATAAATTTATTTTACAACCATTAAAAGATATAGATTTTTTTAGATATAAGAATGAAAAAATTACAGCTTTAAAAAATGAATTCCCTTATTTATATCTAAAAGAAACTGAAAACAGTTTGTTGCCTAAACTATTGGTTTATGATAAGATGCAAATAGAAAGTTATAATCAAGATTTAGATAATTACTTTTTTAAATATGAAGAAAGTTTAAAAGAGATTTTTGATTATAATAAGATGCAATCTCTAACCTTCAAAACAAATTTTACAGTTTTGAATGAAGGAAACATACCAGCAGAAAACATCGATATACATCTATATTTTCCATCATTTTTAAATGTAGTTAAAGTGTCTTCATTAAAAGATAGTCCAAAGCTTCCTGATCCACCTTATAAACCAGCTCATCGATTTGATTACTCAAAATTAAAGTTAGATACTATTTTTCCTTCATCTAAATTTAAAATTAATACTGATTTAGATTTTCATCAAAGCTGTGAAATTACAAAGTTAAATTCAAACTATATTGTTAATTATAATATCAAAAATCTAAAACATGGATATAATGAAACATTAAATAAAATAGCTATAGTGTTTTCTGAATATTCTGAGATAAAAAGTTTTAAAATTGATTATATAATAAGTGCTGATAACATTCCTAATAAACTTTATGGAGAGCTTAATTTTATTTTTGAATGATTTTTATACTATACTCTATTCTAAAATAAAATTTTAGTTCTAATAATCAACCAATAATAATCTAAATGAAACATATCCTTACCCTTTGTTTCCTTCTAATCCTTAATAGCCTCTATGCTCAGGATTTTGCCTATATACAAGACAGTGATGGCTATTGCAATGTGAGAAACTCGGCTGACATTAATAAAATAGAGACCCGGTTAAAAAATGGCTCTATTGTTTCCTGCTTTTTTGACGAAAATAATGCTACTGAAAAATGGATACCTGTAGATTATACAGACGCAGAAGGGAAAATAGCTAATGGTGTAGTTTATCGTGACCGTTTGGTTGTTATAAACGAAACCAACTTTAAAAAAATAACGGCTACAAAAATAAATGATAGTAGCACCAAAATATCATTTGATACTGTCTCTATAATAGTAACCACAGAAAACTTTAATCCTAAAGGAAAGACTTTTACTTATTCTAAAGATTATCCCGACGTGATTGAATTTATAAACGGTAAGCCTTACTATGGTACAGATGGTGAAATGCCTACTACCCAATATGCATCAATACAGGTTACTATGGGAAATAAAATTATAAAACTTCCTGGTCAAGCTCTTGAAAACCTGTATGAGCCCAACCTAAAACATACATGGGCTTATTATGATTCAAAAAATGATACCCTATTTATTGAAGCTTTTAATAGTGATGGTGCGGGAGGATATATGATTATGTGGAAAATTGAGAAAGGCATTTATAAAGAAAAGGCTTTATTTTATGGCTTTTAAACTATATTAAAAATTCAAAAAATTCCCTATATTTATGTGTTGTAACACAGAATATGAGGATGAAGAAACTTTACCGTTTATTTATAACGATAATTGCTTTTACTATTACGCAATGTGCTTTTGCCCAAAAAGACAGTATTGCACAGGTAAACGATTCGGTTAATGCCGCTAATCTTGAGGCTTTTAATACCAAAATTGCGCTTATTGAGCAACAACGGTTAAAAGACTCGGTTAAAAAAGCCGAACTGGAACAACAAATACAGTCGTTAAAAACCACCGATAACCTTAAAAAGGAAGAACTGCAAAAAGAGCTCGAAGAGCTTGAAAGCCGCGAAACCAAAAGGCTTGCCGCAAAAAAAGAACAGATAGACAAACTGCGTTCTACCATAAAAGGGAATCCGGTTATGGGTTTCTTTAAAGACACTCTTTTCTATATTTACAGTAAACAGGGCAGTTTCTCGGCTTCCGAACGTGCCCAGGCCGTAACCCGCCGCATTGAGGAACTGGGTGGCAGGATTCTTTTCCAGCCCGATTCACTAAAGGTGGTTTCTGCCGAAGCGACTTCAGATGTGGTATACCACGACAGGATAATCATTAGCCTTTCAGAGAATGATGCCATTTGGAACAACACCTCAAAAGAGAAACTTGCCGATAGTTACAAAACTATAATTGCTGATGAGATAACCACCTACAAGAACGAAACCAGCTTTAAAACTCTGGTTAAGGAAATAGCACTGGCGCTTTTAGTAATTGGTGTACTGGTATTGCTTATTTACCTTTCGGGGAAACTGTTTGGCTGGACTGCCAACAAGATAAAAGAGCAAAAGGATAAAAGGATACACGGTATAAAAATCAAAACCTACGAACTGTTTGATGCCGACAGGCAGGTAAACCTCCTATTACTGGTAAACAGGCTTATAAAGTGGTTGTTTATTTTCCTGCTTATCTATATAGCACTCCCTGTGCTGTTTGGTATTTTCCCGTGGACGCAAAACTTTGCCGAAACACTTTTCAGCTACATTCTTACTCCGGTTAAAAAGGTAGCTTTTGGCGTTTGGGATTATATGCCAAATCTTATTACCATTATTGTACTGATTATTATTTTTAGGTACATACTGCGCTTCGCCCGTTTCCTTAAAAACGAAATTGCACGCGGCAACCTGCACATAGACGGTTTTTACCCCGACTGGGCAAACCCTACCTATCAAATTGTACGCGTACTCATACTGGCTTTCCTGTTAATCGTGATATTCCCTTACCTTCCGGGTAGTGACTCACAGGTATTTAAAGGGGTGTCGGTTTTCTTAGGTTTCCTGTTCACCTTTGGTTCTATGGGATCGTTATCTAATATTATTGCCGGGATTGTACTTACCTATATGCGCCTCTTTAAGATTAACGACCGTGTAAAAATTGGCGAAGTTGTGGGCGATGTGATTGAAAAATCACTACTGGTAACCCGTATTCGTACCATTAAAAACGAAATTATATCCATACCTAACTCCACCGTAATGAGTAGCCACACTATTAATTACAGTAGTGATACCATAAGCAAAGGGCTCATACTCCATACTACGGTAACCATTGGGTATGATGTGCCGTGGAAAGACATACAACAGGCACTGCTTGATGCCGCCGACAGAACCGAACATTTACTAAAAGAACCTGTACCGTTTGTACTGCAAACCAGTTTGGAAGATTTTTATGTTGCCTACCAGATTAATGCCTATACTAAAGAAGCCAACAAACAGGCTGCCATATACAGCGAACTGCATAAAAACATACAGGACTGCTGTAATGAAAAAGGTATTGAGATACTATCGCCACACTATAGGGCTGCGCGCGACGGAAACATGACCACCATCCCGCAAAACTATCTTGACAAGGATTATGAAGCCCCGTCCTTTAATGTAAAAATGAACAAAGACAACCAAACCAAACCGGAATAAACCATGTGGGAACATATTAAAGATTTACTAAATGAAACGCTGATTACCATAGGTAAAACGCAGCTTAAGGTAAGCTCTATCATTACACTTATCCTTTTTTGGGTATGTGTGGCTTTCATCATGAAAATCATAAAAAAGAGCATTTACCGCATACATAGTTTTGATGAGGCTAAAAAGTATTCCATTTTTACCCTTATTAAATACATACTCCTTGTAATTGTTTTAGTACTCTCGCTTGAAATAGTAGGTTTTAACCTTTCGGTACTGTTAGCAGGTTCTGCTGCACTGTTAGTAGGTTTGGGACTTGGTATACAAAACCTGTTTAGCGATTATATTTCGGGGATTGTAATACTGGTAGATTCTACTGTAAAAATGGGCGATGTAATAGAGGTAAACAATATAGTGGGAACCGTACAGGAAATACGCCTGCGTACAACCACTGTACTTACCCGAGATGATAAGTATATTATTATCCCGAACTCTGACCTTACCAAAAACGAACTGATTAACTGGACGCACAACGATTTAGCTTCCCGTTTTGATGTTAGTGTAGGGGTTGATTATTCGTCGGATGTTGACTTGGTTACCCGATTATTACACGATGCTGCTGCCGAAGAACAGGGCATACTTACAAAGCCCGAACCGTTTGTACGCTTTAATAACTTTGGCGACTCATCGCTTGACTTCTCTATTTACTTTTGGGTGGAAGATGTATTTAGGGCCGAGAATGTAAAAAGCCGTTTACGCTACAGGATACTGGACAAATTCAGGCAAAACGGGGTATCTATACCATTCCCGCAAAGGGTTATACACAAAGCCGCCGATTAATTGTGCTGGGCACGGAAAAGTGCCAGCATAATATCCGGATCAATAAGTCCTGTTGGCGATTTTTCCATTTCCTGCAGTACGCTTCTCATGGCAAACGGGCTAAGCCCCATATTGATGCCCATTTCACGTATGGCAATCTGCTCGTTTTCATGCAGTACACCATCGGCATGCATTAAAAGTGCCAGCCTGTAAAACTGTAATATTCGCTGGTGCTCTGATTTTATGGCTACCCTTTCGGCCTCATGCTCAAAAAGGCTTTCAAAAACATTCTTATCTATACTGAGCTGTGAAGCAACTATAGCCAAGAACTGATACTCCCTTTCGTGTATCTCACCGTCAATTCTTGCAAAAGCAATCATTTCAGACAATAAGCTTAATTTTTCTTCGTAAGTGCTCATAGATTGTGGTATTTTTAGCTAATATATCGTTTTACCGTAAAAGTTTTTAATTATGGTCCGCATTTTTTTCCTATTCACCTTATCTTTATGGTGTATGACTGCCAAACCTCAAACCCCGTCTTTATCACAAAATGTGTCGACTTTTACCATCAATGCCCCGCAACTGGGTGGCGAGCGTAAAATATGGATATACCTACCTAATATATACGAGAATAGTGATAAAAAGTTTCCGGTACTGTATATGCATGACGGTCAGAATCTGTTTGACAGCTTTACCGCTTTTGCCGGAGAATGGCGCATTGACGAAACACTGGACAGCCTTAAAGCCGAAACCATTGTTATAGGCATAGAAAACGGAGGCGACAACCGTATTGACGAGCTTACTCCCTACCCTAACGAAAAGTATGGCGGAGGTCATGGCGACAAATACCTTGATTTTTTGGTTACTACACTTAAACCTTATGTAGACGAACACTACCGCACCCTCAACGATAAGGAAAACACTATGATAATGGGCAGTTCCCTTGGCGGACTCATATCATTTTATGCCATATTGAAGTACCCAAAGGTATTTGGTAAAGCAGGTATTTTTTCCCCTTCGTTTTGGTTTAACGACAAAATATATGATGATGTCCATGCCGTGGAAAGCATTGATACCAAACTGTACTTTATGGCAGGTGACCATGAAAGCTGTGAAATGATTCCTGATTTGGAACGTATGGAAGAACTGATTCGTTTTAAGCTAACCGATAAGAAGCTGTATCATAAAAAGATAGTACACAACGGCAGGCATAACGAAAAGCTTTGGGCAAGTCAGTTTGAAGAAGCTTATTTATGGCTTATTAATTGAATATTTAAACTACCTTTGCAAAAAATAACGTAATGAATAATAACGATATATTTAAAAAGCTAAGGGTAGCACTTCAGCTTCGTGACGACCAGATTGTTGATATTTTACAACTGGTGGATTTCAGGATTTCAAAACCTGAGCTGGGAGCGTTTTTCCGTAATGAGAACCACCCAAATTATATGGATTGCGGCGATCAGGTACTACGCAACTTTTTAAACGGACTTATTATTCACTTACGTGGTACTAAAGATGAGCCAAAAGACCCTAAAAAAGTACTGGCTGCTATAAAAGCCGAAGCAGGTAAAGATACTTCTGCTCCAAAAAAACCGGGTACTTATAAAGGCAAACCTAAGCCAAAACCTAAAACACAGGGTGAAGCAACAGGTACTGCAAAAAAACCGGTAAAAAAATTCAACAAGCCTAAAAAGAAAGAACCTATAATGGATAAAACCCGTTTTAAAAACGGTAAAAAACCAAATAAGGACTAACCTTGAACCAGTTTGATACCATAACCTACCTTAAAACAGGCAATGCCATACAACAGGAAGTTTATACTGTATTAACAAAGGCAAAGATTATGGAGAAGCTTTCGGGCTTTACTCCGCTATTAACAGGCACCTATCCTATAGCTATAAATATAGAAAACAGCGATCTTGATATTATTTGTGAATATCAGGACAGGGAATCTTTTATATTAGCTTTAACCGATAATTTTAAGTCGGAAAAAGACTTTAACATCAATGAAAAGCTAATTAACGGGGTACATAGTGTTATAGTCCGTTTTTGGCTTAACGGGTTTGAAGTAGAAGTTTTCGGGCAGGCCATACCTGTAAAACAACAAAACGCCTACCGCCACATGATAAAGGAATTTGAAATCCTACAGGCAAAAGGAGAACATTTCAAACAGCAAATAATTAACCTAAAACGCAAAGGCATTAAAACCGAACCTGCCTTCGCTATACTTTTAGACCTAAAAGGTGACCCTTATACTGCATTATTGGAATATTCTGTTTAATAGATTCGTAATTTTTTTCTTTCATTTTATCAATCCCACAAAAGTTTAATAAATATATGTTAACTAACATTCTATTAAACTCCCATACGCTATTCGTTTTGTAAATTTGAGTGAATCGCCTGTATGGCAGGCTTCTACTACCATCAGGCAAAAAGCCGAAAAATGAAAATTATTACCGTATCTTACAGATTACCTCTGTCTATAAAAAGACAAAAAGACAATGTAAAAATCACACAAAGTGCCGGAGGGCTTGCAACAGCAGTACTCTCCTACTCTGAAAAAAGCCAAAAGAACCTTACCTGGGTAGGTGTAGCCGATTTTGACCAACAGCTTTGGGAAGAAAACAAAAACAACTACGACAGCAATTTTGATATTGATCCCGTGTACTTAGAGCGCAGGCTTAACCGTAATTTTTACAATGTTTTCAGTAATTCTGTTCTATGGTCACTGTTTCATTACTTCCCTTCCTTTATAGAATATACCCACGACGGATTTGAAGCCTATAAAGCAGCTAATGAGATTGTAGCCGATAAGGTAAACAGCATATATGAACCCGGTGACATTGTTTGGATACACGATTACCACTTTATGGGACTGGCAAAAATAATACGTGAAAAGCACCCACAGGCAAAAATTGGATTTTTCCTGCATATCCCCTTCCCAAACTTTGAAATCTTCAGGGTACTGCCTAATAAAGTAAGGCGTTACCTTATGGAAGGTGTAATGGGTAGTAACCTTATTGGTTTCCATACCTGGGAAAATGCTATCCACTTTACCGAATGTATTGAGAAAATGCTGGGTTTCCCTCATAAAAACTTCCTGTTTAGTCAGGATACACATCGTACCAAGGTAGGCTCCTTCCCTATCAGTATCGATTTTGATAAGTTCCATAATGCGTATGATAATCCTAATGTGGTAAAACTACGCAACGAAATAAAAGACCTTTATAAGGATAAAAAGATAATCTTCTCGGTAGACAGGCTTGACTACACAAAAGGAATTACAAACAGGCTTAATGCCTATGAAACCTTCCTTAATACCTACCCAGAATGGAGAGAAAAGGTAGTATTCCTGCTTGTTATTGTACCATCGCGCGAGGAGATAACCAAATATGGCGAGCGTAAAAAAATGATTGAACTCACTATAGCACGTATAAACGGTAAATTGGGTAACTATAAATGGACACCTGTGGTGTACCAGTACCAGTCGGTCGACTTTGACAGGCTAATTGCATTATACACCAGTGCCGATGCCGCACTTATATCGCCTGTAAGAGACGGAATGAACCTTGTAGCAAAAGAGTATGTTGCCTCCCGAAAAGACCTTAGAGGAGCTCTTGTATTGAGTGTAATGGCAGGTGCAGCAAAAGAATTACAGGAGTCGCTTACCATAAACCCTCACGATTTTGAACAGATAGCCCTTAAACTGAATTACGGACTTACCATGAGTGAGGAAGAACAGGCACGCAGGCTGGAACACATGCAACGCTATTTAAAAAAGCATGATGTATTTAGATGGGCTTCCGACTTTTTAAATGAAACCGAAGAAATTCATAATAAAGATACCAAAGCCGTAGCGCTTGCCGGAGACGAAAGGATTGAGCTTTATGAAAAATATGAAGATGCAGAAAAAAGACTGCTACTCCTTGATTTTGACGGTACACTGGTAAACCTGCAACCAAAGCCCGAAATGGCTGTTCCGGATGATAAACTCATAAAACTATTGAATACCCTTGCTGCCGACCCAAAAAACGATGTATGGATTATTAGCGGGCGTAACAGGGAGTTCCTTGAAAAATGGCTTGGCGAACTCCCTATAGGCCTTGTTGCCGAACACGGCGGATATGTAAAAAGAGACAAATGGGAGTCGGTTATAAATGGTACACCCGAATGGAAAGGCCGCGTGATAGAAATAATGCAGGATTATGTAGACACCAACTCTGAAAGTTTTGTAGAGATAAAAGAATTTGGGGTGGCATGGCACTACAGAAATGTAGAGCAAAGACAGGGCTTCCTGGCATCACGTGAATTGCTTTCGCTACTAAAGAATCAGCTATACAACATGCCCACTCAAATTATAGACGGCAATAAGGTAATTGAGGTTAAACACTTCCTTGCCCACAAGGGGACTACTTATAAAAACAGTATTTTTAATGAAGATTACGACTTTATACTTGCCTTTGGTGATGATAAGACTGATGAAGATTTATTCGAAAAACTTACCGGCAGCTACCAGCACTCGGTTAAGGTAGGTTCGGGCAATACATCTGCAAAATACAGGGTACAGTCGGTTGAAGAGGTACTTGGTTTCCTTAACGAGTTAACACAGTGTAATGTTGTAAAATAATTTTATACATTTAGGGATAAAAAACCATACCTATGAAAAGTATCTTTAAATACCTATCCCTACCCTGTGTAGCATTAGCCCTTATTTCGTGTTCTGAAGATGATTCCGGCAATAATCCATCTGTAGAAGATGGTCGTTTACTTAAATCAGTAATCTACCCTGTAACAGAAAATTCTGAAGACGAATTACCTGCTCTTGATTTTAGTGAACACTATTTCTATGATGCCGAACATAATCTTGCTAAAGCAGATGGTGACACCAAATTTAACGGAAAATATTTTTATAGTAATAATAGATTATCAGAGAGAACAAAATACGGAACAGAATACATGTATGAGTATGACGACCAAGGGAGAATAACTAAACTATGGTCTGAGACATTTGGAGATTACACAGAGCTGTTTTATGAGGAAGGCAAAGTAATAACACATATGTATTATGTAATCAGGGATGAACTTGAAAAAAGGGAACTTTTACTGGACCAACAGGGACGTATTATTAAAATGACCGATTTAGATCCTGCTTCAAGCATTTCCCATCTGGATGTTGTAGATTATATATATGACGCAACCGGAAACATTACAAGTATTATACGGGTACTTGAAGGCAATAGTGAGCCCGAAACCATTAATTTCACTTATGAAGAAACAAAAAATCCATATTATTACTCGTTTAAAAAGCACTATGAAACTACCTATTATCTTGAAAATAGTGATGGTTTAAGTGTATACAATAATAAGCACGGTTTATTCCCTAATATGATTGCTTCAGAAAATGTATACTATACAGTAAATGAAAATGGTTATCCTACGGCTGAGTACACGACAAGCCCTGAAGGTATCACTAATGAAATTTGCACCTACAATTACTTCTAAAAAATATTAGTTTTATAAAATCCTGAGCATAGCTCGGGATTTTTTTATATTTGAACTACCCATCTTTTAATAATATCTAACATCATTTTCAATGAAAAAACAACTTTTACTATTCCTGTTTTTGCTTACTGCTACAGTAAGTAAAGCACAAACGGAATATATTACCAAAACCAACATCCAGTATTACGACCAGGCAACAAACAAATCGGATTCCTATATAGCCGAACGTTGCGTACTGGACATATACTTACCTAAGGATACCAAAAACTTTGCTACCATAGTATGGTTTCACGGCGGAGGGATAACTCAGGGAAATAAAGAAATACCCGAATACCTTAAAAACAAAGGCTATTGCATTGTAGGTGTAAACTATCGTTTAAGCCCAAATGTAAAAGCGCCTGCTTATATTGAAGACAGTGCCGCTGCCGTAGCATGGGTATACAATAATATTGAAAAATATGGCGGAGATCCATCGCTTGTTTTCCTATCGGGTCACTCTGCCGGAGGTTATTTGGTAAGCATGGTTGGACTGGATCAAAAATACCTTGCCAAATATGATATCGATTCTAATAGGATTGCCGGACTTATTCCGTTTAGTGGGCAGTGCATAACTCACTTTACTGTAAGAAAAGAAAGAGGCATTCCTGAAAAACAACCATTTGTAGATGAGTATGCTCCGTTGTTCCATGTACGTGCCGATGCACCTCCGTTGCTTTTAATTACAGGCGACAGGGAAATGGAAATGCTGGGACGCTATGAGGAAAATGCCTATATGGCAAGAATGATGAAAATAGCAGGCCATAAAGATACCCGCCTTTATGAACTGGAAGGTTATGGGCATAACATGACCGAACCTGCTTTCCCCCTACTGGTTAAAGAAGTTAACCGAATTATAGAACTCAAGAGGAAAAAGAAATAAAGAATACCAAATAAAAAATCCCTCGCAATGCGAGGGATTTTTATATATAAAACCTGTTGGTTTATCTTATTAGCTTAAAGCATTTTTAACCTGATCTGCAGCTTCCTGGAATAGAGTAGCAGAAAGGATTGGCATACCTGAGTTATCGATAAGTTCTTTAGCGATATCTGCATTAGTACCCTGTAAACGTACAATGATAGGCACTTTAATAGAGTCACCCATGTTTTTGTAAGCGTCAACAACACCCTGAGCAACACGGTCACAACGAACGATACCACCAAAAATGTTGATAAGAATTGCTTTTACGTTTGGATCACGAAGAATGATACGGAAAGCAGTCTCAACACGTTTAGCATCTGCAGTACCACCTACGTCAAGGAAGTTAGCCGGCTCAAAACCTGCATACTTAATAAGGTCCATAGTAGCCATTGCAAGACCTGCACCGTTTACCATACAACCTACAGTACCGTCAAGGTCAACATAGTTAAGTCCTACTTCTTTCGCTTCAACCTCAATTGGGTTTTCTTCACGAACGTCACGCATATCTGCATATTCTTTTTGTCTGTAAAGTGCGTTGTCATCAAGAACAACTTTAGCATCTACAGCAAGAATTTTGTTATCTGAAGTTTTAAGTACAGGGTTGATTTCAAAAAGAGATGAATCACTTTGTACATAAGCAGTATAAAGAGAGTCAACAAATTTTACCATTTCTTTGAATGCATTACCTGAAAGACCAAGGTTAAATGCAATTCTTCTTGCCTGGAATCCCTGTAGGCCTACTGCAGGATCAATTTCTTCAGTAAAGATAAGGTGAGGCGTTTTTTCTGCAACCTCTTCGATATCCATACCACCTTCAGTAGAATACATAATCATGTTACGTCCTTTACCTCTGTTTAAAAGTACAGACATATAGAACTCTGAAGTTTCACTTTCTCCGGGATAGTAAACATCTTCAGCGATAAGTACCTTATGAACTTTTTTACCTGTTGGAGGAGTTTGAGGCGTGATAAGGTCCATACCTATAATCTGTCCTGCAATCTCTTCTACCTGCTGAAGGTTTTTTGCAAGCTTAACACCACCACCTTTACCGCGGCCACCTGCGTGGATCTGTGCTTTTACCACATACCATTCTGTTCCGGTTTCGGCAGTTAATTCTTTAGCGGCAGCAACAGCCTCCACAGCATTGTTAGCTACAATACCGCGCTGTACACGTACGCCGTGGCTTGCCAGTATTTGTTTTCCCTGATATTCGTGTAAATTCATAATTAATGCATTTATCTTATTAAAAGTGGAACAAAAATAGAAAATTCAATCCAATGACCGAAAGTATTTTTAATTTTTTATCCAATCCTTAATACTGGGTCACGCAACCCTTTTTAGGTTTAATCATCTAATAGTAAAACCATTGCCTATGAAAACCATGAAATTACTATTATTACTACTCATTACAAGCTTAACATTAAGCTGTAATAATGACGATGACAACAGTCCTGTTGACAAAAGTTTTTACGACAGCTGGTCGCTTATAAAAGTAAATGGCGGGTTTGCCGGAACCAGCGAGGAATTTGACCCCGGAACCATTGTTTGGCAGTTTAATGAAAACGGTACTGTTACCGTTACCAATAATAATACTGATGAGGAGGCTAATGATTATTTTGAATCAGGTAATTACAGCTTTCAGTTTATGGTAACCGAATCAACTACATTTGGGTGTGAAACTTCTCTTATTGTTAATGATAATGATTTAGGGTGCTTCAAGATGGAAAACAATACCATTACACTTGATGAGACCTATATAGACGGTTATCTCGTAACCCTAGTAAGACAGTAAGCCTCACCTATTTAATCAGAATCATATTTATTTATATAGTTAACCACAACATCATTTTTTAATTGTTACCCAGTTCCGGGCAAATCCATAAGCTACTATACGTTACTACGCTTAAAGGATGAGCCCGGTATTTTTTTATAGTGATTTAAATCGTTATAGTAAATTGCTAAAGTTATATTTTTAACTTTTTGTTATATTTTGTTAGTATACTTTAATTAATTGACTGGAATTGAATTTGTAAATAATTTTGCTACCGAAACAAGTATATCTAAGAAAAAGAAATGGAAGCAAATAATTTATTACAGTTAGCCGAAGAGTTTGGAGGTCCACTATATGTGTATGATGCGGCTAAAATCCAAACGCAGTATTATCGTTTAGAAAATGCGTTTTCAAAGGTAAAAAATTTAAGAATCAATTATGCCGTAAAAGCGTTATCAAACATCTCTATATTAAAATTGCTTAAACAGATGGGCTCCGGCCTTGATACCGTTTCCATACAGGAAGTGCAACTCGGTATTATGGCCGGCTTTAAGCCCGAAAGCATTATTTACACCCCTAACGGTGTTTCTATGGAAGAGATTGAAGAGGTAGCTGCACTTGGCGTACAAATCAATATAGACAACCTGTCCATACTGGAACAGTTTGGCGCAAAACATCCTAATATACCGGTATGTATCCGTATCAACCCTCACGTAATGGCGGGTGGTAACAGTAACATATCTGTAGGGCATATAGACAGTAAATTTGGTATTTCAATACACCAAATGCCTCACCTTTTAAGGATTGTGGAAAATACAGGGATGAACATTAACGGTATACACATGCATACCGGATCTGACATACTGGATATTGAAGTATTCCTTTATGCTGCTGAGATACTGTTTACAGCAGCACTTAACTTTAAAAACCTTGAATTCCTTGATTTTGGAAGCGGTTTTAAAGTACCATACAAAAAAGATGATATTCAAACCAATGTAGAAGAACTGGGTAAAAAACTGAGCAAGCGTTTCAACGCATTTTGCCAGGAGTATGGTAAAGACCTTACCCTTGCTTTTGAACCGGGTAAATTCCTGGTAAGTGAAGCAGGTTACTTCCTTGCAAAAGTAAACGTGGTAAAACAAACCACCTCTACTGTATTTGCAGGAATTGATACAGGTTTTAACCACCTTATACGCCCTATGTTTTATGGTTCGCACCATCACATTGAAAATATTAGTAACCCTAAAGGGAAAGACCGTTTTTACTCGGTTGTAGGATATATATGTGAAACCGATACGTTTGCAAGCAACAGAAAGATTGCTGAAATAAAAGAAGGCGATGTGCTTTGTTTCAGGAATTCGGGGGCATACTGCTTCTCTATGGCTTCAAACTACAATTCAAGAGTTCGTCCGGCAGAGGTATTATGGTATGAAGGAAAAGGCCACCTTATTAGAAAAAGGGAAACCTTTGAAGATATAATCCGTAACCAGGTAGTTATGGATTTTAAAGATGAACCTATTACGGTTTAGTTAGGTTATATATACTTGTTATTGTTTCAGGGCCGGAGCTGTAAAGCTTCGGTCTTTTGTTTTTTTGATATATTTGAAATACAAACCTTAACCACATGAAACCTCATCTTAAAACAATAATAAAGGGCTTACTATTATCCATACTGGTATTCTTTTCGGTTTCCTTTATTATGATATTACCTCAGCTTAATCCTTTATCTAACACTTACGGATTTAATATTAAAATAGGATTCCCCTTTGTTTACTACTATCAGTTTTGGGCAGGGCATGATTTTCTAAACTGGGAATGGAAAATAATAAACCTTATACTGGATTGCCTTATTACATGGATAGTCGTTACCGGAATTTATTATTTTATAAAAAAACGTAATTAAGGCTAACTAAACCAAAATGTTAAACCCCAAGCTGTTCATTAAAACTTGTGTACCTTTGCCGGGTTGTTACTTAAACTTTTGTACAGTTTTCCTTAAAGTTTAAATAACATTGCTCTTTAACCCCTTGTAGGTATAGTTGTGTAAATTTGGCGGATTCCTATTTACGATTAACAAAATAAAAAAATGAACAGGAGAAAATTTTTCAGGAACGGTTCGCTTTTCACCATAGGCACTGCTGTCCTTAATCCTTTTGAAGGTACTGCACAGGTACTTGACATCAATAGTTTAGATAAAAACAAAAAGGCTAAAAACATTATATTCATGGTTAGTGACGGTATGAGTACAGGTACGCTAAACATGGCCGATTTATACCTTAACCGTAAAAACGGTAAAGGGTCTAACTGGTTACAGCTTTATAAAGACCAGCGTATTAGCAGGGCACTTATGGATACGGCTTCGGCCAGTTCTATAGTGACCGACTCTGCTGCTGCAAGTTCATCGTGGGGTGGCGGTGCAAGGGTAAACAACGGTTCCCTTAATGTAGGTCCTAACGGAGAAAGAAACATGCCTATATGGCAAAAATTCAAAAAAGCGGGTAAAATGGCGGGCTGTGTTACTACAGTGCCTATTACACACGCTACACCTGCAGGATTTTGTGTAAACAGCGACAGCCGTAATGCACAGGCCGAAATTGCTGAAGAGTACCTAAAACTGGGCTTTGATGTAATGATGGGTGGTGGTAACAATTACTTTAGTGCCGATAAAAGAAAAGATAAGAAAGACGTTTATGCCGATTATAAAGCTAAAGGATGGCAGGTTGCCCGTACTCGTGGCGAAATGATGGCAGCAAGCAATGACAAACCTATACTTGGTGTTTTTGCTGATGACGGACTTCCATATACCATAGACCGCAGAAGCAGTAAAGAACTTACCAATAATACTCCTACCCTTGCCGAAATGGCTCAAAAGGCTATAGACCGCATGAAGGGACACAAAAACGGATTTGTACTTCAAATTGAAGCAGGTAAGGTAGACTGGGGTGCACACGCTAATGATATTGGTGCACTTTTATACGACCAAACTGCTTTTGACGATGCTATTAAAGCTGTTATTGATTTTGCCGAAAAAGATGGTAATACCCTTGTTGTTATCACTACCGATCACGGTAATGCCAACCCTGGTATTATTTACGGTAAAGAAGCAAACAGTAACTTTGACAGCATCCAGAGCTATACTCAAACTAACGAATGGATACTTAACAGTATTCACAGTGACTCAAGTGTAGATCAGGTTAGGGAAATAATAAAACACGCCAACGGAAGAACTATCTCTCAGGAGGAGGCTAAAACGGTATTAGGCTATTATAACGGACTTGAAAAAGAAGACGGACTTTATAACTACAAACACTTACCGTTTAAGGCTTTTGCAGAAATGCAAAAAGAACACAACTCGGTAGGATGGATAAGTATGAATCACTCTGCAGATTATGTAGAGTTGGCAATGTTTGGTCCGGGTAGCCAACTGCTTAAGCCGTTTGTTAAAAACATCGACCTGCATTACCTTATGCTGGAAGCAGCCGAAGTGGAAAACAAATTCTAAAAGAACAAGGAGCCGTATTAAAAGTTCCATTTCGAGCGAAACGCAGTGAAGTCGAGAAATCTCAATAATAAGCCTTAGAGATTGCTTCACAAGGTCGAAATGGAAAAGTGGAAAACAAATTCCGGTACGGCACAAAATTATATCTAAAAAGAGGTTGTCTCAAATGTCATTTTGAGCAAAACGAAATGGAGTCGAAAATCTGCTAAGAAAACAGAGATTCTTCCTTCGTCAGAATGACACTAATCCTGTAAAGGATTGACTTGTGACAACCTCTTTTTTTATATATTGCAGCACTGTAAATAACCACACCAATGAATAAATATCTTAAGGAAACCATTTGGTTAATTATTTTATTACTACCATGTGTTTTTCTCTACTCTTTCGAAGATCCAACAATAGATATAAATGTGCACGATACTTATTTTGTAATAGATCATTTTCCACTAATTCTCCTTCTTATTGTGATGCCCGGATTTCTTATTTACGGAATAAGAACCTTAATCAATAAATTCAGGGACAAGTTTATAAATATTGTCTTTATATTATTTACTGTACTAATTGCCTTACTATGGATTGAAGCAATTATTATAAATGATAAACTTAGTTCATCAGGAGGATGGACTTTATACCCTCCTCTTAGCGCACAGCCTCAAAAAATTGAACACGAAGAATACTATTTTATAGCTAATCATACGATTATGATTACCATAGAAGTAATACTAATTTTAATAGCATTATTTACTGCTTACAAAACAGGTAAAAACAAAAAAATATCATGAGAAAAATAGTTACAACCACATTAATTTTATTTCTGGTAGCATTTAGCCTGTTTTTTGTATGGGTGGCCATCACCCCTGCTGATTTTGCTATGAGTGTAATTCCGGGATGGCATACAACCGTATTGCCTCCTCATTTTTTCCTCTCGTTTTTTATAACTCCCTGGTTGCTATTCACAGCATTAATTTACCTGTGGGCTTTTATAAAAAAATGGTCACTTAACAAGCTACTGGTCATAATCCATGTACTACTCAGCATTCCGCTACTTATAGTGTTTTTATATAAAACCAATATATATCTTAACTTTTATACTGAAAATACAGGTATGGTTTTTAAAGCTTTTTTCCTGTCTACAGTTGCCTTTGTTATAGCACAGATATTTTTTATGCTACAGCTTATTACAACCTATAAAAAATTAAAAACCCGACACTAACTGCCGGGCTTTTTTATGTTTAAAGACTTACAACTTCCTGCTTCGCCTTTTTAAAATCGGTTATAATTTCCTCTAAAATTGCTGCTGCGGGTTTTACCTCATGTATAAGCCCGGCAATTTGCCCAATTTCAAGTTCACCCTCTTCAAGATCACCTTCAAACATACCTTTTTTAGCACGTGCCCTGCCCAGTAATGTTTTAAGATCATCTACCGTAGGGGCTTTTGTATATAAGTCCATCACATCATGGAAAAACTTGTTCTTTATCAGTCTTACCGGAGCAAGCTCCTTAAGAGTAAGGTGCGTATCGCCATCCTGTGCGTTTACTATTGCCTGTTTAAAGTTATCGTGCGAAGACGACTCAACCGAAGCTGCAAAACGGCTACCTACCTGTACAGCATCGGCACCAAGTACCATAGCGGCAAGCATCCCTCTGCCTGTTGCAATACCACCTGCTGCGATAAGCGGAATTTGTAATTTTTCTTTTACCATAGGGATAAGTGTAAACGTAGTGGTCTCTTCCCTACCGTTATGCCCGCCTGCTTCAAAGCCTTCGGCTACAACAGCATCTACCCCTGCTTCCTGAGCCTTTAGGGCAAACTTTACACTACTTACCACGTGTACTACGGTAATACCACGCTCTTTTAACCATGCTGTCCATGTTTTAGGATTCCCGGCAGATGTAAACACGATTTTCACTCCCTCATCCACAATAATATTCATTATCTCCTCGATGTTTGGGTACAGCATTGGCACATTTACACCAAAAGGTTTATCGGTTGCTTTTTTACATTTTTGTATATGTTCACGCAGTACCTCAGGATACATAGACCCTGCTCCCAGAAGACCAAGCCCTCCCGCATTACTTACTGCACTTGCCAGTTTATAGCCACTGGCCCAAATCATCCCTGCCTGTATTACAGGGTATTCTATATTAAATAATTCAGTGATTTTGTTCATTAAACTAATGAATTTATATTGTTATTGTCTGATTAATTTTCCGGTCTTCGCTTTGCTTCCCGAAGTTATTTTATAATTATAAAACCCTAAAGATAAATCACTAAGCGATATTGCCTGATTAGCAATAACTTCCTGCTGTAAAACAATTTGCCCCAAACCGTTATAAACTGTAACCGAAGCCACAGTCACATCATCCGGAAGGGCTATATAAAATACATTGTTTACAGGGTTTGGATATACTACAAAATCCTTTTTAGATAGTTCCTGTATAGATAGTTCGTTTAATGCCAAAGCAAAATTAGGTATCCCGTAACCGTAGTCATAATCAGGGTTATTAAACCTGTCTGCCGAACCTTTTATAAGGTCCATAATCTCAGTATTGGTTTTCTCAGGCAATGCCTGCCATAAACAGGCTACTAAACCTGCCGTAATAGGACTTGCAAACGATGTCCCGTTACCAAAGCTTATTTCACCATCGGTTTTAGAATAAATAGCAGCCACTCCCAGTGCCATAACATCGGGCTTTAACCTTCCGTCAAACGTTGGCCCTATACTACTAAAATTACCCCTTTGTTCTTCATAGTTAACTGCGCCAACTGTAAGTACATTAGCAGCATCGGCAGGAACCTCAATATAAGGTTTTTCGGTACTACCCGTATTTCCTGCTGCATTTACACAAATCATACCGCGTGTAAAGGCAATATTAGCTCCACGTGTTATAAATGCGGTTTGACCATCAAGGTCATCATAGGTATAATCATAATTAGGATTATCAAAATCATAATACCCCAGTGAGGTATTAATTACATCTGCCCCAAGGCTGTCTGCCATTTCGGCTGCCTCTACCCAGTAAGATTCCTCCACAGGATTTTCAGATGTAGTATCTTCTGTTACAAAAAGATAGTAAGAAGCATCGGGTGCAGTACCTACAAGTGCCCCTTCAACATACCCTCCCATGGTAGAAAGCACAAAGGTACCGTGCTGATTACCGGTATAAAAATCATCTGTTGCAGCAACAAAATTATAACCTCCCAAAATACGGTTGTTATTCAACAGGTTTTGAAAAGGTTGTGCTGTATTTACTCCCGGAAAACCCGAATCCAGTACGGCTATTATCATACCTTCTCCGGTATAATCCTGCTGGTGCAGTACGTGTCCGTTAAGCATTTGTATTTGGGTAGTGCTCATACCATAATCAAAATTAGCCTGAACATCCAGTGTTTTATTCACTTGTTGTTGCCTTGAGGCTATTGCTGGCCTGCCGGAATTGTTGAGTGATTTATCGGCATACTCTATACTGTCTACAAACTCCAGTGAAGTTAGTGCAGCTATATCAACTAGACCTCCTCTTACATGCAGAGCATTAAGCCATTTTGATTTTGCCATTACCGTTATTCCGGTAGCAGCTGTTACTCCGTCTATATATTCCTGATGAATAGGAACATCCAGTTCGTCCAGTTCAATACCCTGTGCAGCTCTGCGGTCTAACGCACGTTGAGAAAGCATTTCAAGCGGATTCTCAAAGTAATAGTCGGCATCCGGTTTATCGGTAAAATATACCCAGGCATCTTCCTGAGCACTACATACTGCAGTGAATATAAGTAACAGTAATAGGAACTGCTTTTTCATTTTTTTAATTTTTAACCTTACTCTTTACAGAATATACGCCCTGTAAGGATTTATGGTTTATTCTTAATACGATTTCATAGCGGAATCAAATATACAAAAGATGCTTGCAAAAACTGAAAAGATAGTATTTTTGCCCAAATTCTTTTAACGATGTTATACCTCATTTTAAGTATTATATGCAGCGTTACCGTTGGTGTACTGTTTAAAACTGCAAAAAATTACCCTGTAAACATTAGCCAGATTGTAGCCTGGAACTATGTGTTTGCCGTAGGGTTATGCTATCAGTTTTTTAAACCCGATATGAGTACCGTAGATAGTAATGCTACATGGCATATTTATATTCCGCTAGCGGTACTGCTTCCCTCTATATTTATATTTTTAGCACTATCCATTAAGCACATGGGGATAGTAAAAACCGATGCTGCCCAACGCCTGTCGCTGTTTATACCTATACTGGCAGCCTACTTTATTTTTAAGGAGAGTTTTAATACTTATAAAATTATAGCGCTGCTTGTAGGCTTCCCCGCTATAGCCTTAATACTCTCTAAAAAAGATAATAATAGTGCTTCAAAGTGGTTTTACCCTACTATTGTTTTACTGGGCTTTGGTATAGTAGATATACTTTTTAAACAAATAGCCCTGCACAATACCATGCCTTACACCACATCGCTTTTTATAGTGTTTTGCGGAGCTTTAGCCGTGGCATGGTTGTATGTATTTTTTAAACTGATTGTGAGTAGAGAAAAACTAAGCCTCATGAATTTGGCTTTCGGAGCACTGGTTGGGATTTTCAACTTTTGTAATATTCTTTTTTACTTAAAAGCGCATAAAGCATTTTCTGAAAATCCGTCGACTGTTTTTGCCGGAATGAACATGGGGGTAATTGTACTTGGAAGCCTGGTTGGGATTTTGTTTTTTAAAGAAAAAATGTCAAAACTTAATTATGCCGGACTCGTTTTAGCACTTTTTGCCATCTTTTTCATAACACTTTCTCAGTTCCAAGCTCATTAAAATCAAAAAAACACTGTTTTTAAATATTTGATTTTCAGTTAAATAAAAAATATTTTAAATTTTATTTGGAAATTAAAATCATTGTGCTTTAAATTTGCAGCAAGTTCTTTAGAAAATAATTCTTATCCAGAAAGATCGAGGGATTTGACCCTATGACATCTTGGCAACCTGTTCATTAATTTGAATAAGGTGCCACATTCAACCACATGCAAATGTGGATAGATAAGTTTAGAAATACGTAGATAATACTTCAAAATATTATGTGCCTTTCTGACTTATCGGAAAGGCATTTTTTGTTTATGCACTTTCCGATAGACTGGTTTAGAATGTTTTTTTAACAGGATTTAAAAAATTGTCAAATATTCTAAACAGCAAAAAAATGAGAGAGCAAACTTTAATTCTTAACAGCATTCCGGTAGACGAACTAACAGGATCAATCGCTACCCCTATTTACCAAACATCAACATTTGTACAAGACGCACCGGGCGTTCACAAAGGTTACGACTATTCACGCAGTAACAACCCTACACGTAAGGTTCTTGAAGACTGTATCGCAGCACTTGAAAACGGACACGGAGGTTTTGCTTTTGCAAGCGGACTGGCAGCTATCGACTCAGTTATAAAACTTCTTGAAGCAGGAGATGAGGTTATAGCAGTAGACGATATTTACGGAGGTGCTTTCCGCCTGTTCACTCACGTGTACCAAAAATTCGGAATCAAAATTAACTATGTAGATTCTACAAACGCTCAAAACGTAGCCGATGCAGTTACCGATAAAACAAAACTTATCTGGATTGAGTCGCCTACAAACCCTACCCTAAAAGTATCTGATATACGCACTATTGCAAAAACAGCAAAAGAAAACAACATACTGCTTTGCGTAGATAACACTTTTGCATCGCCGGTTTCTCAAAAACCTATCGATCTTGGTGCAGACATCGTTATTCACAGTGCAACTAAATACATTGCAGGTCACAGTGACCTAATTGCAGGTCTTGTGGTAACTTCTACACAGGAACTAAGTGAGAAAATCAAATTCATACAAAACGCATCGGGTGCTATCTTAGGACCATTCGACAGCTGGTTAGTAATCCGCGGTATTGAAACTCTTACCCTAAGAGTAAAACAACATGCCGAAAACGCTCAGAAAATTGCTGAGTTCTTACAGGAAGAAAAACTAATTAAAAATGTTTACTACCCTGGCCTTAAAACACACCACAACCACGAGATTGCTAAAAGTCAGCAAAAATACTTTGGTGGTGTAATCGCTTTTGATCTTGTGATTGATGATAAAGAACTGGCTTCACAAATAGTATCGAGTACTAAACTGTTTAAACTGGCTGAAAGCCTTGGAGGAATTAAGAGTCTTTGCTGCCTGCCATGTGAAATGACTCATAAATCAATCCCGGCAGAAAAGAGATACAGCTCTGGTGTAACCGATAGCCTTATACGCCTTTCTGTAGGTCTTGAAGATGCTGATGATCTTATTGACGACTTAAAACAGGCTATTGCCACTGCTGTTAAAGCTAATGCAGATAAAACAAGCGTAACAGCTTAATTAAACATCTCACAAAAGAAGAAATACAAAATGTCAAGAAAAAATTTAAATATAGGATTATTCGGTTTTGGATGTGTAGGTTACGGACTATACGAAGTGTTGGAAAAAACTCCGGGACTGAAAGCAAACATCAAAAACATTTGTGTTAAGGACAAAAACAAAGCTCGTGAAATAGGTGCAGAAAACTTTACTTACGACAAAAATGACATCCTTAACGACGAAGATATAAATGTGGTGGTAGAACTTATAGATGATGCTGATGCTGCTTTTGAAATTGTAGCGGCTGCTCTTAAAAAAGGGAAAGCGGTGGTATCTGCCAACAAAAAGATGGTTGCCGAACATTTTACCGAACTACTGGAATTACAGCGTGAATACAACGTGCCGCTTTTATATGAAGCTGCCTGCTGTGCCAGTATGCCTATAATTAGAAATTTGGAAGAGTACTATGACAACGACCTTTTAGAATCTATCGAAGGGATTGTTAACGGCTCTACCAACTATATACTTACCAAAACTTTTGCAGAAAACCTTTCGTATGAGGCTGCCCTTAAACAGGCTCAGGATAACGGTTATGCAGAGAGTAACCCTATTCTTGACACAGGGGGCTTTGATGCCAAGTACAAACTGCTAATATTATTAGCACACTCATTTGGTTACATTGCAAACCCTAACGACATATATAATATAGGTATAGATAACATAGGTGAACTGGAGCTTAAATATGCCCGCGAAAAAGGACTTAAAATTAAGCTGGTTGCCCAGGCGTTTAAAACACCACAGGGAACCCTATCGGCTTTTGTTATTCCTAAATTCGTAGGTAGCGATGACCGCCTGTTTACTGTAGACGATGTATTTAACGGAGTGCTAACCAAAACCAGCTTTGCTGATACTCATTTCTTTGTGGGGCGTGGTGCAGGTGCACATCCTACAGCCTCTGCTGTGCTGTCAGACATCTCTGCATTAAGCTACGATTACCGTTACGAATACAAAAAAATATACCAGGAAGAAAACCTGTTGCTTAGCAATGAGGTTACGCTTAAGGTACTGCTTCGCCATAAAAAGGAAGAGGCTGAAAGCTTAAAAGAATATTTTGACACCATTGAGGAGTCATATGCAAATCATGATTCCGGATACATAACAGGGAATATTTCCCTTGAAAATGTAAAAGCCCTGCACAGCGGTAATCCAGCCGAAAGGTCTTTTATCTTATTAAATATTGAAAAAGAAAAAGAAACTCTTGCTCATGAATCTTTAATCGAAGCTAATTAATTAGTAGTTCTGATTATGTTTAGTTGAAAAGCCGTATCTGTTCCCGATACGGCTTTTCTAATTTAACTCTTTCCTCATCTAAAATAATAAGTTTTTACTTATTTTCGCCTCGTCTGTTTTTACAGCTAACCAATCGTAAGTGGAGTCCGGAAACCACAAAAAAACGGGGCAAAATCCTGAAACGCCTTATAAGTAGGGACAATTTATTTTTATGAACTCAAACTTTTTTGAAACAAACAGTTACTTTATCGACGAAAAAGTAAACTTTTTTAAATTTGAAAACTGCTACCAGATTTATAATGAACAAGGAGCAAACATTGGTAGTGTAAAGCAAAAACTAAGTGCCGGTCAAAAATTTTTAAGACTGTTACTTAAAAAGCCGATGCTTCCGTTTTTACTGGAAATCAGGGATTCTGAAGACAGGCTTCAGGCATCAATATCAAGAGGGTGGACTTTTTGGATGTCTAAAATAACAATAACAAATCCACACGGAAAAGTGGTAGGAACCGTAAAGCAAAAATTTAAATTCTTTAAGCCTACGTTCAATATTTTTGATGCTTCAGATTCTCATATCGCAAAAATAAACGGAGACTGGAAAGCCTGGAATTTCCATATTACCGACCCTACCGAAAACCAAATTGGTACTATTAATAAAAAGTGGAATGGTGCTATGAAAGAAATTTTCACCACTGCAGATAAATACAATGTAACCATTCATCCTGAATTTGCTCAAAACGATAACAAAGTAGCTATACTTGCCGGAGCAATTACAATTGATATGGTACTTAAAGAAAGTAAATAATACCATAAAAAAATCCTGAGCAATGCTCAGGATTTTTTATTAATGCTTTTTATACTCCTTTACCCCTGCCTTAATTTCAACCAGTATATCATTTTGCTCCGGCGGTACCGGGCATGAAAAACTATGGTTATAAGCACAGTACGGATTATAGGCGGTATTAAAATCTATAGTAAGCGTATTTCCTGCAGGGATTTTAAGGTCAACATACCTGCCTCCGCCATAACTACCGTTACCCGATGTCAAATCAGTAAACGGCAGGAAAAGATAATCCTTATACTCCTCCATTTTCATCATATCCATACTCTGGAAAACATCCAGTTTTACCTCTTTCCCTTTTAGTGTAAAATGCAGTTCGCCATACTTCCTGTAGCGTGGCTTCCTGCTGGTAGTGGTTTGCATGTAAAAAGGTTTTTCGTTTGGTGTTGTAACCAGTCTAGCATCCACACAAAAATTAGTATCTATAGGATAAAAATCCAGTGATTTAAACGTCTTTATATCTTCCTTGGTAAGCGGAGACTCATCTGGGTTAGCATACTCCTTATTCATTTTTTCCTGAAAAGCCACGGCATTTTCCTTTGAGCATCCCTGTGCTTTTGCCATAAGGCACAGTAGCAATGCTCCGCCAATTATTATATTCCTCATTATCTTATTATTGGTTTTATACAAAAGTAACCAATAACTTAAAATATTTTTATTGGGCAGTTAATATTAAGGAACGTTTCCTTTGTATATTTGTGGTAAATCATCCCATTTACATGTTTCTTAAAGCCTTTAAGCGCTATATCAATAACTTCAGGGGCTTCTCCCGGGAGATATGGATACTAACGCTAATTACGTTTATTAACCGCGCCGGTACTATGGTACTGCCTTTCCTTTCCAAATACCTTAAAGAAGACCTGTGTTTTTCATATGGTCAGGTAGGTTGGATAATGGTATGTTTCGGACTGGGTTCAATGGCGGGATCATGGATAGGCGGTAAACTAACCGACAGGATAGGTTTTTACAAAGTAATGGTATACAGCCTATTTACCACGGGGCTTTTATTCTTCGGGCTACAGTACGTCACTTCCTTTGCCGGGTTGTGTTTTGCCATGTTTGGTATAATGGTAATTGCCGATACGTTTAGACCCGCCATGTTTGTTTCCCTTAATACCTACGCAAAACCCGAAAATCGTACACGTGCACTGGCGCTGGTAAGACTTGCCATTAACCTTGGCTTTGCGGCAGGACCTGCACTGGGCGGAATCATAATTACAAATATTGGTTACAAAGGATTGTTTTGGGCCGATGGGGCATCGTGTATAATCTCTATATTACTATTCTATATATTAGTAAAGGAGAAGAAAAAAGTAACAGAAGATAAATCTCTGGTAAAAGAAGATATAACAAAACACGTATCTGTTTTTAACGATGGGACTTTCCTGTTGTTCTTGTTTACCAGCTTTGCAACAGCACTTATATTTTTCCAAATGTTTACTACCCTACCCCTTTATCACGGGGAAGTATATAACCTAACCGAATTTGAAACAGGGCTTATTATGTCGTTTAACGGCACTATGGTATTTACCTTAGAGATGCCATTAGTAGGATATATTGAACGGAAAAACATATCTAAAATCAAAATACTGTTATGGGGCTCGGTATTTTTTGCCCTCGCCTTCTTCACATTATTAATTAATATTTGGATAGGTGTACTCTTATTAAGTGTTATATTCATTACCCTTGGTGAGATGCTTTGTTTCCCGTTTGCAAACTCGTTTGCCATGAGTCGTGCTCCACGTGGTCACGAAGGGCGTTACATGGCACTTTATACCATGACATTTAGTGTGGCTCATATATTTAGTTCTAAACTGGGTATGCTTAATATTTCTTTCTTTGGTTATAATACTAACTGGGCGGTTATGGGAATTTTAGGTCTGCTCTCTGCTGCTGCAATACTACTCGTACAAAGGCGTTTAAAACAAGAATCACACGCATAGCATAAATTTTTAAGGCATCTTTACACAATAAAAAACTACCGTTTTAGTTATATAACTATAAAAATAGTTGGTAAACTAAAAAAATAGTTTTAGCTTTGGATTATTAATTAAAGATGCCATGCAAAAATTAACAAACAAAGAAGAAGAAGTAATGCAGATTTTATGGAAGCTTGAAAAAGCTTTTGTAAAAGATGTACTACTTGAGGTAAAAGAAAGTAAACCTCATTACAACACTGTTTCTACCATAATAAGAAATCTGGAGGAAAAAGGTTATGTAGATCACATTGCCTATGGTAATACCTACCAGTACTACCCTACCGTATCTAAAGAAGATTACCGCACAGGCTATATGAGTAATGCTATTAAAAACTACTTTAATAACTCATATAAAGGTATGGTATCTTTCTTTGCTAAAGAAGAAAAGATAAGCGCCGAAGAGCTACGCGAAATACTGAAGATGATAGAGAAAGAAGAGTAGCATGGAACAGTTTATTGTATATATGGCCAAAGCTTCAGGATTAATCGCCCTGTTTTATGCTGCGTATCATATTTTTTTACGAAAAGAAACTTTCTTTGTTTCCAACCGCTGGTTTTTACTCTCGGGTTTAGGCACGGCATTAGCGCTACCATTGGTGTTCTTTAAAAAAATTGTATGGACAAATACTTCTCCTATACAGGAAGTAAGTGTTATAAATGCAAATCAGTTACAACAACTACAGGAAACCCCGTTTGCGCTTTCAAACACCATAACTTTTAGCTGGCCTAACCTGATTTTTGGAGTATACATTGCAGGAGTGCTATTTTTAACCATAAAGCTGTTACTTAATATTATACAGCTAAAACAGATAATTAAAAATCAATCTGTTATAAAAGAAGGTCAATACAAACTTATCGATACACCAAGAGTAAACGCTCCGTTCTCCTTCTTTAATTATATAGTATACAACTCGGCTGTATTACAACCTAATGAACTGGAAAGTATTATTTGCCATGAAAAAGCCCACAGCAGGCAATACCACTCGGCAGATATGCTTATTGGTCAGTTAACCGCCATATTCTTTTGGTTTAACCCTTTTGCCTGGCTGTATAAAAGTTCAATCTCTCAAAATCTTGAGTTTATTGCCGATGCTGTTGCTACAAAACAAATAAGCGACAGTACGGCTTATCAAAAAACATTACTAAAGGTTACACTACAGTTACAATACATATCAATCACTAATAATTTTTACCAATCACTAATTAAAAAACGAATCGTTATGATGAACAAAAACAAATCACGAAAAGCAAATGCTGCAAAGTACTCATTAGTAATCCCTGCTCTGGCTGCATTTATGCTATTGTTTCAGGTTAAAACTATTGCACAAAGCAAAGCTGCAAACAACATTAGCAACCTTACAACCACAATACCTGCTACAGAGGCTGCTAAGGTTTTAATTTATGACATGTATGGCAAACAATGGTATGCTAACCAGGCTGATAGTCAAAACAACATAACTGTTATTATTGACGGACGTAAAGTAAAAAACAACGATACAAACCTTAAAAAGGGTATAGACATCGTAGCTGTTAATGTTTTAAAGAAAAAAAACACTTTAGAGATTATTACAAAAAAGGCGAGCAAAAATGAGGCTTCAGGCAAAAGTTTCACTATTACTATAGACACTATGCCTGAACTTAAGTTTATGAGCTTTAACAAATATAACGTAGAGCAACTAAAAAGCCTGGTTACACAAGAGCTAAAGGAATTAAAATAAAAAACGCCCTAAAGTAAAACCCTAAGAAGAATAACATGGAACAGTTTTTTACATATATGATTAAAGCTTCGGGATTAATCGCCCTGTTTTATGCTGCGTATCATATTTTTTTACGAAAAGAAACTTTCTTTGTTTCCAACCGTTGGTTTTTACTCTCGGGCTTAGGTACGGCATTGGCGCTGCCACTGGTATTCTTTAAAAAAATTGTTTGGATAGACCCCGCGCCGCAACAAGAAATGCAGGTAATAGATGTTAGTCAGCTACTACAATTACAGGATAACACACAACAGGTAACACCTTCTCCTGTAAGCTTTAGCTGGCCCAATGTTGTTTTAGGCATATATATAGCGGCTGTATTATTTTTAATGATAAAACTATTATTCAATTTTATATCGCTAAGGCAGATAATAAAAAACCAAACCGTTACTAAAGAAGGGCAATACAAACTTATTGATACACCACGGGTAAATGCTCCGTTTTCCTTCTTTAATTATATAGTATACAATTCGGCACTATTGCAGTCTAACGAACTGGAAAGCATTATTTGCCATGAAAAAGTACACAGCAGGCAATACCACTCGGCAGATATGCTTATTGGTCAGTTAATCGCCATATTCTTTTGGTTTAACCCTTTTGCCTGGCTGTATAAAAGTTCGATCTCTCAAAATCTTGAGTTTATTGCCGATGCTGTTGCTACAAAACAAATAAGCGACAGCACGGCTTATCAAAAAACAATGCTGAAAATTACGCTTCAGCCGGAATACATATCAATCACCAATCATTTTTATCAATCACTAATCAAAAAACGAATCGTTATGTTAAACAAAAAAAAATCAGGAAAAGTAAACAGCTGGAAATATGCTATAGTACTCCCGGTACTAATAGCTTTTATGGTGCTGTTTCAGATAAGGGTTATTGCTCAGGAAAAAAGCACCGACAAGGCGATAGAGGAAGTAAGCTATGAAAAGTTTAAAATGGCTCTTGAAATTACAAAAGATGCTACAGATGCAGAACTTGAAAAGATAAAAGAACTGTTTAAAAAAGAGTTTGGTGCCAATGTTACGTTTAGCAACTTAACCCGTAACAGCAATAATGAAATTACAGCGATAAAGGTTACTGTTAACGATGGCAATCAGTCAAAAGTATACCAAACAAATAGTACACAGCCTATAAATCGTTTTGAAATTGCTATAGAGAGTAATGAAGATACTGGTAATAAAATCGCGTTTAACGCACTTCCGGTAAACGACCAATACCAAAACTACGCAAACAGCTACTATCAGGATGAACCCGATATGATGGCTCCGCCCACGCCACCGGCTCCTATGACTCCAAATTCAATGATTGCTCCGCCGGCACCACCTGCTCCACCTGCTGCTCCGGGAATGAGTTACATTTCACCATCTCCCCAAAACGGACTACAAATTATAAACAGTGATAATAAAGATGTATTGGTAATTGTAAACGGTGTAAAACAGCAAAAAGGCAGTACAGTAACCATACCACAGGGACAAATTGTTAGCAATATAAATGTTATTACAGGTAAAGAAGCCAAAAAGAAATACGATAAAGAAGCTAAAGACGGCGTACTGGTAGTAACCACACAATCAGGCGGAGGCTATTCTATAAAAATGCCTAAAGGAATGGTACTGGACATGGACATGATTCAGGATTTCAGTATTGATCCTATAAGTATGATGGATATGGAAGCACTTGCCCAGCTTGACGGCGAAATGGCTAAACGTGTTGAAGAACAAATGAAGCGTGTTGAGGAAATGAGTCAGGCAGACAAAATAAGGATGAAAGAGCAAATTGAAAGAGGTCTTGTCCAGCTAAAAAGAAGCGAAGCCCAAATAGCACGCGATATGGAAAGGGCCGAGCAAAGAAGGCTCCAAATGGAAGAACGAAGGACTGAAATTTTAGCACGAAAAGAAGAACTAAAAGAAAATGCCGAAGAAAAAAGAGAAGAATTAAAAAAGAGACTTGAAGAACGCAAAAAGCACTTTGAAGAAAGAGGTGGCGCCATTGACAAAATGAAAGCCGAACAGCAAAAAGAAATAGCGGAGCAAAGAAAGGAAATGGAAGAAATGAAAAAGGAAATGGAAATAGCCCGCAAAGAAATAGAAGAATCAAGAAAGCTACTTAAGGAAGAGCTTGAGAAAATAAATACTGAAAAAGAAGAATAAATCTTTATTGTTAAAGTTAGTTAAGCAACAGTAATGAAGGGGAATACAGCTCTCAACTGTATTCCATAAAAATAAAAAATACTACCATGGAGAACCTTACCATCTATATGTTAAAAGCATCGGGGATAATTGCCTTATTCTATTTTGCTTACATCCTGTTTTTAAAAAAAGAAACCTTTTTTACTGCTAACAGGTGGTTTTTACTCTCCGGGTTATTTACTGCTGCTTTTTTACCCCTGCTAACTATTACAAAAACAGTAATTGTAGAGCCTAATAACACTACTCCTTTTCAAATACTTATGCCTGAAGCAGAAAATTATACTGAAGCAGTAGTTGAGGAAGCCTTTACCATTAATTGGTTTTATGTACTTATAGGGATATACGTACTTATATCAGCCATACTGTTAGTTAGGTTAATTATAGATTTATTCAGAATAAAAGCAATAATTAAAGGTAGTAACGGTAAAAAGGAAAAGCAGTATACCATTATAGACACCACAGGTATTACACTACCCTTCTCTTTTTTCAGTTACATTGTTTATAACTCGAAATCAGTTGAACCAGAGGAGCTAAACGATATTCTAAAACATGAAAAAGTACACAGTAGCCAGAAACATTCGGCAGATATCATAATAGGTCAGCTTTTTACCATATTGTTTTGGTTTAATCCGTTTATGTGGTTGTACAAAAAAACAATATCACAAAACCTTGAGTTTATTGCCGATGCCGAAGCCTGTAAACAGGTAAACGACAGAAAAAATTACCAGAAAACACTACTTAAGTTTACGCTTAATGAAGAGTATATGGGGGTAACCAATCATTTTTATCAACCATTAATCAAAAAACGTATCATGATGTTAAACACGCCTTCATCAAAAAAAATAAATACATTTAAATATGCCTTTATACTACCATTTATGTTTGCCTTTGTTTTTCTTTTTCAGATAAAAACAGAAGCCCAAATCAAAGAAACAGAAAATCAAACTGTTCAACCCGAATCGCAAAACAATATTCATGCACTAGAAATAACTAAAAATACTAGTGATGTAACCCTAAAGGAAGGAATCAAAAAACTGGAAAAAGCAACAGGTTGTACTTTTACATTGAATGCACTTGACAGAAATGATAATGGCGAAATTTCCAATATAGCTTTAACGATTACCGGAGCGGCTAACGTTAAGTCATGGAGTACTTCAAAAAATACGGGGCTAGATCCATTTTTACTTATTGTTGAGAAAAATGACAAAGGGGAATATTTTGTTGAAATGGAAAAAATACAGTATGGTGCTGACGGTGGCACTGAAATAGACGCCCCTGAACAACACAACAACCCTAAAACCGGTAAAAATGCCGTTATTATAAATACAGCAACCGATACCATAACCCTAAACGGAGTAAGAAAATTTACTTACCTCTCTACTACTGTAGATACTGTTTTTTACGACAGGAGTTCCTCACAAGATATAAACACATCAATATCCCAAAGGGTAAGTGACAACCAAACAGGGAGAATACGTAAATATACTGTTGTAAAACAAACCGGAACTAACCATAATATGGTTAATGCAGATGATGCCTTAATATTTATTGACGGTAAAGAAGCTACCCCAGCAATGGTCAAAAGTCTTGATCATAACAACATTGTAGCAATAGATGTAAACAAAAAAACCGAAGAAAATGTAGCTAAATATGGTGAAAAAGCCCGAAATGGTGTTATTATGGTCACTACTACTAAAAACAGCCCTAAAACAGTTACTATTACGACATCTGGCATGGAGGAAGAGCCTAACATTATTACAGTTTCGAAAAAACAGCAAAACAATGCATTAGTGGTAATCAATAAAAATACCAGTGATGAAACTCTTGAAGATTACAAAGATGTACTGCAAAGAATGGAAGTAACCGTAAAGTATAAAACAATAAGAAGAAATAAAGCCGGAGAAATTGTTAAACTAAAAATAAGCATAACCGACGATAAGAAAGGTACTGAAAAGTCGCTAACATGTCAGGATTCAAATGGTATATCAAACATTGCTATAAGCAAGCAAAACGGTGAAATAAAAACATTTATACAATAAGAAACCTTACCTAACACAAATCATATATTTTACTTAAAAGACTGTCAATCAAGACAGTCTTTTTTTATATTTGATACAACAAAAACCCGCTCACCATGTTTAAACTACTGGCAAAACTCAACAAATGGCTATTACCTAATTACAGTAAACAACAGCTTGACCTCAGCAAAGCTACCAAACTTCAAAAAGCAATAATTGCCTGGAAATACTACGTTACCATACATGCACTGGATTAATATACCAATGGCGAGTAAATATCGCATTGGCTTATTTTATTCCTTCCGTTAAGAAACGACAGTTCCATTAAAAAATTACACTGTACAATTTCGCCTCCCAGTTTTTCTACCAGTTCGCAAACTGCTGCGGCAGTACCACCTGTAGCCAGTACGTCATCATGTATAAGTACCCTGTCCCCTTTCTTAATTCCGTCAATATGTACCTCCAGGGTATCCATACCATATTCCAGTTCATATGATGACGAAATGGTTTCATACGGCAGCTTGTTAGGCTTCCTTACAGGTACAAAACCTGCATTAAGCTCATAAGCAAGTAAAGTGGCAAAAAAGAAACCTCGGCTCTCCACCCCTACTACCTTATCAATATTTTTATCCTTAAGGTTTTTTAGTAATAATTCCATGCATTCCTTAACTGCATCGGGGTTTCCTAAAAGCGGGGTTATATCTTTAAAACCTATTCCCGGTTTCGGAAAATCCTGAATGTCACGTATATAGTTTTCTAATGCCATTTTTTTTCAATTTTATATTCATTTAGGTTTGCAAGTTAATCAATAATCCCTATATTTGCACCCGCAAAGAACGATAAGCCAATAGCTTTATTTTGGCACATCGGGAAGCAAAAAGGCCTCGTGGCGCAACTGAATAGCGCATCTGATTACGGCTCAGAAGGTTACAGGTTTGAATCCTGTCGAGGTCACAAATAAAAAAACCGAAATCATATTGATTTCGGTTTTTTTTGTTTTAATAATCTTACAATTTCTTTATAGATTCCATAAATCCTGTAAGTATATACTGCTGGTTTGGATATCCTGAGTAATTACCCCGACAGGATTAAACCGTTCAATTATATTCTCAATATTATTCTTTAAATAAAGTAAATGCGTTATAATCACCTGTGGTATTTTCACCCCAACGCCTATAACCTCTTTACAGTATTTACCGGAGTTGCAACGTGACTGGGCGCATCAGGAAACTTACAAAGCCGTAACCGATTTGGTTAAAAAATACGGTGGTGCTTATGGTGTAGGTGTACAATATGCTCACGAAATGCTTAAACATTAACTTATATTCTGCAAAAAAACTGTGCACAAAATCAATATATACTTCACCACTGCACATGGCACAGCCTTTTGTTTCACCTAATATACATTAGTAGCTGATTACTCAAACGTATTATACTATACATAATTTTACGATATATCGTTAAACAAAACAACATCATTAAAAACTAATAAACTAAATAACAATAACTTAAAATAAATGGCAATAAAATAGCTTACATAACAACAACTAAAGATATTTAGTTCAATTATATCGAAATAGTAACGTTAATGTAAAAACTTATGGAAGCATTTATTGGTATTAAAAAAGAAAACATTATACAGATAACCGACTCTCTCAGTAAACTACTTGCAGACGAATTCATACTGTATACAAAAACCAGAAACGCTCACTGGAATATAGAAGGGAACGACTTTTATAACAAGCATCTTTTTTTTGAAGCCCAGTACAACCAATTGGATGAAATTATGGACAGTGTAGCCGAAAGAATAAGAACTTTAGGACATTATGCTCCGGCTACATTAAAAAGCTTTTTGGAACTAACACATTTAACCGAAGCATCAAGGTCTCATAACGATAGTTTGGGGTTTATTAAAGAGCTATTAGAGGACCATGAGAGTATTATTATTTTCCTGCGTGAAAATATTGACCATTTTGCCTCAGAGCTAAAAGACTATGGCACCAGTGACTTTATTACCGGGTTAATGGAAACCCACGAAAAAATGGCCTGGATGCTGCGATCTCATTTAAAATAAAAGCCATGAGACTCCATAATATACACTATGCTACACTGGTACTATCGGCAGTTGCAGGCTATTGCGACACAGTTACCTTTGTAGCCGGTGATACTATTTTTTCGGCACACGTTACAGGTAACTTTATAGTTTTTGCCTATCAGGTTATTAAAGGAGGCGATGTACAGGCATGGATAAAATTAATTACCTTTCCTGTTTTTATTATTGCCGTAATGTGTGGCGGATGGTTGTCTAAAAAATCGGCAGAAAAAGAACGGCTACTTTTAACCGAGGCGCTACTTTTACTTACAGTTGGTATATTGGCTTATTTTCATCCTGAAAGTAACAATAAGGGAATAATGTACCTTTATGTAATGATTGTTGTTTTTGCTCTTGGGTTACAAAACGCATTTGGTAAACTGTTTAGTAAAGCTACTTATGGTCCTACAACGGTTATGACAGGTAATGTTACTCAGGCATCATTGGATATACGTAATTTGCTAATACATAAAACTATTGATCAGGTTAGCCTTATCAGTCTTAAAAAGCAGGCTATAGCAATAACAGGATTTCTTACAGGCTGTGTATTAGGCGCTTTATGCGGAAAGGAATTTGGTCTTAAAGCTGTACTTGCAGCAGCAGGGGCTCTGCTATTATGTTACTTTACCGAAAGTAGGAGCAATAAATAATTTAAACTTGAAAATGGTATATAAAATAGTACTTATACTCGCTTTATTGTTTCCGCTCAAATCGGTTTGTCAGCAAACCGATGATGATGAAATACATGTCCTTTTAAAAAACCTGCATTATGGTGAAGATAATGAAGAGAAGGCTCATAATTTACTGAAGGCAGTAAAGTATTATCTAAACAAAGAAAACTCTACAAAAGCCGACATAGACAGCGCAGCTTTACTTAATAGTGAAGCTATGCATATTAGCAGGGAACTGGACCTAAAAAACAGTATAGCCCAAAGTATGTTGTTTGATAGCGAAATTACAATTACAAAAGGAGATACCGTTAAAGGAAACGAATTAAAAAACAAAGCACTTAGTTTCACTAAAAAACACAATCTCAATAAAGAAGCCGGAAGCATTTATGCCTCACTTGGCTATTTTGCTGCAAATACTGGTGATCCTAATAAAATTAAACATTTCATTAATGCTGCATCATCATACAAACAGGCTGGCGATTTTCACAATGAGGCAGAAATGTATTGTGAGTTATCTATTCTGTTTAATAGTATGGATAAACCGGCAACATCTATAAAATATGCCTTACAGGCTATTGAAATCAAAAAGAAACTAAAGGACAGTAATCTCTATCAGGAATATACAATACTTGGTATGGACTACAGGGTTCAGGGGAATTATGAAGATGCATTATCTTATGCTCTTAAGGCCGAAAAAACCATGGATAATATGGAAATTAACGGTTTGTGGGTAAGTCTTTTATATGACCTTTTAGGGACTATATATTCTGAACTTAATTTTTATGATAAATCGGTTGAATACTATAAAAAAGCTATAGCCGTATCAAAAGAAAGTAATGATACCGAAGGGGTAACTGCCATAACAATAAACACTGCCAGAAGCCTGTATCACAGAGGTAAAATTACAGAAGCTCTTGAAGTACTGGACAGTGGTTTTAAATTTTACCACAGTACTGATTGTGATGTGGAGTACCCTTCATTATACATATTGATATACTGTAAATTAAAGCAGTATAATAAAGCCAAACCGTACTATGAACAACTGATAAAATGCAGTAATAAAGTTAGTGAAAGAGCCCATATAGAGCAGGAAAAAATGTACTATGCCATAATAAGTTATTTAACTCAAACCGGACAGGCAGATAAAACTTATACATACATTAACAAATTAAAAGAACTGGCAAAAGTACATAATGATTTGTTTAACCTATCTCAACTGGAACGTGCCCATTTTGAGTCAGATTCTGCTACGGGCAATTATTTAGGAGCTATAGAACATCTTAAAAATCAAAAAAAGCTGGACGATTCCCTTTTCAATATAAACAGTACTAAGCAGTTTGCCGACTTACAATTGAAATATGAAACGGAAAAAAAAGATAAAAACATCAAACTCCTAACACAGCAAAGTCAGCTTCAGCAAACAAAACTGGAGCATGAAATGGTAATACGCTACATTTTTATCGCCAGCCTGGCTATATCGTTTATTATTTTAGGACTATTATACAGCAGGTATTGTATTAAAAGAAAAAGCAATGCCGTGCTTGAGGCCAAACAGGAAGAGATAAACCGCAAAAACAAGAAACTTCAAAATCTTGTTGAGGAAAAAGAATGGCTTTTAAAGGAAATACATCACAGGGTTAAAAATAACCTGCAAATTGTTATCAGCCTGCTAAACACACAGTCGGCCTATCTTGAAAATGAAGATGCCCTGCTGGCAATACAAAACAGTCAGCATAGAATGCATGCCATGTCCCTTATCCACCAAAAGTTATATCAAACAGATAACCTTTCCAGTATTAACATCTCGTGGTACATACAGGAACTGGCCAGTTATCTTAAAGACAGTTTTGATGATGAAAACAAAATACGATTTGAGCTAAACACTCAGTCTGTAGAGCTTGATGTAGCCCAGGCAGTACCCCTTGGTCTCATACTGAATGAAGCCATAAGTAATGCCATAAAATATGCTTTCCCACAACAAAAGGGAATTATTAGTATTACCTTTAAGGAGACTCAGGAAAACACTTTCCTGTTACAAATTACCGATAATGGTATTGGACTACCGGAAGGTTTTGAACCTACAGAGCTGGATTCACTTGGTATGAATCTTATGACCGGACTGGCAGAACAGCTTGACGGAACATTTAATATTACAACCAATAACGGTGTAACCATTACAATAACATTTATAAAAAGAGTGGCTGATGTTTAAGCCATATGACGATGAACACGAAGGAAAAAATACTTATTGTTGAAGATGAATTTATAGTTGCCAACGACCTTAAAATGATATTAAAAAAAGGCAACTACAATGTGGTGGGAATAGCCTCTTCTGCCGCACAGGCAAGAACTATGATTGAGGCAAAAAAGCCCGACTGGGTTCTGCTGGATATAATACTTAAAGGCAATGAAACAGGAATAGACCTTGCCAAAGAACTGGCAGAGGTTAAAATACCGTTCCTTTTCATATCTGCCAATACCAATCAAAGCATACTGGAGGCTGTAAAAAAAACACAGCCTTATGGCTTTATGGTAAAACCCTTTAGGGAAAAAGACCTGTTGGTAATGCTGGATATTGCCCGATACAGGTACAGTATTGAGAATCAGGAAGAACTAAAACCTGAGCAGGCAGAACAGGGAACTCCGTTTTTTGGAGAGATTGTAGGACAAACTCCGGCTATAAAAGAAGTACTTAATAAAGTAAGTATTGTTGCCCCTACAGATACCTCGGTACTTATAACCGGAGAAAGCGGTACCGGAAAAGAACGTATTGCCCATGCCCTACATAACAACTCCTGCCGAAAAAATAAACCCTTAGTTGTAGTTAACTGTGCTGCTTTACCTTTATCACTGGTAGAGTCAGAACTTTTCGGACATGAAAAGGGTGCCTTTACAGGAGCCAACACCATGCGTACCGGTAAGTTTGAACAGGCAAATGGCGGAACACTATTTCTGGATGAAATTGGTGAACTTCCGCTTGATGCTCAGGTAAAACTATTACGCGTACTTCAGGAAAAGGAAATTGAACGCATTGGCGGAAACCATACCTTTAAAGTGGATGTTCGTATTATAGCTGCCACAAATCGTAACCTTGAAAAAGAGGTGGCAGACGGACGCTTTAGGCTCGATTTATATTACAGGCTTAATGTTTTTCCTATTGAGCTTCCTCCGCTAAAAAACAGGAAAGACGATATCCTGTTACTTGCCAATCATTTTCTTGTAAAATTCAACAAGGCTAACGGTAAAGGCATTACAGGATTTAGCAATAAAGCACAACAACAGTTATTACAATACAACTGGCCGGGTAACATTCGTGAGCTGGAACATCTCATTGAGCGTAGTTCACTATTAGCCACTACCCATGAAATAGACTTTATTGAACTTCCTAAGGAAACCGAAAGCTTTACAGAAACCGCTTCGGGTGAATTACAGTCACTGGAAGATATGGAACGTAAACACATCATGCAGGCATTACAGGCAAGTGGCGGAAAAGTATTTGGTCCCGGAGGTGCTGCCGAAATGCTGAAAATCCCTCCTACTACACTCTATTCAAAAATGAAAAAACTGGGTATACAGCAGGAGCATTACTAACCTTTAAAAAAAAATAATCATGACAAATATTAAACTGGAACTGGACGATAAAAAACACGGAGCCTTTTACCTTCATGAAGACGGTAAAAAAATGGGTGAAATGGTAATAAGCGTCCGTGATAACAAATTAACAGTATATCATACCGAGGTAGACCCCGCAGCTGCAGGCAAAGGTTTTGCCGGATTACTACTGGCAGATATGGTAAAATATGTAAGAGACAATAACCTTATGGTTGTGCCACTGTGCCCTTATGTGCACGGGCAGTTTAAAAGACATCCCGATACTTATCAGGATATATGGTTTAAGGAAAATAAGTAATACAAACTAACCCTGTAATTACTTATTTTTACATTACAAACGGTTTACCACTATGACCCACAGCCCCGAAAATAACGAGATTCTGAAAAGAATCATGCAACGTGAGCAGGAACAGTTGCTTTTGCAGTCTATATGCGAAAGCCTTGCTATGACCGAAAACAGGGCCGAGTTTCATCGGGTAGTAAACAGTGAGCTAAAATCAAAACTGGAGTTTGAACATTTCTGTATATTTCTGTATCAGGAAGCTAAAGAAGGATATGTTCTTTTTTACAGTAGTGAAAGTTCAAAATCGCTTCAGTTTAAAGATGAAGTAATTAAAACCGATTTTTTTGACAGGGTTTTAAATTCTCCCGATCCCGTATTAATCCCAAAACCGGAAATAATTAAAACAGGGTTACAATATATTGTTGGCGAAGGTTATAAAAACACTATCAAAAAAACATTGTTTTGTAACGTCCCTTCAAAAAGATTTCAGGCTGTTTTATGCCTGGGTTACAGTAAAGACGGCAAACCCGAGCGGGAAGATTTAAGACTTGTAAGACAACTTTGCAGTCAGCTTAATATAACCCTGACCAATATTCTTTTACTGGAAAAATATATTCCTCTTCATGGTCAAAGCAATCAGGTCACACAAGATGAAAAAATCCACATCCCGGCTCATGATATGGGCATAGTGGGCAGTAGTGAACCCATGCAGCAGGTGCGTAACCTTATAAGTATGGTTAGCGAAAGTGATACCGGAGTTATTATACTGGGCGAAAGCGGTACAGGTAAAGAACTCGTGGCAAAGGCCATACACGAAAATTCGGGCAGAAAAAATAAAAAGCTTATCAAAATAAACTGTGCTGCCATCCCCGAAAATTTATTGGAAAGCGAACTGTTTGGTCATGAAAAAGGCAGTTTTACAGGTGCTGTTTCTCAAAAAAAAGGAAAATTTGAAATGGCTCATAACGGTACTCTTTTTCTTGATGAGATAGGGGAATTACCTATAGAACTACAGGTAAAACTGTTGAGGGCGTTACAGGAAAAAGAAATTGAACGTATAGGCGGACATAAAACCATAGCGGTAAATGTGCGTATAATTGCTGCTACAAACAGGGATTTACAACAAGAAATCACGAAAGGAAATTTTAGAGCCGACCTTTATTACAGGCTTAATATTTTCCCTATTTATATTCCTTCCCTAAAAGAACGGATTGAAGATGTAAAAGGCTTAGCTCAGTTTTTTGTACAACGCTTTTGTGTAAAGAACAAACAAAAGATAAAAACCATATCGGCAAAGGCAATGCGAACCCTTGAAATGCATAACTGGCCGGGTAATGTGCGCGAACTGGAACATGCCATAGAACGTGCCGTACTTTTATCTCCTGAAAAAACAATTAAGGAAATAGCCGTATCATCTTATAATGATAAAACATATACTACTGCCGATAATACTGTTATAAAATCATGGCGTGAGTTTGAAAAAGACTATCTGCTTAGTGTACTTAAATTTTGTAACGGACGTATATCGGGCGATAATGGTGCTGCTGCCCTGCTCGATCTTCCTCCTACTACCTTAAAATCAAGAATGGAAAGGCTGGGAATCAAAAAAAGACATTATCTCTCTTAACTAAACAATTCGTTTTCAACGTTATAGTTACTAAGCCCTTAGGTAATTTCACGAAATATCGTAAAGGGCAAATCATTAAAAACACGTAAACAACTATAAAACAACACATTACCTAAAGAGGAATATTGTTTGAAAAACATAATATATCATTTAACTTAAAAATCATATATTATGAAAAGTGAACTTACAACCGAAAAAGAAATTCCTGCTTTCTCGCAGGATCCTGCTATTTCTACAGCAACAAAAGAATTCCTAAAAGTGCTTAACTCCGGCGGTGTACCGTTAGAAACTCTTTCACCTGGAGAAGCCCGCAAAGTATTGGTAAATGCACAGGCAGGAGTACCTGTAGATTATTCGGGTATTGAAGAATCTGAAAAAACAATAACTCAGGATGGTTATACCATTACCCTAAACATAGTAAAGCCGGAAGGAGCTACACAAAAACTACCTGCTTTTGTATTTATACATGGTGGCGGATGGGTGCTGGGCGATTACCCTACACATAAAAGAATGGTAAGAGACCTTGTAGTACTTAGTGGTACTGCAGGTGTATTTGTAAACTATACTCCGTCTCCCGAAGCACAATACCCACAGGCTACAGAAGAAATTTATGCAGCTGTTAAATGGGTAGCCGAAAACGGTAACGAAATCAACGTAGACGGTTCTAAACTGGCAATAGTGGGTAACAGCGTGGGAGGTAATATGACAGCTGTAACTGCTATAAAAGCAATACAGAATAACGGACCAAAACTTACCAACCTTATTATGTTCTGGCCTATTGTAGCTGCTGATTTTGAAACCTCAACCTACCAAAGGTTTGGTGAAAACCGTTTCCTTACTACTCCGTTAATGAAATGGATGTACGACCACTATACAAAAGATCTTAATCAAAGGGAAGAAATATATGCTTCACCTCTTAACACACCTGCCGATATTCTTAAACACTTCCCTCCTACATTTATCCCTGTAGCCGAAGCAGATGTTTTAAGAGAAGAAGGCGAAGCTTTTGGCCGTAAACTGGATGAAGCCGGTGTAGAGGTAACCACAATCCGTTATAACGGAATGATACACGATTTTGGTTTATTAAATGCCCTGGCAGATATACCTCAAACCAAAGCACTTTTCAGACAGGCTGCCGCCGAACTTAAAAAATATCTTTTCGCATAAAGAACGATTTATATATTGCCATCTCGGGCTATTACTTCAAAATTTATGACTAATTTCATCTCAAAATAATCTACATAATTTTTAATGCCCGCAGTATTACTGTTGCGGGCTTCTTTTTTTATATCATGAATACATCACAACCATCTTTTGATACAGTAACCGAAGCCCTTTCATGGCTTAATACACAGGGATTTAATTATAATTTTAATCTCGACGAAAACTGCATACGCTTTAACAACAACAGTCAGTCCATGTCTCCTGAAGAGTTTACCATTGAGCATGTTTTCCGCTTTGAGGGTGAAACAGATCCGGGTGATGAAGACATCGTTTATGGTATATCATCCGACAAACACGGTATTAAAGGGGTTCTTACAAGCGCCTTTGGTATCTATGCCGACTCCCTTTCAACCGAGATGATTAAAAAACTGTCTGTACACTAATATCATTTTTAACTTCTTATTGCATCCTCTTTAGCTATGAGTACCTCAAAACAACTCTCAACCGTTCAAATACTTATAATGGCTATTACAGCCGGAGTATGTGTTGCCAATATTTATTATTGCCAGCCTATACTTAATGAAATTGCCAAATCTCTTAACCTCAATGGGGATGATGTGGGTATTATCGCTCCGTTATCACAGGCTGGCTATGGTATCGGCTTACTTTTTCTTACCCCACTGGGTGATAAAGTAGACCGTAAAAAACTTATACTCTACCTACAGCTTTTACTTATAGCATCGTTAATAGGCATGTCACTGTCTATGGGGCTTTTAAGCCTGTATGCTGCCAGTTTGGCTTTAGGGTTATTTGCTGTTACAGCACAGGTTATACTACCTATGGCTGCCAGTTTAGTTACCGAAAACCGTGGTAAGGTAGTAGGTGTTATATTTACAGGCATATTGGTAGGTATATTAACCGCCAGGGTATTTAGCGGTTTTATTACCGAATGGTTTAGCTGGAAGTATGTTTACTTTATTTCTGCAGGAATGGTAGGTATAACTACTATATTAATGCAAACCGATTTCCCTTCTGTTGAAGATCGTTTTGAAGGTTCGTACCTTAAGCTACTCTCATCGGTTATACATCAGTTAAAACGTTTCCATACCCTAAGGATGGCTGCACTTTTAGGTGCATTGGTATTTGGTACATTAAGTTCGTTTTGGGTAACACTCACTTTTTATCTAAGTGGTGAACCTTTTAACTATCCTGCTGATATTATAGGTTTGTTTGGACTGCTAGCTGCCGGTGGTGCATTAATGGCTCCACTGGTAGGGAAAATATCTGATAAAAGCGAAAGCCCGAGAAAAGTGTATATTTTCTCATTGGTACTTATCATGCTGAGTATTGTATTACTGTTTGTTTTCCCGCAATCAAATATAGCACTTATACTAACGGTGCTTTTAATTGATGTGGGGGTTCAGGCAATACAAACTACAAACATAGCCCTTATATACACACTGGATACCCAAGCCAACAGCAGGATTAATACCGTTTATATGACATCGTTTTTTATAGGTGGTTCAGTTGGCGCTTTTGCCGGTATACTTGCATGGAAACATGGAGGTTGGAATATGGTTTTACTACAAATGGCCGTTTTTACAGCAATAGCATTTTTTGTCTCTCTAAGAATTTCAAAAAATAAATAGCATAATTCTACTTTAATAAAAAAAAGCGCTGTTAAGCGCTTTTTTTTATGCTCAATTAAGTTTAAAAACTAATAACCAACACTTTAACAGTATTAATTATTAGTTTATATAGTATGATTTACTACTTTATTTCGTAGTAAACAGTCTCCAAACCACTATATATCGTCATTTTAAAAACCAACAAACAACACAAATGCCTGTAAAACAGATATTTAAATAAAATGGCTTCTAATTTGTTTTATAGTTATCAGGAATAAGATAAACAGATTCAAATTTTTCTTGTCACAGTTCAATGTACAATGGTTTTTATAATACCAAATTTGTAATGTACAGTAACAGAATTAGTTCTGTGTAATAAAACAATTAAACCACCTTAAGTCATGAAAACAGAAATTTACATCAAAACAGGTTTCAAAACCTAGCTCCTCCACACCTTATTAAAAATCAAAACATTAACCGGTATGCACATACCCGGACAGGGATTGCTATACCAAAACTAAACATTTAATTATCAACAATTTTAAACACTTTAACCATGAAAAACCTAGTTTTAACAGCAGTTGTATTACTTACATCTCTAACTACATTTGCACAAAAGCCAAGCCCGGCACTATTAAGCCCTACAAACCACACTTTAGTATTAATTGATCATGAAAGCCAAATGGCTTTTGCTACACAAAGTATAGCTATAGATCAGCTTCGCAACAATACAGCTCTGGTAGCCGGAGCATCTAAAATTTTTAGTGTACCTACCGTAGTTACCACTGTTGCCGAAAAATCGTTTAGCGGACCTGTATTTGCTGAAATTGAAGAGTTTTACCCACAGGCAACCTCTAACTATATTGACCGTACTACCATGAACACATGGGAAGACAGTAATGCTTACAAAGCCATTACAGGAAAAGGAAAGAAAAGACTTGTTCTTGCCGGATTATGGACAAGTGTATGTATTGTAGGACCTGCTCTTTCGGCAATTAATGACGGATATGAGGTATATGTAATTACCGATGCCTGTGGAGACGTATCTAAAGAAGCTCACGATATGGCTATACAACGAATGATTGCAGCAGGTGTTAAACCAATGACATCATTACAGTACTTATTAGAACTACAACGTGACTGGGCTCGCCAGGAAACCTACAAAGCAGTAACTGATTTGGTTAAAAAATACGGTGGTGCTTATGGTGTAGGTGTACAATATGCTCACGAAATGCTTAAACACTAATTCATAACCCTATTATGTAAAAGGCTGTGCATAAAATCAATATACACTTCACCACTGCACATGGCACAGCCTTTTTCTTTCAGTATTAATCAACTAAAAATAATATTATGAAACTACATATTACACTCCTCGCTCTGTTATTCTGTGTAATATCGGTTAAAGCACAAACTCCCGATCTTATTGTGTTTAATGCCAAAGTACACACGCTGGACAACAGCAATACCATTAACGAAGCTATCGCTGTAGCTAACGGAAAAATTATTAAAACTGGAACAGATAAACAGGTTTTAAAACTAAAAGGCAAAAAAACTCAGGTTATAGATGCAAAAGGCAAAACTATGATACCGGGGCTTTTTGACTCGCATATGCATATTATTCGTGGCGGTAGGTTTTATAATACCGAACTCCGTTGGGATGGTGTGCGCTCTCTAAAACGTGCGCTTACCATGCTAAAGGAACAGGCACAGAGAACTCCAAACGGACAATGGGTTCGTGTAGTAGGCGGATGGAATGCTTATCAGTTTGAAGAAAAAAGGCTGCCTACACTTCAGGAAATTAATGATGCTACGGGTAATGTACCTACCTTTATACTACACTTATACGGACATGCCTATTTAAATAAAGCCGGATTAAAAGCACTTAACATTACAGCAGACACCCCAAATCCTTTTGGCGGACTTATACAAAAAGACATGTATGGTAACCCTACCGGATTACTGGTTGCAGAACCCAATGCTTTTATATTATACTCTACCCTGTCAAAACTACCTGAACTGACTGAGGAAGAAAAAGTAAACTCCACCAAACTGTTCATGACAGAAATGAACCGACTTGGTGTTACAGCTATTATGGATGCCGGTGGAGGATTTCAAAACTACCCTGATGATTATGGTATTACCACAAAACTTTGCGAAAGCAATGAACTAACCATAAGGATGCCTTACTATCTGTTTGCTCAAAAAGCAGGAAGCGAGTTAAGCGATTATACCCGTTGGATAAGTTCGGTAGAAATTGGGCAGGGATGTGATGTACCTAACGATGGTGTAAAACGCTTTGGTAAAATGCCTCAAATAGAATATCACGTTCAGGGAGGTGGTGAAAACCTTGTAATGAGCGCAGGTGATTTTGAAAATTTTGACGAACCGAGACCTGATTTAAATCCTGCTATGGAGGGTCAGTTAAAAGCGGTGCTTTCCCTGCTTATTAAAAACAGATGGCCTTTTAGGTTACATGCTACCTATAACGAGAGTATTTCCCGATTCCTTAACGTTATTGAGGAAATTAATGAAGAAACTCCTCTTGACGGATTACTTTGGTTTTTTGATCATGCCGAAACCATATCTGACGAAAACCTGCAAAGGGTAAAAGCTTTAGGCGGAGGTATTGCCATACAGCACAGAATGGCCTATCAGGGCGAGAACTTTATAAAACGTTATGGTAAAACCGCAGCTGCCAAAACCGTACCTATCAAAAAAATGATGGATATGGGAATAAAGGTCGGAATGGGGACAGATGGTACCCGTGTAGCCAGCTTTAACCCGTGGGTTGGGGTGTATTGGCTTACTTCCGGTAAAACACTGGGAGGATTAAAATATATGGCTGAAGAAAACATACTGGATAAAAACGCTGCAATAAAGCTATTTACTCAGGGAAGTGCCGCGCTGGTAAGGCTGGATGCCGACAGGGGTATGCTTAAAGAAAACTATCTGGCCGATTTTATATTATTATCTGACGATTACTTTACTGCTACAGAGGAACAGATTCTAAACATGCAATCAGTACTCACTATAGTAAACGGTAAAGTAGTATATGGCTCTCAGGAGTTTGAGCAGTATGCACCACAAAAAGTAAAAGCAATTCCGCAGTGGAGTCCGGTTAATTATTACGGAGGCTATCAAAACCAGTAACCATGAAAACCTTTTGGCAAAATAATAATCGTAATTGGGATATAACAAGCCTTGGACTATTGTTTTTCAGGATAGCCGTGTCTATCGAACTCATTTTGGTCCACGGACTTAAAAAACTGGGCGTTGGGGTTAGTACTGCCGAAGTAGTACCAAACCCTTTACACCTGCCGGAAGCCCTAAATCAGGTATTTGCCACTACAGCAAATGTTATTCTCCCGTTGTTTGTCATTTTCGGAATAGTAACAAGGTTGGCAGTAGTGCCTATACTCGCTGTTACCTTAACAGGCTACTTTGTGGTACATGGTGGTTCTCCCCTACCGGAAAGGGATATCCCGTTTATGTACAGTATATCCTTTTTACTGTTATTTATTACAGGTCCCGGAAAATACTCAATAGACTCTCTGTTATTCAAAAAAACTTCGGTATAAACTTTTCCCTTATGAGAACCCGCCTTATCATATTATTACTGTTTGTACTAACGGGCATCCATGCACAAACCCCTCCCCGCTTCAGTTTCCTGAGGTATAATGATGACTTTAGTTATCTGGCAACCGAAAAGCATGAAGATATTTATTACAAAATGAAATATATCCGTGTAGGTAAAAACAGTGATAACTACTTGTCAACAGGGGGTGAAATAAGGTATCAGTACATCAATACTATTAATGAAAAATGGGGAGACGATTCAAACGGAAGTGATGGCTACTTCATGGCAAGATACTTAGCTCATGTTCATTTACATACTAAATATATCAGGTTATTTTTTCAGTTACAAAGCAGCTTTGCATACAGTAAGGCAGATGTTAGCCCGGTAGATGAAAATCCTTTGGATGTACATCAGTTTTTTGCCGATGTGGTATTTACAAAGCATTTCTTTTTAAGGGCCGGGCGTCAGGAAATATTGTTTGGTTCAAGAAGGCTTGTAGGTGTACGCGAAGGACCTAACAGCAGGCTTGCTTTTGATGGCGGATCGATAATTTTTAAATCCGAAAACAATAGCAATCAGTTATTTTATGTTCATCCGGTAGCCAACAGGCCTCAATTTTTTGACGATAACTTTAACCGTAATGCAAAGCTGTGGGGTAACTACACAGTAGTAAACAATGTACCCTTAATCCAAAATATTGACCTGTATTATTTGGGGTTATATAAAAGTAATGCCTCTTTTAACGATGCTTCGGGTAAGGAAGTACGCCATTCGGTAGGTACACGCATCTGGAAAAACAAAGGTAATCTTACATACAATTTTGAAACCGTATATCAGTTTGGAAAAATGGCAGGAAAAACCATTAGTGCCTGGACAGTATCTTCTCAAACTAATTACCAGTTTAACAATATAAAATTTAGCCCAACTGTTGGATTAAAAACCGAAATCATATCGGGCGACAGGCATGCTAATGATAACAGTCTTGAAACTTTTAATCCGTTATATCCACGTGGAGCCTACTTTGGGTTGGTGGCACTAATAGGCCCTTCTAACCTTTTTGATATTCATCCCTCATTGGACTTTAATTTAAGTAGCAGGGTTTCAGCAGGGATAGATTACGACTTTTTTTGGAGATGGAGTATAAACGATGGTATTTATGCCCCAAACGTACAACTGGTATACAGCGGACAAAACCTCGATGAAAAGTTTATAGGAACCCAACTGGCTGCCAATCTGAATTTTGATGTCAATCCTTTTTTATCCCTAACTGCCGAGGCTGCATGGTTTGATGCAGGACCTTTTTTAAAAGAAGCCGGTACAGGGAAAGATTATTACTATGGTGCAGTAACGGCACAATTTAAATTTTAAACAGAACCATTTATTAATATAAAACCATAACGATTATGAAAACAATTTTAAACTATGCGGCAGCCGGAATCCTGTTTCCGTTATTACTAATTTCCTGTGGAGAGGGAAACGGAGTATCTATAAGTACCGAGGTACATAAAGGCGGTGTAGCCGATTATAAAACAGACGAAAGGCTGGATACCGGAACAAAAAAATTCCTTACGGCTTTAAATTCCGGAGATGGCGCACCATTAGAGTCTCTTTCTAAAGAAGACGCACGTGCTGTACTTGTAAACGCACAGGCATCAATAGAGGTAGATATGTCGGGCATTGAGGAATCTGAAAAAACCATCATTGTAGACGGTCATGAAATCAAACTGAATATTGTACGTCCTGAAGGTGTTACAGGTAAACTACCCGTATTTATTTATGTACATGGTGGCGGATGGATTTTAGGCGACTACCCTACCCATAAACGTATGGTTAGGGATTTAGTGGTACTTAGTGGTGCTGCGGCAGTGTTTGTAAATTATACTCCGTCTCCCGAAGCTCATTATCCGGTAGCTCTAAACGAAATTTATACCGCAACAAAATGGGTTGCCGAAAACGGAGATGAAATCAATGTAGACGGAACTAAACTTGGAATAGTAGGTAACAGTGTAGGCGGTAATATGAGCGCTGCAACTTCATTATTAGCTAAAGAAAAAGGCGGACCTGAAATTAAAGTACAGGTATTGCTTTGGCCTGTTGCCGATGCTACTTTCAGTGAAAAATCATATGAGGAATTTGGTGAAGACCGTTTCCTTACCACATCGGTTATGAAATGGATGTACGACCAGTACACTACCGATTTAGAACAACGCAAAGACTACCACATATCCTTAATCAATGCTACTAAAGAGCAGCTACAGGGACTACCTCCTACTTTTATCCATGTGGCAGAAAATGATATTCTTCGTGATGAAGGAGAGCTTTTCGGGCGTAAACTGGATGAAGCCGGAGTACCTGTTGCTACTATGCGATACAATGGTATGATTCACGATTTCGGACTATTAAACGCTTTGGCAGAACTGCCTGCTACACGCTCTATGTTTGAAAACAGTGCTGCCGAACTTAAAAAATACTTAAAGTAATTTTCTCTTTATATCAGTTTTAATCAAAAAGGGAGACTATATAAACAGTCTCCCTTTTGTATTATTCAAAGTTTTATTTTTTATACAGAGATGTTTATTGATTTTTACATAGAAGCTGTACCTCTATTACGCCTTTAAAGCTCGAAATTTAGCAATATAAAGGCTTGCTAATTTCTTCAAATCCTGCATGAAATGGTTTGAAATTTGTCCTGTCGAGGTCACAAAAAAAAGCCCATACAATGTATGGGCTTTTTTTATTTTATACTTTAAGCTCCTAAAAACAACTTCTCAAATTGATTACCAGTGGAATTATAAAAATTTATTCCCTGTAACTCCTGCTCTATCTCTCAATATTTATTCTGTAATTACCTAAATTACATTAAAGTAATTATATTAGCTATTAATTCAACTAAATTACTGTTTTACGGTTTTTTACAAAATAGAAACAAGCTATTTTGTAAAAAAACAGTTTATGAAAGTATTTAACTTAAAATAAACATAATTAACGAGATATGGATACTATAGACAATTTAAGTTTTACGTTAGTGACTAAGCTAACTCAGAGTGTCATAAAAAATACAGCCTCCATATTACTCTTACTTTTAGTCTTTTCTTGTCAAGGACAAACTTCAGGAAATTACAAACGTGTAAACCTTAACAATTCCTGGGGGTTTGTTGACGAGAACGAGAAAGTAATTATTCCGTTAGGAATTTATGATTTTCTAAATCCTATTGATGAACAAAATATGATTTTAGCCAAAATGAACGGAAAAGATGGCTATATAGATATTCATCAAAATATTCTAATACCATTTGAATTTGAAGATTTAGGAGTGTTTTCCGACAACGGATTAGCACCAGCTAAAAAGAATGGAAAAAGTGGTGCTATTAACCGAAAAGGAAAAGTAATTGTCCCTTTCATCTATGATAAAGTCAATTATTTCTATAAATCAGGTCTAGCCATTGCATCAAAAGACGATAAATTTGGCTTTGTAGATGGTAAAGGGAAAGAAATAATTCCGGTTATTTATGAAAATGTTGACCAAACAATGAACGATAAAATTGTTTTAGTTTCTAAGAACAAAAAATGGGCCTTCTTTTCAAACAATGGTGAACAACTTACCGATTTCAAATTTGACCAAATTAAACAAGCATACATAAAGCAGAATGGAAGGGATAAGGATACTTATTTCAAAGGAGGTTTAGCAATTGCCATTATTGGAAATCAGGTACAGTACCTTGATCAAAATTTAAAAGAAGTAATTCCATTGGGAAAATACGATTTTACAAAATCTCTAAATAAAAATGGTTTTGGTATTGTGGGTAAAAACAACAAGTTTGGTATAATTAATAATCAAGGAAGAGAAGTAGTTCCTTTAGAATATGATACGATTTTACACCCAACAAGATATACAAACATTCTTGAACTTTTTATCTTGAAAAAAAATGAAACTCTAAAAATTCTGGATGAAAATACAAAAGTTATTAAAGAAAATATTTTAGCCTGTACCTGGGATAAAATTGATTCTGACGATTATTATTCAAATGTACTTTTAGTTAAAGACTATCAAAATAAATTTGGAATTATTGATGAAATCGGTAAAACTATAATACCTTTTGAGTTTGAAAAACTTCTTCCTTTTGACGCACAGGAAACAACAATTGCAAAGAAAAACAATAAATATGGAATAATTAATTACAAAAACATAGCGTTAATTCCCTTTGAAAACGATGAAATTCATTCAAATAAATTTTCAAAAATTTATATTGTTAAACAAAATGACAAATTTAAATTATATAACAAAAAAGGAATCAAAATCATAGATTTTGTTTTTGAAGATTTGCAGCCTTGCTTTTACGATCAAGATAATAAATTTATTGTAAGGTTTAAAGGTAAATATGGAATAACAGACATTACAGGCAAAGAAATCATTCCAAATGAATTTGATGAAATATCCAATTGGGTAGAATATGGTCCAGAAGCTCATTTTGTTACTAAAAATAAAAAAATCGGGATGTATTCAAGAGACGGAATACAATTAATACCTCCTATTTATGACGAGATCAAATACGTAAATAATAACATTATTATTGTTTCTCAAAATAAAAAGTATGGTGTTATAAGCATTTCAAATAAAAATATCATTCCTTTAAAATATGATAAAATCTATCTTGATCGGTATAAAATAACTTACGAAAATAAAGAACCTGAAATTTATGTTTTGAAAAATGGCATTTATTCACAACTAGATAAGAACAACAAACAAATAAGGTCTAATATTTCTGAAAAAGAGATAAAAGAAAAGTTTGAATATTATTTTGAAAAATAAAGAACTGCCACAAATTTGTCTAAATCTTTAACATAACAAATCCAATAACCCCAACAGGACATCTAAACCGCTAAAACGAAAAATTATCTTACATAAAGTAGGCTAATTTCTTTAAATCCTGCATAAAATGGTTTGGAATTTGTCCTGTCGAGGTCACAAAAAAAGCCCATACCATGTATGAGCTTTTTTATTTTAAATTATTATTCCGTGGGATATAAAAATTTATCAAAAACTATCTCTCCAGAGCTTCCGTCAATCTTTATATACTTTAATGAAATCTTATTAAAGGGATACCTTATAAAATAGTATGGCTTGCCTTTTTCAAGATGACGCATTACTGTATATTTTTCTTCATTCAGGTCTATCTGTTTCTCTCTCTTTAATTTAGTAATGAGATCTGTTACACTGAAAGAATAGTTTTCATCATAATTAAATTCCTTAATCACAGTTCCTTTCCCGTCATAAACTTTTCTAATACCAATCGGCATCTCTGAAAAAGATTGTCCTTCCTCCTGTAGCGATAGGTTTGACTTGTGGTAAGAATAATACTTTATGAACCTATTACCTACACTTCGCTTTAACTCCAAAAAATAACTACTTTCCTCTTTAATCTCATAAATTGTATCATTCTCTGTGTACTTCAGGCTATTTTTCTCATTTAACTCACTATACTTAGCCTTATTAAATTTCTTTAGCCCATTCGGTTTTTGAGGAGTTACCTGCTGCCCTGCACATTGAACAGAACACAGCATCAGTACTATTATACTAAATAAGCTTAAAGGTTTCATTTATTTGTATTTTACTTTCTCGAATACTTACACCAACTGGCAGGGAGCTTTTTATCTTATTTATTATTTCGCTCGTCTATTATTTCAGACAATATTTCATAAGATTTAACCCTGTCATTATAGTCATAAAAGTTAGATACAACCATAAGTTCATCTACCCCCATTTCATTAAGGAATTTATCTACCTGTTTTGCAACAGCTTCTTTCCTTCCTACAAATGAGTATTTAAGCATTTCACGAACCGCGGGGTTATGCTGAATCATCATCAGCTCATCGGTCATTTCCATTGGTGGCTGTAACGGTTCCCTTTTCCCTGTAAGTATTCCTAAAAACATCCTTATTAGGGATGTAAAGTTCCTTTCGGCCTCATCATCGGTATCGGCGGCAATTACATTAACTCCCGCAATGGTGTAAGGCTTATCGAGATACTCAGACGGTTGGAATTCTTTCCTGTAAATATGCAGTGCTTCTTCCAGTAGTCCGGTTGCAAAATGACTTGCAAAAGCATACGGGAGTCCCATTTTTGCGGCAAGGTGCGCACTATCTAAACTCGAACCTAAAATATACAACGGTACATTAACCCCTTCGGCTACAACGGCACGTACCTGCTCCCACTCGCTTTCAGTTGAGAAATACTGTTGTATCTTCTCTATCTCCTTTGGGAAACTGTTAACCGACTGCATCCTGTCACTTCTAATAGCATGTGCCGTTACCTGATCGGTTCCCGGTGCTCTTCCTAACCCTAAATCAATTCGGTTAGGATATAGCCTGCCTAGCGTACCAAACTGTTCTGCCACAATAAGAGGCGAATGGTTAGGCAGCATAATACCGCCGGAGCCTACACGTATTGTTTTTGTGTTTCCTGCTATATGTCCTATAAGTATTGAAGTGGCTACACTGGCAACATGTACCATATTGTGGTGTTCTGCCAGCCATAACCTTTTGTAACCCATTTCTTCGGCTTTTTGTGCCAAAGCAACACTGTTTTTAAATGTTTGTTCTATAGTAACCCCATCCGATACAATGGCTAGTTCAAGTATCGAATAGGCAATTTTTTTATTTATTGTTTCCATAATTTATTATGCATTACTGCAACTACTCTTATTAATATCGATTTAATTAGCTTATTGTTGTAAGCTTTGCTAACCAATATTACTTTCTGCTATTATTGCCTGTCTGTGCTTTGCGCCCCATGCTGCAAGGTCATGAATAAGGCTTTGCAGGGAGCATCCATATTCTGTAAGGTTGTATTGTACCGATATTGGCTGAGTGTCTAAAACAGTACGCTTAACAAGCTTATTTAGCTCCAACTCCTTTAACTCCTTACTTAACTGCTTATTAGATATACCGTTAAGATCATTCAGTATATCTGAAAAGCGCCTTTTGTTATAATAACACATGGTTGATATAATGGATATTTTCCATTTCCCTCCTAACACATCCATGGTGTCGTGAATGGCCATGATTTCCTTTTTGTGGCAAATATTTTCTGTCATAAGTTACCTGGTTACTCTAAAGTTACTGTTACTTTTAGTTACAAAGTTACAATAATAAATTAATCCAATTTACCTTTGTACTGTTAATAATTAAAAATCAAAAAATGAGTTTAGTAAACAAGAACGTAGTAATAACCGGTGGAAGTACCGGTATAGGCTTAGCAACTGCAAAAGCATTTATCAATGCAGGAGCAAACGTAGTAATAACAAGCAGAAGTGCCGATAACCTGCAAAAGGCTTCGGACGAAATCAATAATCCTAATTTAACGACTTTAGTGTCAGACACATCAAACCTTGAAGGTATCTCGGTTTTAGAAAAGTTTATTGCAGAAAGTGGTAAGAAACTGGATGTACTTTATTTAAATGCAGCAATCGCCACCTTCGGATCAATTACAGAAACAACTGAAGCCGATTTTGATGCACAGTTTAATACCAATGTAAAAGGACATTACTTTACATTACAGCAATTAATACCACACTTAGCAAATGGTTCGTCTGTAATATTTACCTCATCAATAGTGGCAACAGCAGCCGGTATAGGTACCAGTGTATATTCTGCCACAAAAGGAGCTATTAATAAAATTGCCCAAATTGCAGCAAACGAACTGGCTGAAAGAAAAATACGTGTAAACCTTGTTAGTCCGGGTCCAATACAAACTCCGGGGCTTGACAGCGTAGCAAATGCCGAAGCTAAAGAAAACCTGGCAGGATCTACGGCACTGCAACGCTTAGGTAATGCCGACGAAATTGCAAAAACTGTAGTATTCTTATCTTCTGACGATGCCAGTTTTATAAGTGGTACAGAGATTACTGTTGACGGTGGTGCTATTACTTATATGCTAAAGTAATAGCCGTCTGTTATCCAATTAAAATAAAGCCCATACAATGTATGGGCTTTACTATATACTGATATGATATTCTTTTATAATTCTAAGACCGTATAAAAACCTTGAGTTTAAATTTTATATCCTTTACTTCGTTTTCCTGTTTTATTTTAAGAAGTAAATCATCATTAACTTTAAGCGAATCCAAAAACTCATCAAGATTAATATTCTTAACAGGAATATTGTTTACCTGCAAGATCTGGTCATTCATTCTAATTCCTTTTGTGTAAGGTTCTGTATCTGTTACCATACCACTTACAATCCAATATTCACCTTTGTCTAAAAAAGAGATTGCTCGAAATAGTTTATTATCGTTTTTATTGAAGTTTTTATTAGGCTTTATCCATATTTTTTCCTTTTGATGATCAAAAATTATATTAAAATCATCCAGTAAATCGTTACCTATAATCCCCATGTAATCAGGGCTTGCTAACATTCCAAGAGAGTCTTTTGAAACTGTTGCAATAATGTTCTTAATTTTAAAATCACCTAATTCGACACCTTTGAGAGGTAAAAAACATCCGTTTGTGTCACCCCCGAAACCTCCCTTAGCCAAAACCTCTTTCTTATCAGTCGCATTATAAATACCATCGGTCATATATACATGACTATTCAAAACAGTTTGGGTACAACCGGTATCAAGCAGAAACTTTCCCTTAATCTTTTTTTTATTTTTAAGCGTTATTGTTAAAGGAATATAAATACGATTGTCTTTAAATTCAGCAGCTATAGGTTTATAGCCTTTAACCGAATCGGTAAATATGATTTTTTGCGAAACATAATCTAACATATATGGCTTTTGCTCAAAAGTATTAAGTCCCGAAATACCATCTACAGACTTGCCTAACAAACCTTTAAAATCATACATTATTGTTAAAGTAGCATAACGATATTCGTTATTAGCAAATTCAAAATCAATAGTATCGGTTATTACCTGACCTGTTGATGTTGAATTACCTATACCTTGTATTTTAATATCTTTAGCTGAAGTGCCAAGACCGTTTTCTTGAAAAAAAAGAGAATCTACACATATTCCGTATACTCCTGTATCAAATATAAAATTACCGTATACTTTATCCTGTACCTTAACATCAAGGTATAAGTGACCATTGTATCTAAGAGGTATTGAGTTTAAAGGTGCTACTTTTTTTGAGCAGGAAACAAGAAATAAAAACGATATCAAAGAAAGTAAAATATATTTATTCATGATTTGGTTAGTGTAAAACAATTACTGTGCAACGCTTTTAAACTGCTTCATTTCTTCAAGAGGTTCTATAGTTGTATATTCCTTCCATATATCCGGACTATAACCATTTACTGTTTCATAATCAAAATCTTTTTCTTCAACAGCGTCAAACTCAGCTTCGGTTATAGCCGATTTTGACACAAAACAAAACTCCTGCCTATTTAAAATATTCATTTCAACCTTTATCTCAAATTCAATTTTTTCCTTGCCTCCGTTAGTTATCTCAATAAACTTTAAAGGCCTGTTAATGTAAACATACTCCCCCGATTCTTTTGAAGCATATTTTAGGTAATAACCTCCTTCTTCCCTTTCTTTAAATACAAGGGTCCCCCTGCTTACATTTTCCTGTTGTTTAACCCCTAAAATAAACTTCAGGTTTATGCCGCTAACTTTTCTTCCTTCAGCAAGTCCATAATCAGCCCTTACAACAGCATAATCCTTTTCGGCTATATACAAGGTTCCGTTGTATTTTGCACGGTGTTTTCCCGGTCTGAATTTTATTATAAATACCCGTCCGTTATTACCATCTTCTGTCACTCCGGCAAAAGTGTAGTCATAAATCTCATTATTCTTCACAAAATCAAGATTACTGCTGTACAGCAAATTGTTTCCCGACTTGAAAAGACTAATTTCTGAAGTTACATCCCTAAGGTTGCTTTTCTCTGTTTTAACCTCATCTGTATCAAAGCTATTATGAGAAACAACCGTATCACGGGTACCAAACCATCCGCTTTTTATTCTGTAATACTTTTCAGGGTCAAGGTGGGTAAATAAAATTTTAGCTCCGGTTTCAAGCATATCATTTAGCGATATGGGACTACTGTTATCTTTTAGTTTTACTGCCTTTGTAACCTGATCTCTAGTAAGAAAACCCATTTTACCCTTTACCATTTTTTTTGCCATATAATGGTCAATAAGCACATCGGCAAATTCTTTGGGCGGATTTGCTTTAGCTACTGATATAAATGCCTCGAGTTCTTTATTAGCCTCTTTGATCTCTTCTTTACTGTATTTGGTAGACTGGCTTATTTTAGCTTCGGCCTTTACAGGATTTATAGCTGCCGAACTTCTGTAAAAAAATGTTGTTTTATTAGTACTGCCGTAAAACCTGTAATTGTTTTTTAGATTGCTTTTTACCGATGCCATAATACTATCGGCATTCATACTGGCGTTAGAGATATAAACTGTTTCCAGCTCAAATGCTCCTGGTTTTAACCGCACAGTACCGTCACTGTTTTTTAAATCCCTTACAGTTAAATACTGTGTATAATACCCTAAAAAAGAAACAGTAAGCATAGTAGCATCATCAGCACTTTTTTCAGGAATAGTAAATGCTCCCTCGGTATTACTCATTATGTTATTGGAATCGTTTATCTGTACATCGGCAAAAGAGAGTGGCACACCTGTTTCTGAGTCTATAATCCTGCCTGAAACACTTTGAGCTACAGTAATCTGAAATCCTATTAGAAGTAACAGGACAGACAATACATTTTTTATCATTTTGATTAAGTGTGGTTATTAATTGGTTGTCGCTTAAACTAACGCTGAACAAAGAGTTTTTGTTGTAGGCATTTAATAAAAAAGCTCCTGAAAAAATCAGGAGCTTTTTTGTTTATTCTGCTTAAATACTTTTATTTTTTTACAAGTCTGTAATCAACCCTACCACTATTAGTTTGTACTGTAACCAGATAGATTCCCGAACTTAAGTCAGAGATATCCATACTCTCAGGATTTTGGTTAAACGACATTAGTTCACGTCCCTGTAAATTGTATATAATAACTTCCTCTGGTAATACATTGTTTTCTGCCTTAATATAAAGAACATCATTAGCTGGATTTGGATATAGTACTAAACTTTTGTTTAGAATATTATCACTAATACCTAGCAACTCTATTATTTGTGTAGTAACACTATTGGTTACAATAGGCAGGTTATAATCAAAATAAATATTCACTTCATTACTATTGATAATATCACCTACTTCAAGTCCGGCAACAGGTTTTATCTTGTAAGCTATAAAACCGTTACTTCCTGCTTCATCTTCCTCTTCAAAAGGCAGGTTTATATTTTCAAAAATAAATTCAACATGATTATCATCAGTTATCTCTATTCTGTAGTCATGACTTGAACTTACAGGTCTAAACGTACTCCAGTCTACATCGTCACTAAGTATATCTTCAACCCTTATGTTTATTGCACTTGCAGTTCCTGTATTTTGGAACCTGATGATATAATCCAGATATTCTGTAGCCTGCTCAATGTAAATCTCACTACCCTGAACCACTCTCTTATCATTAGGATCAAATGAGTTAACTACAGTTTGAGCAAATTCAAAAGTATTATCCTGCGGAGTGTAATCATTTTCATTTGGAGTTACCGTAGCGGTAAAGTTTAATATATCATCTCCGTTAACTGTAGGAGGTGTAAATGTTTCCATAGTAATATCAATTACCCTGCTTTCAAAAGGCTGGAAATCGCTTAAGTTGAACGTTAATACGTTATCTGAATTTGATGATGCAGCCGGAACAGCACTAACAAAAGATTGCATAGCATCATCATAAGTAAAGCTTACTGTTACTGTAGGAATGGATTGTATCCCTAAATTTTCAATAACCAACTGATATTCTGCCTCAAATCCGGGGCGGGCTTCGTTTACAGGTAATATTAAAACACTTAAGTCTTCAACAACCTCATTTGAACTCACGCAGAAACCAATTTCTTCTGTATTGCCAAACCCAGTAAAGCTTACTACAGATGTTTCAGGTACTATGGTATAGTAATCCGGTACTCCAAGTACTTCTACTTCATATGTTGTTTCTGCATAAGTTTTAAGCTCATAACTCCCGTCAACTTCTACTGTTGTAGCATAACTAAACACATCATTATTAGCCTTAACTAAAAAATTAACCATTGCAGTATCATTACTGTCGCAGCCATTATTATCTTCATCAAATAAAACAGTTCCGTTTATAGTATTCCCTTGGCATTCTTCACCTAAAGCATCTCCAAAAATCATCCATCCTAAATCATTTATAAGATAATCTCTAACATCCGTATCACAATAATAAAGATCATCTGATGTTAAAAACTGATTTTCTACCTGTAATTGAGCAAACTTATACAGTAAAGCATCGTAATTTTCTGTACTCATGGCTGTACTGGAAACTAAAGTAAAAAAATAAAAAGCCACATTTGTAAAATCCCAACTGGAAAGATCCTGATTAAATGAAAATGCTTGTAAAAACATACCTGAAAAATCTACAACGTTCGAAACATCCCAATTATTTAGTGGTTGGTCAAATGAACTGGAAACATTAAACATATAAGCCATATTAGTAACACTAGAAACGTCCCAGTTATTTAGTGGCTGGTTAAATGAAGTTGCATGACAAAACATTTCTTCCATAGTAGTAACATTGGAAACATCCCAGTTATCTAATGGCTGATTAAATAAATTTGCAGTTTTAAACATAAAAGACATATCTGTAACACTAGATACGTCCCAGCTATTTAATGGCTGATTAAACATATCACAACTAAAAAACATGTTAGACATATTAGTAACATGAGATACGTCCCAATTATCTATTGACTGATTGAAATTAGTAGCTCTAAACATATTTGACATATCCATTACATTAGAAACATCCCAGTTATCTAATGGCTGATCAAATGCTGTATTAGATTCAAACATATTTGACATATCCGTTACATTAGAAACATCCCAATTGTTTAATGGTTGGTTAAACGAACCATTCCAAAACATATTAGACATATCTGTAACACTGGACACATCCCAGTTGTTTAATGATTGATTAAACGGACAAGCTGCAAACATAAAAGACATATCTGTAACACCAGATACATCCCAGCTATTTAATGGCTGATCAAACATAATACAACTCCAAAACATATCAGACATATCAGTTACATTAGAAACATCCCAGGTATCTAATGGCTGATTAAATGTAATACAACCATTAAACATCTCTTTCATAGTAGTGACACCAGAAACATCCCAGTTATTTAAAGGAGAATTAAAATAGCTTACACCAGAAAACATTCCTTCCATATTAGTAACATTAGATACGTCCCAAGTATCAAAAAGAATACTTGAAAAATAAGCTTCTTTAAACATATTTTTCATATTGGTAATATTAGAAACATCCCAGTTATCCAAATCAAGAATACCAAAACTAATATTAACCCCATAAAACATCCCCTCTGTACTGGTTACCTGGCTCAAATTTGGTGCATCTGTAGCAGATAAATCAAAACCAACACAACCATTAAAGGTATTTTCCATACTAGTCCACGGTATATCTCCCCATTGCTGTATTTCAATCAGTTTTTCGGCCTCATCAACACTTAACGTTGAAAAATCAAGTCTTCCTAGAGTACCGTATATGGTAACCGTATATGAGTTTAATACCTCTGACTCCTCATAGGTATGAGTACACGGACCTGTTTGATTAGTTAATATTGTTCCATCACCAAAATCAACAGTATAATTATTATTTGCATCATAAACAGCCGGAATAGTTATACTCCAGTTATAAAGGGGTAGCCATACCGTAACAAATGGTTCCTGAGCATAAATAAAAGACGTTAAAAAAAATAAAAGTAAAGTAAGGTAGGTTTTTTTCATAATTTAAAGGTTGGTTTACGCCTTGCAATATAACACTTTACATATAAATTTTAACATTTTTTACTTACAAAAAAGTCCCGCTCATTAAGCGGGACTTTTAATCAATTTAAATTCTATTTATACTATGCTACAACACCTTTTGGTTTGTCGGTATATTGTATTAGTACAAATGATATGAATGAAGCGGCGATACCAAAAAAGTTGGCATCAAGCCCCAATGGCAGTTTTACCTGAGTTATAATAAGGACTAGCGTTGTGAGTCCGCCTACAACCATAGCCACAACAGCAGCCCTTGCCGAAGGCTTTTTGAGTATTAGCGTACCCAAAACAGGCACCAATAGTCCCGATACCATAAAGGCATACGAGTACAACATAAGTTCCAGTACGTTTTGCATATTAGTTGCCAGTATAATGGCTAATGCCCCTATTATTAAAGTAATAATTTGTGAGTATTTTATGTGTCCGAACTTTCTGGTGCCTTTAAAATATTCTAAAATATCGGTAGTGAAATTACCCGAAGCTGCCATTAAACAACTATCGGCTGTAGACATAATGGCCGAGAAGTAAGCCGAAAGCATAAGCCCCATTAATCCTACCGGTAGTATTGTTCTTAAAAACAGTGGTAGTCCCAGCTCGGCATCCAGTTGTGTACCGGGTGCATAACCTATAGCAGTAAATAATCCCTGCTCATAACCTACCCTTGCAAACAAACCTAAGGCTATACCCATAAATGCCATTATAGGCCATTCAAATAACCCGGCAATAAACCATGCTTTTTTGGCCGTTTTTTCATCCCTACAGGCAAAAATACGCTGGTACAATGTCATCCCTACAAACCATATAGGTACTATGGTAATAAGCCAGTTAAAAAACTGAACGAATGAAAGGTTGGATAACGACATAAATTCTGCAGGAACGGTTTTACTAATAGCTTCCCATCCGCCTATGTAAGCATACCCTACCGGAATACCAATAAATATGAGTCCGCCCATAAGTATTATCCACTGTATGGTATCGGTGTAAATTACAGCCTTAATACCGCCTACTGCCGTATAAACCACAGCAATTACTCCCATTATAAGCACAGCCATATTAATGGATACCGAAGGAAATGTAGCTTCAACTAATTTAGCTCCTGCCAGTATTTGCGAACTGGTAAAGCCCACATAACCTATAAGAGAAATAAACCCTGCTATAAGAGCTACTTTACCATTATAATGATGTGCCAGTGACTGAGGAAATGTAAGGAATTTATTCTCCCTTGCTACAGGATATATTTTAGGAATTAACAATACTGCGCTTAACCAGGCTCCTAAAAGTCCTGTAAAAAGCATCCAGCTACCCGATAGTCCCATCATAAAACCAAGACCTCCTAAACCTATGGAGAAACCTCCGCCTACATCGGTTGCTACTACCGAAAGACCTATATGTCCTGCCGACATGTTTCTGCCTCCTACATAATAATCGTCTTTAGATTTATTACGTCCCATAAAATAGAAGCCAACACCCAGCATTACTATCAGGTAAACTATAAATATTATTAAATCAACAATGTGTATTTCCATTATTTAAAAAAGTTTTAGCGTGTTTATACATGGGGATATATACATATTCCCATTATTAATTTTACTTATTTATGCTAATAGCCTTTTTTGTAATAAGCCCCAATTACCACACAGATACTAAATTTTGGTAATACAGATAAGGGCTGAAAGGCATGAAGAATGCGATATGCAATTCTAAAAAGCGATTGAATATGAGCAAATATAACAATTTAGGCTCGCCTAAAAAAATATAATCCCTTTACTGCAACAGCTGAGTCTTCTCATCGTTTGTTTTAAAATGGATTATAAAAAAACAATCCCCTGCTTATAGGCAGGGGATTGCTTAAAAAACTAACACAAATTATAGTTCCCAGCCAAAAGTAGCCTGGAGAACATAATCTTCCTTACTGGCGCCTTCCGGCGGCCTTCTGTCGTAATTATACGTAAACCCGAATTTAATAAAAAATTCAAGAGGCAAATCGTATTTCAGGTCGAGTTTTATATCACTCCTAACCCTATGCTTTTCTGTTAAACTTGGATAAACCACTGCATTTGTTAACAGGCTGAAATCTTTAATATCAAACATATTAAGCTCAATACCTCCAAATGCTTCGGCACTGTTCCTGTCAGCATTCAGTATTGGTTCATATCGCTCATTATTCCATGCTCCACCTACTACCCCGCCAAAGTACAGTTTATTGGTATGTACAAAATACTTACCAAAACCCAGCTTGGTAGTAACCCTCATGTCCAGCTGCTGCTCATCATTTTGAAGCAGTTCTCCCGAAAGATTTAAAAAATAGTCGTGCTTTAAAAATACTCTTAACCCCAGGCTGGCATCGGTACGGCTAATGTCGTTACTATTATCCTGCTTTGTTTTAATAGCATTATAACTTCCCTGCAAACTCCAGTAGTTTGCAGTATAACCTAAGGTACTCCTCATGGTAAACTGCTTAAAATTGTCTCGCTGTGTTAGGTTTACACCTAAAGACAACGAGGCATCAAGCCTGGAGATAAACCCCTGCTTGATAGATTTTACATACACAATATCGTGTACAGATGTATATATGTATTTCTTTTCGGCTACGTCATATAATACTACCCTTCCTCCGTTTATGGAATCGGTTTGCAGCATACTATTTAACCTGTCTCCGTTCCTGAGGGTTATAAGGAAAGTTTGCTGACTGCTTAGTTTTTTAATGTCAAGCCATTTGACATTAAAATCACTATCACTGTAGTCTGTTTCAATAATCAGGACGCCTTTGTCCATCTCTTTAATCTCTCCAATAAGCCTATCCTTATTTTTAAGGATAATGGTATCGTTTTTCTGGGCGCGAGCATTAAAACAACAGCATAAACATACTACCCAAAAAAGGGTAGTATGAAAACGTGGGGTTAAATTGCTAAGCCAATTTTTTGTGTGGGTCATCAGCTTAAATTATGTGGGTGTATAATAAGGTTACTTTCTACATATAATAAGCTTTAGCATTTAATTTTCAGAAATAAGTGGGGACCTGATTTCTTATTCTTAAATATAGAAAATAATCCTTCATTTAACACATAAAGGACTACTTTTAACAAAAAATTAGATTGCCTTTTTAGGAAAAAACTGATTTTTAAAACAATAGCTTATTATTTTTTTTCTCTCTTACAGAAAATATATAGACCCATACAATTAAAAACACCTGTAACGGAACCCTAAACCACAAATAGCCTACCCCTTTACCTGTATAATTTGCATGCATAAGGTTCACATTATGCAAGGTCGCATAAATATTAGCCGGAAGTATAAAGATGAAAAACAGTACCAAAATAACCCCTGTGATTTTTCGGTAAGCAGGAAATAATAGTAGTATACCAAATATAAACTCAGCCACTCCTGTTATGTACACCAAAGCCTCTCGGTAAGGTATAAAATCAGGCAACATCATTGCCATTCCCTTTGTAAACAAAAAGTGCCCCATACCCGTAAAACATAGCATACAACACATGGCAAGATTACCGTTAAAACGCCATTTAAAATCTTTTTGGGTAAGCTTACTTATAAGTATACCTACAATAAAAGCCGTAAAAAGTACTATTACTACATTCATATAACTGTCCGTTTTTTGATCAATGCAAAGTTGGGACTGTAATAGCCTATAAAAAATGATGTATGTTAGTTTCGTGCGTATTGCTTTCTTATCCGGCTAAGGCTTTCGGGTTGTATTCCTAAAAAGGAAGAAAGGTGTTTTACAGAAATAGCTGCAACAAGCTCAGGGTTTCTTTCCAATAGTGTTACATAACGCTCTTCGGCAGTAAGAGAAAGTAAATCCATTTCTTTTTCCAGTCTGTGAGCATACTGCATTTCTGCCATTTTCCTGCCCACTGTAGCACCGTGAAATGAATTTTGGTAAAATACCTCTAAATCACTGTAAGGTATAGCTATTACTTCGGCGTCTTCTAAAAACTCAATAGTAACTACACTTGGCGTGCCTGTTATAAGGGAATAAAAAGCTGTAACAAATTCGCCCGAAAAATGAAAAGCAACAGTAAACTCCTTCCCTTCTTTTAAAAAGTAGTTACGGGTCACTCCGCTTTCTAAAAAGTAGATATGGTGTTCGTGCTCGCCTTCCTTTGTTAAGATATCACCTTTTTGAAAGGTTTTGTAGGTCAATATTTGTACAAAAATATCCCATTCGGCATCAGGTAAACGATGCAGACTAAAAACGGTTTGCTGTATTTTTTTAAGCGAATCCATATTTCCCGGTTAGGGAAACTAAGATACAATTTATCTTACTTTGTAGGCATTCATTACATTAACCTCATAACTGTTCTTATCTAAAAACAGTTGCAGTGTAGAACCATCGGGAGAAAACCATGCCAGGTTAACTCTTGTTTTTCCTTTCATTATCAGTTCGTTTAAATCTTTAGAAGCTTTGTTAGCTGTTCCTTCTGCCCCTACACTTTTGTAAACATCAGGTCTGCCAATCTCAAGGTTGTTCTCAATAAGCATACGCTGTACTAAGCCTATTGCCTGATCAAGTCCCTGTTCGGTTTGTTCAAATTTCATGGTAGCATCAAAGGTATTGCCTATTCTTAACCACTTATTGTAATCTGTCTTGGCAGACGAATAATCTCCTTTTACACTTAGTCCGCTGGCTCCAAAGGTTTGAGCCTGCATGGTTAATGCACCTAATAAAAAAACGAATGTTACTACAATCTTTTTCATGTTGTTGGTTTTTATTATTTATTAGTTTCCACTAAGTTAGCCAATCTAACATTCATTTTGTTTTAACAAAATCACAAAATAAGGCGCGTTTATGGTTAACTTGCCGACTTTAATACAAAAACATGTCTGCAAACTATATACTCGACACACAAATAAACAATACAGTGTTTGGTCCTGACGATATTATGTACAAGGATTACGAACGCTGTACTTTTACCGATTGTGATTTCACACAGTGCAATTACCTGGGGGTAGCATTTACCGATTGTGAATTTATAAACTGCAACTTTGCCGAAGCAAAAATTAACTATGTATCGTTTAGGGATGTGATGTTTACCGGCTGTAACTTTACAGGAGTGAATTTTGCCATGGTAGACGACCTCCTTTTTAAATTTGAGTTCAAGGAATGCATATTAGATTATACCAAGTTTTATACCCTAAAAATGAGGGGGACTGTATTTACAGGATGCCAGATTATAGCTTCCGACTTTATGAATGCTGATATTACCGACGTAATATTTGATAATTGTAACCTCCACAAGAGCATTTTTCTGGATACTATTGCCAATAAAGTAGATTTTTCTACCAGTTACAACTACACTATAGACCCCGAAAAGAATAAACTTAAAAAGGCAATATTTTCAGAGTCAGGACTTAAAGGGCTGCTTACCAAACACGAAATAATAATTAGATAAAATAAAGCAGTTTTTTGTAGTGTTAATCAAATTTTAGCAATACATTTGCCGCTCATTGCTGGTCATGTTATGGGCCAACAATTTAAAGACCCAGGGGCTTCCACCCACGGGTCTTTTTCATTTATAGGCATTTTACAAAACAGCACCTGCACCTTTTTATCAGGAAAAAGCCAACATTCGTCAAAAAAACATACCCCTTCAAACACTTTTCGCTTATTTTTAAGGCTAAAAAACTTTTTGAACGCTTTTAAACTTTACCATACCGGCTTTTTGCTTACCTTATTGTTTTGCTGCAATTTTTGTTTTGCTCAAAACGATATTAAAACCCTTGACTCCTTAAAAACTGAGTTTGTTAACCATACATACGACACTAATGCCGTAGCTTTTTACAATAAGGCACATAAACTGGGCGAAAAACTAATTAAAGACAATACATTAAAACAAGAAGCCCAGTCTATACTCTATACTCTGGAAGATTATATGATAGGAGTCTATTTATACAATGGTGAATATGATAAAGCCATTTCGTTAAATACGACTAAGCTCAATAGCAGCCTAAAACAACAGGACAGCACATCAATAACCAACAGTTACCTGCTGTTTGGTAAAATTTACGCCAAAAAAAAAGAGGTTGAGAAAAGCTTTAACTACTATGATAAAGCGGCTCAATTAGCTATTACATTAAAAGACTATAGTACACTAACTGCTATTTATGAAAATATGGCTGTACTTTATGGTGAAACAGATAATGATGAAAAGCTAATAGAATATCATTTTAAGGTTTTAAAACTTAAAGAAAAACATAACCTCCCCAACCTAACAGCTTCTTACCTCAACATAGGCCTTATTTTTTCTGACAGGAAGAAATATGATAAAGCATTAAGCTATTACCAAAAATCACTAAAAGAACTGAAAAAGAATAAGGATGATTATATACTTACCTATAACTACATATTCCTTTCAGATCTTTACCGAAAGAAAAAGGTATACGACTCGGTTATATACTATGCAAATAAAGCACTTCATTTAGCTAAAGCCGGAGGGTATACATCACTTGAAGCCGACGCTTATAATTCTATTGGTACTGCTAATAAAAAAACAGGAGATTACAATAATGCCATACTGCTTCACTCTAAAAGCTATGATTTATACAAACAGGTAGACAATAATGTAGGTATTATACAGGCTGCTAATCAGCTGGGAGATGATTATTTTACCATGGACTCTGTTCAAAAAGCAACAGGAAAAGTAAACAAGCCTACAGTGATACCTTCTTTTATTCCTGCTTCACATTACAATAGCCTTCCATTAGATAAGGGGCTTTTATGCCTTGACCTTGCTAAAGAAAAAATTAAAGTATATGGTATAACAGCCGACAGGAAAACCAATATTAAATTCTATAAAAAAATATATACCGCAAAAGGGAACTATAAAAAAGCACTGGAAATGCAGACGCTAGAATTCACTATAGCCGACAGCATTAAAGAGGAACAACTAAAAGCAAAAGCTTTAAAAAAAGAGTTTCAATATGCTTATGAAAAGAAAAAAGAACTGGATAGTATAAAAATTGCCTACATAAAAACACTTGCCGATACCAAAATTGAAAAAGAAAAGAGTACCAAAAAGACACTTTATTTTATTATAGCTATTGTAACCCTTATAATGCTGTTAGTATATGCAAGGCTTAAATACCTGCAAAAAAACAAAGAACTTATTATTGAAGGACAAAAGGCTCTGGTAGAAAAGAAACAAAAAGAAATTGTTGAAACCGAGCTGGATTACCTTAAAGCCCAAATCAATCCGCATTTTCTTTTCAACTCCCTTAATACCATTTATTTTAAAATCAATAAAGAAAATAAAGAAGCACGCGAAGCACTTATAGGTTTTTCAGAAATACTGCGTTATCAGTTATACGAGTGTAACCTGGATACTGTAAATATTGAGAAAGAAATAAAATACCTTAACGATTATGTACAACTACAGCTACTCCGCAAAAATGACAGCAATATTAAATGTAATATTGATATTACCCATAATGTAATTAATTTCCAGATAGCCCCACTCCTACTGGTTAATTTTGTAGAAAATGCATTTAAGCATTTAAGGAACGACAGTAATCAAACAAACTCCATCAATATTCTTCTGGATAAAACCGAAGACACTTTTATCTTTGAGATTGAAAACGATAAAAACGTCAGGGAAAGCATAAAGGATAACGGAGCTAATGACAACGGTATAGGTCTGCTTAATGTAAAACGAAGGTTAGAGCTTATTTACCCTAACAGGCATACTATTAAAATTGAAGACAACACTACCACATACAAAGTTACACTCACAATAAAACTGAATGATTATGACCAGTAAACTAAAATGTCTTATTGTAGATGATGAATTTACTGCCCGTAAGGGTATAACCGAATATATTGAGGATACTGATTTCCTTGAGGCCTCTTTTGAGGCGCAGGATCCTTTTGAGGCCATGAATATTATTAAGAACAATAAAGTAGACCTTATGTTTCTTGATATTAATATGCCTAAAATGTCGGGGATTGATTTTTTAAAGCTGGGCAACATCCTCCCTCCTGTTATTATAACAACCGCCTATCAGGAATATGCCTTAGAAGGCTATGAATTAGATATTATAGATTATCTGTTAAAACCCATTCCGTTTGAGCGTTTTGTAAAAGCTGCAAAAAAGGTTCAGGGATATATCGCATCTACAACCGATAGTCAAAACCAGGCAACCGATTCATTTTTTGTAAAAAGCAACGGTATTTATGAGCAAATTTCATACAGTGATATTAGCGCTGTAGAGTCATTGCAAAACTATGTAATCATCCATACCAATAAAGGCCGTGTTATTGCCTACCTTACTCTAAAGCTTATTATGGAAAAACTGCCCGACAGTACTTTTATACAAATCCATAAATCATATGTAGTGTCAAAAAAAGCGATACAAAGTATAAGTACCGATAGTGTTTGTATTAACGACAACAACTTCCCTATTGGTAACTCTTTCAAAAACAAACTCTTTGACGAGTTTATCAATACAAAACTCTTAAAAAGGTAAACAGGCATTTTTATCAAGAAAATAAACCACATCGTGTAATTTACTAACTGTGTTTTAGGTTAACTGCTAATTTGGCAAAAAAATTCAAAGCCTTAAAACATGATTAAAAAAATTACGAAAAAGAAATTCTTTGCCTTTGCCACACTACTGCTAAGTATAGGCATGCAGGCACAAAATGTAACATTACAATATGGGCAGTCTGTAGGAGGTGATTCTGAACACGGCGAACTGGCACGTGGCATGGTTACCGATGATAACGGAAACATATACATTACAGGTATTTTCCATGATACTGTTGATTTTGACCCTTCTGAAGGTACAACACAACTTACCTCTACCGGAGATGACGATGTGTTTATAGCCAAGTATAATGCTAACGGAAACCTTGTATGGGCACACAATATACTACTGTTTGCCGAAACAAATACCTCTGGAGAGGAAAGACCTACAGCCATAGCCATCGATGAAAATAATAATCTTTATGTTACCGGAGAATCAAGCATAGGACTTGCAGGGTATTTTGTTTCAAAATGGGATACTAACGGTACTAAAATATGGACTAAAACCCTATTTACAGATAATTTTGAAAACGACATTGCCCCTTTTGATATAGAAGCCTCGGGTGGGGTTGTAAAAATAGTAGGACGCACTGCCGGAACAAACGATTTTGATTTTTCGGAAACCGAAACTCATAACAATACTGCTAATACGGTTGATGGTTTTATACATGCCGTTGACTATGACGGAAACTTTCTTTGGGTGAAAGACCTGAAAAGCAATGTAAGGTCGGAACTTACAGGTATAGCAACCGATAGCAACGGAAATATATTTGTTACAGGTGCATTTACCGGATCTGTTGACACTGATTTTTCCCAGGAAACTAATATACTTTCTACAAGTGTTCCTGACCCTGATGTAAGTGCCGGTTTTCTTATCAAATACTCTCCCGAAGGCGAACTGATTTGGAACAGGCTGTTACTTAATACGGAAGGCTCATCAGTGGTATTCAATACTTTGACTACTGATACCGAAGACAATGTAATCCTTACAGGAAGCATTATAGGCACCATACAAATAATTAACAATGGGGAGGTAGAACAAACTTTTACCAACACGGCTAACTTTGGGACTTACATTGCAAAATTCAGTAGCGAAGGAAATCTAAACTGGGCTCATCATATCTCTGGTACAGAAAATAACTTTAACCTGCCTTTTGATGTAACTACAGATGAATGTAATACTATATACATATCGGGGGAATTTAGAGGAATTTGTGACTTTGACACAAGCGAGAGTGATTTTATTATGTCATCACAATCGTTTAGTAAAGACGATGTATATGTAGCTGTTTTTTCTGATGAAGGTAGCCTTAGCGGCGCATTCCAAATTGGTGGTACAGGTAACCCCGAATTTCTTGACCTTAACTCTCACATGCCTCTTACGGTAAAAAATAACAGCCTTACTATTGCGGGTACTTATGTAGGCGGACTTGATTTAGATCCTTCATCAGGCACTACCGAGGTAGTTTCTGTAAATCAGGCTGGTACTTCAATACCTTCCAGAGACTTTTTCATTGCAAAATATACACTCGATACGGGTTGTATACTATCATTAAACGATTTTAAAGAGGCTAATACATTTACCATATCTCCTAACCCTGCTCACGAAAGTTTCACTATAACACTGGGTAACGAATATAACGGATATGATATTTACATTTATGATGTAACAGGTAAATGTGTGCTTCAAAAAACAAACCTTAGCGGCATTACAAACACCATAAACATAAACAATTTAACATCAGGCCTGTATCTTGTAAAACTGCAAACGGGAGAGAAAACAACATCAAAAAAGGTTTTGGTTAATTAGGTTAGTCTTTTTCATAGAGACGTGTTTTCTTCTCAAAAAAAATCCCTCCTGATTAGGAGGGATTTTTATATATACTATTTAGTGTTTTTTATTAGTAAACAAAAATAGGTCTTTCACCCATCATACCGTTTACCTCATCAGCAACTTCTTCAATAACCTCTTCATTAGTAAAGTTAGTGATAACCTTGTCTATAAGAGCAACAACAGTTTCCATATCAGCCTCAACTAAACCACGTGTAGTGATTGCAGCCGTACCCACACGGATACCCGATGTTACAAACGGAGACTTATCATCAAACGGAACCATGTTCTTGTTAACAGTGATTTCAGCTTTTACCAAAGCATTCTCTGCCTCTTTACCTGTAATGTTTTTGTTTCTAAGGTCAATAAGCATCATGTGGTTATCTGTACCTCCGGAGATAATATCATATCCTCTCTTAACAAAAGCCTCGGCCATAGCCTGAGCATTTTTCTGTACCTGTAGTGTATAACGGAAGAACTCATCACTTAAAGCCTCACCAAAAGCAACAGCTTTAGCAGCAATAATGTGCTCTAACGGTCCACCTTGGTTACCAGGGAAAACAGCAGCATCAAGTAAAGACGACATCATTCTTACTTCTCCTTTAGGAGTTTTAATACCCCATGGATTTTCAAAATCTTTACCCATTAATATCATACCACCTCTTGGCCCTCTAAGGGTTTTGTGAGTTGTTGTAGTAACAACATGACAGTGAGGTATTGGGTCACTTAATAAACCTTTAGCAATAAGTCCTGCAGGGTGAGAAATATCGGCAAGAAGTAAAGCACCTACGCTATCGGCAATTTCCCTAAAGCGTTTAAAGTCCATATCACGAGAGTAGGCAGAAGCACCTGCAATAATCATTTTAGGCTGTTCCTGTGTAGCTATCTCCTGTATTTTGTCGTAGTTAAGCCTTCCGGTTTCTTTCTCTACACCATAAAATACAGGCTGGTATAACCTACCTGAAAAGTTTACAGGAGAACCGTGAGTAAGGTGACCACCGTGAGAAAGATCAAAACCTAATATTTTATCACCCGGTTTAAGGCAAGCGTGGAATACAGAAGCATTAGCCTGAGATCCCGAGTGTGGCTGTACGTTTGCATACTCAGCACCAAACAAGGTTTTCGCCCTGTCTATGGCAATTTGCTCGATAACATCTACTACCTCACATCCGCCATAATATCTCCTTCCCGGATAACCTTCGGCATATTTATTAGTAAGTACAGAACCCGCTGCTTCCATTACCTGGTCGCTCACAAAGTTTTCTGATGCAATAAGTTCCAGTCCGTTAATCTGCCTGTCTTGTTCTTCAAGGATCAGGTCGAAAATTTGTTCGTCGCGTAGCATTTTATATTTTTTCGTTAATTTGCCGTCAAAAATACAAAAAATCGTTTGTCAAAACGATATAGCAAAGTATATTTGATAATTGAATAACAAAATCATACACAAACAAAGTAATATGACATTAACAGCAAACGACCCTTCCAGAAAATCGTGGCTTAATGTACCCGAAAACAGCGATTTCCCTATACAGAATATTCCTTTTGGCGTTTTTATCACTAAAGACGATGTAATTACCATAGGAACTAGAATAGGAAACTACGCAATAGACTTAGGTGCACTGCAACAGTTAAACTATTTTGAAGGCATTGAGCTTACAGATGATATGTTCATGCAGGATACCCTTAACGATTTCATATCAGACGGTAAAAAAACATGGCGTTTGGTAAGAAACCGTATTGCGGATATTTTCGACATTAACAACCCTAAACTAAGGGATAACGAGAAACAAAAAGAAATCGTAATATTTGACATTAAGGATGTGGAAATGCAGCTTCCGGTACTTATTGGTGATTACACTGATTTTTACTCAAGCCGCGAGCATGCTACAAACGTAGGTAAAATGTTCCGTGATCCTGATAATGCCCTTTTACCAAACTGGCTACATATTCCGGTAGGTTACCACGGTAGGAGTTCTACCATTGTACCATCGGGCATACCGGTACACCGTCCTAACGGGCAAACACTTCCTCCGGGAGAAACCCAGCCGGTATTCGGTCCTTCAAAAAGAGTTGACTTTGAGCTTGAAATGGCTTTTATCACTACCGATGCTAACATAATGGGCGAACCAATCCCTGTAAACGAAACAGAAGACCATATTTTTGGTATGGTACTGTTTAACGACTGGAGCGCACGTGATATTCAAAAATGGGAATATGTGCCGCTAGGTCCGTTCCTTGCTAAAAACTTTGCATCATCAATGTCTCCTTGGATTGTAACACTGGATGCGATGGAACCATTCCGTACTGCAGGACCGGAGCAAAATGATCCTAAGCCTTTAGAGTACCTTCAGCAAACAGGAGAACACGCGTTTGACATTAAGTTACAGGTAGGTTTAGCTCCTGAAAACGGAGAAGAAACCATTATATGTAACTCTAACTTTAAGTACATGTACTGGAGTATGTCTCAGCAACTGGCTCACCATACTGTAAACGGTTGCCGTGTTAACTCGGGCGACTTAATGGGTAGCGGTACTATTTCGGGACCAACACCAGACAGTTTCGGTTCTATGCTGGAGCTTACATGGGGCGGACAAAATCCGCTTAAATTAAACAGCGGAGAAGAACGTAAATTTATTGAAGACGGAGATACTGTAATTATGCGAGGTTACTGTCAAAACGATGAGGTTAGAATCGGTTTTGGCGAGGTAAGCAGCAAATTATTACCGCCTTTCAGCAAAAAATAATACTTTAAGCCCCTCAAATGAGGGGCTTTTTTATACCACTACCCTAATTTTTTAGCTTAAAAAAATTAATATTTAAAAATTTAAACCTCAAAAAAATTTAAAATATTAAATCAAAATCGGTTTTTGCCTTTTTTTAGTTAAAAATACAGGCTTATATAAAATTTAACAGCCATCGTTTAATTTATGTTATAAATTTGCAACGATGAATAAAAATAGATTTAATACTAAACTCCCTAAAAATCAAACAGCTATCCGGCTTAACTACCGGGTTGTGCGGTTGGTATAATTATACCTGCCACATACTGGGTGTACTTTATTTAGTATTAATCTTATTTTAACGGAATTGAAAACACTATCTGTTTTTTTAAGGTCTGTAGTAAAAGATCATTCTTTTATATCTAATCCTAATTCTTTAGAGAATCGACGACGATTCAGGCCGTAAGGTCTGCAATATCACTATGGTCCGGTCCGTCCGGCTCCAATTACCCTGTTTATTTTATTGATCATATATTAATTTATTTCTATTAGTACTGAAATGAATGTATCTATTGTAATAGCTCACGAAGAGCACTACAAATTTGCAGAAGAAATTTGTGAGACCATCAACGCTTCTGCCGTACAAAGAGGTACGGGTATTGCCCGAAGAACCCCTGAGTATGTTATGAAGAAAATGGAGAACCGCGATGCTGTGGTAGCAACCGTAAACGGAAAGTTTGCAGGCTTTTGCTACATAGAAAGTTGGTCTCACGGCAAGTTTGTAGCAAACTCAGGCCTTATAGTGCATCCTGATTACAGGGCACTGGGGCTTGCAAAAAAAATAAAGGAAAAAGTATTTAAATACTCTCAGGAAAAATATCCGGGAGCAAAAATATTTGGTATCACCACAGGACTGGCGGTTATGAAAATCAATTCTGATTTGGGCTACAAGCCGGTGCCTTTTAGCGAACTTACAGACGATCCAAGCTTTTGGAACGGATGCCGTGGCTGTTCAAACTTCGATATACTGGAGCGCAAAGAGTACAAAATGTGCCTTTGTACCGGTATGCTGTATGACCCGGCCAAAAAGAAAACAGAAGAAAAATACACGTTTAACAAAAAAGTGCTGCTAAGGCTTAAAAATATAAAGCTGGCACTTTTCCTTAAAAAAGAAAAAGTATAATGAAAAAAGTAGTTTTAGCTTACAGCGGCGGTCTTGACACCTCTTACTGCCTTAAGTACCTAAAAAACGAACTGGGGTATGAAGTGCATACCATACTTATAAACACAGGCGGTTTTACGCCCGAAGAATTAAACGGTATAGAAACAAGGGCTTACGAGCTGGGCAGTGCCCTCCACGTAAACCTTGATATTATTGATAAATATTACGAAAAAGCAATTAAGTACCTTGTATTTGGTAATGTGCTTAAAAACAATACCTATCCGCTTTCTGTTAGTGCCGAAAGAGTTTTCCAGGCACTGGAAACGGTTAAATATGCAAAAAGCGTAGGTGCCGAAGCAATTGCTCACGGCAGTACGGGTGCAGGTAATGATCAAATTCGTTTTGATATGGTATTCCAAACCATAGCTCCGGAAATGACTATTATTACTCCTATACGTGACCTTAAGCTTACACGTCAGGAAGAAGTGGCTTACCTACAGGAAAACGGTGTGGAGTATAGCTGGGAAAAAGCACAGTACTCTATTAACAAAGGGATATGGGGTACGAGTGTAGGCGGTAAGGAAACCCTAACCTCATCACAACCGTTACCGGAAGAGGCCTACCCTTCTCCTTTAACAAAAACACAACCTGAAAAAGTTATTCTTCATTTTGAAAAAGGCGAACTTACAGGTATCAATAACGAATTTGACAAACCTTCGGTTAATATCCAGAAGCTTGAAGCGCTGGCTTCTGCTTTTGCTATAGGCAGAGATATACACGTAGGTGACACCATTATTGGTATTAAAGGACGTGTGGGCTTTGAGGCAGCTGCTCCGCTTATCATCATTAAGGCACACCACCTATTGGAAAAACACGTACTGGGCAAATGGCAACTGTACTGGAAAGAGCAACTGAGCAACTGGTACGGAATGCTTTTTCATGAAGGGCAATACCTTGACCCTGTAATGAGAAATGTGGAAGTGTTTTTAGAGGACACTCAAAAAACGGTAACAGGTACGGTAACGGTAAGCCTAAAACCTTATCACTTCACACTGGACGGAATTGAGTCGGCTCACGATTTGATGAATACCAAGTTCGGGCAGTATGGTGAGGTGAACAACGCCTGGACATCAAACGATGCCAAAGGCTTTATTAAGATATTAGGCAACGCACAAAACATTTATGCACAGGTAAACGGAGAAAGCTATGATTAACATTGGTATTATAGGCGGATCAGGTTACACAGCAGGCGAATTGTTACGACTGCTGGCTAACCATCCGCAGGCAAATATTGATTTTGTTTACAGCACCACAAATGCGGGCAGTCCGGTAGCTAGTGTTCACCAGGACCTGTTTGGCGATCTTGAACTTAACTTTACCGATACGGTTAACCCGAATGTTGATGTGGTTTTCCTATGCTTAGGACATGGTAAGTCGATTGCTTTTCTGGAAGCCAATGCGTTTTCGGAAAGCACGAGGATAATAGATTTAGGGAATGATTTCCGTTTAGAGAAAGATGCTGCCTTTAATGGTAAAAACTTTGTATACAGTCTTCCGGAACTGAATAAGAACCAAATTAAACAGGCACAGTACATTGCTAATCCGGGGTGTTTTGCCACAGCTATACAGTTAGCCTTATTACCACTTGCAGCAAACAGGCTGCTAAACAATGCGGTACACATTAATGCTACTACAGGCAGTACAGGTGCAGGAGTTCAGCCATCGGCTACTTCACACCATCCCTGGCGTATAGGTAATATGTCGCATTATAAGGCTTTTGAGCATCAGCACATGGGCGAAATTATACAAAGTCTTGGGCAGCTGCAAAATGGTTTTGATCAGGAGGTATTATTTATCCCAAACCGTGGTGATTTTACCCGTGGGATATTTGCAACACTTTATACCAAGTTAAGCAAAAGCTTTGATGAGGTTACAGCACTGTATGAAAAATATTACAGTAACGAACCTTTTGTTAGGGTTACTACCGATAGTATTCACCTGAAACTGGCGGTACAAACCAACAAATGCTTTGTAAGCTTGGAGCAAAAGGGCGATTACCTTTTAATCACATCGGTAATAGACAACCTTGTAAAAGGCGCTTCGGGACAGGCAATACAAAACATGAACCTGATGTTCGGGCTGGACGAAACCACCGGACTACAGCTTAAGGCTACCGGTTTTTAATAATTTCCTGCAAGGTTTTAAAAACCTTGTAGGTATGCTAAATAAAAAACTAAACCTACAAGGATAAAGACCTTGCAGGTTAAATAAAAAAAGAAATGAGCAACTTATTCAATGTATACCCTATATATAATATAACTCCGGTAAAGGCACTGGGGGCAAAAGTTTGGGACGATAAAGGACAGGAATACCTTGATTTTTACGGAGGTCACGGGGTTATCTCTGCCGGGCATTCACACCCGCTTTATGTAAAGGCGGTGAGCGAGCAGGTAGCCAAGCTTGGCTTTTATTCCAACTCTATCGAAAATCCGTTACAGGAAGAACTGGGCAAAAAACTGGTTAGCTTTTCGGGTTATCCTGACTATAGCCTTTTCCTTTGTAACTCAGGTGCCGAAGCCAATGAAAATGCCCTTAAACTGGCATCGTTCCATAACGGTAAAAAGAAAGTTATTGCTTTTAATAAGGCTTTCCACGGACGTACCTCTGCCGCAGTAGCCGCTACAGATAACCCATCGATAGTTGCACCAATCAATGCAGGGCACGAAGTGGTTTTCCTTCCGCTTAATGATGAGGAAGCCTTAAAAGCAGAACTGGCTAAAGGTGATGTTTGCTGTGTTATTATAGAAGGGATTCAGGGTGTAGGCGGACTGGATGAGGGCACTACCCTTTTCTTTAAGGCTATAGAAAAAGCCTGCAACGATAATGATGCAGTACTTATACTGGATGAAATACAGAGTGGCTATGGGCGTTCGGGTAAATTCTTCGCACATCAGTACCATGATATAAAGCCGGACATCATCACTATGGCAAAAGGTATGGGTAACGGCTTTCCTGTAGGCGGTATCCTTATCTCTCCTAAGTTTAAGGCTTCATTCGGTTTACTGGGAACTACTTTTGGCGGTAATCATCTTGCCTGTGCAGCCGCAACTGCGGTGCTTGATGTTATAGAACAGGAAAACCTTATGGACAATGTTAATGCTATGAGTACCTATTTTAAGGAACAGGCTGCCCTTATACCACAGGTTAAAAACATCAAAGGACGCGGACTCATGCTGGGACTTGAGTTTGATTTTGAGATAAACGAATTACGGAAAAAACTGATTTATAACGAGTTTATATTCACCGGTAGCGCATCACAAAAAAACCTGCTGCGCATATTACCGCCACTGTCTATAAACAAGGAGGACATAGATCGCTTTTTTATCGGTCTTAAAAATGCATTAAAGGATTTATAAGTTATTTTTCAATTAATTACAAAATGAAATACTTCACTTCGGTAGACGACATTCAGGATCTAAACGAACTGATTACGTTAGCTAAAAACATAAAGCAGGCACCATTTGCCAACAAAAAAACAGGAGAAAACAAAACCCTGGGACTATTGTTTTTTAACCCTAGCCTACGTACCAGGCTCAGTACACAAAAGGCTGCCCTTAATCTTGGGATGGATGCCATTGTGATGAACCTTAATACCGAAGGCTGGGCACTGGAGTTTGAAGACGGCGTAGTAATGGACGGCAACAAAGCCGAACACATTAAAGAAGCTGCACAGGTTGTATCACAATACTGTGACATTATTGCCGTAAGAAGCTTCCCTACCCTTACCGATAAGGAAAAAGATGAGGAAGAGCAGGTAATTTCTGCCTTTAAAAAATATGCATCTGTTCCGGTAATAAGCCTTGAAGGTGCTACCGAACACCCTTTACAGGCTGTAGCTGATGCCCTGACCATAGAGGAATACAAAACCGTAAAAAGGCCTAAAGTGGTACTTACATGGGCACCACATCCTAAAGCGCTGCCGCATGCAGTACCTAACTCTTTCGTTAAGGTGATGAAAAAGGCCGATGTTGATTTTGTTATCACACATCCCGAAGGTTATGAACTTAACCCTGAGTTTACCAAAGGGGTTACCATTACACACAATCAGGATGAGGCTTTTGCCGATGCCGACTTTATTTATGCCAAGAACTGGAGTAATTATATAGATTACGGGCAAATAACCTGTAAAGATCCGTCGTGGACCGTAACAGCCGATAAGATGAAACTTACCAACAATGCTAAGTTTATGCACTGCCTTCCGGTAAGGAGAAATATGATTGTTACAGATGAGGTACTGGACAGTGAAACATCTATCGTTATAGCCCAGGCCAATAACAGGACGTATGCCGCACAGGCAATACTGACCAAAATACTGGAGCATGGAGAATAAGCCAAAACTTACCGTTGTAAAAATAGGTGGCAATGTAATTGACAGTGAATCTGCCCTTAAGGCATTCCTTAAAGATTTTGCAGCACTAAACGGTTACAAAATACTGGTACACGGCGGAGGCAAAATAGCAACCAAAATAGCCGAAGGCTTAGGCATTACTCCCGTTTTTCATGAAGGCAGGAGAATTACCGATAAGCCTATGCTGGATGTGGCGGTAATGACCTATGCAGGACTTATCAATAAAGATATAACGGCACAGTTACAGGCATTGCAAAGCAATGCCTTGGGCTTTACAGGGGCTGATGGTAATATGATACTTTCCGAAAAAAGGAAGAATGCCGCTGTCGATTTTGGTTGGGTAGGTGATATCGTTTCAGTAAACCATGAATTAGTAAAAGTATTATTACAGCAAAATGTAGTCCCTGTATTTTGTGCCATTACACACAATGGTAACGGGCAACTGCTTAACACCAATGCCGACACCATTGCCAGTGCACTGGCCGTAGCCTGCAGTAACGATTTTGACGTAAACCTGCTGTATTGCTTTGAGAAAAAAGGGGTGCTTAGTAATGCCGATGATGACGATTCAATTATAAAAAACCTTAATTTTAGTAAATACAGCCAGTTACGTGAAGAAAAAGTAATCCATTCGGGAATGTTGCCTAAGCTGGAAAACTGCTATGATGCCCTTAACAAAGGGGTATCGGCAGTATATATAGGCAGTCCGGAAATGATAAAACAGAACGATACAACCTGTACACAGGTGTCGCTCTAAAAACAAAACCTATGAGTTTAAAAACGATACATACCCTAACCGAAGAAGCAATATCCCTGCTTAAATCACTTATTGCCACTCCGTCTTTTTCATCGGAAGAAGAGAATACGGCAAAACTGATTGAGGCATGGTTTAATAATAACAATATCCCTTTTAAACGGGAAAACAATAATATATGGGCTTATAACAAGCATTTTGCCGAAGGTAAGCCTACCCTGCTGCTTAACTCACACCATGATACCGTAAAGCCCAATCAGGCTTATACTTTAGATCCGTTTGAGGCTATTGAGCAGGATGGTAAACTGTTTGGACTGGGCAGTAACGATGCGGGAGGCTGCCTGGTATCACTAATCGCTACCTTCACCTACTTTTATGAGGCCGAAAACCTGCCTTATAATATTGTAATGGTTGCCTCGGCAGAGGAAGAAAGTAGCGGTCCTAACGGACTGAACAGTGTACTGAAGCATTTACCCGAACTGGATTGTGCCATAGTAGGCGAACCTACCGAAATGCAGCTTGCCATAGCCGAAAAAGGTTTACTGGTACTGGATGTAACCATAAACGGAACTCCGGGGCATGCTGCACATCCTAACGATGATATGGCCATTTACAACACCTTAAAGGTTATTGAGTGGTTTAGGGATTATACATTTGAAAAGGTATCTGAAGTGTTAGGTCCGGTTAAAATGACGGTTACCCAAATCAATGCAGGAAAACAGCATAACGTTGTTCCGGCGGAATGTAATTTGGTTGTAGATGTAAGGGTAAACGACTGTTACACCAACCTTGAAGTACTGGAGACCATAAAATCGGGTATTGAGAATGGTAAAGTAACAGTAAAACCAAGGTCACTGCACCTTAACTCATCGTCTATCGCAAAAGAGCACGCACTTGTACAGGCAGGAATAGCACTAGGCAGGACAACCTATGGTTCCCCTACCCTTTCAGACCAGTCGGTACTAAGTTGCCAGTCGTTAAAACTGGGACCGGGATTATCACTGCGTTCACACTCGGCAGACGAGTTTATTTATATCAATGAAATTAAAGAAGGGGTTGAACTGTATATAAAAATACTTTCTCAATTCCTTAATTATACTACCAAAACGGCCGATGAGGCCACATTAAAACAACAGTAATGAAACTTTGGGATAAAGGCATACCAACAGATAAAAAAACCGATATATTCACCGTAGGCAATGACCGTGAGCTTGACCTTGTACTGGCAGAATATGATGTTATAGGGTCTATGGCACATGCCAAAATGCTTGGAAAAACAGGACTATTAAACGATAAGGAAGTAAGTGAACTGCTTACCGGACTGGAAGAAATACTGGCAGACATCAAAGCCGGAAACTTTGCGATTGAAGACAGCTTTGAAGATGTACACAGTAAAGTAGAATACCTGCTTACTGAAAAGGTGGGCGATGCCGGAAAAAAAATACACACGGCACGTTCGCGTAACGATCAGGTTCTTACCGATGTTCACTTATACCTAAAAGCTGAACTTACTACCATAAAACAACAGGTAAAGGAACTTTTTGACCTGCTTATGGCTATGGCTAATGAGCATCAAAATGTACTTTTACCGGGATACACACACCTACAGGTTGCGATGCCTTCATCATTCGGGATGTGGTTTTCTGCCTATGCCGAAAGCCTTATTGACGATGTTGTTATGCTAAATGCAGCCCTAACAGTAACCGACCAGAATCCGTTAGGTTCGGCGGCAGGGTACGGAAGCTCGTTCCCTATAGACAGGACTTTTACCACAAACGAACTGGGCTTTGCTACTTTGAAATACAATTCGGTAAGCGCACAAATGAGCCGTGGTAAAACTGAAAAGACAACAGCCTTTGCACTGGCATCGGTAGCGGGGACATTATCAAAACTGGCTATGGATATTTGTTTGTACCTGAGTCAGAATTTCAATTTCATAAGTCTGCCACAGCACTTAACCACAGGGTCGAGCATTATGCCACATAAAAAGAACCCCGATATTTTTGAGCTTATTCGTGGTAAGTGTAATAAAATACAGGCATTGCCGTATGAGCTTACTCTTATAACCAATAATTTACCAAGCGGTTATCATAGGGAATTTCAGTTGCTTAAAGAAGGGCTTTTCCCTTCTTTACAAACGTTGAAATCATGCCTTGAAATGGCACACTATTCCATTAAGGAAATCAAGGTTAATGATAATATACTTGACGATAAAAAATACGACTATCTGTTTACGGTAGATGCGCTTAACGAACTGGTAGCCCAGGGTATACCTTTTAGAGATGCTTATAAAGTTGTAGGTGAACAGGTAGAGAACGGTACGTTTGTTTCGCCTAAAGCCACAAAACATTCTCATGAAGGCAGTATAAACAATTTGTGCTTAAACGAGATTGCACAAAAAATGGAAAATATAATTATTTATTCCCTAAAGGGAAACAATACGTTATAACATCCTATTCTCTACCAATATAAAATCCCTAACGGGATAAGCGATTTATGTATAAATATTATCTGGATTTATAGAATAATCGTTACAGAGTTTTATGTTTTTAATATCTCTTTATACAGGATTCTGGTGTTTCCCGAAAAGAAATTATTACAAGCTAACTTCTAAATCCCGTTAGGGATTTTATATTGGTAGAAATTCACATCATGATATTTATTTTCCCATAGGGAATAAATAGATTTGTTATGTTTGTAGTAAACATCTTACCTCATGGCAAATACCTATACCCAAATACATTTACAGTTTGTTTTTGCAGTTAAACACAGAACTTCTCTAATCTCTCCTATTTGGAAAAAAGAGCTCTACCTTTATATTTCGGGCATTGTAGAAAATAACGGACATAAGCTTTTAGCCATTAACGGCATGCCCGATCATATACACATTTTTATAGGAATGAGACCTACACAGTCAGTTTCTGATTTATTACAAGATATTAAACGTAACTCATCATTATGGATTAACCAAAAAGGCTTTATTAGGGGAAAGTTTGAATGGCAGGAAGGCTATGGAGCTTTTTCATACAGTAAATCACATGTAGAAAATGTCATTAACTATATACATAAGCAGGAAGAGCATCATAAAAAGCAATCTTTCAGGGAAGAATACCTTGAATTTCTAAAAAAATTTGACATTGACTATAATGAAAAATACATCTTTCGTGAGCCCCAATAATAGATGCTCCTTTATATTTTGAGAATATTAACTATATACTATCCTCTGCACTACACCGGCATCAATAGCGCTGTGAGAAGTATCATACACAGCCACTCCTTCTTTAATCAGTATAATTTGTGGCGACTGGTGCATTACGTCAAATCGGTCGGCAATTTCGTTAGATATATCCCTGTGAGATAATAGGTCTAAAAAGTACGGTTTAACCTTATCGGCATCAATAGCATATTCCTGTTCAAACTGCTTTAAAGCCATTCGGCTAACGGCACAGCGAGTGCTGTGTTTAAAGATAATAACAGGAATTTGCTGTGACTCCTCCACTATCTCGTCTAACTGTTTTATTTCTGTTAAATCGTTCCACATTTCTGCTCCAGAACCGCTAACTTTACTGTTAGAATCACCGAATATCTTATCAAAAAAACTCATAATCGTCATGTTTTCAGACACTTTGTCTGTTTAAAAATTAATTTTTCCAGCAAAAACCGACATTTCGTCAGATTTTACTTATTGGAATATAAATTGAATAAAGCATATCAAATTTAAACAATTCGAATATGAACTTTAATAATTATACAATAAAATCACAGGAAGCCATACAAAGAGCACAGCAAATTGCTCAGGGTTATGGCCATCAGCAAATTGAAAACGAGCACATTATAAAGGCTATTCTTGAAGTAGACGAAAATGTGACTCCGTTCTTACTTAAAAAACTTAATGTAAATGTACAACTGTTTCAGCAAATACTGGACAGTACCCTGCAAAGTTTCCCAAAAGTATCGGGAGGCGAAATGTCGTTATCCCGCGATGCGGCTACTGCATTGACCGAGGCATCAAACATTGCCCGTAAAATGAACGACGAGTTCGTTTCCATAGAGCATCTGTTACTGGCTATTTTCAACTCAAAAAGTAAAGTAGCTCAAATTTTAAAAGATCAGGGCGTTACCGAAAAAGGTCTTAAAGCTGCTATTGACGAACTTCGAAAAGGAGAGAGAGTAACATCGGCCAGTGCCGAGGAAACCTACAACTCACTAAACAAATATGCCAAAAACCTTAACCAGTTGGCTAACGACGGAAAGCTGGATCCGGTAATTGGTCGTGATGAAGAAATACGCCGTGTGCTGCAAATACTTTCAAGGCGAACCAAAAACAACCCAATGCTTGTGGGTGAGCCTGGTGTGGGTAAAACCGCTATAGCCGAAGGTTTGGCACACCGTATCATTCAGGGTGATGTGCCCGAAAATCTTAAAAACAAAATTGTTTACTCGCTGGATATGGGTGCCCTTATTGCAGGTGCAAAATACAAAGGTGAGTTTGAAGAAAGGCTTAAATCGGTTGTGAAGGAAGTAACTTCTGCCGAAGGTGATATCGTACTGTTTATAGACGAGATCCATACACTTGTTGGAGCAGGTGGTGGTGAAGGCGCTATGGATGCCGCAAACATCCTAAAACCTGCCCTTGCCCGTGGTGAACTAAGAGCTATAGGTGCCACTACGCTTGATGAGTACCAAAAATACTTTGAGAAAGACAAAGCTCTGGAACGTCGTTTCCAAAAAGTATTGGTAGACGAACCGGATACCGAAAGTGCTATTTCCATACTTCGTGGTATTAAAGAGAAATATGAAACCCACCACCAGGTGCGTATTAAAGATGATGCTATTATAGCAGCGGTGGAGCTTTCGCAACGTTATATTACCAACCGTTTCCTGCCCGATAAGGCTATCGACCTTATGGATGAGGCAGCGTCCAAACTACGTATGGAAATCAATTCCAAACCAGAAGAACTGGATGTACTGGATCGTAAAATAATGCAGCTTGAAATTGAGATTGAGGCCATTAAACGTGAAAACGACGAGACAAAACTGAAATCGTTAGGATTGGAACTGGCTAACCTTAAGGAAGAGCGCAACGAGATATATGCCCGCTGGAAAAGCGAAAAAGATATTGTAGATAATATTCAGGCTACAAAAACAGAGGTGGAGAACTTTAAACTGGAAGCCGAACGTGCCGAACGTGAAGGTGATTATGGTAAAGTAGCCGAGCTTCGTTATGGTAAAATCAAAGAGGCTCAGGAGAAACTGGACGAAATGGAGAAACAGCTTCAGGAGAGCCAAAAAGGAAACAGCCTTATCAAAGAGGAAGTTACCAATGAGGATATTGCCGAAGTTGTTGCTAAATGGACTGGTATACCGGTAACTAAGATGCTACAGAGTGAGCGCGAAAAACTACTTCATCTTGAAGAAGAACTGCACAAACGTGTTGTGGGCCAGGAAGAAGCTATACAGGCCGTGAGCGATGCCGTAAGGCGTAGCCGTGCAGGTTTACAGGATCAAAAGAAACCTATAGGTTCGTTCCTGTTCCTTGGTACAACCGGTGTGGGTAAAACCGAACTTGCTAAAGCCCTTGCCTCCTACCTGTTTGATGATGAAAATGCTATGACCCGTATTGACATGAGCGAATATCAGGAGCGTCACAGTGTGAGCAGGCTTGTAGGTGCGCCTCCGGGATATGTGGGGTATGATGAGGGCGGACAGCTTACCGAAGCCGTAAGGAGAAAACCATACAGCGTGGTACTGCTTGATGAGATAGAGAAAGCCCACCCTGATACCTTTAACATCCTGCTACAGGTGCTTGATGAAGGTCGTTTAACGGATAATAAAGGCCGCTTAGCCGACTTTAGGAATACCATTATCATAATGACCTCAAACATGGGTAGCGGTATTATACAGGAGAAATTTGAAAACCTTAAAGGCGGTATTGAAGCAGCTACAGAGGCGGCTAAAACCGAAGTACTTGGATTGCTAAAACAAACCGTAAGACCGGAGTTTATAAATCGTATTGACGATATTGTAATGTTCACTCCGCTTTCACAGGATAACATCAGGGAGATTGTAAGCCTTCAGCTTAAATCGGTTACCAAACTGTTGTCTAAGCAAAACATTACGCTGGATGCTACTCCGGAAGCTATTGATTACCTTGCCAAACGAGGTTACGATCCTGATTTTGGAGCACGTCCTGTAAAACGTGTAATACAAAAAGAGGTAATGAACGAGCTGTCTAAAGAAATTCTTAGCGGTAAGGTTACCACCGATAGTATTATACTACTGGATAGTTTTGACGGTAACCTGGTTTTCAGGAACCAAACGCCTGAAAAGGATAGTGAATAATAATAGATATAAAAATAAAAAGGGACGCTTAACAGCGTCCCTTTTTTATTGTTACAGGCTAAGGCGGTATACCTTATCCAGATCGTTGTTATCGCTTACGTTAACGCCAAGGTCTTTTACAATCCCCGAGCCTACTCCGTATACCCATCCGTGAAGGTGAAGCGACTGTCCGTTTTTCCATGCACCCTGTACGATAGATGTTTTGGCAAGGTCATACACCTGCTCTTTTACGTTTATCTCTACAAAGGTGTTAAAACGGTCGTCCTCGTTCACAATTGAATCAAGGTATGTTTTATGATGACGGTACACATCTTTAATATGCCTAATCCAGTTATCAATTAACCCTATCGAAGCATTACCCATAGCAGCCTTAACACCTCCACAACCATAATGTCCGCACACAATAACGTGCTTTACTTTAAGTACGTTAACAGCATAATCCAGTACGCTAAGCATGTTCATATCAGAGTGAACAACCATATTGGCAATATTACGGTGTACAAACACCTCTCCCGGTTGTGCGCCTACAATCTCATTTGCAGGTACACGGCTGTCACTGCATCCTATCCATAACAACGGTGGTGACTGCCCCTCGGCAAGTCTTGCAAAATATTCAGGGTCATTGTCAATTTTGCTCTCAACCCATTTCTTGTTGTTCTCTAATAACTGTTTATAAAACTCGCTCATATTTATTCTAGTAAATTATATTCTTTGTAAACTTAGTTGTTTTTATTGTTCCTTTTTGCGTGTTCAAAGAAAACATGTTCTGTAGTATCATCCAGTTCATAGGCATCTTTAAAGCCCACCAGCTGTACCTTTATGTTATTCTCTTTAGCGCGTATATTTTTAAATTCTTTTATTAAATCCTGCACATCATGGGCTATATACTCTGTTTCAGATGCGTTTATAACCACTTTTGAGTTTTGAGGAATATCGTTTAAGGTAGATTTTATTGCCGCCTTGTTAAGGAAAGACACTTCCTGCGCAAGGTCTATGTGTATTATATCGCCTTCTTCATACTGTTCTTTCCTGAAATGGTAAGCCCTTTTAAGGTTACCTTTCAGGATAAATATTATACTTATTGCCATACCTATTGCCACACCTTTTAAAAGATCTATCGCCACAACGGCAATAAGTGTAGCCACAAATGGTACAAGCTGGTATTTACCTTTTTTCCAAAACAGTTTCAGCTTAGCAGGGTTTGCCAGTTTGTAACCAATAAGCAACAGTACAGCTGCTAAGGTAGCAAACGGAATTTTGTTTAGCACAAATGGAATGGCAAGTACACATATCAGTAATAAAAATCCGTGAATTACTGCCGACATCTTGGTTTTTGCGCCCGAGCTGGCATTAGCAGAAGAACGTACCACTACCGATGTAATAGGCAGTCCGCCAATAAACCCGCTCACCATATTACCTATCCCCTGAGCCTTTAGCTCCCTGTTAGTATCTGTATAACGTTTTTGTACGTCCATCCTGTCGGAAGCCTCAATACAAAGCAATGTCTCTACCGATGCTACTACGGCTATGGTAGCTGCCGATATCCAAACATCGGGATTAGCAATAACAGAAAAATCAGGAGTGATTATAAAACCGGCTATATCACTAAAAGACTCCGGCACAGGTAATGTAACCAGGTGCTCAGTGCCTAAAGCAAAATGACTTCCCGTTCTTGTAAATATCTCGTTAAGTAGTATACCGACGATTACCGCCACAAGGGCACCCGGTAACAGTTTCAGTTTTTTTAGCGCAGGGACTCTCTCCCATACAATTAGTATAAGCAGAGATATAATAGTAATAATAACTGCTCCCCCTTCAAAACGCTGAAGAATATCTGGGATATCCGAAAAAGGATTACCACCATCCAGCCTGAAAAGTGACTCGTTACCGTCATAGCTTTTATCATACCCCACGGCGTGTTCCATCTGTTTGATAATAATAATAACCCCAATACCCGCAAGCATCCCCTCTATCACATTAGCAGGGATATAATTGGAGATACTACCCGCCCTTAAAAAGCCCAATGCTAACTGAATTACCCCCGAAAGGAATACAGCAAGCAAAAATGCCTCAAATGAGCCAAGGGTAGCGATGGCTGTTAACACTATGGCAATAAGCCCCGCAGCAGGACCCGATACACTTATGTGTGAGTTACTAAGGGAACCTATTACAATACCACCTACCACACCGGCAATAATACCCGATAAAGGTGGTGCACCCGAAGCAAGGGCAATACCTAAACACAGTGGCAATGCTACTAAAAAAACAACGAGACCTGAAGGAAAATCAGACTTAAAATTGGCAAAAAGATTATTCTTTTTTGTCATAACCGATAAGATATAATACAATTAATACAGTATTAAACATCTGTAACAAACAGACATTTCACTCAAAACCAGCTATATAAAAATAGCGGCAGTAATTGAATTATACCGTTTCGGGAGGTGGAGAAAAAATATCTCCAAAGGCATTATCAAGCCTAAGGAGATATTTTGAATTTATAACTTTAGATTTTTTTTCAACTATAATAAAAGGCATCTCGAACTCGGTTTCGGGTCCGGCTTTAATCTCTTTTATTTCTTTGTGAATCTCTTCTTCGTTAAGACTGTATACCATAGAAATATCCGTGTCATCTTCCAAAAGGCTTATAACCGTAGGGGTTGCCAGGAATGACAGGAAAAGGAATATTACTATTTTTACAAGAAATTTCACATTGCTAAAATAGCGAATATATTTTAAACGGTTCTAAATAAGTTTTGAATCCGTATGTTAAATTTCCTCTTCGCTCCAAGCCTTCATCATCCAGATGGTTTTTTCCTGCTCGGTAATAAAATCACTCATCATAGAGTTAGTACCCTCGTCATTAATTTTATCACTTTCGTCAAGTATCACCCTTTCTATCTTTAATAAATCGCTTAAAGAGGTCATAATAAGCTGAACAGCATCTACATCTTTAGAAACGTTTTTACCTACCTGCAGTCTGTTATTTTTAATATAATCTTCAAAAGTATGTAAAGGTGTTCCTCCCAGTGTAAGTACCCTTTCTGCTATCATATCTATTTTTAGCTGGGCATCATTATAAAGTTCTTCAAATTTTACGTGCAGGTCAAAAAAACGTTTACCGCGAATATTCCAGTGTATTCCTCTCAGGTTTTGGTAATATACCTGGAAGTTAGATAAAAGTATATTTAACTCTGCTGCAATAACTTCGGTTTCTTTTACCGGTAAACCTAATATGTTCGTGGCTTGTTCCTTCTCTTTTTTCGTTTTCATGTTTTACTTGTTTTATTATTTTTAGGTTATCTATACTCTCAAAGTTACAGAAAATAACCTTAAAAAAAATATAAGCGTTATCGATGATTTTTATAATTTTATCATAAAAATCTATACTTAATACTTTTTAGGAATGACCATAACCCAATTGCACTATGTACTGGCTGTAGCCGAATACAAAAACTTTACACTCGCTGCCGAAAAATGCTTTGTAACCCAGCCTACCCTGAGTATGCAAATACAAAAACTGGAGGAAGAACTGGATGTACAAATTTTTGACAGGGGTAAAAAGCCTATTCAGTTAACCGACGTAGGTCAGCAAATTGTAACACAGGCAAGGAGTATTGTTAACGAGTCTAACCGTATTAAAGACATAGTAGACCAACAAAAAGGCTACATAGGCGGAGACTTTAAAATAGGTATTATACCAACGGTTATGCCTACCCTACTCCCTATGTTTATCACCAACTTTACCAATAAGTACCCTAAGGTAAACCTTATTATTGAAGAGCGTACTACCGAGGAGATTATAAAAATGCTGAAAAGCGGGCAACTTGATGCAGCAATAGCAGCTACCCCGCTTAGCGAAGAAAGTATTAAGGAAGTAGTATTGTACTACGAACCCTTTGTGGCTTACATACCGGAAAACAACCCTGCTTTTGGCAAAAAAGAGTTTAGTGTAAAAGATCTTGAAGACAACTTAAATAATATACTGCTATTACAGGACGGACATTGTTTCCGTAACAATGTGCTGAATATTTGTAAGGCGGCATCACTGCCTCAGCAAAACCGTTTCCACCTGGAGAGCGGCAGCTTTGAGACGATGGTTAAACTTGCCGACGAAGGTTTAGGTATGACATTGTTACCTTACCTGCATACGCTAGACATGAGTGAAAAAGCAAAATCAAAACTACGTCATTTTACCGAGCCAAGACCATCGAGAGAAGTGAGTTTAATATACTCCAAAAAAGAACTTAAACTGCACCTTATAGACGCATTACGTACCACTATAACAGGAGTTGTTAGAGGGGCTATCGCCTTCCATAATGTAGAGATTACCTCTCCGCTTCATAAGTAATTATAAAGTGGTCATAAAAATAAAAAAGGAGCCTTGTGGGCTCCTTTAATTTTTATTGTTCTACATATATAAGACAAGCTTTTAATTCAGGCTTTTCAGTCGTAAAATTATTAAGCCAGTCTACAAGCTGTTCCACTTCATAGGGTAATAACAGCTTAATCGCTTTTTCTACTTCCTTACAAAATAATTTTGGATCAAAACTTACGTTTTCCAAAATCGTTTTTGTGTAAGCAAACATACTTCTGGGCATAATTAAAAATAAAAATAATATTGTGTTAAATGGTTAGTGCTTCTATTAGAATGCATGTAAAGATAATAATAAAAACAACATATAGATGAAAATTAACTATATCGATTGCGTTAAAATTTTAATTAACTTAAAGTTTTAACATAATATTAATACTTAAAAGCCCTTAGCATTTCTCTTTTTCCGGGTGGTCCGGGAAGTTTTTCTGTGGTAAAACCCGCTTCCTGCATGGCTTTCTTAATACTTGTTCTGCATGCATAGGTTATCAGTACACTATTGGGTTTTAAAGCCTTATACATTTTAGAAAAAATTTCAGTAGTCCACAATTCGGGTTGGGCATGAAACCCAAAAGCATCAAAATAGACAATATCATACAATTCGACATCTTCTATCTCACTAAAAAACTGTTTTCTTTTTAGTAAAGTAAACTTATCATTTATTTCAACCTGTTTTTCCCATTCGGCATCGTGCATAGCCTCAAAAACACTACTGTATTGCTGCGCTTCAAGCTGCTCTACATAGTTAAGCAGTTTTACCTCCTCTGCCTCTACCGGATAGGCTTCTACCCCTGTGTACTTAATTTTTTGCCCTGTTTTAACAGATTCCAAAAAAGTAATAAAAGCATTAAGCCCTGTACCAAAGCCAATTTCTAAAACAGAAACAGGCCGATCCTGTAGTAAGGTCAGCCCATTTTGTATAAAAACATGATACGCCTCTTGAATCGCTCCAAATTTAGAGTGGTAACTTTCCTTCATATCAGGAAGATGTATCGTTACCGATCCGTCCAGCGTTTGTATAATTTCTCTTTTCAATTACTTAATGTATAATTTTTTAATCCTTGGAATAGGACCGCCACATTTAGATGCGTGACAACTAAGGCATGAGGTTACCCCTTCGTTAAAGCGTTCCTTAACGTTAACCGTATCAATATAAATACGCTTTTGAGCCTCAATATACTGCTTGGCATGCTCTTCAAAAAACAAGTCACGATCTGACTCATCAGTCATCAAAGTAGTATGTATCCTTAAAAAATGTTTTGGAAAAGCCCCTATGGTATCCCCTTTTATAATACGTTCCCTTAGCCTCATGTTATCAACATACATCTGTTCCATTAAAGCTGCCATTGGAGACATTTCATACATCTCAAATTTCTTTTCGGCTTTGGTTTCCTTTACAGGAACTTCAGCCTCGGGAGCAGCTTCTTTTACAGTTTTATCTTTACATGATGCCAGCATTATAAAGACCGACAATACCGGTAATAACTTCCTTCCCATTATTTAGTGATTAAAACACCATCGGCCATAAAGCCATATGTTATTTCCGGTTCAGTAATCTTAGCAATCTCAGCTTCCGATTTACCTCCGTCTTTAGCATAATGCCTTAACTCACTTACCGATATTTCACTAACAAAAGCTTTACCGCTTACAACAGCGTCCTGCCCTGCAGCGTTTAACGGCACAAAGAATGCATAGTCTTTAAACTTCACGAAAGATTCGTTTTCATCCTCAAGACCTAACGACATCCAGCAACCTTTCTTTTGGCAAACGTCATTAATATGAGCGCGGAATTTTACATTAACCGTATCGCCCGGTTTAAGGCTTTTGTACTTAGCAAACATTTCTTTGTTTGTTAATGCCTCATTAGCATCAATCTCATCGCCAAAAGATGCATATAAACCATCGTTTGCTGTTGTATCATCTTCGTTAATAGAATCGGTATCAATGTTTATTGCTCCGTTTTCCGTTTCAACAACAGTGTCTTCTGATTCCACATTTGTATTGTTTTTACAGGCTGTAAGTGCCAAAAGTAATGACACTGCAAATAATGATTTTTTCATTTTTTTAGCGAATTATGTTTAGTGTATGCAAATTTATACAGAAAATTATAAAGGTCACAAAAAGCTAAGCATTATTTATTTTTCTAACATCCAATAATTTACACCCGTTTTACTGCGTATTTTTTAACAAATTCTGCTTTTTGGACTTTTTTTTAGTAAATTTGCAAGAACACTACTATTATAACTAATCTAATAAATGAACGAAAACGACATTACAGTAAACCTTGCCCCGGGTTCTAAAATTGATTCAGTTGATTTTGAGAATCTTACTTTCGGCAACGTGTTTACCGACCACATGCTTATTTGTGATTACAAAAACGGTGTGTGGGATAAACCTGTTATCAAACCTTATGAACCTTTTTTAATAGATCCGTCTGCAAAAGTATTCCATTACGGTCAGGCCATTTTTGAAGGTATGAAAGCCTATAAAGATGAAAATGACGATGTATGGTTATTCCGTCCGGATCAAAATTATGAGCGTTTTAATAAGTCGGCCACAAGGCTTGCAATGCCTGAAGTACCTGAAAATGTATTTATGGACGGACTTAAAAAGCTTATTGAAATTGAAAAGGCATGGGTAAAAAAAGGTAAAGGTAATTCGCTTTATATCCGTCCGTTTATGATAGCAACAGGACCTGGTGTTTTAGCCGCTCCTGCTAATTTTTATCGATTCATGATTATACTTTCTCCTGCTAAGTCATACTACTCAGGAGAGGTTAAAGTACTTATAGCCGAGCATTTTAGCCGTGCTGCAAATGGTGGTATTGGTGCTGCAAAAGCGGCAGGTAACTATTCAGCACAGTTCTACCCTACTAAGTTAGCTAACGAGCAGGGATACCAACAGGTAATATGGACTGACGATGCTACACATACCAAGCTTGAAGAAGCCGGTACAATGAACGTATTCTTCAGGATAAACGACACTCTTTATACTGCTCCAACCAGCGAAAGGATACTTGATGGTGTTACCAGAAAGAGCCTTATTGAGGTTGCTAAAAGAGAAGGTATTAACGTAGAGGTTCGCCCTGTATTGGTTAGCGAACTTGTGGAGGCTGCCGAAAACGGTACTCTACAGGAAGTATTTGGTGCAGGTACTGCCGCTGTGGTAAATCCTATTGTAGGCTTTAGCTACAAGGAGAAATACTACGAGTTACCAAAACAGGAAAACTCTGTAGCACTGTTCCTTAAAGAGAAATTAAACAACATACAGTACAAACTTGCCGAAGATACCTTTGGCTGGACTGTAAAAATATAATTACCTCATTAGGTATAAATAAAAAGCCTCAGCAAATGCTGAGGCTTTTTATTTATACGGTAGTTTACTATACTATTTAAGTATCTCTTCAAAGTTAGGTTTAAAGTAGTTAGGTCCTTTCATTACCTTACCGTCTTCACGATAAATAGGCTTACCATCTTCACCCAGTTTACTCATATTACTACGCTGAATCTCGTCAAAAACCTCTTCAATTTTATGCTGTAGTCCGTGTTCAATAATAGTTCCGCATAAAATATAAAGCATATCACCAAGAGCATCGGCAATTTCGGTAAGGTCGTTATTTTGTACAGCCTCAAGGTATTCTTCGTTCTCCTCTTTCATCAGGTTAAACCTTAGCATATTTACAGCCTCTCCTAAATCGGCTTTAGGCTGTTCGCTTATTCCTAATCCAAAAGCACTGTGAAACTCCTTTACGGCATCTAATTGTTTTTTCATGATAATCGTATTTTAAGTTTTAAAAGTATAGAAAATTAAACAGGCTTATTGTAGCTTTGCAAAAAAGATTTCAACATGTTTAGTACAGGCCAATTGTATTTTGCTGCATTTTTCGTTGTAGTTTTTGTAGCAGCCATGATATACGTTTACAGGAAAGACCTTAAACTCCACAAAAAGTATTACAAAGGAAGTTACTGGATACTAATAGCTTTCCTTGCATTTATAGCAATTTTGTTTTGCATTAAATACTTTGTAAAAGAATAATCCTACTAAAATTGTTAAAAAAATAAAGTAAAAATCCCCGCTAATGGGGATTTTTTTTTTACCTTTTGTGTTACAATTTTGTAAACCAACATTTTAAAACAATAATAACCAACCTTTTAAAACAAAAATTATGAGTGCAACAAATCCCTATGAAACATCAGGAACTTACAGCTCTGCATCAAGGAGCTTTAACCTGGACTTCCACATCACTAAAGAAGATCCTTTAAACAAGTATCATTTTTATCAGAAGTTTGACATCTCACAAACCATAATCGACGAAAACGGTGACCAGAAGTTTTTAAGTGCCATTTTAGTTTTCATGAAAAAGAAAACTGATAACGGAGGAACATTACTAACAAACCTGGCTGACCATAACTTACTGGTTAACAATAGTGATTTAATTCCTTACAGTTCAGAAACATTTGATTATGATGCTGAAGACGCTTTAATTGTCCTGTTCCACGATAACACCTTTAACTCATCATATCCAGGATATTTTCATGGAAAAGCAAATATGCTTTATAATGACATGAAAAAAAACGGTTTAACTTATTCACGCCATCAGGCACCTGACTTAAACCCTTTATTTATACCAAAATCTAATATTCCTAACCTGATTGACGAAACTCCTGATGAAGACGGTCTACCATTTATTAGACCAAGAACTGCAGGCTTAACCATAATTAAAAGAAGTTTAAGACCTTAACATTGAAAATACGTATACAAAAATTAAAACTTATATTCATGCTCATGGCTATAACAGTCATGGGCATGACCTATGCCCAGCAGCCGGGATTTAAAGAGGTAGAAAACGATATTAATGAAAACAGGCTGGAACTGGCTACACAAAAACTAAAGCTACTGGAAAAAGACACCACCGGTTTAGAAAACAGGGCATGGTATCATTTACTAAAAGCTAAAATTTACGATTACAAATACATTGACTCCTTAGCATTACAAAACTACATGTCTGCCCGCGACCTGTACAATAAAGCAGGACTTATAGACCAGGCAATACAAATAAACCTTAATATTGCTTACCTTATCAAGTCGCAAAAAAACAGCGACAAACTAAATCCCGAAAAATACCTTAACGAATACTTGGACTATGCTAGGAAAAGTAACGATTCATTAAAATTAGCCAAGGCTTACATAGAAATAGCCTCTACAAAAATATCATATGAAGAGAGTGAAGAGAGTTATGAATACTTTCAAAAGGCTAAGCAAATAAATAAAAAGCTTGGTAATAAAGAGCTTGATTCACAAATAAACAACAATCTGGCTGCTTTATACAACGATTTTTTAAACAAGCCCGATTCGGCACTATTCTATCTTAAAAAAGACCTTATTTACCTAAAAAGCAAGCCCAATAACAATTATGACATCTGTACAAATTACATAAATCAGGCAGCTTCATATTATTATTTAGGAAACTATACTACCTCCATACAACTCTTAAAATCGGCCGACAGCATACCAATAAATGAATACCCTATTGGTATTAAAAGCGTGATAAATAAAATTTTATCACTCAACTATGCCGAAAAAAACGACTACAAAAAAGCCTATGAGGCTTATATTGAATATAAAAGTTTTGAAGATAGTATAAGCGCTCAGGAACAGAGCCTTACTATCTCTGAAATGGAAACCAAATACCAAACACGCGAAAAAGAACTTCAAAATGAGGTATTAACCAACGAAGTTAAAACAGGTAAAATTTTGGTATATATATTTATTGGTCTGCTTATAGCGAGTCTTGTTATAGGTTTCCTTATCATAAAAAATGCCCGCAGGCGGGTACATATTTCCAAACAGGAAAAACTTATAGAGCAGCAAAAACTGGAAAAAGCATTAAAGGAGTTTGAACTTAACAGTATCGACCTTATGCTTGAAGGGCAGGAAAAAGAACGGGAGCGTATTGCAAACGATCTTCATGACAATCTTGGCAGTATGCTGGCTACACTAAAAATGAACTTTGAACACCTTCGTATGCGTAAAAACGAAATACGTGAAGAAGAAGATAAATTATACGATCGTACTGATCAGCTAATAGAAGATGCCTATCAAAAAGTACGCACTATAGCCCATGCTAAAAATGCAGGGGTATTTGCTAACGAAGGTCTTATACCTGCCATAAGGAAAATGGCAGGAAAAATATCTATTCCGGGCAAGTTAACCATTGAGGTTCTTGCTGTTGGTTTTAATAAAAGATTGGAAAATAAAATTGAAATTGCTATCTTTCGGATGGTTCAGGAGCTGAGTACCAACATAATAAAGCACTCTAAAGCAACAGAGGCGTCCATTCAGCTAACTAACCACGACGACAATATCAATATCATAATAGAAGATAATGGTGTAGGATTTAAAAGTACTACAGCACCATCTTCAGACGGAATGGGATTAAATACCATTACTAAAAAAGTTGAACAACTTGGCGGCACCTTTACTATAGATTCCACTCCTGGTAAGGGCACAACCATAATAATAGACTTACCAATATGATACGATTAGCTATTGCAGAAGATCATCAGTCGCTTATAGACGGTATTAAGATTTTTCTTGAATACGAAGATGACATTAAAGTTGTAGGTGAAGCTAACGACGGCGAAAAGCTGTTGGAAATTGTACGTTCCAAAAAACCCGATATTGTAATTACCGATATACGCATGCCGAAAACCGACGGCATTGCAGCTACAAAAGAAATAAAGAAAGAGTTCCCAAACTGCAAGGTTATTGCCTTTAGCATGTTTGAACAGGAAGAGGCCGTTAGCCAAATGACTCACGCAGGTGTAGACGGTTATATTATGAAAAACTCTTCCCTAAAAGTAGTATTAGCAGCCATTAGAGCGGTTATGAAAGGGGAAACTTTCTTTGACGATTCCATCAAGGCTGCCACTCCAAAAAAAGACGAAGGCGATGTACCTTTAAGCAAACGCGAAAAAGAAATTGTTAACCTTGTAGGACAGGGAAAAACATCGCAGGAAATTGCCGATCTCCTTTTTATAGGAAAAACAACTGTAGACACACACAGAAAAAACATACTTAAAAAATTAAGCCTGCATGGTAAAAGCGAACTCCTTCGCTATTCCATGGAACGGAAATATGATTTTTAGTTTTGGTAGAATTAACAAATCATTTTTTGATTTTTTTTGTAGTAAAAATACCCAGCAATGGGTATTTTTTTGCTTTCCCCTAAAACGGAACTTTGTAATAAATAATTTAAAGTACTAACCTTAAAATCAATTTATTATGAAGACAATCAAATCAATCATGATCTTATTTATGCTACTAACTGTACCTGTGGCATTTGTATCTTGTGAAGAAGAAGAAACTACAGAAGTAAGCGGTAACGATGTTTGCCTGGATCAGCTGGAAGTACTGGCAGATATTCTGTATGAAAAAACCCTAATTTTTAGTGACAATGCAACACCTTCTACCTGTAGCGCGGTTAGAACTGCAGCCCTAAATCTTATTAATGCTGCCGAAGACTGTGGTTATGGTTACCTGTATCAGGAACAGGCTGATTTTTGGATTGATTACGACTGTAGTATTTTCAACGATTAATTACAAAAAAATAATCACCTGAAAAACAAACATTTAATTGGATTAATATAAGCTAAATACCCTTTCGGGTATTTAGCTCCCAAAAAAATGGCATCAATGTTGTAAAGAGGTTTTAGTATTATTTTAACAATAACCTTTTTTAACTATTTTTGAATTATTAATCAAACCGAATAATTATGAAAACTTCTTACAAATTTATTTTAGCTTTTGTTTTAGGATTAGCCCTAACCAGTTGTGCTTCTAAAGTTCAGCGTATGAGTGAAGACAGTGTTACCGACCTAAGCGGAAGATGGAACGAAACCGATTCAAGACTAACTGCAGAAGAAATTACTGCCGAACTTATGTCACACTCTTGGTACAGCACTTATGCTGCCGAAAACGGAGGTAAAAAACCGGTTATTATTGTTGGTATGATTACTAATAAATCACACGAACATATTGCTACCGAAACTTTCTCTAAAGACATTGAAAAAGAGATTATCAACTCTGGAAGAATGAAACTTGTTCAGGGTGGCCCAATGAGAGAAGAGATTAGAGCCGAAAGAGCCGATCAGCAAAACTACTCTTCTCAGTCTACCATGAAAAAATTCGGACTTGAAAACGGTGCCGATTTCATGCTTCAGGGAACAATAAACTCTATTGTAGATCAAAAATCTAAAGATAAAACTGTTTATTACCAAGTTGACCTTGAGCTTACCAATATCCAAACTAACGATAAAGTATGGATTGGTGACAAAAAGATCAAAAAATACATTGGTAAGAAAAACATGTAATTTCTTGTTTCAACACCAAATAAACAACCAACATGAAAGCAACCAAAAACATACTTAAAATGCCTGCAAAACTGGCATTACTACTGTTATTGATTGCCTTTCAATCCTGTAGTACCTATAACACCAAAACCGCAGATATTGAAAGCGATTTATTTAATGGTGATTTTAATAAAGCCATAACAGGCATTGATAAAAATAAATTCCTTAACAAAAACAGAAACAGGCTTTTATACCTGCTGGAAAAAGGAAAAGTAGAGCATCTTAGCGGAAATTATGAGGCAAGTAATACTCTTTTTGAAGAGGCTTACATCATGATTGAAGACAGGATGACCAAAACCAATGCAGGACAGGCCATAGCTGCGAAATTTACCAATCCTATGGCCGAGCCCTACAAAGGTGAGGATTTTGAAAAGGTAATTATTCATTATTACAAAGCCCTTAACTATTTTCATTTAGGTCAACCTGCCGAAGCCCTTGTGGAGGCAAAAAGGATTAACATTAAGTTATATGAACTCAATGAAAAGTATAAGGAAAACAAAAACAGGTATAGTGAAGATGCCTTCTCTCAAATCCTGCAGGGTATACTTTACGAAAGTACCGGCGATATAAACAATGCCTATATTGCTTACAGGAATGCCGAAGAGATTTATGCTAAAAACGGCGACATGTACTTTGATGTACCTACTCCCCTACAGCTTAAAAAAGACCTGCTAAGGACTTCTAAGTTAATGGGCTTTAGGGACGATTATGAAAAGTACAGTAGTAAGTTCAAGCTTACAGACGATGCTGCTACTAAAGCAACTGGAGAAGCCATAGTATTTTGGGAAAACGGGTTTGGTCCGGCTAAAGATCAAATTGTGATTACTGCCAGTGGTACCGATGGTTTCTTTTACGGCACCTATTATGACGGAGCCACACAGGAAGAAATATTTATTCCTATACCTGTAGGCTTTAACATAGGTAATGTAAATGCCATAGCTATCCCTAAATACAGGGAAAGGGGTACTTATTACAGTAATGCTGCCATAGAGGTAAACAATCAGGATGTTCCTTTTAACTTAGCCGAAGACATTTACCCTATTGCAAAACAGTGCCTTAAAGACAGGATGCTTCGTGAAACCATAGATCTTGTTGCTCGTTTTGCTACAAAAAAAGCAGCAAGTGCAGGTTTAGGCGCACTAGGTAAAGAGCTTTTTGGCGATACCGCCGGAGACCTTATTAAACTGGGAGGCGATGTTGCCGGAGCAGCAACCGAAAAAGCCGATACCCGTAACTGGCAAACCCTGCCGGCTACCATTAGCTACATTCGGGTACCGTTGCATGAAGGCGAAAACAAGTTCCTAATCAAAAAACAGGGGCCTCAGGGTATTGATAGAGATACGATTTATATTCAGTATAAAAAAGGGCTTCAAATAGTTAACTATTTTGATTTTGGAAGAACAGAGCTTATACAACCTGTTAATAATAGCCCTGCAGTAGCGGCAACTCCCAGAGCAGTAGCTCCTAAAAAAGAGGTTGCTCCAACTATGTCATCGGGACTTACGGCACAAAACCAGTCTGACTTAAAGGTTAAAAAAGCACTTGCCATACCGGCAGAGAAAAGAGCATTCAATCCGGCACCAAGCCATGTAACGGTAAAGTCGGTTATTGATAATTATATTGCGGCTTCCGGTGGTGAAGACAAGATAAGGAACATAAAAACCCTTATGTCGAGAACAAATACGCTAAGCGATTACAATGGCACTACCACAAAAATTGAAGTGGTTTCTAAAATGACAAGTCAAAATGATATGTTTATTCAAAGCTATACAAACGGCAAACTAACTTATACCCTTGTAGTGAATGATAACGGAGGGTATATGAAAATGCCTGACTTAGAACCTACCGAACTGGACAAAACCCTGTATGAGTCTATTAAAAACGGAAATACACTTAGAGATAATTACTCTGTTCCGTTAAAAGATCCAAATGCAAGGCTGGAAGGCATAGGTTTTGTAGATAAAAAGGAAGCTTATGTTATTAGTTACAAAGATGCTAAAACCAATGCCGACATGTTAAACTATTATGATGTCGAATCGGGTCTTCTTGTAGCAAGCTCGGCAACAATAGAAACAACAAGCAGCACCTCATATTTTACTGATTACAGAAAAGTAAACGGTCTTGCTTTCCCTTTTAAAACCAAAACAGTAACACCTACAGGTCAAACTGAGGTTATAACGGCTGAGATAAAGGTTAACGAGGGAGTAAACGCAACAGATTTCCAATAAAAAAACAATGCTCATGAAAAAGTTTATACTACTCGCATTTTTCTTTTTTGCCTTAAACACTGCTTTTGCCCAAACCAATAACGGATGGGGAGAATGGCAAAAAACAAGCTGTTACTCAAAAATTGAGTTCCGCTTAAAATATGACGGAAAAAACGGAGAGCAGCACCATTGGAAAGTGCAGTTTAAAAATAATTACAACAGCCTTATATCATTTAACTATACAGTGACAGATAAGGTACAGCAGTACACATTAACCACTCACAGGAAAACACTTAAAGGTGGCAAACAAAGTGAAGAAGCTGATTTGTTTACTGAACTGGATGATATTTACATACTTGTAGACAAGGTAAGTATGACTCCTTATCCCGAAAACTTTATAGAATGTGAATAAGGCATTTTAAAATTACAAAAAACTCCGTTAAACGGAGTTTTTTGCTTTTTAGTACTTAAACGTAACAGTTATTTGCTTTCTTACAGGAAATTTATACATTTACGTAAAATAAGAAAGTCACCGCCTATATGAAAATTGTTAAGTACCTCTTCCTTCTCTTGTTGCTGGCATCAATAGCAGGAACTGTATTTATAGCTACCCAAAACGGTAAATATGATGTTACTGAACAATTAACCATAAAAGCTCCAAAAGACCTTGTTTACAACTTTGTAGGAAATTTAAAAAACTGGGAAAACTCAGGGATTCTTACAAAAGATACTACCGCTATCTATACTTTCTCTGACACAACCACCGGCGAAGGTGCCTATGCCAACTGGGCTACAGGCAGTGTAAAAAACCTTGCCACCTCTCCTAACGACTCCATAACACAAACATCTGTATTAAACGACAGAGATATTGAAGTACACTGGACATTTAAAGACACCTTAACCGAAGCTACTAAAGTTAACCTTAGAATGAAAGGACAACTTAGCTTTATGGAAAAGGCTTATGCCATACTTAAAGGCGGAACCGATAAAAAGGTATCCAACCTAATTAACCATAGCCTTAAAAGGGTTAACTACATGCTTGTAAACCGTGTCAACTTTTTTGAAATAAAGGTAGACGGTATTATGCCAAAAGAAGGAACTTATTATATAGCCGACTCCACCAGCTGCAAGATATCTGAAATGCAGCAAAAAATGCCGGGTATGTTTGCCAAGGTAAACAAATTTGTTACCGATAATAACATTGCTACAAACGGTAAACCTTTTACCTACTATTATATTTTTGACGAAGCTAAAGATAGTACAGTGTTTATGACCTGTATTCCGCTTGAGGATGAAATACTGATGTCTGAAGGAAGTGAATTCAAAGCAGGACAAATAAAGCGTTTCAATGCGCTTAAAACGACTTTAAAAGGTGATTACAGGCATCTTAAAAAAGCTTGGGACGCTGCCTATAAAAACATTAAGAAAAACAAACTGGAAGAGAATTTTGAGCTTCCGTACCTTGAGGTATATACTAAAGGCCCTGCCGATACAAAAGAAACTACCGAATGGATTACCGATATTTATATTCCAATAGTTACTTCTTTACCTGAAGAAGAGGCAACACAGACAAACGACAGCACAATAACAGTAACTGAGGCATCTACAGTTTCCAGACCGCGCACAACGAGAAAGAAAACTCCAACGGTTACCCCTATAAACACACAGCCTGTTAGTGTACAGCCTACAATAGCCTTACCAAAAAAGGACACAACTTCTAAAAAGAAACCCGTACAGGATACCACAAACCAGTCGGGATTAAAATAAATACCCTTTTATAAAAAGGGTGCTAACCCTATCTTAACTAACATTACAAACAAAAAATCCCCTTAACGGGGATTTTTTAATGCTTTAGTATATACTTTACAACGGTTTCGGCGGCATGAAGCCCAAACAGGGCAGGCATCCAGCTGTTAGTCCCAAAGAATGACTTCTTAAAGTTTTTACCGTCGGTCATTTTAAGGCTTGTCTGATCCGGTTCTTCGGTAGAGAAAACCGCCTTTACACCTTTTGTAATACCTTCTTTCTTTAAACGCTTCCTTATGTTTTTAGCAAGCGGACAATATTCGGTTTTACTAATGTCGGCCACTTTTACCTTAGAAGCAAGGTATTTCCCTCCTGCTCCCATATTGCTAATAATTTTTACCTTCTTCCTTTTTGCTGCAACAATAAGGTTAAGTTTTGGCGTAACACTATCTATACAATCCAGTACATAATCAAACTCTGGCGTTACAAGCTCAAAAGCTCTTTCGGGAGAAAGGAACTCCTCTATCCTTGTAAGGTTAAGCTCGGGGTTAATATCCATAAGCCTGTCACCTACTATTTGTACTTTTGGCTTTCCTACGGTAGAGTGCAATGCCGGCAGCTGACGGTTAATATTTGTAATATCTACAGTATCACCATCAACAATTGTCATATTACCTACTCCTGCCCTGGCAAGAAACTCGGCTGCAAACGATCCTACTCCACCAAGTCCCACAACCATTACCTTTGCGTTTTTTAATCTATCAAGCCCTTCTTTTTTAAATAAGAGCTCTGCTCTCTCGGTCCATTCAGCCATTCTTAAAAACGGTTTTAAAATTATTGCTTACTATATTCTTTAATTCTTCTAAATCTATATTTTTTGCGGTTGCAGCCTTTTCATATACCAGTTCCAATCCTTCTTCAATAGTATCGGTCTCCATAAAAAACCTGTCGTTAGGCACTGTAGCAAACACAGCCGAAAGTTCGGGATTACGCAACAGGTATTTTCCAAACGAAATATAAAAACCATTATCCAGTAGTTGCTTAGCTACCTGAGCATTTTTAGAAAACCCGTGAATTATCATGGGCTCCTCAATTTTTAACTGCTTTTTAATAGCTATTGCTTCCTGATAAGCGGCAACGCAGTGCAAAATTACGGGTTTTTGATGTTTTTTTGCTAACAGAAGCTGTTTTTCAAACACTTCCTGTTGCACATTTAAGGGTATTTCAATACGTTTATCCAGTCCGCACTCACCAAGGGCAAGACAATTATTCATTGCCAACCTTTGGTCAATTACAGCTAAATGCTCCTCCAGCCTTTCTAAATCTATATACCAGGGATGTATACCGGTAGAGAAATAAGGTACATCTATTTCCTCATAAGGGTAGCGGTTTACTATTTCAAATATGTTGCTATTAGCCGTGTAGTTATGGGTATGTAAATTATAGAGCATTAAAATTCAGGTTCGTGTTCAATTATTTCTTTGATGATAGCCTTCGAGCCAAATTTACTAAATCATAGTTACATCCTATATGGACCATTATATAAGTCTGCCTCTTTAATTTTATTATCCTCAGTAAATTGTCTAAAAATATTTTTTTGATCATAACTAAAAGACATAGCACGGGTATGAAAAATAATCACATAGTTTTTAATACGACATGCAAAAGGGTTAGTGTTGAAATAAATATTATTACCATTATCTCTAATAATATCTAAAGCCTGCTTTGCTTGTTCATTATCTTTAAACTCCCATTGTTCAATTATACCATCAGAGATAAAATTGCCTTTTTCTTTGTTATAATAAAAATAATCAACAATACTTTTAGCTTTTTGCATAAAGGCATACCCCTCATCGTTTATACCATCATTAATTCTGGCATCATCTAACACTATCTTATAAAATGGATAATTATTAATATAATGAATTGAGTCGGTATTAAGATATTTATACTGATGTAGCTTTTTTAGTCTTACAGTGTCAGATATCAATCCCTGCTGTTCCATCTTGCTAACAAAAGTTACGACCTCATTAAGAACTAAATCTCCTGAATGATTTTGATTAACCAATGTATCTTTTTGATTATCCTGAACGACATTTGGCAAAGAATCAGTCACTGATTCAGGAACCGTAGTGACAGTAGGCATCTGCTCCGATTTTTTACAGGAAGCAAAAAATGACAATATGATTAAAGATAACAGTATTCTTTTCATATTAACAAATATACTTTACTACAACAAAAAACCCAACACTTATAAGCATTGGGTTTATATAAAAAATACGATAATCTTTATTATGAAATAACGCCCGAACCAATAAGTTCGTCATCAATATACCAGGCTGCAAACTGCCCTTCGGTAATTGCCGACTGTGGTTCTTCAAAAGCAATGTACATTCCGTTATCAAACATATGCAGGGTTGCTTTTTGTAACGGCTGGCGGTAACGTATTCTAACCATTACTTCCATAGTTTCACCGTCCTTAAGTGTTAGGTCTTCACGCACCCAGTGCACCTCGTTACCCTGTATGAATAACGCTTTTCTGAACAGTCCCGGATGGGTGTGCCCCTGCCCGGTGTAAATAGCATTGCTCGCTACATCAGTAGCTATGATAAACAAAGGCTCTTTTGTACCACCCACATTAAGCCCTTTACGCTGCCCTATGGTGTAGTAATGCGCTCCCTGATGCTTTCCTACTACTTTACCCATTTCCGGCTTGTAGTTTATGTTTTTAGCCTCAAAAGCCAGTTGCTCTTTTACACTGTCAAATACCGGTTTATCCAGGTTATAAGTATCCTGAGCAGCATCAATTTCATAAATAAGCCCTTCTTTAGGTTGTAGTTGCTGCTGAAGAAACTCCGGCAGGCGAACCTTACCTATAAAGCAAAGCCCCTGAGAGTCTTTTTTCTCTGCAGTGACCAAATCCATCTTAGCTGCGATTTCGCGCACCTGAGGCTTGGTTAATTCACCTATAGGGAATAATGCTTTACCCAATTGTTCCTGCGAAAGCTGACATAAAAAGTACGACTGATCCTTATTACCGTCTACACCTGCTAAAAGCTGATACACTTCGTTACCGTCTTTCTCAATGGTGCCTTTACGGCAATAGTGTCCTGTTGCCACATAGTCTGCTCCCAGGCTAAGGGCAATTTTCATGAACACGTCAAACTTAATCTCACGGTTACATAACACGTCAGGGTTTGGAGTTCTTCCCTGCTCATATTCATTGAACATATAGTCTACTATACGTTCTTTATATTGTTCGCTAAGGTCTACCGTTTGAAAAGGTATACCTAGCTTTTCGGCTACAAGCAAAGCATCATTGCTATCTTCCAGCCACGGACATTCGTTAGAGATGGTAACCGAATCATCATGCCAGTTTTTCATAAACAGCCCTATTACCTCATACCCCTGTTCCTGCAACAGGTATGCCGCAACACTCGAATCCACTCCGCCCGAAAGCCCAACTACTACTCGTTTCATTTTTAATTCCTTTCCTGAAAAAATTTCTGCAAAAGTACTACAAAATATTCATTAGTCCCTTGTTACCCCTTTAGGCATTATCATGAACTCCTTTTTTAACAGTTTCTTATTTTCATAATACTCCCAGTAACCATACTTGTACCCTTTTATAAATTCGCCTTTAGACGATACATTTCCAAACTTATCATAAAATACTGCCTGCCCGTTAAGCTTCCCGTTCTTGTAGTGGGAGTCTTCAAGTACAGTACCTTTTTCATTATATTTTTTATAGATACCGTTAAGTACCCCATCTTTATATTCTTTTTCTTCGGCAAGCTCACCTTTAGCAAAAAACACTTTAACCATACCGTTTAACTTTCCTTTAGAGTAATGTTCCAGTAGCATCACAGTTTTTCCGTCAGGATGATATGTTTTCCATTCGCCTTCACGCTGCCTGTTTACTTCTTTACCTTCGCTTACTTTATTTCCCTTTTGATCAACAAACGTAGTAAAGCTAACACCATTACCTTCAGAGAAATCTCTTGTTGCTATAACCGAACCTTTTTGGGTATCGTCAAAAAACTTAAACACTCCGGTTTCCTTGCCATGATTAAAAGTACCTTCATAGCGCGGTCTTCCGGTAGCATCATAAGTGCCTTTCCAAACACCGTGGCGTTTACCGTTACTGTCAAACTTATTGATATCATCCTTGTTTTGAGCGGTAAGCCCCAAGGTTATAAAAAGAGTAATAAGTACTGTAAAGTATCTCATAATAGTATTTACGTTTTATATCTAAACTTAAATTGTACTGTTTTTAGTATTGCAAACTGTGAGCCAATTTATTAAAAAAAGCACTCCGAAGAGTGCTTTACAGTTTATCTTTTATTTTGTTGCTGCTTTTTTTGCTGCTCCTGTGCCTGTTCCATCATTTCCTGCATTTTCTTTTGGAAACGTCCCTGCTTTTTAGGCTTGGTTTTGTTTTCCTGAATTTTTGCATGGATTTTCTCGTCGTTCACAATGTAGTTCTTAATTACAAACATAATACCTATGGTAATAGTGTTTGAAATGAAGTAATACAAACTCAGTCCTGAAGCATAGTTGTTAAAGAATATAAGCATCATTACAGGAGAGATGTAAATCATTACCTTCATCATTTTGCTCATATCAGGCATACCTTCCTGTGGTGGTGCCGACATACTTTGATCTCCGGTAGTCATTTTCATATAGAAGAAAATAGCAATAGAAGCAAGTATTGGGAATAAACTCACATGGTCACCGTATAAAGGAATACGGAATGGTAAATGATAAACAGAGTCATAAGACGAAAGGTCATCTGCCCAAAGGAAACTTTTTTGTCTTAAATCAAAATAAGACGGGAAGAACTGGAATAAGGCATAAAATACCGGTATTTGCATTAATGCCGGTAAACAGCCTGCCATTGGGTTCACACCCGCTTTATTATAAAGCTTCATGGTTTCCTGTTGCTTTTTCATTGGGTCTTTCTTGTACTTCTCGTTTATCTCCTGTATTTCAGGACGAATAACTTTCATCTTAGCCTGAGACAGGTAAGACTTGTATGTTACCGGAGACATTACCAACCTTACAAGGATAGTGAATATAATAATACCAATACCGTATGGAAGGAATGAAGAAAGGAAAGCAAATACCTTGATAAATATATAACGGTTAATCCAACCGAATATACCCCATCCTAAAGGAATTACCTCGTCAAGGTTTCTGTCATAACTGTTTAATATCTTATAATCTGCAGGACCGTAGTACCAGTCCATGTTATAACTAAGCTCGCCACCATCAAACTCAAGAGGCATTTTTGCAGTAAACTGCTTGGTATAAAGTGTATCTACCTCTTCATCTTTAACTAGGTTTTCAGATGCAAGATCGGCAGTTTTAAATGCTTTATCTGTTAAAAGGATAGAAGTAAACAGGTGTTGTTTAAAAGCTACATAAGTAACATCATCTGCTTTTTCGCTATCATTGCTACCTACACTAAGATCGTCATCCTTACCGTCTTCATACTCATAAATAACCTGAGTATATCTATTCTCGTAAGAGATACTTTTTTCGTTTCTATAAGTTTTAAGCTTCCACTCTAAATCAATAGGGTTAGAAGTATCAAGTACCTGAGATAAACCTTGTGTACGGATAGAGAAATCTACCATGTACTGTCCCGGTGTCATTTCATAACGGTATTCAAGGAAAGCATTTGCACCTGCCTTTAAACGCATGGTTAACACTTGGTTCTCACCATTTTTAGTAAGCTGTGGCTCAAAGTACATATCCCTGGTGTTAAGGATACGGTTATCTTTGGTTTTAAATTGCAGGTTAAAATCGGCGTTGTTATCCTTGATGATTTTCACCATCTCTCCCGAATCCTTTTGGAATTGCTCAAATCCAAGCGGAGTAGCTACACTAATGTAACCACCTTTGTTAGCAACCTCAAGTAAAAGCTTGTCATTTTTAAGCTCGGTTACAGCTTCTTTTGCAGAAGGTAATGATGCGCTGTAAGCAAATGCTCCAAGAGCATCCCTAAGGCCTGCCTGTTTTACAGAATCGGTTACTGTTGAATCCTGCTCAGTAATTACAGCTGTTTTTTCATCTGCAAGTTTAGCCTGTTTTTCCTGCTCTACTTTTTCTTTTTCGGCTTTCTCTTTATCAAGTTCTTCCTGTGTAGGTACCTGGTTGTATAGCATCCAGCCTAAAAGCACAGCAATTAGGGCAAAACCTATGGCCGATTTGTAATCTAATTTTTTTTCTTCCATCTAATTAATTTGTTACACCAGAAAGTGTATCCTTTTACAAGGAATATAATTATCTAAATTATTCGCTTTTTTTCTTAACCGCAGCTTTTACAAAACTTACAAAAAGCGGGTGCGGGTTAGCTACCGTACTCTTATACTCAGGGTGGTATTGTACCCCAATGAAGAACGGATGGTCTTTAAGCTCAATCACCTCTACAAGTTTGGTATCCGGGTTAACCCCCGATGTTACCATTCCTGCTTCCTGCATTTCGTTTAGGTATTTACCGTTAAACTCATAACGGTGACGGTGACGCTCTAATATATCTGCTTTATTATATACGCTGTATGCAAGAGTACCTTCGGTTAAGTGACATTTCCATGCACCAAGACGCATAGTACCACCCATATCGGTAATATTTTTTTGCTCTTCCATAATGTTAATTACAGGGTAAGGTGTACTCTCATTCATCTCGGTAGAGTTAGCATCTTTCCATCCCAGTACATTACGTGCAAATTCTATAACTGCCATTTGCATACCTAAACAAATACCAAAGAAAGGTATTTTGTTCTCTCTTGCAAAACGAACAGTTTCTATTTTACCCTCAATACCTCTTCCTCCAAATCCGGGAGCAACAAGAATACCGTCTAAACCAGACAGTTTTTTAGCAGCCGATTGCTCATCAAGATATTCAGAGTGGATACTAATAACATTTACTTTAGTCTCATTAACAGCACCGGCATGTATAAACGCCTCAAGGATTGATTTGTATGAATCCTGAAGTTCTACATACTTACCTACAAGACCAATGTTAACGGTATGCTTAGGATTTTTAAGTTTGAAAAGGAACTCATTCCATTGTTTTAAGTCCGGATTGTTTTTCTCGGCAAGGTCAAGCTTTTTAAGGGCTACCCTGTCTAATCCTTCCTCTAACATAAGGTTTGGAACATCATATATTGTAGAAGCATCTATAGACTGTATAACAGCTTCTTTTTTCACATTGCAGAAAAGTGCCAGCTTTTGTCTTAAGTCAGACGAAAGCTCATGCTCTGTACGGCAAACAAGTATATCGGCCTTAATACCGCTCTCCATTAATGTTTTAACAGAGTGCTGTGTAGGCTTGGTTTTAAGCTCTCCGGCAGCAGCAAGGTATGGTACAAGCGTTAAGTGAATAACAATACCGTTGTTTTCACCCAGCTCCCAAACCAACTGTCTAACAGATTCAATGTACGGTAGTGATTCAATATCACCTACAGTACCACCTATCTCGGTAATAACAATATCATAATCACCCGTTTTACCAAGTTGCTGCATACGCTCCTTGATTTCGTTAGTGATATGAGGTACAACCTGTACAGTTTTACCTAAAAACTCCCCTCTTCTCTCTTTCTCTATAACCGAAAGATATACTCTACCGGTAGTAACATTGTTAGCCTGAGAAGTAGGAACATTTAAAAATCGTTCATAGTGCCCAAGGTCAAGATCGGTTTCAGCTCCGTCATCTGTTACATAACATTCACCGTGCTCGTATGGATTAAGCGTTCCCGGATCTACGTTAATGTATGGGTCAAATTTCTGGATAGCTGTCCTGTAGCCTCTTGCCTGCAATAATTTTGCTAAAGAAGCCGCTATGATTCCTTTACCTAAAGAAGAACTTACACCTCCTGTAACAAAAATATACTTCGTTTGATTCATTGTACTGTTGTTGTGCTGTTGTTGTTGTAAAAAACGTGGCAAAAATAAGCAATTTTATCCGATAAAATGTAATCTGTAAATGAGGTTATTTGAAAATTTGAAAATACCAATACACAAAGCCTGAAAAACAGCTTTATTTTTCAGTAATTCAGGGTGTTTCTTTAACAAATTTTCAATTTTTCAGGGCTTTGGATATTGATTCCTGATGTTTCTTATCATCCCCTCAAGTCCGTTAAGTTTTAACTCATAAACCAGTTGCAGCTGCTTACCTAACTGCCCGGCAGGAAACCCTTTATTATGATACCAAACCACATAATGTTCAGGCAAATCAATAAGGTAACGCCCTTCATATTTACCAAAAGGCATTTTTGCATGTGCTAATTTTATTAGCAACTCCCTTTGTTCATCCATAAATAATACTGTAAACAGCAAAGGTAGTAACCAAAAGCCACCCTTAAAACAAAAAAGCACTCTTTATACAGAGTGCTTTTTATAACCAAGTGTCACGCGAATGAAACACTTTGCATAAACCAAAGGAATCTAAAAAAACTTCCAGTATCAAATGTACCATGGGTACAAAACAAAAAAAATACCCAATGAAGGGTATTTTTATATTTAAAACCGAATCACCAGTTAAACGTTATATCTCTTTCAATATCAGAATGCAGGCTGTAATGAACCGGGCAATGCATTGCTGCCCTTTCCAGTATTACCCTTGCCTTCTCATCGGCATCGCTTTTTAGATTAAAAACAACTTTAATCTTTGAGATTCTTCGTGGGTCGGCAGCCATGGTTTTTGTCACTTCCGCAACAGATCCCTGCATACTAACCCCCATATCTCTGGCCTTTATACCCATAATAGTAAACATACAGGTTGCCAAAGCATTTGCAACGGTATCGGTAGGTGAAAAAGCCTCTCCTTTACCATTATTATCAAGCGGAGCATCGGATATAATTTCACTACCCGATTGTAAATGAACAGATGATGTTCTTAAATCTCCTAAATAAGTTACTTTAGATGTCATAATTACTCTGCGTGTTTAATACTTAAATCCTCATCATAATACAGAATATATACTCCGTTATTATAATTACCTCCGTTAAGAGATCTGTAGGCAAATTTATTCTCTACCTGTTCTGACGATTTTGTTACTACTGTTTCTCCAAAACTTTCCGGCTGGAACAAACGTAAAATAACATCAAAAGTTACATCAAAACCTCTGGTAGCAAACTGATTTGGAGAAACTCCGTTTTTCTCCTTAAACTTCTTAACAAACAAATGTTTCTCCTGAGTATCGGTATCATTAGTTATAGAAGCATACTGCATTTTTAACTGAGTTAATAAATGCAACGGAACCTCCTCATTATCCAACACATCAGTCCTTTCAAAAACAGCCAGTTGTATTTTATAATCCTCTTTTATCTTCATAAGCACCCTAACCGTATTAGATACTTTACCGGCACTTTCGGTATCAAGCAATATATAGTTAATCCCTACCGGATCAAGTAACGGCTTAAGCAACTCTTCGGTTACCATCTGGTCGGTAATTTTCGCTCCGGCATAGTTGTTTTTAATAAACTGTTTTGAACTCAGTTTTTTCTCATCAACAACCGCTATAAGATTAGCGTTTTTGCTTTTAATAAAATTAAGCATTGCTACTCTTACCACATCCGGACTTGGAACCGATTGATATAGGTTTTCAACCGGCTTACCCACCTCTTTAGAGAGCGGCGATATTACCGGGACATTTGTTAGTGTTTGTGCAGCCCTTTCTACGTTACTTTGAAAAAACGGACCAATTACCGCATTCACCCCTGCAAGACTTGATTTAAGCCTGTCTACAGCTGATGAAGTTTTAGACTCCTGTGAATCCAGTATTTTAACCTTAATAGGCAGCCCTAATGTTTTTGCCGAATCGATAGCTATTAAAGCTCCGGCATAAAAATCAAGAGTCATATTAAGGAATCTGTCTGTTCTTACACGCTCTGTTTCCTCCTCACTGCTTTGATCTTTTATCAGATTAAAAGGTAGTAATAGCGCTAGTTGCTTTTCTCCCTGCACATCAAGCGAATCAACAAGACTTACAACTCCGGGTGCTTTTTTTCCGGTAATAAAACCTCCTGTTTTAGGTGCAGGAAACTTTAAAACCATACCTTCCCTAAGTCCGCCTTCTTTCAGCTCAGGGTTTAGCTCCTCTATTTTTTCTTTTGTTAAACCAGTTGTTTTGGTAAGATTATACATTGTTTCCTTTGCAGGAACAGTATACATGGTAAATTGAGGCTCATCTTGTTTTAACTGTGCTCCGGGACCTATCTCTTTAGCCAATACCGATGTTTTATCCAGCTTAAGCTTATACCCTAACGGAAGCACATCTTTAACCTCCGGATTAAGCTCTTCCAAAAGTTGCTGGGTCATACCATACTGTTTAGCTATAGAGTATTTTGTCTCTCCCGCCTCAACGGTATGATACATATAACTTGGCGCATCTTTTTTCTCAAATACTTTCTCTGCTCTTTCGGCCTGTGCCTCAACACCACTTCCTTTTACCGGAATAATTACTTTTTGTCCTATTTTTAACCCATCAGCCAGTTCGGGGTTTGCAGCAATAAGTTCCTGCTCGGTAACATTATACTGTTTTGTAAGCCCATACATAGTTTCTTTAGCCTTTACCTCATGTATAGGGTTAGAAATTCTGGTAGCTTTCTCTGTAACAGGTACAGCAGTAGTTTCTAATTTCACTTTACCTGCAGTAGGTATAAGTAATACCGCACCTTCGCTAATACCATTTTGAGAATCAGGGTTTAGCCTGAAAATATCATATGGGGTAACTTTATATTTTTTTGCAATCTCGGTCACCGTTTCTCCCTTAGCTACCTGATGCTTTTTATACTTGCCCTGCGCAAAAGCCGAACCGGATAACAACACGAGTGAAAAAAATAAAATTACAAAATGCTTCATATTCAAGTTTTGGTTTATACTAATTGTTTAAGTTGGTGCAAATTTAATTTATGTAACGAGTGCTGTACAGTATTTTTATTATAAATTTCAGTTAAAATAACCGCACAATCACTGCTTCTTTTATTCTTCGGTATCGGTAGTAAGATGTTTCTTTTTTCTTTTTGGCGTAGGCACCTGTATTGGTCCTCCACGTTCTTTTTCAAGCTTTTCTTTAAAAGCATCAAGATCCTTTTTCTGTGATTTATGTAACGGGATTTTCAATACACCTCCACCTGTTTTAGCATCATATCCGCTAATAGCCCATTCATTGTATTTGTAAATCTCTTTAGGGTCTATCATATACTTTCTTGATATCATAATCATTCTTTCCCCCGGTAAAATTTTATGATCAATAAAAAATGCATCAGGGTCTTCCTCCTCATACATATCATCTTCATCTGTCATCTCTACGGTATCATCATCATTGTCGTAATTTTGGTCGTCACCATAGTTATTCTGTGCCATAGCAGCAGTAAAAGAAAAGGTAGTGAACAACACCAATAATAAAAGTTTTTTCATGGCTTGTAGTTTTTTAGTCAAATTTAGTCGCTCTAAAATTAAACGTTTTTTTGGTCAAATTATTAAATCCATTTAACAATTTACCAAAACCCTGCCACAAATAAAAAAATAAGCCTTTGCGGTTGCAAAGGCTTATTTAAAATATAAATTAAAGAAATATTATTCCCATTCAATAGTGGCTGGTGGCTTAGAGCTAATATCATAAACAACTCTGTTTACACCTTTCACTTTATTTATAATTTCGTTAGAAACCTTCATAAGGAAATCATATGGTAGGTGAACCCAGTCGGCAGTCATACCATCTGTAGATTCTACTGCTCTAAGGGCAACAACTTTTTCATAAGTTCTTTCATCCCCCATTACACCTACACTGTTTACAGGCAATAATATTGCACCTGCCTGCCATACCTGATTGTAAAGTCCGTGATCTTTAAGCCCCTGGATAAAGATATGGTCTACTTCCTGAAGTATACGTACTTTCTCCGGAGTGATATCTCCAAGAATCCTGATTGAAAGACCTGGTCCCGGGAACGGGTGTCTTCCTAAAAGCTCTGGGTCGATACCTAAAGTAGCACCTACTCTTCTTACCTCATCTTTAAACAGCATTCTTAGCGGCTCTACAACCTGAAGTTTCATAAAATCAGGTAACCCACCCACATTGTGGTGAGATTTGATTGTTGCAGAAGGTCCTTTTACAGAAACCGACTCAATAACATCAGGATAAATAGTACCCTGTGCAAGCCATTTCACATCGGTAAGTAAGTGTGCCTCGTCATCAAATACTTCGATAAACACACGACCAATGGTTTTACGCTTAGTTTCAGGATCTTCAATACCTGCAAGCTCACCAAGGAATCTTTCAGAAGCATCAACACCTTTAACGTTAAGCCCCATATCCTTGTACTGGTGAAGTACGCTTTCAAATTCATCTTTACGCAGTAATCCGTTGTTAACGAATATACAGTAAAGATTTTGGCCAATAGCCTTATTTAAAAGTACCGCTGCCACAGTAGAGTCTACCCCTCCTGAAAGCCCCAGTACTACTTTATCATTTTGGATTTTTGTTTTAAGCTCCTCAACAATATCCTCAACAAAAGTATCCGGAGTAAAGTTTTGAGGTACTTCTGCGATTTTCACAAGGAAGTTCTCAAGCATTTGCTTACCGTCTGTAGAGTGATATACCTCTGGGTGATACTGGATAGCATAAGTAGTTTCGCCTTCTATTTTATAGGCAGCATTTTCCACATCTTTAGTACTTGCAATTCTCACACCGTTTGTTGGTAACTGCTTAATAGTATCACTATGGCTCATCCATACCTGGCTACCTGCACTAACACCTTCAAGGAATGGTTCGTCTTCCTTAATATAAGAAAGGTTTGCACGACCGTATTCACGGATGTTACTTGGCGCTACCTCTCCTCCATGGAAATGAGCAAGATACTGCGCACCATAACAAACTGCTAATAAAGGTAGTTTGCCACGAATTTCAGAAAGGTCTGGATGCGGTGCATCTTCTGCCCTTACTGAGAATGGACTACCAGAAAGTATTACGGCTTTGTAAGACGATAAATCACCCGGTGGGTTGTTGTAAGGGAAAATTTCGCAAAAGATATTTAACTCGCGAACTCTCCTCGCAATAAGCTGTGTGTATTGCGATCCGAAATCTAGAATAAGTACATTGTGTTGCATGCGCAAAAGTAATTCAATATTTTGAAACTGAAAAATGAGTTTTTATGTTTTTTAATTTGATTGTTTTTTAGCAGGTTTATCAATAAATATGCACTATTAACAACTAAAACAAGTACTAGTTATCATCAAATAAAAAGTAATTCTACATTATTATTTTATCTAAAACATAACTAATTTAAAAATCAACCATACAAAAACAACTGAAAAACGGCAGATTACATTTTAATAACAAAAGAAAAAAAATCAAATTCTGTATTTTGATATCCTTTTTATATTTTTAGCAAAATTTATTTTTTAAATGACCGCACCCCAAAAAGAGCTATGGGATAAAATCTCAAATTTCAGGCTGGATGATCCTGATGCCTCCTTTACGTTTTCGGCACGACTTGCCAGAGAAAACGGCTGGACAAAAGAATACACCAACAGCGTTATTGAAGAATACCGAAAGTTTATCTTTCTATGCTGCGTATCAAAATCATCAGCAACCCCTTCTGATCCTGTAAACCAGGTATGGCACCTGCATTTAACTTACACAAAATCATACTGGATAAATTTTTGCAAAAGCACCCTGCAAAGGGAAATACATCACAATCCTACCAAAGACACATACCTTCTTGGTATAGTAGTAGCTATTAGCATTCAGGCTTCAGGTGGCATCGGCGTTGGTATAGTAATACTTATAGGTTTCATTATTGCAATATACAGTGCTATTAAAATGATGGTAACGACAAAGGCAATTCTAACAGCGGTAACACTGGGGGTAGTAACAACGACAGCTTTGACAGCGGTTGTAGCTTGCGCGGAGACAGCGGTTGCGGATATTAATTTTCTAGTTTTATGTTAAAAATTTGATAATTTTAATTAACTTTAATCAATTCAAAACCAACCCCATATGAAACTAATCTATTCTTTGCTAATATTATTAGCGGTACAATTTTCCTTTGCTCAGGATTTTCAGCTTGAAAAACCTGATTTTGATCTCATTGAAAAAAATGTAAAGGATAAAAACTCTCCCCTGCACTTTGATAAGCTGTATGCCAAATACATTGTGGCCGACAGCACTATGACCATTCAGGAAAGGAGACACCTGTATTTTGGGTATTCTTTTCAGGACGAATATGCTCCTTATGAGCGATCTGATGCACAACAGGAATTAAACGAAATTTTGCAAAAAGGGGAAGTTTCCCCTGAAGATTGTGAAAATATACTTGTACTTTCGGCAAAGATATTAAAGATTTATCCTTTTAGTGTCCGCATGAAAGAATACAGAATATATGCCTACAAGGAGCTCCAAAGGTTTGACGAAGCCGAAAAAGAGACCATACAGGCAAACATGATTCTGGATGCGATACTAAGCACAGGAGAAGGTACATCTATAGAATCAAGTTTTTACGTAATTAATGTTATGAACGAGTATGAGCTTTTAAACATACTGGGGTTTGAATTTGGCGGCAAACAGGAGCTTGTTGAAGGACTCTATGACTATTTAACGCTAAAAGAAAACTCCTATAACATTGACGGACTATACTTTGAAGTTTCCAGGTGCCTTAACTCGTTGAAATTCTAGCAATTTGAATTATGAAGTACACAGTTGAAACAGAAATTGATTTGCCCCTAGGTAAAGTTATCGAGCTATTTGATAATCCGGATAATTTAAAATACTGGATGGACGGGCTTGTAAACTTTGAAAGCATTAGCGGTATACCGGGACAGGCCGGCGCTAAATCGCGACTGATATTTAGAATGGGAAACCGTAACATTGAGATGACGGAAACCATTACTGCAAGAAGACTCCCTGATGAGTTTACAGGAACCTATGAGGCTAACGGTGTTTACAACATAGTGAAAAACAGATTCATATCAGTACCGGGAAACAAAACCCGCTACATTACAGAAAATTATTTTGAGTTTAAAGGCTTTATGAAAGTTATTGCCTTTATAATGCCGGGGTCGTTTAAAAGACAATCCCTTAAATACCTGCAGGATTTTAAACGTTTTGCAGAAGATGACATCAGGAACCTTAATGTTATACAGCTAAACGGCACACATTAAGCACAAATCTTTTTAAAAACTCTCTTTTATCCTTTAAATAGTAGTCCTCACAAGGCATTAAGCCGAGTGAGGTTTTTTTTTGAACTCCCCTGCTTACAACCTTCTAACCATAAAATAAAAAAATGTAAATTCGCATCATGATGACATCCCAAGATATTGCAGAGATTAAGAGTTTATTGGCTTCTCCAAAAAAAATAGCCATAATACCACACCGTAACCCCGATGGAGATGCTATGGGCTCTAATTTAGGTCTTTACCATTTCCTTAAACTTAAAGGACATGATGTTACGGTTATAGCTCCAAATGAATTCCCTGATTTTTTAAACTGGCTTCCGGCTTCAGAGACTGTTAAGGTATTTGAAAAGGATAGCACCGACTGCACAGCCATTCTTAAAAATTGTGACATAATATTTACACTCGACTTTAATGTACTAAGCCGCACCGGAGACATGATGGAAGCTGCATTAAAAGAGCTTACTACTACGTTTATCATGATAGATCACCACCAAAAACCGGGTGATTATGCCAAGTACATGTTTAGCGAACCTAATTATGGCTCTACCTGCGAAATGGTATACCACTTTATTAACGCTTTAGGCGAAGGTTCACTTATTGATAAAACAATAGCTACCTGCCTGTATACCGGTATAGTGACCGATTCGGGCTCGTTTAGGTTCCCGCTAACAACAGGTACCACGCACCGCATTGTAGCAGAGTTTATTGATAAAGGGGTAGACAATAGCGAAATTCACAGTTTACTGTATGATAACCATTCAAATAATCGTTTACAAATTTTGGCAAGGGCTTTGCATAACATGAAAGTGTTACCGGAGTATAAAACATCTTACACTTATTTAAGTCAGGATGAGCTTAACAGCTTAGGCCATACAAAAGGTGATACCGAAGGAATTGTAAACTACGGGCTTAGCATGAAAGACATTAATTTCACAGCTATGTTTACCGAAAATAAGGAAGAAGGCATTATAAAAATATCCTTCCGCTCTAAAGACGGATTTGATGTTAACCAGTATGCACGCGAGCATTTTAACGGTGGCGGACATATTAATGCTGCCGGAGGAAAATCAAACGAGAATCTGGAAGCAACTTTACAAAAATTTATTGCTACATTAGCAAACATTAAAATATAGACAAGATTATAATGACGAAGAAAATTATATGGCCTGTAGCCTTAATGACACTTCTTATAGTCGGTTGTTCACAACAACAGGCAAGAGTACCAGTGTCACACAGCTCGGGTTCCTTCATGCAGCAGTCCATAGAGCGTAATAAGGCACTCATTGCCAACGAGGAATTGGCTATAGACTCTATTATAAAGAACAATCCTCAGCACAAGTACCATGCTGCCGATAAAGGCTACTGGTACCGCTATGATATTGAAAATACTACCGATACCATTACTCCAAAACGTGGTGACATTGCTTATTATTCTTACGACATTAAGGATATAAACGGTAACGTGATTTACACCGAAGAAGAACTGAAACCTCAGGTTTATTATGTAGACAAAGAGGATATAATGGCAGGGCTTCGCTATGGTATCAAATTAATGAACAAAGGGGAAAAAGTTACCTTTCTGTTCCCTTCAAACCTTGGCTATGGCTACCGTGGTGACCTAAACAAAATAGGCACAAACAAGCCGCTTATGTGTACCGTTACCCTTAACGATATAAAAGCCGACGAGACATCAAAAAATTAATCTAAATCAATAAATGAGACCAATGACAAGTTTATTCTTAAGCATTGTTGCTTTAATGTTTTCATGCAAAAACACCGACGCTCCAAATTATGACGTTACTAAGCTTGAAGACGGGCTATATGCCGAAATAGAAACTAACAAAGGTAATATCCTGTTAGAACTGGAATACAAAAAAACACCTTTAACTGTAGCTAACTTTGTATTGCTTGCCGAAGGCGATAACGATATGGTTGTGGGCGACAGAAAAGGAAAACCTTTTTATGACGGTTTAAAGTTTCACCGTGTTATAAAAAACTTCATGATCCAAACCGGAGACCCTAACGGAAACGGTTCGGGCGGACCGGGTTACAAATTCCCTGATGAGATTACCGATTTAAAACATGACGGACCAGGCATATTATCTATGGCTAATGCCGGGCCGGCTACAAACGGTAGTCAGTTTTTCATTACTCACAAAGCTACCCCTCACCTCGACGGCATCCATACTGTTTTTGGACACGTGGTAGAAGGACAGGATGTAGTAAACCAAATTGAAAACAACGATACAATGATTAGCGTTAAAATTATCCGTGTAGGTAAAGACGCTAAGAAATTTAAAGCTGAAAAAGTTTTTAAAGAATACTACGAGAAAGCCAACAAAGAACTGAAAGAAAAAGCAGAGGCTATTGAAAAGGCTAAAGCAGATAAGGCTGCCCTTATTAACGAAGTAAAAACTTCGGGTACTAAAACAGCATCAGGACTTAGATACAAAATACTAGAAAGTGGTTCGGCAGGCAAGCCAATACCGGGATCTGAAGTGTATATTGAGTATGCCGGATTCTTCCAAAACGGAACTGTATTTGATACAAGCGACCCTGAAACAGCTAAAAAATTCGGTACATACATGCAGCAAAGAGACATGCAGGGTGGTTATATGCCAATTCCTTTTACAGTAGGTAAAAAAACAGGAATGATTCCTGGTTTTATCGAAGCTATAGAGCAGCTAAACGTTGGTGATAAACTTATTGCTTATATCCCTGCTCACCTTGCTTATGGTGAAAAAGGTGCAGGGCGTTTAATTCCGCCAAATACTGATCTTGCATTCGAAATTAAAATGCTTGACAAAAAACCGGAAAGAAAATAATCCCAAACAGGATAAACATAAAAAAAAAAGGACATCTGAATAAGATGTCCTTTTTTTTTTATGCAGTACAGCAAATTAGAATTTCCAGTCAAACTCATCTTTACTGTTAAAAACAGCGCCAAGTTCAAGGGTATCTACCTCATCAAACTCTACCTGAAAAATAACCCAGTTATCTTCATTAAAATAATTATCGGTTATATCAAACGGTTCTTTTTCAAACGATGTTATCTTGTTTTCTTTTAACACAGCAGCAACATCTCCCCACTTCTGCCCTATTATTTTATTAGAAAACAGTTCCAATTCAGGATTTGCCGATATGATATACCCAAGCCTCAAATCTTCGTCACTATAAAACGTAAGCCTGAACTTCTCTTTATTATATACATATATAATATTCTCTTCATCGTCTTTATATTCCCTGTCGGGCTCGCCGTAAATAGCCTTTACATCCTGCTGTTTCATTCCAAACAGTAATTTATCTACTCCGGTTTTTAAGTTTACTTTCATCTTCAGTATTGTTTAATTTTCATTAAAGGTAGTAATACATTTTGAATGTATGAGATGAAATTTTCATCAACATATTGATCCATAAAATAAATATTTAAGAATTATTTAACTATAACACCAAAAAACCAATAAACAATTTACATCGTAACTAACAGTAATACGAACCAGAAACTTTTACAACATGATGAAGAATTTTACATTCACGATGTTTTTAACGGTTTGCCTCTTGTTTGGTTTTTCAGCCAATGCTCAGGTTACCGTGACAAACTCAAACGATAGTGGCATGGGGTCATTACGTCAGGCAGTATTAGATGCCTCTGCGGGCAGCACTATTATATTTGCCCTTACAACCAATGGAAATACCATTACGCTTAACAGCGAAATAACCATTGATAAAGAACTTATTATTAACGGTAATGGAGACGATGCTACAATTATTAGCGGAGGCGACAGCAACAGGATATTCAACATATCGGACGCTACGCAGGTTACCATCAATAACATATCATTTACGGGAGGTGCCGCATCAGATAATGGTGGGGCGCTTTTTATATCGGGTACCGATGTACTTATAAACAACAGCGCTTTTAGCAGTAATACAGCCAGCGGAGCAACAGCAGGCATGGGCGGTGGTGCCATTTACGTTATGGGCGACAGCGATGTAACCATTAACACCTCTTCCCTAACCGGAAACGAAGCCGATGGTATGGCAGGTAGCGGTGGTGCTATTTTAGTAGGCGCAGGCAGTAACCTTACGGTTAACGACTGTGTTATTACAGGTAACATGGCAGGACGTGCCGGTGGTGGTATAGAAGGAAACTCGGGAGCAGGAACAATGATAACCTTAACAGATGTTACCCTTAACAATAACTCCACAGCGTCAAGCCCGGGTAATGGTGGCGGACTGCACATTACAGGTGCAGGTGATACCATGATTACAGGCGGTACGGTAAACAACAATACAGCTTCTGCCGAAGGTGGCGGACTATGGAACGGTAGTGGTACCATGACTATAGAAGGAACAGTGATAAGCGGCAATACTGCCAGCGGAGACGGTGCCGACCAAGGTGGTGGCGGTATTTACAACCTTAGCGGTACACTTAATGTAAATGCCGAAACGGTAATAAGCAATAACACAGCCGATGGTACTTCCGGTAGTGGTGGTGGTATCCTTAATGATGCAGGAGCTACACTGGTAGTAACCGAAGCAGAAATAATAGGTAATGTATCAAACCGTGCAGGTGGTGGTATTGAAGATAACTCAGGTATGATGGGATCAGTAACATTAACCGATGCTATGATTACCAACAATACCACAAATAACTCACCCGGTAATGGTGGCGGACTACACGTTACAGGTATGGGAATGATTACTATTAACGGTGGTGAAGTTTCAGGAAACATGGCAGGATCAGAAGGTGGTGGACTGTGGAACGGAACAGGAACAATGAACATTGACGGAACCGTTATTAGCGGTAATACCGCAAGCGGTAACGATGCCGACCAAGGTGGTGGTGGTATTTACAACCTTAATGGTGGTACCCTTATTATTGCAAATGCTACAATTAGTAATAATACAGCCGATGGTACTTCCGGTAGTGGTGGTGGTATCCTTAACGATGCAGGAGCGCAACTTACTGTTACAGATACCGAAATATCAGGAAACGTATCAAACCGTGCAGGTGGTGGTATAGAAGATAATTCAGGTATGATGGGATCGGTATCATTAACCGATGTAATGATTATCAACAACACTACAAACAACTCACCCGGTAATGGTGGCGGACTACACGTTACAGGTATGGGAATGATTACTATTAGCGGTGGTGAAGTTTCAGGAAATATGGCAGGATCAGAAGGTGGCGGACTATGGAACGGAACAGGAACAATGAACATTGACGGAACTGTTATTAGCGGAAATACTGCAAGTGGTGACGGTGCCGATCAAGGTGGTGGTGGTATTTACAACCTTAATGGTGGTACACTTGTTATTGCAAATGCTACAATTAGTGATAATACTGCCGATGGTACTCTTGGTAGTGGCGGTGGTATTCTTAACGATGTTGGTTCGCAGCTTACTGTTACCGATACCGAAATATCAGGCAATACAGCCGTAAGAGCCGGTGGTGGTATTGAAGACAATTCGGGCACAAGTACTATCGTACTAACCAATGTAATGCTAACCGGAAATTCGGCTTCAGGACCTCCGGGTAATGGTGGTGGTTTACACATTACAGGTTCGGGTAGTGCTACTATAACAGGTGGTATGGTAAGCGGCAACTATGCAGGACTACAAGGTGGCGGACTATGGAACGGAAGTGGCTCCATGACCATTACCGATGTTACTATACAAAACAATGAAGCAGCAGGTAGCGCAGCTATCGATGGCGGAGGCGGTGTGTTTAACGTTAGTGGTATGGTAAGTATATCAGGCAGTACAATTACAGGTAACACAGCTACAGGTGTAAGCGGTAGCGGTGGTGGTATCTTTAGCTCAAACGGTACTGTAAGTATTGATGACACCATGATTACCCTAAACAGCGCTAACCGTGCAGGTGGTGGTATAGAGGTTATTGCCGGAAATTTAATGATAAGCGCATCTGCCCTTAATGAAAACGATGTTAACGGTACAGCCGGGACTCCTAACCCCGGTAACGGAGGCGCACTACACATTAGCGGAGCTACTATGGTTGATATTAGCGAAAGTAGTGTGAGTGCCAATATAGCAGCCCGTGAGGGTGGCGGACTATGGAACCAAAACGGTAGTACCATGACGGTTACCAATGTAACAATTAGCGATAATATTGCTGCGGGAGTTGCTGCCGATGATGGTGGCGGGGGAATTTTTAACAATGGTGGTACACTAAGCGTTAGTAACTCTACCATTTCGGGTAATAGTGCTACGGGTCTGCTTGGTCAGGGTGGCGGAATCCATATCAATGCAGGATCGGCTACGGTGGTTAAAACTACTATATCAGGAAATACAGCACTTACTAACGGTGGTGGTATTTATAACAATGCCGAACTTATGATAAACGCCAACACTATCACATTGAACGCAGCTACTATTAGCGGTGGTGGTATTTCAAACAATTCCATGATGTCGCCTACTGTTACTAACACTATACTGGCAGGTAACCTTGCTGTTGTGGCTGGAGCCGATGTGTATGCCGAAGGCGAAATGATAAACTCTATGGGGTATAACCTTATAGGTATTGCAGAAGCAGAAGCTTATGTAAGCGCAGAAACTGATATTACGGGATCAATAACTACTCCGTTTACCATTGAGCTACTGGCACTGGGAGATAACGGAGGCAGCACCTTTACCCACAAACTGGGATGCCCTAGTGCAGCTGCCGATATGGGTGACCCTAACGATAACTCTCAGGATCAGGCGGGACAGGATGTGTTTAACGGACGTCGTGATATTGGTGCATACGAATCTCAGGAGGCGTGTTCTCTTGATACCGAAGATTTTGCAGCAAGTGCCGTAAGGAGTATAGTATACCCTAACCCTTCAAACAACGGAATATTTAATATAGAACTGGCACAAAACCACGGCGATAATGCCGGTGTAGCCGTATACGATTTAGGAACGGGAAAACTTGTTATGGAAATGAAAGCCGATGCTATGGCAACTGCCCTTAATATGGAGGAGTTAGCATCGGGTACTTATGTGATGCAAATTGTAAGCGACTTTACTACCGAAACACATAAAATTGTAATAAGGAGGTAATTAAGTGTAATATATCTTTATTGGATTGGCAGAAAAGGGCAGCTCATTGGCTGCCCTTTTCATTTGTATTTTGTCGTTTTTGACTTTAAGAAAATTTCTTATTGAGTTCTTAGGGATTCTTCATTCCACTTCGTTGCATTCAGAATGACAACTTACAGATGTTCCCTTTTTATTTATACTTCGGCAGTTTCTATTTTTAGCTTCTTTCCTTTTTTTACCACAATATCAGATCCCTCTGCAAGGTAAACCGATACCGGTTTGACATCCTTTAAAAAGGCAAACTCACTGCCGTATACTTTGGTAAAATCAACATCAATTTCATAATCCCTTACCGGATAAATCTGCCAGCGTGGGTGTGCCACCTCATATTCAGATGTCACCGTATCATTCACTTTGGTATATCCCCAAAAATGTTCGGTAATAAATTCTTCCTCACTATCAGGAACAATATCTACAAGCTGCTTATCGGCAGTAACACGTATACTGTTCCACTCGTCCTTTTTCCAGCCATACTCCACCATAAGCGAATCATCGCGCTCTATCCAGTTGTGGCGTGTAGGCAGGGTCTCGTAGTTTTCCTTATACAGCATGTTTGCCACAAGGGTAAGTGCAGGTCGCGGAACAATTTCCTTAATAAATACCACTCCCCTTTTATAACCTTCGGTATCCTTATACTTCACATAAAAGCGAAGGTTGATTTCCTCAAAATTGATATGAAAAGGGATTTTAAGCTTCAGTACTTTAGTATCAACAAACATAAACCCTATAAGGCTTACATAGCAGGTACCGTTCCACAGGTCTAGTTCGGTATTAAACGGCACATAAGGCTCCAGTACTTTTGGGTCAACAGCATAGTTAATCATAACCAGCTTGCGCCATTGTGCATTAAGAAATGTTTTTTTCATGGGTTGGTAAGGTTTATTTACTTGTATCGGATTCCCCAATTTTACTATCACTACACCCGGAATGGAATGCCATTTCGACCGAAACAGAGTGGAGCGGAGAAATCTCAAAAATAATTAAGCCCTAATATAATAAATAAAAAAATCCGCCCAATGGGCGGATTCAGTATTTTAGTATTTAAACGTTCCGTATTCGCTGGTAATGGTAAGCTCTTTCTTATCAGAAGCCTCTACCCTTCCCACTATTTGCGCATCTACGTTAAACGATTTTGAAATAGCAATGATATCTTCGGCAATTTCCTGCGGAACATAAAGTTCCATACGGTGACCGCAGTTAAACACCTGGTACATTTCTTTCCAGTCAGTACCGCTTTGCTCCTGGATCAGTTTAAATAAAGGAGGTACAGGGAACAGGTTATCTTTAATCACGTGTACGTTATCTACAAAGTGAAGCACTTTAGTTTGTGCACCACCACTACAGTGTACCATACCGTGAATATCCTGTGGTGTATATTTGTCTAATATGCTTTTAATGATTGGCGCATAGGTACGTGTAGGCGATAGTACAAGCTTACCGGCATCTATAGGACTGTTTTCAACCGCATCGGTAAGTTTTGTTTTTCCTGAGTAAACCAGTTCTGAAGGAACGGCAGCATCATAGCTTTCAGGGTATTTTTGAGCAAGGTAGTTATCAAACACATCATGACGTGCAGAGGTAAGTCCGTTACTACCCATACCGCCATTATATTCTTTTTCGTAAGAAGCCTGACCGAAAGAAGCAAGCCCCACAATAACATCACCTGCCTGAATGTTTGCATTATCTACAACATCCTTACGTTTTATACGTGCAGTTACGGTAGAGTCTACGATTATGGTACGCACAAGGTCGCCCACATCGGCAGTTTCACCACCTGTAGAATGAATGGTAACACCAAATTTCCCTAACTCCTCAATAAGTTCTTCGGTACCGTTTATGATAGCCGAGATTACCTCACCCGGAACAAGGTTTTTGTTACGACCTATGGTTGATGACAGCATAATATTATCGGCAGCACCTACACAAAGCAGATCGTCAATATTCATGATAAGAGCATCCTGAGCGATACCTTTCCATACCGAAATATCTCCCGTTTCTTTCCAGTACATATAAGCCAGTGACGATTTTGTACCGGCGCCATCGGCATGCATTATAAGGCAGTAATCCTCATCGTTAGTAAGATAATCGGGTACGATTTTACAGAAAGCTTTTGGGAATAAGCCTTTATCTATGTTTTTAATAGCGTTATGAACATCTTCCTTAGAAGCCGAAACTCCCCTCAGGCTATAGCGTTTGCTGTTATCAGAACTCATGAAATAGGGTTTGTATTACTGTGTGCAAAGATAGTTTTAATTTGCTAATATGGCAATTGTTTAATTTAGCAATTAATTATCGTTCTGTCATTCCGAGTGAAGCGACAGCGAAACCGAGGAATCTCTGTAATGAGATTGCTTCGTTCCTAATAATAACAGGATATTTATATAAGTAGGACAAAAACAAGATTCCTCACTACACTGCGTTACGTATCGGAATGACAACACGCTATGTCATTTCGACCAGAGGAAGAAATCTTAAAGATTTCTTCGTTCCTCACAATAACAGCATCTAAAAGGAGAATTTTACAGACCTCGACAACAAAACAAGATTCCTCACTACACTGCGTTACGTATCGGAATGACAACACGCTATGTCATTTCGACCAGCGGGAAAAATCTCAGTGATTGCATCATTCCTCGCAATGACTGTACATAAGAAGGAGAACTTTGTACATAAGAACAACAAAACAAGATTCCTCACTACACTGCGTTACGTATCGGAATGACAACACGCTATGTCATTTCGACAAGCGGGAGAAATCTCAGTGATTGCTTCATTCCTAGCTATGACAATACACAGAAAGAGTACTTTAAATATCAGGTAAAATAAGATTCCTCACTACACTGCGTTAAGTATAGGAATGACAACACGCTATGTCATTTCGACCAGAGGGAGAAATCTTAAAGATTGCTTCGTTACTCGCAATGACTGCACATAAGAACAACAAAACAAGATTCCTCACTACACTGCGTTGCATATCGGAATGACAACACACTATGTCATTTCGACCAGCGGGAGAAATCTCAGTGATTGCATCGTTCCCCGCAATGACAGTACATAAGAAGGAGAACTTTGTACATAAGAACAACAAAACAAGATTCCTCACTACACTGCGTTACGTATCGGAATGACAAGACGCAATGTCATTTCGACCAGAGGGAGAAATCTTAAAGATTGCTTCGTTACTCGCAATGACAGTACATAAAAGGAGAATTTTACAGACCTCGACAACAAAACAAGATTCCTCACTACACTCCGTTACGTATCGGAATGACAACACGCTATGTCATTTCGACCAGAGGGAGAAATCTTAAAGATTGCTTCGTTCCTCGCAATGACAGTACATAAAAGGAGAACTTTATACGATAAGGTAAAACAAGATTCCTCACTACACTGCATTGCGTATCGGAATGACAACATGCTATGTCATTTCGACCAGCGGGAGAAATCTCAGTGAGTACATCGTTCCTCGCAATGACAGTACATAAAAGGAGTACTCTATATATCAGATAAAAACAAGATTCCTCACTACACTGTGTTACGTATCGGAATGACAACATGCTATGTCATTTCGACCAGCGGGAGAAATCTCAGTGATTGCATCGTTCCTCGCAATGACACACCCCGGCTACGCCACCCCTCTCAAGAGGGGAATTGAACACTGATCACTGAAAACGACTACTCGTTTTCCACCACCAAAATTTCCACACGGCGGTTAGCGGCGCGTTCCTCTTCGTTTTTTTCCGGTAACGGGTAAAGCGGTTGTGAAGTTCCAAGCCCTTCAAACGACAGTCGGCTTTTTGGTACACCATACTGTTGCAGGAACATAAATATTGCCTTAGCCCTTTTAGTGCTCAAATCGCGCGGGTCGCCTTCCATACAGCAAATATGTCCCTGTAATTTGATTTTAAGTTTGGGGTGCAGTCGCATTACTTCCAGCAGTTCAAAAAGCCTTGGGCGCGACTCCTGAGTAATGGCAAAAGTATTTTCGTAAAAGTTAAGATTCTTTATTGCCAGGTGTTCACCCGGTTTTGCCGTACCTACCTTTTTCATAAACACGGTATCGAGCACAATCTCGTCCATAGTACCGTTTGGATTGCGCAGTACGATTTTCTCAGTATATACAATTGGTTTTGGTTCGGGTTCTGGGGCAGGTTCTTCCTCGATTCCCAGTATTTCGTTCTCTAAATGTAACTGATCTTTACGGATGTAAAATATATCTACCCTACGGTTTTTAGACTTATCTGCCTCCTGCTTGTGAAGTTCCCCAAAACTGCGGGTTTTAAAATCGTCGCGTATTTTTATATTCCCTTTTATAAGGTTGTACACATAGTCTACCCTGTTTTGTGCCAGTGTATCGTTAAACTGGGTACTACCGTCTTCATCGGTATAACCGTCTATCGCCACTACTTTAGACTCTTTGTTTGCCGACATCCATGCCTTAAAGATTCTTATCTGGTCGGAAGCCGGATCTATCTCATATTTATTAGAATCAAAATAAAGTGTGTATTGCTTTTGGGCAACAGCCGGTAAAGCAAGCAGTAAAAATATAATGAATAAAACAGGTCTTTTCATCCTTTTGTAATATGGTATTTTTACGAAAATAAGACTTTATTTATTATAAAATATTTAATTCTCAATAATCTCAATCTCTACACGCCTGTTGGCATTGCGTTCATCTTCATTTTTTTCGGGTAACGGGTAAACCGGATTATTGCTTGAAAAACCACGATACTTTAATCTCCCCGCGTCTATCCCATTGTAGAGTAAATATTCGTACACGGCTTTTGCCCTAAAGAATGAAATACGCCCCTCGTCTGTTGGCTGACAGCAAATATGTCCCTGTATCTCTATTTTAAGTTTAGGTCTTTTCTGCATAATAACAAGCAATTCTCTTAATACCGGTTTTGACTTAGGTACTACAATATCGCTGTTATTATAAAAGTAGAGATTAGGCAGTTTTAGCTTATCCCCTACTTTAGAGCGGTCTACTTTTTTAGCCAATTCGGTATCAAGAGGCTCTATGACTTCCTCAACCGTTTCGGGCAGTTCATAATACACCTCCACCTTACGGTTTTTAGCCTGTTCGCTATCCTGCTCAAACTCCTCTCCAAAACCTTTAATCTCAGCCCCTTCTGCGAAGGCTATATTATTTTGTTTTAATCGGCTTACAATTGCATTTGCCCTTCTAAGCGATAAATCTTTATTATACGGCACACTACCTACTTTATCGGTATAGCCATATACTTTAAACACAATTGCATCTTTATTTTGTTGCAGCCATGTATCAAAATTATTTACAGACGAGCTGTTTGGTTCATCAATATCTAAGTCAAAGTAAACGGTATGCTTTTGCTGGCCCTGTACAAGTGTAAAAACCAATAATATTAGCAAGGTAAAAATTCGCTTCATAATTAATTCGCTATTATTTTAATTTCAACTCTTCTGTTAGTAACCCGTTCTTTTTCATTCTTTTCAGGTATACTGTATATTGGAGAAGTTGCTCCATAATCTTTATACGAAATTCTGGAATGGGAAATACCATTATTATTTAAATAGCTGTAAACGGCTTTTGCCCTATCTGAAGACACCGGATGTGTTACTTTCTTTTCACAACATATGTGTCCCTGTATTTCAATTTTAAGATTGGGGTTGCTTTTCATAACAGCCAATAACTCTTCCAGAACCGGTATGGATTCGGGTAAAAAATGGGCTGAGCCACCGTAAAAATTTAAATTCTCTAACCTCAGTTTATCTCCTACTTTAGACTTTTCTACTTTTTGAGCAAACACAGTCTTTTTCGGCTCCGGCTCCGGTTTAACAACATCCGCTTCTACCACAGGTAGTCCATAGTACACCTCAACCTTACGGTTTTTAGCCTGGTCACTATCCTTCTCAAATTGTTCACCAAAACCTTTAATCTCTACCCCTTCTGCAAAGGCTATATTATTTTGTTTTAATCGGCTTACAATTGCATTTGCTCTTCTAAGCGATAAATTTTTATTATACGGCACACTACCTGTAGTGTCGGCATAGCCATATACTTTAAATACAATTGCATCTTTATTTTGTTGCAACCATGTGTCAAAACTATTTACAGATGAAGTATTTGGTTCATCAATATCTAAATCAAAATAAATGGTATGCTTTTGCTGGGCCTGTACAAACGTAAAAAGAGTAAGTAAAAAAAGAGTATATAAGTGTTTCATTAGGTAAGGATTTATAATAAAACGTAAACTCATACTTTTTAGTACAAAAAAAGCCCCGCTATTGCGGGGCTTTAATTTATAATAAGCTTATATTATCTTGTAAATAATAACTCTCTGTATTTAGTAAGTGTCCAAAGCTCATCGTCAACAAGAAGCTCCAGTTTGTCACAGTGCTTTCTGATAACGTCAAAGTATGGTTTTACATTATTACAGTAAGCAGCAGCCTGCTCTTCAGCAGTTTCAAGTGCATTTGCTTTTTTACGCTCTTCAGTCATTTCTTCAACTTTAGAGTTGATTCCTGAAATGTGCTCAGATATTTCTTTGATAAGGATAATTTGCTCTTTACCTATTTCCTCAAACTTGCTACCGAATATCTCTTTAAGACCTTTTACGTTCTCGATAAGGATATTTTGGTAACGAATAGCTGTTGGGATTACGTGGTTACGTGCAATATCTCCAAGTACACGTCCTTCAATCTGGATTTTCTTAGCATACTCTTCAAGTTCAATTTCATAACGTGCTTCAACCTCAACGTGGTTCATTACATCAAGCTCTTCAAATAATGCAAGTGCCTCTTTAGATACTCTTGCTTTAAGCGCTTCCGGAGTAGTTTTGTTGTTGCTTAGTCCGCGTTTTGCAGCTTCCACTTCCCACTCGTCACTGTAACCGTCACCTTCAAAAAGAATGTTTTTGGTTTCTTTGATGTACTCTCTTAATACGTTAAAGATAGCATCATCTTTCTTCATTTTCTTAGAATCGATAAGCGCATCTACTTCTTTTTTGAAGTCTTTAAGCTGCTTAGCAACGATTGCGTTAAGAACTGTCATTGAGTTAGCACAGTTAGAATTAGAACCTACTGCTCTAAACTCAAATTTATTACCTGTAAAGGCAAACGGAGAAGTTCTGTTTCTGTCAGTATTATCAAGTAATACATCCGGAATTTTACCTACTACGTTAAGTTTAAGATCTGTTTTCTCTTCAGGAGAAAGTTTACCGTTAGATACACCTTCAAGCTCCTCAAGAACTTTTGTAAGCTGCTGACCGATGAATACAGAGATAATTGCAGGAGGCGCCTCGTTAGCTCCAAGTCGGTGATCGTTTGACGCAGAAGCGATAGAAGCTCTTAGCAATTGCTCGTTTTGGTATACAGCCTTAATAGTGTTAATGAAGAAAGTAAGGAACTGTAGGTTGCTCATTGGCGTTTTACCAGGACCTAAAAGGTTTATTCCTGTATCTGTAGCAAGCGACCAGTTATTGTGCTTACCACTACCGTTAACTCCCTGGAATGGCTTTTCGTGGAAAAGTACTTTAAAGTCATGACGTTCTGCAACTTTCTGCATTACATCCATTAGTAATGAGTTGTGGTCTACAGCAAGGTTAGTTTCCTCAAATATAGGAGCAAGCTCAAACTGGTTTGGAGCTACCTCGTTGTGACGTGTTTTTACAGGTATACCTAATAGCATACACTCGTTTTCAAGGTCTCTCATATAGTTAAGAACCCTTGTAGGGATAGAACCGAAATAGTGGTCTTCTAACTGCTGCCCTTTAGCAGAAGTATGTCCTAAAAGTGTACGTCCTGTAAGTGTAATATCCGGTCTTGATGCAGCAAGAGCTTTATCAATAAGGAAATATTCCTGCTCCCACCCTAAAGTTGGAGTTACTTTCTTTACGTTTTTATCAAAGTAACGGCACACATCTGTAGCAGCTTCGTCTACAGCATTAAGTGCACGTAATAATGGTGCTTTGTAATCCAGCGCCTCACCTGTGTAAGATACAAACACAGTTGGGATACATAATGTAGTACCAAAAATGAATGCCGGAGATGTTGGGTCCCATGCTGTATAACCACGAGCCTCAAACGTGTTACGAATACCACCGTTAGGGAAACTTGATGCGTCCGGCTCCTGTTGTACAAGCTGAGTACCAGCAAATTTTTCGATTGGGTCACTACCGTCAAAAGATGTTTCAAAGAAAGCATCGTGCTTTTCTGCAGTAGTACCTGTTAATGGCTGGAACCAGTGAGTATAGTGCGTTACACCTTTAGAAAGAGCCCACTCTTTCATACCCATAGCTACATAATCAGCCAGTTTTCTATCAATCTTTGTTCCATACTGTACAGCTCCTTTTACTGCCTGGTATGCTTCAGACGTTAAAAATTGACGCATTGCTTTGTCGTTAAACACATTACTGCCGAAAATAGCAGACTTACGATCCAGCTCTTCTACTTTAACCGGCTTTCTGCCCGCGGTTTCTTTTAAGGCCTGAAAACGAATTGTTGACATGAAACTAATTTTTTAAGTTATTAATGATATTAAAATCGATGCAAATATATGAATTTTTGAATTCAAATATTAAGACACCCCTATTTTTTAGGGGGTATAATTCTTAAATTTTATCAACTACACAAAAATAACCCCTAAAATAAAATTACCAACTTCTAAATTTCGCATTTCCACAACATTTATTTAACTTTATATTGAATTTTTCTCAAAGAATTTCTTACATCCGTTAACTAAATTTTAAAATACTCAAAGTATTGTTAATTGTGTTAAATATTCTCTAAGCAAAACCCTACCTGAAACGAGAATGTGGTAATTTTAGGTTATTCAAGTTTTAATAACCTAAATATATAAAAAAAATGAACAGGAAAATTGTAGTAGGAGTTACAGCTGGTGCTGTAGCCTTAGCAGGAGCAGCTTTATATTTTGCAAAAAGAAGAAATGACAGGAAAAAATTTGAAGCAAACGCCGCAGAAGCAAAAGAACATTTTAAAGGTAAACTAAACGAACTGCAGCGTAAAGCCGGTAAAGAACTTAAAAGTGCTGCAAACGATGCCAAAGAGGCTGTGAACAGCGCTAAAGAAAGAGCAAATGACTGGGTGAGCAATGCCCAAGCATAGAGTTAAGGAATCCCTTATAATTCATAAACACTCGAAAACCGGTTATAAATTACTTATAACCGGTTTTTAAATCTATTTAATTAAAAGCTAAACCCACAACTCACAAAAAAAGACCGTGTCATGAAAAACAGGAAAAATGCAGGAGATAAGTACAAACCCCTAATTATAGAGCAGGTGGTAAAGGATAATGAAATTAACCATCCGTTACCCGAAATTACAGTTATTACCACTTACCCTCCAAGGCAGTGCGGTATAGCAACCTATTCTGAAGATCTTATTAAAGCTCTTAACAACCAGTATGTAGATTCTTTTTCCATAAAGATATGTGCACTGGAAAACAAAAACGAAAAGCATACTTACACCAATCCGGATGTAAAATATACACTCAACACCTCTGAACCCGAATCATACATAAAACTGGCAAAAACCCTTAATGAGGATACCAATGTAAAAATAGTAATGATACAGCATGAGTTTGGGCTGTTTGCCGAAACCAGCGATGCCTTCAATACTTTTATTGATGAGATTGAAAAACCACTCACTGTTGTATTCCATACGGTATTACCAAATCCTGACGAGGCTTTTAAAGCCAACGTACAGCATATACTTAACCGCGTGGATTCGCTTATTGTAATGACAAACAACGCTGCCGATATACTGGTGCGCGACTATATAATAGACCGTAACCTTATTACGGTTATCCCACACGGTACTCACCTGGTACCTCACAGGGAGAAAAACGAACTAAAAGAAAAATATGGCTTTAAAGGAAAAACTATACTTTCCACATTCGGGCTGCTTAGCTCTGGTAAAAGTATAGAAACAACACTGGAAGCACTACCCGAAGTGGTAGCACAAAACCCTAATGTGCTTTTCCTTATTATAGGTAAAACCCATCCTACCGTATTTTTACACGAAGGCGAAAGCTACCGCAATAGCCTTATCAAAAAAATAAACGAACTGAACCTACAAAATAACGTAACCTTTATTAATAAGTATGTTCCGTTAAATGAACTGTTGGAGTACCTGCAAATGACCGATGTGTACCTGTTTACCTCTAAAGACCCTAATCAGGCAGTAAGTGGTACTTTCTCCTATGCTTTAAGTTGCGGATGCGCCATTGTATCTACACCAATTCCACATGCACAGGAAGTGCTTGCCGGAGAAACCGGTATTACGTTTGACTTTGGAGATTCCAATCAGTTGGCTAAAGCGATTAACCGCCTACTGGGAGACGATACCCTTCGCCAAACTATGGTACTTAACGGACTGCATAAAATAATTCATACCGCCTGGGAAAACTCTGCCGTAGATCATGCCCGTTTAATACAGCAAACCATGGGAAACGGAATGAAACTCCAGTACAGGAATCCCCGGGTAAACCTAAATCATATTAAGAATATGACTACTGATTTCGGGATGCTGCAGTTTTCAAAACTAAACAAACCCGACCCGGATTCTGGATACACACTGGATGATAATGCCCGCGCCCTTATAGCCATGTGTCAGTACTACAAACAGTTTAAGGATGACAGTGTAATTCCGTATATAGATACCTATCTTAACTTTATTGAGTACTGCCAAAGTAAAGACGGACGCTTTTTTAATTATGTAGACTTTAATAAAAAGATTACCGCTCAAAATAACAACGAGAATCTGGAAGATTGTTCGGGCAGAGCCATGTGGGCTTTAGGTTATCTTATATCTATAGCTAACATTTTACCTGATGAGCTGGGTGAACGTGCCGAAGCCGCTTTTCACCTTTCCCTATCACTTACCAAAAACATTTACTCTACCAGAGCAATGGCTTTTGTAATAAAAGGCTTGTATTATTACAACAGGCGCATTAAGGATGAAGATACCCTTATATACATAAAACTGTTTGCCGACAGGATGGTACAAATGTACAGGCATGAAAATGAGGAAAACTGGCAGTGGTTTGAAAGCTACCTAACCTATGCCAATAGTGTACTCCCCGAAGCGCTGTTGCTTTGCTACACTATTACCGGCAACGAAACGTATCGTGATATAGCTCGCAAAGCTTTTGACTTTTTACTGGATGTGATTTTTGACGAACAATCTATCAAAGTAATATCTAACGACGGCTGGCACTTTAAAGGAGAAGAAAAAAAACGCTATGGTGAGCAGCCTATTGATGTAGCTTATACCATACTGGCATTACGTAAGTTTCACGATATATTTAAAGACGAAAAGTACCTTACCAAAATGGAAATGGCCTTTAACTGGTTTTTAGGGAACAACCATTTACAGCAAATTATATATAATCCCTGTACAGGAGGTTGTTTTGACGGACTTGAAGAGCATAATGTAAACCTTAATCAGGGAGCAGAATCAAGTATTAGCTACCTTATGGCAAGGCTTACCATTACACGTTACTTTGGCAATCCTAACGAAGTATATTTTAGAAGGAAACTAAAAAATATTATTACGCGCCATTTAGAAAAATTCTAATTCCGTTTTTTAAAAACGAAGAAGCAGGCCAATGGCCTGCTTCTTTTTATATTGTTATGTACACCAAATTATTTTTTTGGCTGTAGTGTTTTAATATTGCTTTGGTCAACATTAAACTCTTTGATTACATTGTTGTAATCTGTAAGGTCAATCCTTGCAGAATTATCATAACCCGGAATAATCACTACCCTGAATACCTGATTTTGTAAAAAGTTTGGATCAGTACCTAAATCATAGTTTGCTCCCATGTAGAAAACAATATCGTTACGGGTAAAATCAAAATCAAACTCTACATAATCACCATTATCATAGTAAAGTGTTTTAGGAATCATTTCCCATACATCGCTACCGTTATTTACCTCTTTTAAACGGTATACTAAAATCATATCTGCAGGATATAAAGCAGGATTTAATTCGTAAAAAGAAGTATAGTAACCTGTATTAGCATCAAATGAGAATGTTGCCTGGTTTACTTCAAATACCTCAGCTTCAAAATAATTATCTGTATTGTTATATACCACATCCGGATCGTCATCAACACACGACGATAATGTAAAGAGGCTCACTACGCTTAAAAGTAAAAATATCTTTTTCATAATGTTAAAAGTTTTATTGTTTATAAAGATATTTCCAAAAACTGAACCAAAAAATATTTTCAAAGGAAAATTCATGAAAAAAAATTTAAATACCTTTGTATCAGTATGGAACAAAAACTACGATTATTCAAGGTATTACTGGGCTGCACGCCTAACGGACGTTTAACCGAACAACATGATATTTTTTTTGGAATAGGCACTTCAATCGAGTCCCTTATCTCAGATATGTATACTTTTTGGCCTGATGGCGGAAGGCTACATGTAGACTCCTGGAGAGAGGTTACACACGTGGGTGAATATGAAATTTCCATCACCAAAAAACAGGACAATAACAATACCGAAAAGCTGTTTTTTATAAACCTTGGCGGATACAAACCGGGCGATTTTGAAGAGTATCATTATAAAACCTTAATAGTGGCACAAACTATGGGAGAAGCTGTTAAAGCCGTTAAACAAACTACCTTTTACAAGCACTTTGGTTTTAAAGGAGCCGAATCGCACGTGGACGACAAATATGCACTTGATATTGATGATGCTTATAACGTAGCCGATATACTTTTACCTAAGTATAAAGAGCAATACAGCTTTGCTATTACAAAAACAGCCCATCCTGTAGAAGATGAGCTGCATATAGGGTATTTGAAGTTAAAGGTATAAACTACACTTTCTTCATTGATTTTCTTATTTGTTTGTTGATTGGGATAATCATTTTTACCATGGTTCCCCAACCCTGTTCGGCATCTACTTTCATAATACCGCCAATGCTCACAATGTGGCTTTCCATGGTTTTCTTACTAGCCTCATTACGATCTGTACCGGCACCGTTATCTTTAATGGATACCATTAACCTTGTACCCGAAAACGACATACCAAAGAATACTTTTGATGCCTGCGGATCTTCGGCAATAGCTTCAAGGCTCTCCTTAATGGCTGCGGTTAACTCACGCTGACTCTCTTTTACAATAGTATTTGTAGAAGGATTATCGGGCATTGAGAACAATACTTCAACCGGACTGTCCTTAAAGTAATCGGTTACATAATCCTGAGTATTGGTAATATAATTGGAAAGCGTAGTAGACCTTGGGGTTAATAACCAAACAAGATCCCTAATATTCTCTTCCAGTTTTTTAGTAGTATCCTGCATGGCCTCTCCACTACTCTTAATAGTAGGCATACCATGGGTTTTCTCTACAATAGATTCACTAAGGTAATTGATTTTAGAAAGCTTAGAGTCAAGATCAGAATGTATATCCTGAACCATACGAAGGCGTTCCTGCCTTTCGGTTTCATGGTTCATTCTTTCCTCTCTCAGCTTCTCTTTAAGCTGTTGTTTTCTTTTCCAAAACCAGCCTATAACTAACAATACTACTATAGAGCATACACCTATAATTATAATACGTGTACGTTTTGTAGCTTCATATTCTGCACGGCTTATACTATCGCCCGAAGAAACAGTTTCCTGCTCCCCACCCTCAGTACCAAGTAGTCTTGACTCGTTTTGATCACGCTGTTTTTTGTACTTTGACTGTAGTGTTTGTAATGCCAGTGCATGCTTTGCTGTTACTAAACTATCTTTTTTCTGTTCGTACAGTTTATGGTAACGAATAGACTCCGGGTACTGCTTAAGCTTCTCATATGCAGTTGCCATACCAAGACAAGATGAAATGATAACTTCATTATCTTTAATAGACGAAGCATCAAGGTAAGCCTGCTCATAAAGACGTAATGATTCACTGTAATCGTCGTTAAGCGCATGTACCTTCCCTAAGTCACTTAGTGTAGCAGCCACATTTTTTCTGTCATCAAGTCCGGCAAAATAGCCCAGTGCCTCCTTGTAGTTTAATATTGACTGTACATAATCGGTTTTCTTTCGGTAAGCATTACCCATTTTGCTAAGCGTATGCCCTGCCTCACTGTTTTTACCTCTAGCACGGTAAATGGCAAGTGCCCTGCTATAAGCATCAAGAGCCGGTTCGGGCTTATCCTGTAGCTCGTATACTTCACCAAGCTCCACAAGAACCTCGGCTTCAAGCACCTCATTATTCAACTGCTTTGCCTCCTTAATAGCATAGGTATAGTACTGAACAGAAAGACCATAGTCTTCCTCATCAGCATATAGTTCTCCAAGTTCTTTTGATGCTTTTATAATAGCGTTTCCGTCCTTAATTGTCTTTGCATGGCTTAAGGATAGTAAGTAGTTCTTTGTAGCCAGTTTTGGCTGATCGGCTTTATGGTAAGCTTCTCCTAAACCTGCATATGCTTTAATCAGGGTTACTTTATCATCAGACTCTGTAGCTAAAGAAACACTTTGTTTTAGAGACTCAACCGCCTCCACATATTGGTTTTGGGAATTTTGTTTTATTCCCTGATTTAGGAAATAGTCGGCGTTCTCTTCCTGTGCGTGGCATAGGAGTCCGAGCAATAGCACTAAAATCGGTAGGGTTTTCTTCATTAAAATTTTTGATTGGGCTTAGCAAAAATAGAAAATATCTCAGTGCAATATAAACAAAATGTTAATTTATAACGTATTCTTAAAATACTTTTTACTTACCATATAAATCATTTTATAAGAAATTTCTACCACACAATGATATTCAAGTAGAATTATTCTTACTTTATTTTACGGATTTCCGTAAAAACCACCTAATTATCAATACTTTGAAATTTATTGAAATTTCCTATAATTTTAATTTGTAGAATTATTCGTAAGAAAAAAATCAAAAAGTTTGATTGTTAAAGTATTTATACCCGAAAAGAAGAACGATTTTAAATTAGAAAATAACAAATGGCATTGTAATTAAAAAGCCCCCGTAAGGAGGCTTTTTTGTTTTATTCGTATGTAATAATGTATTGGCTTAAAGGATTCTCCTGTCCCAGCAAATAGGACAATTGCTTAATAGGGTAACCATCTTCATCAAATTCATAAGTAATTTCTCCAATATAGTTTGCCTGTCCGTTTGAAACATTACCTATAAGATATTGTTCAGACACATTTGGTATAGCATCTTCCCTGTAAATCACATAGTTTGCTTTATTATCACCAAACCTGTTACTGTTTATGTGTACAAATTCCCCTTTTACTTCTGTTTCATTATCATAAGATAATGTAGATGTGTTCAGGTAAGCTCCAGTATCACCATCTCTGTAACTGTAAACCACAGCAACGTTATCACCATCATAGTCTACCTTATAAATATAACTTAGTTCATCATCATTAACCAAAGCTATTTCATACACCCTTCCTTCTGCAGTTAGGAAATATTTAAAGTAATCTAGCTCTTCGTTTTCCCCTTGAACTGTGGTTTTAGTAACATTAATCACTCCCGTTTCCGAATAATCAACAACAGAAGTAGTTGTATTACCTACAATACCCATATAAGTAAAATCATTCGTAATTTGTGTAATCCTTCCGGAATCGTCATAGCTTACATACTGATTTACGCCGTCATCATCGGCTGTATAAACTCCCGAAACAAGATATCCGTCTTCATTATAAGCAAATATTTCTGTATGAAAAATCACTCCCTGATCATAAAGAATCCTTTCTTTAAGTTTATTATCCTCGTATTTTGTTATTTCCCTAGTTTCTCCTAAAGCATTTTTATAAGTAATATCTTTTAAGTTCTTAACTACAGGAGTTGGTATTTCATTTGCTGGATTTCCATCATCGTCAGATGAACACGAAGCGAGCGATACAAATGCCGCTAAAAAAAATAAGCGTAATTTCATAAGGTGTATTTATATTTAATTTTTATAGGTTATCGCTGTATAAAAAACAGCTAACATGCCTTTGTATTTGTTACGTTCTACCGGGTAGCCATCTTCATCAAAAACATATTCAAAAGTATAGCTATTATCCTCGCCTGCAATAACTGCCGACATGTAGTTAGCCGTTGCTACCTGTTTTTGAACATGAATAACATCAAGATTAACCTTACCCTCAAACAGTATCATGTTATTAGTGTTACCTGCAAACTGATTTTCATATATTTTAGTAATATCTCCATAAACTGGCATTTCTGTATCATATTCATATGAAGTTGTAATACCGTTATTTGTAATACTACTTATATTATTTCCACTGTATACAATTTCCTGAATAGGCTGGGTTTCTTCATTTCTTACAATTTTAATAATTTTACCTTCTGCATTTAATGAATGGGTAAATACAAAAACAGGTGTTTGAAGGTTTGCTGAATCATAAGTAGATGCCACTATCTTATCTTCTTCATAAGTATATGTTATTGTTTGGTTTTTCCAACCCTGTGTTGCGTGTTGAAAACCATATAATTTTTCACTTATTCGCCCCTGTTCGTCATAAGAAATGGAAAATTCTGTAAGTAAAACGTCTGATGAATTATACGAGCTTTGAGCACTAAGGCTACCATTTTCATTATACTCGTATTCACTACGAGCAATAAGCATGGTATTAACACCAAAAGATTCGTAAGTAGTAAGCTTATTATTATCGCCAAAAGTCATAACATTTGTACCTACCTCGCCACTAAGTGAGGTGTGTAATATGTTGATTTTGTCCAGATATTTTACAACTTCAGGCTGATCAGGCCATTCATCATTCGGCTCCGGTTCCTCTTCAACCGGATTTGGGTTTGGATTAGGGTTTTCATTTACAGGATCAGTACTGTCGTCTGATGAACACGAAGCTAGCGCCACAAAAGCTGCTAAAAAGAATAAACGTAGTTTCATTGGTGTAGTTTTAAGTTAAGAATGCAAATAAAATAAGATTTAACCTAAAAACAAAAACCTATAATAACTAAAAAAAACAGTTTACTTGTAAGTAATTATGTTTTTCTGTGTAAAATTCCCATCAAGATAAACAGTTTCCTTTGAAGGAAAATTATCCTTATCAAGTTCATAATCAAAGCTTTTATTACTATACGCCTGAATATAACTGTCCTTAAACACCTCAAAACCATTATAAAACAAAATACTATTATTGTTTGTACCTAACTGAGACACAGTTAGGTTTAAGTAAGATCCTTTAACCTCCAGTGAAGTATTATAGTTATAGTTTACAGTAGTTTGCTGGCCTGAAATACCATCCTGATACTCGGTTTTAGTGACAGATGTAAGTACATCTCCCGTATATTCTGCCTCAGTAACATACATTATATCACTATTTGAATCAAAAGCAGTAATTTTATAGATATCACCCATCGAATTAAGGCTGTACTGTATTTCCTGATTGGTTATTACGCTATTATCATCTTTTTGCTGATAAAGCCTAATCTCACCGTTTACCGAATAATCGTAAGTGTTTGTATATAATACTACCTGAGGGGTGTAATCGTAAATATAAATTGTTTTAATTCTTCCCTCTTCATCATAGTAAATACTTTTATCTAAACTATCTTCCCTGTTTTCCTGAAGATAATTATAGGAAGACAGATACATAGTAGCCGCATCATACATAAACCATTCACTGGCAAAATCCTGTCCGTTTTTATAAACATATCGTTTAGCCGGCAAGTCCATGTAAAAAAAAGTTTCAGAATCCTTAATCTCATCTCCGTCATTATAAAAAGTAGTAACACTTTTTATTGATTTTGTTTCCAAAGGAGTATAATCATCATCAGAACAAGACATAAGAGCCACAAACGTCGCAAAATAGAATAATCGTAGTTTCATTAGGTAAGGTTTAAAAGGTTATAGCTGCTAAGTAAATAAATTATTATAACTTATCAAAAAAAACTTTCTTTATCAGGGAACTTCTCTCTAATTCATACTATCAATTATAAATTTATAGACATCTTCAGTAAGTTACTTCAACATTATCTCTATACAACTATTTAAGTCTGATTATTCTCTTCCAACATTTAAGAATATTACACCAATAATTAGAAACAAAAAACATATATAAAACACTACTACTTTCTTATTGTGCTTACGTATAATCTTATTCAATTTTTCATCTTTAGCCTCTTCAATAGTAAGAAATGGTTGAGAATAAAAAGTACTCCCATGAAATCCGCCTAAGTATTCTTTTTTTTGAGATAGATTATTTAATTTTTCCCTATCAATAAAAATAAGAATGATTAACACCAAAGCCAAAAAAGCGAATATTGCAATCGATATTACACCCAATTGAAAATAAATATCCATATTATATTATAAAAATTATCTAACTCTTTATTTAGATACCTTCATGTAGCAAATCTCCTTTATTCAAATTAGTAAGTGTTAATTTCCATTTACTAATGTAAAAGTCATATCATCAAATCTCCCGGAATAATAATCAAAAATTCTATTTAAAATTAATTGTCCTGATGAAATATCTCCTCTAAAACGAGGCATATCTAATAAAACATCAAACTCAGGGTTGTCCTTTTGCAAACACGCCACTCTTTGATAAGGATTAGAATCATTATCACAAAATACATAGTTGTTTAATGTAAACACCAAATAATCACATTGGATATCCTCATTAAATTCTATATCAGCAACAAAATGAATATTATTTTCATTACCATAATATTTACCCCCCTTAATCGAATCTTTTTCAAAAACTAACTGAATGTAATCAACTTGCCCTTTGTTTCCGTTTGATGCATGTTCAAATTTATAAATACGTTTAGTATGTGTATTAGAAGCCTGACCTGTACACATTAAAGACAACAAAAAGTAAAGTAAGAGTTTCAATATAATTTATTATTCGTAGGTTATTATAATTTCTGTGTTATAAACACCATCATAATACTTTTTCACTTTTACAGGATATCCATATTCATCAAACTCATATATATAATTGTAATGGTACTCATAATCATAATAATTATCAGGACCGTTTTCATTGATATATGATACTGGATAACTTGTTAATACAAGATAATCCATGTTAAAACTTTCAGCTCTTAAAATATTATTATTAAAACCGCCATATAATTTGTTTCTCCCTAAATAACTACCTTTTACTTCCTGATTATAATTGTAGTTATAATTTACTATACTGGTTACTCCATAGTCACTTATCGTACTAACCGTAATAATATTATCACCCTGACTGTTATATTGTGCATCATACCTCTCATTATTATCATTATCGGTTTCATCTTTTATACTATAAATCTTTCCGTTTTCATTTACAAAAAATGTAGTAACATAAACAAACGTATCAAATGTCCTGGTACAGGTTATGGTATTATCATCGTTATAAGTATAATATTTAGTTTGCAAAGCCCCATAAGCTTCCTCTCCATCCTGAATATACCCCATTAACCTTCCCTGTTCATCATATTGATATTCGGTAGTATTATCTATAGTACCATCAGCTTTAAGAGCATCAATAGAGGTAAGATAACCACTACTGTTATAAGTGTAAGTTCCTGTTACCATAATATTATCATTATCATCATAATTAACACTTGAAACAGGCTTACCATCTTCATATTGTGTAACTGAACGTTTATAAGAAAAATCATCATGATAAATAATTTCAATTTGGGTCATTACCTTATCCACAGGTTCTGTAGGCTGTTCAGGGTTTGGATTTTCATTTTCGGGGTCTGTACTATCGTCTGATGAGCATGACATTAAAACTATAAAAAATGAAAGGGCTAATAGTCGTAGTTTCATTAGGTAAGGGTTAGAAGTTATTACTGGAAATTTCTTTATTCGTAAGTGATATTGATTTCAGATTTATGAATGCCTTCTAAATAGAATTGTTGCACAATGGGAAAACCTTCATTATCAAACTCATAATTATAATTATAAATACTCTCAGTGTATTCAAATCCGCCTTCAGCATCCACCATATGAATAGTAGAAATATAGCCTATTGCCTGAAGATATGGGTCAAATGACCCATTAATTAATATAATATTGTTTTGATTCCCATGTAACTTATATCTTTTAAAAAAATCTCCTTTTACTTCATAGCTATATTCATAAGAACAATTAACATTGTAGTGCGTACCGTTATCATCAATTATTGCAAGGGTTGAAATATTTTTCCCCGTATTATCATATTCCGCCTTTGTATAGATATTATTTTGATTATCTGTTTCTTCCATAATTTTATAAATCAGATTATTTTCATTAAGGTAAAAAACAGTTACGACTGTTGTATTATTATTTAAATTTGTTCGTGTACAACTTACTGTATTATCGTTGTTATAAACATAATCATAAGTAATATTGAGATTAGCACTAAAATCATTCCAGGTAATCAGTATAATATTACCACTTTCATCATATTGGTATTGCGTAAAAGACCTTTGGGTACCATTTTCGTAAACCTCTTCTAAACTTTCGAGAGATCCATTTTCATTATACGTATAAACAGTATTAAACATTATACTATTATCCTCATTATAACGTACCATCAAAACAGGTTTATTACCTTCAAAATTGGTAACCACCTTTTTTGAAAAATACGGTTGAGAAAAAAATTCTTCTTCAACTGTAAGTAAATTTTTCACTACAGGTTCTGATGGTTGTTCAGGCTGTTCCGGGGTTGGATTTTCATTTACGGGGTCTGTACTATCATCTGATGAGCATGACATTAAAACTATAAAAAATGAAAGAGCTAATAGTCGTAGTTTCATTAGGTAAGGTTAAAAGGTTAGAACCACTAAATAAACAAATAATTTTAACATATCAAAAAAAGCCTCCCTTATTAGGAGGCTTCTATTTAAATATTTCAGTCTTAAATTTTTAAATCTAAGTGATAATTACATATTCCTGCGGTACTGACCACCTACCTCAAACAGGGCAGCAGTAATTTGTCCCAGCGAACAAACCTTGGCAGCTTCCATAAGGCATTCAAATATGTTTTGGTTTTGTATGGCAGCTTCCTGTACTATAGCAAGCTGTTCCTTAACCTTTTGTGCATTACCCTCGTGTAGGCTTTCAAGCGTGTTGATTTGGAACTGTTTCTCCTCCTCTGTTGCACGTATAACCTCTGCAGGAACAACCGTAGGCGAACCTTTAGAACTCAGGAAGGTATTCACCCCAATAATAGGGAACTCTCCTGTATGCTTAAGGGTTTCGTAGTAAAGGCTTTCTTCCTGAATTTTAGAACGCTGATACATAGTTTCCATAGCACCAAGCACACCGCCCCTTTCGGTAATGCGGTCAAACTCGGTAAGTACAGCTTCCTCCACAAGGTCGGTAAGCTCCTCAATAATAAACGACCCCTGTATAGGGTTTTCATTTTTAGCCAGTCCAAGCTCTTTATTGATAATAAGCTGAATTGCCATTGCACGACGCACACTTTCTTCGGTAGGCGTTGTAATAGCCTCGTCATAAGCATTTGTATGCAGTGAATTACAGTTATCATAAATAGCATAAAGCGCCTGTAGCGTTGTACGGATATCATTAAAGTCAATTTCCTGCGCGTGTAGTGAACGACCCGATGTTTGAATGTGGTACTTAAGCATTTGTGCACGCTCGTTTGCACCATATTTATTTTTAAGTGCCTTAGCCCAAATTCTTCTTGCAACACGACCAATAACCGCATATTCAGGATCAATACCGTTAGAGAAGAAGAATGACAGGTTAGGACCAAAATCGTTAATGTTCATACCACGGCTCAGGTAGTACTCCACATACGTAAATCCGTTAGCAAGAGTAAATGCTAACTGCGTGATTGGGTTAGCACCAGCCTCGGCAATGTGGTATCCTGATATAGAAACCGAATAGAAATTCCTTACGTTTTTCTGGATAAAGTACTCCTGTACGTCACCCATTAAACGAAGGGCAAATTCGGTAGAGAAGATACAGGTATTTTGCGCCTGGTCTTCTTTAAGAATATCGGCTTGTACCGTACCACGCACTTGCGACAGGGTACGTACTTTAATATCGTTATACACATCGGCAGGAAGCACCTGGTCTCCGGTTACACCCAGAAGCATAAGCCCAAGTCCGTCGTTACCTTCCGGTAGTTTACCGTTGTAACGAGGTCTTTCTACACCTTTCTCTTTGTATATCTTATTTATCTTACTGTCAACCTCTTTTTCAAGTCCGTTTTCCTTGATGTAAAGCTCACACTGCTGGTCGATAGCCGCGTTCATAAAGAAACCTAACAGCATTGGTGCCGGACCGTTAATAGTCATACTCACCGATGTCATTGGGTGGGCAAGGTTAAAGCCCGAATACAGTTTCTTAGCATCGTCAAGACAGCATATAGACACACCGGCATTACCAATTTTACCGTAAATATCCGGACGGTGGTCTGGGTCATTACCATAAAGAGTAACACTATCAAACGCTGTAGATAAACGTTTTGCAGGCATACCAAGACTCACATAGTGGAAACGTCTGTTAGTACGCTCAGGTCCGCCCTCTCCGGCAAACATACGGGTTGGGTCTTCCCCTTCCCTCTTAAACGGATACAGTCCAGATGTATAAGGGAATTCTCCCGGTACGTTTTCCTGCAGGCACCATCTTAAAATATCACCCCAGGCCTGGTATTTAGGCAGGGCAACCTTTGGTATCTGCGAATGCGAAAGCGACTCGGTATGGGTTTGTATTTTTATTTCCTTATCCCTTACCTTAAAGGTATAAACAGGATTTTTGTATTTGTTTACTTTTTCGTCCCATGTAAGTATAACCTCCCAGTTGTATGGGTCAAGGTTCATTTTTACACGGTCAAACTCTTTTACAAGTAAATCAAGGAATTGTTTTTTCTCGGCATCATTTGTAGCTACCGATGTTTCTTCAATACCTGCCTTATTTATCTCTGGAGTTTTACCACTAACGGTTTCAATGGTTTTGAAAATACCGTATAGCTTTTGAGCCACATCCTGCTGTGTAGCAGCTGTTTCGTCATACCCACGGTTATTTTCTGCAATTTCGCTAAGGTAACGTGTTCTGCTTGGCGGAATTACAAAAATCTTCTCGCTCATTTCACGGGTAATCTCAAAGGTCGATTGTAGTTCAGATTCTGTTTTCTCCACAATCTTATCCATAATCGACTTATAAAGCGTATTCATACCCGGGTCGTTAAACTGCGACGCAATAGTACCATACACCGGAAGATCGTCTGGGTTAGCATCCCACAGGTTGTGGTTACGCTGGTATTGCTTTTTCACATCACGAAGCGCATCAAGCGAACCGCGTTTGTCAAACTTGTTAATCGCAACAAGATCGGCAAAGTCAAGCATATCAATTTTTTCCAGCTGAGTAGCAGCACCAAATTCAGGTGTCATTACATACAGCGAAACATCAGAGTGGTCTAATATCTCGGTATCACTTTGCCCGATACCCGATGTTTCAAGGATAATTAAATCATATTTAGCTGCCTTAAGCACCTGTATAGCCTCAGCCACATATTTAGAAAGGGCAAGGTTAGACTGGCGTGTAGCAAGCGAACGCATATAAACCCTTGGGTTATTAATGGCATTCATCCTGATACGGTCTCCCAGTAATGCACCACCTGTTTTACGCTTAGACGGGTCTACCGATATAAGTCCGATGGTTTTTTCAGGGAAATCAATAAGGAAACGGCGCACCAATTCATCTACTAACGATGATTTACCGGCACCACCTGTACCCGTAATACCCAGTACAGGGATTTTAGAAGTTTCGTTTTTCTTATGTATAACATCAAGCGTTTCTTTTGCGATTTCAGGGAAGTTCTCTGCCGATGATATTACCCTGGCAATAGCAGTTGGGTTTTTCTCTTCCAGCGTGTTTACTTCACCGTTTAGCTTATCGCCTACAGGGAAATCAGCTCTTTGTACCAAATCATTAATCATACCCTGTAATCCAAGCTCACGTCCGTCGTCCGGAGAATAGATTCGGGTAATACCATATTCATGCAGCTCTTTTATCTCTTCAGGAAGGATAACTCCGCCCCCACCGCCAAATATTTTAATGTGTCCTGCTCCTTTTTCGTTAAGCAGGTCGTACATGTATTTAAAATATTCGTTGTGACCTCCCTGGTAAGAAGTCATGGCAATAGCATTAGCATCTTCCTGTATGGCAGTGTTTACCACTTCTTCCACACTACGGTCATGCCCCAGGTGAATTACCTCAACACCGGTTGCCTGTATAATACGGCGCATGATGTTTATGGCTGCATCGTGCCCGTCAAACAGGGATGCGGCTGTTACTATTCTAACTTTATGTTTAGGATTATAAGGCTGTACTTGCTCCATCGTTATAAGAATCTCAATTTTAAGCCCGCAATTTACGGATTTATTGAAGATTTCAAAACAAACTAACCCCAGAAAAAACGTTATAGTAATTTTTAAAGAACTACCTTACAATATGATACAAATTACCCTCATTCATAAATAAAACCCTTGTAAGGAAAGAAGCCGCCTTAACCTTAGTAGGATACCAGTTTCTTCCCTTTGCTCCTATTATAAACAACCCGTGGTCGTCGCCCGATACCGTAAATTTACTGCTACGGGGCTGCCTGTGGAATATAGGTACACCAAACCACTTTTTCAGTTTATTGGCAAGATGAGGGACATCGTTAGTAACAAATCCTATTTCACTAATGGAGATGTAGGATTGTGAAGTAAAGTCCTTATCAGATGTTTCCTTGTTGGGGTAACGGGTTATAAACTCCAGTATATTACCGTTGTTGTCGTAAAAGTAAAACGACTGCGCCTGCCAGTTCCTAAAGTCGGCAATATCATTTTCAGGATCTACCGGAATAAGGTCGATTTTAGACTTCATAATGGAGTATGCCTGGTCAAATCGGTTATTAGGGATATCAATAGCAAAATGATAAACAGGGTTTAAATCATCCACATGCCTGAATATAAGTTTGGTGTACCCTATGGAAAAGGTTAAAGAAAACTTATCAGACAAATCTGCCTTTAATCCTAACACTTCTTTATAAAAACTCTCGGTCGCTGCTAAATTGTTACTAAGCAGTTCAAGCTCGATAATCTGCATTCCCTTAAATTTTACAAAAACATCTATGCAAGTTACGGATAATAAAAAACTTACAGGAAATTAAATAGTTAAATAGTGACTAAAAAATATCATTAAAAGCTGTAATATATTTATAGTTTTTTAACTTTTACATAGGGTGTTGTTCACTACATTTGCGCCCTTATTTATATGGAGATGAAACTTCCTAAACACTACATGGCTGCCATTTCAGCCTTTATTATATGGGGATTTTTTAGCATTGTGCTTAAACCCCTTTATTTATACCCTTCTCTGGACATACTTTTTTATCGTGTTTTTGCCTGCATTATTATCATGCTACTTATTAACATTGCCTTTAGAAGAGATAAAATAAAAGAAACCAAAAACTATTTTTCCACCCTTACCAAAAAAGAAAAGCGAAACCAATGGCTGCTTATTTTCGGCAGTTCGCTGTTGCTTACTGCAAACTGGTTTTTCTTTATTTATGTAATGAACCACATAAGTGTAAAGGCAGCGTCCTTTGCCTATATGGTATGCCCTATACTTACCACGGTATTTGCCTGGTTTATATTAAAAGAAAAGCTCACCCGGCTACAGTGGCTGTCGGTTTTTCTAAGCATGCTTAGCTGTGTAATATTATCTTACAACAGCTTTACCAGTGCGCTTTACAGCGTGGTTGTTGCCTCCAGTTATGCGGTATACCTCGTTCTCCAAAAAAAGATTACAATGCCCGACAGGTTTATACTACTTACCCTGCAAATAGGGTTTACGGCACTTATACTGCTGCCGTTTTATAAGCCATACAGTGGCCCTGTACCTACAGAGCCTCTATTTTACTGTTTTATATTGATGATTGCTGTAGGCTTTACCATAGTACCTATGTTCCTTAACCTGTTTGCACTAAAAGGAATCAATTCATCAACAGTAAGGATATTGATATACCTTAACCCCATTATCGCATTTACGCTTGCCATAGTGTATTATGATGAGAGTGTTACACTAATACAGGCAGCAGCCTATTTTGTTATTGTAATATCGGTAATACTGTTTAATGTAGGCAGCTACTTAAAACTAAAGGAGCAGGACATGCCGATAAACCGTCCGTCGGTAAACTAACAATATTTTACTGTCAATAAAACGGTGCTATATTTTGCGTGGAACGGTTTTTGTTTATTTTTGGAAAAACATTACTTACATGAAAAAATTAGTATTCGCCCTTTTGTTATTACCACTGGCATCTCATGCACAGTTGGGAGGCCTTCTGGATAAGGCAAAATCTAAAGTATCTGAAGTTACCGGAAGCAGTACAGGTATAAGTAATACCGATATTGCATCTGCCCTTAAAGAAGCCCTTAATCAGGGAGTTAAAGAGCAGGTAACAAAACTTACTGCCGAAGATGGTTTTTATAAAAACGAAATGGTAAAAATACTTTTACCGGAAGAACTGCAAAAGGTAGACAAAACCCTGCGCAGTGTAGGTATGGGTGACCTTGCAGATAAAGGCCTTGTTGTGCTTAACCGTGCTGCCGAAGATGCCGTGAAGGAAGCTACCCCTATTTTTGTAAATGCTATTACAAGTATGAGTTTTACCGATGCTAAAAATATACTTATGGGCGACGACAGATCGGCTACTACCTATCTGGAGAATACTACCTCAACCCAACTGTATCAAAAATTCAGTCCGGTTGTAAAAACATCGTTAGACAAAGTAGGTGCCGATGAAGTATGGGCTACCATCATTGAAAAATACAACTCACTACCATTAACTAAAGATGTTAACCCTAACCTTACCGATTATGTTACCTCTAAAGCAATGGACGGTGTATTTACAATGATTGCCGTGGAAGAGAAAGACATTAGAACCGATTTATCTTCTCGTACGTCTGACCTACTTAAAGAAGTTTTTGCTTTACAGGACTAAAACCAAACCCTATACATGAAAAAAATACTGATCCCTGTTTTTGCCGTTATGCTGTCGGTTTCCTTTTCAGGTTGTGCCGAACTACAGCAAATGGCAGAACAGTTTCCGCAAAACGGAATTATAAGCAATGCCGATATCGCTGCCGGACTTAAAGAGGCGCTGGATAAAGGCATTGATAAACAGGTAAGCAAACTTACTGCTACCGATGGTTTTTATAAAAACGAAATGGTAAAGATACTTTTACCCGACGAACTTAAAAAAGTGGATGAAGGCCTGCGCAAAGTAGGACTAGGCTCACTGGCAGACGAAGGTTTGAAAATGATGAACCGCGCTGCCGAAGATGCCGTTAAAGAAGCCACCCCTATTTTTGTTTCGGCGGTAAAGGATATGACTTTTAATGATGCCAAAAACATATTAATGGGCGACGACAGGTCGGCTACTACCTATCTGGAAAAAACCACCACTACTCAGTTGTACTCTAAGTTCAACCCTGTTATTAAGTCGTCTTTTGGTAAAGTGGGAGCCGATAAAGTTTGGGAAAACATTATAAACAAGTACAACAAACTTCCGTTTGTAGACAAGGTAAACCCAGATCTAACCGACTATGTAACATCACAGGCCTTAAACGGGGTATTTACAATGATATCTGTAGAGGAAAAAGAGATTAGAAACAACATTAGCGAGAGAACATCTCCGCTATTAAAAAAGGTATTTGCTTTGCAGGACAACTAAAAGCTAATACTTTAATTTACAATGACATACATATAACATTACCTTAACATTGGAAACTATTTTTTTTGAGTAATTTGCACGCTGAAACTAATATAGTTTTCTCACATTTAGTTAGGGTTAGTTAAAGAAAAGTGCCGGTAGTAAATGCTATTGGCATTTTTGTTTTTATACCCCTTAAAATATTTTTAACCCACTGTTTTTTAAATCGTTTTGTTTTCTACATTTGCGCAAATTGTGGAAACGTGAAAAAGTGCGTATTACTTGTATGCCTTATGCTGAATGCTGTGGGCTTTTGCCAGGAGTGGAATGTGGATTTGGAAACTGCAAAGAGCAAAGCCATTGCCCAAAATAAAAATATACTATTGGTCTTTTCGGGGTCAGACTGGTGTTCCCGCTGTATTGAACTGGAGCGCAAAGTATGGCAAAGCGAAGAATTTAAAGCCGAAGCCGATAAAAACTGGATATTACTAAGAGCCGATTTCCTGCAAAAAAAAGGGGAATCAGAGCCTGTTGATATTAACGACCCAAAAATAATACTTACCGAACGTTATAACCGTAACGGCTTTTTCCCATATATCGTACTACTGGATAAATACGGCCGTGTTATAGAACGCGATGGCTACGAACAGTTTAATACCGCTAAGGAATATATTGAATATTTTAAAAAACTGGGGAAGAAGTAAACTATTAACTTACAGGTTCGGTTACCTGACAATTGGTAAATCTACCGGTTTCTACAAATCGAATAATTCTTTTATTAAACAGGAAAAGAACTCCAAAAGTTAAAAGTATCAGGATATTTGTTATAAATTCCGGTTCAATTTGTTTAAAAATTGTTCCGGGCATCAAAAGCACTATTTTAACGTAAGTCCATCCTGTATAGCCAAGCCAATACATAGTCATTGAGAAAATAAACACAATTAAAGAATTACCCCAATACCATCTATATTTTTTACAAAGGATTAGTGAAATTATAAAAACTAAGATGATAGCAGCACATCCAGAATAAAAGTTATAAAGATTAATCATTCCAATTCTGAAAACATAATCATCTCCCACAGGCTCTTCCCTATTGGTTAAAAGCACTTTAACAGCCTCTATATCACTAAAAAATGAAAGTAATTTTATTCCGAAAACAAAAAAATAGGTAGCCAGTACATGAACTAAAATAAGGCGCCAGTTTAATTTGGAGATAAAGTTTTTCATTGGTAAGGTTTAAAAGGCTAATATACAACCTTTTCTTTATTACATAGGCCTTACAACACTCTACTTGTCATTCTGACGAAAGGAAGAATCTAAATTATAGCAGATTGCTGCGTCGTCCCTCCTCGCAATGACCGGAAGAACACGTAACCCGTCTTTCAAATCCTATATCAATATCAGCGTGAAGATTCGGCATCAGGCTCCGTAGCGTATAGAAAATTACAAACGAGGCGCAAAAAAGCATCCGCTGTTTGAGGCGCAAGCCCGAGTTCGGATGGTTTAGCCGAGTGCAGTAATTTTTAGCTTAAGGAGTCATAGCCGTGCCTTTTTCGTTCTTTTGTGGAAAGACAAAAGGACAGGAGATCTTTCACTCCATTACATTGTGTTCAAGATGACAATACTGCTTGTCATTCTGACGACAGGAAGAATCTCTAAGCTTTAAAGATCTTTCACTCCATTGCATTACGTTCAAGATGACAATACTACTTGTCATTCTGACGACAGGAAGAATCTCTAAGCTTTAAAGATCTTTCACTCCATTGCATTGCGTTCAAGATGACAACCCTACTTGTCATTCTGACGACAGGAAGAATCTCTAAACTTTAAATATCTTTCACTCCATTGCATTGCGTTCAAGATGACAATACTACTTGTCATTCTGACGACAGGAAGAATCTCTAAACTTTAAAGATCTTTCACTCCATTGCATTACGTTCAAGATGACAATACTACTTGTCATTCTGACGATAGGAAGAATCTAAATTGTAACAGATCGCCGCGTCATCCCTCCTCGTAATGACAAATACTTACCAGTATCCTAAACCGGTTCTTCTATACGTAGTTGTAGCTGTTTAAAGTAATCAAACGCCTTTACGATCCTGCTGCCGTACCATGAAAACATTTCGCCATCAACAAAAATGGTTTGTGCGTGGTGTGTATGCCTGCCCAGTTCAAAAGCATCTTCATCCTTAAACGGGTAAGGTTCTGACGAAAGGAATATCACCTCAGGGTCTCCCTGTATCCTCATTTTCTGAACGATAACTTCGGGGTAACGCCCTTCCCTGTCTTCATATATATTGGTAAAATGATTCAGTTTAAGCATCTCGTTGATAAAGTTATTACCCCCGGCAACCATATACGGATTTTTCCAGATAAAATAAGCCGACCTTTTAAACGGCCTGCCTTCCATAAACTTCTTAAAATCTAAATACCCGTGGCTTATTTTATCAACCCAGTGCTGGGCCTTGGTACGAACCGAGAATATTTTCCCCAGTTCCTCTATCATTTTGATATTATCTTCAATCGTAATAATATCACTAACCCATACAGGAGCTATTTCGCTAAGCCTTTCAACAATCTCGGGCGTATTCTCCTCCTTATTAGCGATGATAATATCGGGCTCCAGTGCCTTTATTTTTTCATAATGCACTCTTTTGGTTCCCCCAATAATCCTTTTGGTTTGCTTTAGGTGATACGGGTGAACACAAAATTTGGTTATCCCTACAATCTTATCCTCAAGACCAAGGTCGTAAAGAAGTTCGGTTTGTGAAGGTACTATAGATACGATACGCATTGGCGCTTTAGTAAGCGTAATGGTATTCCCCAGCTGATCTGTATATGTTTTTGTTTGTTCCAAAATTTCAGTTTATAGCATTAACTATAAAATTGCAGCCATTTCCTGCTGAATCTTTAAAGCCTCTTCTCTTGCTTTCTCGGCAAAATCCTCACCGTTTGAAGCATAAATAACACCACGTGACGAGTTGATTAAAAGCCCTACATTATCACTCATACCATACTTGCATACATCCTGCAGGTTACCACCCTGTGCACCTACACCTGGCACAAGTAAAAAGCTGTTTGGTACAATTTTTCTGATTTCGGTAAAATACTCGGCTTTAGTAGCTCCTACCACATACATTAGGTTTTCACTGTTCTCCCAATCCTTAGAGGTTTTAAGTACGGTTTTATACAGCTCCTCGCCTTCTACAGTTTTGGTTTGAAAATCAAAAGCTCCGGCATTAGAGGTAAGCGCCAGCATAATGGTAAACTTGTTTTTAAAAGCCAAAAACGGCTCTACACTGTCTTTCCCCATATAAGGTGCTACGGTAACCGAATCAAAGTTCAAGTCTTCAAAAAACGCCTTGGCATACATGGCCGACGTATTTCCTATATCTCCCCTTTTAGCATCGGCTATGGTAAAAATTTCAGGATGCTTTTGGTTAATGTAGTTTATCGTTTTTTCAAGCGACAACCAGCCTTTAAGTCCGTATGCTTCATAAAAGGCAGTGTTAGGTTTATAAGCCACAGCCAAATCGTGAGTAGCATCAATAATGGCTTTGTTGAATTCAAAGATAGGATCTTCTGTAGCCAGTAAGTGTTGCGGGATTTTATTAAGGTCCACGTCAAGGCCTATGCATAAAAAAGATTTCTTATCAAGAATGTTTTGGTGTAGCTGCTGTGTCGTCATGTTTATGTTTGAGTTTTACCTGTAAAAGCTATTGTGGTGCAAAAGTACGAATTGCTTTTTATTTCAGGAAATAAACCATTCAACGACAGATTAAAGTATTTTGTCGAAAATATATAAAACTGTAGGACTAATAGTATAGTTTTATATCTATAATTTAAATCCCCAAAAATTATTAAATGAATAAAGATGGCGACATAATAATAATTGAAGACGATTCTGACGACAGAGAGCTTCTCATCCACATCTTTAAAGAGTTGGGTGAAGAACACGGCTATCAAAACAGATTGGTGCTTATTGAAGAGGCCGAAGATCTTGCTGATTTCCTAAAGTCAGACGAGGCTAATCCGTTTATTATTATTTCAGATATTAATATGCCTAAAGTGAATGGGTTTGATTTGCGAAACCTAATTTTTAGCGATGCCGAATTAAGGAAAATGGCAATCCCGTTTATTTTCCTAACCACTGCAGCCAACAATGAGGAGTTTCGCCAAAAAGCATACGAATTATCCATACAGGGATATTTTGTAAAACCTATAAACTATACGGCTTATAAAAAACTGATAAACGATATTATTACTTACTGGAAAAACGCACAAATACTATAACTACTACTAATCCTGATCTACTACTTGGAAGCTCCTGCCTTTAATGGCGGGAGTTTTTTTATTTTAGCATTTCAATTTCTCCAAAATGAAAAAACACCTTGCTTTATTTTTGCTTCTTATATTATTTTCAGCCTGTTCAATAAACAAAAACCAGCCTATAAATGATTATATGATACAGTATGTATTAAACGATACTGTAAATGATTCCTTTTACAATAATAAGATTAGGGATACTTTTGTTTGGATTGGACAAAATAAATTGTCAAAAAAAGATGCATTAAAAGCACTAAATAATACATCACACTACAATAAGAATAATGGTAAGTGGGATTTAAAATTTAACCAAACAGCGCTTTATAATGAAAAGGCATGGAAGAAACTTGTTAATAAAAATGTAGGCAAATCATCACCTGATTACTGGAAGAGTAACGACTTTTCTTTTAAAAATAGGGTATTCTCTAAGCAGGAAATAGATTCTGTGAGAAAGCTGGCAGATTATTCATTACGTGAAAAAGTATACTTTTTTACCGATGTAATGTACTATGACAAAGATATTGCTGTTTTTAGATTAGAAGAAGTTACAAACCAGTTTAATGGCGGATTATTTAAAGACCATATACTATTTATGAAAAAAGAGAACGGTAAATGGATTGTTATTGATGAAGGAATAATAAATCGTTATTAATAATTAAGTAAAACTCCCGTCAAAATACAGGAGTTCTATATTTTAGTATTTCATAAAAAAACACTTTATCCTACTCATCTCAGTACTCTACTCCGCTTTAGTTTTTGCACAGGAGAAAAAAATCAGTGATGCTATATATATTGTTTTTGAAAAAAGTGAAAACCAGATAAAAAAGGTCCCTAATTATACAACCCCTCCCAGAGGACTTGACCCTATTACTAATTATTTGTTTTACTTTGACGATAAACATCTGTCATACTTCAAGTTTTTCCATGCAAAATATCGTGACATGGATGCTATGGAGGCGAATGTAAAATCAGAAGTGATAACGGTTAAAAAGTCATTTTTAAGAAAACATAAGAAAGATGTATTTGATATGGATACCTTTTTAAGGATGGGAATTGAAAAATCTTATTTGCTTTTTTATAATTATCGCAAAATATATATAATTGACAAAAGTGAAATAAAAAGAGGGCGAGTAACCATGTACCAGGTAGGACTATACTCCACCTATTTCCCTGAGATATAAGAAAGCTCCTGCCTTTAACGGCGGGAGTTTTTTTATTTTAGCATTTCAATTTCTCCAAAATGAAAAAGAACATTATCTTAATTCTTATAATACTTTACTCCGCTTTAGTTTTTGCACAGGAAAAGAAAGTAAATGCTCTCCTATACATTTATTATGAACCCCAGAGTGAATATGCTGCCGGATACAAAATTGCTACCGACTCACTTACTGCTAACTTCAATATTTATTATAAAGAATATATAACTAAAGAAAACAGAGAAAGAGCACTAAAGGAATACAAACAAAAAGTAAAAAAACAAGAGCAAGAAAACAGCGCTATTGATTATATTAAAGTAACTCCCAAAATAAAAAAACCTGTATTCTATAAATGGATTGCCTGTGATTCTCCAATAAATGTGACTAAAGGAGAACTGCCTGAATACATAACGCTTGAAGATTACATTACAGGTAAACTACGCTTTAAAGATACTGTTACTATTATATTTAAAATAAACGATAACGAGTACCTTATGTGGAAAGGTTTCCATTTTAGAGAGAAATAAAAAATCCCGCCTGATGGCGGGATTTATATTTTTAGAAAACTTCACTTTCTTTAAGTTTCTCTGTATTGTTTACAAGCTGTATTTCATCAATAAGCTTTTGTATGCTTCCGTTCATTACACCGTCAAGGTCATAAAGCGTAAGTCCTATTCTGTGGTCTGTAACACGCCCCTGTGGGTAGTTGTACGTACGGATTTTTGCCGAACGGTCACCACTACTTACCTGTGAGCTACGTTTTGCAGCATCGGCTTCCTGTTTCTTAGCAAGTTCCATTTCATATAAACGGGAACGAAGTACCTGTAAAGCCTTATCTTTATTTTTATGCTGTGATTTCTCATCCTGACACTGCGCTACAAGTCCCGTTGGGATGTGTGTCATACGCACTGCTGATTTTGTAGTGTTTACCGACTGTCCTCCAGGTCCTGACGAACAGAATAAATCGATACGAACATCGTTCATATCAATTTGTACATCAAACTCCTCTGCTTCCGGTAGTACCATTACAGTAGCTGCCGATGTGTGGATACGTCCCTGAGTTTCGGTTTGCGGTACACGTTGCACACGGTGTACACCCGCTTCAAATTTAAGCGTACCATATACATCTTCTCCGGTAACTTCAAAGATAACCTCTTTAAATCCACCCGATGTACCTTCGTTAATATCTACAACACTGGTTCTCCAGCCTTTGCTTTCACAATATTTGGTATACATCCTAAAAAGGTCTCCGGCAAAAATACTCGCCTCATCACCACCGGTACCGGCACGAATCTCTACCATTACGTTTTTAGCGTCTTCAGGATCTTTAGGTATAAGCATGAATTTTATTTCCTCTTCAAGCTGTGGCAAACGTGCCTTATTCTCATCAAGTTCCATTTTAGCCATCTCCACCATCTCAGCATCACTTCCGTCGGCTATAATTTCCTGAGCTTCTTTAATACCTCCTGTTACTTTAATGTACTCTTCACGCTTTTCTACAAGTCCTTTAAGGTCTTTATATTCTTTATTAAGCTGTACATAGCGCTTTTGGTCGGAAATTACATCCGGCTGTATAATAAGGTCTGAAACCTCATCAAAACGCTGTTTTATTATCTGTAACCTGTCTAACATGTTTTTATCTCCTTATTTCGAGGTGCAAAATTACGAATTTTTCCTGTATTATTTTCTATTAATACTAATTTGGCTTTGTATGTTAAAGTTTAAATCTATTTAGGTAGTTTTTAATAAAAATTTATATTTGCACATCTAATTAACATAAACCTCACCTGCCATGAAAAAAGTAAGCAGCAACCTGCTTAATTTTTTAGCAATCTTTTTTATTTTACTTACATCATGTTCTCATGATGCAGATATAAGTACCCCTCCTTATGTAGGCAACTGGAGATTAATTAAATGGTCTGGCGACGAATACAGCCCCCATTATGTAAGATGTAATGAAGTAAAACTTTCCTTTAAACCTGACAATACAGGTACTATTTCTGTTCGCAATTATGAATATGATGACGACTATACTGTAAGTCTTATACTCAAAACCACAGAAACAAAAGATCTTTATAACGTATTTTCGGAATTGAGTTCAGAGTATTATTACAAGTATATTAATGACGATAAGATGATCCTGAACTCATGAGCATCGTTTGAGGTATATCAACATCAATAACAACAAACAAATATTAATAACTATATTTAAATTTTATGAAAAAACTAAAGCACACTTTACTAAAAACATTTGCAGTATTTGCAGTATTCACTATGATGTCTTGTTCAGGGGATGATGATAATAATAATAGCGTAGATCCGTTTATTGGCACATGGAAAACCCTGGGCTATTATGAGGATGGCGAATTTTATGAAGACGACGACTGCGAATACGGAACAGTAACCATAAATGCAGATAATACAGGAAACATATTTTTTCACGATTGTGATTTTGGTGATGAAACAGGAGACATAACCTGGGAAAAACTGGAAGAAAATAAATATAAGATTACAACTGAAGGTGACAGCTCAATCTTAAACACTGTTTTTGAAGGCAATAAAATGACTACTACTGTTGAAGGCGAAGAAGGCTATGCAGACGTATTCCAGAGACAGTAATCCTCCTTCTTAAATTAATTAGCAAAGCCCGATAAAATGTGTTATCGGGCTTTATTATTTTTAATCGGTTTTTATACCTTATTGGTTTATAGAATTTTACCCATATCGTTACAAAGCGCATGGTTTTTAAGTTTTACCTTACAAAACATATTGATTAACAACCAATTAACCTCAAAAAAAACCACTCTTTTATATATTTCGTATTATATTTGCACACCCCCTTACGAATACACATCTATTAATTTATTATGAATCACGCAAAAAAAGGATTTTTAAAGCTTGCTTCGCTTATCCTGCTAACGAGTCTGATTGCATGCAGCGAAGAAAACGATGTTACAGCATCTAAGAACGACTCAACCACAACCCCACCCACTATCTTTGCAACCTGGAAAGCAACCGGTTTTATTTATGATGGTGTGTACTCACCAATAACAGATGAATGCCAACAGGAGATAATGACCATAAATTCTGACGGCACAGCACTATCGACAAAAAATTGTCCTGATGGTATCTTTCATACAGAGTACACATGGACTCTGGTTGAAGGCGATGTTTATGCCTTTGACTCTGAATCTACTTACTGGCCGGTAAACTATAAATTGACTTTCCCTATAGGAAACGACAAAATGTATTTTACCTATGCCAAACCTCAGCCACATGAGTTTTCTAAAATATATGAAAAGGTGGAGGTAACACAAGAACAAAGCAGGGATTTAGCCCTGTAGTTTTAACTCAAATTTTTTACTAACAAACGAGGGGGTCAAATTTTGACCAATAAATAAAAAACGGAGGCTGCATGCCTCCGTTTTTTATTATGAACAGTTATTACAGTAACCGGTTACCCAACTGCTAATAGTTTGTTTTACATAGCCCTGCGGCAGGGTTAAGGTAACTTCTTCATCCAGGCATTCTACCTTTTCACATTTGGTACACCTAAAATGAAAATGATCGTGGTTATGGTCATGCTTTTCCTCTCCACAATTAAGGCACAGGGCAAAATAATATTTACCGTTATCGGCAAGTATACGGTGTGTAATACCATCTTCACAAAAACTGTTAAGCACCCTGTAAATGGTAACCCTGTCCATTTCCCCTTTTACCTTATCTTCAATCATGTCCTGGCTTAGTGCCGTACCCGCATCTTTAAGCAGGGTTAAAATAGTACTCTTTGCCGGTGTGTTTCTTCTTCTCATCTCCTTAACGCAATTTTGTTGCAATTATTTAATGCAATACCGTTGCAATAATACAAAATTTATATACATTTGCCAAACTACTAAGTTTAATCATCAATCAAAAAATCATACTCATGCAAACAGATTACGAAGTTATAATCATTGGCGGAAGCTACTCTGGGCTTTCTGCAGCTATGGCACTGGGGCGTTCCCGCAGAAAAGTTTTGATCATAGACAGTGGTAAACCCTGTAACAGGCATACCCCACACTCACATAACTTTATAACTAACGATGGTAAAGCTCCTGCCGATATTGCACAACGCGCAAAACAGGAAGTTCTTGCCTACCCTACCGTAAACTTTATGAATGATAAGGTTACCAATGTTATAAAAACAGAAAACAGTTTTAGTATTACCACACTAAACAATGTGGTGTGCAGTGCAAAACGCCTACTTTTCGCTACCGGAATTACCGATATTATGCCGCCTATAGATAATTTTGAAGACTGTTGGGGTATAACTGCCGTTCATTGCCCTTACTGTCATGGCTATGAAGCAAGAGATAAAAGAACGGGAATACTGGGCAATGGTGAAGCCGCCTATCATTATGCAGGACTGCTACTACAGTTAACTAATGATATTACTATATACACTAACGGTAAAGCCGACTTTACCGAGGAACAACTGGAAAAATTTGCCAAACATAACATACCCGTTATTGAGGATAGCATCATTAAACTAAAACAAAGTAAAGGTGAGGCAGAGGCGCTTATCTCCCGAGATGGGAAGGCATATCCGTTGGAAGCGGTATACCATCGTGCAGCTTTTGTACAGCATACTTTACTTCCGCAGGATTTGGGTTGCGAGCTGGATGATCACGGTTACATTAAAACCGACTCAATGCAAAAAACAAATATACCGGGCATTTATGCCTGTGGCGACTGCACTAACCCTATGCGATCGGTAGCTACGGCTGTGGCTACAGGAAACAAAGCAGGGGCTGTAATAAACAGCGATTTGGCTTTTGAGGTTTTCTAATCCAAAAAAAGAGTAAATTGCAGGTAAACTAAATCAATCGATTATGAAACAACCGTTTATACTTATTGCAGCTGTAGGTTGCCTGCTTTTTACTGCCTGTAAAACTAAAACCTATAGCGAGCTTGAAAAAGCCGAATGGTTTTTAGGACAATGGGTAAACAAAAGCCATGATGCCGAATTTTCTGAAACCTGGATGAAGGAAAACGACTCGGTTTACGCGGGTGAATCTTATTTTATAAGGAACAGCAGTGATACCTTGTTTGCCGAAACTATGAAACTTGCCGAAACCAACGGTAAACTAAACATGATTATTACCGTACCTAACCAAAATGATGAAAAACCGGTTGGTTTTGAAATGACATCGGCTAATGATACCTTACTTGTTTTTGAAAACCCGGCTCACGATTTCCCTACTAAAATCACTTATAGAAAAGTTAATAAGGATTCCCTTTTGGCAGAAATATCAGGCTTGAAAAATGGAGAAACTGTTTCACAAAAATTCCCGTTTAAAAGAAGATAATTGATTTCGTCTGTCATTTTAAGTATAATGAAATAAAGTAAGATCGTTAGGCTAAGAACCGAACTGGCGAAGCAAACCTCTACTATTAAAAAGTTTAGATTTCTCCACAAGGTCGAAATGGAAAAAATTTATAGCATTAAAATGTTCTGTCATTTTGAGCGCAGTATAGCGGAGTGAAGAATCTCTAGTATTTAGGTTAAGTATAATTAGAGATTTTTCGACTCCATTTCATTACGCTCAAAATGACAAACATTACTTTTAATCGCTTAAATGAAGGAATAAAATAACACTATCTTTTCTTATTTTAGCCGTAAAACCTCAACTAATGGACTATACCGAAGGAACCGACTTTAAAGGTGTGGATTACACTGTTTCCAACATACCGAAAGGCGAATATGATAACTGCACCTTTACAGGCTGTAACTTCTCTGCCTGCGACCTAAGCATTGTTGTATTTACCGATTGTGAGTTTACCGACTGTAACTTTAGTAATACTAAAGTGCGCGGTACGGGTTTTAAGGAAGTGTTTTTTAAAGATTGCAAAATGACCGGACTCAACTTTAGCGTTGCCGATTCGTTTTTAATAGCTATGCATTTTACTGATTGCCAGTTAAGCCTTACCTCCTTCTATCAGTTAAAGCTTAAAAAAGCCCGTTTTACCAACTGTAACCTACAGGAATCCGACCTCACAGAAACCGATTTTACCGAGGCAGCATTTACCAACTGCGACTTTAAGCATGCCATATTTGAAAGTACCATATTGGAGAAAGCCGATTTGCGTTCGGCTGTAAACTATTCAATAGACCCGCAACAAAACCGAATTAAAAAAGCTAAATTCTCACTCCCTGCCGTAACCGGATTATTGGACAGGTTTAATATTGTTATAGAATAAAAAATAGCTCTCTCAAATGTCATTCTGAATGTAACGTAGTGGAATGAAGAATCTCAAATAAAAAATAATTAGAGATTTCTCCTAACGTCGAAATGACAAACCATTATTAATAATTACACTTGAGAGAGCTATATTTGTTTTATCTTCTTGCTTTAAAATAATCAGAAAAACGGGTACAGTTTGAAGTTAGGTCATCATACATTTCCTTACTTGTTGCAAACTCCAACAACTCTTTATCATCTTTATTCTTATTACAGGTAGCTATCATTCTTAAACAAAGCGCCTTAAACTTATCTGCCTTAGCATACTCAAAGGCTTTGTGATAATACTTTTTAGCCAAAATACAGTCGTAATATTCCTCATCATCTTCCAGCCCTCTTACCTCGGCATAGCTTTGATAATAACGCCTCATCATCCATGAGTTACCGTAATTGGTCATATTATAATAACAGTTGGCCACAAGGAAATAATAATAGTCCCTGTCCTTTTCATTTTTATCCTCTGCTTTCGCTAAATAATTAATAAGCTGTTTTGTTACCGTATACTTGTTCACTTTAATAGTATCGCGCATCGGGATAAATTCCGGAGTATATTTAAGCGTATAGAAAGGATTTTGATCAAACTGATTCCCATTATTAAAAAATGATTTCCTTTCCCAAAAACCATAGTTGTCTTCCCAATGCTTATTCCCCGCCTTTTCATATGCAGAGGCAGCTTCTTCAAGCTTATTTAACCTTATATATTTTGTTCCCAATAAGTCATATAGAACACTTAGTTTAGTCGTTATCCAGGAATACTTCCACTCAGAAAACGAATCGTTAACCTTATTGTTCTTTATGTTTTCTATAAGTTCCTCTATTTGTTGCGGCGTATAATTAAAATTAAGGTAACTAAACCAGTCGCTATAGTAGTCGTAATCATTGCCTGTATTTTTTCCGTCTTTCCAAAAAACATAACTCCATCTGTTTTCTTCTCCATAATACTCACTATCAAGATTACAATACATTAAAGCCGCATCGGTAGTGTTGCCTTTATATTCCAACTCCCTGCCAATAGCAAAAATAAACCTTTGATCTTTCTTAAACTTCAGTAGCAGCAGTTTTACCTTTTCAGGAATTACGGCCTTACCTTTTTCCTGAGAAGCCGTTAGTGCCAAAGCATATATCTTTTCAATCTGGTTTTTGGCTTCAGTAGTATCAAATTTCTTTTTACTCAGCTTTTTTACAGTCTGTAAACATTCTCTATACTGTTGGGTAAGCAGCTCTAAATTAGCCTTTACCTGTAACCAGTACACATCGTCGGTCTTCATAGAATTTACAAACAAAAGCAGCTCGCGGGCATACTGTCTGTCTTCCTCTACCCTTTTCATTATAACTCCTTCTGTACTTTCAGGATAATTTTCTGTTGTTACTGCCGGAGTAAAAAGTGTATAGTAAGGTGTATGTATCCAGTCTTCCAGTTTGTTTACTTCCCTTAGCATTATAAAGCCAAGCCCCTCGTTATTGGGGTCCAGTTTATATGCTTTCTCCATATAACCTAAAGTCCTGTCAAGTTTTCTAAGAGCAGCTAAAACATAAATGTTCGCTTTTTCCTTATCGTTTTGGGCAAAGCGTAAAACCTCATCCAGAGGCTGATCCTTTTCAAACGAGCTATAAACTGCAAAGCGTTTGTCGGGTGCATTGGCAAATACCTGTGCAGCATAATAGGCTGCTTCGGCTTTGTCTTCAATAGTTAATGTATAAAAATGCATTGCCCAGTAATATATCACATCTGTGTTTGCCGATTGTGAGAACACTTCCTTATATAAACTGCGAATGGTATCATAATTACCGTTGTAATAAGCCAGGCGTATGGCTAAAAAAGCATAACGTCGCTTAAATTCCTTTGTACGCGATGCCTCACTATACTCAATACCCTTGTTTATAAGTGCTCCCCTTTGCTTTACTAAATTTTCTGCATCCCTTTCCCACGGATCATCATAAACCCCGTTAGCAGGCTCACACTGTTTGGCAAATCTTAAATAATTGAGGGCAATGGTATCATTGGCATTAATAAGATACTGAACCATACCGTTAAGTGAAGCCTTATCTAAATCATTTGCCGGAAGAGAATAAACACACTCTGTTACAACCGGCATAGGTACTTTACCATTACAGTAGTTATACCAAAAAATATCGTTAGGCCCGTCACCTGTATTGGTATTTACCTCAACATCGTTAAAATACTGTGAGGTATAAAAAAATGGTGAATAATAATTGTAATCCTGATTTTCAGGCTTAAAAAAGCACATACGTACATCTTCGCCATAAGGGTAATACCCGCAGGGATACCCTATAATACAGCTACTTAGTAAAACCAGTATAAAAAGCTGAAATCTCTTCATTTGTATAAGGGCTTAGTTGTGTTTCGTCAAGATGGAAAAAGCTTACCGTAATGTTTTTATCAAAAGGCACTTTCTTAGTTATAACAGCAATCGCTTTATTAATATAGTCAGCGCTCATTTCTTCAATTTTTACTTTATCGCCTTTCCTTAAGTAAAAATCGTTTACTTCTATATCTTCGGTAACTTCATACCACAGGTCTTTTTGTGGTTTAAGGGACTTTTTAAGTTCTTTAATATCGGTATACAATACCTGTACAAACTGATTGTTTTGATACACATGTGCCCATGAATATAAAGGTAAAGCCACATCAAGGTGTAGCGGGTAATTAAAATCTCCCAGGTAAGACGACAGTTCATCAATATCTAATATTGAGTTCTTGTCGTGGTTTTTCATTGGGTTAATAAGATTGTAGCACATCAGCATGGCACTGTCTACAGGGGGAACTCCCATCTTATCTTTATACTTATAGGGGTAGAGCCTTAGCGTACAGCTTATTTTTTTACCCGAAAGCTCTTTTATCTTTTTAAGGAAATAGAAGTAATTGTCTTTAGTAGACGGTGTCCAGTCGCAATCCATTTGGTACTCTGTAACCGAATCACGCTCCATCCTATTACTAATATACTTATCTATCAGATAGTTTACATTATTAGCCAGAGTATCAAGTGAGGCTTTATCTATTTTAGAAAAAACATCGTTATGCAAATAAACAGTAGGAACAAAAGTAAAGTAATCCTTTACATCGTAAAAACGCAATGATGTTTTTGAAATGGGAATATTACCCATAACATTATTCTTTTCCACTTCAAAAAACTTGACATAAACTTTAGTGACCTGAGCCGAGTCAAGTACCTTTCTTTCCATATCACTAATATACGATCTGTTACTTTTCCAATAGTAAAAGGCACGCTCTACCGTTTCCGGTTTGTTTTGCTTACAGGAAAACAAGATGCAGGCAAACAATGCCGCAAATAGTATCTTTTTCATTAAATAAGGTGGTTTATTGAATAACGCTAAAAACGATTTAAAGGTATATATTTTACGATAGTTTTTAATAAAAAAAATCCCCGCTGTTGCGGGGATTTTAATTCACTGTATATAAACAGCTTATATTAGTTTTTCATCGGGATATTTTCTAATATCTCCAGTACGAATTTCCAGTACTTTTGAGCCGATTTAATACTTGCTCTCTCATCAGGAGAGTGAGCTCCCTTAATGGTAGGACCAAATGAAATCATATCCATATCAGGATAATTAGTACCTAATATACCACACTCTAAACCTGCGTGACAAGCCACAACATTTGGTTTCTCGTTGTTCTGTTTTTCGTATATCTCTTTTAATACTTCAAGTATAGGAGAGTTTACATTTGGTGTCCATCCCGGGTAAGAACCAGAGAAGTTTACTTCGCAACCAAACAGTTCAAACGCCGAACGTAGTGCATTAGCCAAGTCAAACTTAGAGCTCTCTACAGACGAACGTGTTAAACACCCTATGTGTATTTTGCCATCCTTGACAATTACCCTTGCAATGTTGTTTGAAGTCTCAACAAGGTCGGCCATATCGGCACTCATGCGGTATACTCCGTTATGAGCGGCATAAATTGCACGGATTAAACCTTCCTGTACGCCAAGCTCCATAACTTTAGCTGGAGTATCGCCCGATTTTTCAATCTTTATTTCAAGGTTAGGCTCGGTAGTTTTGTATTCTGTTTTGATGTCATTGATAACCTCCTGCATATCGAATACAAAAGCCTCATCAAAAATCTCAGAGATAATTACCTTAGCAAAACTCTCACGCGGAATTGCATTACGAAGGCTACCTCCGTTTATTTCTGCCACCTGAAGCCCGAAGTTCTCAAAGCTGTCAAATAACAGGCGGTTCATAATTTTATTGGCGTTACCCAGTCCTTTATCGATGTCCATACCGCTATGACCACCGTTAAGTCCTTTTACAGTAATGGTGTATCCTACAGAGTTTTCGGGAGCTTCCTCTTCGTTATAATCTCTTTCGGCAGTAACATCAATACCTCCGGCACATCCTATATCAATTTCATCATCCTCTTCGGTATCAAGGTTAAGCAGTATCTCACCATCCAGTAGTCCGCCTTTAAGTCCCATTGCACCTGTCATACCTGTTTCCTCATCAATAGTAAACAGCGCTTCGATAGCAGGGTGCTTAATATCGGTACTTTCTAAAATTGCCATGATGGTAGCAACACCTAAACCGTTGTCGGCACCAAGGGTTGTTCCTTTAGCCCTAACCCAGTCACCATCAACATACATCTCGATACCCTGAGTATCAAAATCAAAATCAGTATCGGCATTTTTTTGGTGAACCATATCAAGGTGCGACTGCATCACTATGGTTTTGCGGTTTTCCATTCCCGGAGTAGCCGGTTTTTTAATAATAACGTTACCTACTTCGTCTTCAATGGTTTCCAGCCCAAGTTTAGCACCAAAATCTTTCATAAAGGCAATTACCCTTTCTTCTTTTTTAGAAGGCCTTGGTACGGCATTCAGGTCGGCAAATTTGTTCCAGAGCGCTTTAGGCTCAAGGTTTCTTACTTCCTGGCTCATTAATCGTGATATTTATCTTCTTAATAATTCGTTTTTCTGCACCAATTTATCATCGGTGCCACAAAGGTAAACAAATTACAACGATGTAGAGGCAGGCTATACACCTATTAACCAAAAGATATTACCGCCAGTAATGCTGCTACACTTATAGCTACCCATAACAGCACGCCCTGTACAAAAGGTTTTACCCCCACAGCCAGTAATACCTCTCTGCTTAACGAACTCCCTATTAAAAACAGGGTAAGTGTTAATCCTGCCTTTGCAGATGTTACTATATAAGGCGCTGCCAACTGTACTACAGGGAAATAAGTATTAGCAAGCATAGCCAGTACAAACAAGCCTATAAAATACGGAATTTTAACCTTGGCATCTTTAGTTTTAAATGCCATAGCCGAAAGAAAAGCTACTGGTATTATCCAAAGGGCTCGAGCCAGTTTTACCGTAGTGGCTACCTCCAGTGCTTTTGTTCCATAACTGCCTGCCGCACCAACTACCGAACTGGTATCGTGTATGGCTATGGCACTCCACAGTCCAAACTGCTGCTGACTCAAACCAAGCAAATGCCCTATTGCCGGAAATAAAAACAATGCAGCCGAATTCAGGATGAATACTACCCCGAGTGCTACCGATATCTGTTTTTCCTCTGCCTTTATAACCGGAGATACCGCAGCAATGGCACTACCCCCACAAATAGCTGTACCCGATGCTATAAGGTAGGATGTTTTTCTGTCGGTTTTAAAAACCTTACCCAATGCATAGCCTAAAAGCAAAGTACCGGCTATGGAGCAAACAGCAAACAAAATCCCTTCACTACCCGCTTTAAGCGCACTACCGGCATTCATACCAAACCCCAGCCCCACTACCGATGCCTGTAGTAAATAATGGGTAGCCTTTGCACTCTGCTTTTTAAACGGATTCCCCGCTGTCCATGCCAGTACTATACCTAACAATAATGCTACCGGAGAACTACCCCACGGACTAAGGCAAAACAGTATGGCAATTACAAACAGTGGCTTATTTATATTTTGAAACATCATAACCTTTAATTATTTAACACAACAAAGTTCTGCTTAAATAAAAGGCTAAAGAAATTGTTTTTAGTAATGAGTTATTACCTAAAGTTATAATGGAGTGCAAAATCCATAAAAACCGACTGTAGTTGTTTTTCGGTGCCGTGCTTCTGGATAAAGAACAAATCCCTGTTTATAGTGAGTCCTTTTATGTCCATTATAGAAAAGCGTCCCTGCTTAAGTTCATTATAAACCGAATAGACCGATAGGAAAGCCGCAGTATCACTATTAGCAATGTACTGTTTCATGGCCTCGGTGCTTTCCATACGCATTTCAATAGTAAGGTCAGCGAGTTTCATTTTATGTTTTGCCAGTGCATTTGCAATAACATCCAGTGTCCCCGATCCGGGTTCGCGCATTAATAAATGTAACTGAGTGAGTTCGGTTAATGAAATACTTTGTTTTTTAAGTAACTCATGTTTCTCCCTTACCACAAGCACCAGTTCATCTTTAAGGAAAGGAATATACTTAAACGATGTATTTTTAAACGAACCTTCGGTAACGCCAAGGTCAATCTCATCATGCTCCAGGGAAGCCTCTATGTGCTCGGTATTATGAATATGGAGTTCGGGCTGTATATTAGGATATCGCTTTTTAAAAGCAGCCAAAACAGGCGGTAATATGTACTGTGCAATAGTAGTACTGGCACCTACTCTTAGTATACCTTCCTGCTTATTGCCAAAACCTTTCATATCCAGCTCCAGGTCATGATGCAGGGCAAAAAGTTTTTCAGTATGTTGCAGGAGCAGTTCACCTGCCGGGGTAAGTTTAATTTTAGTACCGTTACGTTCAAAAAGCATTACATTAAAATGCTTTTCTATTTCGTTTATATGTTTGGTAACGGCGGGTTGGGTTATATACAGTTCGGCAGCAGCTTTGGTAAAGCTTAGCCTTTTTGCCGTTGTATTAAAAACCTTTAGCCTAAAATCAAACATATACAAATTAATCTAAAAAATCTTCATTGGTAAGATAAACATTAAACTCTGTCCATTCTTTTGTATTAGTTGCCGGAATTTTAATTATTGAGGTTTGTTTACTACCGTTAGGCAATATTCTGGTAAGAGTAACTTCATTTATAGTATTTTTATCTATACATAATATACCTATATATTCTTTATCTTTTACCTTTTGTAAAGAGTATTGGGTATATTTATGTGAAACTGTAAAAGGCAAATATTTTATATCATCGGCTAAACTAATGCTTAAATCTAATGGGTATAACTTTAGATAACTAAAATTAATTTGATTATCAGTATCAGTAATCTCCTCACGATTCTCTGTTAATGCCCATAAATTATCCCTTACATCGGGAAATGGAGAAACCATATAGGTGTTACCTTTCCCACTAGCCTTAAAATTAATATTGTAGTTCCCGTTTACATCGGTCCAAACTGTATCAATGCCTTTTACAAAATTACAAATATACCCAGGAAAACCTTTTATCCCTTTTATATTATATTCTGCAACTGTTATCATCTGGTCGACAACCGGTTCATCATTAATATTATCATAACTTCTTCCTGAAACAAATATTTCTTTCCCTTCAGGTATTTTTTTCCGTTCATAAGTTGCTAAAAATATGCCTGTAACAACAATTAATAATATGAAAAATAAAAAGACATAAAATGTTTTTTTCATTCTTTGGTATGGTTTAGGGATTTAATTTATTTACTCCCTAAGATAGAAATTTTTCAACTATTTCCTTAACACCTTTTTCGTTTACTTCTGCCAGCCATACATTTTGGGGTTGCAGGCACATTACAGGAGCCTGTTTGCAGTTATCGGTACATTCCATTCGCACAATATCCACATCTTTTTTTAGTCCGGCCTCCTTAAGTTCTTCCTTAAAACATTTGCGTAACGATTTGTTGTAGCGGCCGCATTTTTTTCCGTCACACATAAAAATAACCTTTTCAGGAGCATCAATCTTTTTCATCGGGTTAACATTGTAACAGTTTATCAGTACAAAAATACTACTTATATTTACATCAAACAGATAATACAACCAATGAAAAAAAAGATAATACTGAGTATCCTGCTTTTAGTCCAAATACTGATAGTTAACCTGTTATCTTTTTTCCCTGATTTTGTAGAAGGTTATTACAGTAATGGGCTCTACCAGTACATATCTAAAGGTTCACGTGTATTTTTCGGGCTTTTTGGCTTTTCAATAGGCGATATTATTTATGGTATTGTTATTTTTTTCATTATCAGATGGATTTGGAAAACCCGAAAAACATGGCGACAGCAATACAAAAACAATATACTTACCGTGCTTAGTTTCTGTTCGGTTTTCTATTTTTTATTCTACCTGCTTTGGGCGACCAACTATCACAGAGTTCCGCTGAATGAAAAAATGGGCTTTGAAAAAAAATACACTGAAGAAGAACTTGTATCGTTTACCGAACGCCTTATAACAAAGGCTAACCAAATGCACCTTCAAATTGTGAAGGATGACAGCACCAAAGTGGTTAACCCATACACAGTACAACAAATATATGGCAAGGCGCTTAACGGCTATGATAAACTGGCTCAAACCTACCCCGACTTTACCTATAAAAAGGAAAGCGTAAAATCGTCGTTAATAAGTACGCCCCTCTCTTATATGGGCTTTGGCGGCTACCTTAATCCTTTTACTAACGAGGCTCAGGTAAACTATAACCTGCCGTTATACAACTACCCTACAACTACCTGCCATGAAATGTCACATCAGTTAGGTTATGCCAGTGAGAGTGAGGCTAATTTTATAGGCTATATGGCATCTATACATAATACCGACCTTTATTTTAAATATTCGGGTTACGTATTTGCTTTAAAATACTGCATGAGGAATATAGAAAAACTGGATGAAGAAAAAGCCGAAAGCATGCTACCGTTAATCAATAAGGGTATACTGCTTAATTTTGAGGAAAGCCATCAGTTTAACGATCGTTACTCCTCGTTTATAGAAGTTATTTTTAAAGGTTTTTATGATAACTACCTGAAATTAAACCATCAAAAGGACGGACTAGAAACATACAGCAAGTTTGTAGGCTACCTTGTTAACTACTACAAAGAAAAAGATTTATAGCAAAGTGTAACAATTTTACATTTTGGTATACCAATGCATTATGGGATCAGATTTAGAAAGGTCATTTGTCGAACAGTTACAGGAAAATCAAAACCTGATACACAAAATTTGCAGGCTCTACACAGATAGTGAAGATGCCCACAAAGACCTTTTCCAGGAGATTACCATACAACTCTGGAAAGCCTTTCCGCAATTTAGAGGCGATTCTAAATTTACAACCTGGGCTTACCGCGTGGGGCTAAATACTGCCATTACCCTATACCGGAAAAAGTCTAAAACCATAAATACTATTGAGTTTAACAGTACCATACACAAGGTAAACCAGGAAGAATACAATTATGAAGAAGAAGAACACATTAAGCTGCTTTACCAGGCGGTGCATCAGCTTAATGATATAGAAAAGGCCCTTGTATTTATGTACCTCGAAGACAAAGATTATGGAGAGATTGCCGAAACGCTGGGTATTAGCGAGGTAAATGCAAGGGTGAAAATGAACAGAATTAAAGGGAAACTGAAAAAAATATTAAATCCGTAACAAGGATATAAGATGGACGTATTAGATAAATTAAAAAACGACTGGAATAAAAACGGAGACCGTTATCCGAAGATTTCTGAAAATGAAATCTACGCCATGCTGCATAAAAGGTCTTCTTCCATAGTAAAATGGATATTGCTTATCAGTATCATAGAGTTTGCGTTTTTCCTAACGCTTACATTTATGCTAAATGATACACCAAGTGCAAAATCAATGGTGGAATACATAGGTACATCATTAAACATGGTTTTTAGTGTTATAGACATGGGTATAAACCTTGTTTTTATGTATATGTTTTATGTTAACTACAAAAAAATAACGAATATAGACACGGTAAAAAACCTGATGTCTAATATTTTAAAAACAAGAAAAATTGTATCACGATATATTTTTATTAAATTGGCATATACATTAGTAATGTCAATTGTTGTACTATTAATAATGTATTATAACGACCCTAAATGGCTGGCTGCTTTCCATAACCTTGAAGAGCATGGTAAAAGCGTACAGGCAACACTGCTTTATTTTATAGGGGGTATTATTGGCATTTCACTTATAGTTACGCTATTTTGGCTGTTCTATAAACTTATATATGGTATACTGCTTAAACGACTTAATAAAAATTATCAGGAACTTAAAAAGATAGAGATTTAACCATACAATGAAGAAGTTTTTATTTGCTATTATTGCCTTATTTACCATTGGAGCCAGTGCCCAAAAACTGGACAAATCATTACTTTGGAAAATAACCGGCAATGGCATTAAACAACCTTCTTACCTGTTTGGCACCATGCATATTACCTGTGATGCCACACTAAACGAAAATGTACTTACCGCTCTGGATAGTACCCGCCAGCTTTATCTTGAAATGGATATGGATAATCCTGCTCTAAAATCAGAAATGATGAAGGGGATGATGATGAAAGACGGCAAAAAAATAAGCAGCATGGTAAAGGAAGAAGATTTTGCCGTGCTGGACACCTTCTTTAAAAAAGAATTAGGCGTTTCTGTTAAGCTAATGGATAACCTAAAGCCTGCCCTTATAAGTATGTCCCTTATCGCTAAAATGATTGACTGCCCTATGCAGTCTTTTGAAGATGAGCTTATAAAAATTACCCATGAGCAAAAAGAGGAAGTTTACGGGCTGGAAACCATAGAAGAACAAATGGCTGTTTTTGACCAGGTACCTTATGAGGTTCAGGTGGAAGAACTGGTAAAAACTGCTAAAGACAACATGGAGCATGATAAGGCCGAATTCAAAAAGGTTATGGAAGTATATAATTCCAAAGACCTTAATGAGATTATGAAGACCATGAACGAATCTGAAAATAAGATATATGGCGATAATAATGATATCTTATTAACCAACCGCAACAAAAACTGGATCCCTAAAATAGAAGAAATTGCTAAAACAACTCCTACCTTTTTTGCTGTTGGTGCTGCACACCTTGGCGGAAAAGAAGGTGTTATTATGCTTTTACGTAAAAAAGGCTATACTGTAGAGGCTGTTAAATAGTTTGTACTTAAAATTACTTCTTAAAGGTTTTCAGTAACATAACAGCTATGAAAAAGCTGTAATGGCATTTTTTTTGATATCAATGCCAAAATTGCTCAAATAAACCAAACCAAATTTCGTAACCTTATTGTTTAGGGATTGCCCTTCCTGTCAATTAATTTGCGATACCCAAAAAACCAACAACCTATGAAACCAATTTTAACCTCAATCCTTTTAACTTTCTCGGTATTTCTCTATGCTCAGGATAAAAACACCGCTAACGATTCCATAAAAAAAATGGAAACCGAGCTTGACGAAATGGTATTGGAAAAGAAGAAAAAAGCAGTTGAACGACAGGCCGATCGTGTAATATTTGATTTTTCCGAACAATCACACCTAAACTCTGGGATGTTGCTTGACGGACTTAAAAAATTACCGGGACTTATCGTTTCAGACGTTGCCGGAATGATGTACCAAGGCAAAGGGCTACAGGTATACATGGACGGTCGTCCGCTTAATATTTACAGTCAGGATCTAACCGCTTACCTTGAAGGGATACCGGGAAATACTATTGAAAAAGTAGAGATCATTACGCATCCGGGAGCCGAGTTCCCTGCCACATCGGGCGGTGCAATTATCAATATTGTATCTTCAAAAAAATCTCAAAAATACCTTAGTGCTACATACTCTAACGGATATAGCTATACTAACTATGATAATGCACGACACCGGTTTAACAACAGCCTTACGCTAAACTCTGGCAACAAACTATTTAACTGGCAAATAAACGCTGGTCAAAGCTATACTGAAAGCTATCAGTCAAGCGAGTTTTTTAGTCCTGATTATTTAATTTCCCGAAATTTAACCGACAGAACTAATCGTTACTATTACCTTAAAACAGGCTTAAAGTTTGATTTTAAAATGGACAGGCTTCTTGTTAACTACGATATAACTACTAATAATACGTCATCATATATCAATGCAGCAGGTAATGGTTTTATATCGGACGATAAAGGGAAAACCAAAAACTTTTATAACGATGTAATGCTTACCTATCAAAAGCGTTTTGAAGACCCTTTTAAAAAGCTTGATTTCCGTGTAAACTACAATAACAATAACGGTAACTTTGATCAGGATTCCAGATTAAACGATAACATTGTTTTGAATAACGATAGTGATCAGGACTTCTATCAGTTTAAAACCGATTACTCCCAACAGTTGGAGTTTTTAGATAAAACAAAAATAAGTGCAGGTGCCCTTGCCGACAGATTGGATTTTGAGGCTAAAAGTTTTGGCAATACAAATCTTGACTATTCGCGTACCACATTAGGTTTTTATGCCGAAGGTCATGCCAACTATAAAAACTTTGAGTTCATTGTAGGGAGCAGGCTGGAATCTTACGATATTCATGGTAATGCCGGCAGCGATGACCTGATACCGTTTAAACAAACCCGATTTTTCCCAAATGCACTTGTACAGTACAATGTAATGCCACAAATATATGTTAATGCCAGTTACAACAAAAAAATAAGGCTACCTAATACATCGGCGTTAAATCCTAACAATACAAGCTACCAAAACCCTAATCTTGGTTCGTTTGGTAACCCGTTCTTACAGCCTACTATTTACAATAACTACGAGCTGGAGCTTAACGCTTTTGAGTACTTTTTTATAAACTACTCTATAACCGATGCCAATAACCAAATTATAAGTAGGGTAGTTACTACTGATAATGGTGCTGCCATTACAAATGAAAACGTAAATAACGCCACCATATATAACTTTAACTTTGGTATCCCTATACCCTATATGCTTTTTACAAAAGGTTTAAAGAAAACACTGGAGTTTGATTTTAACCCCGATGAGATTAATTTCCTTTTCATATATGTAGGAAATCAGAAAAACATAATACCGGGGCTTGATACCAAAAGTGTTTGGAACATTAACCTTACGTCACAAATTATACTACCTGCTAAGGTTAAATTTACGGCCTCTTACGGAACAACAAACACAGGTGGTTACTATAACTATTATGTTGTTGACAAACCTCTTAATCAAAGAGTAGATTTAACTTTCTCTAAAAAGTTCCTGTCAGACAATCTTTCGGTTTCGCTGTATGTAAACGATTTATTTAATACCGTTCACCAAAACCTTAGTATTGCTCAAACCGACCTGATATACAACAGTCGTTATGACTCACGAAGGGTAGGTTTTTCGCTTAGCTACAAAATACCAAGTAAAAACAAACAGGCTAAGGAAGAAGGTAACATTTTAAATAGTGTCCCTACTAACGAAGAACAAAACACAATAGGTAACTAACCAAAAAAGAGGCTAAATAGCCTCTTTTTTGGTTTATGTAAGTAAGTGGTTAATAATCCCACTGTCGTTTTTTATTCAGTTCTTCCTGTGCTTCCAGTTCTTCGGCAGGTATTACCTTAAGGAAAGACGGATGCTGCTCTATGGCAAATTCAATTTTCTCTACAATTTCATCTATTGTTTCGTTTTCATAATCAATATCAAGCGGCTCTTTAATGATGAACGACTGTAGTATACCTTTCTTCTTCATTCTAAGCCCCTTTTTATCAAACGAACGTCTAAACCCGTCAATAACAATAGGTACTACAATAGGCTTGTGTTGTTTTATAATGTGAGCCGTACCCTTACGAATAGGTTTAAACGGTTTTGTAGTTCCCTGCGGGAAGGTAATAACCCAACCATCATCTAAGGCTATTTTGATATTCTCTGTATCGTTTGGATTAACATCACGTTTAATCTCCTCCCCTTTTGCTCTCCAGGTACGCTCTACCGTAATAGCACCGGCATAGGCAAGTATTCTTGGTAACAGGCCTGATTTCATGGTCTCCTTAGCCGCAACATAATAAATATTAAGCTTAGGATGCCACAGGTATCCTACGTTCTTAATGCTATCCACCCTACCCTTAAGGCTGGCATTAAACACATGGAACATAGCTACCACATCGGCAAAATAAGTTTGGTGATTAGATATAAAAAGAACATTGGTTTCCGGTAATGCTTTTATAATTTCCGATCCTTCTATCTGCAGCTCATTAAACCCCCTATAGCGTTTGTGTGTCATTACGCCAAAGAGCCTTATAAGCCATCTTTTTAAAAATAATATATGTCCAAACGGATTTGTTTTAAATAAACCCATAGTTTTTTTCTAAAGTACAAGCTACAAAATTACAAAATCGTCAGCATTATAGTACTCTTTTTATGGTTTCTTTCAATTCGCTTAATATCATGGCAGTAGCTCCCCAAACGATATAGTCTTCAAACTTAAACGCAGGAACCATTATTTTTTTGGAATAAGATGTTTCCATTTCGGTTGTAATTACTATCGAATCGTCCAGAAAAACACTCAGCGGCAGTTCTATAAGCGCGGTAACTTCATCGGGGTTAGGGATAAAGTGTGGTGTTTCTTCCGTAAGGCCTAAAAAAGGTTGTACCAAAAAATTACTGGGTGGTATATAAATCTCGGTAAACGGCATTACCACATCAATAGCCGACGGTATAACCCCTACTTCTTCATAGGTTTCACGTAGGGCGGTTGCTTTAAGATCGGTATCTACAGCGTCTACCTGACCTCCCGGAAACGATATTTGGGCAGAATGTACCCCCGGATATTCATTTCGGCGTATTAATATTAAGTGTGCTTCCTCCTGTTTTGGGTAAAACAGCATCATTACAGCACTTTGTTTTGGATTGTTATCTTTATAGTAATCAGGATTTAGCGAACTAATACGTTCTATAGGAGCCATTTTTGCGTGCGCATTAAAGGCTGGTAACTCCTGATTTATTATTTTTGGCACATAATTTAAAAAGTCTGTAAACTTCATCAGGCAATAATCTAATTTTATTTAATAAAGATACTCCAAAAGGAGCATAATTAAAACTTATAAGCCATGTTTAGCAAAGCCGAATCACAACAAATGAAAAAAGAGTTTTGGACCGCATTTGCCGATGCCTATCCGCGTAAATGGCTTTTGTACAATACCAAAATTAAAGATGTAACCTTTAAGTTTTTTGTAGATAACAAAAAGGCTCAGGTTATGCTGGATATAGAGCCTAAAGATGAAGAGAAACGTAAAATATACTTTGAGAAAATAGAGTCGTTAAAAAACATATTACTTGAAGAACACTTACCCGATGCTATTTTTGACAGACACCATCACCTTGAAAACGGTAAAATTATAAGCCGCATTTGGGTAGAGAAAACCGGAATAAGCCTGCATAACAGGAACTCATGGAATGATATATTTGATTTCTTTAATGAAAAAATGGGGGCGTTTGAGTTGTTTTTCTACGAGTATGAAGACTACATCAAAGATCTTGAAATTAATACCTAAAGCGAGTCCAGCAGTTCTGTTTTAGTACGATATAACTCTTCGTCCCTAAAGGTTTTGCTATGCATTTCCCCACAGGGGTTTTTATCTATTACACACCAAATATCTATAGCTTTTTTACTCTTTTTGATAATAACGTTAGTTACTTTAGCTTTACGTACACCATTCATGTACATAAAATAAACTTCGTCACCAATATCATGCTTGTAACTGACTTGGTATTTAGGTTGGTTTTTAAAGAACGGTTTCATTTAAAGGTGTTGTGTGGGTTTGAATTTGAGGCGGGGGAAACCGCTATAAAATTAACCATTTTTTCCCTATTGGTAACAATAACCTTAAGGGTATAACATTATAAGTTAATACGTAATTACTTATAACATTTTACCCTATTATAACTTTAATAAAGCTTATCTATCTAATAAGTGAAAAATGCCCCCTGTGCAGTCTTCCGTCCTGCCTGGTCACAACAAACCAGTAATCTGTAGATGGTAACGGGCGTCCGTTAAAAGTACCGTCCCATCCTTCATAATTAGGCCCGAAAGTAACCAGTAGCTTACCGTAACGGTCGTAAATATCAATGCGTAAATCTGGCTCTTTAAACGAGAATTGTATTCTCCATCGTTCATGATGCCCATCACCGTTTGGAGTAAAGTAATTAGGGTAATGCAGTAAGGCAACTTCGTCGGTTTTAGAACCACAGCCATTTTTATCCCTCACGTATATTTGGTAAATACCGGTTTCCAAATCATAAAAATGATTATCGTCCTGATATATTGCTCCGTCTATAGAATATTCATAATCCCCGGTGCCCTGAGCCAGTACAGTAATCACATTCTCATCGTCAGTCCAGTCATCAATAGAAACTTCAAGCATTGACGGCGCTGCAGATGGAATTACATCTGTCGATGTAGTACCCTCACAAAACCTGTCTCCATAAGAACGTTGTACCGTAACACTATAAGTGCCCGGTTGTGAAACCGTGATTGTTCTTGTAGTTTCTCCCGTATTCCACAGGTATGAAGCAAAACCGTTCTCAGCTACTAACTGTAACGTACCGCCATCACAAATTACACCTGTAGTATTAATACCAGGCTGCGGTATCTCCCCTACAAACAATTTAAAGGAAGTAACATCAAAACAAATATCAATTTGGTTGTGTTCTACCCTGGCATAAATATTTTGCCCATTAATAACGTTAGTATATAATGAAGGAAGAGCATTAGTACCTGCCTCGGCATTTTGGAGTGTAGTATAATAAGTTATAGTATATAGGGAAGCCGACTGCTCTCCTAATAATCCGGCATTTTGCTGTGATAAATCAAATTCAAAAGTATTACCCAAACCTTGAGGTATACACACAATCATATCACTTACATCATTTGCCGTAGCGATAGAAGGCAATGACTGTACGTTAAACGAACGGATAACAATATTACCACAGTTATCTTCTACCCTAAACGTATATTCTCCTTCTGCAAGATTGGTAAACACAGGGTCGGTTCCGTTATCAACCACAAAAGGATCACCATTCATGTGTGTAATTCTTATTAAAGTAGGATATCCTGCTATATCAAGAAAAACATCGTTAGGACTCCCAGCACACGCCAGTGTATAAGCCCCTGCTATCGTTAAAGTTTCGGTATAATTAAATTCACCTAAAAGCTCCAGGCAGCTTATGTTTTCCTGAGTGCCGTCACCAAATCCTTCATGGTATTTAATAATCCTGAAATCACCCGAATAATTTAAGTTATTTACAGGTGTATTATTTTGAACCTGTAGCGAATTAGAACTATCAGGTATTGAACCTTCGGTATAAGCTACTCCTGTTTGCGGATGCCCCCAGGTTTGTGTAGCAGTATCAAATCGTTGTAACCAGTATTGAGCACCCTGAGTACCGTTACTATCATCAGTAACTTTTACACTAAAACTACCACAAAGCGGAGTAAATTCAAACGCATCTGTCGGCGGATGATAACCTTCAATTGTGATAGTAAGTGTTTTGGTTAAATCACAAACATCAGTACCCTGAAAAACATATTCCCCTTCCGGCAAGTTAGCCATAAACAGGTCTCCAACGGTAGTATCTATAAACGCGGTAACATCATAAGGCAGTGGCTCACCAAATCCCGCAGGTGCAGAGATAATTTGCATAGAAGTAAGCGAACCATTACCACTGCTAACAGAAACACTACCTATACCTTCAACACACGATGGTATACTAGTACCGCCAAATTCCTGTTCTACAAACTCAGGCACTTCTACTTCCTCCTCATACTCATAACCACATTCATCAATAAGATGAACAGTATAAAAACCAATAGGCATATTATTTAATGCCAAAACTCCTTGCTCTGTAATAAGGTCACTTACATCTTCGGGTAAAGTAGCTTCATAAGTATCTGGAGCCGATGTTATCTCGGCAAAAACAATCTCTAAATCTTCTATGCTCGCTCTAATTCTTCCAAAGAGGGAGAAACATCCATTATTACGTCCTGTTACAGAAGGGATGTAAGGTTCAAACTCTACATTTAACTGAGCCGTAGCGGTACGACCACATTCATCTTCCACCAATACTTCATAAACACCAAACGGAACAGGGTTATCCTCATCGCCATAAGCTACCGACGGTTCTGTATATGGTCCGTTTGGATTAGGCACAAAATCAGCAGGATCAAAACCATCAGGTGCATCTAAAAAAGTAACCGTATACGATTCCATCAACTTGGAAACGTTAAGTACCAAAAACTTGTTACCACATATACCCTTATGGCTTGATAATACAGCCTCAATATTAGGCTCTACAAAATTAGGCTGTGATGTAACCGAATCCCCACATCCGTTAGTAATGGTTATTTCATAACTTACACCATCTACAAGTGGTAAAACTTCAGATACTTCTATAGAACTCGGCGCACCGCTATCATAAACCTGTGTGGTTGTAGTATCGGGTTCCCCCGGAACATGAATATTATATTCAATAGTAACAGGATAAGATATGGAACCGGTTTCAAGTGATACCGTATTGCTAACAGTTATCGAATCACATGAATTGATAACAACATCAGGATAAAATGAAGCCGATATTACCGGATCTAAATCAAGTACTTCAAGTACATATGTTTTTACCTTACCAATACCACAGGCATCAAAAGCCCTTACATTGTATGTACCGGCAGGTAAGTTATTAAATTCGTTTTCGGTTTGTAATGGGCGTGTTACCGGTCCTGATATAATTTCACACTCAGCCAACTCTCCCGAAAGTGCATTAACAACAATGGTTGCTCCGTTAGAACAAGCCTCATCTGCCGATGTTACTTCAATGGAAAAATCAACAATGAGGTTATCAATCGTTATATCTTGTTGTTGAGTATTAGACTCGTCTTCAAGTGTTTGAGTAGCTATAACACGATACTCCCCTGAGGTAAGACTACCAAGGGTGTTTTCTGTAATAACTGCTATAGGATTGTCTGTATCCGGAAGTAAATAAATGGCATAGAATACAGTTGCATCGGGGGTAAGGTTAGAAACTTCGAAAGTAAGGCTACCATTCCCGAAACAGGTTTCATCTGTTTTTGTAACATCCAGCTCAAAATCAGATAACTGGGCATTTACAGTACCTGTAAATAACACCAGGGCGATTAATAAAAACTTCATCAACTTCATCTTCTGTACAGCGTATATACTTATCCCTTTAAGAGTAATTATTATGCATAATGTGAAATGGTTGATTTGTAGTTTGGTTACACAATAATATAATTATTTTTTAAATAACTAGCTCTTAAATCGTTATAAGGCTACTATTTATCGATTAACGGTTATAATTATAGCTACTAAATAAATAACCGTTAAAAAATAGTTTTCCCTACCAAACCGTATAAAAACAAAAAAACCCTATCCGATAATGGATAGGGTTTTCAAAAGAAAGGCAGTGTCATACTCTCCCACAAATTGCAGTACCATCTGCGCAAGCGGGCTTAA
>NZ_WOWP01000014.1 GCF_009741375.1 Flavobacterium rakeshii
CTAATTTTATACATGAAAAAACCAGTCAGCAAATACTGACTGGTTAATATAAATTTTATTGTAAAAATTGTCAACCTATTTTAGGACGACTCAATCTATTCTTTCGTTTTTATATAATGAAGATAGATTGTATTACATTTAATTTCCAGTAAGCCTGTTTTAAAACTTTTACCTTCTTCTAAATAAAACCCCACCCCTTCATTAAGATAAGCGTTTCGGTATGGATTATTATGACCAATAACAATTCCTTCTTTAAATTCCTTAACCTTTTCTAAAGCACCATTATTTATCCTCGCTATATACATTATATTGCCTTTTACCATTATCAGGAAAAGTTCATCATTGTAAACAAAAGCATGAGCAATATACTCTTCGGGAAAATCACGATAATAATAAGCTTCTTCCCCTAATTTAAAAACGGTTTCTACTCCCTGCAATGACCTTCCCAACTCACCATTGTCAAATACCTTAAGTCCATCATTTTTTATTTTGTTATAATAAAAACCTTCTTTTACTTTATTTAATTTACGGGGGTCGGTCACTTTTACAACCTGAGTATAGGTTACTAAATAGTATGCTCCGTTTATCTTATAAACCCTTGGAAGCAATATATTGGCATCATATTCAATTCCGGTTTTTTTATCCTTAAATATGGTTGCAGCACCCCACTCGCCATAATCCAAGGCATACACATGGAAGTTATCATCCTCAAAAACACCGTCATCTGTAACTTTGGTTTTTAACCAGTCCTCTTCGCCCTTATCCCAATAATATGAAACAGCATCTGGCATAAGTGGGTTTTCCTTAAACACTATACTGTCGTTCTGAACATAAATTCCGGTGTCCCATGAGTCATAACCAATGAGCTTAGCCTTACTAAGTATTTTACCTTTTTTATTAAAAACACAAAAGGTTCCTTTGGGGATAAAAGTCGGTTCATCTTTAACCTCTATAAAATCAGAATAATAAATACCCTTATATTTTAATGGATATATAGATCTCCCTTTTATATCCAGTTCAATAGTATCACTTTTTATTGCAAACTCTTTCTCTTCTTTACAGGGTAACTCTTTTTCCTCTTTACAGGATAACAGTGTAAAAAACAGGAATAGGTATAACAGTGTTTTGTACATGGCGGTTTATTATTAACAAAAAACATATAAATGTTACTCACTAATATAAACAAAAAACCCGCTTATTTACATAAGCGGGTTTTGTAGCCCTAGTGAAATAAATTCCAACTTTCTAGTAGAGGATTTACACAGCATCACATTAATTAATTCTAATAATTGAGAAAAGGTATTCAACATTAGCCCCTTAATTCTACTGAATAAAAAAATCCTGCTTGGTTTAAGCAGGATTTTTATTTTTAAAATTGATATATCTAATCAGGTGAGATCAAGAAATCCCGATGATGATATTCCATATAGTAAAGCACCATCTTCTGCATTTACTGTTATAAATACATGAGCGTCTCCATAATAACCTTCATAATCATAACATACCGTATGAATTGTTAATTCCTTACCCTCCATGGCACCATAAGGTATCTCTGTTTTTTGTGTTCTCACGTTTTCTACT
>NZ_WOWP01000015.1 GCF_009741375.1 Flavobacterium rakeshii
AACCAAACCAAAATGTTTGATGAGAAGAAACTGGACATCAACGATGAGAAGTACAGCTCTTTCGGAGCGGTACTAACCGATGATAACAATTTCTATTTCACCAGTGCAAGAAACACAGCAAGGAAAACCTACGGCGCTAATGAGCAGCCGTACCTTGATATGTATATGGCTACTTACAATGCCGACGGCAGCTTTAGTGAGCCTACTCCGATATCAGACATCAACACCAAATGGCATGACGGCCCTGCAGCTGTAACAGCCGATGGTAACACCATGTACTTCTCGGGAGAGAGCTTTAAGGAGAGTAAACAGTTTGAAAGAGATAAAGACAATAACCTTAAACTGGGTCAGATTTACCTATTCAAGGCAACAAAGACCGACGGTAAATGGGGTAACATCCAGCCACTACCGTTAAACGATAAAACCTACTCTACAGGTAACCCTGCTATCAGTGCAGACGGGAAGACGCTTTACTTTGTGTCCAACCGTCCTGGAGGACAGGGAGGTAATGATATCTGGAAAGTGGAAGTAAAAGGCAACAACACTTACGGAGAGCCACAAAACCTTGGGGATAAGGTAAACACCCCTGGTAATGATAACTTCCCTTACCTTACTACCGAAGGTAAACTTTACTTCTCCTCAGACGGACGTAAAGGCTTTGGCGCACTGGATATCTTTGTTATTGACCTTGCCAAAGGAACAGAAGCCAAGAACGTTGGTCTGCCTGTAAACTCAGGACAGGATGACTTTGCATTCAGTTTTAATGACAGTAAAGAAATCGGATTCTTCTCCAGTAACAGAACAGGAGTTGACCAGTTGTACAGCGCTACACCAATTTGTGGTGTTGAGGCTATTGTAATGGTAAGAGATGCCAACACAGGCAAACCACTTGCCAGTGCTAAGGTAGCCATCCTTGATGAGCGTAACAATGTAATTGAGACCAGAACGGCTGATACTAATGGTAAGGTAACCTACAGTGTTGACTGTGACAGAGCCTATACCATACAGGCAAGCATGAGTGGTTATGAGAATAACAGTTTCCCAATTGCTAAAACTCATGGCGGAGAGGTTAATGTTATGGCTGACCTGAGACCTATCGTAGAAATCGTAAAAGAGATAGAAGTTGTACTTAACGATATCTTCTTTGAGTTTGATAAGAGCAACATCACAAAAGAGGCTGCTTTTGAGCTTGATAAGTTAGTTGAGGCTATGAACAACAACCCTGAAATGGTAATCATGGTTAAGGCGCACACGGATAACCGTGGTAGTGCACAATACAACATGAACCTATCTAACAAAAGGGCTAAGGCTACAGTTCAGTATGTAATCTCAAAAGGTATTGC